>WGMC01000040.1 GCA_016125265.1 Planctomycetaceae bacterium
CGGCGAGAACCTCGAGGACAAGCAGAAGACCGATCTCCTGCGCCTGCGCGCGCGCATCGCCGTCGCGGAGGGATCTGGCGACGAAGAGGCGCGTCTGCTCGAGGAGATCGTCGCGCTCGACCCGCTCGACGGGGACGCGCTCATCCTGCTGGGCCAACACGCGGCCCGGAACGAGCAGGTCGAGAAGGCGATCTTCTACTACGAACGCGCCGCCGCCCTCGAGGACTTCGAAGCCGACGCCAAGGTGCGCCACGCACAACTGCTCGTAGGCGAACGCCGCTACCAGGAAGCGCTCCCGCTGCTGCGCCGCGCCCAAGTGCTGAAGCCGCGCGAAAACATCCAGAAGTACCTGGAACAAGTCGAACGCATCGCGGGCAGCCGCTGATCCACGCGCCCCCTAGGGTGATCAGCGTGGGCGCGGTTTGTTCGCGCGTGCGTCCTCGAGGGCCCGCAGGGCCTGCTCGGGGAATCCTTCGACTTCCATGCGCGAAAACTCGAGCCGCGCCGCGTCCGGGCGGGTCAAGCTCAGGCTGTCCCCGTCGAGCAGCACCTCGAACTCGCGCGGCTGGAACGCGGGCTCGAACGTCATGGGGCCGACGAGGTCGGAGTGGCCGATGACGGTCGCGGTGGAGAGGCGGAGTTGCTCGTCGATGCGCCAGTAGTGGATGCCCGCCTGCACGTAGAAGTCGGGCCCGGACGCGAACGGGCGCAGCGTGCGGATGTGGATCTGGATCGACAGGGTGCCGGGCGCGAAGAGCGCCGCTCCCACCACGTCGCCGTCGGCGATGGGTTGCTCCGGATGCACGAATCGCTCGAGGCGCCACGTGCCGAGCAGGCCCTGCTCCAGCGTCTTGCGCTGGGACGGCCGGACTCCGAGCACGCCGATGGGCGTGTCCGGGTCCTGCTCGGCCGGTTCGGGTTCGGGCCGCGGCGGGGGTGCTGGACTCGGGTCCTGGGCGCCGAGCCACGTGGCGAAGAGGGTGCCGGCGAGGGCCACCACGAGACCGCCCGTGGTGCGGGTGAGAAGGGGTTGCGGACGCATGGGGCGATGGGGCCGGCCGGGAGAGCTCGATCCAGGGTAGCGGAGGCGGCCTGCGCCCGGGTCCGCCAACCCGGCCGCGGGCGCCGCGCCTTTAGAATCCTCGGTCGTCCGCGCCCATGGAAGCTCCGCTGCATCCCGCTCCCGCCCCGCACCTCGCCACGGGGGTCTTCCGGCGCAGCCTCTGGACGAAGGGCGCGATGGCCATCCTCAAGGTCAGCGTTGGCCTTTGGTCGGGGTCGAAGGCATTGACGGCCGACGGTTTCAACTCGCTCGCCGACGTCGCCACGAACGGGGGAGCCTGGATCGGGTTCCACATGGCCCAGTCGCCGGCGGACGACGACCACCACTACGGACACGGGGGGTTCGAGGCCCTGGCCGCCCTGGCCCTAGGGGTGCTCGTCTTGGGCGGCGCCGTGGCGCTCTTGTGGGATGCCATCGTGCACCCGGTGCCCGAGCTGGCGGGCAGCGACGTGTACTTCGTCGTCGGAGCCGCGGCCCTCTCCATCGCCGCCAACCTGTGGCTGGCGCGCATCACGGAAGCCGCCGGCCGGGCGCTGCAGAGTCCCACCCTGATGGCCCTGGCCCGCGACAACCGCTCCGACGTGCTGTCCAGTGGCCTGGTGGTCATCGGCGCCGGGGCCAATGCCGCCGGCGCCTCGTGGGCCGAACCGGTCGCAGCCGGCCTGATCGCGGCGATGATCGCGGCCATGGGCCTGCGCAGCGCCCGGGAGGGCCTGGACATCCTCCTCGATCGGGTGTCCGACAAGGGCCTGCGGGACCGTATCGCCGAGGCCGCCCGGCCGGTGGCGGGTGTGCGCGCGGTGCACAACGTGCGTGTGCACCCCCTCGGCCGTGAACAGCGAGTAGACCTCGATGTAGCCGTGGACCCACACAGCACCGTGGCCCAGGCCCACCTGGTCGCGCGCCGGGTGGAGGCGGCCATCGTCGCGGTGGAGCCCTCCGTGTTGGCCGTGCACGTGGGTCTCCTGCCCGACGGAATCCATCCCGAACAGGCCCCTGGCTCGCCCGCGGAGCCCCAAGGCCGTACACCAGCACCATGAGCGCCCGACCTATGCCCACCTTCGCCACCGCCAAAGCCCTGCACTGGGTCCTGACCCTGGCCCTACTCCTCGTCGGCGCTGGCCCCGGCGCCGCGCAGGGGTTTGGATTTGGCGCCAGCAACTACGCCGAGACTGAGCTCTTCGCGCGCGTGCAGGGCGAACAGGTGCAGCTCGTGTTCCAGGTAACGATCGAGGACCTCTGGCACCTCTACCACGACGACCTGGGGCCGGAGGACGCGGTCGGTCTGCCGACGGAGGTGGCGATCGACGCGGAGGGGGCGAGCTTTGGCCCCGTGCGTTTCCCCGAGCCCAAACGCTTCGCGCAAACGGGCATGGGCGACGGCGGCCGGGACACGTGGATCAACGGGCACGAGGGCCGGATCGAGTTGTACGCCCTCGGACGCATCCTCGACCCGGCGGCATTCGATCTGGCCGGACTGACGGCCTCGATGAAGGGCCTGACTTGCAAGGACGACGACTCCTGCGTGCCCTACCGCCAGGAGCTCGAGGTGTCCGGCCCCGGGCCCGACGCGCTGTTTGCGAACTTCCCCGCGGACCTCTCCGCGGAAGCTGACGTCAGGCGCGACGGGGAGAGCACAACCCCCCCAGCCGCCGAACTGCCCGCCGGTGTATCCGGCGACGTGGACTACAGCGCCGTCACCTTCCCCGACTTCCGCCCGCGCGAAAGTGTGGGCGACACGGGGGCTCCGGTCGAGCGCGGCCTCCTCGTCTGGTTGCTTCTGGCGTTCATCGCCGGCGCGATCCTCAACGTGATGCCGTGTGTGTTGCCGGTGATCTCGATCAAGGTGCTGTCGTTCGTGCAGCAGGCCGGCGAGGACAAACGACGTGTCCTGCACCTCGGCCTGTCCTTCGCGACCGGCATTCTGGTGGTCTTCTGGGCGCTCGCCATCGCGGCCATCGTGGCCGGGCAATCCTGGGGGCAGCAGTTCCAGAGCGAAACATTCTTGATCTCCACCATCGCGGTGGTGTTTGCGTTCTCGCTGTCGATGTTCGGCGTTTACGAGCTGGGTGTGCCGGCCGGCGTCGGCGCACTGGCGGGCATGCGCCGCGAGGGTCTTGCCGACGCGTTCTTCAAAGGCATGCTGGCGACGCTGCTCGCCACGCCGTGCAGCGGGCCTTTCCTCGGCAGCACACTGACCTGGGCGCTGAAGCAGCCGCCCCTCGTCATCTTCGCGATCTTCACGGCCCTCGGCCTGGGCATGGCCGTGCCGTACGTGATCCTGACGGCGCAACCGCGACTCCTGAAGAAGCTGCCCAAGCCGGGCCCGTGGATGGACACGTTCAAGCAGGCCATGGGCTTCGTGCTGCTCGCCACGATCCTCTACCTGATGATCAGCCTGCGGCAGGACCTCTTGCTGTTCGCGGTCACGTTTCTCGTGTTCGTGGCGCTCGGCTGCTGGTGGTACGGGCGCTTCGCGACGTTCGAGAAGACCACTCCGCACCGCATGGCCCACCTGGCCGTGGCGCTCTTGATCGCTGTCGGCGGCGCGCGCTTTGCGTTTGTCGAGTTTCCCAGCGTCTTCGAGAACGAGTCCGAGGGGTGGGTCGCGTTCGAACCCGACGCGTTCCAGCGCCACCTCGACGAGGGCCGCCCGGTCTTCGTCGACTTCACCGCCGACTGGTGTGTCAACTGCAAGGTCAACGAGAAGTTCGTCTTCGACTCCGAGGCCGTGCGCGAGGTGATGCGCGAACGCGGTGTGGTCGCGATGAAGGCCGACACGACCCAGTCCACGCCCTACACCGCCATGCTGGCGCGTTTCATGGAGCAATTGGGCGGGCGTTCGATTCCGTTCCTCGCGGTGTTCGATCCGACCCGACCCGAAGAGCCGATCATCAAACACTCCATCGTCACCCAGGAGATGATGATCGAAGTGTTCGGGTCGCTGCCGAAACCTTGAGCCGGTAGTCCACGCGGTTCGTTGTCCGAATCACCGCGGACTCGACCGCCCGTCCACGGTGTCCGCGAGGCTCTGCACGCTGCTGCCTCGGACGCGCAGCGAACGCAGATGCACCGACCCGTCGTCCCCTCGCTGCACCAGCCATGGGTCGTCGAGCATGCGGTAGCGCGGCAGGTACACCACCCTGCGCTGCACCCCCGGTTCCAGTTCGATGGGAAAGCTCGCGGGCAGCGCCGCCTCGACACCCCAGTTGCGCTGGCGATACTGCACTCCGCCAGGGGCCCGGCGAGGCTGGGACGGTGCATCGTCGGGCTCGAGTCGAAGAGGGAGTGCGCCACGTAGTACTCGAGCACCAGCGCGGGCCGCGCATCGAGGACGGCGGCCTCGTCGAACACCGCCTCCTGGCGCGCGTGCCGATGAGCAAACGGTTCCGCCAACACGTCGAGCGAGAACTCGGCGAAAGAATCGTGCTACACGAACGCGGACAGTTCGTCTGGCCCCACTCCCACAAGTTCGCGGCTGCAGTTCGGCCCCACACGCGCTGGCCCGACGATGTCGGAGGGCAGCGGCGGCACGTACACCACGCGCCGCGCCGGTTGGTCGACCCGCCCATCGAGATGCAGTCGACCGGCCCAGTTGTCGCGGAGGGCGCCGCCGGGCTGGAGCCGCACCCGGTCGGGATCCACGGGCGTGAGCGTGGGGAACGTCGGAACGAGCGTGCGCTGCAACGCGATCGCGGCGTGGGCTGCGGCCCGTGGCGTCCAGTGGGTGCCCATCGGGTAGTAGCTGAGGTCGTCGCCGGCATCGACGTTGCGCTCTTCCAGCAACACGTCTTCTTGGTCCCTCACCGGAAGTCCGGCCTCCGCCATCGCATCGACGAAGCGCCGCAGCCACGATGGACCCCGCGGTGCGAACCAACTCGGCAAGCGATCGGGGTAGGTGGCTGGAAGCCGCGACCTCGGCCATCACCCAGACCAACAGTCCGAGCAGCACGAGCGAACGCAGACCGTCGAGGAGCGTCTGGGCCGCGCGCCCGCTCCATCGGACCGCCAACGCGGGTTCCACACGCGCGCGCAGCGTGCGCGCCAGCGGCGCGACGGTCAGCAGCGCGAGCAAGAGAGCGGGCAGCAGCGACGGGGACCAGAACGATGCCATGGCAACACCCGCGCTTGCCTCCCCGTAGGGGACGAAGAGCCGCGTGGCGAACTGCGTTGCGTGTTCCAGGTCACGCGCGCGGAAGAGCACCCAGCCGAGCATCACGAGCACCAATGTCGTCGCCCAGCCGATGCCGCCGAGCAGCCATCCGCGGCGCGTCAACGCAAATCGTCGCTCGACCACCAGCCAAAGGCCGTGCCAAGCTCCCCACACAAGGAAGTTCCACGCCGCGCCGTGCCACAGGCCGCACAAGAGGAACACCGTGACCAGGTGGATCGCAGTCCGCGCGCCGCCGCGTCGGTTGCCGCCCAGGGGTATGTAGACGTAGTCGCGGAACCACGTCGATAGGGACACGTGCCAGCGGCGCCAGAACTCGGTGATGCTGCGCGACATGTAGGGGTGCAGGAAGTTCTCCGGGAAGCGAAACCCGAAAACTCGCCCGAGTCCGATCGCCATGTCGGAGTAGCCCTAGAAGTCGAAGTAGATCTGCAGCGTGTAACAGACCAGTCCGAACCACGCGGCACCAGTGGTCAGGTCCGCGGCTTCGAGGGCGAAGATGCGGTCCGCGGGAACGGCCAGACTGTCGGCGACCAACACCTTCTTCGCCAGTCCCACGGCGAAGCGTGTGAGCCCAAGCGATGCTTCGTGCACGTCGAATCGGCGCGAGAGAAGGTCGCGGCGCACGTCCACGTATCGCACGATCGGCCCCGCCACCAGTTGGGGGAAGAGCGACACGTACAGCAGGAAACGCGAGAAGCTCCGCTCCTTCGGGACTCGGCCAGCGCCCACATCTGCCACGTAGGACAAGATCTGGAAGGTGAAGAACGAAACGCCGATCGGCAGGCCCAGCTCTGGACCCAGCGGCCATTGCAGTGCGTCGAATCCCAACCCGTCGGCCAGGGAGAGCCAACCGTCCCAGGCCCACGTCGAATACTTGAAGGCGAGCAGTGGAGCGAGTACGAGCGCCGCGCCCAAGCCTGTGCGCAGGCGCCGGGTGCGCACGTCATCTGCGCTCGCGGCCCAGTTGCCACACAGCCATCCCACGAGACTGGAGCCCACCAACACCGCGACGAGGGACTGTTCGCCAAACGCGTAGAAGGCCAGCGACGCGACCAGCAGCCAGGTCGCGCGAAGTGCCCGGGGCAGAACGGCGTAGCCGAGGAGCACCGCCGGCAGGAACAGATAGAGAAACGTCGGCGAGCTGAAGACCACGCGCCCGCCAGCCTAACGTCGATGTCGCGGGCGGGCAGCTTCCTTCCCCGCCTCGGCGTTCACAGCGTGTCGGGAGACTGAACGCCCGTCACTCGAAGCCGAGCAGACGGCCGCCCTGGAACACCGCGAAGGAGGCGATCCAGGCCAGGGCGCCGTTGTACACGAACAAGAACGCCGGCCAACGCCAACTGTTGGTCTCGCGTTTGACGGCGGCGAGGGTGCTCATGCACTGGCAGGCGAGCGCGAAGAAGACCATCAGCGAGAGGCACACGAGCGGTGTGAACACACGCCGTCCGTCGGGCCAACTCGCTTCGCGGATGCGCTCGCGCAGCGTCGCATTCTCCTCGTCCGCCTCGGCTTCGACGTTGTAGACCACGGCCATCGTGCTGACGAACACCTCGCGGGCCGCAAACGCGCCGACCAGGCCTACGCCTATCTTCCAATCAAAGCCCAGGGGCTCGATGACGGGCTCCAGCAGCCGGCCAAAGCGGCCGGCGTAGCTGTTGCGCAGGTGTTCGCCCGCCGCGGACGACTCGAGGTCGACCAACTGCTGCTCCAACTCGGGTGTCGGGGCCGCGGCCAACTGCGCTTCGACCTGGGCCATCGCGCTGGTGAGCTCCGGCGAACGCTCGGCCTTCGGAAAGGTCAGGAGCGCCCACATGCCGATGGAACACAGGAGGATCACCGTGCCCGCCTGCTTCACGAAGATGCCCGCGCGCAGGACCATGCGCCGCCAAACGGTCGCCAGGTGCGGCCGGCGGTACGGCGGCATCTGCAGGAGCAGCGGCACACGTTTGCCCTTCAGCACCGTGCGTCCGAGGACGGCGGCCGCGAGCAGCGCCACCACCGTGCCGAAGACGTACATGCCGACGAGCAGCAGCCCTTGGGTGAGGCTGCCCTCGGAGTTGGGCGCCGCGAAAGCGGCGATCAACAACCCATAGACAGGCAGCCGCGCCGAACACGTCATCAGCGGCAGCACCATCATGGTCAAGAAGCGGTCCCGTTGGCGCTCCATGGTGCGTGTGCTCAATACCGCAGGCACCGCGCACGCGTAGGCGGAGAGCATCGGCACGAACGCCCGGCCGTGCAGTCCCACACTGCGCATCAGACGGTCCATGATGAACGCCACGCGCGCCATGTAGCCCGTGTCCTCCATCAGCCCGATGAAGAAGAAGAGAAGGAGGATCTGCGGCAGGAACACGAGCACACCGCCGACGCCGGCAATCACTCCTTCGACCAGCAGATCGGTCAGGAACCCGGCGGGCAAGAGCTCCTGCACCCTTGCGCCGATCCAGGCGAAACTCACCTCGATCGCGCCGATCATGGGATCGGCCCAGGTGAACAAGGACTGGAACACGACCACCATCAACCCGGCGAACAGCAAGAAGCCGAGCGCCGGGTGCAGCAACCACCGGTCCGCTTGGTCCGAGCGCGAGACACGCGGCTGGCCGCGCTGGCGCAGGAAGCGATCCGCGCGCTGGTCGATCCAGTCGTAGCGCCCGCGCACGATCTCCTCATCGAGCGTGCGGTTCGCCGCCCGCGCCGCCGCGTGCGCGGAAAGCGCCGCCAGCCGCAGATCCGCGGGCACGTCGTGCAGCTCGTCGTCCGGCTCCAGACTCAACACCGCCCACAGGGCCAGCGCGCGCCGCCGCCGTTCGTTGTTCCGGTGCCACGCTTCGGGCACACATCGGCCCACCTCGTCGATCCACCCGAGGAGCGTGGGATCTTGGGCCACCCACCGCGGGCCGGGGCGCGCGCTATCCGGCTCGGCCAGCACACGCTCCACCAGCCGCTTGAGTTCGTCCATGCCCTGGCCGGAGAGCGCACTGATCGCGATCACGGGCACACCGAGGTGGCGCTCGAGCTCGACGCTGTGCAGCTCCATGCCCTCCTTCGCCAGGTCGTCGGCGAAGTTGACCGCGACCACGACGGGCAGATCCAACTCGATGATCTGCAGCGCCAGGTAGAGGTGCCGCGCGAGCTGCGTGCCATCGACGACGACGATCACGGCATCGGGCACCTCGAGGGGCGGCAAGCCCGCCACCGCGAGCAGGGCGATGCGCTCGTCCTCGCTGCGCGCGGCGAGGGAGTACGTCCCCGGCACGTCGAGGAGGCGGATCTCGCCGCCGACCGGCAGCGTCACCCTGCCTTCTTCGCGTTCGACCGTCAGGCCGGGGTAGTTGGCGACCCGCGCCCTACCGCCGGTCAGTCGATTGAACAGGGCGCTCTTGCCGGCATTGGGGTTGCCGGCGAGGGCGACCAGCGGTGTTGCGGTCGCTACGGCCATCGCGGGGGCTCAGGTCGGCTCGACCTGGACCAGCGCGGCTTCGCTCGTGCGCAGGGTCAACCGGCAGCGGCGCACTTCCAGTTCCAAGAGCCCGCCGACCGGCACGCGGCGCACCACTCGGAGGGAGGTGCCAGGCACGAGCCCCAACTCCAGGAGGCGCCGACGGAAGCCGGCCTCGCCGCCTAGGTCGACCAGGCGGCAGGTGGCGCCGGTCAGGATGTCGCCGAGGTAGGTCATGGGTGCTTCTTGGGATCGGAGCTGGCCGCGGTCGCGCTTGAGAACCAGTCTCAGGATCCCAGGTTGTAGCGCGGGGGGGCGACGCGCACAAGCGGTCCCGCGGCGCGCTTGTGGTCGCCGGGGGGGGCGGAGAGAATCCGAGCCGCCCCCCTGGGGCTCCCCATGAACCACGCAAAACAGTCCGCCGGCCGGCTGGCGGCCACTTGGATCGAGCCCGGCATGGTCCTCGGCCTCGGCACCGGCTCCACCGTGCGCTACTTCCTCGAGGCCCTCGGCGAACGGGCCCAGAAGGAAGGCCTGCGCGTGCGGGGGGTGCCGACCTCCCTGGACACCGAGCAGCGCGCGAGGGCCCTGGGGTTCGAGTTGTTGGACCTGGAGGCCGTTTCTAGCCTGGACCTTACGGTCGACGGCGCGGACGAGGTGGACCCTGCCCTCGACCTGATCAAGGGCGGCGGCGGGGCGCTGCTGCGCGAGAAGGTCGTGGCGTCCATCAGCCGCCGGCTGGTCATCCTCGTCGACGCGACCAAGTGTGTGGAGCGCCTCGGCAGCACCTTCCATCTGCCCGTCGAAGTCGTCGCGTTCGCCGTGCCGGTCGTGCGCAGGCGGCTCGAATCGCTCGGGGCCGCTGTGCGGCTGCGCGGGGCCGGCCCCGGCGGGACGAGCGACTACCGCACGGACAACGGCAATCCGATCCTGGACGCGGTGTTCCCGAACGGCATCGCCGACGCCGCCCAACTCGAACGGGACCTCGCGCTGCAGCCGGGTGTGGTCGAATCCGGGCTGTTCGTCGGCCTCTGCCACGACCTCTTGGTGGGCCACGAACACGGGCAGGTCGAGCACCGCCAGCGCGACTGACGGTCCCTGGGAAGGCCCTTCCCGCTGCGAAGTCCTTGCCGCAGCGCCTCGGGAAATCCGTTCCGTCGGGCGCGGGCGCCGGGACGTGCACGGCGGCCCCGGGGGCCCCAATCGCCCGTTTCGGGGCCCCTTTGGGCTTGGCATCCGGCGTGCTCCCTGGCTCGCATGCCCCCGAGCCCCCAACTCCCTTCCACCCAGCGGGTCTGGCCCGTCGGTATGGAGCGACCGGCCCCCAGCCGCGCCGCCGAGGGCACCGACCGCGCCGCCCTTTTCGGGCGCGAGTTGGACCGCGTGCGACGCCCCAGCCAGTTGCTGGACCGGGATGAGCCCGCGACCCGAGCGGAGCCCACCGACGGCGCCCCCGCGGGCCGCGCGGAGGGGGCCCAGGCGCGAAGGGAGAGCCCGGCCCCCGAGGCGCCGACGCCGGGCCAAGCGATCGGCGCACCGACCGATACCGCGGAATCCGCGACGCTGGCCGACGCGCCGCCGACGGCCGGGGACGGCGCGGACGCAACCGCGGACGTCCCTGCGGGGATCGCGGAACAGCCGCGGACCGGCGCGGGGGCCCAAGCACCGATCCAGAGCGCGGCAGCCGCGCGGGGCACACCTGCCGCGCCTCCGAATGCGCCGCTCGCAGCACCCCAAGCGCCCGTCGCGATCGCAGCGGCGCGGGTGGCCGATGCGCCGACCACCTCCTCGGCACTGACCACCACCGCGGCGGCGCGCCGCGACGCACCGCGCGCCGCAGCCACCAGCGCACCCGCGGCGAACTTCGACGCGGTGCTCGAACAGGTCCAGGCGGAACTGCGCCCCAACCTGCGCCAGGCGCTGGTGGTGCTCGAGCCCGCGGACCTGGGACGTGTCGCCGTGCGGGTGCGCATGGGCGCCGAAGGACTGACCGCGACCCTGCGCGCCGAATCGCCCGAAACGCGCGAGTTGCTCGAGCGCCACCTCCCCGAACTGCGGGCCAGCTTCGAAGCCGCCGGGCTAGCGGTGAACGAGATCACCGTCGAACTCGACGGTCGTTCCGGCGGAGAGCACATGGCGGGCTCCGGCAGGGAGTCCCAGCCGCCTGCGCGTCCGCAATCGGGCTCCCACCGCGCGGAGTCGCCGAACGAACCCACCCCGAACCACCGACCGAGCGCGAGCGCGGACGGTTCCGTAGACACCTACGCCTAAAACCACATGGATCTCTCCGGCCTGTCCTCGTATTCGCCGTACAGCACCCAGACCGAGGTGCCCACCAAGAAGGAACTCGACAAGGATGCCTTCATGCAACTGCTCGTGGCGCAGATGCAGAACCAAGATCCGATGGAGCCCAAGGACAACAGCCAGCAGATCGCAGAGCTCGCCAACTTCAGCTCGCTGGAGCAGATGTCGCAGCTCAACGAGGGCATGTTGAGCCTGATCGTGTTGCAGCAGGGCAACGCCCAGATCGCGCAACTTGCCCAGGGCAGCGCGCTGATCGGCAAGGAAGTCACGTGGGATGGACCCGAGGGCTCCGGCAAGGGCACGGTGGAGAGCATCAAGGTCTCCGACGGGCTCGTGGTGGCCGAAGTCGATGGTCAGGACGTGCCGCTGATCGACGTGATCGGTGTGGCCGGTACGAAGTCGAACGACGGCTCCGCCGAGTGATCCCAACGCCCCCCCGCCGCACTCCAAACCCCGCACACCCTCCATGTCACGTTCCCTGATCTCGGCCCTCGGCGGCCTGCGAAGCCACCAGGGCTGGCTCGACGTCATCGGCAACAACCTGGCGAACCAGAACACGCCGGCGTTCAAGTCGTCTCGCGCGGTGTTCAGTTCGCTCTTGAGCCGCACGTTGCGCGAAGGCACCCCCGCGAGCACCAACGTAGGGGGCACCAACCCGGTGCAGGTGGGCCTCGGGACGCAGCTCAGCTACATCGACCGCGACATCGGCCAGGGTTCGCTGAACCTGACGGGTCGCACGTTCGACCTGGCGCTGCTCGGCCGCGGCTACTTCGCGCTGACCGATGGCGACCGCACGCTCTACACACGCGTCGGCAGCTTCGGACTCGACGCCCAACGCAACATGGTCGACCTGCGCACGGGTTTCCGCGTGCTCAACGGCAACGGCCAGGCGTTCCAGATCGACACCGATGCGGTGGTGCCCCCGAACGCGACGTCGGAGGTCAGCTTCCAGGGCAACTTGCCGGCCAAGGTGACCGGTCCCCTGGCGGAGCAGTTGGGCACCGTGTCCGCACTCTACGAGGGCACACCCGCCGAGATGACGGGTTCGAATGCGGGGCCCTTCAACATCCCGAACGGGGTGGCGTGGAGCATGGAGGTGATCATCAACGGCGGCGCGCCGCAGACGGTGAGCATCACCGGCGGTGCGGGCCCGACCAGCGCCGCCGACATCGCCGCGGCACTGGACGATCTGGACCACGTCAGTGCCGAGGTGGGCCCCGGCGGCGAGATCCAGTTGGTGAGCGACAAGAACGGCACAGGCTCGACGATCAAGATCACACCCGGCGAGGCCGGCGCAGACCTGGCGTCCACCCTCGGCCTCGGCACGGCGCTGGTCAGCGGCACCCAAGCCCTCGCGAGCGGCGTCTCTTCGCTCAACTCGCTGACCCGCAACTTGGCTCCCTACTCGGACGGCGACGGCATCGAAATCACCGGCAGCGACGCGGATGGCACGCCGATCCAGGCGACCTTCGTGTACGGAACCAACGGCACGACCGTCGACGATCTCGTCAGCTTCATCGATTCGCAGTTCACCGGCGCGACGGCGAGCTTCAACCCCGACACCGGGACGATCTCGCTCGCCGCCGATGCGACCGGCGAGTCCGAGCTGTCGCTCGTGATGGGGGACAACGGAACCGGCAAAACAGACTGGGCCCAGCTCGCGTTCACGGTGACCACGAACGGCGCCGGACCGGACACGGTCAACACCTCGATGGAGGTCTTCGACTCCGCCGGCACGTCCCACATCCTGACGCTCAAGTACATCCGCCAGGACAACGGCACCTGGAACATCGAACCGTCGCTTCCCGAGGACTCAGGGACAGTCACGAGCGGCCCCGTGACCAACGTCACCTTCAACCAGAACGGTTCGCTGCTGTCGCCCCCGTCCGCGAACGTGACGGTCCAGTTCCAGGGACAGTCGTCGCAGACCATCCAGCTCAAACTGGGGAACGTGGGTGGTTTCGACGGGGTGACCCAGTTCGGTGCGGAAACCAACGTCGTCGCCGCCGATCAGGACGGGTACGGCGTCGGCTCCCTCGCCAACATGTCCGTCGGTGGCGACGGACGTGTCACGGGCTTCTACACGAACGGCGAGACCCTGACCCTGGGGCAGTTCGGCGTCGCGACCTTCGCCAACGAGGGCGGCCTGGCCGAGTCGGGTGACAACTACTGGACCGAGTCGTCCAACAGCGGCCAGCGTCTGCTCGGTGTGGGCCTCTTCAACGGGTCCGGCGAGGTCGTCGGCGGCGCCCTCGAGGAGTCCAACGTGGACACCGCCGAGGAGTTCGTGCGCCTGATCCAAGCCCAGCGCGGCTTCCAGGCCAACGCGCGCATCATCTCGGTCCAAGACACGATGCTCGAAGAGATCGTGAACATGGTCTGATCCGAGGGGCTCCCCGCGGGCACCCTGGTTTCCCCAAGTGGGGGCGGGCCCGGCTGGACCAACCGTCCGGCCGGGCCCGCTCCCGTTGGTTCCGCGCGGAAAGGCCTTCGCGGTCGGAAAAAGGTTCCGAGCTGCCGTGGGCAAGCGCTTCCGTGGCGGGCGCGCGGGGGCCCCCGCCAAGGGGTCCGAGCCCCGCCACAGCGAGCTCGGGACACTTGGCATCCCGCGTGCTGGAGGAGGGGCATGGACCAAGCGCTCATCAACGCGGCCGCAGCGATGCGGGCGAGTGAACAGCGGCTCGAGATGCTCTCGCACAACCTCGCGAACACCTCGACCACCGGCTACAAGCGCAAGAGCACGACCAACACCCAGTTCGTGCTCCAGACGCGCGGACGCGAAGAACGGGTCCAGGGCACGACGTTCTATACGGACTTCACCCAGGGCGACCTGCACCGCACGGGGCTGACCTACGACCTCGCACTGATGGGCGACGGCTTCTTCGCCGTGGAGGGCCCGGAGGGCGAGCTGTACACACGCGGCGGCAACTTCCTCGTGGACTCCGAAGGTGTGCTCATCACGCCGGACGGTTTGGCCCTCGCCTGGGAAGAACGCCTCGCGCCGATCGATCCCCTTGGCTACGAGCCCGTGATCGACGAAGAGGGGCGTGCGTACCAGGGGGACACACCCCTCGGTCGTCTGCGGGTCGTCGACTTCGAGTCGCGCGAGCGCTTGATCGAGCAGAACGGCGGCTACTGGAAGGCGCCCGCCGGCCTCGTCGAACAGGCACCGACCGCACGTGTGTACCAAGGATCCGTCGAAAGCTCCAACGCAACGGGCATGGCCGAGCTGATCGAGATGCTCGTCACCCAACGCTCGTACGAAATGGCGGCCACCACGATCCAGATGATCGACCAAAGCTACAAGCGCTTGAACCAGCCGCGCTGAAACCGAGGAAAAAGAACATGATCCGCGCCATGAGAACGGCTGCGTCGGGGATGCTCGCGCAGCAAATGCAGGTCGACACGATCGCGAACAACATCGCGAACGTGAACACGACCTCCTACAAGAAGGACGCCCTCGCGTTTCGGACCCTTTTGTACCGCACCTTCCGCGAGCCGGGCGCCGTGACGTCCGGCACGCAGATGAATCCCACCGGCTTGCAGATCGGCTCGGGCGCGGAGATCGCCAGTTCCATCAAGTTGCATGTCCAGGGCGACCTCGAGCCCACCGGCAACGAGATGGACGTGGCGATCAACGGACCCGGCTTCTTCCGAGTGCGACTGGGAAACGGCGAGTTCCGCTACACGCGGGACGGCACGTTCCGCAAGGACGCCAACGGCGACATGGTGACCGTCGACGGCTTCCGCTTGGAGCCGCCGATCAACTTCCCCGCCGACGCGGAGACGATCAGCATCGCGCAGGACGGCACGGTGACCGTGAGCCAAGCCGGCGGCGGCAGCAAGGAGGCGGGCCAGATCCTTTTGATCCGCTTCGCGAACCCGGCGGGCCTGAAGGCGGTCGGCGCCAACTTGTTCTCGGAAACGCTCAGCTCGGGTATCGCGACTCCGCAGACACCTGGCCTGAACGGCATGGGTTTCCTTCGCAACGGCTTCCGCGAGCGCTCCAACGTCCAGATCGTGGACGAGCTGATCGAACTGATCCAAGCCCAACGGAACTACGAAGTCAACAGCCGCACGATCCGCGTCGGCGACGAGATGCTGCAACAGGTCTCCAACCTGGTTCGCTGAGGACAACGGCACATGATCTCCATCGCAGCCATTCTCCTGGGCGGAATCACCGTCACCCTCCCCATGGAGGCCAAGGTGCGCGGCACCGAGCTCACCCTCGGCGACGTGGCACAGATCAGCGGAGACGACGCGGCCCTCGTCGCCACGGCGCGCCGTGTGCAACTGGGCTCCAATCCGGCGCCCGGCTACAGCCGCCTCATCGCGGACTCGTGGATCGAGCAGCGACTGCGCCGCGACCTCCCCGATGTCGAGATCACCCTCGTCGGTCAACGCAACTGCCGCGTATGGCCCTTGGTGGAGCGCATCCCGGCCGAACGGCTGCGGGCCGCCGCCGAAAACGAGGTCAAACGCCTGATCGCGACGGAAGATGCCACCTACGAGCTCGCCACGCCCATCTCCGAGATGCTGGTGCCGGCCGGGGTGGAAGGCGCGGTGGTGCGCGTCTCGGTCCCGGGCGACCGGGTCTCGAGCGGCGCGCTTGCGGTACCCATCCAAGTGGTGGTCGACGGCACACCCTACCGCACCCTTTGGACGACCTTCGACGTGCGCGTGTGGCAAACGGTGCCGACCCTGCGCCGCAACGTGCGGGCCGGAGAACGCCTTACCGACGAACACTTCGAACGTCGTCGTGTGCCGCGCACCGAAAGCCAGCGCGGCGCTCCACTTCCGGTCGAGGCCCTGTTCGGCGCCATAGCGAGCCGCGACATCCTGGCCGGATCCGCGGTCACGGGGGCCGACGTGCACCGCGCGATCGCGGTGGAACTGGGGCGCCCGATCGTCGTGCAGGTGCGCAAGGGCAACATCACCGCCCGCATCGCAGGCACGGCCCGCGACAGTGGCAGCATCGGCGACCGCATCCGAGTGGTCACCGTGGATCAGGGCGCCGAACTGGTCGGCATCGTGCGGTCCCGCGAAGTGGTCGAGATCGACCTGGGGAGCTGAAGACCATGGTCCAAACGAGCCTTCGTGCATCCGCGGCATTGCTCCTCTTGCTGCTTCCCGCCGCCGCCCAGGGCATCCGCCCCGGATCGATCTACGACTCGAGCCGCGGTCCCGTCGGCCTCGTCTCCGACAAGTCCGCCCGCCGACCCGGGGACCTCTTGACCGTGGTCATCGCGGAGCAGTCGAACCTGATCAACGAGGAGTCGAGCGATCTGGCGCGCAGTTCCACGCTGGACTACGAGTTGGAAGCGTTCTCGATCAAACCCAACCTGTTCAGCCCGCTGCCGCAGGTCGCAGCGAGTTCGACGGACGAGTTCAGCGGCTCGGCGAACTATTCCAAGCGGGGCACGTTCAACACCCGTTTGACCGCGATGGTCGTGGACGCGCTGCCGAACGGCAACCTGGTGATCAACGGGCGGCGCGAGCTGCGTGTAGACAACGAGGTCAAGTTGATCGAGTTCAGCGGCGTGGTCCGGCGCTACGACGTCGCGTCGGACAACAGCATCCAATCCTCATTGGTCGCCGATGCCAAAGTGGTCTACCTGGGCGAAGGCCCCATGACCAACAGCACGAACCGCCGCGGCATCGGCGGGTGGTTCCACTCCCTGATCAGTTGGCTCTGGCCCTTCTGAAACCTTCCGCATGCTGCCCCTACTGCTACTTCTGCTGCAACAGTCGCCGACGCCGGACGACAACGTCCCCGCCGTTCCGCCGCCGGAAATCGTCATCACGACGAGCCCGGCCAGCGGCCTGCGCTACGGCGCCGTCGAGGCTCCGGAGCAGCCGAGCCGTGCGTCTTCGGCCCGCTACCGCCAGCTTCCCCGCACGGCGCTCGAACGCGCCCGCGGCTCCGCCGGCGCCATCCAGGTGCGCATCGCGGACCTCGTGGAAGTGCGCGGCCTCGAAAACAACGTGATCCACGGCGTCGGCTTGGTGACTGGCCTTTCGGGCACCGGCGACGCGGGTCTGCCGGCTCGCCAGGCGATCGCGAACTTGATGTTGACCCAGAACATCAAGCTCGACGCCGCGTCGCTGACCGCCAACAACGTGGCGATGGTTTGGGTGGAAGCGACGTTGCCGTCCGGTGTGAAGCCCGGCCGTCGGGTGGATGCCAAGGTCTCCTCCCTCTACGACGCCGAAAGTCTGGTGGGCGGAACCCTTGTGTTCGCCGAACTGACCGACCCGTCCGGCGCGCTGGTCTACGGGACCGCCTACGGTTCGGTGACGACCGGTGCGTTCTCGGCCCAGGGCGAAGGTGCGACGGTGACCAAGAACCACCTGACGGTGGGCGGCATTCCCCTGGGTTGCAAGGTCGAGCGCGAGGTGCCCAGCTCGCTGGTCAGCGAGCAGGGTGTGATCTACCTCGACTTCCAACCGAACAAGGCGAGCTTCGGCAACGCGGTCCGCATCGCCGAAGCGATCAACGGACGTTACCTGGGAGCGGCATCCGCGTTCGACAGCATGAGCGTGCAGTTGAAGGTCCCGAAGGACCTTCCGAACGACGCCCACGTGCCCTACCTCAACAGCGTCCTGCAGATGCGGGTCGAACCCGAGGCCTCGTCGCGGGTCGTGATCAACGAGCGCACAGGCGTGATCGTGATGGGGGAACAGGTCCGCATCGGCCGCGGGGCCATCACCAAGGGAAGCCTGACCGTGACGATCGCCGAGACTCCCGAGGCCAGCCAGCCGGGCCCGCTGTCCGAAGGCCAGACCCAGGTCTTGCCTCGCACCGATCTGCTCGTGGACGAGGAGCAAGCCCAACTCTCGATCATCAACGGCGCCGCGACGCTGAACGATGTGGTCGAAGTCCTCAACGTGATCGGTGTGGGCGCTCGCGACATGATCCAGATCCTGCAGGCGATGGGCCAATCGGGCATGTTGCACGCGGAGGTCATCATCCAATGATCGACAACACCTCGAGTGGCGGACGCGGCTTCCTGGCGGCCGTGGATGCGGCGCGCGAGCAAACGGCGGCGCGGCTCTCCGAGCTGCCCGTGACGCGCGGCGAAGTCGACAGCGGCAACGTGGAGGAGGCTGGGCGCAAGTTCGAAGCGCTGTTCCTCTCCATGTTGACCAAAGAGATGCGCAAGACCTTGGGCGAGGGTCTCTTTGGCTCGGGTCCCGGCGCGGACACCTACGAAGGCTGGTTCGACCAGCACATGGGCGACAGCCTCGCCGGCGCCAAGGCATTGGATCTCGCCGGCATCCTGCGCGCCGGCTTGCCGCGCGAAGGGACCCTGCGTGCGGACAAGGAACTGGCGGTTCCGGAGACTCAACACCAACTTCCGTCTCGCAAGCCCAACGAGGGCCAAGGATCATGAGCAAGCCTTCCCGTACGGAATCCGCGCCCCCGTCCGACCGCGCGCGCCAGTTGGTGCGCCGGCTCGAGGCATGGGTCCAGGAGGAGATCGGCGCGAAACGCCGGTTGGAGGAACTCCTCGACAAGCAGGAGCAGGCGATGTCGCAGCCCGATGCCACGGCGCTCGAAACCGCCACCAGGGAGGTCGCAGAGGCCATCCAGCTCGAGACACAACGCGCCGGCGCGCGCCACCAGATCATCGGGGCCCTCGCGAAGGAGTGGTCGACCTCCGAACGTGCGCTCACCCTCGGTGGAATCGCCCAGCGGGCCGGTTCCGAAGGGGTCCGCCTCGGCCGCATGCGCGTAGAGCTGCGCGACGTGTGCCAGTCGTCCCTTTCGCGCGGCCGGCGCATCGCGCTGGTGGCACAGGCGCAGCGCTCCGTCCTGGGCGAAGTCCTACAGTCCGTGGTCGGTGCCGCGCCGGACGGGCAACTGGGATCCGGTTGTGTCGTGAACCGGGAGGCATGACATGTCGCGCATCTCCCTCAATACAGGACTGCGCGCGCTGCTGAGCGCGCAGTTCGCCCTCAACACCGTCGGGCACAACATCGCCAACGCGAACACGCCGGGCTACTCGCGCCAGCGCGTGGATCTGGCCAGCGCGAACCCCATCCTGCAGCGCGGCTTGATGCTGGGCAGTGGTGTGGACGTGCGTGGCATCTCGCGCACGATCGACCAACTGCTCGAACGGCGCATCCTCGGCCAGATCCAGGTGGGCGGCAGCCTGGAGGCGCAGCTCGGCACGGCCCAGGAGATCGAAGGGCTGTTCGGCGAACCCGGCGGTTTCGGCCTGGGCGGGGCGATCGAGTCGCTCTTCTCCGGCTTCAACCAACTGGCGGGCAACCCCGCCGACCCGATCCTGCGCACGGCCGCCACACAAGCGGGTGTGGACCTCGCCTCGCGGTTCAATCAACTGGACCGCAGCTTGAGCAACCTGCAGGGTGAAGTGTCGAAGGAGCTCGGCATCCTCTCCCAGCAAGTCAACCAGATCTCGCGATCGGTCGCGCACCTCAACGGCGAGATCAGCCGCTCCCAAGCCGCGGGCCAAGAGCCCAACGACCTGCGCGACCAGCGGCAGGAACTGCTCAAGGAGCTGGCCGCCCTGGTGGACGTGACGACCCAGGAGGACGGCAACGGCTCGGTGCGTGTTCTCGTCGGTGGCAACCTCCTGGTCAACGGCGAAACCAGCCGCAACATGAGTGTCGCCAACGACGCGGCCGGCACGCCGCAGGTGACGGTCGAGGGTGTCGGTGGATTCGTGCCCCTTCGCGGCGGTCGCATGGGTGGCCTGGCGTCGCTGCGCGATGGCTTCGCGCCTGGTCTCGTGACCAGCTTGGACCGACTCGCCAAGAGTTTGATCCTCGAAACCAACCGCATCCACTCCCAGGGCATTCCCGCGAAAGGCGCGTTCCAGTCGCTGCTTGGCACCAACGCGATCCAAGACGTCGACGGCGACGGGGATCGGGGGGACGAGCTGCTCGCGAAGTCCGGACTGCCCTTCGACATCAGCACGGGGGCGTTCTACGTCAACGTGCTCGACAGTCAGTCCGGTGGATTGGCGAAACACCGCATCGAACTCGACGCGGACAAGAGCACGGTGCAGGACCTGCTCGACGCGTTCGATGCCATTCCCAACATCACCGGTAGCCTCGACGCGTTCGGCCGCCTGCAGGTCGTGGCGGACGCCGGATATGGCTTCGACTTCTCGAACCGCGTGGATCCGATGCCCGACGCGAAGGGGACCTTCGGTTCGGGCAAAGCGTCGGTCGGAGGTTCGCTCCAGGGCCCCTTCTCGCTTAGCGACGGCGACACACTTGCGCTTGCGGTCCCCGGAGGTCCGGGCTCGACTGCCGTTTCGGTCGCGTTCCAGGCGGGCCAGTTCCTCGATCCCTCGAAGGCCACCGCGGACGAGGTCGCGCTGGCGCTCAACAGCGACAGCGGCTTCCAATCCGCCGGACTCGTCGCTCAGGCAGTCGATGGACGCGTCTTCCTGCAGACGGCGGGCTCGGGCACCGGCGAAAGCTTCGCGCTCACCGGCGGCACCGCCGCGGCCGCGCTCGGTTTGGGCGGGCAGGTGGGGCAGACGTTCGTGGGTGCCCTCAGCGCGATCGGTCCCGAGGTCGGCGGTGCCTACACCGGCAGCACGACCGACCAACTGACCTTCGTGCCCAGCGGCGACGGCACGATCGGCACGACCCCCGGCCTGAGCGTCGATGTCTTCAACTCGAAGGGCGAGCTGGTCAAGACCCTGCTCGTCGGCGAGGGTTACCAGCCGGGCGAAACCCTCGATCTGGTGGACGGTCTGACCGTGAAGTTCCACCTGGGCGAGCTCTCCGCGAGCCAGGGCGATCGCATGACACTGGATGTCGTGGGCGACTCCGATACCGCCGACGCGCTGGTGGCCCTCGGCCTCAACGGGCTCTTCACCGGCAGCGACGCCGGCAGCATCGCGCTGCGCAAGGACATCGAACTGGACCCGTCGCTGCTCGCGACGTCTTCGAGCGGTGCCGAGGGCGACAACCGCATCCTGCTGGCTCTGATGGGAATCGACGACCTGCGCGTGCAGGAGCTCGGCGGTGCGACGATCGGCGAGGCCTACAGCGGACTGATCGGCGGCGTTGGCTTCGAAGTCGCGGCGCTGCGAGACGGTGTGGAGGCGAGCGCAAAGGTCCGCGACAGCCTCGAGCTGCGCCGCGAGTCGATCTCGGGTGTCAACGTCGACGAGGAACTTGTGGATATGGTGCGTTTCGAGCAGGCCTTCGCCGGCGCATCGCGGCTCATCCAAATCGTGAACCAACTGCACGACGAACTTCTGCGCATCATCTGAGGTCCCCATGCGAGTCAGCACCGAATCCGCCTACCGCCGCGTCCTGATCGGCCTGCGCACGAACTTCTCCGGGCTCGTCCGCGCCCAGGAGCAGGTCGCCTCGGGCTTGCGCATCCTGCGTCCCTCGGACGACCCGACCGGGACTTCGCGGGTGCTGTCGCTCGAGCGACAGCTCGCCGACAGCAACAGGATCCGTTCCGCGATCGCCGGGGGACTCACGTTCGTCGACGCCGCGGCCGCCGCCCTGGAGGAGGGTTCGAAGCTGATCGCCGAAGTGCGTTCCCTCGTCTTGCAGTCGATGAACGGCACCATCACGGAGCAGGACCGCGCGGCCATCGGCCAACAGATCTCGCTGTTGCGGACCCAGATGATCGAGCTCGCCAACCAGCGCACGGCAGACCGCTATCTGTTTGGCGGCACAAAAACCACCACACCGCCCTGGAGCGTCGGCGCCGACGGCTCGGTGCAGTACGAGGGCGATGCGTCCACGCAGGACATCCGCATCGGATCGGGTGTCACCATCCCGATCAACGTGTCCGGGGATCAGATCTTCGCGCGTGTGCAGCCCGCGGGTCTGACCTTTGCCGGCCTCACCGGGTTGGCGGCGGGCAGCACCGCTTCGGAGGGCTCCGGCACGGTTCTGATCGAGGTCCGCCAGGACACCCTGGACGTCGGCGCGTTGGGCAGCGTCGGCATCTCCGTCGTCGGTGACAGCACGATCCTCGGCTCCCACGATGTCGTCGTCGACGCCGCGGCGGGAACGATCCAACTGGGCGATGGACCCGCAGTGGCGATTCCCGGAGCCGGATCCGACCTCGCGTCGGGTCTGACGTTGCAAACGGCTTCGGGCGCGACGTTGACCGTGGACGTCACCGGGTTCACCGGGGTCGACTACAGCGGCGCCGTCTCGGCCACCGGTTCCCTGCGGATCGGCTCCGGCGCTTTTGTGCCGATCGATCCGACGGAGACGGATCTGCGGCTCGAGGACCCCGCCACCGGAAACATCCTGCACCTCGACCTGTCGGCGGTGAACCGCGCGGGCTCCGAAATGGTTCAGTACACGGGGCAGATCGACATCTTCCAGTTGCTCGAGGGCATTGCGGGCGACCTGGCGAACGGCGAGGGCCTGAACCAATCCGACCTACTTGGGCGGCTCGACCTCAGGTTGTCGGAGCTGGACCGTCACCACGGCAACTTGCTGTCGTCGTTGGGTGTCCTCGGTGCTCGCAGCGCGCGCATGTCGAACACCAGCTCGCGCTTCGAATCGGTCGGCTTGCAGGTGTCGTCGTTGATCTCGGGTCAGCGCGATGCGGACTACACCGAGGTCGTGCTGGACATGCAGAGGGCCGAAAGCACGCTGCAGCTTGCTCAGGCGACTGGTGTGCGCCTCATCCAACGCAGTTTGCTCGACTTTTTGCGCTGATTCGGGTGGCTTCGTCCGAGACCTAAGTCGATGGAACCCAGCCCCCTTCGTGCGAAAGCCGTCGAGCCCGTCAAGCGAGTCCTCGGCCCGAATGCCAACCCGACACCGGCGACGTCGACCAACCCGGGCTTTCGGGCGCTGCTCGAGCGACTCGAGCAAAGCGCGGACCGCCTGGGCCAGGCCCCCGAAACCGTGCGCGACGCCGACGGCCTGCGTGTCGCGATGCACGGGGCCCGCGAGAGTTTGGAACAAGCGCTCGCCCTCGGCGAAGCACTGATCGAAGCGTACCGACAGGATTTGCGCCAGAAGGCGGGAGCTCAACAACCGTGATGCACGAACTCAAGAACGACGTCGAAGGTCCCCTGGCGTTGATGGAGCGTGTGTTCGAAGCCAAGGGCCAACTCGCTTCGGAGTATCCCCTGGTCTTCCGCCGCGGTTTTGGCGGGCGGCTCGTCGCGCTGGACGACGAACGCGGTGTGCGTTCGTCCTGCGCCGTCCTGCCGCGCACGTTGGTCATGGCCGGCGTCCACTGGTCCGCAGGTCTGATCGGCTCCGTCGCGACCGACAGCGACCAACGGGGTCGGGGCCTCGCCAGCCAGGTGCTCGCCGAGGCGGAGCGTTGGCTCGCGGAACAGGGTTGCCTCTTTGCGCTCCTCTGGGCCGAGGATCCGCGTTTCTACTTGGCCCGCGGCTATCGGCCCGTCGGCAGCGAGTTGGATGCGGTGGTCGATGCCGCCGTGGCCGCGCGTTTGCCCATCGCCCCCGACATCCGGCCGGTGGTGCCCAGTGACGCACCTGCCGTGCACCGTCACTACATGTCCCAGCCCTACCGCGCCGACCGCACGGCCGAGGAAACGCAGGCCCTGCTGCATTGCCCGGGCATGCAAGTGCTCGTGGCCGAGCGCGACGGTCGGGTTGCTGCCTACGCTTGCCTCGGACGCGGCCGCGATCTGCCCAACGTCGTGCACGAGTGGGGCGGCGACCGCACGTTGGTCCTGGCGTTGGTCCGCGAGGCGTTCCTGGCTTCGGGCGCGGATCACGTGGTCGTGATGGGTGCGGACAACAGCTCACTCGTCTTCGCGGGTTTGGCGGCTGCCGGCGCCAAGGTGCATCGCGGGTTCCTCGGGCTTGCCAAACCGCTCGCCGGTTCGCTGCCGAGCCTCGCCTCCGCCCTCGCGGCGCAGGGCGGCGGCACGTGCCACGTGGAATCCGACGGCAAGGTGGAGCGCTGCCGGTGGACGGGACCCGCGGGGTCCGTGCACTTGGACTCGAACGACTTGCTCGACCTGCTCGCCGGGCCGCGCGGGACCAGCGAGGTCTTGGAGCAGGCCCGACGTGCCACGGGGCTCGCGGCCGCCGGTTTGCCGCTCAAACCGTTCCTCTGGGGCCTGGATTCGATCTGAACCCCGGAACCCCACGCACGCTCAATAGCTCGCTGGAAAGAGCCGCCGTTCGACGGCTTCGATGACCGCGTGCAGCACCTTGATGTGCACCTCTTGGATGCGGTCCGAGGTGCTCGCGAGGGGCACCACGACCGCGTGGTCGACAAGTCCGAGCAACTTGCCGCCGCCCTTGCCGAGGAGGCCAATGGTCTGCACGCCGCGCTCCTTCGCCACGGCGACGGCGCGCAGGATGTTGGGGGAGTTGCCGCTCGTCGAGATGGCGACCAACAAGTCGCCGCGTTTGCCGTAGGCCTCGACCGAACGCGCGAACACTTCGTCGAACCCGAAGTCGTTGGCGATGCACGTGAGCTGACTGGGGTCGCTGAACGCAATCGCGCCAATCGCGCGGCGGTCGCCGCGGAACCTTCCGGTCCACTCCTCGGCGAAGTGCATGGCGTCGCACATGCTGCCGCCGTTGCCGCAGGACATCAGAAGTCCGCCGCGTTCGATGGTCTGGTGCACACGTTCGACGAAACCATCGACCTGCGCGAGCCCCATGGGGTCCCGCTGGAAGGCCGCTAGGGTGGCCGCGGCCTCGTCGAAGGCAGCGCGCAGGAAGGCGGAAGTCGAAGATTCGGACACGGCGTAGGCCTCGTTTCAGTGTGCGGAGCGCGGGGAATCCCCGTGCAGTGTGG
Organism: Planctomycetaceae bacterium; assembly: GCA_016125265.1. Taxonomy (GTDB): domain Bacteria; phylum Planctomycetota; class UBA1135; order UBA1135; genus RI-242. The sequence continues at coordinate 24,740 of WGMC01000040.1, forward strand.
CCGGGAAGCTCCTGTTTGACAATCAGGAGCCCGCGATGGCCCCGTCCGCGGCTTCGATCAACGCGTCGACCACGCCGCCGTCGTGGGCGGTCGACAGGAACCAGGCCTCGAAGGGCGAGGGTGGCAGGTGCACTCCGCGGTTCAGCATGCCGTGGAAAAAGCGCACCCAACGCTCGCGGTCACTCGCCATGGCGTCGTCGAAGCTGGTGACGGGTGTGCCGTGGAAGTACGGACAGATCATCGAACCTTGCCGGCCGACAAAAAGGGGCACCCCATGGCGTTTCGCGGCGGCTTCGAGTCCCGCCTGCAGCCGCGCCCCGGCACGCTCCAAGTCGGCGTACACGCGGTCCTCGGCAATCGCTTCCATCATGGCCAGCCCCGCGGCGACGGCCAGCGGATTGCCGGAGAGTGTGCCGGCTTGGTACATGCGCCCCGCCGGCGCGACTTGCTGCATGAGTTCCGAGCGCCCGCCGTACGCACCAATGGGCAGACCCGCGCCGATCACCTTGCCGAGTGTGACCAAGTCCGGCGTGACACCGCACACCTCGGCGTAACCGCCGCGGGCCACGCGGAACCCGGTCATCACCTCGTCGAACACGAGCACGGTGCCGTGCTGGTTGCAGAGCTCGCGCAGGCCCTCCAGGAAACCCGGCGCAGGCAAAACGCAGCCCATGTTGCCGGCCACGGGCTCCACGAACACCGCCGCGATCTGGTCGCCGCGTTGGGCGAAGAGCTCGCGCACGGAGTCGAGGTCGTTGTAACCCGCCACCAGCGTCATTTCCGCCAACGCGCGCGGCACGCCCGGCGAGTCCGGCGCGCCAAGAGTCAACGCCCCCGAACCGGCCTTGACGAGGAACGAATCGCCGTGGCCGTGGTAGCAGCCCTCGAACTTGAGCATCAAGTCGCGGCCCGTGTGGGCGCGGGCGAGGCGCAGCGCGCTCATCGTCGCCTCCGTCCCCGAGTTCACGAGCCGTACACGTTCGACGTACGGCACGTAGCGCGCGATGCACTCGGCGAGCAGCAGTTCGCGTTCGGTGGGAGCGCCGAACGTCGTGCCGCCCTCCGCCGCGGCGCGGATCGCGGCCGTGATCTCGGCCGGTGCGTGGCCGAGCAGCAACGGCCCGTAGCTCATCACGAGATCGATGTAGCGCCCACCGTCGACGTCGAAGATGTACGGGCCTGCGCCGCGCTCCACGTGCAGCGGTGTGCCGCCGACCGCTTTCCACGCGCGCACGGGGCTGTTGACGCCGCCCGGGATGCGTTGTTTCGCGCGCTCGAACAGGGCTTCGGAGCGGGGGCGGTTTTTGGCTTGGGGCTCTGGGTGTTTGGCGGTCATCGATGCGGTGCCAAGTGCGCGCTGGAGCGCGGCGCCAAGGGCTTCGGGCTGCGGAGACGAGAGGACTAGGATAGGGCCAAGGAGGTCGGGATGGGCCGACTTCGCGCCGCGAAGTGCTGCCTCGCTGGCGGCCCCCATCGCCAGGGCGACGGGCGGAGAAACGTGTGTGCACCGCGGAGCCTGCAACCAGGCTTCGACGCAGGACGGACTGGCAAAGAACAGCGCCTCGGCCGCCGGCAGCGCAGTGTTCACCTGGCGCGCGAGCGACCGGTAGACAACCGGCGCATCGACGCGGGCTCCCATGCGCGTCAGGGCTTCGGCCAACTCCATCGAACGCGAGCCCCGTGGCGCAAACACCCGCTCTCCCGCGCGGAGCTGCGGCGCAAGCCGCGCGAGCAACTCCTCCGCGTCCCGGGCTGCGGCGAAGGCTGGCACGAAGCCCAGTTCACGGAGTTCGCGATGCGTGGCCTCGCCCACACACACAAACCGTGCGCCCGCGAGCGGCGACAGGGCACTCCGTGTCGCTTCCAACGCGTTGCGGCTTGCGAGCACCACCCAGTCGGTGGATCGCGGCGCGAGCGGCGCGATCTGCGTTTCGAAGCGGATCTCGAGCAGTTCCACGAGCAGCGGTTCCCAGCCGGCGCGCGCCGCGGCTTCGCACCAGGGCGCGGCGCGGCCCGCCGGACCCGTGACGAGGAGCCGCGGCCGTGCGCCGCTCGACGCGGAGCCGGGGACGATCACGGGCGCGCCAACGCGAGCAGATCCGCCGCGCCGCCGGCCAGGAGTTCGAGGGCCAGCTCCTTACCCAACGCGGCGGCCTCCTCGGCGCGGCCGCGCCGCACACCCTCGACACAGCGTGTGCCATCGGGCGACAGCACGACCGCGTGCAGGTCGATGTGATCACCGTGGACCCGCGCGAGTGCACCGGCGGGCACGTTGCAGCCGCCGCGCAGCTCGCGCAGCAGTGCGCGTTCCGCCGTTGCCGCGCTGAGGGTGTCCCCGTCGCCAATCGCGGTGAAGGCTGCGTGCGAATCGGCGTCCGATTCCCGCGCCACGATGCCGACGATGCCTTGGGAGACAGCGGGGACGAATCGATCGGGATCGAGGATCGCGTGCGGCCGTTCGAGCAGGCCGAGTCGCACGAGCGCCGCGCGCGCCATCAACAGACCGTCCAACTCGTTGTCTTCGAGGCGACCCAACCGCGTCGCAACGTTGCCTCGCAGCGGAACGAGTTCGAGATCGGGCCGCTCCCTGCGCAGCATCGCCGCGCGGCGCAGGGATCCGGTCGCCACACGCGCGCCGCGGCGCAGGTTCGTGAGGTCGCCCCCGTCGCGAGTCACGAGCACGTCCTCGATCGGCCCCCGCGGCAACACGGCGACCAGTGCAAGGCCGGGCTCGAGGGTCGTGGTGGCGTCCTTCAGGCTGTGCACTCCCGCATGCGCGCGGCCGTCCAACACGGCGCGGTCCACCTCGGCGGTGAAGAGCGCGGTGCGGCCAAAACGCTCGAGCGGCGTGCTCGTGTCGAGGTCCGCACTCGCCTTCAGTTCGAGCAGCGCCGTCGCATGGCCCGTGCGCTGTGTCACTTGACGTGCAACCTCGTGGGCCTGCCAGAGGGCGAGCGCGCTGGAGCGCGTGGCGAGGGTCAGCTTCACTTGTGCTCCTCGCGTTCGCGCGATGCCAGGTACCGCTGGTACTCGCGGTCCAAGTCCTCCGGTCGCCGCGCGCGTTTGAATGTGTCCTTCAGGTGGGCCAAGGTGGCATCCATCAAACGCCGCGTCAGTTCGTGGGCGAGTCGCACGTCCTCGGGGGTGGATTGGGCGCCGAGCACCTCGTCCAAGGTCGCTTCGCGCAGCTCGTCGAAGCGCGCGCGCAGTTCCGCGATCGAAGGCGCCGCGGCTGCGTAGCTGCGCAGGGACAAGTACTTATGCACCTCGGCCACCAGAATCTCATGGCTGCCGGCCGTTGCGCGGATGCGCTCCTGTTGGTTGCGGTCGACCACACGCGCCAAGTCGTCGAGGTCGTAGTACAAGAGCCCGCTGCGTTTGGCGACCGCGGCGTCGATGGCGCGCGGAACGGACAAATCGATGGCGAGCAGGGGCCGATCGCGTGTCTGCATGCGGCGCGGGAACTGGTCCGCTCCGATCAGCTTCCCAGCGCCATCGACACAGGCCACGACCAGATCGACCTGTTCGAGCAGTTGCGGAACCTGGTCCAGCGTGCAGGCTCCGGCCCCAAAGCGTTGGGCAGCGGCCTGTGCGCGCTCCAGCGTGCGGTTGGCGAACAGCAGGGTTCCCACGCTTTGTTCGCTCAGGTGCTGGGCGACCAAGACACCGGTTTCCCCAGCACCGATCACCAGCGCGCGTGTGCTCTCGAAGGTGCCAAACACATGCCGGGCGATGTCGATGGCGACACGCGCGACGGACAGCGTGCCGAGTCCGATCGCGGTTTCGTTGCGGATGCGGCGGCCCACCGACAGCGACTGGTCGACGAGCGGTGCGAGCAGTCGGCCCAAGGAGCCCGCGGTTCGCGCGGCGGCGGTTGCGTCCTTGATCTGCGCGAGGATCTGGCTCTCCCCGAGGACCACACTGTCGAGACCCGCGGCCACACGGAACATGTGGATGACACCGTGCAATCCGCGGTGCGCGTAACGCTGGTGCGGCTTGGCGTCGCGGAAGAACAGATTGGCCAAGAGGTGCTCGGCGCGCTCGTCGATCCGGCCTGCCACGAGAACCTCGGTGCGGTTGCACGTGGACAGAACGAAACACTCCTCGACTCCCTCGATGGCGCGCAGGGATGCGAGGCAGTCCGCAATGCGGGTCGGCTCCACGGCGCAGCGCTCGCGCAGATCCAGTGGCGCGCTGTGGTGCGACATTCCGACGAGCAGGAGCTCGCCGGCTAGGTTTTGGTTCAGCGCGTCCAATGGAAGCTCGAGTCCATCAGGAACAGGGACAGGGACGCGACCAGCAACAGCAACCCGATGGCGGCGGCAAGGGACGTGCGCCGCGCAGTGGCGCCGGGAATGCGCGCCGAGAACGCAATGGCGGCGAAGTACACACAAAGACCGAGCGACAGCAACACGCCCGGGTCGCCGTAGTTGAAGCCCGGAACCGAAGCCGCGTGGGCCCACCAGATGCCGCCGTTCGTGCCGATCACGAGCAGCACGAACGCCGCCATGGCGGTGCGCCGCATCAGGTGCGCCAGCCGGTCGAGCGGGGGAAGTCGTTCGAAGAGCGGACCGAATCGCCGCAAGCGCATCTGGCGGAACAGCACCAGGTACAGCAAGCCGTGCAGGCCCGACAGCATCAGGGCACCGCTCGCGACCAGGATGGACATCACGTGCAACAGGTAGAAGGGCACGGGGCGCTCGGGCGCTGCCGTGACCTCGAAGCTGGCCGCCGCCGAGGCCGTGAGTTGCGCGAGGAACACGGTCCCGAGCACCAGGGGATCCGTGCCGCGGGCGTCTTGGCGCGCCGCCACCGCGAAGTGCAGCGCCCCCAATACGAGGGCGAGCGCGGAGATCGACCACCAGCCGTCGAACGATGGAACCGTCCCGACGACGGCCGCACGCGCCGCGAACAGCACGACGTGCAGGGTCAGCGCCGAGGTGAACGCGATGGTGCCGAGGCGCGCGATGGGCAGGCCCCGCGGCGGGGCGCGGCGCTCGAGCCCCAGGAAATGCACGAGCGCCAGGGCCGCGGCGGCGGCGTACACGACCGGCAGCAGTACGGCGAGGGCTTGGATCACGTGCTTGGCACTCCTCTCGCGTTGCCGGCGAGGCGCAGGGCAAGCGTGCGTCCCCGCGCGAGCACCTGATCCACCGCGACGCCGCCAGTGTAGCTGCCGCCGAGGGCGAGCCCGGGCGCGGCGCGGGCCAGCTCGGTCTCGAGGTCCGAAATGGTCTGCGCGTGCCCCGGCCCGTACTGGGGGATCGCCGCGGGCCAGTCCAGGCACCAGCTCACCTCCGGCGTTGGCACCTGGTCCACACGAAGCGCGTGGGCCAGGTCGGCGGCGGCCAGTTCGGCTCGCTGCTGTTCGTCCGCGCCCCGCGCCCAACCTTCGGGAAAGAAACACGTGACCGCGGCGCCGCCGTGCGGAGCGCGTCCGGCAAACAGGTTGGACGGGAAGAGCGCGCCGAGGGCTTGGGGCGGCGGCGTGGTGCTGCTGCCCCGGCGCGCGAGGGCCTCGGGCGGCGGCACTAGGAACCCGAATCCCGGTGGCAGCGCGAGGGTGCCCGGCGCAAAACCGAGGTGGACCAGGCGCACGCCGCGCGACTCGATGTCGGCGAGCGCACGTGCGGCATCCGGCAGTCCCGCGTCCGCCAGCAGCGACGCCGACGCGCGCGGACCCACCGCGAGCACCACGGTGCGGGCTTCCAACGTGCGCCCGTCCGCCAGCGTCAGGCGCCAGCGCGCTCCGGCCCGCGTGAGCCGCTCGACCCGTGCGTTGCACAGCAGATCCGGCCCGAGCTCGCGCTGGAGGGCTCCGGCCAACTCGCCGAGCCCCTCCGGAAACGACAGCAGCCGCGTCGCGGGCACATCGGGCCCGGGTGCGGGTGGCCCGTCGTCGCCGTGCGTGCGCGCCAATCCGCGCAGCAGCCCGCCGTGGCGCTCGAGCCGCTCCCACAGACGCGGGAAGGCGCTCTTCGCCCCCAGCCGCCGGTGGTCCCCCGCGTAGACGCCGCGCACGAAGGCCCCGGCGAAGAGGTCCGTGGCCTCGGCGCCGATGCGCTCGCCGAGCAGTTCGGCCAGGCTGGGTTCGGGCGTGTCGTGCCCGGGCGGTTGCCACGGACGGAGGGCTTCCGTTGCGACGCGCAGTTTGGAAGCGAGCGACAACATCCCGGTGGTGACGAGCGCCGGTGGCGTCGTCGGCAGGGTGCGAAGGCGCCCCCCGAACCACAGGTGCCGGACGCGGGCGGCGGGATCGGCGGCGACCAGTCGGTCGGCTAGCCCGAGTCGTCCGGCGAGTTCGCGCAGGTTGCGGGCGCCGGCGGGGACGGTGTTCGGTCCGGCCTCGAAGAGGTAGCCGCCGATGCGCCGGCTGGTGGCGACGCCGCCGCCGTGGCCCTTGGCCTCGAGCACCCGCACGCGCGCGCCGCGGCGCTGCAGTTCGAAGCCCGCCGCGAGCCCGCCTAGGCCGGCGCCCACGACCGCGGTGTCGAGGGGCAGATCGAGCGCGGAGTCGGTGGGCGGCATCGGTGTCGTGGTCGTTTCCCGTTCTCTGATTCGGCGCGGAACGGTCCGGGAGCATAGGCCGAGGGCCCCCGCGATCCCCACCCCCGCACCGATCCCCCGACGATTGGTTGGAGGGCCCCCGCCGCCCGCCCTAGACCGCCTCCAAGCGACACCGGTTGCACCGCGACGCCTGGCGCCCGACGCAAAACCTGTGTCGCGGGACACCGTCACACGGCCGGCCGTTGCCCCCCAAGTCAGCGCAGGGCTTGCAGCGTCTCGAACGCCGCGGCCACGCTCTCGACGGGTGTGCCGGGCAGCAGACCGCTGCCGACGTTGAACACGTAACCGGGTTGGCCGGTGAAGCCCGCCAACAGCGAGCCCACCGCTGCGCGAGTCGCCTCGGGGCCCGCAAAAAGGATTGTGGGGTCCAGATTGCCCTGCAGGGCGACCCGGCCGGCGGTCCGGCGGCGGGCCTCCTCGGGCGAGGTGCGCCAATCCAGGGAGATCGCGTCGGCGCCGGTCGCGAGCAGCACCTCCAGCAGGTGGTCGCCGCCGTTGGCGTACACGATCACGGGCACACCCTCGGCCTTGGCGCCCGCGACGAGGCGGGTCAGGTGGGGCAGCACCATGCGCCGGTAGGTCGCGGCGTCCAGGCTCCCGCCCCACGAATCGAAGATCTGCAGTGCGTCGGCGCCGGCGCCCACCTGCATCGCCAGGTAGGGGAGCAGCGCATCCACCAGGCGACGCTGCAGCTCGTCGAACAACGCGGGCTGCCCAAAGAGCATCGCCTTCGTGCGCTCGTAACTCTTCGACGAGCCGCCCTCGATCAAGTAGCTGGCGGTCGTGAATGGCGCGCCGCAGAAGCCGATCAGCGCGTGGGAGGAGCCCAGGGCGGCGCGCACCCCCCGCAGCGTCTCGGCGAGGAATCCCGTCGCGACCAGGGGATCGAACGGTTCGAGCCGCGCGATGGCCGCGGCGTCGCGAACGGGTGGGTTCAAGATGGGGCCCTTCGACTCCACGAACCGCACGTCCAGACCCATCGCCGAGGGCGGGACCAGGATGTCGGAGAACACCACCGCCGCGTCCATTCCGAAGCGCCGGATCGGCTGCAGCGTGAGCTCGGCCGACAGCTCCGGATCGCGCACACGCTCCATGAACGGCCGGCCCGCGCTCGCCGACATGTACTCGGGCAGGTACCGACCCGCCTGGCGCATCATCCAACCGGGGGGCGCGGCCTGCACGCGGCCGCGGAGGGCGTCGAGGAAGCGCTGGCGCGAGGTGATGGGTTCGCTCACGCGGCGCATCCTAGCGGTCGAGCAGGCCCGCTCCGCGCGAATGTCCGCGCGGCTGCCCGCTGGGGCGCCCTCGCGCCGCAGTCAGGTCGTCGGGCCGCCGGCGGGGGCGGGCAGGACGGCGAGCACCGCCATCCGCACCCACGCGGCCGCCCTCGAGCGCTCGGCGGCGTCCATGGCGGGCACCAGATCCAGGGCCCGGGCCACCAGCGCGTCGCCCCGGAGCGCCTCGCCGCGGGGCAAGTAGCCGCCCTCCTCGAGGCGCTGTTCCAGTTCGGCGATCAGGCTCTTGCGCAGGTCGCTGACGTATTTGGCGCGCAGTCGTTCGAGGAAGAGCGTTCCGTCGAAGTCGAACTCCTCCGCCGCGGCCAGCACCTCCTCGATCTTGGTGCTCTTGCCCAGGGCCTCGACGACCAACTCCGGCGGGAACTTTGGCGCGCGGCCCTCACGGAACGCGTCCCAAGCGGCTTCGAACGCCGCACGCCGCGGGCCGAACTCCCGCTCGACGTCTGCGTGCATCCGCACACCCCGCGCCAGAAGATGCCCCAGTTGGGCCACGGTGCGCACGTGGGCCAAGGACAGCGCGTGCACCAGATCCAGGCGATCGCGGAACAGGTGGAACACATGCAGGGCCGCCACGGACGCCAAACCATCCGCAGCAGGCACACCCAAACGCCGCCCGTATTCGGCGGCGTCGAGGCCGTCGGGCGACGGCACCGGAACGGGCGCTTCGTAGACCAACCACTCGGCGGGGGCCGGCGGGAGAGCGGCACCCAGCCTGGCGATACCCGGGCGCGGTTCGCCCGCCGCTTCGAAGGCCCGCGCGAATCGTTCGGCGTCGACCGGATCGCTGGTCGCGAACAGGACCTGGCGCCCCTGGCGCGTCAACACGCAGATCGCGCCGGCCACGGCCGCAAACCGCGTCGGGTCCGAATGGGTCAACACCTCGTCTAGGAACAGCGGCAGCGGTTCGACGCCGCGCTCCACACGTTCGACGACGGCGATGCGCAGGGCGAGCTCCAACTGCGCGAGTGTCCCGCTCGAAAGTTGTTCGGGCGTGCGCGGTTCGCCGGAATCCGTCACCAAGCGGAAACCGCGTTTGCGCGAGTCCTCGTCCGCGGCACTCGGCGGCAACAGCTCGACGGTGCCCGCGGTGAAACGGCCCAGGAGGTCCGCGGCGCGCTGCAGCAGTTCCGAGCGCGGCGCGCGGTCGTGCTCCACCTGCACGTCGTGCAACAGGAACTCGAGCGCCGCGGCACACAAACCGTCGTGCGCCGTCGCGGCGAGTTCCGCTTCGGACCGCTGCACGTCGCTCCACGCCGCCTCCAGTTCGTAGCCACCCGCGGCCACTTTGAGGCGTTCTTCGATCCTGGCGATGTTCTGAATGCACTCTTCGAGTTCGCCCGCACGCGCCTGCTCCGCCTCCCGTTCCGCGACGAGCGCCTCCCTGCCGAGGGACCGCGTGTGCTCCTCTTCCTCCGGAGTGGGCGCCAAATGCTTGAGCTCGCTCTCGCAGCGTTCCTTGTCCGCGCGCGCCTTTCGGTATGCGGGTTCGAGTTGCACCAGTTCCAAGAGTCGCGGTCGCGGATCCGCCTGCGGCAACGCGAGACGCGCGCACAGTTTCTCCAACTCGTCCTCGGCCCCACGTTGCCGCGCGCCGAGCGCCGCGAGTTCCCGCTCGACCTGTTCGAGTTCGCCGCGCACACGCTCCAAGCGCTCGGCCCGCGTGCGGATGGATTCGAGCAACGCCTGCGCCGAGAAGGCATCGCCGGGAAGCTCGACGCCCGCGGCGGCGAGGCGCGGTTCGAGTTCCGCGCGGGCCTGCGCATGCGCGCGTTCCGCGCGCGCGAGCCGCTCCTCGGCGCGCTCGATTTGCCCGAGGACCTCGCCCAGGGTCGCCATGCGCCGCGCGAGTTCGACGAGACCCAGTTCACCCGTGTCACTCGGCAGTCCGCGCGCCCGGGCGAAGTTTTCGAGGGCCTGCTTCGCGGCGCCGTGGGCGGCCTCGGCCGATTGCCACTCCGCGAAGAGGCGCCCCGTCATCGCCGTCCGCTGGCGCGATTCTTCGGACTGGACGGCGTCGCGCTCGAGTTCCGTGAGCCGCCGCGCGACCCATGCCGAAGTCCAGGCGACGGGTGGAGCCAAACCGGTTTCGACAAAGCGACGCACTTCCCGCGCGCGGTGGTCGTTGGTTGCTTTGCGTTGCGGCCACGCCCGGACCACCATCGCCAAGACCAATCCACCCAACGCAACCCACAACGCGGCGGCCATTTGCTCCAGCAGCCAAAGTGCCAGACTCGACAACACCGCGAGCGTCGCCACGGCAACTTCGCGCCAGGCGTTTGCGGCTCGGGGTCCTTCGGTCGGTTCCTCTTCGAGCCAACGCCGCAGGGCGGCGCGGCCCTCTTCCGAGGCACTTTGTGCGGGTTCGTCGGCGGAGCCGGACGCGGATTCGAGGATCGGCTTGGGCCCCAGGCGTCGCAACTCGGCCCGCGCGCCTTGCAACTGGTCGAAGAGTTGCTCGAGTTCGCGGAGCTCGCCGAGCGCGAGTGGCCGCGCGCCTTCGCCGAGTTCCAGCCGCTCGCGCCGGCGCTTGGCCTCTTGCCGTTCGTTCTCTGCGCCCAGCACGTCGCGCTCCAGCGCGAGCAAGTCCACACGCTGCACCAACGACGCGAGGCCCTCGACCTTCGCCAGTGCGCCGCGTTCTTGGCTCAGGCGCTCGCGGTCGGCCGCGCGCGACACACGCTCCACCTCGAGTTGCGCGCGCGAATCCCAGAGTCGCTGCAACAGCGACTGGTCGTTGGCCTCCAGTCGACCCAGTTCCGGCGGCAATGCCGTGAGGCGCAACTTGGCCTCCTCCCCCTCTTCGAGGACTCTCAGCAGATGCAATCCGCGCTCGAGCTCCGCCACGCGTTTCGCAGCACCCTGCGCCTTTGCCCGTCTGGCGCGAAGCTCTTCGAGTTCGCCGCGCTGCGCCTCGAGCGTTGCGTGTTTCGCCTGCACACGCTGCAATGCTTGGCGCGCCGCGGAGAGTTCCCGGCGCGCGCCAACGAGCGGAGTTCGCCCGCTCCAGGCCTTGCGCCGCGCGGCGCCGACGCTAGAGAGGTCGTACCCCGAGCCCAACTCGCGCCGCAGTTCGGCGGCGACGTCCTCCGTGCCCTCCTTCGCGCGGAACGAATCCAGATCGAGGAAGTAGAGCCGACGCCAGCGCGCGTCCGCGAGGGGCGGCGCCGCGGGTTCGAAACGCAGCGGTCGCCCCGGGCCAAAACGCGCGTGCACCCGTTCGTCGCGCACGGTCCACACCGCGCGGCCCGCGCCCTGGGCCTGGCGGTCTTCGAACAGCAGGCACCCCATGCCGCGCGCGAGCGACGACTTGCCCGACGCGTTGGGCCCGAGCAGCACGAGCGCGCCCGGGGGCACGTCCTTCAGGGCCAGCGGGCCGCGCAGCCACGGCAACTCCAGCTCCAACTCGAGCAGCTTCACGTCGCCGACCCCTGCTGCACCAGCTCTTCGAGGGCCCGGCGCGCCTCGTGCAGCAGGAGCTCGGCGAGCTCCCCGTCGCCGAGGGCCCCCAGGTCGTGCTCCGCGCCGAGTCGCGCGCTGAGGTGACCGCGCGCGCGCGCCAGCAGCGCGTCGCGCTCCGCGCCGGGTGCGCCGAGTGCCAGCGCGCGCCTTGCCAACAGACCGACCGGATCGTCGTTCTGTGCCCACTGGGCGAGCTGCAGAGGCGGCCGCGTCGCGTCGCGCACGGTTTCCGCGAACCAAACACGCCCACCTTGGACCGTGGGTCGCCGTTCGCCTTCGCGTTCGATGAAATCCGAGAGCACCGCGCGGTCGAGCGCGCGCTCCCCGACGAGTTCCACCCGCAACGCAGCGGCGCGGGCCGGGTCCTGGTTCCCGTCGAGCGCCTCCAGGTAGCTGTCTACGGCGCGCTGCAAATGCAGCTCCAGGTCCTCCTTCGAGCGCGCGCCGCCCACCTCGACCGCCACGCGGTCGTAGCGCAGCGGCGCGAGGGCGATCTGCCGGGCGCTCCAGTCGTTGCCGTGCGCTTCGAAGAGCCAGGGCCCGTGTTGGCCGGGCTCGCCCGGATCCAAACCCGACAGCGATCCCAGGTAACCGACGGGACGTGGGCCCGTCAGTTCGCCGGGTTTGTGCACGTGGCCCAACGCAAACGCGACGCCCAGCTCCGCGAGCGCCGCGCGGCGCACGGGCGCGTGCACGCTGGCGCTCGCGTCCACGTCGCAGTGCAAAAGCCCGAGCGTGGCGAGGCCCGCCGGTGCGCCGTCGTCGAAGCGGCCCTCGCGCCAGGCGCTGGGGAAGTTGTCGAGGGGCGAGTGGCGCACCTTCGGCGCGGGGAAACTCCAGCCGAGGAGTCGCGCGAGCGGCGCGCCGCCCCGCCGCAGAAGCGCGCTCTCCCACGTGCCCTTCTGGCCGAGCAGACGCACGCCGGGCACTTCGGCCGCAAGGCGCGGCAGCACCTCGGTGTCGTGGTTGCCGACGACGGCGAACAGTTCGATCTGCGCGTCGACGAGCGCCTTAGCGGCGTCGCGGAGGGCGGGGTAGGCCTCCAGGAAGTGGTGTTCGTCCTCGACCACGTCGCCGAGCAGCACCACCGCGTGCACCCGCTCGGCAATGGACCAGCGCACGGCACCCGCCAGCGCCGCCGCCGGTCCCAGGTCGCGCGGGGAGAGGCCGTGCTCCGCGAGTGCGTCCACGGGAAGGCGCGAGGGCCGACGGCCGAGGTGCACATCCCCGATGGCCAGGATGCGCGCGCCCGCTGTGCCCTGTGCGTCGACGCGGTTCCCCCCTTGTGCGTCGACGCGATTCCCCATGTGGCGGAGCGTACTTCGCGGGCCGCGTCAGCGCAGCACGGCGAGCACCGCCAGGCTCGCGGTGTTGTGCAGGGCGTGGGCCAGGATGGAGGGCCAGAGGGAGCCGGTGCGCTCGTAGGTCCAGCACCAAAGGAGGCCCAGGGCCGTCAGCGCGACCAATCCCTGGGGTCCGTACGGGTGCATGGCGGCGAAGAGCAGGGAACTGGCGAGGGCCGCGCCCGTGAAGGTCATGCGCGTGCGCAGGGCGCCGAACAAGAGGCCGCGGAAGGCGAGCTCTTCGAACAGCGGGGCCCAGAGCGCCGCCTCGATGGCGAGCCCAAAGCGCGCCCTCGGTTCGCCGAGGAGCCAGACTTCGGTCGCCCCATTGGCCCAGTCCGCGCCCATCGGCGCCAGGCCGGTGAGCACCCGCAGCAGCAGGAAGACGACCGATTGCACCGTGAACAGGGCGAGGGCGAGCGGAACGAGCCGCGCCAAGCCCCCCGCGGAGAGCCGCAGGCCGAGGGCCGCGAAGAAACGTCCCGGTCGCGGCCCCAGGTAGCGGCCGGCGAGCACGACGAGCGGCAGCCAACACAAGAGCCCCGCCGCGCCCAGGACCTGGGTGCTCTGGTCGCGCGGCAAAAGTTCGCTCAAGGCGACGCTCAGCAACTGGAAGCCGAACAGCCCGCGCGCGAAGAGATCGAGGCCCAGCGCGGCGCTGTCGCCGGGGGGCAGTTCGGCCCGCGCCAGGCGCTGTTGTGCCGGACCCAGCACGCCGAACGCCACCACCGCGGCGCCGCCCAGCACGAAGACCGCTATACCGGCTGCCAGCAGGGTCTGCAGCCGATCGCGTCGCTCCTGGGCCCGCGCGGCGCGCTCTTCGTCGATGCGCTCCGCCGCCTGGTCGCGGCCGTCGGCGCGGTGGAGCCCGGCCCACAGCAGGTCCCCCGACGTGCTGCCGACCAGCGGCCGGGCCGCGTCGAACAGCGCCTCGGGCACGTCGCGGTCGACGTCGTCGAGCGTCGCCTCGGGCGCGTCCGGACCGCCGGGCAGGTGCACCCGCAGCACCGCGTCAAGCAGGTCGTCCTGGCGCCGCTCCCGCGCGTAGGCGATCAGCAGGTCCTCGAGCGCGCGCCGTTCCTCGGGGCCCGCGGCTTCGAGCTTCAGGACCAGCGCGCGGATCCCCAGCTCGTGGGCGCCGCGGGCGAGCTCCACCATCCGCTCGGTGTCCGTCGAGGTGTCGACGAGCGCACTCAGCTCGTCCCGCACCCGTTCGAGGGCGAGGGCCGACTCGCGCCGGGCCGCCTGTTCGAGCTCGGGCATCTCCGCGAGGGCGGAAAGCTCGAACATCGACTCGAAGAAAACCACCGCCGTCTGGGCCGGGTCCCGCAGCTTGGCCGACGCCGGGACTCCCAGGTGGTGACGCATCTGCCACGCGAACAGCGCAAAGGCCGCGAGCAGGTAGCCGAGGGTGTGTTTGGACCGCAGCGGCGAAGGCAGCGCGCCGCCGCCGAGCGGATCGCCGCGGCGCCGCGGGCCCGAGGCATCGGGCGGGGGCGTGGCAGTAGGGAAGCGCGGACCCATGGGCCCGGGGAGGATGGGCTGTGGAGGGGGCCGGCGCCAGTGCGCTCTTCGCCAAGCCGTCCCGCGCCGGGTCCCACTGCTGCCTAGGAATCCCCATGGGCGCTTGACCCTGCACGGGGCCGCGGGTTGCAGTCCGTCCGGGCCTTTTTGCGCCCCACCTCCACCATGCGCTCCCGACTTCTGATCGTCCCCGTCGCCCTCGGCGCCACCCTGCTCGCCATCTTCTTGCAACTGCCGCGGGACAAACGTGGGGCGGAGGTGTCCGCAGCGGGGCAGGGGGAGGAATCCGCGGAAAACCTGCAACGAACCGAGGGCGAGGGAGTCTTCCCCGGGTGGGCGGGGGTTAGGGATGGGACGACGGGGGGCGAGGACCTGAGCCAATCTCCTTCCGACCTCCCCGCCGCCGAACCCGCGGTCCCGGCCCCCGCCGAACCCGCGGTCGAACCCGTCACACCCTCGGTTGCGGCGATCCCCGCCGATGGCGCGCCTGCGACCGACCCCGCGAACCCGGTCGGCGAACCGGCTGCCGACGTTGCGGCGGCCCCCTCCGCAACCCCGGCCTCCGACACCCTCCCCGCCGCCGACGCGGCCAACCCTGCCGCCGCCGAACCGGCCGCCCAGGCCCCGGCCGTCGACGCGCCACCGGCAGCGCGACTCGCGAACCTCCGCGTGCGGGTCAGCGAGGCCGACGGGTCCCCCGTGCCGGGTGTCTGGGTCGCCCTCGCGCGCGACGGCGACAGCACCGCCGTCTCTGAACCGCGCACGTCCGACGCGGACGGCCGGGCGATGTTCACCGAGCTGGAGCCCGCCCGCTACGAGGCCCAACTTCTTTCGCCAGGCCTGCGCCTCGGCCCCGACCGCTTCGCGTTGCACGACGTCGGGGCCTCGGCGGAACTGCTGCTCGGCCCGGGCGAAACCCGCGAACTCTCCCTGGTGGCTCCCCCGCGAGCCCGCGCCAGCGGCTCCGTCGCGGTGGCAGGCGCGGCCCTGGTCGACGCCCGTGTGACCCTCGTCGACACCCTCACGGCGGCCCGGACGGGCGAGCCGACGGCGAGCGGCATCCGCATCGAGACCCGCGCGGGGGCCGGTGGCGCCTTCGAGTTCCCCCCCGTGCCGCCCGGCGCCTACCGGCTGCAGGTGCGCCACCCCAACCTCGTCGAGCCCCTGGATCGGGCGGTCGACTTGCCGGAGGGAGCCAGCCAGCACGTGCTCGGTTTCGAACCGGGCGAGGTCGCCGGCCGCATCACCGACGGTGCCGGCAAACCGGTTGCCGGCGCTCGGATTTGGCTGGCCGGACCGGGTCGGCCCAACTGCGTGGGCTTCGATGGGGACCGCTACCTCCTCGAACTTGTGCGCGGCGCCCCGCCCGAAGCGCGCCCGGCCGGTGCGTTCCTGGCCGCGACCACCGGCGGCGACGGCTTCTACCTGATCCGCGACGTGCCCCCGGGCAAATCCCTCGAACTGGTCTGCGAGGCGCCGCTCTCGGCGCCGCGACGCGTCCCCGTCGAAGTGGGCGCGGCCACGACCCGGCGCCTCGACCTATCGTTGGAGCGCGGCGCCAGCTTGGACGTCGTGCTGGTCGACCGGGACGGCGCGGCGGTCGCGGGCGCGTGGCTCGGCCTGCGGGACCCAGGCGGCGCACTGCGTTTGGCGCGCACGGACGGCGGCGGTCGTTGCCGCTGGCCCAGCCTGCCGGCCGGCCCCTCGCAACTCGAAGCAGTGGAGTACGGCCCCAGCTTGCCCGATCGCCAGATCGACCTGGTGCCGGGCGAGTTCGCCGAACTCGTCGTTGCGTTGCCCTAGCGCGGTTCAGCCCGGACGCGTTGGGCGCGCGCGGTTCACGCCGCGCGGCGGATCACCGACACACTGGTCGTGAAAAAACGATCGCGGTCGTAGGCCACCGGCAACTCTTCAATCTCGAACTCGACGGAGACGGAGCTGATGCCGCGCGAGTAGAAAACGCTGTAACTCGCGCCCAGGATCAGCGACGGCACGGTCAGTTGTTCGGTTTCGTACGGCGTGCCGCGCAGCTCTTCCTTGATGCAGCCGGCCACGAGGTTGCCGATCTCCATGATCGAGTCGAAGGCCTCTTCACCCAGTTGGGTCTGTTCTTCCATCAGCATCTTGCCCGCAAGATGCAGCACCGCCCGTTCGGACAGGTTGAGCGCCACCTGGCCGTTGCACTGGCCCGTCAGCCCCACCAGCACGGAGAAGGACCGCGAGGACTGGAAGAATCGCGAGGCGCCCACCGGGGCGGGCACGACGTTCGCCATTTCGAGGCCGCGCAGGGTGCCGCGCACGACACAATCCAGCAGCACTTGGTCGACTTTCAGCAGGGACATGGGGGGAGCTTCGGGGGTCGAAGGGACGCGAACCTCTGGGCCTTTCGGCCGCCGCCTCGTCCCGGGCCAAGCCGAAGGCGCAAAATCCCCAAGGTGCCCCTCCACGTGGCCCCGGCCGGGGCACCCGAGGCCCCTCAACCGGCTGTTTGGGCTGCGATCAGGCTGTCTAGCTCGCGCCGCAGGGCGGGCAGGATCTGGTCGTAGGTGAAGGCGCCCAGGTCCTCGGGCCCGCGCTTCAGATTCACGTGTTTGGGGCCGCACCAAAGCCCCAGGTCCGCGTCGTCCGTTTCGCCTGGACCGTTGACCCGGCAACCCATCACCGCGATGGTCAAGTCGTACTCCTTGGCGTACGCGGTCATCTGCTTGACCTCCTGGGCGAGTTCGACGAAGCGCTCGTTCTCGACTCGGCTGCACGAGGGGCACGAGATGATGTTGAGGCCCTCGAAGAACCGCGGCGGCACGGACCGGAACCGGCCGGCGGCCACGTCCTCGAGGATCTCGCGGCCCACGGCGATCTCGAGGCCCTTGTCGTCGAAGGGCACCGTCAACGAAACCCGCAGGGTGTCGCCGATGCCGCGCGAGAGCAGTTGCTCGAAGGCGATGCGTGTTTTGATGATGCCGTCGGGGGGCATGCCGGCTTCGGTGACACCCAGGTGCACGGGTACGTCCGGCCGGGCCGCGGCGAAGCGCTGGTTGGCGTCGATCACGAGGCGCGGATCCGAGTCCTTGATCGAGACGACGTAGTCCGTGAAACCCAGCTCGTCCACCATGGCGCAGTGGTCCACGGCGCACTGCACCAGCGCAGCCACATGGTCGTCGCCGAAGCGCTGTTCGTATTCGGGCGCCAGCGAGCCGGCGTTGACGCCGATGCGCAGTGCCAGGCCGTGCGCGCGCGCCACGCCGACGAGGTAGGCCACCTTGGACTGGGTGCTGCGTTCCTTTTCGTGGTGGTGCAGGTGGCCCGGGTTGTAGCGCAGCTTGTCCACGTGCGGCGCGACGAGCTCGGCGAGGCGGTAGTTCTCCTGCAGGTCCACCGACAGCAGGGCCTTCGTTTGGCGGCGAATCTCGGCGAGCGCTTCGACGTCGGCCTTGGAGTCGACGGCCACCCGGACCAGGTCCGCGCCGGCCGCCTCGAGGAGTTTCACCTGGCGCACCGTGGCGGGGATGTCCTGCGTCCGGGTCGCGGCCATGCTCTGGACGGCGACGGGGGACGGGCCGCCCAGGGCCAGGCCCCGGATGTGGATCGTGCGGGTCGTGCGCGGGGGCAACATGGCCGCAAGAGCGTACCCGCCGGACCCCTGTCCCGACCCCGTCGGGTCCTTCGCACGGGGGCTCCCGCTGCTGGCTCTTCCCGGGGCCCTCGGGCCTGTGGTCTCATTCCCGCCCGCTCCGGCCGCCGCGTCCCCCAGGGACCCGCGCCGGACCCACCTCCCCCCCCGCTCCCCGAGCCCCCTTGAAAGCGAAGATCCTGATCGTCGGTGGCGGTGTGATGGGCAGTTCCATCGCACTCAACTTGGCCCGTCACCTGGACCCCACACGCGAGCCGGTCGTGCTGCTGGAGCGCGGCGACCTGGCCGGCGGTTCGTCGGGTCACTCGGGCGGCCTCCTGCGCCAGCACTACGCGGAGAGCGCGATCGCGTCCATGGCGCGCGACTCGATCCGGGAGTACGCCGCCTTCGAGTCCCGCACCGGCCGTTCCCTGGGCTTCCGCCGCTGCGGGGTGTTGACCCTCGCCGGCCCGTCGCGCCCCGAGGCCATGGCGCGGCTCGAGCGCAACGTCGCGGCCCACGCGGAGATCGGCATCCGCACCGAGGTGCTGGACGCGGCCGGCATCCGCGCGCTCGTGCCCGGTATCGAGGTCGACGACCGCGCCGTCGCCGCTTGGGAACCCACGGGTGGCGTGGTCGATCCGGTCGCCACCGTGCGCGAGTTCGCGGCCCTCGCGCGCACCTACGGCGCCGTCACGCGCCTCGGTGTCACCGTCTCCGACCTGCTCGTCGAGAACGGGCGCTTCGTCGCCGCCATCACCAGCGAGGGCCGCTACGACGCGGAACGTGTGGTGATCGTCGCCGGCGCGTGGTCGTCGCGATTCCTGCGCAAGTTCGGGGCCAAGATCCCCGTGCGTGTCGCGCGAGTCGAAACGCACTTCTTCGCGCTGCCCGGCGCGGAAGAGCGCAACGTCGACGCGGAGTTGGACGTGCGTGTGGACCTCGAGGACCCCCTCGAGTCCATCTCCGAGCAGATGAGCCGCGGCGAAGGCGCCGCGGGTGAAGGTGGCATGCCCGTGATCCTCGACCTCGAATACGGCTTCTACACCCGCGCCGAGCCCGAACAGGGCCGTGTCCGCGTTTCGCCGATCGACCACGGGCCCGCGGAGCTCTACGACGAACCGCGCTCGGGCGACGAACCTACGCCTGAACGCGCCGCGTGGGCGCGCTCCGTGCTCGCCAAGCGCCTGCCGGCCTTCGCCGAGCAACCCGAACGCGGCGCCCACGTGTCGTGGTTCCCGATCAGCCCCGACGGGCGCGCGATTGTCGGCCCGGTGCCGGGCCTCGAGGGTGTCTACGTGGC
Source organism: Planctomycetaceae bacterium (assembly GCA_016125265.1). Taxonomy (GTDB): domain Bacteria; phylum Planctomycetota; class UBA1135; order UBA1135; genus RI-242. The sequence goes on from WGMC01000040.1 coordinate 43,844, forward strand.
CTCGGGGTTCGCGGACCACGGCTTCAAACTGGCTCCGGCCGTCGGCGAAGGTGTTTCGCAGATGCTGCGCGGCGAACCGGTCAGCGGCTTCGACTCCGAACTGTTCTCGCCCGAGCGATTCGCAGGCGAGACGGACGCGACCTGGTCCGCAGCGTCGTTTCTGTAGGGGCGCCACTCCGTCCGCGCCCCAGGGGAATAGCCCCATGCGCACGCCCCTTGGGCGCGGACGGGGCCGCGCCCCTACTCGCCGGTTAGGCTCGTGATGCGCACGCCGTAGTGTTCGCCGATGGTGACCACTTCACCGCGCGCGACCACCTTGCCGTTCACGAGGATGTCGGCGGCTTCGTGGGCCTCGCGGTCCAGCTCGACGAGCGAGCCCGGCCCCAGTCGGATGAGGTCGCCGAGCGGCAAGCGCGCGCGGCCCACTTCCACGGTCAGGCGGACCGGTACGTCGTAGAGCTGGCCCAGGCCCACGGCGGCCCCGCCGCCCGCGCCCTCGACCAGTTCGTCGAGCTGCTGGGTGCGCACCCGCACGGCTTCCGTGGCCTGATCCAGGGCGGCCTCGACCTCGCTCTCGGTCTTCTCGGGCGCTTTGTCAGTCATCTCGATCACCTTTCGTTTCGGTGGATACTTCGCGAAGGCGCACGGCCAGACGACCGCGGCGGCTGCCGAGGTCGCCAAAAGCGAAACGACGATCGTCGGCGCGCAGGGTCACTGGAGTGTTGGAGGTTGTGTCGAGGGGAATCACGTCGCCGACTTCGAGGGCGAGGAGGTCCGCGAGTGGCAGTTCGGTGTGCCCGAGTTGCACGGCGATCTCGACGCGGACGTCGTCCAGATGTCCGGGGAGCGGCGCGTTGCGCGGCAGCGGAGCCGCGGTTTCGTCGGCTTCGAGGAACTCGTTGGTGGGCAGGTAGATGCGCTGTGTGCTTTTGAGACCGCCGACGTCGAGCAGCAACTCGAGGCTGACCCTGTGGGGGTCCGCGCGCTCGCCCGCGTCGCGCCAGGTGCCCAGTTGTTCGCGTTTCGCGGGAACCGCGTTGTGCGAGTTGCTCAACCCGAGCGCGGCGCAGAGGCGCTCCGCAGTCAATCGCAGCACACGCTCGAGGATGCTGCGTTCCATCGCCGACAGGGCGCGTTCGAGCGGCTTGGGCTCCGGCGCGCCAAGCACTTGTTCCACACACGCGACCGCCGCGGCGGACTCCCACACGATCCACGCGGGATGGCCGCCGGCGCGGAAGGTCAACACGGCCAAGGGATCCGGCAGTGTGGAAAAGTAGCCGTCGATCGAAAGTTCGCCGATCGCGCCGAGTTCGCTGCGCACCATCCGGCGCAGCAGGTGCCCGAGTTGGGCCTCGAGTTCGGGGAGTGCGGTGCGCACGGCGCGGGCGACACGTTCCCGCCGCTCGCCGCTGAGGCGGCGCGGGCGACCGAAGTCCCGCGGTTCGACGGCGGCCGGCTGGCGCCCGACGGCGCCGTGCAAGGCCTCCATCTCCTCCGGTCCGACCCGGGATGACGGGCGGGCGCCGGTCACTGGACCAGGAACTCCTGGAAGAGCAGTTGGCGGATGCGACCGTGCACGCCGATGTTGATTTGCCCGCGGAACTCAGGTTTCAAGTCCGACAGGTCCAAGTAGACGTCGTGGCCGCGGTCGTCGACGACACGCAGGTCGCGCTCGCCGGGCGAGAATGCGATCTCGGGGGCCTCTCCGATGCGCACGCGGCCGAGCGGAGCGTCGACATAGAGCACTCCGTCGAACAAGGGATCGCGCCGCGTGCCGCGGAACGAGGAGACACCGGGTTTGATGCCACTCTTCGAATCGGCCCCGTGCGGTGTCTTGGAATCGCCGACGTGCACGGGGAAGAGGATCGGTTCGATCGCGCGGCGAAGTTCCTCGCGGAAACTCTCCTGCGCGAGCGGCCCGTGCACCTCTTCGCGCGTCTTGCTGCTCGTCACACCCAAGATGGCGTCGACGAGGAGAGGGTGGTAGACGGGGTCCGCGGTGCGCTCGGCGATGTACGTCTCCTCGTAGGCGTCGAACATCGCGTTCAATGACATCACCAGGAAGCGTTTGTTGTTCTCGCCGGCCAGGTTGGCCTGCACACGTTCGCTGGAGAGCGCCGCCATGAAGGGGCCGTCGAACGTGCGGTGCACCGGCTTCGAGGGCACGGCCAACGTGGCGAGCACCCAGGCCAAGGCCAGAATGGACACCACGCCGCCACCCGCCAGCATGAGCTTCTTCTTGCCGCTCGGCGCGGCGGCCTCTGCCGGGGCCTCTGCGGCTCCCTTCTCGCCTTTTGCCGGCGGTTTGGTCTTGGTTTCTTTGGTGGCCATGGCATCGGTCCTACGGGCGAATCAACGGGCTTTTTTCGGCTGGGGGAGCACCAGACGTGCGTCGACGGCTTCGGCGCTGGCCCCGGATTCCCCCGGACGGGCCAGCCACAGGCGTACCTCGACACGCGCGGGGTCGAAACCGGCGCGCTCGACCAAGTGGTTCTCGACCTGTTGGGCCCTCGACTTGCCGAGTTGTGCCTGCTCGCCCCCTGTGGTTTCCAGGACGAGCAACTGACCCGGTCCGGGGCGCAGGCTGGGCGCGAGCAGTTCGAGGTACCGCTGGGCGGCGGGCGTGAGCGCCGAACGGCCGGGTTCGAACACCGCGATGGCCGGCTGGAAGAGCTCGTCCACGGGCGTCATGGTGTGGATGTCCTCGGCCTTCAGCACCTCGCGAGTCTCCGCATCCTCGGCGTCGACGGCTTCGTCCAGGGACTCGAGGGGCGGAAGGTTGAAACGCACACGCACCTCGTTGTGCACTTCGAGCTGCTCCTGGTCGTTCAGCACACCGCTCAATCCCATGCTCTTCATGTTGACCATGAACGAGCCGATGCCGCGGGCGACCAGGCCAACCTGGCGCTCGCGGGAGAGCGAGACCAAGAGGATGAAGAAGGTCAGGATCAGGGTCATCATGTCCCCGAACGAAACCATCCATCCCGGCACCTTCGCCTTGGGGTCGGGAACGAACTCCTTGCGGCTCACCGGCGACCCTCCGTGCGGTCACGCCGCCACTGGGCGTCCAGTTCCTGCGCCCGGGTCGGGTCGAGGGCCACGATGCGGACCTCCACACGTCGGTTGGCGCGGCGACCCTCGGGGGAGTTGTCGCGCGAACGCGGCTCCCAGTCCGCTTGGGACATGATCTGCACGCGGCTGGCTTCGATCCCACCGACGCGCACGAGCTGCTGCGCGGCGCGCTCCGCGCGGCCGAATGCCAGTGCCTCCGCATCGGGGTACTTCTGCGTCGGCCGCACTTGATCGTCGGTATGACCGATCACCACGATGCGGTGGGGGTAGTGGCGCATGACGGCGGCCAATCCGTCGAGCTGCGACACCAGGTCCGGCGACAGCACGTCCGAACCGGGAGCGAAAGACGACCGGTGGTCAAACCGCACCAGGAGGCCGTCGGGGACTCGCTCCATGGGGATCTGCTTGGACCGCGGATCGGGTTTGGCGCCGACCTCCGTCGGTTCGTCCAGGCTGTCGTTGGGGCGGTCGGGCGGTGCATCGGCGCCGCGGAACGGGTCCGTTGCCGCCAGCAGATCGTCCACGGGAGGCGGCACGTCCCGATCGCCATCCATGTGTTCGATGGCGCCGGACGAACCCTCCAATACCCCCTTGACCCGCAAGAGGTCGTACTCCTCCATGCTGCTGAAGGTCATCAGCAGCACGAAGAACGTCACCAACAGCGAAATCATGTCGGTGAAGGTGACCACCCATTCGGGTGCACCCGGTGCCTCTTCCTCGGGCGGCGGTTTGCAGCCCATGAGTTCAGGCTCCGATCTTCTCGCGGGCCTTCGGCGCCACGAACGTCTTCAGCTTTTCCTTGATCAACTGCGGGCCGTCGCCGGATTGGATCGCGACGATGCCTTCGATCATCAAACTGCGCAGCAAAGCCTCCTCCTTGGCGCGCACATCCAGCTTCGCGGCCATGGGCATGCAGAACAGGTTTGCGAGCAAGGCGCCGTACAGCGTCGTCAAGAGCGCAACCGCCATACCGCCCCCGATCTGGCTAGGATCCGAGAGGTTTGCGAGCATCTGCACGAGTCCCACGAGCGTCCCGATCATGCCGAACGCCGGGCCGTAGGCGGCGACCTGGTCCAGCATCTTCTTGCCCGCGGAGTGGCGCTGGAGCTGCCAGTTTGCCTCGAGCTCCATGATGTCGCGCACGGTCTCCGAAGGGAAGCCGTCGATGACCAACTGGATGCCCTTGGCGAAGAACTTGTCGTCCACTTCGCGCAGTTTGCTCTCGAGGGCCAAGAGGCCCTCCTTGCGCGCCAGCGTGGCGTACTCGATCACCCGTTGGATCTCGTCGGTGGCGTTGCCCAGCTTGAAGAACAGCGTGCGCATCGAAACCGCGAGCAACAGCTTGATGTCGCCGGCCGGGTAGTTGATCAGCATCACCGCCACCGTGCCGCCGCCGACGATCATGATCGAAGGCACGTCGATGAAGAGTCCGATGCCGCCGTTGCCCGACGCCATCGAGCCGCCGAGCAGCAATACGCCAAGAAGCAGTCCGATGACCGTTGTGATGTCCATGGGGATCGCCGGCGGGCACCCGGGGAGGGTTCCGCACCGTCGTCACGGCTATCGACCGGGGTTCCCGCGTCCCTTGAACCGCGCCCCTGGTTCAGTCCGCCAAACCCGCGTACGCGTCCGAATAGGCGGCCCAAGACTCCTTGGGCAGGGCCATCAGGATCTGCGCGGCCTTCGCCGGCTCTAGGCTGCCGAGGATGCGCGCCGCGTCCTCGGGGCTGTGCTGCAGGAGCCGCTGGCCGGCGTCTTTGGGCTCCAAACCGGCGAGCAAACGACCCAGCTTGCCCCACCGGGCAGCTTCGGCTTCGTCCTTTGCGCTTTCGTCCCGTTGGACCTCTTGGGCGCGCAGTTCGAGGGCCGCTTCCCGCGCTTCGAACTCGTCGCGAAGCCGCGACAGGTCGAGCGACATGTGCTCCAAACGGGCCAACTGGTCGGCCAAATCCCGCTCCTTCGCGGCCAACGCCTCGGCGCGGCGGTCCGATTCGGCACGCTTGGCCTTCAACTCGTCGGACAGGCGCTGCAGACCCTCCCGTTCGAACGGCGGAGGCAGGCTGAAGGCTCCCAACGCACCGACGCTGGCGCGCACCACCTCTTGCGCGGATCCGAACTCCTTCGGCGCCGGGCCGGTGGGCGTTTGCGGCTCGTCGCTGGGCGGTTCGATGCCGAGCAGGGGAATCAGGATCGGCCCGACGACGGCGACCTTGTGCAGGGGCACACCGGACAGGCGCGCGAATGCGAGGAAGCTCACGGTGAAAAACGCGAGCCCGCCCACGGCGGTCAGTCCGATCGAAAGGGCCTTGTTCATCGCTCGAAGGGGGTGCGGTCGGAGCCGCCGCGGCGCTCCTGTTGGCCCCGTTGTTTCGGCAGGAAACCCGCGGAAGGGGAGCCCGGGGCCTCAGGCAGTCCCGCGTCTCGGACCTGCGGTCGGAACGTCCAGCGGGCCTCCTCGCGCAGTTGCTCCTCGGCCGCCAGGCGCGCGCGCTGGCGCTCGAGCCAACGGTCGAGCGCCCGACGCGCGGACTCCGCCCGGGACCAGATCGACCGGAGCTGGTCGCGGCGGCCACCTGCGACCCGCGCCTGGTCGCGGGCGCGGCGCAGGCGACGGTCGAGACCGCCGAGGGTGCGGGTCAGTCCAAGGAGCAGCGGCACGTCCACGTGGGGCTGGTTCTGCGCGACGCCCAGGTCGCGGCGCGCGCCGTCCACTACGACGCGCGCGCGGGCGGCGCCCTCCTCGGCCCGCTGGGCGGCAGCGTCCGCCTCGATCCACTGGGCCCGCGCGATGCGTTCCTCGATCTGGCGCACACGCGCGACGCGGGCGAGGCGCCGGGCGCGGTCCCGCTCTGCCGCGCTCACGGTTTGCGGGCCTCCATGGCCGCGGCCGCAAACAGGTCAAGCGTCTGGGGCAGGCTGGAGCGCTCGTCCGCCGCCTGGCGCAGCAGGGCGTTGTAGAGGGGCACACGCACCAGGGCCTCGTCCAGGCTGGGGTTCGAGCCCGCCTTGTAGGCGCCGATCTCGACAAGATCGCGGCCCTCCTTCCACACCGCGAGGTCCTCGCGCACGGCCTGTGCCAACATGCGGTGCTCCGCCGAGGTGACGGCGGGCATCAGGCGCGAAAGGCTCGCGAGGGGATCGATGGCCGGGAAATGCCCGCGTTGCGCGAGGTCGCGGCTCAGCATGAGGTGTCCGTCGAGGAGCCCCCGCAGCGTGTCCGCAACCGGTTCGTTGGGATCGTCGCCGTCCAAGAGCACGGTGATGAGCCCCGTGATGCTGCCCCTGCCGGTGCGCCCCATGCGCTCGACCAACTTGGGCACGTTGGCGAAGAAGCTGGGCGGATAGCCGCGCACGGTGGGTGGTTCGCCGGCGGCCAGGCCGATTTCGCGGGAGGCGGCGGCAAAACGCGTGATGGAGTCCATCACGAGCAACACGTCGAGGCCCTTGTCGCGAAAGTGCTCCGCGGCCGTGACCGCGACAAACGGCGCGAGGAAACGCTCGATCGGAGGGCGGTCGCTGGTGGCGACGAAGGTGGCGGCGCGCGAGCGACCCTCCTTGCCGAGGACGTCCTCGAGGAAACCCTGGACCTCGCGGCCGCGTTCGCCGACGAGGGCGACGACGATGACGTCGGCCTCGGAGCCCCGCGCGACCTGCCCGAGCAGCGTCGACTTGCCCACGCCGGAACCCGCGAAGATCCCGACGCGCTGGCCCTTGCCAAGGGTGCAGAGCCCGTCGATGGAGCGCACCCCGGTGACAAAAGGCTCATCGACGAGGGGCCGATCCATGGGCCCCGGCGCGGGCGCGCGCACGGAGCGCCGATGGGCGGTGGCGGGCGGCGGTCCACCGTCGAGCGGTCGACCGAAACCGTCGAGCACACGCCCGAGCAGTTCGTCGCCGACACTGGCGTGGAATGGGCGGCCAAGCGCCAAAACACGTTGGCCGGGCGCGATGCCCTCGAGTTCGCCATGGGGCATCAGCAACGCCCGCGAGCCGCGGAAACCGACCACTTCGGCGTCGACGGGGCCGAGGCGCGGGCGTTCGATGCGGCAGAGTTCGCCGTGGGCCACGGGCAAGCCGTCGGCCTCGAGCAGCACGCCGGAGAGGCTGACGACCTGGCCGCGGTAGTGGGGGCGCGCGGCGTCGGCGATCGCCTCGGCGAACGCGGGGGAAATCTGCTCGGGCATGGTAGTCAGGCTCCGACCCGTTCGAGGTTGGCGCGCAGTTGGCGGAGGATCTCTTCGATCTCGCGCACCACCAGACCGTGGGCCGATTCGACCTGCACACAGCCGGGTGCGACTTCGCTGTCAGCCTCGACGGACGTGCCGGAGCGGAACGGTACCGCAGCCAGTTTTTGCGCATCGTCGGGATGCACTCGAACCGTGCACGGCGAGCGGCCGGTCGCGGCCGTGGCGAGTGTGTCGCGCACCATGCGCTCGATGTTGTAGCGGCCCGCCTCCAGCTCCTGGCGCAGGACCTGGGAGGAGACGGCGGCGACGAGCACCGCGGTGCGCGCCGCCAAACCGTCCACGGCCCGCTCGCCAGCACCTTCGACGCCCTCGACCACCTTGGCGATCGTTTCGGCGTACTGCGCGAGTGCCTCGGCGTGCCCACGCTTGTGCCCGCGCTGCTCCGCGGCGGCGAGCTCCGCGGCCCACAACCGACGGACGTAGGCCTCCGCGGGTTCGGAGACCACACGTGCCGCACGGGGCGGGTTGGGAAGACGGATACGCTCAGGCGACAAGGTCGTCTCCCGCCTTGGCCGGCTGGAACTCGCCCGATTCGATCATGCCGCGCACACTCTTGAGGATCTGATCGCGAGCCCCGAGCACCTCGGACATCGGCACCGCACCAGCAAGTTCACGCTCCTCGCCGACCATCTCACGCACCCTCGACGAGAGGTTCTGCAGGATGTTCTGCTCCACTTCGGAGGGGCAGGCCTTGAGGGCCAGGCTGAGCGTGCGGGTATCCACCGCGCCCAGGATCTTCTGCATGGCCCGCCGGTCGACATCGGCGAGGTGGTCCCAGGTGAACATCTGCTCCTGGATGCCTTTGGCTACCTCGGCGTCGGTGGCGCGCAGGCTTTCGAGCACACCCTTCTCGAGCTCTGCGGGACTGAAGCTGAGCATCTCGGCGACCGTCCGCAGGCGACGGGCGTGGTCCGCGGTGCTCGGTCCAGGGGTCGATTCGGCGATGTGCTGTTCGAGCTGTTCCGCGAGCGCCAAGAGCACGTCGTAGGACGGCGGCACCAAGGTCGCCATGCGGTGCACCACATCCTGGGCGCGTTCGGCCTCGAAACAGGCCAGCACGGCGGCCGATTGGGCCGGATCGAGGTGCGCCAATACCAGAGCGGCGACCGCTGGCGATTCCTCCAGCAACGCCGCAGCTACGCGGTCGGGCGAACGGGCCTCGATGGTCGCGAACGGGCGTTCCAGACGGCGGCGACGGCGCACGTGTTCGAGGAAGCTCGATGCGCGATCCTTGCCGAGTGACGACTCGAGCAGTTGTTCCAAATCGCGCAGGTTGCCCGGCCGCAGGTTGTTGGGTCGGTGCAGCGCGACCGCGACGTCAGTGTGCAGGCCCTTGCGCAGCTCGTCCGGACTGAACTTGGGGTCAAGTTCCAAAAGCGCTTGCACGACTTCGGAAACCAAGTCCTCTCCCAGCCGCTTCAGGATGTCCGCGGCGGCGGCCCGGTCGAGGGTCATCAAGAACGCGGCCACCTTCTGGGGGCCGCGCAGGTCTTTGCGTCGTGCCATGGGCGTCAGCTACGGGCGGCCGTGTGTTCCTCGCGGGCCCAGTTCGAGAGGATCGAAATCACGCGATCCGGGTCGTGGCGCAGGAGCTCCTGGACCTGCGCCAGCGCGAGCACCTCGGGATCGATCGGATTGCCGTCCGCGTCGCGCGTCGGATCCGCCGCCGCGCCCGCCGCGGCGGGTCCGGACGCCGCCGCGCGCGCGCCGCGCAGGGACAGCGCGAGCAGTGCGATGAACGCCAACGCCGAGGCGATCTCGACGCCGCGCGTGATCAGCAGTTCGAGCCACGGATTGAGGCCCGGCTCCTCGACGGGAGCGGTCTCCACGACTTCGCCCTCCACCGCCTCGCCGCCCTCTGCGGCCGGCTCGATCAGCGGCTCCTTCGCCTTCTGCATGTCGACGAGTGCCGACACCAACTGGTCGCTGCGACGCGCATCGAAACCCACCGCCGCCTTGACCAGGCTCTCGAGCTCCGCCCGCTGATCCGTGAGGCTGCTGTCGAGCGTCAAACTGACCGAGATGCGCTCCAGCAAGGGCGCGGTGCGCACGGTCTGCGTCGTGATCCTCGGCGTGACGTACTCCTTGCGCGTGTCCCGCGTGGTCGAGCTCCCGCTGCCGCCGGCCGCCCCATTGACACCGGTGACCACACCGACGTTGTCGACGCCAAAACCGTCGCCGGGAACCTGCAGAGCCGAAGCCGTGCCCGCCGCGCCACCGACCGTGGAACTCGGCTGGTTCGTCCCCTCGGTCTCGCTGGACGTCTCGCTGACGACCGTGCGCTTCTCGGGGTCGGTCGTCTCGGCAATGACGGTACTGCGATCGAAGTCCCAGTCCGAACTTACGGTGACTCGCGCGCGACCGGAGCCGAGGATGTCCGCGAGCAGTTGGTTCACCTCGAGCGCGAGGCGCGAGTCATGGCGCTGTTTGTGGTCGAGCCATTCGGAGGTGTTCCCGCCGGCCAACTCGGATCCGTCGAACACACTCTTCCCGTCCTGGTCCGCGATCACGAGTTGGTCGGCGGAAATGCCCAGGCCGAATCGCACCAGGCTGGCGACGGTCTGCGCCTGGTCGCGGCCCAGCGTGCGGCCGCTGACCAATGTGAGGGTGACCGAGGCCGACGGCGCGGCCGTGCGCGCGCTCATGCGCGCATCCGGTACCGACGTGCGGACACGCGCTGCGCGCACGAAGTCGAGCTGCTCGAGGAGGCGCTCCATTTCCTGCCATTCGCGCTTGCGGACCATTTGCTGGCGTTCGCCCGCGCTGAGGAACACGCTGGCCATGCCGCCGTCGCTGCCGAGGATGCCACCCGGAAGTTTGTCGAGAGCGCCGGCGCTGGCGATCGCGGCGAGGGCCCGGTGGCGATCGTTGCGGTCGACGTACACGACGAAGGGACCCGGGGGCTGGCTGACGTCCCAGCGCACGGTCGTGCCGGCCAAGGCCGATTGCACTCGCGCGCTCTCGGACGCGTCGAGACCCGAAACAAGCATCTCGAAGTGCGGCTTGTTCGAGTACGTCACGACCGCACCTGCGAGCGCGGCAAGCACGAGCGCGCCCATGACCGCGGCAATCCGCGATTGCATGGACGTGGCCCGCAGGGCCTCCAGGAACTGGCGCAGGACGGTGTTCATTTGCTGTCGTACCTCAGACGCTCATCCGCATGACTTCGCGGTAGGCGTCCACCAAGCGGTTGCGGATCTCCAGCGAAAACTTCAAGGTCAGGTCGGCCCGTTTGATCTGGGCTGCCACTTCGTGGAACTCGGTTACCTTGCCGGTGATCAAGTCCTCGGCGAGGCGCTCGCCGCGGCGCACCTCCGCATCGACGCTGCGCAGGTCGGGCACCATGGGTTCCGGACGCGCGGCGACCGCGTCGACCCGGAAATCGGAACGCGGCGCCGAGCCTACGAGGCGCTGACCGACGGACAGAATCTCCCGCTGGCCGGCGCCGATCTCGGCGGCCTTCTTCTGCAGCGCGGCCAGCACGGCCTCGCGTTGCAGCCCTCCTAGGGATCCGGTTCCTTCGATCATGACTCAGGTGCTCCTTCGCTGGTCAGCGCGCGATGTCGAGGGCACGTTGCGCCATGCGCAGGAAGTTCTCCTGCGCGCTCAAGTTGGCCTCGTAGGAGCGCATGGAACCGATCATGTCGGCCATCTCCTTCAGGGGATTGACGTTCGGCATGCGCACGTTCCCGTTCTCGTCCGCGTCGGGGTGGCTGGGGTCGTGCACATCCTCGAAGGGCGAAACGGTGTCGTTCTCGACGCGGGTGGCGCGCACACCCACGGCGGAGCTTTCGCCCGCACCGTGTTTGCGCATCAGCGGCTCGAACACGACCACCTTGCGGCGGTATGGCCCGCCCTCGGGGGTCTTGGTAATGCGCGCGCCGGCGATGTTCTCGGCGATCACACCGACACGCACCCGCTCGGCGGCGAGCCCGCTGGCGGAGGTGCGCAGCGTCGAAAACAGTTGGTCGAGTCGTCCCATGATCAACGTCCGTTGGTGATGGCTGTGTCGAGCATCTGCAAGTGGCCCTGCAGGATTGCCGCGTAGGTTTCGAACAGGAGGCGGTTTTCGGAGCCGGCGTTGGCTTCGAGTTCCGCGTTCACGTTGTTTCCGTCGTGACGCCGGGGGCTGGTCGTGTCGTCCACGACCTTCGGCAGCACCTTGAGGGGATCCCCATCCGGCCGCTGCAGGGCCTGTTCGAGTTGTTGCTCGAACTGGACCGTCTTGCGCGTGAAACCCGGGGTGTTCTGGTTCGCGATGTTGTTCGCGATGACACGACCGCGCTCCGTGGTGGCGGACAAGAGACGCAGCAGGATGACCTGGTGCGGGTCGACCTTGGATCCAATCACGCGCGCTGCTCCTTCGGGGCGACATGCCCCTGTTCGCGCCAGAGCTTCATCTTGTTGCTCAGGGTGCGCGCCGTGACGCCGAGGCGTCGCGCGGCTTCGGTCTTGTTGCCGCGCACCGCGCCGAGCGTGGCGAGGATCGCCGTGCGTTCGATGTGTTCGAGTTCGCGGTTGGCGAGCATCGCGCTGAGTTCGGCATCGCTGATCGCCGCAGAGGTGCGGACCGCGGGCAGCGCGGCGTGCGGCGACGCCGCGGCCGCCGGTCCCGTGTCGCGGCGTGCGCCGGCCGGGCCAAACAGCAGTTGCTCCACGTTGAGCCAACCGCCGCGACCCAGGACCACACCGCGCTGGATGACGTTCTCGAGCTCGCGCACGTTGCCGGGCCAATGCCATGCGACGAGGCGCTCGCAGCTTTCGGGGGTGAGCCCTTGGAACTCGAAACCGCCCTGGCGCGCGTAGTGGCGCGCGAAGTGCTCCGCGAGGGGCAGGATGTCCTCGCGGCGCTGGCGCAAGGGTGCGAGGTGCAGGGGCAGCACGTGGAGTCGGTAGTAGAGGTCCTCGCGGAAGCGCCCAGCCGCCACCTCGTCGGGAAGGGAGCGATTGGTGGTCGCGATGATCCGCACGTCGACCCGGAGCGTGGTGGTGCCGCCCACACGCTCGAACTCCTCCTCTTCGAGGACACGCAGCAGCTTGGCTTGCAGCGCGGGGGAGATCTCGCCGATCTCGTCGAGCAGCAGCGTGCCGCCGTCGGCGAGTTCGAAGCGACCCTCGTGGCGGCGATGGGCTCCGGTGAATGCGCCGCGTTCGTGGCCGAAGAGCTCGGATTCGAGCAGGCTCTCCGAAAGTGCCGCGCAGTTGACGCGGATGAAGGGACCGTCGGCGCGCGGGCTGGCGCGGTGCACGGCCTGGGCGACACGCTCCTTGCCGGTCCCACTCTCGCCGGTGATCAGCACGGTGCCCTTCGATGCCGCAACACGCCGGGCGGAATCGAGAGTGTCGAGCAGCGACTGGCTGCGCGCGACCATCTGGGGGGCGTCGCCGAAACTGGCTTCTCGCAAGTAGCGGTTCTCCGCGCCGAGCCGTTGGGCCCGCTGCACCCGGTCGAGCACGAGGAACAGCGCCTCGGGTGTGACGGGTTTCAACAGGAAGTCGCTGGCGCCGAGCCGCATGGCCTCGACGGCGGATTCGACCGTGCCGTGCGCCGTGATCAACACCGTCGCCAAGCCCGGTGCGATTTCGGAGATGCGCCGGATAAGCTCAAGACCGTCCATCCCCGGCATACGCAGGTCGGTGACGACGACGTCGTACTCGCGGGTGCGCACGCGCTCGAGCGCCTGCTCCGGCGATGCGACCGCTTCGGCCCGGTAGCCCTGGCTGCGGGCGGCTTCGCTGAGGAACTCGCGGCTCAGCGGATCGTCGTCGACGACGAGTAGTCGGTGCATGTTCATCGGGGGAGATCGATCTGGCAGTTACGAGACAGGTGCAGAACAAAACAGGCGCCGTGGAGGTCCCCGGCGGCTTGTGTGACTTCGAGACGTCCCCCGTGCAACTGGGCGACGGTGTGGGCGAGAGCGAGACCAAGGCCGGTGCCCTCGGCCCGTGTGGTGTAGAAGGGCTCCAGCACACGCGAGCGGATCTCGGCCGGCACGCCCGGGCCGTTGTCGCACACGGTCAGCGCGATGCTGTCGCGTTCGAGCACCGCTCGCACGCGCACCACACCGCCTTTGGGCTGGGCTTCGATGCCGTTGGCGACGAGGTTTCGCAGGGCCTGGCGCAGCTTGACGCGGTCGCACTCGACAGACAGACCGCTGGGCATGCACTCGAGCTTCCAGAGGTGCGCGTCGTCGCGGCGACCGCGCAGGCTCTCGAAGACTTCCTCGACGAGGCCGTCGATGTCGACCGACTCGACGGACTTCGCGCCGGGGCGCGCGAACGTCAGTAGGCCGGTGACGATCTCGTCGGTTTCGAGCGCACCGCGTTCGATCAACTGCGCCCAGCGGCGCGAGCGGCTGTCGTCGGGCAGCTCGCGGCAGAGCAGCGAGGCGAATCCCAGAACCGCGCTGAGGGGGTTGCGGATCTCGTGGGCGACACCCGCGGCGAGTGTGCCGAGCGCGCACATCTTGTCCAGCGTGTGGACACGTTCGTCGAGACGGCGGACCTCGGTCTGGTCGTCGAGAAGTAGCACACGTGCACCGGCCTCGCACTCGGACGGGGGGACCTCGGCCGTGCGCACGGAGATCCAACGGTTCGCACCGTCCCTGCCGTCGAGGCGCACGTGCCGCGGGGGCACCGCGGTGTCGAGTGACCGCTGTTCGAGCGATCCTTGGGCCTCCTCGGCCCTGGTGCAGTCGAGGATCGCGAGTGCGGCTGGATTCGCGCGGGTCACGGACCCGTCGGCACCGAGGACTACGACACCCGTGGGGAGCGCCGCCAACAGGGTCTCGAGTTCGCGAGTGACGCGGTCCAGTTCCGTCACCTTTGACGCGAGGTCGCGGTTGGTTTGTGCCAGTTCCCGCTCGACGTGCGCGGCGCGCTGTTCCAGCGCCGTGTAGCTCTGCAGCAAGTCGCGGCTCAGGCCCTCGAAACGCTCCATCGCCCGCGAAAGGACGGGATGGGTGCGGTCCGCAGCGCGACTTTTGGTGCTGCTGGCGGGGAGTTTCATCGAGGTGTCTCCAGCGCGGTTTGGTCCGCGGCGACACGCGCCTGGCGCAGTCGCAACATCCAGTCGATGTACTCCCGGTCCGCCTCGATCCGCTGCGACAACACCGTCCACTCCGGCGTTGCAAGCCGAGGGTCGGTTGCCGCCATACGCAGCGCTCCGAGTGCATCTTCGAGTCGTCCGAGGCGCTCCATGGAGCGGGATCGAAGATGCAGCACATCGGGATCGTTCGGCAGACCCTCCAGCAGCGAGAGTGACTTCTCGTACTGCTGCGCCAAGAAGGCGGTGCGGGCCTGCTGTTGGCGAGCTTTTGGGGTGAGGGTCGAGGTGGACGCCGGAACGGCGGTCGCAGAACCGGACGTCGGCGGAGCGCTGGTTCCGCCGCTGCGCGCCGGTGTCGGCGCCGATCCCGCGGGCCCGCGGTTGTCGCCGGTCGTGCTCGCGGGCGGCCGCAGGATGGAAAGTTCGTCGGCGCTCAAGCCGACGGTCCAACCCGCGCGCGGAACCAGAGGGATGCCGTCGCCAGCCACGCGCGGACCGCCCGCGCGCATCGCGTCCAACATCAGTTGCAGTTCGGCAACTTCCAAGCGGAGCTGCTCGAGCCGCTGGTCCTGCTCCATGGGCGCCAGTTCGTTGGGCTCGGTGACACCCTTCACCTGCGCGAATGCCGTGCTGTCTCCCGCGTCAAGCATGCGGTGCAACTCGCCGAGGGCGTAGATCGCCTGTTCGCGCTCGCTGGCCGCCTGGCGCAGCGCGCGCACGCGGGGTCCTTCGTTGGCGTCCTGCAGCGCCGGGGGGCCCAGTGTGAACGCGGCACCGGCCAATGCGGTGAAAACGCCTGCGTACTTCAGCATCAGTAGACTCCCTCGTAGGCCAACACGGCGCGGTCGAAGTTGCGGCCCAGTTCGAGCAGCTCGGCTGCGACTTGGTCGATGGGTTGGCGCGCTTCGCTGGTCTCGAGTTCCCAGCGCGCGTCGCGCAGCACGCCCAGCGCCGCATCGATGCCGGCGAGGGCGAAACTCTGACGCGCGCGCACCGATGCGAGGCGCACGAAGTCCTCGTAGCTGAGTTGCGCGCGCTGCTCGTGCAGGCGGTCGAGCGTGGGGCTCAACTCCGTCCAACGCTCGTTGTTGGCGAGTTCCTCGGCGTAGCTGAGCGCGAGGGGCGGCTCCAGTGCGGCGGTGTCCTCGGGCAGACCGAGCCGACGCCGCGCCTCGAAGACACTCTTCGTCAGTTCCGCATCGCTGCCGGCTCGTGTCGCGGCGGCTGCGATGAAGAGCACCGAGACTTCCTCGTCCGATTCGAGCGCGAGGGCCGCGGAGCGCTCGAACGCGGTCCGCTGCCACTCGCCGCTGTCGAGGGTGGCCACGATCAGCCACGCTCGCGAGGCCTCCTTCGGCATGTCTAGGCCCTCGAACGCCCGGGCGCGCACGGCCATCGCGGGCACCTCGAGGGTCGTCGGCATGCCCAAGCTGGCGCAGCGCTCGACGGCGTGCAGTGCATCGACCCACCGCTCCAGTTGCAGGAAGGCCTCCGCGCGTACCAGCTCCCGCTCGGCGATCACCTGGCGGTCCGCGGTGGGGAAGGAGCGCTCCAACGTGGCGATCATCGCCTCGCAGAGTTCCGGGTTGCCGAGGGCGAGTGTCGTGCGGGCCAGCTCGAGGCGCGCCTCGGCATGCCACGGCGCCGCCCCGGAGGCCGCGGCGACGAGACGCAGGTCGGTGGCCGCCTCGGCGTGGCGTTCCATGGCCATCAGCGGCGCCGCGGCGCGCAATCGGGCCTGGTGCACGAGGGGCGATGTGCGGTAGGACTCGATCAGTGCGCGCAGGTGCTCCAGCGCGGCGGAGCGGTTCCCGCGCGCCTCTTCGATCGTCGCCTGCGAGAGTCGGGCCGACGCCCCGAGCGGATGTTCGGGAAAGCGCTGCAGCGCGGAGAGGTACGAAGCGGTCGCGAGTTCGCGCAGTTCCTTCGGTTCGCGGTCCTGGAACGTGCTCGGTACCACGCGCACGAGGTCGTTGCGAAGCTCTGCGCGCAATCCGACCGAGCCGAGGGTCACTTCCAGTGCCTCTTCGAGCGGCCGATCCACGAGATCGACCGTGACGAGGGCCGCGCGGGCAATCCCTTCGAACCCAGTCAACTCGCGACCGCTCCGTGTGGCCAGCTCGCGGACCACGCGGTCGACCGGGATGTTGGTGCCGCGCAGGGTGCAGCGCAGGCCGGCGTCGCTCGCGGCGACCTCGACGGTGAGGGCACCGAAGGTTTCGGGTTCGTCCGCGCCGGAGGCCAGAAACAGCGGAACACACAAGAGGAGTGCCTTCACGGGTTCAACTCCAACTCTTCCGCTTCGCGCAGCAAGCTGTCGGCGAGAAGGAAACGCGCCCGCGCTTCCGCGTCGCCGCGTTGCTCCTCGGGCAGCCGATCGACGATTGCGAGGAGGGCGTACAGTTCGCGCCGCGCCCGCGCGAAGTCGCCGAGCTCCAGTTGGCGGTCCACACGCGCAAACGCCTCGACCGATCCGATCGGATCGGGGCTGACGATCGGACGGGCGAGTTCCTTGAGCTCCGCCATCCGGCGTTCGAGCTCTGCGGTCAGATCCTCCGCAGAGGATTCCAGCGCGTGGCTGCGGCGCACGATGTCGCCCTGCGTGCGTTGGCCGCCGATCCAAATCAGCGCCGAGGCGACCAGTTGGCCGGCGACGAGGCAAAAAAGAGCGATCCACGCTCCGCGCGGCAGACCCGCACCCACCGCGACGAGTTGCGTCACCGCTGCAGCGCTGGCGGGTGCCTCGGCTTTGTTGAGTTGCTCTGCGTCGGCGGATGCTGCAGGCGAGGCGGGTGCCGCGGCTGCTTGGGCCTTGGCTCCGCCCGAGTCCTCGTCGGCGAACGCGCGCAGGAACTCCTCGAGGTCCAGTTCTTCACCGGGCTCTTCGGGTTTGTCCGCGTACAGTTCGTCGAACTGGAACAGGTCTTCGTCTTCGTCGAAGCCGGCGGCAGTGCCCTTCTGGTTCTTTGCGTCTGCCATGGTTCAGCTCCAAAGGCTGCGTTGCGCCCGACGTTCGGCTTCGCGCGCCGCGCGCGGTCCGAGCCAAGTTCCGAGCACCGCCGCAAGCGGCGACTCCGCCGGGAACGGCGGTCGACCGGTCCGCATCGCGACGAGCGCGGCCTGGGCGGCCTCGCTGTCCAGCCACTCGGGTTCCGTCGGGTCCTCGAGGCCGGTGCGGAAGTCGAGCGCGATGCAGATGCCCGTCGCGCTGCGCTCGATCCGGAGCTCTTCCGTGAGGAGTTGCGCGCGCGCGAGTCCGTTCTGGTTCGGATCCCCGAGCAGCGCCGCGCGCAGGGTTTCCAGCTCTTCGCCGCCACCCGTGCAGTGGAGTTCGACGCGCACACGGTCGTCCGTCCGGACCATGTCCAGCGTCGTCGGGCTTTGCCCGTCGAGTGCCTGGGCGACCGCGCTCACGACCCGCGCACGCTCGCGCGCACAGGCGCCTGCTTCGAGGAGCCGCGCACCGAGCGCGCGCAGGCGATCCACGTAGGGGGCCTGCGACCACACCGCAGGCGCTCGGCCAACGTCTTGGGCGAGCGCGGCGGCGACCACCCGGGTGTCGACGGGCGCGGGCCAGACGTCCTCGGCGCCGGCGCGAAAGGCGCGTCGGCACAGATCGAAGTTCGTCTGGCTCGCCACCAGGAAGGAACGGAGTTGTGGCTGGCGGCGGTGGAGTTCGGCGACGAGTTCGATGCCGTCGCCGTCCGGCAACTCCGCGTGCACGACCGCGACCCACGGCAGCGCGCTGACGAGGGCCGCACGGCGATCCGGCACACACTGCAACTGCAGTTGCGCTGCAGCGATGACTTGTGCCTGCGCCGACTCGGGCGCGGGCCCGACCCACGCCAACAGTCCGCGACCATGGGCGGTCGGGGTCGCGATCGGACGCGTGTGCAACGGGTTTCGGTGGGACATGGGGGCCTGCGATCCTTTCCGGATCGGCGGTCGGGTGGCGCGGGGTAGCGCTCCCAACCGGCAGGCTTTTCGGTCCGCCCCCCCGAATCCCTTGACGGATCCGTCCCATTCCTGAAGCTTTTTCGCAGTTGGCGCACGGACGGCGCCCGACGGACCGCGCCGCCCGGAATGTCTTTCCGTGCGGCGTCGATCCTTCAGGCGGGCGACCAGCGCCGGAGCTTCGCGTGCAACGTCGCCCGGTGCATGCCGAGGCGCCGGGCGGCCTCGCTGCGGTTGCCGCCGCACTCGATGAGCACACGTTCCACGTGTTGGCGCTCCACGTCCTCAAGGCGCGCCGGTGCGGCGTCGGCGCGCGACTGTGTGTTCGCGGCCGCCGCGGCCTCGACGAGGTCGAGCCGCAGCACGTTCAGCCGGTACAGCAGGGCAGCGGGCAGCGCGGCCCCCTCCGCGTCGTCAGCGGACCAGGCGACCAGCCTCGCGCTGGACCCGTGACGCCAGGGGCGCCCGGCCAGGAGGGCGGTGAGCTCGCCCTGGTGCGGGGCGGACAACGACGCCAGTTGGGGCAGGAAGAGTGTGCCCCCGAGCGCGCGCCGTACCCCCTCGCCCGGCGCCTCCCCCCGCCCCAGCACCTGAAACGGCCCCGCAGCGCGGGCCCCGAGGTGGTGGACCCGCCGCGCCAGGGCCAGGGCTTCGGTCTCGGAGCCGCCCCACAGAAGTAACGTCGCGTCCGCCGCCGCCACCGCGCGGTCCCATCCGGGCAGCTCCGCCCCTCCGCTGGCCCACGGTTCCCACAGGACGAGGCGCTCGGCGGCCAAACGGCGCGTCCGGGCGGCACCCTGCAGCGCGGCGACCAGCACGGACCCGGGAACGGGCCACGGGAGGAAGGTCGCCGCGTCGAGGGCGGACGGGTGACGCCCAACGGGGTCGAAATCCGAGGGCGGTCCGAGCAGCACCAGGCCCGCCCCGCGCCGCCGCTGCAAGGGGTCCAGGAGGGCCGCGACCTGGTCGAGGGGCGGCAGTTGTTCCGGGTGGGCGAGCACGAGGTCCGTGGGGTGCTCGGCCGCCAGTTGGGACCCGAGGGCCAAAAGCGCCCGATCCCTCGGAACCGCCTGCCACACGAACGGGGAACCGCTGGAGCCCAGCACCTCCGCCAGCCGCGGGAGCGACGCGCCGCCATCGATCAGCCACACCCGGGCGCGCGGGTAGTCGGCACGGGCGTCGGACGCGGGGGTCTGCGGGGCGGGCGTCACGGGTCCCTATTTAACGTCCGCGGCCGTGTGCGCAGGGCCCGAACCCGGCCCGCAAGTCGCCGTGCCTCGGGAATTCCCGCCGTCCGCTCATGCGCCGCCCGGCCCGTCCGAGAACCAACCTGTCGCGAGGAAGCACCTCGCGGCACCTCAACGATCGAACCCCCTCACAGGAGACAGAGAGCCATGGGACTGCGCGTCAATACCAACATCATCTCCATGACCGCCCAGCGCAACCTGGGCAGCGTCTCGGAGCGATTGCAAGGCAACTTCCAACGCCTGTCGAGCGGCCTGCGGGTCGCCACGGCGGCGGACGATCCCGCTGGCCTGGGCATCTCCGAGCGCATGCGTTCGCAGATCCGCTCCCTCGGCCAGGCGTCCCGCAACGCGCAGGACGGCGCGTCGCTGGTGCAAACCGCGGAAGGCGCGCTCGCGGAAGTGAGCAGCAACCTGACCCGGATGCGCGAGCTCGCCATCCAGTCCGCGAACGGCACGCTGTCCCCCGACGACCGCGCGATCATCGACATCGAGTTCCAAGCCCTGGTGGAAGAGGTGGACCGCATCGCGACCACCACGAACTTCAACGGCCTGGACCTTCTCGATGGATCGGTCGCGACCTTGGATCTGCAGGTCGGCATCAACGCCGGCGAGACGATCCAAGTGACACTCGAGGACGTCACCGCCGGAACGATCGGCATCGACGTGCTCGATGTGACGGACCAAGTCAACGCCAACGCCGCCCTGGCCGTGCTCGACCAAGCCGTCAACGACGTCAACGAATCGCGGGGTGCCCTCGGTGCCGCGCAAAACCGACTCCAGTCCTCCATCCGCTCCATCGCCAACGCCCGCGAGAACCTGGCCTCCGCCGAGAGTCGCATCCGCGACGTCGACGTGGCGGCCGAGACCGCGGACTTGACGCGGAACTCCATCATGCAACAGGCCGCTGTGTCGGTCCTCGGCCAGGCAAACGTCCAGCCGCAGATCGCCCTTCAGCTCCTGCAACAGTGATGGAGAACGGCCCTTAGGGGCCACTCCCTGACCTGCTCTCTGACATCCACTCCATGCAACGGGACGCTTCGGCGGTCCGCAGCTAGGCGCAAGCCCGGCCGCAGATCGCTATTGAGCTCCCGCTGCGACGACGAAGAACGGCCTCTCTGAGGGGTCGATCGCTCAAAGCGACGGGGGTTCCACGTTGGACCATAGCCAGGCGATTGTCGGGCTGCGGAACGACGCTCGGAATCCGGCGCAACAACGAAGAACGGCCTCTCTGAGGGGCCGATCGCTCAAAGCGACGGGGGTTCCACGTTGGACCATAGCCAGGCAACTGTCGGGCTGCGGAACGACGCTCGGAA
>WGMC01000003.1 GCA_016125265.1 Planctomycetaceae bacterium
CGTAGCCTGGGGCAACGCCCCAGGTTGGTCGGTGATCGGAAACAAGGGCTGAAAGCCCGCTCCATCGCAACGTGCCAACGGCATGGGCCGGGCCTTCAGTCTGGGCCGGTTCTATCCCAATACCTGGGGCGTTGCCCCAGGCTACTATTGGACGGGGCGTTGCCCCGTTCGGACGGTCGTACGTCGAAGGGGTTGCAACGACGCTGCGCGTTGCGCGTTGCGGAGTCTTCTGGAGCGCCAACGGCGCGCCCGATCGTAGCCTTGGGCAACGCCCCAGGTTCGTCGGGAGAGCGTTGCAAGGGCTGAAAGCCCGCTCCATCGCAACGTGCCAACGGCATGGGCCGGGCCTTCAGACGGACGGGGCGTCGACCCGTGCACGCGCGACGGCCCAAGGTCCAGCCCAGCTTCTTCGGGGCGTTGCGAACGGGCCGGTCAGCGGCGCGACGCGACGTATTCGCGTGCGCGCTGCTCGAGTGCCGGCGCGCGCAGCCCGATGGTCTTGGCCTCGGTCACGGCCTGCTCGAGGTCGACGCCGAGGTCGAGGGTGCGGTAAACGATCCACACCGCGCCGACGCGGTTGGCGGAACCGCAGTGCACGAGCAGGGGCCGCGGCATTTCCGCCAGCGCGACACGCGCGCGGTCGAACACGTCGTCGGTCAGCTCTTCGGCGCTGGCAAAACCGACGATCGTGCGCGGCACACCCAGCTCGGCCAGCAGCGCGCCCTCGTCGTAGCCGCGGTCCTCGCCCTCCGGGCGGAAATCGAGCACACAGCGCACCCCATCCGCTTGCGCCTGGTTCAGGTCCGACGCCTGGGGTTGGCTGGCCAGGTAGAGATCCCCGAAGCGGTGCACCTTGGCGGTGGCTTTCCACGGGACGGGTTCGAGCGTCGCCTCCCGCACCGCCGGCGCCACAGGGGCGTGGGCGGGAGTCGGCTCGGGCGCCTCGGAGCGGGGCGCGGAGCAGGCAATGGCCGACGCGAGGAGGATGACCAATGCGGGAACTGTGTGCTTCATGGCGGCGCATCCTAGACCGGAGTTCGCCGCACTATTGCGGCGCTCTTCGCCCTGGGAACGCGTTTTTCGCGCAACCGCCGCCCCGGGAGCGCGGTCCAGGGGTGGCTGGGCGGGGGATGGTGGGCCGAGAGAACGCGCGGCGCGGCGGTGGCGCAGCGCTGGACTGGTAGGCGGTGCCAGTCGGCAGGGCCAGGCTCGCCCGTGTCGCTTCGCGGCGCGCCCGGTGACCGAGTTGTCATCCACCGGGGCGATCCGAAGCGCCCACACTTCCAAGTCCGATGTGCACAACCCCTTCCGCACGCAGGGCTTGGGCGGCGATGCGCCCGCTCGGCCCTCTGCTACTCCCCTTTGGTCTTGTCTTCGCGCTCGTTCTGGTCTTCGCGGCCAGCCGTTTCGTGCTCGCCGCCATGCACCGCGGTTCGATCGCAGAAGTGCCGCGATGGGGCATGGCCTTCGTCCACGGGCTGCGCATCGACGTAAGCACGGCCTGTTACTTGGCCGCGCCGCTGCTGTTGGCGGCGCTGGGCCTGCGCGGCCGGGCGCGCAGCAGACTGCGGCTCCCGATCGTCGGGTATGCGGCGATGGTGTTCGCTCTCGCCGTGGCGTTGGAGTTCGTCACGCCCGCCCACATCGACGAGTACGGCGGCAGACCCGGTCGGCTCTTCGTGCAGATCGAGAACCACACGGTCGAGCTCTACCGCACGTTGCTGACGGCCTACACCGTTCCGATCGCACTGCTCGTCGCGATCGCGGGTGGCGCCGCTTGGGTGGCCACACGCTCGGCCGGGAGGGCCTGGGACCAGGCAGCAGATTGGGGCTGGCGACGGCGTCTTTTGGCGCTGCTGCTGGCGGCACCCCTGCTGTTCCTCGGAGCGCGCGGGACCCTGAACCACCGGCCACTCAACGCGTCCTGTGCCTCATTCTCGAACAACTACCTCTGCAACCAGCTCGGGCTCAACTCCCTCTACTCGGCGGCGTTTGCGCTCTATTCGGCCAAGGACGAGTGTCCGCCCGCGCGATTGTACGGCGACATGGAAGAGGCCGAGATGATCCTGCGGGTGCAACGCGCGGCGGGTCTTCCCGAGGGCGGCGCGAAGGCGGCGGGTGGCGAGTTCGCGCATTCCCAGGCCAATCGGCTGCAACTTCGAAAACCACGGAACCTCGTCATCCTGCTCGAGGAGAGTTTGGGTGCGGCGTGGACCGGGGTACTCGGCGGGACGGACCTGACACCGGAGTTCGACGAACTCTGCGGCGAGGGGGTGCTCTTGACCCGCCTTCATGCCACGGGCACCCGCACGGTGCGCGGCATCGAGGCCGTCGTCTCCGGCTTTCTGCCGACACCCGGGCGCAGCGTCGTGAAGTTGCCCGGTTCGCAGCGAAACTTCTTCACGCTCGCGGCCCTGTTGAAGGAGCACGGCTACGCCACCGACTTCGTGTACGGGGGAGAGAGCCACTTCGACAACATGCGCTCGTTCTTCCTCGGCAACGGTTTCGACGTTGCCTTGGACCAGAACCAGTTCGCAGGGGCCGAGTTCCATGGAACCTGGGGCGTGGGCGATGTCGACTTGATGCGCGAGGCGAACCGGCGCTTCGCCGCGCACGGGGACAAACCCTTCTTCGGCTTGGTGCTGTCGACTTCCAACCATTCGCCGTTCGAGTTCCCCGAGGGAGCTCTAGCCGAGGGCCGGCCGAAACCCGGAACGCGGGAGGGCGCGGTCGCCTACGCCGACGTCGCGATCGGCGAGTTCTTCCGCCTCGCTCGGCGCGAAGCGTACTTCGAAGACACCGTGTTCCTGGTGGTGGCGGACCACGACACCAGGGCCTTTGGCGCGGACCTGGTGCCCTTGGAGCGGTTCCACATTCCCGGGCTTCTGCTGGCGCCTGGGCTTGCGCCCGCGAGGCTCGACACCCTCGCGAGCCAGATCGATCTCGCGCCCACCGCATTGGGGCTGATGGGGCTCGGCACCCGCCATCCGATGATTGGCCGCGACCTGTTGGACGGAGCGGTGGATCGACTGGGTCGCGCGGTCCTGCAGTACGAAGACCAACACGTCTACTGGGTGGGGGATCGCCTGATCGTGCACCGACCCTCGAAACGCGTGCAGCAGTTTCGGGTGGACGGAGGCGGGCTCTTCGAGGAAGCCGTCGACGGTGAGTTTGCGCGCGACGCCCTCGCCCACGCGCTGCTGCCTTTTTGGCTCTACGACCGCGGCGCCTACTCCCACGTGCCGGCGGCGTGGACGGCGGTCGACGGCAAGGCGCCGCTTGCCCGCGTGGTCAGTCGGTAGGCCCCAAACGGCCTTCACGGGCGCGCGCCCTCCCGCCCGGCGGACGCGGCCCATCCCACCCGGGCGGGGCCGGGGTGCGGCGCCAGGGGCCTCGGGGTCGTCACGGTGGGGATCCAGAGGCTAGGCTTTGGCGCCGCTGCTCCCGCCCATGACCTCCGCCCCGCCCCAAACAGGCCCCCGCGCCGCCGATGCCGGACACGGCGCGGCGAACCGCCAGAGCCAGATCGACCTGCACCGGGACCTGGCGCCGCGCTACGCGTACCGCTACGGCTTCGAGTTCTCGCGCCTGTTCCAGGAGGACTGGCACGGGGAGATGATCTCGCACGTGCCCAAGGGCGCGCGGCTCTTGCTCGACATCGGTTGTGGCACCGGCTTCTTCCTCGCGGAACTCGCCGAGCACCATCCGGGCGCCGTGGGGCTCGACATCAGCCACGACATGCTGAAGGTTTCGGACCAGTACGTGCCCAACGCGCGGCTGGTTACCGGCGATGCCGAACGCCTGCCGTTCGTGGACGGCGGTTTCGACGTCGTGTTCTGCAAGGGCAGCCTGCACCACACCCGCGATCACGTCGCGTTCCTGGCGGAGTGTGGGCGAATGCTCGGGCCCACGGGTGTGCTCATCATGAGCGAGCCCTGCAACGACAATCCGCTGATCCGGTTGGCGCGCAAGATCCTCTACAAGAAGTCCAAACACTTCGACGAGGGCGACGAGGGGTTCACGCGCCGCGGCATCGTGTCGCTGACCGAGCGCGCGGGATTCGAGGTCACGCTTGTCAAGAAGTACGGTGTGTTCGCCTACGTGTTCGCGGGTTTCCCCGACCACCTGGGGATCCTGCGCTTCGTGCCCGGCAACGCCTGGATCACTCGTTTCCTGATTGGCTTCGACCGGGTGCTCTGCGCGATCCCCGGCCTTTCGATCCTGGGGTTCCACATCGTCGTCGTGGGCCGCCCGCGCGCGTAGGGCAGGGAGTTGCCATGTCCGAGTCGTCGGCGGAGATCGAGGTGCTCGGCACGTCGCCCGGAGAGGCGGACGTCGAGCGCTTGGTCGACTTGGTGCTCGAGACGGTGCGCTCGGATGCCGCCATCGGCTTCCTCGAGACTGCGACCCGCGCGGACGTGCGGGCGTACTGGCGCGGGGTGTTGGCGGCGGCACACCCGAACACGCTGCTTTTCGTCGCGCGGCGCGGCGCCGCGATCGTCGGGACCGTGCAGGTGCAGCCCGCCCGCGCGCAGAACCAGCCCCACCGCGCCGAAATCGCCAAGTTGATGGTGCACCCAACCGCGCGACGGACTGGGCTCGGCCGCGCGCTGATGGAAGCGGCGGAAGCCGGTGCGCGTCGGATCGGATTGACGCTGATCACCCTGGACACGCGGGCCGGGGACACCGCGGAGAACCTCTACCAAAGTCTCGGTTGGACGCGGTTGGGCTCGATTCCCGACTACGCGCTGGATCCCGACGGCCGCACGCTGCACGGCACGGCGGTGTATTACAAGCTGCTGGAGCGCGACGTCGGATAGTCGCGCTCCGCCGCTGCAGTGCCGCTAGGCGACGGGCCAGGCGGCGCGTTTCAGACGAGGGGCTGACTGAGCTCTTCCTGCTCGAAGGTGCGCTGCACCGCCGGTCGGGCCAGCACGCGGCGAAGGTGCGCGCCGAGCAGGGGCAAGTTGCGGGCCGGGCGCTCGAAGTTGCGTGTCCAGCGCCCCAACATCAGCACGTAGGGATCGACCGCCGTGTACTGCTGGCCCAGGATCCACGGGCCGCCGCTCTTTTGGAGTTGCGCTTCGAGTTGGTCCAACATCGGACCGATGCGCACCTGGGCGTGCTCTTGGATCGACGCCTGGCCCGCCGTGTCCGAAGCCGGCCCGAAGTGTTCCGGGTGGAAGTACGTGATCAAGGCGCTCTGCAGGGTGTTCGTCAACCACACGAGCCACTTGTAGAAGTGAGCCCGTTCCGCACTCCCCACTGCGGGCGCCAGGCCGGCCTTCGGGTGGGTATCACAAAGGTGCAGGCAGATCGCCGCCGTTTCGTAGAGCACCAAGTCACCGTCCACCAGGACCGGCACGAGCCCGTTCGGGTTGAGCGCGCGGAAGGCCGGTTGGTGCTGCTCCCCGTTCTTTCGGTCCACGGGCCGCAGCTCGTAGGGGACGCCCAGTTCCTCGAGCAGCATGTGGGGGGTGAGACTGGCGTTGCCGGGTCCGTAGTAGAGCGTGAACATGGTCGTGGGATCGGTGGAGGAAGAATGGGAGGCGAACTGACGGGTGGCACCGCGATCGTGCGCCGTTCGGCCTAACTCTCGGCCAGCGGAACGGGGCTGATCGCAGTGTCGAAAGTGCGCTCGCCGACGGTCGTGTAGAGGTGCCCGTCGCCGACCGACAGGGTCCAGCGGTTGGTGCGGTCGAGCGTCGCCTCCAGGTCCGCCAGGAAGGTCCGCGGGAACGCGGTCACGAGCAGGGCTTCCGACCGGTGGATACGGACGCCAGCCACGGACGTGCGCAGAAGATCGAGTCGTCGGTCCGTGTACAGCACCACCCGCGCGGTCGCTTTCGAGGCACGGTGGAGTCGCTCACCGGATGGTGCGCCCACGTCGATCCACACGAGGCGCTGGCCGGTCAGATCCCAGACCGACAGGGCCGGTTCTTCGTTGTCGCTCACGCCGCCCTTCGAGAACTGGATGCCCTCCGCCCACTCGAGGCAGTAGGCCAGCACACGCACCAGCAGGAAGGACGCGCTTTCGGACGAATGGCGCGCCACACGCAGGTCCAGTTCCTCGTACACCCCGCGGTCGCTGTCCGCGAGGGAGATCTCGAACCGATGCATCGTCGCGCCCGTCGCCACGGGGACAGTCTACGGGCCAACCGAGTCGCGTCGTCGGTGGTCTCGGACGAGGAGTCCAACGGGTCGCGCGACCACCACCCCCGTCCGCGACCGTCTGCGTCGCCCGGTCTCCGGATTCCGGGGCGTCGTCCACGTGCCGGCCGTCCGTCAGCGCTCGCCGGCCAAACCGGGGCCGCCCAGGCCTGGTCCCTCGGCGCGGGCACTCCCTGGCTGGACCTTGGGGGAGGGGGTAGGCTTTTCGCTGTGCAGAGTTGGCGTTCCGGGCGTTCCGCTGGCGATGGTCCGCGGCAACTCTTTGTCACCCGCCCCGCACTGCCGCCCCTCCAGGAGCTACTGCCCCTCCTGGAACAAATTTGGTCGAGCCGGATGCTCACCAACGGCGGGCCCCTGATGCAGCGCTTCGAAGTGGCGCTCGCCGACCATCTGGGTGTGCCGCACGTGTCGACGGTGGCCAACGCCACACTGGGTCTGGTCTTGGCGCTCCAACAACACGGCGTCCAGTGCCACGAAGTCATCACGACGCCGTTCTCGTTCATTGCGACGGGCCACTCGGTGCTTTGGGCCGGAGCCACGCCGGTGTTTGCCGACATCGAGCGGCACACGCTGGGCTTGGATCCAGAGGCGGTCGAGCGCGCCATCACGCCGAGGACCAAGGCCATCCTCGCCGTGCACTGTTACGGCTTCGCGTGCGATGTGGTCGGCCTCGGCCAGGTCGCGGAACGGCACGGTCTCCCGTTGGTCTACGACGCGGCCCACGCGTTCGGTGTGCGCATCGCCGGCCAGAGTGTTCTCGACCACGGGCACACGTCCGTGCTTTCCTTCCACGCCACCAAGGTCTTCAACACATTCGAGGGCGGCGCCGTGGTCTCGCGAAGCTCCGCCGCAAAACTCGAAATGGACCGCCTGATCAACTACGGCATCGTCGACGACATGCACGTGGAATCGCTCGGCATGAACGCCAAGGCCAGCGAGTTCACGGCGGCGCTCGGTTTGGTGCAGTTGGAGCACGTCGGCGAATACCTGGAGCGGCGTCGCCAAGTCGATGGACGCTACCGCGATCTGCTGGACGGCATCCCCGGTTTGGTGTGCCTCGCGCCGCCCGCCGGCCAAGGGCACAACTACTACAACTTCCCGATCCTCGTGGACCCGCGTTTCGGATTGAGCCGCGACCAACTTTTTGCCGAACTGCGCGCGCGCGGCGTGCACGCGCGCCGCTACTTCTACCCGTTGATCGGCCACTTCCCGATGTACCGGCAGTTCTCCTCCGCGGACCCCGCGCGTACACCGGTGGCCGCGGAGATCGCCGAGCGTGTGTTGTGCCTGCCGATGTTTCCCGACCTCGAAGAGCAGGAGCAGATCGGCATCGCCGACACCATCCGGGCCGCGTTCGCCCGCGCCGCGCCATGAACTGGAACTGGCCCCGCGTGCGCCGCACCGCGCGGCGGATCCTGTCGAGGCGGCACGTTGCGCTCGAGGAAATGGCCACGGAAGTGGTCGAGCTCGCGTCCGGCGAGACCGTGACGATCCCGCCGGCCGTACACATGCCCGAGTCCCTGGAACGTGTGCAGAAGCTCTCGCCCTGGCGTGACTGGACGACCGAGCGGCTCTTGATCGAAGGTGGACGGCAACAACACGCGGCGTGCCTCCGGTACCGGGTTCGCGACGCGCAGTTGGTCGGTGCCTACCTCTACCGCGGCGCCGCTCGGGAACAAGTTGGCTACGCGCCCGAGTCGTGGCGCGCCGCGGGCCCCGCGGAATACCTGGCCGAGGCTCATCTGATGAGCAACTTTGCGGGCAGTCGCTTCTTCGGCAACTACCTCTTGGACGAGTTCCCGCGCCAACTCCTGGTCGAGAGCCCCGCGCCTCGCATTCGCGCGCTCGGCAAACAGTTCGAGCACGAGGCGGGTTACCGCGAACTGCTCGGGCTGGAGGCCCCGCGGCACGTGCCTTGGGCGCGCATCGGCGAACTGACCATCTACGTGGACTACGGCCAGAATCGGTCGAAGGAGCAGCGCTTTCGCGAGCTGCGCACGCGCATGCGCCGGTCGCTCGGCGGCCGCGGTGCACGGGGCCGCACCGTGTTCTTGGACCGCGGGGAGACCGGTGAGCGCCGCACCATCGCCAACCAAACCGAACTGGAGGCATTCCTTGCCGCGCAAGGGGTCGACATCGTGACGCCGTCGCAACTCAGCACCGAGGATGTGGCCCGGCGGACACTCGACGCCGCGCTCGTGATCAGCGTGGAAGGCAGCCATTTGAGCCACGTGATCTACACGGTCGCCGACGGTGGCACGCTCCTGGTGTTGCAGCCCCCGGATCGTTTTGCGATGGCGTACAAGGAGTTCACGGATCGCATGGGACTTGGGTTCGCGTTCCTCGTGGGGCAAGCCGGCGCCGAGGGCTGGTCGGTTCCGTTGCACGAGTTGGGTCGGCTGATGGACGAGGTTCTCCGTTGAGTTCGCCAGTCGGGAGAACGGGGACGAATCGCGAACTGGTGCTCCTGCCCAGCCTGAAAGCCCGCGCCGGGGAACGCGGCGGCTTCGTGCTGACGCAGAAGTACCTCAACGGGGCCCGTGCCTACGCGAAGACATGGCCCGGCCCGGTGACGTCGCTCGTTCGCCTCGCGGACGATCTGACCACCGACATGGACCACGTGGAGGCGCAGAGCGGCGAGTGGGGCACCGGCATCGAACCGCGCCCGGAGGGCCGCAAGCAACTCGCCGAGCGCCTGCGTGGCGCCGGCGCCGTACTCGCCCATCTTTCGCGCATCGAAGCCCCGCTGGCCGAGCTGTGCCGCGAGATCCGCGTGCCTCTCGTCTACGGCACCGAGTATTCGCTCGCCACCGAGGAGCAGATCATCGACGCGGAAACGGACAACGCGCTTTTGCGCTGGCGCCGCAAGCTGTGGGTGCGACGCACCGAGAAGCTCCGCATCGACGCCCTCTCGCGCGCGGCCGGTGTGCAGTGCAGCGGCACACCGACCTACGAGGTCTACCGGCACCACAACCCCCGTGCCCTGCTCTTCTTCGACAACCGCGTCGAGGTCGAGGCCGTGGTGGGTACAGCCGAGCTCGAGTCGAAACTCGACCGGCTGCAGTCGCGACGTCCGCTGCGGCTGGTGTTCGGAGGCCGCCTGGTGGCGATGAAGGGTGTGCTCGACCTCGTCGGACTCGCCGAGCGATTGGTGAAGCGGGGACTCGACTTCGAGTTGGAGGTGTTCGGCCGCGGACCATTGGAGGGCGAACTCCAGCGCGCCGCCGCCGCCAAGCGGCTGGGAACACGTTTTCGGCTGCGCGGCGCCCTCGACTTCGAGACCGGCTGGATCCCCATGCTCCAACGCGAGCAGGACCTGTTCGTCTGCTGCCACCCCCAGGGCGATCCCTCGAGCACCTACCCCGAAGTCATGTCGTGCGGCGTGCCGATCGCCGGCTACGACAACGAGGCCTTTCGGGGCATCGTGGAGCGCTCGGGTTCCGGCTGGCTGGTGCCGATCCACGACATCGATGAGCTCGCCGCCTCGATCGTGCGACTCGATGCGGACCGCGCCGCGATCGCGCGGGCCGCGCGGCTGGCGCGCGAGTTCGCACTGGCCCACGCGTTCCAGCCGACGTACGCGCGGCGTGTGCAGCATCTCCTCGAGTGTGCGGCCGCCGACAACCGCACCTAGGGTTCCGACGCGCCCGCGCGACCCGGTTGGCGAACGGCCCGCGCGCGCACAACGGCGGTTCCCGCCGCCATCGCCTTGCCTACGGCTCTTCCGCCTCGGGTTCGTGGACGAGGTTCAACTCGCCGCTCGACGTGATGCGTGCGAGGCTGCGCAGGGTGCGACCTTCGGCGAACGTCAGCACGCTGTACTCGCCGGGGGGTACTTGGACCGCGAAGCGGCCCTCCAAGTCGGTGACCGCATGGGCCGCCGTTTCCAGGTCCGGTTCGAGGAGCATGCGGACGGCGACGCCGGGCCGCGGGTCGTCGGCGAGATCGCCCACGCGGCCCTCCACGGCGAGCCGTTCGGGGTTCCGCTCGACCTGCAGTTGGAACAGCCCGCCCAGGTCGCCGAGACGCACGAGCACGTCGAAGCGCTCGGACCGCGCGGGCCCGGCGGGGAAGTCGATGCGTTGGCGCGGCGCGGCGCCGCTGCCGCTCGCGGCGGCGGGCCAGAAATGGGGCGGGCCCTGGCGCCCTTGGGCCCTCGCCCCCGCCAGCAGCCGATCCAGCTCTTCGATCGCGGGCGGTTGGGCATCGATCGCCGCATCCACCGCCGCGAGCCGCGCGGCGTGCATGCCGTCCCGGGCCTGTTCGCGCAGCGGCCCGACAGTGACGACGGCGGGTTCGCCCTCCGCGAGTTGCAGTTCGAACGTCACACGCTCCTCGCCGTCGGCCAGATACCCAAGAGCGCGGCTCTTCGCACCGAGATCGCGCACGACCCCCGGCTCGTTCGGTTCGAAACCGCCGTGGCGCACCAGGGCGTAGCGCAGGCTGGCGCGGCGCGCGGTCAGCACCAGCGTCGAGGCCTCGCCCGGTGGCAGGGCCTGGGGCACCAGGAAGCCGAAGCTCGCGCCACCGTCGAAGGTGCGCTGCAGTAGGGTTCGGCCGCCGGCATCGAGCACCGCGAGTTCCACCCCCGCGGCCCACCCGCGCGAAAAGCCGAGGCACTGCACTTCGAACAGCGAGAAATTGGCGGCCGGGCCCGCGGGCAGGCGGTAGGTGACGCGCTGTTGCTCCGCGCCGAAGTGGTCGACCGCGGCGCTCTCCGCGGCGAGCACGCCGTCCGCCGGCGCATGGGCCCCATCCGGTCCGCCGGGTCGCGCGATGGGCGGCGGCACGGGCACGTCGATGGGCAAGGGATTCGGGTCCCGGTACGGTCGGACGTCCTCAGCTCCCACGCCGCCCAACACCAGACCGACGAGGGCAAGGATTCCGGGCCGTATAGCTCGTTTCATCGCAGGATCTCCGCGGGTTGGAAGCGCGCGCCGAGGATCGGCTCCGACGGCACACCGAACCAGTCTTCCAGCACGGCCGCGTACACCGAGCGGAAGTCCGAGCTCGGCACCAGGTTGCCGTCGGCGTCGAGGTGTTCGAGGTCCGGCGCCGGTCCGTGGATGCCGGGTCGCGCTCCGCCGCCGGCCGTCCAGACCAAACTCGACGTGCCGTGGTCCGTGCCCGCGGTCGCGCCCATCCCGTTCTCCGCGACACGCCGTCCGAACTCGCTGATCACGAGCACCAGCGTGCTTTCGATGCGGCCGATCGTCGCGAGGTCGAGCAGGAACGCATGCAGCGCCTCGTCGAGCACCCCGAGCAACAGATTGTGGGTGTGCGCCTGGGAAGCGTGGGTGTCGTAGCCCGAGTGGGTCACGTGGAAACAGCGGGTGCCGAGGTCCGCTTCGAGCAGACGCGCCACCACCCGGAGATTCTCCGCGAGCGTCGACTCGGGGTACGGCACGTCCGCAGGCCGCTCCAGCGCCGTCGCGATGGACGAGGTCGCCCGATCCGCCGCCAGCACGGAAGCGCCGACGGGGACGAGCCGGTCCTCGCGCACACCGCCATTCAGTTTCTCCAGGGCGCGCCAGCGCGCGCGCGCGGCCGACTCGCTCGAACTGGAAGGTGCGCGACGGACGGCGAACCCGTCACTGCTGGGAAGAGCGTAGGAAAGGTGGTGCGTGCCGCGCAGCGCGTGGGGTGTGCTGACTTGGCCCAGCGAGACCAGGCCCATGGGGGAGCCGCGCGCCGCGAGGTGCGTGTCGGCGAAGCGTCCCAACCAACCGGTCGCGGGGGTCGGAGTGTGCAAGCTCGCGCTGTTCCAGATGTCCTTGGCGCGAAAGTGCGACAGGTTGGGGTTCGGGTATCCGACTCCGCGCAAGAAGCCGATACGGCCGCTTCGAAAGCTGTTCGCCGTGTGGGTGAGCGCGGGATGCAACCCGTTTCGCTCGTCCAGTCGATGGGCGCTCTCGCGAGCGATGCCGAGCGCCGGACGCGCGCGGTAGTACCGCTCGTCCGCGGTCGGCACCAGGGTGTTGAGGCCGTCGTCGCCTCCGTGGAGGAACAGCAGTACTAGGTTGCGATCGGTCGGCTTCGGCCGCGCGCGGCCCACGGAGTTCCGCTGCAAGCCCAGGAGTGCCGCCCCCGCGCCCGCGCCCAGCAAAAAGTGTCTTCGGTCCATGGTTGCCATCAGGCGAGGGTGAACTGGGGCGATGCAAGCAGCAAATGGACGACTGCGCGCACGCGTTCGCGACCGCGATCGCGCGCGGCGCGGCCGGTCTCGGATGCGTCCGTCGGTTCGAGGCTCTCGAGCACGGCAGTCCGCTGGTTCGGCTCGAGGGGTTGCTGCAGCAGCCGTTCGCAGAGGAGGTCCAGCAGTGCCGCGCCTTCGTACTCCGACGAGGCCGCCAGGCGCTCCAAGTCGACGGTGGCGCGGCCGGTGATGGGGCGGCTGGCGTGGGGGAGCTCCGCCAGCGCGAGGGCGAAGTTCAGCCGCGGCGCCACGGACCCCGTGCGGACCCAGGTGTCTCCGTGTTCCCAACCGGCCACGGACGGGGGTTCGAAGAGTTCCAGCCCCAAGGCCGCCGTGTGGCGCTCGAGCTCGGCGAGGTGCGGGTTCTGGATCTCAAGGGCCCGCGCCGCGCTGACGACGAGTTCGACGGGATTGCGGTACAGGGAGCGGTCCTGGGCCTCGCCGTGGAACCAGCGCGACGCGAACAATACACGCAGGGTTTCGCGGATCGAGCCGCCTTTCGCCCGCAGCACGTCGGCCAGCGCGTCGACCACCTCGGGCGGGGCGACGTGGTTGCCGAACCACTCGACCAACTTGCGCGCGAGGAAGCGCGTGTGTGCGGGCGCAGTCAGGATGTGGGCCAGTGCCTCGTCGCCCTCCGCTTCGCCCTCGGGGCCGCCGCGGCCGGCGATCGTGCGGCCGAGCACCACCTTGTCGCCCGTGTCGTGGTGTTCGGGCGCAAAGCGGAACTCCGTGCTGTCCGCCGCCCGAGTGGTCCAACCCGTGAAAATGCGGGCCAGTTCGCGCACATCCTGTTGGGTGTACTCGTCGACACCCAACGTGAACAGCTCGAGCAACTCGCGGGCCCAGTTTTCGTTGGGGCTCTCCTTGGTGCTGAGCCGGTTGTCCAAGAACACGAGCATCGCCGGGTCGCGCGCGACGCGGGCGAGCAGCACGCCGAAGGGCCCGAGCCCGCATTCCCGGAAGGTCGCGTTCTGGGCGGCAAGCAACTGCGTGCGGATGACGATGCCCTCCTGCACCGCAAAGTGGTCGTGCCAGAAGAGCGCGATCTTCTCGCGAAGCGGTGCCCTGGTGCGCACCATGCGGTAGAGCCACCAGCGCCGCAGGCGGTCGGTGTTCGCGCGACCGTAGGCGCCCGGGCCCAGGGCGCTAGGGTCCAGCGCCGACCCCAGCGCTGCGACCTCGCGGTCCAAGCCGGTGTCCTCGGCCGGCGCATCGACGAAGTGCGCGACGGCGCCGTTCGGGCCGAGCGCCACGAGGCGGTCCAACTCCTCGCCGAACGCGCCAAAGCCGGCACGCCGGGCCAAGTGCGCGGCGCGCTGGCGGTCCCAAGGGCTGTCCGGGCCGGTTGTGAAGGGTTCGAGCGGATCCATCGGGTGCGGCGCGGGGTCCTCGCCCGCGCCGCACCCGAAGTATGGAACAAAGGCCGCGCCGCTTGGGTCACGGGCGCGTATCCGTCGACCCTACTGCCCGATCACGACCTCGCCCAGGGGGGCGTCGAGCAGCATCTGCCGGTTCACGACACCGGTCCAACTCTGGTTGCCGGGCATGAGCCGAACCCGCGACCCCGTTGTCGTCTGATCCAGCATGCGCTGGAAACCGCGGAAGGGCGCGTTGTAGCCGCCAACCCCTTGCGTCAGCTCGGTTCCCGGCTGGGTCCAGAACCCATCCGACGTGGTTGTGGGGTAGGCCTGGTTTGGGGAGGTCAGATCGTCCTGAACCAAGTCCATAAACGCCGAGGGCCAGTGTCCCGGGAAGAAGTTGTTGTTCGAGCGCTGGTTGAAGGCGACGAAGAAGCGGAACGAACCATTGAGCGCGGTGTCGATCTGCACGATCCGCGTTTCGAAGCCCGGCAAGCTGCCGTTGTAACTTCCAGTCTGGACATCGCCCGTGACGGGCGTCGCGAACGGCGATGTGGGGTTGGTGCTGTAACGGATGTCGTACGCCTCGGCGAACCGCAACATCGCTTGGGCGCTGGCGACAAATCCTCCGTACGCGACCGACGCCTCGACGTCGTAGCCACCATAGGGAGCCTCAACGTTCGCGCTGCCAACGTTGTCGAACGCGTTGTCCACCATCCAGGGCCCCGTGGCCGACGTGGGGTAGGCGTTCAGCGTCTTGTAGTAGGGTTCGCGCGGGTTCTGCCAGGAACGGAAGCTGCGGCCGCCGAAGATTTCCGTGGACGGGACCCACAGTTCCGGCGTGACGATGTGTGCGCGAACATACTCTTCGACGCTAAGGCCCGAAACCTGCCGCACGATCTCACCCAAGATCAAGTAGTTGATGTTGGAGTACTCGGCGTCCGTGCCGGGCTCGAAGCCGAGGGGCTTGTTCTGGATCCAGCGGATCTTGTTCGCAGGCCCGGGAGGACTTGCGATGCCCATTTCTGCGGCGCAGAGCTGATCGTAGAAGGCGTGGTCCTCGTAGTTGCTGGTTGGCCCCACGTACCAGCCACTTTGGTGGAACAAGAGATGCGAGACGGTGATGTCCTCGATGTTGGCGGCCGCCGTGCCGAAGGGCGCGTACTTCGGCGAGGGCAGGATGCCGCCGACCTGAACGAAGAACTGTCCGACCTGGATGGTCTGACCGCGATCGAAGGCGAAGTCGTCCATCTCGATCGCGCCGGTCGAGATCAAGTGCCGCACCGCAGCCGCAGTGAGCGGCTTCGAGCAACTCGCCAGCAGGAATGGAGTGTTCTCCGGCAGGTTGGCCTTCGAGTAGTTGTGGCCGAAACCGCGGAGGTACACGATGTTGCCGTTGCGCGAGATCCCCATGACTCCGCCCGGGATCGAGCGGGTGTTCATGAAGGACTTCATCGCGTCGTCGAGCCACGTCAACTGCGCCACGGGACGTCCGCTGACGGGGATGTTGCTGGCGCCGTTCCAGTAGGGATAGGCGTGCCAGGCCTGGGCGGCGGCCGGTGCGGCTAGGCCGACCAGAGCCAGCGCGGCCGTCGCCAGGCGGCGAACCGTTGGCCGCGAACAAAGGGATAGGGCTTTCATGGTTGGTGCACTCCTTGGGATGGGGCTCGGTGCGACGACGTCGTCGGTCACTGCAGGCTGACCAGCACGAGCACGTATCCCGACTCGCCCGCGGCCAAGTGCGTCATCGCCTTGCCCAGGATCGCGCCCTGGGACCGGCCCGTGTCCAAGGCCTCCATTGCGACGCCAGCGGTCGACGAAGTCGTCAGGAGGTCGCCCGGTTGGATCGATTCGCCGAGCGCCTCGGCGCGGACGTACACCCGCCCGGTGAGTGCCACCGGGTGCGCCCCGTCGGCCATGGTGTCCTCTTGTCCCATCACCATGCCGCTGTTCACGCCATTGGCACCGCTGATGACACCGGCGACCGTGCGGTCGTACGCGCGGCTTGCCAGCACCAGCTTGCCGGGATTCTCGGGGTCGATCGCGACGACCATGCCCGGCTCGGGCACCAGGTCACCGGCGGGCGCCACGTCGAAGCGCTCGGCCAAGTCGGAGCCGCCGGTGATGCGCAGCACGCTGGTGCGCGTCGTGCCGTTGACGTGCAGGGTGTCCTGGGGCAGGGTCGTGCCGATGCCAACCAAGCCGGTGGTGGTGATGGCCATGCGCTCGGAGCCCGAGACGCGGAACTTCAAACCAGAGGACCCAATGGCGTTGCGCTGGAACGCAACCGTGGCTTGTTCTTCCGACTCGCCGTTGAGGAACGCCAGCGTCCCGTGCGTACCGGAGGAGAAGCCCGAGGGTGTGAGCCCTTGGAGTTCGATCCGCGAGCCGGTGGTGGTGTTGCTGCGCAGGCGGAAGTCTGCTTCGGTTTCACTGTAGACGTCCAGGGTCCTCAGCGGGACCGCCGTGCCGATCCCGACCAGGCCCGAGGACAGGATCGACATGCGCGTGCTGCCGCCCGATTGGAACTGCAGAGCAGGGACGAAACCGCCGCTCGAGTACTGCACCGCGCCCAGCTCGTTCGAGCTGCTGTCCAGGAACCGCAGGCGTCCGACGGTGTTCGGTGTCAGCGCGCTGCCCGCCGGTGCCATCAGGTCCATGTGGGCGGTGCCGCCGGTCGACGTGCTGCGGACGCGAGCGCTGGCGGTGCCGGTCTTGCGCACCTCCAAGTTCGTGCTGGGCGTCGTCGTGCCGAGGCCCACGTTGCCCGAGTTGTAGTAGGCGTTGGTGCCGTTGAGCGTCCAGAAGCCGTCGCCTGCGGGGCCCGCGGGACCGGTGGCTCCGACCGGACCCGCGGGGCCCATCGGTCCCGTCGGGCCGGCGGGGCCAGTGGCTCCCGTCGCACCGGTGGGGCCGGCGGGCCCGATCGGTCCCGTGGGGCCGACCGGTCCGACGAGCCCGGTGGGGCTGCCGAGCCACTTGCCGGTGGAGTCGATGAGCGGCGTTCCGTTGATGCTGTAGGCGCTCGCGTTCAGGGGACCGCCGGAGAACGAAGCGGCGCTACCTGCGCTCAAGGCGTAGGGAGTGCTGCCGAGGCGCAGGCGCGGCTGCATCTCCGCGTCGCCGCCGACGCTGAGGCCCAACCAGCGATCGGCTCCGGTGTTGAACAGGCTCGGCAAAAGCGCGTTCACGCTGCCGAGCTCCAGGCTCAAGAGACCGTCGACGACGGTCGCGCTGTGGTTCTCGGTGAACAGGGCGGACCCACCCGTCGCGGTCGAGTAGAGACGCAGCACCACCGGCAGACCGGCTTGGTTCAGCGGCTGGCCGGCGGGCGTCGTGAGGCGCGCCTGCATACTTAAACGGTTGGGCGCCTGGGCCGCGCAGAGGGTGGAAAGGGCGAACAGGCCGACGAAGGCCAGGGGGAGCAGTTGGTGTTGTTTCACGGGAGGATGGGGACGCTGAGGTGGTTGGTGAACGAGCCCGCGGCGCCTTCCAGCGCCAGGCCCTGCAGGTGGATGACGGTGCCGGCCAGTCCAGGGAGCGACGGGACGGGGAACTGGAAGCTGGCCGAGCCCAAGGGCAGCGGCGTGAACCCGACGATGGCTTGCAGGTTCACGAGGATCTCGGCCGCGCCCGCGAACGGCGCGATCGGCACGGCGACCCCGGCGACGGGGCTGCCGAGGAACACACCGACGACCGCGCCGCTCGACGCAAGCACGTCGAGGCGGAGGGTGCCCGCGACCTGCATCGGCGCGCGCTGCACCAGCGCGGGGTGGTGCACGAACTCCGCGGCGCCGAGGTCGGTCCCGAGGTTGCTCGTCATGCCGACGGCGACGGCGCCCAAGGGGTTGCCGTAGACGTTGACACCAGCCGGTGTGGTCCCCGCGGCCACGAGGTTCGAGCTCGCGACGACAGGCACGGTCGCGGCGCCGAAGTCGGCGCTCAGCGCGCCCGCGCCGGGCGCTTGGAAGTTGATGCCCAGCAGCGTCACGGCCGCGCCCGCGCCGGCCTTCGCCGCCGCGGGGGTCACGGCCACGGGGAAGGGCGGCGTCGGGCCGAGCGGCAACTTCGGCCCGACGGCGAGACGCTCGAGGCGGAAGAAGGTGGAGCTCGCGCCCGCGGCCAACGGGCCGGCCACCTGCCAGTCCGCCCGGAAGTTCGCCGAGGTGGACCGGCCGCTGGCCGCCACCTCCGCGGGCATCAGGGCGGCGGTCGTCGGTGCGACCAGGGCGATGCGCTGGGGGCTTTCCTGGGTGGCACCGGCGGGGCTCAGGAAGGCCGCGAGTAGGACCGGGGCCGCGCTCCAGCGCTGCGGGGCCGGCCTGGGATTGGGGGTCGTCATGTGCATGGGGGAGTTGGGGTCTCTCCCCCAGATGGGCGCGGCTCGGGCGGCGTTACTGGCGTTTCCGGGGCTCACGGCGCGCGCCGGGGGACGCTCCCCTGGCCGGCGCCGCGGGTTTTCCAGTGGTCGCGCTCAACGGACGGGGCCCGGCCGGACGACACGAGGGGGGATTCGAGGGGACTGTCCGGCCGGGGGGCCCGAGGGGAGTGCGAACTACAGCGACATGCCGCCGTCGGCGGGGGCGAACGGCCGCGGGGCGAAGTGGCTTCTCGATGCTCGAGCTGATGCTCGGCATGACCTTGCTCGTCGTCGGCGTGCTCGGTTACCTGCGGGTCGCAGGTGAAGCGACGACCACCGGCCAGATGACCGCCGAACACGGCGTCGCCATGGAGGCGGCGCGCCAACAGCTCGAGCGCTTGAAGTGCGTTCCACTCGCCGAGGTGGTCGCGCTCTACGACGCGGATGCCAACAACGATCCGGGCGGCGCCGGTACCGCCCCCGGCGCGCGTTTCCAGGTGGCCGGTCTGCCCGGGTGGCGGGACGACGCCGATGGCTGGCAGGGGACGATCGAGCTGCCCTTGGTCGGCGGGGCCCTGCGCGAGGACGTGGTGGACGCGGGTCTGGGCATGCCCCGGGACTTGAACTTGGACGGTGCGATCGACGCGGCGGACCACAGCGCCGACTGCCGGTTGGTGCCCGTGCGTGTGCGCGTGCGGTGGGACGGCGTGCGCGGCGGAGCGCAGATCGAGTTGCGCACGTTCTTGGGGGGGCCGTGATGCGTGCCAAGCTCCTGCGCCGAAACGCGCGAAGTGCGTTCACGTTGGTCGAGGTGGCCGTCACGGCCACCCTGTTGGCCGCGCTGCTCGGCGCCGCGGCGATGGTCACCAGCGCCGGCTTCGGTGCCCAGCGCACCACCGCGCTGCGGGCTGGGCTCGAGAACGAAGCCCGCAGGGCCCTGCACCGGATCGCGCTCGAGCTCTCCACCGCCGACCTCGGCAGCATCGATCCCGATCCCGCCGGCCCGTTTGGCACCCACCAGCTCCAGTTCCGTCAGGTCGTCGACGTCGTGGACGGGGCCGCCGTATGGGGGCCGCCGTGCCGGGTGGAGTTGGATCCCGCGAGCGGCTCCCTGCGCTTCGTTCGCGCAGCCGGGCAGGCGAATGAGCGCCGCGTCGTGCTGTCGCGCCGCGTGGCCGACCAGTTGGAGGGCGAGACCGCTGACCTCACGGACGAGAACGCCAACGGACTGATCGACGAACGCGGGTTCAGCGTGCAGCGCAACGGGGATCTCTTGACGTTGCGCCTGACGCTGGAGGCGGCGGAGCTGAACGAGGTGGCCGTGCAGCGCACCCTCGAAACGAGCATACGCGTGAGGAACGGTTCATGAAGATCCACACAAGTTGCCACGGACACGCGCCGCCCGCACGGCGCGGCGCGGCCATCGTGATGGTGTTGCTGGTCTTGCTCAGCCTGTTCGGCGTTTCGTTGGCGCTGTGGACCACGAGCCTTTCCGCCCGATCGGAGCAACGCGGCGCGTTGGCGCAACTCTCCGCGCAGTACGCGGCCGAAGCGGGGGTCAGCGCGGCGTTCGCGGCGCTGAGCGCCGACCCGAACTCGGCCGCGGCCGGGGTGATCGGATCGCCCGGAGAACCGGCGGCCCTCGGAGATGCGGAGTACTGGGTGGTGCGCGTAGACGGGGCCGACGGGGTCACTTCGTTTACCGCCACCGGGCGCGGAGACAACCGGGCCGCCAGCATCGAACTGGTCGTGCAGCGTGTCGTCGATGCGTTCTACACGTGGGGCGCCTTCGGCGACGAGTTCCTCGACATGTCGAGCAATGCCCGCGTGGACAGCTACGACTCGCGGCTTGGGAGCTACGCCGCGCAGGCGGTGAACGGGTCGGGAAGCAGCGCCTACGCGGGTTCCGAAGGCGACGTGGGCTCGAACGGCTCTGTCTCGATGTCGCAGAACTCCAAGGTGCACGGCGACGCGACCCCCGGAGAGCTCTCCACGGCGACGATCCTCGGCAGCGCCGAGGTCACCGGTTCGACGGCGTCGGCGACGGGGGTGTACGAACTGCCACCGCTCGTCGTGCCGAGCTTCGGCACGGTCGGGAACCTCGCGCTCGCCAACGGAGCCAGTCAGACCATCAACAGCGGGGACGTCGAGTACACCGACCTCTCCGTGGGCAACAACGCGATCCTGACCATCGTCGGTCCGGCCAAGGTCGTCGCCAGCAACTTCGCGCTCCTGGCGGGCGGAAGTGTGGTCATCGACGCGACCAACGGTCCGGTCGAGCTCTTCGTGCGCCAAGACTTCGTGATGAACAGCAACACTACGATCGCGTCGACGACCTACGCGCCGAAGGACGTGAAGCTGTACCTCGAGAGCGACAACATCCTCGACCCCGACCTGGTCGTCGAACTCGACGAAGTTGGCCTCGAGTCGAACTCGAAGCTGTACGGGACCATCTACGCGCCCCAGGCCCTGGTCGATGTGCGCAGCAACTTCGAACTCTTCGGTTCGTTGATCGCCAAACGAGTCCAGTTGTCCAGCAACGCGCTCGTGCACTTCGACGAGGCACTGCTCGCCGAGAGTGCCTCGGGCGACGTGCAGTTCGACGTGCTCGGCTGGGTTCGCCGATCGGCCAAACCCTGATCGCCATGGTCCGTTCCGCCGTCTGCCTCGCCGTGCTGTGCCTGACGGCGCCCGTTTGGGCGCGGGGCGATGCGTCGGTTGCGGCGGCGGTGGGTGCCGCGCAGAACCGCGGAGCGGGCACGGGTGCGCGCCTCGTGCAGCCGCACCTCGATCCGGTCGCCCAATGCCTTCACCTATTGCGAGCGACCCGCGCCGCCGACGCGCCGCCCCGCGACGTCACCGTGGCGCAGTTGCGGCGCCTCTTTCCCATCGCGCTGCCCGCGGCGCTCGACTGGGTCGCCGCCGGCCGGCTCCCGGGCACGACCAACGACGACGGCGAGCAGGCGCTCAGCGAGTCACAGATCGAGTACTTGCTCGAGGGCATTGCGCCCCTTGGCCGCCACGCCTTGGTCGCGGCTGCGAACGAGTGGCTGGCCGGTCGCAACGACATCCGCGCACGGCGCGCGGTGCTGGTGCTCTCCGGCGCCGCGGCGGACAGCCGCGACCTCGCCTGGTTGGTACAACTCGCCGCGCCGCTGCCGGATACGCAGCTAGACCCTTCGCTGGAGCGCGCCTTCGAGCAGAGCCTCTGCGCGATGTTCAGAAGGGACTTGCGCGCCCTCCCCGCGGTCATCGCGACTCGCCACCTGATCCCGGACTCGCTGCAGCCCGCGTACACCCGTGCGCTGGGCGGGTCGCGGGACGAACGCGCTGTCCTTGGGTTGCGTCACGTCTGGGACCGCGGCACGGCGGCGGAAGCGCTCGTATTGGCGCAGATCCGGCTCCTGCCGACACCGCGCGACGGCGGCGACGTGGAAGAGCTCGCCAGCCGACTACGCCGCGCGTTGGACCGCGTCGATCCGGGGTCCTCGGCGCGGCTGCAGGCCCTCGTGTTCGCGCTGGGACACCTCGAGGACTGGCACAGCGCCGCGCTCCTGGTGCCGCTG
This sequence comes from Planctomycetaceae bacterium, assembly GCA_016125265.1. GTDB lineage: Bacteria > Planctomycetota > UBA1135 > UBA1135 > RI-242. Next base: position 21,655 of record WGMC01000003.1, read on the forward strand.
CTGGAGCAGCGCGACCGCGGCGTGCGGGACGCCGCCGTGTGGTCTCTGCGGCGCATCAGTGGGGCAAACTTTGCCGCGGATCCCGCGCACTGGCGCGACTGGTGCCAGCAGGAACTGGCGTGGTACGAGGGGCGAGCGGAAAACCTGGTGCAGCAGTTGGCCAGCGGCGAGGCAAAACGCGCATCGCTGGCTCTGCGCGAACTGGTTGGGCACCGGATGTTTCGCCATCCGCTGGTGGCGATGCTCGACGTCCTGCTCGTCTCGGAAGACAAAAAAGCGCGCGCCGCGGCCTGCCAGACCCTTGCCCAACTGGGTTCGCAACGCGCCCAGCGCGCACTCCTCGAGCGGTTGGAGGACCGGGACGGGACCGTGCGCGACGCGGCGTGGCAGGCACTCGTCACCCTGGCGGGCCGCGATCTCCCGCGCAAGCGCCTCGAGTGCCTCGCGGAGCTCTTCCCCGCCGAGCCGGTGTTCTAGGGCCGCCGGGCGCTATCCTCTGGGGATGGAGAAACGCACATCCGCGGGCGGGGCCGACCTCTTGGTCCAGGGCGGTCAGGTGGTGGGTGAGTCGGGTCCGAAGCGCGCCGACGTGTGGATCGAAGGCGGCCGCATCCGCGCCGTCGGTACGGACTTGGGCGCACCCGCTTCCGTGCCCGTGCTCGACGCGGCGAACCTCCTGGTGCTGCCCGGATCCATCGATCCCCAAGTCCACTTCCGCGAGCCGGGACTCGAACACAAGGAGGACCTCGCGTCCGGTTCGCTGGCGGCCGTGGCCGGCGGTGTGACCTCGTTCTGCGAGATGCCGAACACCAAACCGGCGACGACCACCGCCGACCTGCTCGCAGACAAGTTCCGCCGCGCGGCTGGCCGCTGCTTCGCCGACCACGCGTTCTTCGTCGGCGCGACGGCAGAGAACGCGGACCAACTTGGCGAACTGGAACAGTTGCCTGGCTGCGCCGGAGTCAAGGTGTTCATGGGCAGCTCCACCGGCGATCTTTTGGTGCGCGACGATAGCAACCTGGAGCGGGTGCTGCGTTCGGGGACGCGCCGGGTGACGGTGCACGCGGAGGACGATTTCCGTCTGTCCGAGCGCTACGCGGCGCTCAGCGCGGGCACTCAGGTGACCCAGCACCACCACGTGCGCGACGTGGAGGCGGCGCTGCGCGCAACACGCCGGTTGCTGGACCTCGCCGAACGCACCGGGCGCCCGGTGCACGTGCTGCACGTGTCCACTGCAGAAGAGGTCGAACTGTTTGCCGAGCGCGATCTCGGCGAACTCGTGACGTTCGAGCTGACGCCCAACCACCTGTTCCTCGCCGCGCCCGACTGTTACAACGGTCCCCACGGCACCTGGGCCCAGATGAATCCGCCCGTGCGCGAGAAGCGCCACCAGCAAAGACTGCGGCGGGCGCTGGCCGACGGAGAAGCGGCCTGCGTGGGCTCGGACCACGCGCCGCACACGGCCGAAGAGAAGAGCAAGCCGTACCCGACCTCGCCCTCCGGAATCCCTGGCGTGCAGACCACTCTTCCGCTGTTGCTCACGGCCGTGCGCGACGGATGGCTCGATTGGAAGGGTCTACTTCGCGCGGTGAACGTCGGTCCAAGGCGTGTGTACGGCATCCGCAACAAGGGCCTCGTGGAGCCGGGCGTCGACGGCGATCTGGCGCTCGTCGATCCGCGCATCGACGGGACGCTCGAGGAAACCTGGCTGCGCTCGCGCGCGCGCACGAATCCCTTCGTGGGCACAGAGCTCGCCGGCTGGCCCGTCGCGACCGTCGTCGGCGGACGTGTTGTCTACCGACACGGCAATCCCTCCGGTACGACCCAAGGCGAACCCGCGGGTCGACCCCTGACGTTCGGCGGCTGACCGCCGGCGGGCCGGCGGAAGCCAGGCTCTCCCCATGGACTCCCTCAGCCAACTCGTCCTCGGTGCCGCCGTGGCGGCGGTGGTCGTGCCGCCGCACCATCGTCGGCGGGCACTGATTGCCGGAGCCCTGCTCGGCACCCTGCCGGATCTCGACGTCGTGCCCCTCAACCTCCTGGTTGAGGACCCCGTGGCACGCGCGGTGTGGCACAGGGGCGCATCCCATTCGCTCTTCGTGCTTCCGATCGTCGGGGCGCTGCTTTGGGCGCTGTTGCGCCGGGTCTGGACCCCCGTTCGCGAGGCGCCGCGTGCGTGGTTCCTCGCCGTGCAACTGGCGTTCGGGACCCACGTGCTGCTCGACGCGTTGACGATCTACGGCACGCAGTTGTTCTGGCCGCTTCCCACTCCGCCCGTGATGGTCGGCAGTGTGTTCATCATCGACCCGCTCTACACCCTGTGGTTGGTGGTGGCGGTGGTCGTCGCCTGGTGGCGGGGTGATCGACCGGCGGCGCGAAGGTGGCTATTGGTCGGCTTGTTCCTCAGCACGGCCTACTTGGGTTGGTCGCTCCTGGCGAAGTCGCTGGTGGAGCGCGAAACACGGCGTGCGCTGGTCGAACTCGGGCACGGGGACGCACCGCACTTCAGTGTGCCCACGCCGCTCAACACACTGCTCTGGCGTGTGGTGGCGCTGGTGCCCGGCGGTTACGTGGAGGGCACCTTTTCGCTCGCGGCGCCGGGGGATCGCCTGGTGTTCGAGGACCACACGAGCGACGTGCAGGCCCTCTTCGACGCGGCGGACGTTCCGGCGGTGCGTCGGCTCACGTGGTGGGACCGCGGGTTCCTGCGCGCAGACGTGCAAGGCAATCGACTGGTTCTCAGCGATTTGCGCATGGGTGTCCACCCCGACTTCATTTTTCGATTCGAGGTCGCGGAGCGCACGGAAGCCGGTTGGGCGGCGGTTCCCCCCGTGCAGCTCCCGTGGCCGAGCGCGGCATTTGCCGACCCCGGCGCGCTCTGGACGCGCATCTGGACCGCGTCGGCGGTCCCTGTTCGCTGAACGCGGTTGGCCTCAGGGCGCCGTCGCCACCGGCGCCATTCCGTACCCGGGCTCACGCGCCAGCATCACGATGCGCGCGCCGTAGCCGCTGAGCAGCAGCTCGTCGGTGCCGTTGCGGCCGTCGTACTCGCCCTTCGCCAACCAATGCCCCGAACCGCGGTCCGTGAACAGCAACTCGACCTTCCAGGGCCCCTTGCCGCCCTTCGGTCTGGTCAGGAGTTCGACGCGCGCGGCGTAACCGAACACGGCGATCGATTCGACCGTCGGGTCCTCGTGGAAACGGCCCGCGACCACACCCCGCGGTCCCGTGGGACCGACGTAGACCACTTCGCTGCGCAGGGGGCCCATGGGGGGGCCCTCGTGGCGGTGGATGAGGCCGTCGTCGGAAGTGGTGTAGAGGACCACACGTTCCGCGGTGGAGGCGGGGCCGAGCGCGACGCGGCCAATGCCGCTCGGGATCTGGAACAGCGGTGTGAAGCGGGGCCCACTGGCCACCGAGTCCAGCACCTCCAACGCACCCGACCGCGAAACCAGCGCCACGCGGTCCGTGCCCTCGGCCGTCTTGCCCGGCAGCACCACCGCGTCGCGGACGCGGCCGTGGTGGGCGGAGAGCTGCGTGACGTCGAAACCGTCCGAACGCTCCCGCGGAGACAGCAGGTAGATCGCCGGTGGCTCGGTGAACGCGAGCAGTTCGAGCCCAGCGCGCGCGCGGTCCAGTTCCGCGGCGACGAGCGTGTGCACCGCGCGCCCCTCGATGCGCGCCGCGCGCCGGTTGTCGACCAGCCCGTCCGCGTGGCCGACCACCTGGTACACCACACCGCTCTCGGCGCCCGTGTACAGCTCCGCGCCCGGCACGCGCGGGTCCACGTCGCCAAACGCGATGCCGCCGAGCCACGAGTTGTCCTGCCCCAACTGGTAGTGCGTCCAGCGACCCGCGTATGGAACGAGGACGTGCGTGCGGCCCCAATCGTCGAGGCCGATCACTTCGGCCGCCGCGTACTGCGGCAGGAGCTGCGCCGTTTCGACGGTCCAAATGCCGACGTCGCCGAGGTCGAGGGCAACCTCCGCGCGCCAAGTCGGCGCGGCGGGGAGATGTTCGGTGCGCGGGAAGCCGATCGGTTTCTCGGCCGCCGCTTGGGGCGCGATCGGATCGGGCGAGGCGGCGCAGGCGGAACACAGCAGCGCGGCCAATGCGGCGCGAGCGGCGAGCGGGGACTGGAACATGGGCGGGTGTCGTGGAGGGGATGGGCGGCGCGCGTACGCCGGCGCGGTAGGAACGGCACGCGAGGCTAGCGGCGACCGCGCCGAATTCGCAAACCCCGTGCCGCGGCGGGTGCTCTCCGCTCGCCGCGGCAGCCGTCCGCCGCCGTTCCGATGCGGTGACGGAGATTGGCGCACGGGTGCAGCGGTCGGCGCCCACGACCCTCGGGACGAGGCCGTCGCGGCGCGCGCAACTCCTTTTGCGCAGCGGCCGGACGAAGGCACAATCCCCGCCATGAGCGGCCAAACGCGACGGAGCCTGTACCCCGAGATCGAACCCTACGACAGCTTCCGACTCAATGTCGGAGGTCCCCACGAACTCTACGTGGAGCAGTGTGGCAACCCCGACGGCAAGCCGGTGGTCGTGCTGCACGGGGGACCCGGCGGGGGCGGTTCGGTGAAGCTGCGCCGCTTCCACGATCCCAAGCGCTACCGCATCGTGTGTTTCGACCAGCGCGGCTGTGGGCGGAGCACACCGCACGCCGAGCTCGAGGGCAACACGACCTGGGATCTCGTCTCCGACATCGAGCGCATCCGCGAGAAGCTCCGCATCGAGAAGTGGCAGGTGTTCGGCGGCTCTTGGGGCAGCACCCTCGCCTTGGCCTACGCGCAGAAGCACCGCCAGCGGGTGCTCGAGCTCGTGTTGCGCGGCATCTTCCTCTTGCGCCGCGCCGAACTCGAGTGGTTCTACCAGGAGGGCGCTAGCGCGCTCTTTCCCGAGGCATTCGCCGACTACCTGGAGCAGATCCCCGAGGTGGAGCGCGGTGACTTGATGGGTGCCTACTACCGCCGCCTCACCAGCGCCGATCGCGCGACCCGCGTCGCGGCAGCGCGGGCGTGGTCCGTGTGGGAGGGCAAGACCAGCTACTTGCAGGCCAAACCCGAGGATTGGGCGCAGAACGACCAGGACGAGTTTGCGCTCGCCTTCGCGCGCATCGAGTGCCACTACTTCGTGCACGGCGGTTGGTTCGAACGCGACGGCCAGTTGTTGCACGACGCGGGCAAACTGAAGGGCATACCCGGAGTGATCGTGCAAGGGCGCTACGACGTGGTTTGCCCCGCGAAGAGTGCGTACGAGCTGAACCGTGCCTGGCCCGAGGGCAAGCTGGTGGTCGTGCCCGATGCTGGGCATTCCGGCTTCGAACCGGGCAACACCGCGGCGCTGGTCGAAGCCACCGATCGTTTCGCCGGCTGAGCCTGCAGGCATCGAGCCGGTTGGCGACGCTCTCTGAACGCGGCGTCAGCGCGCACTGCATGCACGTACGGCCTTCCTGAGCGCCAACGGCGCGCCCGACCTTAGCCTGGGGCAACGCCCCAGGTGGGTCCGAAAGAGGAGGCAAGGGCTGAAAGCCCGCCCCATCCACGGTGCTTGGAGCGGCAAGTCCAGAGAGTTCAAGTTAGGGGTGCGAGATTTGGCTCAAGCACATGGCTTCGCTTCGCCGCGTGCGAGACTTTTCGCGGAAAGGGCTAGGCTCATCGTCCGCATCCGACGACCGTCGCCCGGTCCCCAGCAGAAGGAACCATTCCCGTGTCCCGAGACAACATTCCCGACGTCTTTCCGCCCGAGGGTTTCGAACCCAAGGGCCCCAGGCGCGGACCCGCGCGCACGGGCGGGCCCGGGCCGCAGTTTCGTGTGCCCTCGAAGGGAGCCATCACCGGCCTCATCGCGGTGCTCGCCATCGGCGCGGTTCTCGTGCTCGCGCTCACCGGTCGGCTCGGTCTGGTGACGATCGAACCCGAGCAGGTGGCCCTGAAGGTGAACTACCTGACCGGCAGCGAAGAGGTCATCACCCAGCCCGGTTACCAGATCTACCTGCCGTTCCTCCAGCAGATCTATCCCCTGGACCGCCGCTTCCAGAACTTCGAGATGCGCGGCAACCGCTTCGTCGGCAACACCCTCGTGCCGATGCTGACGGTGCGCGCCAACGACGGATCCAACTTTCGATTCGAGAGCCTGGAGATCCAGTACGCGATCATTCCAGGTGCCGCGGCCACGGTGATCGCGGACTCCGGCGTGGGCGATGGTTTCAAGGAGGAGTGGATCAAAGCCTTCACGCGCTCGATCCTGCGGGACGAGTTCGGGCGTTACTCCGCCGAGCAGATCGCGGACGCGATGACGCTGCAGGAGGCCTTCAACTCGGCCAAGGAGCGCCTCAGCGCGGCCCTCGAACCCTTCGGCCTGCGCATCATCGAGATGCCCCAGCAGCGGCCCAACTTCGACCCCGAATACGAGAGCGCCATCGAGGATCGCAAGGTGGCAGACCAATCTGTCGAGCGTCTCATCGCAATGGAGGACCAACTGCGGCGTGAGCGCCAGCAGCGTTTGGCGGCGGTGGAGCGGGAGAAGACGATCGAGCTCGAATCTCTGCGCGGAGAGTTGGATCGCGAGCGCCTCGGCGCCGAGCGAAAGGCCATCGAACAGCGCCGCTCCGCGGATGCCTATGCCCTCGAACGTGTGGCCCAGGGATCGGCCCAGAAGGCCCAGGCCCAGGCGCAGGCCCGGGGACTCACGGCCCAGTACACCATGGAAGCCGAGGGTGTGAAGGCCCGTGCCGAAGCCCTCGCCGCCCGCGGTGAGGTCATCGTGCGCGAGGCTCTGATCGAGAAGCTCTTGGGGATCCGGTTCACGCTGCTGCCCTACAGCCGCGATCCGGAGCCCAAACGCCTCGAACACAGCGGTCTGGGCTCATCCAACACGAACGAGCGGGCAGCCGCCGGAGGCAACTGACATGTCCGCATTCCGAACTGCCATCGTCCTCGTCGTCATCGTCGCCGCGCTCGTGGCGCTCTCGGCGGCACTCCTCGTGCAGCGTGTCGACCCGGCGACGATCGGCGTCAAGGTCAACCAACTCGGCGGTGGCATCGTCGAGCAGGACTTCCGCACGGGCTACCACCTCGGCATCGTCGGGGTGCACCGCTGGACCGTCCTGGATGGACGGGTGCACTTCGTGTCGTTCGCCCGCGACGGCGAGGAGTACAAGGGCAGCAAGGAGAACGTCGAAGCAACCAGCAGCCTCGACATCCGCACTAGCGACAACAACACGGCGTCGCTCGACGTCACGGTCGCGTACCGCATCCTGCCCGGCCGCGGTTGGCGCATCGTCCAAGATGGTCTGACGTTCAACTACCGCGACCGCGCGCGCCAGGCGATCCAGGGTGTGTTGCGGGAAGAGCTCTCCCAGTTGTCGCCAGACGACTTCGTGAAGACCGACGTGCGTCTGGCGCGGGTCGAGGCGGCCATGCCCGCGCTTGCTGCCAGCCTGGAGCAGTACCACCTGGTGCCCCTCTCCATACTGATCCGCGCCGTGCGTTTCCCGGACAAGTACGAGGAGCAGTTGCAGCTCAAGCAGTTGACGCGCCAGAAGGCCCTGCTGGCCGAGGCGCGCCAGCGCGAGGAGCAGCAGGAGCAGGTCACCCAGTCGATCGAGAAGGAGACCGAGGCCCTCGCCAAACGGCTGGTGGGCGAGTGGGACAAGCGCCTGCAGGAAGCCAGCTCGGACAACCAGGTGCGCATCGCCGAGATCCTGGCCGCGGCAGAGATCTACGCGCGCACGACCACGGCCGACGCGGACGCCACGCATACGGCGGCCATCGCGGAGGGGCAGCTTGCCCTGGCCAATGCGGAGGCACTGCGGGACCAACTGCGCAACGCGGCCCTCGACACGGCCGGCGGGCGCATCCTCCTGGCCCGCCAAGCGGCGGAGAACCTGCGCATCGACGAGGTGACGCTGAACTCGAACGATCCTTCCGTGCCCAGCGTGCTGGATCTCGACGAGCTGGTGCGCATGCTGCTCGGAGCGAAACGCGACCAATAGGTGCCTCGGACTCCTTTCGCCGCATCCAGCGGCCAAACGGAGTTCACTTCGCCCGAGACTTCGCCGCGGTCTTCTTTGCAGCGGTCTTCTTCGCGCCGGCTTTTTTGGCCGGCGCTTTTTTGCTCGCAGCCTTCTTGGCCGCCGCCTTCTTGCGAGCAACGGGTTTCGCCGTCGGCGGTTTGCCCGACTTTGCCGCCTGGGCTTCGCGCACCGCGTCGTACTGCGCGATCATGCGCTTCGCGGGTGTGCGGCGGATCGCTTCGCCAACCACTTCGAGCGGCACGTCCTCGAGTCGCTTGAAACGCACACAGGCCTTGCCCATGTCGAGCTTCTTGCCCGCCTTCTTCCAGGCCTCCGTGAACCAGGCCAGCTCGCCCTCGGCGAAATCGCCGTACAGGCTGCAGAGGTAGAGCGACATGTGGCCCTTCTGCGAAGCCAGCCCCGCGAACGGCAGCGGTTGTTTGGGATCGCAGTGGTACCCGGCGGGGTACACGCGGTGGGGGACGTAGTAGCCGATCATCCCGTACTGCATCCCCTCCTCGTAGTTGCCGTCGAGGTTCTCGAGGATGACCTTGCGAACGGCCTCGAGGGCTGCGCGGCGGTCCGGGGGAAGTTCGGCCAGGTAGGCCGCGACGGTGGTTGCCTTGGACTGCATAGTCCAAAAGCCTAACCCCGGTTGGTTATCCTGCCGACATGGCCGACGCGGCGCAGTTTCTCGGGATCGGACTGATCGGACAGAAGTTCATGGGCCGGGCCCACTCGAACGCCTTTCGGCAGGTGGGGCCGTTCTTTGGGCCCGCGCTCGTGCCTCGGCTCGAGTGTGTGGCGGGGCGGGACGGGCCGGAGCTGGCGGCCTTCGCGGCGCGTTTTGGCTGGCGCCGCTCCACCACCCGATGGCAGGACCTGATCGGAGATCCGTCGGTCGGACTGGTGGACGTCGCGACGCCGAACCACCTGCACGCGGAGCCCGCCATCGCCGCGCTCGGCGCCGGGCAGCACGTGCTCGTCGAGAAACCGCTCGCGAACACCCTCGCGGGCGCCCGGGCCCTTCGGGACGCGGCGCGCGCCGCGGCAGCGAGGGGTGTCCACGCCTACGTGTGGTTCAACTACCGGCGTTGCCCCGCCATCGGTCTCGCTTGGAATCTGGTGCGTGAGGGCCGCCTCGGCGCCATCCGCCACGTGCGCTGCCACTACCTGCAGAGTTGGGGTGGCCCACAAACCCCGGCCAGTTGGCGATTCCGCCGCGATCTTGCGGGATCCGGAGCGCACGGTGATCTCAACGCACACTCGATCGACCTCGCCCGATTCCTGCTCGGGGAGGAGATCGACGTGGTGCACGGCGCCGTGGCGCGCACGTTCCATCCGCTGCGTCCCGATCCGAGCGGCGCGGCACACCTCCCGTCGGACGTCGACGATGCGCTGGCGTTCACGGCGACGTTCCGGAACGGCGCCATCGGAACGTTCGAAGCGAGCCGGGTGGCGGGCCCGCACCTCAACCGCAACACGATCGAGATCAATGGCGAGCGCGGCTCCCTGCGCTTCGATTTCGAGGAGATGAACGTGCTCCACGTCTGGGACGCCGAGGACGGCGCCCGCGAGGGCGGATGGCGGCGCGTGGTCGCCACCGAGGCCGGCGCCCATCCCTGGGTGGAGCACTGGTGGCCCCCGGCTCACCCGCTCGGATACGAACACACCTTCACGAACATGGTCGCCGACGTGCTCGGCGCCGTGGGCGGACACGCGCCGACGGTGCCGCTCGCCGACGTGGCGGATGCCTACGAGACCCAACGTGTGCTGGAGGCCGCCCTCGTCGCCGCGCGGGAGGGGCGCGCGGTCCCACTCGCCGACGTGTTGTGAACAGCTTGTGTCTGGGGGCTCCCAAACTCCGCACGCGCGGCCATTTGGGGGGAACCTCGGCCACCGGGGCTGCGTCCGGAGGGGGCACATGAAGTTTCCCCTGTCGCTCCCCGTGTCTGCCCTCCTCGGGCTGGCGTTTGCCGCCCCTGCCACCGCCCAGGATCTGCTCTGGCGCGCCGATCCGTCCGGTAGGACTGTGGCCCTGGATCCAGTGGAGTGGCGCGGGCGGGCCGTGCGCGCCGACGGCACGGAATGGCTCGCCGAGGCTCGGCGGCGGCCCGTGCGGCTCGAGCTGTTCGACGGCGAAACCGTCGAGGTCGACCTGGTGCGCCAACCCTCCGCGAGTCCCGGCTCGGCCGTTTGGCACGGGACGGTCGCGGGCGGTGGTCCCGACGACCACCTCATCCTCGCGTGGCGCCAGGGAGCCGTGGCGGGGACCTTGAACCTTGGCCCGCGGCTGCTGCGCGTGCGCGGTGGACCCGGCGAGTGGATGCTCGCCGAAGCCAATCCGGCCCTGTTCGAACCCTGTGCGGGGCCTCTGCCCGCGCCCGCGGATGCCGGGCAACCCGACGGGGGCGAGGAAGGCGGCGCAGGTGGTGCCGGCGGCGGCGCCCCGCCCCCGGGGGCGCCCGGTGTCCTGGTTGTCGACGTGATGACCGTCTGGACCCCGGCCGCGCGTGCGTCGGCGGGCGGCACCAACGCCATGCTCGCGCTGATCGATCTCGCGGTGGCCGAGGCCAACCTCTCCTACGGCAACTGCGATGCGGGGCTCTTCCTGCGCCTCGTGCACGCAGCGGAAGTGGAGTACACCGAGAGCGGCAGCATCAGCACGGACCTCTCGCGCCTGCGCTCCAAGAACGACGGCCACATGGACGGCGTGCACAACTTGCGCAACGCCTTCGGTGCGGACGCGGTGAGCCTGATCTCGAACTCCGGCGGCGGCTGCGGCGTCGGGTACCTGATGACCAACGTCTCGGCGTCCTTCGAATCGAGTGCCTTCAACGTCACCCGTCGTTCGTGCGCCACGGGCAATTACACATACGCCCACGAGTTCGGCCACAACTTCGGCTGCGCCCACGATCCGGACAACGCGGGTTCGTCGTCCCACAACTACGGCTACGGGTACCGCACGCCGAACAACCTGTACCGCTCGGTGATGGCGTACTCGCCGGGTTCGCGCAAACCGATCTTCTCGAGCCCGCTGCACTTTTGGAACGGGTACGTGATGGGCACGCAGACCCAGGACAACGCGCGCGCCCTGACGAACAACGCGCCGACCGTCGCCAACTGGCGGCCGACCGTGGTGGGCGGCGAGGACTGCGACGGGAACGGTATCCCCGACGGTGTGCAACTGGCGGAGGCGGGCTCCGACGTGGACCAAAACGGCGTGTTGGATCTGTGCCAGTCCCTCGCCGGCGACAAACTCGCCCTGTCCCTGATCTTTGGCGGGACCCAGGCGCTCGCGTTGGATGCGGGGCCTGAGCGCGCGGGGCACTACTACCTGATGCTCGGCTCCCTGTCCGGCACCTCGCCGACGACCCCGTTCCTCGGACTGGACCTGCCCCTGGTCGCGGATCCCTACTTGCAACTGACTCTCGGCCTCGGGGCCGGCGACCTGTTCGGCGGCCAGGTGGGTGTGCTCAACGCACAGGGACGCGCCAGCTCGTCGTTCACGATCCCGCCCACGGCCCTCGTGCAGTTGATCACCACGCCGGCGAACCACGCGTTCGTGGCCTTCGACGCCGACCTCGCGCCCAGCTTCGTCAGCACTCCTTTCCCGGCGCTGTTCGCGTTCCTGTGACCTCGCCCGCGTAGGTGAGCCCAAGGCTGTCCGCTAGCCCGGATTGTCCACCACGTTTCCGATCGGACGGCCCAACCGGCGGCCTTCGGCCGCCTTTCGCCGCCTGGTGGCACTTTGGGGCCGCGGCCGTCCTCGACGACCTGTTCAAGGTCGACTGCGGATGCCACGGCCCCAAAACACCACCAGACAGCGACTTGGGCTCGTCGGATCGGAAACCTGATGAATAACCCGGGCTAGGATCGCCCCATGGCCGCGCCCGCCCCGCTGCGCGCCGCCGCTGCCGAAGGGTTCGGGCCGCGGTGGCACGTCCTCGTCCAAGCGCTCGTGTTGGGGCTGGTCGCGGCGTTTGTCTACGCGCTGGCGCTGCAGCCGAGTCTCTATTCGGTCGATCCGCCGAAGTTCCTCGACATGTACACGGAGGCGCGTTGGAGCGCCTCGGGCAGTCCGCACCACCACCACGTGCACTACGCGGTTTGGTGGCTCCTGCGCGCACTCGTGGGGGACGACTACATCGCACTCGAGTACGCCTCGCTGCTGCCCGCGGCGCTCGCGATCGCGCTGCTCTTCGTGTACCTGCGCACGCGGGCCCTTGCCGGCGCGCTTTCTGCCAGCCTGGTCGCGGGTGTGGTGGCTGGCTCCAGTCCCGTCTGGTTCTTTGCTACGGCCGCCGAAGTCCACGGGGCGCAGTTGCTGCTGGCGGTCGTGGCCCTGTTCTGCCTCGCGCGCGCTGCGGAAGCGAGGACCTTTGCCGCGCGCCTTCCCTGGGTCGCGCTGACCGCGGCGGCTCTGCTGCTCGGGCATCCGCTCCACGCGCTGCTCCTGCCCTTCGTCGGCCTTTGGTGCTACCTGGCCTGGGGCGGGCACGGAGACACCGGGCCGCGGCGTTGGATCGGGACGGGTGTGGCGGGAGCGCTGCTCGTCGGGGCGGCGCTCGTGCGTTACATCGACGTGGAGTCGCGCCAGGGCTGGTCCACGAACACCCTTTCGTCCTGGGCCGAGCACCGCCGCTTCGCCGTGGCGCTGGGCTCGCTTTGGGACCATCTGTTGCGCGCGAATCTTCTGCTGTGGCCGATCGTCGTCTTCTACCTCGCGGGTTCCGTCCGGGACTTGGGGCGGCGACTCGCGCGTGTGGCGGCGGTTCTAGCGCTCGTTGCACCCCTGGCGCTCTTCGTCGCGTACGTCGGCATCTTCGAGTTCGGCGGGTACTTCGTCGCGCTGGGGGCCTGGGCCGCCGCCTGCTTTGGCGGACCGTTCTGCCGCTGGCTCGACGTTCGCGCCGTGCGCTTGCCAAACGGCGCCGTGCCTTTGGTCTTCGGGGGCGCGTTTGCCGCGAGTGTGTGGCTGAGCGGCGGCCTGGAACTCTGGCGGCGGGAGAATCCCTCGCTCGTCGGCGACGAGGCGGCCGCCGTCGAGTTCGCCAAGTCCCGACTGGCCCCCTTGGACGCGGTCGCCGTCTTCGAGCCCCGACTTGCGGACGCGCTGCGCCGGCGTTCGCGGCGCGCCACGACGCCGGAGCTCGCCCAGTTGCTGCTCGCGATGCCCGAGGGCACCGAGTCCCACCTCCTGGATGGTTACCTGGAGCGCCACCGCCCGCGCTTCGAACGCGGCGGCGCCCTGTGGGTCTTCCGGTGGGTCGAGGATCCCGCCGACCTCGATCCGAGGCGGGCCTGGCTCCAGGAGCGCCTCTGGACCCGCGTCGAGCAGTGCCCCGAGGCGCGGGAGGAGCGGATCGGCGGACTGCGTGTCCTCGGACCAGCGCGAACGGTGCTCGGGGATCTCTGAACTGGAGGGCGCGCCCTGCCGCCCAAGCACCCGCGTCGCTACCATCAGCGCCCATGGGTCGTCCCGTCTGCCTCTTCACCGGCCAATGGGCCGATCTCGGTCTCGACGAACTGGCCAAGAAGGCCCGCGCCTTCGGTTACGACGGGCTGGAGCTGGCCTGCTGGGGCGACCACTTCGACGTGCGTCGGGCGCTCGCGGAACCGGACTACGTGGGCGCGCAGTGGCAGCGGCTCCAGCGCCACGGGTTGGGCTGCTTCGCGCTTTCCAACCACCTCGTCGGGCAGGCCATTTGCGATCCCGTCGACGAACGCCACCGCTCGATCCTCCCCGCCCACGTGTGGGGCGACGGCGAACCAGAAGGTGTGCGGCGCCGCGCCGCCGACGAGCTGATCGCCACCGCCAAGGCGGCCAAGCTGTTCTTCGATGCCGCGCCCAAGGCCGTGCGCGAGCAACTGGCGGCGCGCGCGAGCGGTGGCGGACCCCACTACGTGGTCAACGGCTTCACGGGTTCGTCGATCTGGCACCTCCTCTACGCCTTCCCGCCGCTCGGGCCAGATCGCATCGACGCGGGGTACCGGGACTTCGCGGCGCGTTTCCGTCCCATCCTCGACGCCTTCCAGGAGGCCGGCGTCGGATTTGCGCTCGAGGTGCACCCGACCGAGATCGCCTTCGACATCGCGACGACGCGCCGCGCGATCGCCGCGGTCGACGGCCATCCCGCGTTCGGTTTCAACTTCGATCCGAGCCACCTCTGTTACCAGAACGTCGACGCGGTGGCGTTCGTGCGCGAGTTCGGCGCGCGCATCCTCAACGTGCACGTGAAGGACGTCTGGTGGAGCTCGGCGCCGACCCCCATCGGCGTTTTCGGCGGCCACACCCCGTTCGGAGCCGCCGGACGCGCCTGGGACTTCCGCTCCCCGGGTCGCGGGCGCATCGACTTCGAGAGCCTGATCCGAGCGCTGGGGGACATCGAGTACCGGGGTCCCCTGACGGTCGAGTGGGAGGACCCGCACATGGACCGCGAGGCCGGTGCCGCCGAAGCCGCCGCCTTCGTGCGCCGCCTGGATTTCCCCCGCGCGGGCCAGGCCTTCGACCGCGCGTTTGCGCGCTGATCCGCACGCGGCGCCGGCAGCCGCGAACCTCCCACCGTTTCCGCCGTTCCCCACCAGCCCCCCCCAACCATGACGTCGACCCCCACGCACGTCCCGGCGCCCATGCGCTTCGGGCTGGGCACGAAGCTGTCGGTGATGATGTTCTTGCAGTACGCGATCTGGGGCGCGTGGCTGCCGATCCTCTATCCGTTCCTCCTGAACCACCGGGGATTCACCCTAGGGCAGACCGGCCTTTGCCTGGCGGCGGGTGCGGTCGGAGCGATTTTCGGCCCCTTCCTCGCCGGGCAGTTGGCGGACCGGCACTTTGCGACCGAGCGGCTGCTCGCGGCCAGCCACCTCGTCGGCGCGGTGCTCGTGTGGTACCTGTCTTTGGCGACGTCGTTCCCGCTCTTCCTGACGCTCAGCGCGGTCTACGGCTTCGTGTACGCGCCGACCCTGGCCCTCACCAACTCCCTTGCGTTCGCGCACTTGCCAGATCGCGACCGCGACTTCGGACCCGTGCGCCTCTGGGGCACCGTCGGATGGATCGCCGCGGGCATCGCGGTGGGGCAGGTGCTGCTGCGCATGCACACACCCAGTGGCGTCGGCCCCGAGGAAATCGCCGCGGCCCAGAACGCCGGCCGCGCGTTTGCGTTCCACTTGAGCGCCGCGCTCGGCGTGGTGATGGGGCTCTTCTGCCTGACCTTGCCGCACACACCGCCGACCAAACAGTCGGGCCAGCGTCTGGCGTGGGCGGAGGCGCTCATGGAGATCCGCCTGCAGCCACTCGTGACGCTGTTCCTTTTGGCGGTGCCCGTCAGCATCATCCACCAGTTCTACTTCGTGTTCACCGCGGAGTACGTCAGCGGCATCCAGAACGCGGCGCAGAGCGATGCGGCCAACCGTTTCTCCGCGCTGGTGAACCAGGTGTTCGGAGTGGGCGGCGGGGGGTTGATGACGATCGGCCAGATGACGGAGATCGGCGTTCTGGCGCTGATGCCGCTGCTCGCCACCCGGCTCTCGCGCAAAGCGCTCCTTGGGATCGGGTTGTTCGCCTACGCCGCCCGCATGGCGCTTTTTGCCTACGCACCTTCCCTGTGGTCCGTGTGTTTGGGGGTCGCGTTGCACGGCCTGTGTTTCGGCGGCTTCATCTTCGTCGCGTTCATGGTCGTCGACGAGAACACCACTCGCGACGTGCGCGCCACGGCACAGAACCTGTTCAACCTGGTGTTCGTCGGCATCGGCATCATCGTGGGGAGCTGGTTCTCGACCGCGGTGGTCGGTGCCTGGGCGACGGCATCGGGCACCATGGACTACACGCGGCTCTTCTCGGTCCCCATGTGGATCGCCCTCGGCTGCCTGGCCCTCCTGCTGCTCTTCTATCCCGGTCGCCGCGCCCCCGCGCGCGTCCCGGTCCCCTAGATCCCGGAGTCTTCGATGTCCCACGCCCCCCTCGCGTTCCGCGCCACGGCCGCGGGCCTCTTCGCCGCGTCCCTCCTCACAGCCGCGTGTTCGGGCCCCCAGTCGGCGCCCGGACGCGGTGGCGAAGGGGCAACCTCCCAAGGCGTTCCGCAGCCCGCGCCGCACAGCCACGGAAGGCCGATCGACCCCTGGGTCTTTCGCTCGGTGCTGGACGGCAACGCGCGCATGCTGACGGCCGCGCTCGACCCGGATCTGTGGATCGCGTTCGACGTGGACCACGGCGAACTCTGGCGTGTGTGGGGCGGCGACGTGCACTTCACGGGCACCGTGTACGACACCTTGCACGGACCGCAGCCCACGGCGCGCGGTGTGGACCACTTCGTTTGGCCCGACTGGACACCTCCGGGGCCCGGCGTCGTGCCCAATCCGCCCGGCGACGGCTGGCGCTTCGCGACCGGCGAGGAGGCGCGTCTGCGCTGGCTGGGCCATCGGTTCCTCGAAGTGCAAGAGGACGGCCGCAGCGGTGTGGAACTCGCCTGGAGCCTCGCGCGCGAGGGCCGCGGCGACGCGGAGATCCGCGTCCGGCCCGAAGCGCGGCGGGACGCGGCCGGCCTCGTGCTGGAGTTGTCCGTGGAGTTGAGCGGACTCGCGGAGGGCGAAGTGCTGCTGCTCGACCTGCCGCCGGCCACCGCGACGCTCAAAGGTGTGCGGTACGCCGGCGGAGTCCGTGCCGTCGGCGATGCGGAGCGCCCCCGCGGTCTGCATCTCTCCGGCCGCGGTGGCCGCTTCGAGGTGCTGGTCGTCATGCCGGAGCAGGCCGTCCCGTCCGAAGCGCAAGGAGTCGCCCGATGAAGTCCACCGTCTGCCAGATCGCTCTCTTCGCCTGGTTGGCCGCACCCGCCTTTGCGCAACGCGCGCCCCTCGACGAGGGCCGCCTGCCGCCGCTCGAACCGGGTGTCTCCGTGCGCGTCTACGAGATCGCCGAACCGCTCTCCTACGTGATTTGGCCCAATGCGGGGCAGACGCCGAACGTTTCGTTCGTCACGCCGACCCTCGACCTCGACGACGGCATCGTGCAGGGCAACAACACTGCGGCACGGGCCAAGTTCGGCGCCAAGGACCAGTTCGTCACGGTGGTCGACGGTTACGTGCGCGCCCCGACCACCGGGAGCTACACCTTCCGCCTGACGTCCGACGACGGCTCCCAGTTGCGCATCGGGGGCGAGTTGGTGGTGAACCACGACGGCCCCCACGGACCTGAGCCGCTCGATGGCGAGGTCGAACTCGCCGCGGGTTGGCACGCGCTGGAGGTGGTGCACTTCGAAGGCGCCGGGGGCGCCAGGTTGCTGCTCGAATGGCGCGCGCCGGGCGCGGACGGTTTTGTCGTGGTGCCGAGCTCGAACCTCGCGGCCCACGCGGGCGAGGTGCGTGTCACGAGCCCCGGCACGAAGACCGTGGTGCGCCCGCTGCCGAAGGGCCGTCCCGGCGACGGCCAGTGGCTGGCGGGTGTGCACCCCTCGTATCGTCTCGAATCGGCCAGACCCGACGGCTTCGAGCCCAAGGTCGGCGGTTTCGACTGGATGCGCGACGGCACCTTGGTGCTCTGCACGTGGGATCCCGAGGGCGCGGTCTACCTCCTGCGCGGCATCGGCACGGTGCCCGCGGAGCGCATTTCGGTGCGTCGATTCGCCGCTGGGCTCGCCGAGCCGCTCGGACTCTGCGTGGTGGACGACCGCATCTTCGTGCTGCAGAAGCAGGAGCTCACCGAGCTGATCGACGAGGACATGGACGGCGTTGCCGACCACTACCGCGCGGTGGCGAGCGGTTGGGACGTGACCGCGAACTTCCACGAGTTCGCCTTCGGCCTCGTGCACGCGGGCGGGATCTTCTACGCAAACCTCGCGACGGCGATCAATCCGGGCGGCGCGAGCACCCGGCCCCAGTTGCTGGACCGCGGTTCGGTGGTCGCGATCGACGCCAAAACCGGCGATTGGCGCATCGTGGCGCGCGGCCTGCGCACTCCTAACGGCATCGGACGCGGCGACGACGGCAACATCTACCTGACCGACAACCAGGGTGACTGGCTGCCCGTGTCGAAGCTGCTGCGGCTCGAGCCCGATGCGTTCTACGGCAACCGCTCCGTCATCGAAGGCACGCCGCTCGAGGCCCAGTACAAAAACCGCGTCGACACGCCGCCCGTCGTCTGGCTGCCCCAGGGCGAAGTCGGCAACAGTCCCGGCGAAGTGACACCCCTGCGCCACGGGCCGTACAAGGGCCAACTGGTGCACACGGACGTCACCCACGGCGGACTGAAGCGCACGTTCCTGGAGGAAGTCGACGGTGTGCTGCAGGGCACCGTGTTCCGCTTCACCCAGGGCCTCGAGGCGGGCGCGAACCGCGTGAAGAATGGCCCGGACGGGGCCCTCTATGTCGGCGGCATCGGTTCCAGCGGCAACTGGGGGCAGGAGGGCAAGGCCAGCTTCGGTCTGCAACGCCTCGTGCACACCGGCGCACCGTGTTTCGAACCGCGGGCCGTGCGCACGTTCGCCAATGGCCTCGAAGTGGAGTTCACCGAACCCATCGCCGAGGGAATGGGCTGGAACGCCGACGACTACGTGGTCACGCGCTGGCGCTACGTGCCGACGGCGCTCTACGGCGGTCCCAAGGTCGACGAGACGTTCTTGCCCTCTGGCTCCGCGAGTGTGTCCGAGGACCGCCGGCGTGTGTTCGTGGCCTTCGACGGCATGCAGCCGGATACGGTGGTGCACCTGCGCCTCCCCCTTGGCCTGCGCAGCGAGGGCGGCCGCGAACTTTGGACCGCGGAGTCCTGGAGCACGGTGAATCGACTCAACAAGGAGCGCGGCCAAGTGCTCGAGAACCCCCATGGCAGCCCGGTGAACGCACTCAGCGCAAAGGAAGCGGAAGAAGGCTGGCAGTTGCTCTTCGACGGAAACGACGCCGCGGCCCATTGGAAGGGTGTGACGGGCGACGAGCTGCCCGCCGGTTGGGTTGCCGAGAACGGCACGTTGCACCGCGCCGGGCCGGGTGGCGACATCGTGACTCGCGAGCTGTTCTCCGACTTCGAGTTGGAGCTCGAGTGGAAGGTCGGCCCCGGCGGCAACAGCGGCATCTTCTGGCGTGTGGATCCCGACGCGAGCTCCGTGTGGACCACCGGCCTCGAAATGCAGGTGCTCGACAACCTGCGCCACGCGGACGGCCGCGAGCCGCGCACGTCGGCCGGGTCGCTCTACGCGCTCTACGCGCCGCCCGTCGATGCGACGCGGCCGGCGGGGGCCTGGAACCGGGCGCGCATCCGCGTGCAGGGCGCGAAGGTCGAGCTGTGGCTGAACGGCCAACGGACCGTGAGTTGTGAGATCGGCAGCGAGGATTGGAACAAGCGCATCGCCGCGTCGAAGTTCGCGTCGCTCGAGCGCTTCGGTCGTCTGGCCGAGGGCCGTTTGGCCCTGCAGGACCACGGCGATCCGGTGTGGTTCCGCTCCATCAAGGTGCGGCGCCTGTGACCGACGCGCCCAAGACACCCAAGGACGTCGAGGTGGTGCTCGTCGACGGGTCCGGCAAGCCCACGGGCCGGATCGGGCGCAGCTCCGCCCATGCGGGCGAAGGCCGCATGCACCTCGCGTTCACGGTGGTGCTCTTGGACCGCAAGGGCCAGGTGGTGCTCGGCCGGCGCTCGCCGACGAAGATGCTGTGGGCGCGCAGTTACGACGCGACGGTGGCGAGCCATCCGCTGCCCGGCGAAGAACCCATCGACGCGGCGGTGCGACGGTTGCAAGAGGAGCTCGGCGTGCAAGCGGAGCTCGAGGCCTACGGCTTCTTCCGGTACCACGCGCGCGACCGCGTGCCCGGCGGTTTCCTGCGCGGCAGCGAGAAGGAGCACTGCGTGCTCTTCCTGGGCCGCGCGAAGGGACCGCTCCAACCCAACCCGGCCGAGATCGACGACCTGCGCGCCGCCGCGCCAGAGGACGTGATCCGCTCGTGGACACGCGACCCGCGCGGGGTCTGCCCGTGGGCCCCCTTGGCCCTCCTGGGCCTGCGCAACGTCCTGCCCGCCGAGCCCGCCACGTGGACGGCGTTCGAACGGGCCGTGGCCGTTTGGCCCGACCTCGCGCGGCTGCCCTGAGCGAACCCAGGTAGCTCCCCTGGGGCGTGCGTGTCGGCCTCGGGCGCGCGTTTCGCAGTCCGGCAAGGAGCGTGCACCGGCGGCGGGCGGCAGGTCGGCTGCCGGGGCGGCAGCGGATCGGCTGCCGTTTTGGCGGATTTTGAGCGTTGACGCGGGCCTCCGACGCGGCCGGCGGGCTGCCGTTGTGGCACGGAGGTTGCTTGACGGCGGCGGAGCCGGGGTGGAGCCCGGCGACGCCAAAACCGGGCCGGCCGACGGCCCCACCAACCTGGAGAACTGCCATGACTTGGACCCTCATTCCCCGCCGTCGCCACGAAGTTTCCGCCCGCATGGGCGATCCCTTCGCGCTGCTCGAGCAGCACATGCAGCGCTTCTTCCAGGACCCCCACGCGGGGCTCAGCACCTCGGCGCCCGCGGTCGAGCGGGCCCTCGGCGCGCGCTTCGACCTGCGCGAGACGGCGGAGGAGCTGATCCTCAACGCCGAGCTGCCGGGAGTCGCCGAGGACGAGATCCAACTCTCGGTGACTGGAGACGTGCTGACCCTGCGCGCGGAGAAAAGAGCCGAGACGCGCGAGGAGAAGGACAACTGGTACCTGGAGGAGCGCAGCTTCGGCTCGTTCGAGCGCGCGGTGCGCCTGCCCGTCGAGGTCGAGGCCGACCGGGCCGAGGCGACCTTCGAGCGCGGTGTGCTCACCCTGCGCATTCCGAAGAGCGTGCGCGCCAAGGACGAAACGAAGCGCATCGCGGTGAAGCCGGCGCGCTGATCCCCGCTGCTCCGCAAACCGGCAAAAAACCGCGGCCCGCCCAACGCGTCGTGCGTTGGGCGGGCCGCGGCGCCTGCGCTATCGGCCGTCGCTCACGGCCCGATCGCGAGGGGCAGCGCGTGGCTCGACCAGGTGACGTTGCCGAAGCCGAAGATGTCCACCGCGATGGCCGCGTGGTGCAGGTTCAGGCCCACGTAGCTGGGTGGCAGCGGCGGGAACGCGATCGCCGCATCGCCGTTGCCCGCGCCGTCGAGCAGCGCGACGGTGCCCGGCAGAAGCGGGCCGTTCGCGAACGACACCGTGTAGTTGAACCAGAAGTCGAAGATGAAGAGCGGCAGGCTCACCCCGTCAAGCACGAAGGGCGGTGTGGTACCGCTGGCCGAGCCGAGCACGAAGTGCAACTGGTTCGCCCGGGCCGCGCCCGCACGGATCAGCAGGTTCTGCTGACCGCCCGTCGACGCGGAGATGGAACCCACGTCGCCGCCGAGGCCTTCGCAGACATCGAGCGCGCCGTCGCCATCCAGATCGAGGCCCGGGTTCCCGGCGATCTCGCACGAATCCAACTGCCCATCGGCGTCGCAATCCGTGCCCGGCGCCGCCGACTTCACGCGGAACACCTCGCCGCCCGCGTGGTCGACGATCAGCACGTTGCCCGCTCCATCCGTGCCGAAGGTGCTGACCGTGCCGATGCCCAATGCGCCGCCCGGGGCCAGTTCTACCGTGCGTTCGGTGAACCCCGTGACCGCGCCGCCGACCATGCGGAACGACCAGATGCGGCCCGAGCAGTAGTCGGCGAAGAAGTACGTGCCGACGAGGTCGGGGATCGCGCAGCCCCGGTAGACGACGCCGCCGGTCACCGCGCAGCCGATGCCGTGGTCGTACACGTGCACGGGCATGGTGTACGACGGATCGAAACACGGCGCCGTGGTGGCCGGGGGGCACTGCAGGAAGCCGATGCAAAGGTCGCCCTCCATCACGGTCCAACCGTAGTTCAGCGCGGCCGCTCCGCCGGGAGCCCAGTTGATCTCCTCGCGGTCGCCCTCGCCGACGTCGCCGATGTAGAGCTCGCCGTTCGTGTCCACGTGGAAGCGCCACGGATTGCGCAGGCCGACGGCCCACACCTCGGGCAGGTACGTGCCGCCGCCGGCGTAGGGGTTCGACGGCGGAATCGCGTACGGCGAGCCGCCGTCGACGTCGATGCGCAGCACCTTGCCGAGGAAGTTGGTCGGGTTCATGCCGTTGCAGATCGGGTCGAACGCGCCGCCGTCGCCGAAGGCCAACCACAGGTAACCGTCCGGGCCGAACTGGATGCCGCCGCCGTTGTGGGTTTGGCCGGGCTGGGGCACCTTCAGGATCTGGAATGCGCTGGTCGGATCCGCCCGATCCGGGTCGGTGAGGCTGCGGCTGTAGCGCGCGACCACCGTGTCGCCGGCGTTGTCGGAGTAGGTGACGTAGAAGAACCCGTTGACCGCGTAGTTGGGGTGGAACGCGACGCCGAGCAGCCCGCGCTCGCCGCCCTGGTTCGCGATCGCCCCCAGGTCCAAGAACGGAAGCAGGCCCGCGACGCCGTTCTTCACGATGCGGATGCGGCCCGTGTTCTGCTCGCACACAAAAAGGCGTGTGTCGCCAGCCGGCGCACCCGCCCAAACCGGCAGCGCGAGGTTGTTGGCGATGCGCTCCGTGGTCAGGGGGGTCTGGGCGGCGGAATCGGGCGCGAGCGGGGACAGAAGGAGGGCAGAGGCGAGGACGAACCGAAGCGACATGGGCGGGTGGGGGCCAGAGTTGGGGCCGTCGGGAGAGCGGAGAGCGGTGCCCTCGGGCGGGTGTGGCCCTCGGCGAGGGGGTCCGCGGGGGGCGGCGGCAACCGCCACCGCCCCCAAGCCTCCCAGGGAATTCGGATTTCGTCAACTGCGGGGGCTGACGCACCTCGAACGGTGGGCTTAGTATCGGGCAACCGGCCCCGTTCCCCACGCTTTCGCGGCTACCCCTCCATGTACCAGCGGTTTGTGCCTGCGGTGTCTTGGTTCCTCGCGCCCGTCCTCGCGTTTTCGGTGGTCCTCGCCGAGGCCTCCGCCCTGGCACCGACCCAGTGGGCCGACACCGCCCACCAACCCGGCGGAGCGCTCGTCGGTGCCTCGGGCTTCGTGCTGCACGCGGACGGATCGGCGTGGCAGGGCTTTTCCGCTGCGAGCCGGCGCTGGCAGTCGGTGGCCGATGTGTCGGACGTCCTCGCGGCGCAAGGAGCGAGGGTCGCGCTCTTCGACAGGGGCGACGCGCAGTTGGTGTGGAGCGCGTTCGACGGTCGCACCGCGCTGCTCGAGAGCGGCTCCGCCGTGCACACGCTGGCCGAGGGCGATGTGGCCTTGGTGGTGACCGACGGCAAAGCCGGATCGTTCGCGCACGCGTTCAGCGCGTTGACGGGAGGCTGGTCGTCCGTCGCACTGGAAGGCGGCGCGATTGACGCCGAAGAGATCGCGCTCGGCGACGCGGTGATCGCGCTGCGCGATGGCGTCCGTTACCTGGGTTTCGCCGCGCGCACCGGGACGTGGAGCGCGCTCGAAACGCCGACCAACGAGGAGGGCAACCCGCCTTTCGCGCGCGGCGAAGTGGCGCTGGCGCCGCTGCGTCTCCTGGGCGGTGGCGGTGTGGATCGGATGGCCGCGTTCTCCGGTGTGTTGGGAACGTGGGACGTGTCCGAACTCCTGCACTTCTCTTCGTCGACGCACATCGGTCGCCACGTGGCGCTGATCCGCGTGCAGCATCCGATCCTGACGCGTTTCTATGCGAGTGGCTACAGCGCGTACACGGGGCGGTGGACGACGGATACGGCCCACGTGCACACGACCACGGTGGTCGTGCAGTACGGCGGCGAGTCGATCGTGGTGATGGAGAACCTCAATCCCGCGTTCAACTTGACCGCGTTCGGCGCACGGCCCGGTGTGTGGAGCACACTCTCGGGCAGCCGCGTGGTGCTCTCCGTGGAGGGCGACAGCGCCATCGCGGAGAATCCGCTCAATGGCGCCTTGGCCGGAGCGAGTGGCCTGCGCGCGGGTTGGGCCCTCGTCGCGGGAACGGCGCCGCACGGGGTCGCACCCGGCTCCGACCACCTCGCGTTGATCCTCGATTCCAACCTGAACTGGCGCACGTTTTCGCCCGCCACGCGGACGTTTTCGGCGCCGGCGGAGGGGATCGAGTTCAGCAACTCCGCCGCGGTGGCGGGGTTGATCGGCGCCGACGGCCGCGCGCGCGGGGGCTCGCCCCGCGGCGGCATGTGGGTAGAAGGGCCGTTGCTCAGCTCCGGTTCGACGATGACGGCGATGGGCTCGATCCTGGCCTGGGCCGACGGCACCTCGGGCGAGCTGACTCTGTTCGACGGCCGCACGTCGCAGCTTCGGCCCGCGCCCGCCGAAATCGCCGCGCCCCAGATCCACGCCGGAGAGCAAGTGCTCGTGGCGGTCGACGCTTCGTCACCTGGGGAGGTGTACGGGTACAGCGCGCGGCGGGGCGATTGGGCGCTCGCGGGCGACGGCGCGCTGGCGACGCCGTTCGACGTGCCAGTCGAGGTGCTGGGCGACGTCGCGTGGTTGGTGGACGGGAACCAGCGGCTCTGGGCCTTTGGCGCCGGCCGCGATGCGGAGCTCGCCCACGACTGGCCCGAT
Source organism: Planctomycetaceae bacterium (assembly GCA_016125265.1). GTDB lineage: Bacteria > Planctomycetota > UBA1135 > UBA1135 > RI-242. The sequence continues at coordinate 46,168 of WGMC01000003.1, forward strand.
GGCCCGGGTTTCCACCTGCCTGCCCCGACGACGGGCGAGCCCGCCAGCCTGCGCCTGGCGCTCAACGGCGCACCGTCGGAGCTCGCCGTGCTGCTCGCCGCACCGACAGTCGAGGCGAATGGCATCTCGCTGCCGCCGCTCGTGGGTGTGGGTTTCCTGCCCGTGACCGGCACGGTGACACTCGCCGTGCAGTCCCTTGCACCGACTGGCACGGCGAACCTCGACCTGCCTCTGCCCGCCGGCGTCGCGCCCGGCACACGCATCTGGCTGCAGAGTGTGCACCTCGATCTCGAATCCGGCGCCCTGCGTTTCGGCGCGGGTGTCGCAGACGCCTGGCTGTTCTGAGCCGGAGGCGTTACCCTCGAGAGCATGCAGGTGCGTGTCGCGAGCGTGCTCTTCGACTACACGGGCGGCCGTGCGGAGTTGGAGGCCGAGGGAACGACGCCCGCGGAGGTGCTCGCGGACTTGGAGCGCCGCTACCCAGGCCTGCGTTTTCGCGTGGTGGACGAACAGGGCGCGCTGCGCCGCCACATGAACCTGTTCCTGGACGCGCGCCCGTGCCGCGACCTCGAACAATCGCTCGAAGGTGTGCGCTGTGTGCACCTACTGGGCGCACTGAGCGGCGGCTGACCCACGGCGCTACTCGGTCCGCGGCAACACCGCGGCATGCGGCGGACCACTCGGGACACGCTATGCTCGTGACCATGCTCACCACGAGGGGACTGGGCGGTGCGTTGCGCGTCGGGACATCGATCCTGCTGCTCGGAATGACGGCGGCCTGCACCGTGGAGATCGGGGACATCTCCCTTTCCTACGAGGTCGACGCGGAACCCGCTGCTGTTTGGGGCGCGATCCAAAAGGGCGCGGGCTCGGCGTATTCGCTGCAGCCGGTGCCCAACTCCGACGCGCCAGGGTTCAGGATCCTGTTGGCGGGCGAGAACGTGCCGGTCCACGCCGAAGCCAACGTTTCGGTGAGTTCGGGCCGCGAGGCCAGAGTGTCGGTGCATCGTTCGACTCCCGCCACACTCACTGTCTCCGCTCCGAATCGCTGGTCCGTGGATGCGATCGCGCGGCCCGTTCTCGCTGCTCTGAAAGACGGGGGAATCTCCGCGGAAACCAAGACCTACTGACGGGGGGCTGGGCATGTCGCGGCCAGCGCCAGCAAGGCCCTGGACCCCTGCCTAGTCCCAGCAGCGGCCGAACCCGATCTGCGGCGGATCCTCGCCTCGCGGGTTATCCTGGGCGCATGCGTCACTCCATCTTGCTCTCGATCGTGCTGGCCCTCTCGTCGTTTGGACTCGGCTCTGCCCTTTCCGGCTCCGCGCAGCCGGGGCAGGAGGGAGCCGCCGCGGAAGAGTCGGATGCGGAGCGTCACGAGCGCCTCGTGCGCGAGCTGATCGAAGTGACCAAGGTGCGTGAGAACCAGGAGCAGGCCCTTGCGGTGCAAATGGAGGCTTTCGACATGATGCCTTTCCTTCCCGAGGGCTTTGCCGAGGAGTTCGCCGCGCGCTTCGACCACGATTGGTTCATCGAGGAGTCGGTCAAAGTCTTCCTGGAGCATCTGGAGCCGGAGACGCTGGAAGCCGCCCTCGTGTTCTACCGATCCGAACAGGGAAAGGTTCTCGTGGACGCCCAGGTGGACATCGCGGTCGAACTGATCCGCATCGGCCAGGCCTACGGCGAGAAGCTGGGCCAAGAGGTCGCCGAAGACCTAACCCGTTGACTTTCGCCCGAGGCACCCGCGCCGGTTGTGGATCAGCCGATGGTGAGTTCGAGGCCGTTGCTCAGCGAAACCCATTCCGGCGCGCCGGGGTCGAAGAAGCCCGCTTGCAAGAAGACGCTCGCGCCGAGTAGGGCCGGGTCGTTGATCAGCGCGGGCAGTTGCAGCGTGCCCGCTCCCGGCTGGCCCAGGGCGCCTTGCAATTGCACGGGAACGACGAGAGCCGAGGGTGCGACCAGCAACGTGCCGCCGAACAGCGGCAGTGCGGCCGGAGCAGGTGCGATCAGCAACTGACCAAAGCTGCCGCCCAGCGCCGAGTCCACTCGCACACTGAAGGAGCTGGCGATCTCCGGGCAACCCAGCGAAGAAAGGTGGGGCGCAAAACCGCCGCTGCCCGCCAAGCCATCGCCGTATTCGCTGCCACTGCCGTCGCACCCGTCGTCGGGAACCACGGTGACGCTGCAGTAGTAGGGCGTCGTGAAGGTCACGGGGCCCGGTGTGATCACCGTGCCGTTGCCCGCCTCGCCCTTGGCGTAGGCGCGCAGCCTGTTGTTGAAGTAGTCGACCACCACCATCTTGCCGAGCGCCGGGGTGTAGGCGCCGCCCGTCACAGTCGTCCAGGGAATTGGTAGGTCGCCGCCGTTGTAACCCCAAACTCCGATCGCGAGTGTTGCGGGATCCACCTCGAGCATGCGCGGCATGCTGATTTTGTCGATCGAGTGCACGCAGAGCAAGAACTTCCCATTCGGGCCGCGGCTCCAGCCGCGCGGCAGTTCGCCCGAGCTTTGCCCCGGCGGGCTGTCGCTAATCTCGAATGTCGCATTGCCAACGGGCCCGACCACACGTGTGCCGTCGGCGGAAAGCGGCAACTTGCGCACATTCACCGCCATGGTCGGAAAACCGGGTGCCGGTGTGATCGACGCCACGAGCAGTGAGTTGGAAACTTCGTCGTAGATCATGCCGTCGTTCGAGTAGAAGTTCGCGCCGTCGATCTTCATCGGCGTAACTCCGTCACTGTCGAACAGTGTGTGCCACTGGTTGGCCGCGTCGAAGTACGAGAAGGGCTTCGAAGCCCCGTTGCCCTCGGTGCAGTAGACGCGACCCGAAGGTGTTGGCGCGTACGCAAAACGCTGGTAGGCGCCCGAGTGAGGACCACCCGGCGAGATGTTCTGCAGCTTGCCCTCTGCGTCGACCAGCCAGATCTCCATGAGCGGCGTGGGCGTGAAACCCGCGATCAGGGCAGTGAGCACCAGTCGCTGGCGGTAGGGATCGAACACCGCCGAACCCACGAGGTCCAGTGCCTGGACCGTCTTGACGAGCAGCGCGCTCTCCCCCGTGACCGGATCGACACGCACGATGCCGGCCCCGTTGTAGCCGGGGACCTGGATGGTCGTGGCCGAGAGGAAGAGGTCTCCCTCGTGGAAGCCGCTGCTCTGGGCGGGCGCTTGGGTGGCGGTTGCCAGGCACGCCGCGACGAGCATTGCACGGGACGAACGACGCAGATGGGGCGCGAGGAACTGGGGTGCACGCATGTGGGGACCTCGGTGGGAGTAGCGGACGGCGCCGCACCAACTGCGGCCGGGGAAGAATGGGCGTGCGCCGTACCGCGTTACGGGAAAAGCGTCGAGCGGCGGCTTCCTGTCCCAAACCCGCCCGGCTCGCGGGAGGGGTAGCGGGGCCCTCGCGTTTGCCCGCCGCGGGGCCTCGTGGTCCGCCTTCGTTTGGAGTGCCCCCGTGGGGCCCGCTAGGCTCTCGAACCCCGACGGACGACCCGAGATCCGTCGGTCCGGAGTTGGAGAACCAGCGCATGGCTAAAAAAGGCACGAAGGTTGTGGCGCGGCGGGGTGCTCCGGCGGCGCGCGGGACCGTGGAACTGCTCGTCGGCACCACGAAGGGGGCTTTCCGATTGCGCGGGGGCGCCCGCGGCGCGTGGACGGTCGAGGGGCCCTGGCAACTCGGCTCCAAGGTGCACGATTTCGTCGCCGATCCCCGGTCGCCGCGCAACCTGCTGATGACCGTCGCCGGTGGGCACCTCGGGCCCACCGTGCTGCGCTCGAAGGACGGTGGGCGGCGTTGGAGCGAAAGCTCGCAGCCGCCGAAGTTCGAACCGCTCGCCAAGCGCTCGAAGAAACCCGGCGACGACGGCACGAGCCGCGGATTGAGCGTCAAGTACAACGTGTGGCTCTCTCCCGGACACCGCGACGAACGAAACACCTGGTACCTCGGCAGCAACCCGCAGGGGCTGTTTGCGAGCGACGACCACGGCGATACGTGGCGCGGTGTGGACGGTTTCAACCTGGCGAAGACGTACTACGCGTGGACCGGCGGCCCGGACGGCACACCGGACGGCTCCATGTTGCACAGTGTGTTGGTGGACCCGCGGGATGCCGCGCACCTCTACCTGTCCATGTCGTCCGGCGGCACGTTCGAATCCCGCGACCGCGGCGCGACGTGGCGCCCGCTCAACCGCGGTGTGTTCGTGGACTTTGGGCCGGTGCCGTACCCGGAGACCGGCCAGGATCCCCACTGCGTGGTGCTGAGCCCGTCGGATCCCGACCGCCTCTGGCAGCAGAACCACTGCGGTGTGTACCGCTTGGATCGTGAAGCGGAGGGCGAAGCTGGGGAAGTCTGGACGCGGGTGGGCCTCAAACTGCCCAAGGCGGTGGGGGACATCGGCTTTCCGATCGTCGCCCATCCGACGGACCGCGACTGCGCGTGGGTGTTCCCCATGGATGGCACACGTCTTTGGCCGCGCACGAGCCCCGGCGGCAAACCCGCGGTCTACCGCACACAAAACGCCGGCCGCACGTGGCAGCGGCTCGACCGCGGTTTTCCCGAGGCCCAGGCATTCCTCACCGTGAAGCGCCAGGGCATGTGTCTGGCCTCGGATGACGGGGCGCGCAGCGCGGCGTTGGCACTCGGCACCACCGGTGGCGAAGTGTGGCTCGGTACCGGCGACGGCGAAAGTTGGCGCTGCGTGGTCCGGCACCTGCCGAGTGTGCAGTCCGTGCGCCGCGCGGGCGCTGGCTGACGACGCGCGTGGTGGATCAAGAGCGAGCCAGAAGCGCCAGCACCCGATCGGCGACACTGGTCATCGGCACGACGCCGGCGGCGGGCGCTCCGCCGCAGTGTTCGTAGCCGACCGAGCACACGAAGGCGGGTCCCTCCTCGGGCCGCTCGGGCAGGCGTCCGTGGCTGCCGCGCACCAGGGCGCCGTGTGTGGGCACCACGTCCATCAGGTAGCGGAAGCCCAGCTTCTTCATCGCGAGTCGTTTGGCGACGCGCAGTTTGGGCGAGACGAGCCCCGGGTCGACGAAGAGCTCCGCCGGGTCGTATCCGGGCTTGCGGTGGATGTCGACGGTCGGCGCGAAGTCGGGGGCCGCGGTCGGATCGTTCCAGTAGTAGTACGTGAACCACGAGCCGCGTTCGGCCACCAGCACCAACGGACCGCTGCGCGGGTGGTCCAGGCCGGCTTCGCGCAGGGCTTCGCCGGCCAGCACATCGCCCACACCCGGAAGGCCCTCGAGCACCTCCTTGGCGGCGTGCCGCGCCACTGCGTCCTTGCAGTAGACATGGGCGATCTGGTGGTCCGACACCGCAAAGGCCGCGCTGCCGGTCGGATCCAGCACTTCTCCAACCGGGGTATCGCGGACGCTCAAGAGACCGGCCGCGCGAAGGGCTCGGTTCGGGTGCACCGGGCGGTCGACGGGTTCGATGGCGTACTCCGACGTCACCAACACCGCCGCGCCTGCCCGGTCGGCGGCGTGCACGAGATCGCCGACCAGATCGTCCAACTCCTTGAGGGCCGCCAGGGAACGGGGCGCGTCCGGCCCGAAGCGCTGGTGGTCGTAGTCGAGGTGCGGCAGGTACACCATCGTCAACGTGGGAGCCTTGCGTTCGAGCACCAACCGCGTGGCGTCCGTGAGCCAACGACTCGACGGCAGGCCAGCCTTCGGACCCCAGAAGTCGAAGAAGGGAAACGTGCCGAGTTCCGCTTCGAGCTCAGCTCCCAAACTGCGCGGCCAACTCTGCACGGCCGGGATCTTGCGGCCGTCGGCCGGGTAGAAGGGCCGCGGCGTGAGCGCGTAGTCGACGTTCGCGCCCATGTTGAACCACGCGAACAGCTTGGCCGAGGTGAAGGCCGGCCATTGGGCCCGGGCGCGCTCGTACACCTTGGGCCCTTGCACCAGGGCATTGGGTTGGCGCCACAGCATCACCTCGCCCAACTCGGGCCAGTACCAACCGTTGCCCACCACCCCGTGGTCCCTGGGCAACAGCCCGGTCAGCATCGTGGCCTGGGCGGTGAGCGTGACGGCGGGGAGCACGGTCGTCATCGGGGCCAACACACCCCGCTGCCCGAGCCGGACCAGGTTGGGGGTGCGTTCGCCGATCTGGCGCGGGCTGAGGCCGACCGCGAGGATCCAAAGCACGGGTTTCACGGGCGAAGCCTACCTGTCGGCCGCCGCGCGCCGCGAGTTTCCAGCACAGGCCACACCCCGGGTCGGGCCAAGTGGGGGCCGGGCGCGGAGTCGGACTGGGAGAACCCGTAGAGGGGCGAGCGCGGGGGTCTCGTGTGCTGCCGCGGCGCTCTGGTAGCCTGTTCCCCCATGTTCGGACGTCTCAAGGGGCTCTTTGGCCGCAAACCGATCCTGATCCGCGGCACGGGCAAGTTGCCCGAGGGCGAAGCGCGCAAGGTCTCCATCGGCGACCCCCTGGCGGGCACCGGGTTCGACGTGGTGCTCGCCCGTGTGGGCGGGAAACTCTATGCGCTCCACAGCGACTGCCCCCACGAGGGCGGGCACCTGGTCCAGGGACCGCTCGTCGAGGGGAAGTACGTGCGCTGCCCGCTGCACAACTACCACTTCGACCCAAAGAACGGCGCGTGTGTGAACGCGACCTGTTCCAAGGCCAAGGCCCTGAAGGTCGAGGAAAAGGACGGCGACGCCGAGGTCTACGCCTAGGGTCGCGCACCGACGTCCGAGCGCAGGAAGCCATCGGGCGAAGGCCGACGACTTCCCGCTCTCTGCCGCTCCAGCGCCGTCAGGCGATGGGCCCAAGCGCACCTGCCAGGGCCTTCGATCGGGCAGCGGGCAGTTCCAGCCCGGTCAGCGTGTGCCCTGGTGGAAGCGCAGCGCGCCGGGCAGGCGTTCCACCGTGCGCACCGTGGTGCCGGTGAAGCGCGAAGCCAGTTCCTCCACGTCCGCTTCGGTGAACGGAACGTCGGGTCCGGCGACGAACAGCATCGAGCCCATGCCCGCGATCGTCGCCGAGGTACTGGCCACGCTGGCGAAGCTCGTTCCCGTCAACTCCAAGAGGTGTGCGCCGAGCAGCCGTGTGCCGAGCACACTTGCCGCCCGGTCCGTTTCCGCCCCGGTCGCCGTGTGCACGTCCGCGGCGTCGAGCGAAACGGCCATCAGGCCCGGGCCGAACGCCACGTGCCCCACCGGTGCGTCGGGGCCCATCCCCAAGTCTGCGGACCGCGCGCGGCTTTCGGCCGTTGCGGCACCGAGCGGGGTCCCAAGGGCCGACTCCATCACCAGTTCCAAGCTGTCGGCGAAGAGATCGGCCTCGGTCAGGCCAATCAACATCGTGGAGCCCTCCAGGAAGCTCAGGGTCTCCGCGTTGGCCATGCCGGGCGCGACGGTCGGCATCTGCGTGGTGTAGCTGACCACCTCGCCCGTCAGCAGGTCGAGCAGGTCGGCGCGCAGGTCCACGCCGACCTCGCCCGACGCCATGTCGATGAACCCTTGCGCGATCTCGCCGTAGCCGGGTTCGACCCTCTCGGCCACCTCGAGGCCCATGCGCAGCAATCCCGCCAGGTCGTAGTTGGTCGCGCTGACGGCAGTGGCGTTTGCGGGCACACGCTCGAGCAACGCCATCGGCAGGGGGCGCATCAGGTCGAGCATTTGTGCCACCAAAGTGCCAGGCGGCACTTCGAGCACCAACTCGAAGTCCATGCGTTCGCCGGCGCCCATTCCCATGCGCCCCGCGACCCATCCCATGGCGGCGAGCCCGCTGACCTCGAAAAGGTTCGACACCGTTTCGCCGCCCTCGGCCGCCGCTTCACCGGCCATGGACATCCACGGCTGCAGGTCCGCGAACAGGTCGACTTGGCCGGGCGCACGCAGAGACGCCATGGCCGCGCCGTACCGCGGGTGACGCAGGAGCCCGTGGCTGCCCGCGCCCAGCGCCATCCGCTTCGCCGCGTCGGAGGACTGGGGATGAACCAGGTGCGCGGGACCAGCCAGGAAGGCGATGTGCTCGCCCGCGGTGAGCAGAGCGACTGCGCTCGAGGAGATTGCGTCCTCGGACCAAACCAACACGGAGACACCTTCCACGGAGAACGCAGTGGGGGCCAACGGATGTTCCTCGCCGATCCACTCCGCCGCGCTCGCTGCCACGGCCGCCGTGTTGGCACCGGTGTGGGCGCCGGCTCCGAAGAGCGGCTCGCCCTCCACACCGCTCGGGAACTCGACCCAGAGCACCGCTCCGCCGCGCACGCCGCCGAGCAGCGCGAAGGCGCGGGCCACTTCCGGATCGAGGTCCTCCACTTTCGAGGGGTCGGTCTCGGGGTTCACCAACTGGCGCATCTGTCCGAGCTGCTTCTGCATCATCGGATCGGCCGCGATCGCCCGGGCCACGGGCCCGCTAGGCGAGGTCAGCGTCTCGAACCACAGGTTCGACGCGACGGAGCGGCGAAGACCCGGAACGTCGCGGACGTTGAGCGCGAACAGGCTGTCCGGCGACGCCAGCCAACTGACGTCCGCGGGGGCCTGCGGGACAAACGACGCGAGAGTCGAGGCGAGGGCAATGTGCAGCAACATGGGGCCAACTCCGTAGGCGGTGCGAGTGGTGGGTCGAGCGCCCATTCTAGTCTCTGGACGCCGAGCGCTTCCGTGCACTTACGGCTTTCCGCGCGCCAAAATTCGCCGGAAATATCCGGATCGTGGCTTGGCGCGGCCCGCCCAGACGGCCCGTGTCAGGCGGCGTTGCGCGGCGCGGCGGCGGGGCGTGTGGCCTCCCGCTGGGCGCGGCGCAGCGGTTCCGTCGCTGCGTTCAAGAGCTCGCAAACGTCCTGCAGGTGGTCGCCGTCACGGATGCGGCAGGGTTCGGGGTGCTCGCCCGCGGCGACGCCGCGCAGGAAGTGCCGGAAACGCACGAGCGGGCCGAAGATGCGGTGCGTGCCGGCCAAGGTCAGGAATAGGAGCCACGGAACGGTCAGGCCCAGGGAGAGCAACGCGTTCCAACCCAAAGCCGCTGGCAACCGCGACAGCACGAACGCGCCGTCGTGGGGCAGTCCCGCGGCCAACTGCGACATCGTCCAAGCGGTGATCCCTATGCTGAGGAACACGGAGCTGGCGGCGGCGAGCAGCACGATCAGCAGGAAGCGGATCTGGAGGTCTCGCTCGACGAGGAGATTCTGACGGCGTTGGTGTTTCATGTTGGATGGTTCGAGGCGATCACCAGACGGCGGCCTCGGCCAGGAGTACGTAGGAGGGTGTGTAGGGCGGCAGTTGGGCCGACTTGGTGAAGTCCTGGTCGAAAACCCACTCGCGGTTCGGAGCGTGGTAGTGGTCGCTTCCCAGCACGAACTTGCCCGTGGCCTTGCGGCTCCAACCGGGGCAGACGATGGAACCCACGATGCGCGCGGTTTCCCCGCGCCAGTCCTCGTGGTAACGCGCCAAGTTGACCGCGCCGCCGTTCATGTTGCCGGGGCCCGGCTCGGAGTCGCCCAGAACGAGCGCCACGTTGTAGGTGGTGTCCTTGGCGAGGGGCAGCTTGCCCGCCTTCTTCTTGCCGTCCCACGCGTTCGAGAGCAACCCCACCGCGTCGGCCATCACCGCAGCGGGCTTCTTCGACTTCGTGTTGAAGTCCCCGTGGATGTAGACCGTGTCCGGCGAGACAACCGTCAGCGGACCGGCGAGCTCCGCACCGGCGGTGAGCTGGAATCCCTTGACGTCGGTACCTGTGCCTGCACCCTCGCCCGCAACGTACAGCAGGCCGTTTTTCGGAAAGTATCCAGAGTCCTTGAGCTTCGTGAGGTCGATCTTCGTGTTCTGCACCGCAGTGCCGCTGCCACCGGCCTGGCGCGCGTCGTAGAGCGTCGAGGAGACCACGGCCGATTTGACCTTGCCCGTGACGTCCTTGCCTTCGCGATCGTAGGCCACGTAGGTGCCGTTGGGCTTCGAAATGATCGAGAGGTCCGCGTCCTTGTGGAAGGTGCTCTTCGTGTGTGTGCCCGTGCCTGCTGCGACCGGGGTGTAAGTGCCCGTCTTCTTGTCGAAGACGTAGTCATCCCCTGCAACGTACATGTCGAAGCTTTCGAGCGGGGGGAGCAACACGGCGTTGTCGCCGTGTTCCTGCGAGAGCAGCGTGTGTCCCGTGCCTCCCTTGTAGCCGTCCGGAGGGCCGAAACGCGCGAGCGCGAGGGCCGCGTAGGGTGGCAGGTCGAGCAGGTCGTCGAAGTCCCCATCGCCGTTGGCGTCGTACCCGACGAAGTCCGAGTCCGCGCCGCTGTTCGTCTTCGAGCCGATCGTCGCGAGGCTGTTCTTCGTCAGCAGGCTTTCGTACTTCGAAGGCTCGCCAGCGTCGAAGGGGCTCTTCACCCAACGCCGCACGTCGGGATCGACGGATTGGTCTTCCCACCAGCCCTTGCTACCCTCGTACCAATCGTCCCAGGGAGCGCGCAGCCGGAGTTGGCCCGCCACGCGGATGTGGTTCGTGTCGAAGACCAGATCCCGGCGCGTCAGTATGTTGAGGTTGCCGTTCGTGTGCACCGGACCGTTGATCCGCAGCGGCGCCGGATTGAAGAACGTGAGATCGTGTTCGTGCACCAGCGCGAACTGGAACAGCGGCACACGCTTGCCGACGACCATGCGGCGCTCGCGCGCCGTGTAGCGCTCGTGCGTTCCGAACGACTCGATCGTGAAGAGTTGGTCGTAGCTGGAGAGGCCCGAAGCGTCCATCGCCTCCGTCTCGCCGCCCATGGCTTGGATCGTCCAGCGACCGACGCCGCTCGTCAGCGTCAGTTCGCCGTTCGGCGGAACCGCAGTTTCCTGCGCGAGGGTTTGGCGCAGCACCTCCGTGGCATCGAGCGCGGCCGCGGACGCCAATCGCTGGGCGTTGGCGCGGCCCAACTTGGCCTCGGCCACACGCTTCGTCGACGTCGCGACCGAGACCGAAACCAAACAAGCCGCGAAGATCGCCATGGAGGCAAAGGCCGCCCACACGAGCAGCGTGCCGCGGCGCGTCGTTTTGCCGGCGCGGGCGTGTCGAAGCAGCCTCATTCGTCGAAACCCCCGTTCTCGAGCACGATCACCCCATCGGCGCGCCGTTCGATCAATCGGCGCTCGCGGTCGAGGCGGCCGAGACGCAGTTCGTAGCGCAATGCTCGCAGCGGGATCTCGAAGCCCGTCTCCGCAGCGGTCTGGAAGTCGATGGACAGCATGCGCCGCGAGAGGATGCGCGTCGTGCCATCCCCCTGCACCAGGCTGAGTTCGTGGAAAGGCGGTTCCAGTGGCCGGATCAGGATGGCCCGCGGGTCGGCCTCCCACACCACCTGGTTGGTTCCATCGAGGTCGGGCCAATCGTTTTGATCGTCGTCGCGGGGCGTCAGGTACAGCAGCTCACGGGAACCCACGACCTGCGTGTGCGCGTGGTCCGGCAGCTCGCCCGCTGCGACCACCGCGGGGTAGTCGATTCCGTCGAGCGCCGCGTATCCGGATCGCCGCAGCTCGCGCCGCAGGGCTTCCTGCACGTCGAACAGCTCGGATTCGATGTCGAAGACCGCCGATTGTGTGTTCGAGACGTCCGCGGTGCGCTGGGTCGCCACCACAAAAGCGCTGGCGATCAGGCTGAACAGCGAAACGGACATCAGCAGTTCGAGCAGCGAGAAGCCGCACGCGCTGCGTTGGCTCGTCGGTCGTGTCATCGAATCAACCCCGACAGTTGCATCTGGCGCGGACGTCCCGTGCTGGACGTGAACTCGAGGCGGAGGCGGATCTCGAGGCTGCGCGGCGCGGAGCCCACGACGAAGTCCGGCGCTTCCACGACCACCCGCTGGTCGCGCAGGATCGGATCGGCGAAGGCCATTTCGCCGTCGATCGCAAAGGGTGCGGCGCCGCTCAGCAGATCGGCGAGGCTCGTTTCCTGCACGCGGTCCATGGCGGACTGCAACACACCGACCGCGATGTTCGTCTGTTGGGCCTCCGCCATCGCGCGACTGGCGTCGAGCTGGGCGCTCGAACCGGCGAGCACGGCGGTCAGCAGGATCGCCGAGCAGATGACCACCTCCAGCATGGAGAGGCCGCGTCGGGCGCGGGGGGAGGGCGGGCGGCCGTGGCCGCGGTGTGTGGGGGGGAGCACGCCGTCGAGATCGGGTCGCGCGCCCCCGGTCCTGTGCACCCGCCCGGCGCGCCATCCCAGTCCTGGGGCAAACCCGCGGCGCGCCGGGCGCTCGGGTTCAGCCGAGGACGCGCCAGACCGTCGCGCGCCGCACGGTCGAGGACTCGATCTCGAGGGTGGTGGTCACGTCGTACACCGCGAGCTCCTCGAGCCCGCCCTTCGGCGCGAACTTCCGTCCGGGGTCGCCGAGGAGCACCTCCCGCCCTCCCGCCGCCAGCCCCCGCAGCCAGGCCTCGACCTGGCCCGCGAGCGGCGCCTCGTAGCAGATGTCGCCGGCGAGGACGACCTCGGCCTCCAGGTCCATGCGGCCGACCAGGTCCAAATCGGTGCACTCGACGACCAGGCCATTGAGGGCGCGGTTCGCCGCAATCGCCGCCGCCGCGAAAGGATCGGTGTCGGCGCAGAGCACCCGCGCTGCCCCCGCAAGGGCCGCCGCGAGGCCGACCACGCCCGATCCCGAGGCGAAATCCAGCACCGTCCGCCCGCGCACGAGCTCGGGGTTGTCGAGCACCAGGCGAGCCAGGGCCTGCCCGCCCGCCCACGCGAACGCCCAAAACGGCGGGGGCACACCGAGCCGGTCCAGTTCGACCTCGGTGCCCTCCCACAGGGGGGTCAGCGCGTCGGCCAGGTGCAAGCGGAGCTCGGGGAGCAACGGCGCCCGCTGGACCCGGGTGTGCGCCGCCAGGAAGGCGGCGGCGCGGGAGTCCTGTGGTGAGGGCATGGGTGTTGCTGGCCTGGGTACATCCTGGGGGCCCCGACCTGCGAAGGGGTCCGAGAAAGCGCCGCTTCACCCAGGTCCTACGAGTCGGACGGGTGCCGGGGCGGTCTAATGGTCGCGCGCGCGGCCGGTCGACCCCGGACGCGGCGCCCGCCGGTAGCTCCGATGGTCCACCGCCCCCTGCGCAGTCGTTCCGTGCCTCGCTGTTCCGTTCGTGTACGCGCGCTTCGGGAGGTGCTTCGTTGAGCCTGGTGGAGACCCTGGTGGACCGGGGCGCCCTCCCCGACGCCGTCGTGCGCTTCGGCATCCGGCGCCTTTTGGCCCAGCGGCTCGTCGAGGAGCAGCGCGCCGCGGGCCGGCCGGACTTCCGCAAGTCCCTGGAGGCGGGCCCGCTGGCGGTCGAGACCGACGCCGCGAACCGCCAGCACTACGAGGTCCCACCCGCCTTCTTCGAGCGTGTGTTGGGACCCCGGCTCAAATACAGCTCCTGCTACTACCCGACTGGCAAGGAATCGCTCGCGGAGGCCGAAGAAGCCATGCTGGCGCTCTACGGCGAGCGGGCCCGACTGGAGGACGGCCAGGAGATCCTGGAACTGGGCTGCGGATGGGGCTCCCTGTCGCTGTGGATGGCCGAGCGTTTTCCGAAGAGTTCCATCGTCGCCCTGTCCAACAGCGCTCCCCAGCGCCGCTTCATCGAGGCCCGCGCCCGCGAGCGCGGCCTTCGCAACGTCCAAGTGGTCACCGCAGACATCAACCGCTTCCAGACCGACCGGACCTTCGACCGGGTGGTCTCCGTGGAGATGTTCGAGCACCTGCGCAACCACAGGGCCCTCTTCGCGCGCATCGCCCCGTGGCTGCGTACCGACGGGCGCATGTTTGTGCACGTCTTTTGTCATGCCCGCCACACCTACCCCTTCGAAACCGAGGGCGACCACAACTGGATGGGGCGGCACTTCTTCACCGGGGGCTTGATGCCTTCGGAGGACCTGTTCTTGGACTACAATGACCACCTAGTGGTCGAGGAGCGCTGGCGTGTCGACGGGACGCACTACGCCTCCACGGCGGAGCACTGGCTCCAGAACCAGGACCGCCATCGGGACGAGCTGCTCGAGGTGCTGCGGGCCGTTCACGGCGCCGACACCGAGCGCTGGTTCCAACGTTGGCGCGTCTTCTTCATGGCCTGTGCCGAACTATTCGGCTACCGGGGCGGAGAGGAATGGCGCGTGGCGCACTACCGATTCCGACACCGCGGCTGACCGCCACCTGCCGCGTGTTGCGGCGCTTCGAGACCTGGAATGAGCTACGACCCCACCTCCTTACTGCAGCCGCAATCCGACGACGCCGTGTCGGTTGAAGCGCCCCGGACCGTTGGTTCGCGCCTTCCCAATGGGAGCGCGGAGCCGGTGCACCGGGCGGCGGTCGAACCCTCCGATCGACCCGTGCCCGAACACCCGTACGCTCCCTCGCCGATCGTGACCGGGGGCCCGACCGCGCCGCCCAGCCCGCGCCAGCGCTCCGGATGGGTGCGCGCGCTGCGTTCCGTCGCCGCGTGGTTCGACACCTGGGCCACCGCCGACGCGATCAAGCGCGCTCACCCGCACAAACGCGCGGTCCAGCGCGTCGAGTGGATCCGCATCCTGCCGTTCGCGCTGCTGCACCTCTCCTGTTTGACGGTGATCTTCGTGGGCTGGAGCCCCGTGGCCGTCGGGGTCGCCCTCGGCATGTACGTGCTGCGGATGTTCGCGATCACCGGCTTCTACCACCGCTACTTCTCGCACAAGAGCTTCAAGTCGTCGCGCGCGTTCCAGTTCGTGATGGCGCTCGTCGGTGCCTCGGCCACCCAACGGGGTCCGCTCTGGTGGGCCTCGCACCACCGCCGCCACCACCAGAACTCCGACAAACCCGAAGACGTGCATTCGCCCAAGCAGCACGGTTTCTGGTGGAGCCACGTAGGCTGGATCAGCACCCGCGAGAACTTCCCGACCGACTTCGGTGCCGTGCGGGACCTCGTGCGCTACCCCGAGCTGCGGTTCCTCGACCGCTTCGACATCGTGGTGCCGACGCTGACCGGCGTGGCGATGTTCCTCCTGGGAGTTGTCCTCGAGGCCGTAGCGCCCTCCTTGGGCACCAACGGTTGGCAGATGCTGGTCTGGGGATTCCTGATCTCGACCGTCGTGCTCGCCCACGCCACCTTCACGATCAACTCGCTCAGCCACGTCTTCGGTTCGCGTCGGTACGAGACCACGGACACCAGCCGCAACAACCCCCTGCTGGCGCTGCTCACGATGGGTGAGGGCTGGCACAACAACCACCACCACTACCAGGCGAGCACCCGCCAGGGCTTCTACTGGTGGGAGTTCGACCTGACGTACTACGGTTTGGTCGTGTTGTCCTGGTTTGGGCTTATCTGGGACCTGCGCCCGGTGCCGCGTGAAGTGCGCGACGGCCGCGTGGGTCGCGGCAGCGTGCGCTCCTGACGGGCGTGACCCCCGGCCTTGTGAGGCGAGCTGCGGCCAACACGGCGCAGCCGCCGCGCTTCCCCCGTGCGCAGCGGCGCGCGGGGCGCTAGCTTCACGCGCCCCGGGTTCCCCGATCCCAGCCCCGTCGGCGCATCCGAACGGGTCCCGGGTGCGAACTCTCGGGGTACCCATGCGCATCGCCGTCGTCGGATCCGGTATCAGCGGCCTCGTGGCGGCCCACTTCCTCGTCGACCGTCACGAGGTGGTCGTCTTCGAGGCTTCCGACCGTCTCGGTGGGCACACCCACACCCACCAGCTCGAGGTGGAGGGCCGGAAGTACGCGGTCGACAGCGGCTTCATCGTTTTCAACGATTGGACGTATCCCAACTTCCTGAAGCTGCTCGAGCGCCTGCAGGTCCCCTGGCAGGACAGCGACATGGGCTTCAGCGTGCGCTCCGAAGTCAGCGGCCTCGAGTACGCGGGCAAGTCGCTCGACACGCTGTTTGCCCAGCGCCGCAACGCACTGCGGCCGTCGTTCCTCGGCATGGTTCGCGACATCCTGCGTTTCCACCGCGAGGCCCCGCGATTGCTCGCGAACAGCGAAGCGGGTCCGGGGCCAAGCTTGTCCGAATACCTCCGCGCGGGGCGCTACGGGGAGCGATTCGCCGAGGACTACTTGCTCCCCATGGGGGCCGCGATCTGGTCCGCGAGCCGCGCGCAGATGCTGGCGTTCCCCGCGCGCTATTTCGTCCAGTTCTTCGCGAATCACGGCATGTTGTCCGTGGACGAGCGCCCGACCTGGCGGGTCGTGAAAGGCGGCTCCAGCAGTTACCTCGGTCCGATCTCGCGCGGCTTCGCGAAGGGTGTGCGCACCACCAGCCCGGTCCAGTCGATCCGCCGTTACCCGGGCGGCGTAGGGATCCGCGTGCGAGGACAAGACGAGGAGCGTTTCGACGCGGTGGTGGTCGCGGCGCACGCGGACGAGGCGCTGCAACTGCTCGCCGATCCCAGCGATGCCGAACGCAGCGTGTTGGGGGCCTTCGGCTACCAGGAGAACGAGGCGGTGCTGCACACCGACAGCTCGCTCCTGCCGCGCAACAAGAAGACGTGGGCGGCGTGGAACTACCACCAGCTCGGGGTGGGGCCCGAAGCGCGTGTCGCGGTCAGTTACTGGATGAACCGCCTGCAGTCCATCGACGGCCCGACGCAGTTCCTCGTGACCCTGAACCGCGGCGATGCGGTGGACCCGAGCAAGGTGCTCCGCCGCATGACCTACCACCACCCCGTGTACACCCATGCCGCCGTCGAAGCCCAGACGCGTTGGCGCGAAGTCAACGGTGTGCAGCACACGTGGTTCGCGGGGGCCTACTGGGGTTACGGCTTCCACGAGGACGGCGTCAAGAGCGGGTTGCGTGTGGCCGCGGACTTCGGGGTGACACCGTGGTGAGCGCACGCCTGCCGAGGTCCAGCGCGATCTACGTGGGCCGTGTGCGCCACCGGCGGCTCGTCGGTACACACTCCGAGTTCAGCTACCGCACGAGTTGGCTCTACCTCGATCTAGACGAGGCCGCGGAGGTCTTCGAAGGCCATCGCCTGTGGTCCTTCGACCAGGGCAACGTGCAGTGTGTGCTGCGACGGGATCTGTTCGGCGGTGCGACCGCGCCCAAGGGTGCATCGCCCGACGCCGCGGCCATGCATCTGCGCGCGCAAGTGCTGGACCGGGTTCAGTCGGACTTGGGGCATCGACCCAAGGGGCCGGTGCGGGTGCTGACGACACCCCGATCGTTCGGCTTCGTGTTCAATCCGGTCACCTTCTATTGGTGTTTCGACCGCCTGGGTGTCGCCGTGGAGGCGATCGTCGCGGAGATCACCAACACACCGTGGGGCGAGCGCCACGCGTACGTGCTCGATGGACTGGCCGCGGGTTCCGCGCGGCGCGTGCAGCGCTTCGAGTTCGCGAAGGTGTTCCACGTCTCGCCCTTCCAACCGATGGAGCACGACTACGCCTGGGCCATGGGGCTGCCCGGTCCGCGTCTGGTGGTGCACATGGAGAACCGGCTTCGAGGCGAAGGAACACCGGTGTTCGACGCCACGTTGACGCTGGAGCGGCGCGACCTCGACGCCAACAACCTCGGCTCCATGTTCCGCCACCACCCGTTCCATGGCCTCGGCAGTCTGGCGGCGATCTACGCCCAGGCGGCCCGACTGTTCCTCTCGCGCGCCCCGTTCTACTCCCATCCCAGCCGTCGTCCGCCGGTGTCCACTCCGCGATGAGCACACTGCCCCAAAGTCCCCTGACCGCCGGCCTCGGGCCCGCAGCCGCGCGCCTGCCGGGCTTGCCCGACCGCATGTTGGCGCGCGCCGTCTCCGAGCGGCTCGCGCTCATCGAACACGGCATCCTGGAACTGGTGGACCGCACCGGATCACCGGGTCTCGACGGCGCGGTGTTCCGCTTCGGGCGTTCGGACGTGCACCCCACCACGGGCGAGCCGCTTTTTGCGCGGGTCGAGATCCTCGACTCCGAGTTCTGGTGGGCGATCGCGATGCGAGGTTCGGTGGGAGCAGGGGAAGCCTGGGCCCGCGGCAACTGGACGAGTGCCGATCCCGTCGCCGTGGTGCGGCTGTTCGGCCTCAACCGCGCGCTGTCGACGGGATTGGAGGGCGGGCTCGCGCGCCTGTCGCGTCCCTGGCTGTCCCTGTTCCACCGGTTGCGGCCCAACACACCCTCGGGCGCCCGGCGCAACATCGCCGCGCACTACGACCTCGGCAACGAGTTCTTCGAACGTGTGCTCGATCCCACCCTCAGCTATTCGTGCGCGATCTTCGAACACGAGGGGCAGAGCCTGGAAGCCGCGTCCTTGAACAAGCTCGAGCGCACCTCCCGCAAGCTGGCGCTAAAGGAGAAGGACCATCTGCTCGAAATCGGCACAGGTTGGGGCGGACTGGCACTCTACGCCGCCCAACGCTTCGGCTGCCGCGTGACCACGACGACGATCAGCCGCGCGCAGCACCAAGTCGCCACCGAGCGCATCCGCGCCGCGGGTCTGACGGACCGTGTGACGGTGCTGTGCGACGACTACCGCGAACTCCGCGGCGAGTACGACAAGGTCGCCTCCATCGAGATGATCGAGGCGATCGGCTGGAAGCAGTACGAGAGTTACTTTGCGGCGATCTCGCGCCTCCTGCGCCCCGATGGCCGCGCGCTGGTGCAGGCGATCACCATCCAGGACCAGTACTACGAGGACACCCGCCGCAGCGTCGACTTCGTGCAGCGCTACGTGTTCCCCGGCTGCACGATTCCGTCGACGACCGCGCTGCTGGGCGCCATGACCGCCGCGTCCGACCTGCGGCTCATGCACCTCGAGGACATCACGCCTCATTACGCGACGACGCTGCGGCACTGGCGCCAGGCGCTCTACGCAAACTCGAAGGAGATCCAGGCCCTCGGATACACCGAGGAGTTCCTGCGCCTCTTCGAGTGGTACCTCGTCTACTGCGAGGGCGCCTTCGAAGAGCGCGCCATCCAGGACGTGCAGTATGTCTTCTGCCGGCCCCTGGACCGCGGCGCACCGATCCTCGGCGCCCCGATCCTCGGAGCACTGGGCTGACCATGGCAAAGCTGCTCAACTTCGTCGCTTTCCAGGTCTGTTGGTTCGCCTGTGTGCTCGGCGCCGCGAACGGCATGGGTTGGCTCGGCGCCGTGGCGGTCGCGGTGTTCCTGGCCGCGCACTGCGCTCTCCACCGCCGCGGTACTGGAAAAGCCGACCTAGTGCTGGCCCTTTCGCTCGTCGGCGTGGGCCTGGTGTCTGACACGCTGTTGTCGCGTTTCGGTTGGCTCAGCTTCGACACGGGGTCGAAACTCTGGCTGGTGCCACTCTGGATGCCGGCCCTATGGGCGAATCTGGGGCTCACCCTGCGCCACTCGCTGAGCTGGCTACGCGGGCGCTACCTGCTGGGCGCCGCGCTCGGCGCGATCAGCGGACCGCTTTCCTACTGGGGCGGAGCGCGGCTCGGGGCGCTCGAGCTGCACACCGACTTGGTCTCCAGCCTCGTGGCCTTGGCGCTCGCCTGGTCGCTGGCGATGCCGCTTGCGCTCTTCCTCGAGCAACGGGGCGCGCCAGCGTCGTCGCCGACGCGCCCCTGAACGCGCCGCGACTCGGGATCAGGCGTCGTCCTGGACGTACATGCTGCCCTTGTACGTGCGTGCGTAGAAGACAAACGCGATCGAGCCCACCACCATCAGTCCAGTGAAGAACCAGTAGTAGTTCGCGCCGACGAGGGTCAGGAGCGGATCCTCGCCTGTCATGAGCGCATTCACACCCGAGGTGAACAGGTTGCCGAAGGATACGCCCAGGAAGTAGATGCCCATGATGAAGGACTTCATCTTCTTGGGCGCCTGGGTGTACGCGAACTCGAGGCTAGTGATCGACACCATCACCTCCGCCGCGGTCAGAACGACGTAGGCGAGCAACTGCCAGGCGATGGTGGGAGTTTCACCGCCGTCGATGCGCATCTGCAGCCAACCGGTGATGGCGAACGCCAGGGCTGTCATGAACATGCCGAGGCCCATCTTGCGCAGCGGCGTCACCAGGAACAGCCGGCCCAGCAGCGGGTAGACCAGGTACGTGAACGCCGGGATCAGCGCCAGGATCAGGATCGGGTTGGCAGCTTGGATCTGACTCTCTTCCCAGACGACACCCGCGAAGTCCAGGTCCATCGACTGGGCCTGCAGCACCCACGCGGAGCCGGTTTGGTCGAACAGAGCCCAGAAGAGCGGGATGAAGATCAGGAACAACGGGGTCAGGTTCTTGAGCGAACGCATCCCATCGACGCTGAACGTCTCCTCCTTGAACTTCTGCCAGCCGGCCGGCGGCACGTGGGCGAACTTGCGTCGTCCCGCCCAGAACGTCAGGGTCGCGAGCACCATCAACACACCCGGCAGGCCGAAGGCCGCCCACGGCCCGTAATCGCGCAGCAGCACCGGCGTGATCAAGCTGCTCAGCGCCGCGCCGACGTTGATCGAGAAGTACCACCACGAGAACACCTTGCTGAGCAGGTGGCTGTTCCGCGATCCGAACTGGTCGCCCAGGTTGGCGGAAGCGCAGGGTTTGATGCCTCCCGCGCCGATTGCGATGAACGCGAGCCCCACGTAGAGCCACGTGCGCGGCTCCATCACACCCGCCCCCGCGCCGGAGTCCCCGAGCGCCAAGAAGCCGTGTCCCAGGCAGTAGCCCATGGACAGGATCAGGATCGTCTTGTATTTGCCCAGGAAGACGTCCGAGAGCAGCGAACCCAGCAGCGGGAAGAAGTACGCGGCGGCGGTGAAGAGGTGGTAGACGCTCTTCGCCTTCTCGTCGCTCATGTAGTCGGCAGCGCCGCTCGAGTCGACCAAGTGCTGCGTCATGTAGATCGTCAGGATCGCCTTCATCCCGTAGAAGCTGAAGCGCTCCGCCAGCTCGTTGCCGAGCAGGTAGGGGATGCCCCGGGGCATGCGTTCCGTGACTTCGGGTGTGGTGCGGTAGGGAGACGTCGGGGCTTCGGCCATGGGTTCCTTCGGGGTGGGCGCGGGGGGGGCTACAAGTAGGGCTCGGCCAGGCGGGCCAGATTGTTGCGGATGCGGATGGGAAGCGGGAGCCGGTCGAGTTCGCCCGCGGTCAACTCGCGGGCGTGGGACCAGTCGCGGTCGAACTCCCGGCTGAGCGTTTGGGCCAGCTCCGCGTCGTGCACTTCGAGGTTGAACTCGAAGTTGAGCCGCAGGCTGCGCGGATCCAGGTTGGCGGATCCGATGGAGGAGAAGACTTGGTCGACCACCAGGTACTTGGTGTGGGGGAAAGGCTTGGGCTGCAAGCCTACGCGCACACCCCGTTCCAAGAGCTCCCCAACCATCGCGCGGCTCGCCCAATCCACGTACGGCAGGTTGCTGCGCTCGGGAATCAGGATGCGGACCGAAGCCCCGGAGAGCGCGGCGGTCGCCAGGGAGGCTACCAACTCGCGGCTCGGGATGAAGTACGGCGTGACGATGCGCACGTCGCCCCGCGCGGCGGCGACGGCTGCCAGAAGGGTCCAGTGGAGCGCGTCGAAGTCCTCGTTGGGGCCGTCCTGCACCGCCCGGCACACCGCGCGGCCGGCGGGTGGCGCCGGCGGACTGGGCGGGCGCAGGTCGGAGCGCGCCGTGCTGAATCCCCAGTCCTCGAGGAACGCCGCCTCCATCTCGCAAACGATGGGGCCCTCGACCTCGAAGTGCAGGTCCCGCACAGCGTCGTCCGCGGGCGAACCGTCGGCGTAGTGCACGTCGCGCAGGTTCATGCCGCCCGTGAAGCCGACCGCGCCGTCCACCGCCAGGATCTTGCGGTGGTTGCGCAGGTTGATGTGCAGGCCCTTCGCGGACAGGGAGAACGGCAGGAACCGCGCGACGGGCACACCGCGTTTGGCCATGTAGCGGCTGACACGCGGCCAGCCGTAGAGCTCGCCGACGCCGTCGATCAGGAGGCGCACGTCCACACCGCGCCGAACGGCCGCTTCGAGCGCCGCGCCAAACTCCGCGAGGCAGCGGCGGCCGTCGAAGATGTAGGTTACGAGATAGACCCGCTCCTTCGCACCGGCGATGGCCCGCAGCATGGCCGGGTAGGTTTCCTCGCCGTTGCGCAGCGGCGTGATCCGGTTGCCCGGCACCAGTGGCCTGCGGGTCACGGCGTCGCCGGCGCGGCCAATGGCGAAGAGTGTCTCCAGTTGTGCCGGATCCTCGGTCACGGCCGAAAGGGTTTCTCGCGTGACCGGGCAACCGTCGATCGAGTGAGTCGCCGAGGGCCACGCACCCTTCAGCTTCTCCGCGCGTGTATAGATGCGGTTCTGACCGATCAGCCAGTAGAGGGTCGCGCCGAGCAGCGGAAAGAAGAGGCAGAGCGCGATCCACCCCGCCGCCGAGCGCGAGTGGCGCTTGCGCAGCAGCGCGTGCAGGGCCGTCGCCAACGAGATCGTCAGCACCGCGACGGAGAACAGGAGTTGGGGCCAGTAGCCGAGGTCGATTGGCATGGCTACGTCGGCTCCCGCCACATCGGGCGGCTGTTCACTCGCCGCGCAGCATCTGCGCCAAACGGTCCAATCCCATGCGCAGTTGGTCGATGGACGCGGCGAACGAGAACCGCACCCAGTCGGCGTAGGTGTCTTCCTCGGGCTCGAGCCCCGCGTCGAAGAAACGGCCCGGCACCGTCAGCACACGGTATTGCAGCGCCTTGCGGAAGAACGTCATGCCGTCGTGGAACGGAGCCGGCAGTTCCGCCACCGATCCCCAGCACGAGAAGCCGCCCCGGGGCGGCGCGTCGACGGCGATGCCGAGCTCCAGGAGGCGCCGCATCATCAGCTTGCGCTTCTTGGCGAAGTGCACACGTGTCGCGTGGGTCTCCTGGTCCGCGCGTTCGGGCTCCAGCACGAGCAGCGCCGCCGCCTGCGAGAGCCTCGATGCGCCGCCGTCGAGTGCGTTGGACGAGCGACGGATCGCCTCGATGAGCGACGCGGGGCCCACCGTCCAACCCAGCCGCCACCCGGGGTAGCGGAAGTTCTTGCCCAAACTGTCGAAGAGCAGCACGGGGTCCTCGTCCACGTCCTCGACGGCGCTGGCGGCGCTGACCGGCGCGGCACCGGCGCCTCCCTCCGGTGTCCATACGTACTGGTTGGCCGATTCGTCGAGCAGGAGCAAGGCATCGCGCTCGCGCACACCCGCGACCAGCGCGGCGAGGTCCGCGTCCTCGATCAGGTTCCCCGTGGGGTTCGCGGGGTTCGCGAGCAGCAGCGCGGACAGGTGGTGGCGGTCTAGCTCCGACAGCAGCAACTCGGAGGACACCACGAAGCCGCGTTCGGGTGCGGCGCGGATCGCAAGTGCGTGGGCGCGGTCGAGGCGCAGGCCGGAGAGCTCCTCGTACGCCGTCGCGTCGGGCAGCACGTAACCCACTTCGTAGTTGCTGAGCGGCGCAAGGGCCCGGGCAACGGCGAGCCGCCCACCCTGGCCGACGGCCACGTTGTCGACGGTGTACTGCGACGCCTTGCCGCGCCGGTACAGCCGATTCATGTGCGCGGCGATGCGCTCGCGCAGCTCCTCGACGCCATTGACCGGCCCGGCCGCGTGGACTTCGAGGGACACGTCCAGGCGGTCGAGCCGCGGCGGCGCACCCTCGATCGGCCCCGACTCCGGTTGCCCCTGCGCCAGGTTGGCCCAGTCCGGGTGACCGTTCGAGAAGCCGAGCTTGGCCGCTTCGGCGACGACGTAGGTCACGCCCGTGGCGGGTGCAGCGGCGAGCGCGGCGCGGGCGCTCGTGGCGCGCGGGGGCGAGGGGGCCATGGGCAGAAGAATAACGGGCCCGGCGCCCCGCCGTCGCCCCGGGTTCTCTGGCGGTCGAGGCGCGCCCGGCGGAGGGGCCGC
The DNA here is from genome assembly GCA_016125265.1 of Planctomycetaceae bacterium. Lineage (GTDB taxonomy): Bacteria > Planctomycetota > UBA1135 > UBA1135 > RI-242. The sequence continues at coordinate 69,885 of WGMC01000003.1, forward strand.
CTAACCCCGGGCCAGGAGCACCATGTACACCCCGTAGATCGCGACGAAAAGGAGCCCCTCCTTGCGCGAGATCACGAGGCCGGACTTCGCCAGGGGCAGCAGGAGCACCGCAAAAAGCAGCATCATGCCGAGGTCGAGCGGCGCCAACCCACTGTCCGCCAGGGGGTGCACCAGGCCGGCGATGCCGAGGATGCCCAGGGCGTTGAACAGGTTGGAACCGACGACGTTGCCCACCGCGAGGTCGCTCTCGCCGCGGAACGCCGCGATCAGCGAGGTGGCCAACTCAGGGAGGCTCGTGCCCACGGCGACGAGCGTCAACCCCACGACACGCTCGGACACACCCGCTTCACGCGCGGCCCGCACGGCCGCTTCGACGAACAGGTCCGCGCCGTAGATCAAGAGCCCGAGTCCGCCCGCGATGAAGATGAGTTGCATGGGCAGACTCGCGGGTTTGCGCGGCACCGCATCGGTGCCCATCGCGGCCGATGCCTTGGCGTCGCGCCGCGCCAGGCGAACGGCGACGCCCACGTAGACGAGCAAGAGCGCGGCGAGGATCGCCGCTTCCCACCGCAGCAGCCCACCCCAGAGCAGCGCGGGCATGAGGATCGACACACCCACAAGCAGTGGCAGGTCGAGGCGCACGAGCTGCGCCTGCACGCTCATCGGCCGAAGGATGGCCACAAACCCCAGAATCAGGCCGATGTTGGCGATGTTCGAACCGACGACGTTGCCGGCGGCGATGGCTCCCCTCCCCGCCATCGCCGCTTCGAGACTCACGACGAGTTCCGGCGTGCTCGTGCCGAATGCCACCACCGTGAGTCCGACGACAAGAGGTGTCAAACCGAGTCGCAGCGCCAGCGCCGACGCGCCGCGCACGAGACCTTCGGCGCCCACGACCAACAGGATCAATCCGACGATCAGTCCGAACGCGATGCTGTCCATGCGCAAGATCCTGCGGTTTCCCGCAGGGCCGCGCCAGCGGGTGCGCGGCCGCGCGCGCGGCGCGTCACGGCGCGTCACGGCGCGTCGAGCCAAACTTCGAGCGCGCGCCCCGGCTCCAAATCGACGCGTTGCGGCGCGCCCGCGCGCCCCTCGTGCTCGAGCCAGAGCAACCACGTGCCGACCTCGAGCGGCCCCAACGTCGTGCGACCCTCGGCGGGCACCAGGATCTGCGCGCCGTGTTCCGGCCGACCCTCCGCCGGCGCGCCGGCGGCCAGCCACGCTTCCGCGGGCCCGTCCAGCTCCGTCGCCCACAGCACCCGCCCCGCCGCCTGCGCCCCCTGGACCGCCACGTGCACGAGCGCACGCCCCTGCACCACGACGGGCACGTACGGCCCAGGCTGACCCTCGGCGGGCGCGGCCAAACCGGCGCTGCCGTACCAGAGCCCGTCTTCCCGGGTCAGGACCAAGCGCAGGGGGGCGCCGGCGTCGATGGGCGGCAATCCTTCAAAACGAGCGGTGGGGGGCGACCCCGGGCGGTACTCGCCCAGTCCGACGGGGGTCGGCCAGGAGCCGGGCTGCTCCCGGAACAGCTCCACTTGCCAGCCGACCCGCGGCAGGTCCACGGGACCGACGAAGTCGAGGCGCACGTCCCAGGTCGGAACCGGAGGCCGCTCCGGCGGGGGACGCACCGCGAAGGCCACGGCTTCTGGGCCCGTCGGGTCCAGCAACTGGCTCTTGGGCTCCGCAGCCCAGCCCAGGGGCGGTTCCACCTGCACCCGCCACGCGCCGGGTCCGGGTTGGAGGTCGGACGCCGGGACCAGTTCGAAGCTGCCGTCCGCCGCGCTGGTCGTCCGCGCGACCGTGCGGGCGCCCCGGCGCAGTCGGAGGTCGATCCCGGCCACGGGCTGGCCCAGCGGGTCCTTGACGGTGCCCCGGGCCGGACCCGCGAGGGTTACGTAGGTGGGGGTGATCGGAGCCGGGCCGGCGGCCTCGACCTCACCCGACCCGCAGGCGCTGCCAAACAGCGCCAGCAAACCGCCCCCCAGGGCCCCCAACAGCGCTCTGCCCATACCGCGAAGTCTATCCCGCGCATCCCCTCCGATCGGCGGCGACCGGGCGCCATCCCGGGCCACCACTGGCGGGGGCCCCACCTGCGGCGCTACACAGACCCCGTGCCCGAACTGCCGGAGGTGGAAACCGTGGCGCGCCTCCTCGCGCCGGACGTCGTGGGGCGCGAGATCCGCGCCGTGCGGGCCCCGTGGAAACCCACCGTGGGGGGCTCGCCCGCGGCGTTCGGGAAGGCCGTCGTGGGGCGCCGCGTCACTGGCCTGTGGCGCCGCGCCAAGTACCTGGTGTTCGACCTGGAGCGCGCGGGCGCGGCGGACGGCTGCCTCGTCGCCCACCTGCGGATGAGCGGGCGATTCCACGTGGAGGAGCCGAGTGCCGACTGCGGACCGTGGTGCCGCCTCGCGCTCACCCTCGATGACGGCCGCGAGCTGCGTTTCGTCGATGTGCGCAAGTTCGGCCGGGTGCTCGCCGCGCGCCGGCCCGAGGACGTCTTCGGGGTGCTCGGCCCCGAGCCGCTTTCGGACGCGTTTGCGCCTGAGTTGCTGTTGGAGGAGCTGCGCGCCAAACGGCGCCACTTGAAGCCGCTGCTGCTCGACCAGAGCTTCGTGGCCGGCCTCGGCAACATCTACGTCGACGAAAGCCTGTTCCAGGCTGGCTTGCACCCCCTCGTGCACGCCAACCGGGTCAGCGCGGCGAAGGCGCACGCCCTGCACGCGGCGATCCAGGGGACCCTGCGCGCGGCCATCGAGCGCGAGGGCTCCAGCTTCGACACCTTCTACCGCACGCCCAACGGCCAGCCGGGTGCGTACCAGGAACAGTTCCTGGTGTACGGCCGCGGCGGCGAGCCCTGCAGGCGCTGCGGCACCAAGATCCGCCGGCTCGTCGTCGGCCAGCGCGGAACCCACATCTGCCCGCGCTGCCAGCCGCCGCCCCGGGGCCCTGCGCGCCCCGTCCTGCGCGCGCGCTGACGTCCGCCGCTGCGGAGACTCGGCGGACTCGACCGGGGCGCCTCCGTGCGGCATGCTGTTCCCTCCCCCATGGGCACCATCTTCGACAAGATCCTCGCAGGCGAGATCCCCTGCCACCGCGTGTGGGAGGACGGGGACCACCTCGCCTTCCTCGACATCAACCCGCGCTGTGTGGGCCACACCCTGGTGATTCCGAAGGTGGGGAGCGACTACCTCTTCGACCTCCCGCCGCAGCGTTACCAAGCCCTTTGGGCCGCGGCGCACGAGGTCGCGAAGAAGTTGGAGCGAGTCCTCGGCGCCACCCGTGTGTGTGTGGCCGTGCACGGCTGGGAGGTGCGCCACGTGCACGTGCACCTGTTCCCGACGACGTCCGTGCACGACGTGCCGTTTCCGCCCGTGGACCCCGCGGCCAAGGCCCAGCTCAGCTCCACCGCTCGCCTCCTCGCCCCCTAACGAAAACGACGAACGTGATCGAAGTCAACGAGTTCAAGAAGGGCCTCTGCATCGTCTACAAGGACGGTCCGTACCTGATCGTCGACGTCAGCTTCTCGACGCCCACGGCACGCGGCGGCAACACGATTGCCAAGACCAAACTGCGCCATGTCGAGACGGGGCAGTTGATCAGCGAGTCGATCCGCACCGGCGGCAAGTACGAGGTGGTGGACATCGAGCAGCGGCCGATCTCCTACCTCTACTCGGACGGCTCCCGCTGGCACTTCATGGACACCGAGTCCTTCGAGCAGTTCGACCTCGGGCCCGAGGACCTGGGCGATGGCGTCGGTTACCTGATCGACGGCATCGAGGGCCTGCGTGCGATCTCCGTGCGCGGCAAGATCGTCGACGTCGTGCTGCCGCACACGGTGGACCTGCGCGTCATCGAAGCGGACCCGCACGTGGCCGGAGGCAGCGCCCGCGCCCAGATGAAGTGGGCCAAGGTCGAAACCGGCGTCGAAGTGCAGGTGCCGTCGTACGTGGAAGCGGGGGACCGCATCCGCATCGACACCCGCGACGGGCACTTCGTCGAGCGTGCCAAGTAGTCGCGGCCGCGTCCGATCTCAGGCCGCGGTCAGTCCCGAACGCTCGCGCCAGAGCCGCTCGAAGGACTCGATCTCCGGCCACGTCTGGGCCGAGATGCAGAGGTACAGCGTGACGAGGCTGGGCTCGTACTTCTTGTCCAACTCGGCGATGGCCGCGGGGATCTTCTCCGCGTCCGGCAAGTTGGAGTGGGTCTCCTCGACGACACCGTCCTCGTGCTCGACTCCGGTGGCGTCGAGGAAGTCGGTCACCAACTCGCGTTTCGTGGCGAACAGGTAGGTGCCGAGCAGTTCGTAGGCCAGTTCGGCGTTGCGCGCGGCCAGGAGCAACTGCCGGCCCTTCTTGGCGCGCTGGGCGAGCGGCAACTTCCGGATCGCCTGGGGCCGAAACTTCAGGGCCTTTGCCACTTCGCCGTCGAGGGGTCCAAAACCCTGGGACGAGAGGGTTTCGTAGACGGCGAGGAACTGATCCTCGTCCAGGGAAGCCAGGTGCTGGAGGGTGGGCTGCATGGGGTCGATGGGGGGCTTGGGGCGCGGAGTCTACGCCCTGGGCGGCCCCGTTCCGAAAAATCACCCTTGTCCGGGGAAAATCTTGGACGTAAGCTCCGGTGCAGGTCAGGGCTCGCGGCACAGGATCCCTCTGGTCACCCACGTTGGAGACTAGAGTGGCCGCGCGCCCTGACTGTCCTTAGCAGGGCCATCGATTCCGCGCCGCCCCATGCCCACCGCCTCCCCCCAGCGGGTCGCCCCTGACCGGACCCAAGGCGACGCACCCGATCCCGTGCCCGCGGCAGTGGTCCTGCGCCGGGAGCGTGCGTTCGCCTTCGCCACCGCCGCATTTGCAGTGGTGTTGGTGTTGACCAACGTGATCGGGGTCAAGTTGTTCGCCCTCTTTCCCGACGGCCGCCCCAGTTGGATGCCCGGCAGCGGTGCCCTGACGCTGACCACCGGCATCATCAGTTACCCGCTCACCTTCTTGCTGACGGATCTGGTGAGCGAGATCTGGGGACGCAAGCGGGCCGACTTCATGGTGCTCGTCGGCTTTGCGATGAGCCTATTGATGCTCGTGCTCGTTTCCATTGCGCGGGCTCTGCCGCCGAGTGACTTCTGGACCGTGCCCCAACTGGGGGTGACGGACTCGGGCGAGATGCAGCGTGCGTTCGAGATCAGCTTCTACAACCCGCAGATCCTGCTCTTTGCCTCGATGGCTGCGTACCTGGTGGCCCAACTGTTCGACGTGCGCCTCTACCACTTCTGGTGGCGGCTGACGAAGGGACGCCACATGTGGCTCCGGAACAACGGCTCCACGCTCATCAGCCAGCTCGTCGACACCGCCATCGTCAACGGCATCTTCCTGCGCTTCGCCTTGGACTTCTCGTGGTCGGCGATCCTCGAAGTTATCGTCGCCGTGTACCTGGTGAAGGTGGTCCTGGCGCTGCTCGACACACCGCTGATCTACGCCGGCCGCGCATTCCTGCGCCGCTTCCTGTCGATCCCCGACCGCGGCATCGCAACCCGAGCGCCGCTGGCCTGAACACGGGCGCACCCGGCCCGCGCACACGGCCCGCGCACCCGGCCCGCGCACCCGGCCCGCGCACCCGGCCCGCGCACCCGGCCCGCGCACCCGGCCCGCGCTTGCGCCCCGCGCGCCGAGCTCGACCCGCGGCTCAGGCGTCGTCTTCTTCTTGGCCTTCGGCGACGTCGAGCACGTCGACCACGAAGCGCAGCGTTTTGCCGGCGAAGGGGTGGTTCAGGTCCACGGTCACGGATTCGGCGTCCACGCCGACCACACGCACTTCGACCTCGTCCAGGCCTTCGAACTCCTCGCCTTCGTCCGGCTCCAGTTCCAGCGGCAGCCAGTCGCCCACCTTGATCTCGACGTCTTCGGGAAGGTCGCTGCGCGGGATGGCGTGCAACTCGGCCGGGTCGTACTCGCCATAGGCGTCCTCGGGCGCGAGGGTCAGCTCGAGGTGTTCCCCGCGCCGACGGCCTTCGAGCGCCGACTCCAAGCCCGGCGCGATCTCGCCCTGGCCGTGCACGTAGACGATGGGCTCGGCGGCGTCACTCGCCTCGAGCAGTTCGCCGGCCTCGTCGAACACTTGGAATGCCAGGCTGACGATGCAACCGTCTTGGATCTGCATGGGGAATCGGGGGATCAATCGGGAGACTTCTGGAGGTACGTGTAGCCCGCGAGGCCTTGCTCGTAACGTCGCAAGAGCGCGGCGGACTCCTCGAAGGAGAGGCGGTCCTCGGCCAGGGCCTTCTCGATGCTGCGGCGCACGTTTGCCATCAGATCGGGCTCGAAGTACTCGACGTAGGAGAGCACTTCCTGAACACGGTCGCCGCGCACCACGTGTTTGATGACCGGCTTGCCGTCGTCGCCGATGTCCACGTGCACGACGTTCGTGTCGCCGAACAGGTTGTGCATGTCGCCGAGGATCTCCTGGTACGCGCCGACCAGGAACATGCCCAACACGTAGTTCTCGCCGGAGCGCATCGGATGCAGCTCCAGGGTGCGTTTCACGTCGCGCAGGTCGATGAAGCGGTCGATCTTGCCGTCCGAGTCACAGGTGATGTCCGCGAGCACGGCGTGGCGCGTCGGCTCTTCGTTGAGCCGGTGGATCGGCAGGATCGGGAAGAGTTGGCCGATGGCCCAGGAATCGGGCATCGACTGGAACAGCGAGAAGTTGAGGAAGTACGTGTCCGCCATGTCGCGCTCCAGGTTCGCGAGGTCGTCGGGCACGTAGGCCAGTTGGCGCGTGATGCGCAGGATCTTCTCGCAGGTGCGCCAGAAGAACTCTTCCACGCGGGCGCGTTCGGGCAGGGAGAGTTGGCCCACGTTGAAGAGCGTCATGCCCTCTTCGCGCAGTTGTCCCGCGTCGTGGTAACTCTCCAAGTAGTTCTTTGCCGTGACGTTCTCGGTCACGTACGCGATGTTGCGCACCAGTTCGTGCTCGTCGTCGCCAGCCTTGGCCACACCGCCGGTGCCGCCGAAGTCGGTGACACCGAGTACGTCCGCCACCAGCACCGCGTGGTGGGCGCTGAGGGCCCGACCCGACTCGGTCACGATGGTCGGCATGGGCATGTCCGCGTCGCGGCAGGCCTCGGCCAGGTGGTAGACCACGTCGTTGGCGTACTCCTGCAGGGAGTAGTTCATCGACGAATCGAAGTTGGTGCTGGAGCCGTCGTAGTCGATGCCCAGACCGCCGCCCACGTCGAAGTACTGGATGTTGGCGCCCATCTCGCGCAGGCCCGTGAGCGTGCGGGTGCCCTCGCGCATCGCGTTCTTGAGCGTGCGGATGTTCGTGATCTGGCTGCCGATGTGGAAGTGCAAGAGCACCAGGCAGTCGAGCATGTCGACTGCCTTGAGCGCTTCAACCAACTCCACGATCTGGCGCGTGGTGAGGCCGAACTTCGAGCGGTCCCCGGAGCTGTCCTTCCAGCGTCCGGAACCCGAGAACGACAACTTCGTGCGCACGCCGATCGACGGTTTGACCTTCAGTTCGCGCGCGGCGTCGAGCACGGTCTTCAGCTCGGTGATCTTCTCGATCACGATGATCGGTTCGAGTCCGAGGCGGCTCGAGAGCAGCGCCGTCTCGACGTATTCGCGATCCTTGTAGCCGTTGCAGACCACCATCGCGTTCTCGCCCGAGAGCAGCGCCAGCACAGCCAGGAGCTCGGGTTTGCTGCCCGCTTCGAGGCCCATGCCGTACTTGCGACCCTCGGCCAACATCGCCTCGACGACATGGCGCTGCTGGTTCACCTTGATGGGGAACACGCCGCGGTAGGGCGCCTCGTAGCCGAACTCTTCGCGGGCCCGGTCGAAGGCCTCCCACATCTGGCGCACACGGCTGCGCAGCACGCCGTCGAAACGCAGGAGCAGCGGCAGCTCGAGACCGCGGCGTTGCAGTTGGCCCACCACCTCGTAAAGGTCGACGCCGCGACTTTCGTCGCCGTTCTTGCCTTCCGGGTAGACCAGGACGTTCCCGCGCTTGCCCACGCGGAAGAATCCACCGCCCCAGTTGGCGATGTTGTAGAGCGTTTCGCTCTCGACGTGGGACCAACTCGACATGGGCTCTAGCGCTCGTCGGACGGTGCCGAGGGGGATCCGGGCCCGGGCGGCCGCGGGTGGAGGGGTACGAATCCGCCGGGCCGGGCGGCCCGATGGGGGCGAAGAGTATCCGCTCTCGGGGGCCCCATGGGAAGCGCGGGCGGCCTATTCGGCGGCGACCGCCCCGAGGCGCCCCAAGAGCCGCTCGGGATCGGTTTCCGTCAGCCAGGAGCGCCGGTCGCCACCCACCAGATCGCCGGCCGTCCAGTGGGCGAGGAGCTGCTTCACACGTCCCGCGACGGCGCGCGGGGACGCACCCCGCTGCCCGCGCAGGGCCGCGGCGTAGTCGAGTAGGAACCGCGCCGATTCGGCTCCGCTGGCCTCGTGGCCCGAGAAAATCCACGGGTCGCCCAGGGCCGCACGTCCGACCATCGCAAAGCGGCAGCCCGTGCGCTCGAGAAGCCGCCGAAGGTCCCCGTGCACGGCGACGCCGCCGTTCCCACACACGGGGATCGATACCACGGCTACGGCCCGCTCGAGCCGTCCCCAGTCCGCCGTGTCGCGGTAGGCCTCGGCGCGGGTCCGGCAGTGCACTGTCAAGAGTTGGGCGCCCCCCGCCTCCACCGCCCGCGCGAGGTCCTCGAGCAGGCGGTCGTCCTGCCCGCCGGCCCTGATCTTGGCGCTGACCGGCGTCGTAGGCACGGCGTCGACCACGGCCCGCACGAGCGCCTCGACCCGGGGCGGGTCGTCGAGGAGCGCCGATCCCGCGCAGCCGGCCAGGGCGCCCTTGGACGGGCATCCGAAGTTGAGGTCCACGAGCGGCGCGCCCGCGGCGACGGCCCGCTCCGCCGTGCGCGCCAGGGCGTCCGTGTCCGAACCCATGAGCTGCAGTCCGACCGGCATGGGGTGGCGGCGCGCACCCAAATGCTCGGCCAAAGTGCGCCGGGGCAAGGGCCTGTCGACCACCCGTGCGAACTCCGTGAACGCGCCGCCCAGCTCCTCCGGACGGTGCAGGGAGAGCACCAGGTCGCGGAAGCAGGGCTCAGTGACACCCTCCATGGGCGCGAGCAGGAAGGGGCCCGTGAAGGGCAGGGCCGAGACGATGGGGGCGGCGGGGGCCATGGAGCCCACGAGTCTACGGCGGCGTCCGCGGTGGGGGCGCCGCCGTACCATGGGCGCGATGGTGGATCCCCGCGCGGTGCTCGAAGCGAAGGCGCGCTTGCACGGCGTCGTGCGGCGTACGGATTTGGTCGCGTTCGACGGCGGCGATCCGCGGGTGGAGCTGCGGCTGAAGCTGGAGTGCCAGCAGGTCGGCGGCGCGTTCAAGGCCCGCGGAGCGTGGAACCAGATCGCGCAGCTCAGCGCCGAGGAGCGCCAGCGCGGCGTCGTGGCCGCCAGCTCGGGCAACCATGGGGCCCTCCTGGCCTGGGCGGCGAAACAAGCCGGGGTGGCGGCGTGCATCTGCATGCCGGCGAATTCCTACGCGTCGAAGATCGAGGCGGCGCGCGCCCACGGGGCCGAGGTCGTGCTGGCGGAGAACCGCACGGAGGCCGAGGCCGAATGCCGCCGTCGGGTCGAGCGGGGGGCGGTCGAGATCCATCCCTACAACGCGGAGCGCACCCTGGCCGGAGCTGGCACGGCGGCGCTCGAGATCCTCGAGGACTGGCCGGAGGTCGAGCTCCTAGTCGTGCCCGTCGGCGGCGGCGGGTTGCTCGCGGGCAGTGCCCTGGCGCTCGCCGCGCTGGCCGATCGCGCCGGGGCGCCGCGCGGCGGAACGGTGCTCTTGGGCGTCGAGCCCGAGGGCGCGCCCGGCATGTCGAAGGCCCTCGTGGCAGGGCGATCGGTGGTGCTCGAGCGCGTCACGAGTTCGATCCAGGGCCTGACGCCGCCGTACGCCGGCGAGTTGAACCGCGAAATCGCCGACCGCCTCGGCGCGCGCATGTGTGTCCTCTCCGACGCCGCGATCCTCGCCGCCCAAGCGCAAATCGTCGCTCGCACGGGCTGGCGCCTCGAGCCCGCGGGCGCCGCCGCGGCCGCCGCCGTGTTCGCGCGCGCCCTACCCGAGGAACTTTTCCACCGCGCGGGCGGCCCGCTGCGCGTCGCCGCGATCCTGTCGGGCGGCAACCCCGACCCGGCGCAGTTCGAGGCAGTGCTGGCGGCGACCCGTTCCGCGGCCGGAGCTCCCTGACGGCCGGGCGCACGATCGATGCCGCGCCGGCGAGCGGTTCGAGCCGCGCGTTTCGGCGGTCCGCGGAGCGCTTCGCGGCCGCGGTGCGAAGCTCGCAAGCGCCGGTGCACTAGGCTTTTGCGATGGGGTGGGAGCGCGAAGTGAAACCGGACGCGCCGGGCGTGGTCTCCGGGGCGGCTGGGCGGGGGTGGTGGGTCCCGCGCGCGAGGCGAGCGGGCCGGTGGGCGCGCTGGCTCCCGGCTGGGCGCCCACGCGGGTGGGGAGGACTGGCGCTGCTCCTTGCCCTCGGTGCCTGCGGGCCGGCGGACACGGCGGCGACCGACGCCGCGCGCGGTGGCGCGCCCGGCGACGGGCCCGCCGCGAAGGTCGTTGTGCTCGTGTTGCTGGACGGCCTCGCCGCCGAGCACGTCGGCCCCGCGGCCGCGCGCATGGGCTGGCCGGCCCCGCTCGATCCGGCCCGGGGCGCTCCCTGGCAGCACCGGTTGCCACCCTCCACCTCGGCGGTCGCGACCCTGGCGACGTGGCTCACGGGGCTCGCGCCCGACGCGCACGGCCTCCTGTCGGTGCGCGACAGCGGCGCGGAGCGCCTCGCTCCCCACGTGCCCACCTTGGCCCAGAACCTGTCCGCGCGCGGCGGGCGGGCCTTCGCCGCACTCGCCGCGCCACAGTTCGGCGACGACATTTGCGGCCTCGGGCGCGGTTTCGAAGTGTGGGACGCACCGGCGATCAGCCAGCAGCGCGCTGCGGACCCACTCGTCGCGGGCCTCGTCGAGCGGTCCGCGGCCGCGCGGGCGAGCGGCGGCGAACTGCTGGTGGTCGTCGCGTTCCAGCGCGATTCCGAGCCACCGGCCGCCGCTCTCGTGCCGCACCTTCGCGTCCGGTTGGAGGGCACCCAAGCGAAACTCGTGTGGGGTCCGAAGCTGTCGGCACCGGGCGGCGGCGCGGAGGCCGCGGTCGAGTTCGCCGAGACCTTCGCGCGGCGGCGCAGTTCACCCGAGGCGGAGATCCTCGAGGCCGCGCGCCGCGATGCCGCCGTCGCCGCGCAAATCGCTGCCCTCTCGGCGTTGCTCGCGGCGCTCGAAACACCACCTGCGCACCTCATCGTGGTCGGTCTGCCCGCGCCGGGTTGGCCCGCGGTCGCCGGCGAGCCGTTTTCACCCGGCGCCTGGAGCGTGCCGCACTTGGCCCTCGAAGGCGGCGTTCCGGGCATGGACGCCAGCGCGGTCCAACTGGCGCGCGCCCTGATCGGCCCGCGCCCGCCGCTCGCCGAACGCACCTTCGGCGCCACCGTCGGCCTGTCGTGGGCGCGCGAGGGGCACGTCGCGCGCACACATCGGCTGTTGCCGGGAGGCCTTGCCTTCGTGAGCGAAACCTTCGGGGGCGAGGACGCACGGCCAGACGTGCCGCCCCCGGGAGACGCGCTCTGCATCGAATGCGCGCCCGACGCCCCGCGTGTGGAGTGGATGCTCCTCGGGCCGAGCGGCGACCTCCTGGGCCAGCCGGCGGGCGCGCCGCTGCCCGTGCGACTCGAACCCGGAGCGAAGCTACTGGTGCCGGTGCTTCGGCGCGGAGCCGCCGTGCAACTGGTGCGGCCCGCGGACTGCGCGGCCCCGCTATGGCTCGGCGAAACGCTGGCTCCCGGCCCCCAGCCGGCGCGCCAACCCCTGGACCTCGGGCCTTTCGGCGGGCACTTCGACGACCTCTTCTCGCCGGCCGCGCCCCCGCCCCCAGGGTCCCTGCGGATCACGCGTGTGGGAGCCGCGCCGGGTCGGCTCGAGCAGGGCCCGCTGGATGCAGCGGGAGCCGAGGCCCTCGCCGCCGCACGGCGCTACCTCGCCTCCCTGCCCGCCGGCCAGTGATTTGCCAGCCAGTGAATTGCCAGCCAGTGAATCGCCGTCCAGTGAATCGCAGCGCCCGAGGCGTGATTTCGGGGCCGAAAGGCGTGACACTTCGCGCCCCATGAAACGCGTGATCCTCGTGCGGCCCAAGGGGCCCCGCAACGTCGGCGCGGCGCTGCGCGCGTCGGCGAACTTCGGCCCCTGCGAGTTGGCCCTCGTGGCGCCGCAGCGACGTTCCATGCTCGTGCACCCGGAGTTCGAGCAGATGTCCCACGGCGTCGAGGCGGCGGCCAAGAAGGTGCTGGTGTTCGATTCCCTGCCCGAGGCGCTCCTGGACCAAACACGCAGTTTCGCCTTCACGGCCCGCGCGCGGCGTCACCGCTTGCACGTGCCGTGGGAAGAGCGCGCCGGCGACGCGCGCGCGTGGAGCGAAGAACCGAGCGAGCGTGTCGCGCTGGTGTTCGGCAGCGAAGTCGACGGCCTTTCGAGCGACGAGTGCGATGCGGTGCAGGAGCTGTGTTACCTGCCCTGCAGCTCCGAACACGGCTCGTTGAACCTCTCCATGGCCGTCTCGGTCGTGCTTTACAGCCTGTACCGCGCCGAACGCGCGCGCGCGCGCCGTTCGGGCGGCGAGGCCCTGGTCGGCGCGAAACGGGCGTACCTGATCGAGCACGTGGCCGAGACCCTGGGTTCGGTGGCGAACAGCCCCCAGGCCGCGGAGTTGATCCAGGCATCCGTGCGCCGCGTTTTCGCGCGCGCCGAACTCGAAACGCGCGACGCCCGCGCGTGGCACCAAATCATGCGCGCCCTCGGCAACCCGAAGGACCCGATGGACTACGGCTTGAGCGGCCCCGCCGATCGCGCGACCGAGTGGGAGCACCGCGCCGGCCCCGACGGCGCGCCGCAACCGCAGGGCTAACACGCATTCGACGAAGCGCGCGGCGGCGCCACGGCCTCGGCGTCAGCGCAACTTTCGAGCCGATCCACGACCGATGAGCGCTTCCGCTGCGATTGCCGATCTGTATCGCGACAAGTACCGCCGCGTCTTCGCGGGTGTGGTCAGTTTGGTCGGCGAGTTCGAGCTCGCGGAGGACGCGGTGCAGGACGCGTTTCTTGCCGCGACGGCGCAGTGGCCCGCGGCGGGCGTTCCGTCGAATCCCGTGGCTTGGTTGGTGTCGACGGGGCGATTCAAGGCGATCGATGCCATCCGGCGGCGCAAGGCGCTGCGGGAGCTCGAACCGGAGTTGCAGAGCCGCATCGCAGCCATCCAGGCCGACAACGGCGAAGTTTCGGAGCGGGAGATCGCCGACGACCAACTCCGGTTGGTGCTCACCTGCTGCCATCCGGCGCTCGATATCCAGACGCAGGTCGCGTTGACGTTGCGCGAAGTCTGTGGGCTGACGACGGAGGCGATCGCGGCCGCGTTCCTGGTCGCGCCGCCGACCCTCGCCCAGCGGATCGTCCGCGGCAAGGCCAAGATCCGCGACGCGCGCATTCCGTTCGCCATCCCGGGTCCAGAGGAGCTTCGCCAGCGCATCGACGCGGCCCTGGCGGTCTGTTATCTCGTGTTCAACGAGGGCTACTCCGCCTCATCGGGCGCCGCACACTTGCGCGACGACCTGTCCCAAGAGGCGATCCGCCTGGGTCGGCTTCTCTGTGCCTTGCATCCGGACGCCGAGACCTTCGGGCTTCTGGCGTTGATGTTGTTCCACGATGCGCGGCGGGCGGCGCGCACCGACGGGGATGGGGATTTGGTCTTGCTCGCGGACCAAGATCGCACGCTCTGGGACCAGGCCCGCATCGCCGAGGCGCAGGATTGGCTGGCGCGAGCCATCGCTGCCGAACCCGTCGGTGCGTACACGATCCAGGCTGCGATCGTCGCTCGGCACGCTGCGGCGCCCTCCGCCGAACGCACGGACTGGGCGGGCATCGTCGGTTGGTACGACGCGTTGCTCGAAGCAGCACCCTCGCCGGTGGTCGAGCTCAACCGCGCCGTCGCGATCTCGATGCGCGATGGGCCGGAGGCCGCTCTGCCGCTCGTCGAAGCGCTGGCGCCGGCCCTGTCGAGTTACCACCTCTACCACTCGGCCCTCGGGGACTTGTTCCGGCGCACCGAGCGATCGAAGGAGGCCATCGCCGCCTACGGGCGCGCCCTGGCCCTCGCGCAGCAGGAGCCGGAGCGCCGCTTCCTGGCCCGCCGTCTAGCCGAGTTGGCAGGGTGCGACGAGATGTAACTGACTGCTCGTCAGGGGTTTATGTCGGACCGCCCACCGCGGCGGAGATTCCTGTCGAATCGGAACGGGCTCGCCCGACTGCTTGCTGAAACCCGGGGACGGAACCGCGCGCTCGCCGTGCGCCCGTCCCACCGACCAACCGCAACCGGAGTCCACCATGCAAGTCGCAGTTTTCGTCAAAGCCACCAAGTCCTCCGAGGCCGGTATCAAGCCCGGCAAAGACACACAAACCATGTTCGAGGAGATGGGGCGCTTCAACGAAGCGCTCATCGAGGCCGGGATCATGAAGGACGGCGGCGGACTCCAGCCCTCCTCGAAGGGCGTGCGGGTGCGCTTTCGCGGCAAGGATCGCATCGTGACCGACGGACCCTTCGCCGAGACCAAAGAGTTGGTGGCGGGCTACTGGCTCTGGGAGGTGGTGTCGATGGAGGAGGCCATCGAGTGGGTCAAACGCTGCCCCAATCCCATGCCCGAGGAGTCCGAGATCGAGATCCGCCCTATGTACGGCTGCGAGGACCTCGCCCCCGTCATGACACCGGAACTGCAAGCGCGGGAGGGACAGCTCGGCGAGCAATTGGCGATGGCGAAGGCGACCGTGCAGCCGTACCTGTTCTTCGGGGGCCGCTGCGGCGAAGCGCTCGACTTCTACCGCGACGCGTTGCACGCCAAGGTCGGCTTGGTACTCAAATGGAGCGACTGCCCGGAGCCGCCGCCGGCCGGCACCTTGCCGCCGGGCTACGACACGAAGATCATGCACGCCGAGTTCACGGTGGGGGAGATGACACTGATGGGATCGGACGGGTGCGGTGGCCCGCAGGATGGCCCCAACCCGCTGGGCTTCCGCCTCGCGCTGTGTGTGCCCTCGGCGGCCGACGCGGATCGTGTGTTCGCCGCATTGGCGGATGGCGGCCAGGTGGACATGCCGCTCGCGGAGACGTTTTTCTCGCCGCGCTACGGCATGGTGACCGATCGCTTCGGCATCGGCTGGATGGTGATGATCCCGGGGAAACAACCGTGAAGTACATGCTGCTGGCCTACGTCGCGGAGAGTGCGTGGACGCCCGACGAGGCGCTGGCCTGCGTGGTCGCTTCGAACAGGGTGTGCGACGCACTGCGCGCCCGTGGAAAGCTCGTCGCCGCCGCACCCCTGCCGCCGGCGGCGAGTGCCGCCAGCGTGCGCGTGCGGCGCGGGGAAGTCCTTGTCACCGCTGGGCCCTTTGCCGAAACCGTGGAACAGTTGGGGGGCTTCTTCCTGATCGACGTGGCCAGCCTCGACGAAGCCATCGCCGTGGCCGCAGAGTTCCCCCCGGCGCAGCGGGGCACGATCGAGATCCGACCGGTACAGCCGCTCGACGGTGTCCCCGACGTCCGCTTCGACTCGCCGCCGCTGCCCGGCGTGACCCGCTACGTGCTGTTCTGTTACGACGACGCCGAGCAGTGGGAAGCGGCGGGCCCCGCGGCGCTGGCCGCGGCGCAGGCCGAAGCTGCGGCGAACATGCAGCAGTTGGCGAGCCGCGGGCAGTACGTCGCGGCCTCGCCGTTGCATCCCGTCACGACTGCCACCAGCGTTCGCATCCGCCAGGGCAAACGCCTGGTCACGGACGGTCCGTTCGCGGAAACGCATGAGTTCCTCGGCGGCTACCTCATGGTCGACGTGCGGGATCTCAATGCGGCGGTCGCCATCGCCGCCAAACACCCGGGCGCCCGCCTGGGGACCGTCGAGATCCGGCGGCTCCTGGATCCGACGTCCGCCAGCCCCGTATGAACCCGACGGTTTTCGCCCTACGGCAATAGCGGCGTCACGCGCGCGCGCAGCTCCGGCGGAAGCTTCTTGTCGAGCAGCGCGACGATCTCGGCACGGCTGTACCGCGCCGAGAAGTGTGTCAGCAGGATCGCTTCGTTCTCGAAGAGGTGCGCGCGCTCGGGGATCTCGTCGATGTGCACGTGGCCGGTCGAGCGCGCCTCTTCGACACTCACGCGGTCGTCGAGGAAGGTGCACTCCATCACCAAGAGCTTCGCGCGGCGCACCACCTCTTCGCGCTCGACCACGTCGATGCGCGTGTCGCCGGTGAAGGCAAAGATCGGCTCTTCGACGCGTGTGGTGATCTCCACACCCTGACGCACGCGGAGGTCTTCCAACTCGCGCGGCGAAAGGCCGTGGTACTCAGGTCGCAGTTTCGCCTTGCGGCGCCAAAGGCCGTAACCCTGGCAGCGAATCGAGTGCGGCGAGCGGAAGGGCCGCGCCACGAGATCGCGGCCTACGGTGAAGTCCTCGCCCGGGGCCACCGGCACCACGGTGTGGCGCAGGGTCGTCTCGTCGAGCCGACGCCATGCCTCGAACAGCGCTGCCAGCGGTTCGACCGCGTGCGGAGGCACCGCGTAGACGGGCGGCGCCATGCCCATCAGCGCGCGGGTCGCGCAGTGGTAGGCCACACCGCCCGGGTGGTCCATGTGGCAGTGGGTGAAGAGCACGAGGGGCCGCGCCACGGCGGTCTTGGGGCAGCGGCCCAGGTCGAAACACAGGCGCAGTTCGGGCAGCTCGATGCAGGTCTCGATACCCCCCACGGAGCGGGCGACCAGCGCTAGGCCGGCCAGATGCAGGTCGGGGGCAGGAGGCACGGAGGGATCGGTTGCGGTGGGCCGATGACGGGCGGGGGGTGAGGAGGACCGGACCACCCTCGGAACCGGGCCCGGCGTTGAGGCGAGGATCCGGGAAGGCTACAAGGCGTCTTGGCCGATAGACCCCACGATCTCGGGATCACCCTCGCCAACGGTCGCTCCGCCCCATTCCCCCCCAGCCCCGCGCGCCCCATGCCCGTCCATCTGAACCGCATCTACACCCGCAGCGGGGACGACGGCACCACCGGCCTGGGCGATGGCAGCCGCGTGCCCAAACACCACCTGCGTGTGGAGGCCTACGGCACGGTGGACGAGGCGAATTCGGTACTCGGACTGGTGGTCGCGGACGGCGGCGGCGGCGCGTACCGGGAGCTGATCCTGGAGCTGCAGAACGACCTGTTCGACGTGGGTTCCGACCTGTGTGTGCCCGGGGAAATGGGCGATCGCCTGCGTGTGCCGCCCGAGTACACGGCCCGCCTGGAGGGCCACATCGACCGTTTCAACGGCGACCTCTCGCCCCTCAACAGCTTCGTCCTGCCCGGCGGCACGCAGACTTCGGCCTGGTTGCACCTGGCGCGCACGGTCGTGCGGCGGGCCGAGCGCGTCGTGACGGCGCTGCGCGAAGTGCCCAGCGAGACCCACCGGGTCAACCTGGAAGTGGTGCACTACCTGAATCGTCTCTCGGATCTGCTTTTTGTGATGGCGCGCCACGCCAACGAACGGGGACGCGGGGACGTGCTCTGGCAGCCCGGCAAGAACCGACGTTGACCTGAGCGCGGCGCGCTCCTCCGGTGTCCCGGAGCCGAACGCGCGCGAAGCCGTCCAGAACTCCCGCTGCGGGCAGTTGGTAGAACTCTTGGGGTCGCGGCAGCGCGGCACGTGCCCATGCCCCCCGCTTTCGACCACGCCTTCACCCGCACGGCCGCCGTTCTGGTCGTCGCCGCACTCGTGGGCGCGCTCGCGCTGGTCCTGCGCCAACCGCTCATCGTCGGCTTCATCGGCGCGGGCATCCTGGTCGGACCCGTAGGTCTCGACTGGGTCTCGGGTGGCGAAGAGTTCGCGCTGCTGGCGGAGCTCGGCATCGCCGTGCTCCTGTTCCTGGTCGGACTCAAACTCGATCCCAAGTTGGTGCGCAGCACGGGCGCCGTGGCCCTCGCGACCGGCCTGGGACAGGTCTTCCTGACGGCGATCTTGGGCTTTGGACTCGCGCTGGCGCTGGGATTCACCTGGTTGCCAGCGGCGTACCTCGCGCTTGCGCTGACGTTTTCGTCCACGATCATCGTCGTCAAGTTGCTCTCGGACAAACGCGAGCTCGAGGACTTGCACGGCCGCATCGCCGTCGGTGTGTTGATCGTGCAGGACATCGTGGTCGTGGTGGCACTGATCGCAGTGGCTTCGCTCGGCGGCGCCGGTGCCGCGGTTGAAGGCAGCGTGGCGAGTTCGATGCTGGGCACGGCCCTGCGCGCGGTTGCCTTCGTCGGCGCCGTGTTGTTCGTCATGCGCTTCGTGATGCCGAGTCTCCTCGGGCGACTGGCGAAGAGCCGCGAGCTCTTGCTGCTGGCCTCGATCACCTGGGCGGTTGGCTTGGCGGCGGCAGGGAAGTCCCTGGGATTCTCCGGCGAAGTCGGCGCATTCCTGGCGGGATTCACGCTCGCGGGCACACCGTACCGGGAGGCGATCGCGTCGCGACTGGTTTCGCTGCGCGACTTCCTGTTGCTGTTTTTCTTCCTGAAGCTGGGTGCGGAGCTCGAACTCGGCCAGGCCGCGGAACTGCTCTGGCCCGCGGCCGTGCTCTCGGTGTTCGTGCTGATCGGTCACCCCGTGATCGTGCTGCTCATCATGGGCGCCATGGGATACCGCGCGCGCACGGGGTTCCTAGCAGGCCTGACGATGGCGCAGATCAGCGAGTTCTCCCTGATCCTGGTGGCCCTCGGCGCGGAAGTGGGGCACGTGGACTCGGGGGTCGTGGGCCTCGTCACGGCGGTGGCCCTGGTGACCATCGCGCTTTCCACCTACTTGATCCTCAACTCCGGCGCGCTCTACCAGCGCCTTGCACCGCACCTGGCGCTGTTCGAGCGCAAGCACCTGACCAGGGCAGAAGCCGCGGATTCCCAGTCGGACGCGGTGCCCCACACGGTCGTGTTCGGACTGGGGCGGCACGGGCAGGGTGTGGTCCTTTCGCTGCAGCAGGAGGGGCGGCGTGTGCTGGGTGTCGACATCGATCCCGATGCGATCCGCTGGGCCAAGGAGAACCGCGTCGATGTGCTGTTCGGCGACGCCGGCGAGCCGGAGATCGCCAGTTCCCTGCCGATCGAACACATCCAGTGGGTAATCTCCGCCATTCCCCACGTCGAGGAGAGTCTGGCGTTGGTCCACGGTCTGCGTGCGGCCGGGTACCGCGGTCAGATCGCCGCGACTGCGCGCGGTCACCGGGACGCGGCGCTGCTCGAGAAAGCCGGCGTGAACCTCGTGCTGTCGCCCCACCTCGTGGCGGCGGACCGCCTGTTGGAGCGCATGCGCGCGAGCGCTGGTGCAGGAGCGAACTGACTTCGCCATGAAACGCGAACTGGATGCCGAACTCGTGCGTTCCGCGCTGGAGGCGGGCGACCTCGAGCGTGTGGCGCAGTTGCTTCGGGGCGTGCCCGCGGCGGATGCGGCGGACTTCATGGCCAACGTGCCGGCGGAGGACGCTCCGCGGGTCCTTCGCCTGCTGGAGGGCGAGCAGCGTGCCGAGGTCTTCGGCTACTTGGAACCTGCGGACCAAGTGCGGCTCTCCGAGAACATGCCGCGTCGCGAGTTGGCGCGCCTCTTCGAGGCCATGAGCCACGACGAGCGCGCGGACCTCTTCCAAAGCCTGGAGCCCGAACAGCGCCGCGAGTTGTTGCCAGGCCTGGCGCACGCCGAGCGCGAGGACCTGCGGCGCCTGTCGAGTTATCCCGAAGGCACCGCGGGATCCATCATGACGTCGGACTACGCGGTGTTGGCGCCCGAGCAAACGGCGGCGGAGGCGTTGGAGGCGCTGCGGCTTTCGGCGCCGGACGCGGAGACCATCTACCAGGCGTATGTCGTCGACGGAGCTCGCCAACTGCTCGGGACACTCTCGTTGCGCGATCTGTTCCTCGCACGGCCCGAACGCCGGGTGCGCGACCTCATGCAGCGCGAGGTGATCGACGGGCGCGCGGATGAGCCCACCGAGGAAGTGGCCCGGCGTATCGCGCGATACGACCTCTTGGCGCTGCCCATCCTCGACGACGCGGGCACGTTGGTGGGCATCGTGACGTACGACGACGCGATGGATGTGGCCGAGGAAGCCGCCACCGAGGACTTCTACAAGTCGGCGAACGTCGGCAAGCTGACGGGCGGTGTCAAGCGGGCCAAACTGCATGAGCTCTACCGCAAACGGGTTCCCTGGCTGCTCTTGTTGGTGTTCGGCAATCTCTTCTCCGGCGCCGGACTGGCGCTTTTCGAGGGCCTGCTCGCGCGGCACGTGGCGCTGATTTTCTTCTTGCCCCTGCTGGTGGGTTCCGCGGGCAACGCCGGCAGCCAGGCGGCGACGCTGATGGTGCGCGCCCTGGCGACGGGCGAGGCGGCGCTCTCCGATTGGCTCTTCCTGTTGGGGCGCGAAGTAGCCGTGGCCGGCGCCCTCGGGCTGTCCATGGCCCTGGCGGTGGCCGGGCTCGGGTGGGCACGGGGCGGCGCGGAGCTGGCGCTCGTGATCTCGACCACAATGGTGTTGGTGGTGCTGTTCGGCGGGCTCGTGGGCACGGCGCTGCCCTTCCTGTTCTCGCGTTTCCGGCTGGACCCGGCCAGTGCGAGCGGACCCTTGGTGACGACCTTGGCGGACGTGAGCGGCGTGCTGATCTACCTGTCCTTGGCCAACTGGCTGCTGGCGGGTCCCTGATCGGCAGGTGACTTCCGTATCCTCTTCGCACCCCCCGCCCTTCCCTCCCCGTGCTCTTCAGCACCCCTGAGTTCCTGTTTGCCTTCCTGCCACTGGTGCTGGCGGGGTACTTCGTGGCCCTCGGCTTCGCGCGGGTGACGGGTTGGGGGCAGGGGCCGCAGAATCTCCTGTTGCTGCTCGCAAGCCTCTTCTTCTACGCGTTCGGCGAGAAGGAGCGCGTGCTGTGGATGCTGCTTTCCATCGCCGTCAACTGGGCCCTCGGCCTCGCCATCGAAAGGATGCAGAGCGCGCCTGGTGCGGCGCGCGGACCGCCGCGAGCAGCGCGGTGGACGTTGGCCCTCGGACTCACCTTCGACCTCGCGCTCTTGGGGTACTTCAAGTATGCCAACTTGCTGGTCGAATCCTGGAACGCCATAGCGGGCGACGGTGCGAGATTCGACGCGTGGCAACACGTGCTGCTGCCGATCGGCATCAGCTTCTACACCTTCCAGTCCATGAGCTACCTCGTGGACGTGTACCGCCGCGAGGTGCCCGCCGCGCGGAATCCGCTCGACTTCGCGCTCTTCGTCAGTTTGTTCCCGCAGTTGATCGCGGGGCCGATCGTGCGGTACCGCGACGTGGCGGCCCAGATCCTCGCGCGCCGTCTCGACCTGCCGCTGTTCGCGAGCGGCGTGCGGCGCTTCCTGATCGGCCTCGCCAAGAAGGTGCTCGTCGCGGAACCCACGGCGCACTTCGCTACGACCGTGTTCGAGTTGCCCGGAGACTCGCTATCCGCGCCACTTGCATGGCTCGGACTGTTCGCGTTCACCGTGGGCTCCTACTACGACTTCTCGGGGTACTCCGACATGGCCATCGGGCTCGGGCGCATGTTCGGCTTCCGGCTGTTCGAGAACTTTCAGTGGCCGTTGATCTCGCAATCGATCACCGAGATGTGGCGCCGTTGGCACATCAGCCTAGGGAGCTGGTTCAAGGACTACGTTTACATCCCGCTCGGCGGCAACCGCGGCGGGCCCTGGCGCACCTACCGCAACCTGATGGTGGTGTTCCTCCTGTGTGGGCTGTGGCACGGCGCCAGTTGGAACTTCGCGATCTTCGGGCTGTGGCAGGGCCTCTACCTGGCCCTCGAACGCGGCCGTCTGGGCCGCTGGCTCGCCGCGTCGCCGCGCTTCCTGCGGCACGTGTACGTGCTGCTCGTGTGGAACCTCGGATGGCTCTTCTTCTGCTTCGTCGACCTCGAGGATTCGTGGGTCTACGCCAAGGCTCTGGTGCAGGGCGGCAGCGCGCAGTCCGCCTTCGAGTTTGCGCGGCTGGTGGACAACCACCTCCTGTTCGTGTTGGTGTTGGGTGCCATCGGCAGCACACCGTGGGTCCCCGCGCTGGCCAAACGAGTTCGCGGCACGACGGCGGAGGGCCCCCTCCGCCTCCTCGCGTGGTGCGCCCTCGCGGTGGCAGCGGTTCTGTCGCTCGCCGCCGCAGCCGGCGCGACCAGCACTCCCTTCCTCTACTTCCGCTTCTGATGCTCGAAACCAGCGTGCAAGAGCGCCCCGGACCGCGGGAATCCATCGCCACGGTGGTGCTGTTCCTGTGCCTCTTCGGAGGGCCGCTGGCCGCCTGGGCCGTGCGCGGCACGTCGCCGGAGAGTGTGCTGCGCGAGCAACGCAGTCCCGCGCCGGCGCCCGAGCTGCCGGCGGATCTCGCCTCGCTGCGCGCCTGGCCGGATGCGAGTGCAGACTGGTTCGCCGATCGATTCCCCGGCCGCGGCGCGCTGTTGACCCTGCGCGGGCACATCCTCTACCGGTTGTTCGGTGTGTCGCCGATTCCGGCGATGCGTGTCGGCAAGCAGGACTGGCTCTTCTACACGGACCGCCAGACGTTCGAGTTCTACCGCGGTGTGGACCTCTTCGAACCGGACGAACTGGACGAATGGGTGCGCCGCATGCACGCCTGGCGCGATTGGCTGAAAGCCCGCGACGTCGAGTTCCTGCTGATCACCCCGCCCGACAAGGTGACGGTGTACTCGGAGTTCCTTCCGGACGGAACCGACCCGGTTTCACCCATCACGCGCCTGGATCAGTTCCTCACCGCATTGGACGAGCGCACGGACGTCGAGTATCTCGACCCGACCGGGGCACTATTGGCCGCGAAAGACTGGGGTCTTTTGTACTTTCCCCACGGTGTGCATTGGAACGACCGCGGGGCGTACGTCGCGTACCGCGAGGCACTCGCGCGGCTCCAACCCCGCTTCCCCGGCCTCGTGCCTTTGCCGCCCGAGCGTTTCGACGTGGTCGACCAGCACCTCGAGGACCCCAACTGGCGCGGGGATTCCTGGGCCGGACGCATGCACCTCGAGGACTTGCTCGTCCAGGAGGCGGTGGTGATGAAGCTGCGCGGCGAGCCTCCCTACCAGGTGCTCGCGGGTTGGCCCAACGCAGCGGGCACGATGGACGGGCTCAGCGTGCAACAGGGTGCGGACCTGCCGCGGATCCTGTTGGTGCGCGATTCCTTCGGCGACTGGTTCTGGCAGTTCCTGGCACTGCATGCGTCGTTCCTCGTGACCGAGGGATTCGTGCGGCATCCTTTCGAGCTGGTGGAACAGCACCGCCCCGACATCCTGATCCACATGCGTCACGAGTGCGGGCTGATGGAAGTGCCACCGGATATCCGCGTTTCCGACGACGACGTCGCCTTGGCCCGGGCCTGGTTGGCGGCGGGCGGCGAACGGTTGGTGTTCGAGGGGATCGAAGGATCCCAGGCGGCGCGCGACGCGGGGCCCGCGCCCAAGGGTGCCGTGCTGCGCCTGGAACGCAAACCCGGCGCCGCCGCGGGTGCGCTGGTCCGCGTGTTGGCCGGGGACGACGTGTTGCAAGAGCACCGCCTCAGCCTGTGGGACGGGCGGCGCTGGGCATTCCTGGAGCTGCCCGCGTGGGACAGTGACGCGCGCATCGAAGTGCACCTCGACGGCCTGGTGGCAGCGCAGTTGGCGCTGCGCTAGCGTTGTCGTCGGAGGGCGCCCCCTCGCGCGGGGACCGTGTGACGACACTGCGACCAGAGCGGCACATTTACCCAAGAAGAAGCACCCGGTGGCGTTAGCTCACCGGACCGCAATCGACGAAACATGAAGACCATCACCACGACCATCTGTGTTGCACTCCTGTCCATACCCGCGGCCGCGCGCCAAGACACCGCCGCCGCGCGCCAAGAAGCGGCGCCGCCTCACGCCCCCGCCGCTCGGCCCACGGGCGGACTGACGATCTACAACGGCGATCTGGCGCTGGTGCGCGAGTCGCTGGAATTGGATCTCGTCGCGGGCCCGAACGACGTTTCGTTCACTCGCATCACACGCCGTTTGCAGCCGAACTCCGTCGTGCTGCGCGGCCTCGAGGGAACCGGGCCGTTCTCCGTGCTGCAACAGGGATACCGGAACGATCCCGTTTCCGAGGGCTACCTCCTCAGCCTGTTCGAGGGGCAGGAGATCGACTTCCTGCGCGCGGACCAGACCACCGTCCGCGGACGCATCGTGCGCTCGGGCTACGTGCCGCCGGTGCTCAGCGACCGCGGCATCCGCGGACCGGCCAACGCGGGACCGGTGATCGAGGTCGACGGCAAACTCCGGTTCGAACTGCCCGGCCGCCCGCTCTTCCCGTCGCTGGGGGAAGACACGGTGCTCGAACCCACACTGCTCTGGCGCATCCAGGCCGAGCGCGCGGGTCGCCAGGGTTTCGAACTCGGTTACCTGACCGGCGGACTTTCCTGGGAGGCCGATTACAACCTGGTCCTGCCGGCGGGCGACGGTCCGAGCAATGCTGTCGGCTGGGTCACGTTGACCAACAGCAGCGGCCGCGCGTTCGCGAACGTCGACGTGCAACTCGTGGCTGGTGACGTGCGCCAGGAACCGCCGCCCATGGACGCTTTTCTCGGCAGGCGCATGTCCGCGGTCGCCGAGATGCAGCAACCCGAAGCCTTCGACGCGTACCACCTCTACAGCCTGCCCAGGGCGCTCACGCTGCGAGACTCGGAAAGTGTGCAAGTCGAGTTCCTGAAGAGCGCCCAGGTCGACGTGCGGACGCGCTACGTCGCGCGCACGGACGCTCCGGTGGGGGACTTCCGCACCGAGATGGGTTGGATGGAACTGGACACGCGCGTGGAAGTCGTGCGCGAGTTCGAGAACACCGCGGCGCAGGGGCTCGGCGTTCCCTTGCCGAAAGGAACGCTGCGCTTCTACCGCCTGGATTCGTCGGGCCGCATGCAGTTCGTCGGCCAGGCGCCGGTGGGCCACACGCCGAAGGACGAGCGTGTCACGGCGATAACGGGGCGGGCGTTCGATCTCGTGGCGGAACGGAGGCGCGTGGACTTCCAGTTGGACTCCGGCCGCCGGACTTCTTCGGAGACGATCGCCGTCGAGCTGCGCAACCGATCGGACGCGGAGGCGGCGATCGAGGTGCGCGAGGTCCTGAATCGCTGGCACCAGAACGAAGTGCTCGACGCTTCCCATCCGGCGCGCCGCATCGACGCTTCCACGGTGGCGTTCGATCTGGTTCTGGCCCCGGGCGCAACGCAGACGGTCACCTACACCGCGCGCTACACCTGGTAGGCGGTTTCCAGGGGTCGCGCGTTGACAGGGGGGCTCCGGAAGTCTTGCATGGGGGTGCCCCCGCTGCTTGCCCATGACGCCAACCATGAAGAGACTCGCCGTCCTCGCCGGGCTCGCCCTGCTTCTCTCCGGAGCCGCCCTGGCCTCCCTTTCCGTGCTCGACCGGCCGACGGACACCCTCGTTCTCACCAACGGCAAGGAAGTGGAGGGCCACTACCTGGGGCGTACGGACGCCGAGATTCAGTTCCTGGTGTCGACTCGCCAGCAGAACTACGCCCACGACAAGGTCGAGTCCCTGCGTTCGCCGATGCCGCACCTGGACGAGTTCGCCACACGACTGGATCGCGCGGGCCCCGCGGACATTGCCGCCAACCTCGCGATCGCCGAGTGGTGCGACGGGCTGGGACTCGAGCGCGAGGCGCGGTTCGTCAGGTGGCGTGCGATCGCGGCCGACTGGGACGATGCGCGCGCGCACGAGGCCCTCGGGCACCGACAGGTGCGCGGCAAGTGGCAGGTGCGTGTGGGCCGCAAGTGGCTCGACCGTGAGCGCTTCGAGCGCGACACCGCCGACTGGCGCGACGCACTCGAGCTGGAGACATCCCTGATGCGGCTGCGGGCGAACGTGCCCCTCTCGGATGCCGTCGAAACGGTCGTCGAATGGACACGCACCTACCGTGCGTTCTTCGTGCTCTGGGGAGACCCGGTCGGCATGCCCCACGCCAGCGAATGGATGACCGTGCACCTGCACGGCGACGAGAAGAGCTTTCCCAAGACGGGCAGCGGCGGGCCGTCGTACTTCCTGCCCGAACAGAACCGCGTGGTGGTGGATCGCACGCGCATGAAGGGCGGCGGCTACGTGCGCGATCGCCTGGGCCAGATCCTCAGCTCGACCTACAAGAACGCGGAGAACGCGCGGGGTTCGGCTCCGGCTTGGTTGTCCGAGTCCCTCGGCTTGTACCTACAGGCCGTTCTCGACGGCCCGAAGGAACTGGACCCCGAGCGCATCCTGATGACCGACGAGGACTGGTTCTCGGCACACGTCAACGCGGAAAGCCCCAACTCGCTGAACCGCATCCTCATCTGCGCTTGGGACGACCTGCGCGAAGTGCCCGGTCACGAACTGCGGATGGCCCAGGCCTACACGCTGTTCGACTATTGCATGAACGCCGAAGGTGAGCGCCACCGGCCAGCCCTCTTGGAATACGCGCGCGGCACACTGGCGGGAAAAGTTTCCCCCACGGACTTCACCAACGCGCTCCAGCTCGAAGGTCCGGACTTCGAGGCCAATTGGCAGGCCTGGGCAGCGAAGCGCGCCACCGAACGCGAGACACGGAAGGCCGCGCGCGGCAACGACGGCGCCGGAGCCGACGGGTGAGTCAGCCGTCGCCCAAAACGATCCGCGAGTCGCGCGGACCCGCGCAATCCGGGTCCGCGCAGGCCCGATCGGAGCAGGCCCGATCCGGGCCGTCGGCTCACTCCGGCGCCAACGGTAAGGACCATGGTCCGAGCGGCGTGATCCGGGGCAACGTGGCGCGACTCCGCCGTGCGGGGCACTGGTTCGAACGCGACCTCTGGCAGCGCGATCTCGTGGGGCTGCCGACGTTCCGGCGTTTCTGGCTGCACAGCCTGCGCATGGGGTTCCTCATCTGGCGCGGCCTCAAGGAGCACGAGAGTTTCTTCCGGGCGGCCGCCTTGACCTACACCACGGTGCTGTCGCTGGTGCCGCTCCTGGCCTTTGCGTTTGCATTGGCGAAGGGGTTCGGCGCCTACGACAAGCTGGTGCAGGACGTGGTGGATCCGTTCCTCGATGGCACCTTCGGTTCCCGCGCGGCTGCGGGCGAGGTGCCGATCGGAGAAGGCCTCGCCGCGAGCGGGGGCGCGGGCACCGTGCTCGCGAGCGAGCCCAACCAGTTGCGCCAGGCATTCGACCAGCTCCTGAGTTTCGTCGCCGAGACCAACGTGGCAAACCTCGGTGGCGTCGGATTGGTGGTGCTCGTCTTCACGGTGCTCAAGTTGATGGGGCACATCGAGAACGCCTTCAACTCGATCTGGGGTGTCGGTCGCTCGCGCACTCTGGTGCGCAAGTTCGCCGACTACCTTTCCATCGTCGCGATCACGCCGCTGCTCTTGATCGCGGCCAGCGCGTCGCGCGCAGCATTTGCCAGTCCGCGAGTGCTGGAGTTCCTGCGCGAGGAGCTGCTGCTCGAGCCCGTCGTCGAAGTGGCGCTGCGCGTCGTGCCGTTCCTCGGACTCTGGGTGGCGTTCACCGTGTTGGGTCTGGTGATGCCCAATACACGCGTGCGGCTGCGCTCGGCCCTGATCGGCGGGTTCTTCGGCGCGGTCGCCTGGAGTTCCATCCAGCTCGGCTACGTGAAGTTGCAGTGGGGTGTCAGCCAATACAACGCGCTCTACGCCGGTTTTGCGGCGATTCCGCTGTTCCTGGTCTGGGTCTGGCTGAGTTGGATCGCGGTGTTGTTCGCGGCCGAGGTGGCCTACGCGGACCAGCACAGCGAGGCGTACACCCGCAAGGTGCGCGGCGGCGCGCTGCACCCAGGGCAGCGCCGCACCCTGGCCCTGGCATTGGCCGTGCAGTCCACCGAGGCGTTCCTGGGCAAGCGGCCCCAGCTCGACCTCGAAGACTTGCTGGTGCGATTCGTCCTGCCCGAACGCGAGTTGCTCGACGTTCTGACGCGCCTCGAGGACGCCCAGATCCTGGCCCGCCTCGACGCCGGCGAGAGCCGCGCGTGGACCCTGGCCCGCGATCCCGGGACCGTGCGCGCGTCGGATGTGTTGGCCGCCGTGGACGGACCAAGCGAGCTGGACCACCTGCTCGGCGACTCGCGCGCGGACAGCACCCTGGCGAACCTGCGCGATTCCCTCGCCCGCGATCCCGCGAACCACTCCCTGCGCGATCTGGCCGAGGTCGCCGCCGGCTAAGCGGCGCGAGGCGTGCCAGCGCCGCCGGCCGGAGGAAAATGCGGCGAAATTGATTGGCTTGGCTCGCTTCCCACTTTTGTACAAATCGTGTGGAATGGGTGGGCATGCTCGCCTGCACCGCACTAGCCCCCCGCGCGCCGCGAGGGGGGTTGTGGCTCACCCTCGCTCTGGCACTCCTGCCCGCGTGCAGGAGCGCACCATCTCCAGCCCCCATCGATCCGCCCCCGCCGGAGCGCTGGCCGGACCTGACCGTAGAATGGCGACGCGCACTGGAGGCTGACTTGCCCGAGGCGATGGCGCTTTGGTTCGGCCCGCCGGTCGCGAACTCCGCGTGGGAACAGCACTGCGGCGAGCTGCTCGGACGTTTGATCGCCGCACAGCCAGAGGACAGAAGAGTCAGCGTTCCCCCGGTCCAACTGCACGACAGCCGGAGCGCACGCGCGAAGTTTGTGCTGATGAGGGACGACCGTGGAGCGATCTGTGTCTCCACGCACGTCGTTCGTGAGTGGGCGCACAACGACCACCAACTGGCGGCGCTTCTCTGGATGGGTCTGCAACTTCCGGTGATCGAGTTGCCGGATTGGCAAGACTGGGCAAAGCGCCGCGACCCCAGTGGAAACACATGGCTCGACCGCGATGTGCCACTCACCTGGAGCGCGGCGGTTTCCCTCAAGGGCGACGACATTCGGGAAGTCACCTTCAAGAGTTCTGACCTGACCTCTAACTCTGAAGGGTTGCCAGCAGACGTTCGCCGCGCGGTCCTCGTCGAGGTCCTGCACTCCTGCGTCCAAACCGGAACCGCGGGCGGCGCGGCGGCCATTTGCGGGGACCTCGAGGCCGGCGGAGTCGATCTGGCACAGTTCGTCGACTTGCTGGACCGAGCGCCGCCCAGCAGCGCGTTGCCGTGGACCCCGGCCTTGGCCAGGAACGATCGATTTCGGGAGGAGGTGGCGGAGGCGGCCCAAAAGGCCGACGAGAGCCACATCCGTTTCGCCGACGCGCGCGAGGCCTATCTCGTACGACTCCAACTGTTAGGGCCCTGAGCCAGCCATGAGCCCCGATCCTTACGTCTTCGTCAGCTACTCCTCCGCGGATCTCGAACAGGCCAAACGCCTGGTGCGACTCCTCGCGAGCCAGGGTGTGCGCTGCTGGCGTTCGGATCGCGATCTGCCGATCGGCGCCGACTACAGCACCGAACTTCCGGGTGTGATTGCCGCCGCCCGCGCGATGGTGTTGCTGGTCTCGGCGACATCGACGCAGTCCTACAACGTGCGCAGCGAGTTGCATATCGCCGAGCGCATGGGCGTGCGCGTGCTTCCCCTGCGCATCGAACCGCTCAGCGACAACGGCGGCCTCGACTGGTTCCTGTGCAGGTACCAGTGGCTCGACTACTTCGGCCGGGAAAAGGCGCCCTCGCGCGACAAACTCCTCCAGCATCTGACCCAACTGGGACTCGGAAGAGGGGCCGCGAGGCGCGGACCACCGGCTGCCGCGCCTGGGTCTGAGCCGGCCCAACCACTCACCCGCTGGGCCCGGGTGCACTCAAGGTTCCAAGTGCTAGTTCGATCGCGGGCCGCGATGGCACTCGCAGCCACGACAGCGATCGCCCTCTTAGCGTTCTGGCTCGTGCCGTCGAGCGAGTTGAGAGAGACCGTGCATGCGGCTCCTCCAATCCCCACGGATCCGTCGGCGGGATCGGAGGAATGGATAGACGAAGGGCCCGGGCCGATCGGGCCCGCACGGGAACCGACACCCGCCGAAGTTCTTTGCGCGGATCTTTGGGCACGTGGTCGCGCGACGTCGCTGCGGGGCGCCGAAGCCCGTCAGTCCCATGCGAACTCGCTGGTTCGCTTGAGTGGCACCCAATTGACAGAGGTCTTCGACGAGGTCGCGGCACAGCTCGGCTCTGATCGAGGTCCGGAACTCGGCTGGGACGCGTTCTTGGTCGCCTTTGCGTCGGGACCGCGCGCAAAGTTGGCCCAAGCACTCGATCTCTGCGTGCGTGTCTCCGGTACGGAGGTCTGCGCCGACACAATCGCGCGTTGGGTCGCGGAAGGGGACGAAGCGACCCAGGCTCGCACACTGCTCCTCGACGGTTCGACGAGCCCATGGCATCGGGAACTCGACCAGGCGCTCGTTCGGCGGGCCGATCAGGCCGAGCGTGCGGATGACTTCGCCGCCATCGAACGCATCGTGGTCCGACTGGGGACTCGGCCAGGATCCAGCCTGGAGGATCTCGTCGCTTGGATCGACGATCGTATCGCATCCTGGTGCGATCGACCCGAGTTTGAATCGCTGCGACTCGCGGACCTGCACTCGGCCGACCGGGCGATTCTCCGCGCCGCACGAGACCGCCTCGCCGCGGGTGTGCCAGCGCCCTCGGTGCGGGAGCTGGAGGTCTGGTGGTCGGCTGCCGCGAACGACTCCGAAGGAGTCGGCATCCTGCACACCGAGCTCGCCGTCGCGGCCTTGCAGCATCGCTGGTTCGGTGCCTGGGCGTGGTTAGAGAAGCGCCCCGATGCGCTCGAATCGCTCCTTCGTGGATCGAGCGCGG
Source organism: Planctomycetaceae bacterium (assembly GCA_016125265.1). Classification (GTDB taxonomy): domain Bacteria; phylum Planctomycetota; class UBA1135; order UBA1135; genus RI-242. The sequence goes on from WGMC01000003.1 coordinate 100,809, forward strand.
AACACGGAACGCTGCTGCATGCGGCCGTGCAGTTTGGAAACCTCGTCGCTGTCGAGGACTTGCTCAACCGCGGCGCCGACGTCGACGCGGTCGATCGAAGTGGACGCACCACGTACGCCATGGCACTGCTCGACGGGGGGCGTCTCGCCATTGCCAGGCGGCTCCTCCAGGCACGCGGCTCCGCGTCGCTCCCGTCGAGACATTGGAGCACCGAATCGGCGCTGTTGCAGGCACTGCTGCGGGCGGCCCCCCTTCGGAGCGAAGAGGTGCTGGTGTTGCTCGAGCATTCAGGCCTGCCGCTTGAAGCCCTCGATCGCGAAGATGTCCGCGCCTGGTCGTCCTGGAACGGCGCGTTGCCCGCGGACCGCGATGGGAACCTGCTGCGCGCGCGGTTCCTGCTGACCGTGTGGGACCGCCACGGAGAAGAACGCGTGCTGTCCTGGGTGCGAGAGCCGAAGTTCCGAACCGCAACGTGGTTCGTGGACGTGGGGGGTGGCAGAAATCTCTTTCACGAGCTCGTGCAACGGGATCCGGACCAACGAATCTCGAGCGACGACATCGACGCGTCGCTCGGGCCCGTACACATCCAGCTTCGAGACGGTGGTTGGCCCGAGGGCCTGCCCGAGTTGGATGCAGCCCAACTCCTCGAATGGCTGCCGCACCTTTGCTCCTCGCCCGTGCGTCTGGGATTGCTCGAGGCGCTTGCGGAGACGACCGCGTTGTCCGCCGCGGACCTGGTTGCAGAGCACCGCGGCAAGACGCTCTTGGGCGCCGCAGCCCTCCAGGGCGACGCACCCGTTCGCATCTTGGTGGAGAGCGTGGGTGCTGTGGGCGCGGAGCGGTGGGACCTCTTGGAGCGCAGCCACGGGGGGGCACCCAGCGCGCTCGAACAGTCCATGGCGCGGGGCGGCGGGCCGTTCGTGACGGAATCGGTGGCCGGGCTTCTCGCCCTCGAACGCGCCCGCGGCTGGTCGCGGTCCTCCATGGAGCTCGCGCCCTACTCCTACAGCCTTTCGCGCGATGGCGCCGAGCGGGTCTGGCGCCTGCGGGTCTTCGCGCGGCGGCCGGATGCGCGGGCGGCGGATGCGAGGGCGCCGGCAGTGCATTCGGGCTGGATCAGTGGGGTCGGCGAGGTCACCGTGCAGTGGGGCCGGGAATCCGACGAGGGCTGGCCGACGCTCGAGATCCGCGCGCCCGGTGGACTGGCGTCGCTCTTCGTCGATGGGGAGCCGTCCGTCGCCACCGGCACGCTCGTCTGGCGGCTGTGTCCCGACCCCTGGCAGGATGGCGCGGCGGTAGACTTCGTCGCGGAGTGCGACCGCGGCTTGCGTTGGAGCTTTCGCAGGTTGCCCTGATGGCGGTCGACTGCCGCAATGGGCGCGGTGCCCCCCAAGAGAGGATGTTCCGATGATGCAGCGACGCGATGTGCTCCTGGCTTCTCTCTTCGCGCCGACCGGCATGGCGGCCCTGGCGACGGCGGCGCCGTCGCCGCGCACCGCGGCCGCGGGGCTTGCCACTTTGCGCGCGTGGGAGGGCGGCGGTGAACCCTCGGATGAGGACTTCTGGGGAGAGGTCGGTCGACTCTTCCCCGTCGACCGCGCGCTCGTCAACTTGAACAACGGCGGGGTGCATCCGACTGCGGGTCCGGCGTTGTTGGCGATGGAGCGCCACTTGCGCACGACCCAGGAGGCGCCCGCCTACACACTGTGGCGCGAACTGGCGCCGCGCAAGGAGGGAGTCCGTCAGGCGCTGGCCCAGATGGCTGGCGTCGATGCGGAGGAAATCGCAATCACCCGCAACGCGTCCGAGGCGCTGGAGATCCTGCAGCTCGGGTTCGACCTCGAACCCGGCGATCAGGTGCTGGCGACGGACCAGGATTACCCGCGCATGCTCGAGACGTTCCGCCAGCGCGAACGTCGCGATGGGATCGAGCTGGTGACCTTCCCGATCCCGACGCCGGTCGAGGACCCCGCGGAGGTCGTGCGACGGTATGCCGCGCACATCACCGACCGCACGCGGCTCATCCTGGTGAGCCAGGTCGTGTTCCTGACTGGGCAGGCTTTGCCGGTGCGCGAGATCGCAGCGTTGGGGCGCGCCCGCGGCATTCCCGTGCTGGTGGACGGCGCGCACGGATTCGCGCACTTGCCGGAGCGCATCGCCGAGCTCGACGTCGACTACTACGCGACCAGCCTGCACAAGTGGCTCGCGGCGCCCCAGGGCACGGGACTTCTGTACGTGAGGCGCGATCGCATCCCCGGCCTGTGGCCCCTGATGGCGGCGCCCGAAACCAGCTCGTCCGACGTGCGCAAGTTCGAGGAGATCGGGACCCACCCCATGGCGCCCGTGCTCGCGATCGCGGAGGCGCTCGATCTGTTCCACACCCTTGGCGCCAAGCGCAAACACGAGCGGCTCGTGCACCTGCGCGAGTCTTGGCTCGCGCCCGTGCTCGAAATGGGCCGGGGACGCGCGCGCTGCCTGACGCCGCGGGATCCCGCGTGGTCGGGCGCCCTTGCCACGCTGTCGATCGACGGCATCGATCCGGTGGCGCTTTCGGGGCACCTGTGGAAGGAACACCGCATCTTCACGGTCGCGGTCCGTCACGGGACGCCGACGGCCGGGCAGTCTGCGGAGCTGGGTTTCGAAGGCCTGCGCGTGACGCCGAGTGTCTACACACGGCCCATGGAGCTGGAGCGCCTCGTCGCCGCTCTCCAAAAGGTGCTCCAACACGGCTTGCCGGCCTAATCGGCGACCGGCAACAGCTCGAAGTGGGTGGCGACAAAGAGCTCACCATCGACGTGCCCCTCGACCCGTGCCTGGCGCACCGCGTTGCAAAGTCCGTGGGGTCCGTGGGCATCCCCGTGATCGTCGATCACGCTGCCGCGCACGAACTGCGCCCGGCCGTCGATGCGCACAGCCAGATCGCATCCGCTCCCCGGCATTTCGAACTGGCATTGGCCGCAGGCCGCGTCCACGACGATTGGCGTCGGATCTGGGCCGGCCACTGGCGGATGGCAGCCGAGGGCCGCGACCAGGAGCGCCATACCGCCGCACGTGGCCAACATCCGGAGGATTCGAGGTTCCATGGGGAAGAGCCTACGCCGGCGGCCCGCGTTGCGCGTCGGCATCGGTTGCCTGGTGGCCAATACCCATCTTTGTGGTGTCGGGCGCGAAGCGGGCGAGCTGGTGCTGGCGCCGGTGGGGCGCGGCTCCCAGTGCAAACCTGCGCTGCGCTCTGCAAGGCCATCGGCTACCCTTGCAAATCCCGGTCACCACCCGAGCACGCGATGCAGATCGAGACCAAGTTGCCCAAGGTCGGCACCACCATCTTCACCTCGATGTCGCAACTGGCCGTGCAGCACGGCGCGGTCAATCTGGGCCAGGGCTTTCCGGATTTCGACACACCGGACTTTCTGCAAGAGGCCCTGATTCGCGCCATGCGCGCTGGCCGCAACCAGTACGCTCCAATGCATGGTGTGGCGCCACTGCGCCAACAGATCGCCGCCAAGACCTTGGCCCTGTATGGCGCGAGAATCGACGCCGAACGCGAGATCACGGTCACTAGCGGCGCCACCGAGGCGATCTTCGCGGCGATCCACGCGGTGGTGCGGCCGGGTGAAGAAGTGATTCTGCTAGACCCCTGCTACGACTGTTATGAGCCGGCGGTCGATCTCGCCGGCGCCAGCGCCGTGCACATTCCCCTCAACCCCGGCGACTTCAGCGTCGACTGGCAGCGTGTGCGCGCGGCAGTTACGGCGAAGACGCGTCTGATCCTGGTCAACTCGCCGCACAACCCGTCCGGTGCGGTGTTTGCGCAGGCCGATCTGGACGCCTTGGCCGACATCGTGCGCGACACCGGTGTCTTCGTGCTTTCGGACGAGGTATACGAGCACATCGTGTTCGATGGCGCAGCGCACATGAGCGTGCTGCGCCATCCGGATCTAGCTGCGCGCAGCTATGTGGTGTCCAGCTTCGGCAAGACCTACCACTGCACCGGCTGGAAGCTGGGCTACGCGGTGGCGCCGGCCGCGCTGACGGCCGAGTTCCGCAAGGTCCACCAGTATCTGACCTTCTGCAGCTTCGCTCCCGCGCAGTGGGCCCTGGCCGAGATGCTCGAACACCAACCCGAACACCATCTCGAGCTGCCTGACTTCTACCAGCGCAAACGCGATGCCTTCCGCGCGCAACTGGCAGCGACGCGCTTTCGGTGCCTGCCGGTGCCAGGCGGCTACTTCCAGCTCGTCGACTACTCGGATGTCTCGGACCTGGGCGATCTCGAGTTCTGTCGCTGGCTGACCGTCGAGAAGGGCGTCACGGCGATCCCGCTCTCGCCCTTCTACGAGTCGGCGCCGACCGAGCAGCGGGTGATCCGCCTGTGTTTTGCCAAGACTGAGGCGACCATGGCCGCCGCGGTGGAACGTCTGGTCCAGGTCTGACAGGGTGAGAAAAAATCGGCACGGCCCAAGTCGATGGGCTCGAGTCGACGACTCGAGCTCGACTGGACAGAGTTCCCTTGGCGAGCTGGGGTGGAGCGGCGGCGCAGGGGAGGCGCTACACTCGTGTCCCGTGTTGCGCGTCGGCCTCGATTACCTGGTGGCCACCACCCACTTCCCGGGGATCGGGCGTTACGCGCGCGAACTGGTGCGCGGGCTCGTGTCCAGCGCCGATCCGGACCTGCAACTCCGCCTCTTCGAAGCGGGTGCGGTGCGCCGCCGCGTGCCAAAGGGTGCCCTGGGGCTGGCCAGCGCGGCCGTTCCCGTGCGTCGGCTCCGGCTGCCGCTTCCGCGGCGGATCCTTGCGCCGCTCCTGGTCCGGGTGGGCGCGGACCGCCTGCTCGGCGGTGTCGATGTGTACCACCGCATGGCCCTGGGTGTACCGAAGTTGGCGCGGGCGAGGTCGGTGTACGCCGTCGCGGAGTTGCCCGTCGGGGACGGTGAGCGGCCGTTCGCAAAGGCCCTGGGCCGCGAAGACTTGGTGTTGACCTTCAGCCAGCACGCTTTGGACGACCTGCGCGCGCGGTTCGGGGTGTCGGTGGAGCGCTCCGCCCTCGTACCCGTCGGTGCGGACCATTGGGTGCGTGACCTCGCGGGCTCGACCAGTCCCCCAGAACGCGACGATCCGCCGATGGTTCTGGTGCTCGGCGCCCTGCGCCGCGAACGCCACCACGAGGAGATCCTGAACGGTTTCGATCGCTGGGTCGGTTCCAGTGGTCGGGCGACGCTGGTCTTCGCGGGCGGCCGCGGCGATGCGGTGGAGTTGGTGCAACGCAGACTCAACTTCGCCGCGTCGCGGGCCCACATCACGTGGGTGGAGCACCCCGGCGAAGCCGAACTCGCGTCCCTGGTGGCACGCGCGAGCCTATTGGTCCACCTTTCCGAAACCGAGTGCACGGCGGTGACGCCGCTCGAAGCGCTTTCCGTCGGCACACCCGTGCTCGTCAGCGACACTCCCGTGTTCCGGGAGGCCCTGCTCGATCTGGCCCAGTACGTGCCCACGCCGATGTCCCTGCGGCACCGCAAGGCCCTGCCCGAGCAGTTGGCCGCGGGTGTGGAATCGGCTCGGGACGCCGTTGCTGAAGCCAGCCGCCGAGCGCGCGGCGCGGCGTTCACGTGGTGCGAAAGTGCGCGTGTGCACGGGGCCCATTACCGCCGGCTGGCGGAGGCCTAGGCCAAGTCGCCTTGCGGGTTGGCGGTGCTAGGAGCACAATCGCCGCAACCATGAAGACCGGCACAGGAACCGCCCCGCCGAAGCGCCGCGGCCGGCGACTCGCCTTGAGTGCCTTGGTCTTCGCAGTGTCGCTTGCTCTGCTCTGGTTGGCGCTGTCGTGGCCGCGCAGTGGGCGCCTCTACGACGAGGTATTGGCCCAGAAGCGCGGTTGGCGCGGCGCGCCGCACCGGTCCGATCCGGTGTTAGGCGTGGCGCCGCGGGCGAACGCGCGCGGCGAGCACCTTTTGCGCGCGGGTCCGCCGATTCCGATGGGCTTCGACGCCCTGGGGTTGCGTGTGCCCGTCGGCGAGGCGGGTGAGCGTCGGGCGCGCCGGCAGCAGGAGCTCTCCGGCCGACCACTGGTGCTGTTCCTCGGCGACTCGATGACGTACGGCGACTGCACGTTGGCCGAGCACACCTTCGCCGAGTTGGTCGGCGACTGGATGGGCATGCGTGTGGCCAACGCGGGGGTGTGCGGATACGGCCTCGCTCACATGGTGTTGCGCGCGCGCGAGCTCGTGCCGCTCCTTCAGCCCGATGTGCTCGTGGTGCAACATTCCTCGTGGTTGGCGGACCGCGGCATTCGGCCCTATGCGCCGACCTATTGGGGCCGTGTGCCGACGCCCTACGCGGTGTCGCTCGACCCCCTGCGATTCGCGCCGCCGCTCTACACGACGATGGTCACCGAGTTCGACCTCGGCGCGTACACCCATCCCGCATCGGGCCAACCGCCCGGGCGGGCGAAGTTCTGGCGCGAGATCGGCCTTCCGCTGCTCGCCCACGACGACTGGAGCGAGGCCCTCGTGGCGGCTCGGTGGGCGCTGGGCCGCGTCGAGAAGCCGGTCGAGGACCACGTGGCGCTCGACCGCGCGGCCTATGCCGAGCTCACGGAGTTGGCCCGTGCGCACGGTGCTCGCATCCTCGTGTTGCCGCTCGCGCTCGCACTCGAACCGGTGCTGAATCCGGCCGTGTACCTGCCCGAGGGTGTGTGGGCGGTCCCCGCGCAGATGCACCTCGTGAAGTCCTTGCCGAAGCTGGACCGCGCCACGTACGAGCGCCTCTACAACCATTGGCGCGGCGACCCACCCGTATTGGTGGACAACCATCCCAACGAGTTGGCGCACCAGCGCATCGCCGAAGAACTCGTGGTCTGGTTGCGGCGCGGCGGTTTCACCGCGCCGGGTCAGGACAAGTAGCCGGCCACGCCGTTGCCGCGGTCCTCGATGGGGCGGTGGATGCGCACGTTGCGGCCGGCCTCCTGGCCCGCGGAGTACGCCTCGCCAACCACGCGCGCGCTGGCGCGCACGGTGCGCACGCGGGGATTGTGCCAGCGGAAGTACTCGTCGAGTTTCGGGTCCCCGCGCCAAACCAGCCCCCGTTGGGTGTTGCGCCGGGCCCGTTCTTCCTCGCGCAGCCGGGTGAGGAATCCGTTGAGTACCCCCTCGAAGTACGTGAGCCTATCGCGGTTGCCGCGGATCTTCCGGACGCGGCGGTGTTCGTCCCACAGCACCGGCAGCAGCTCCCAGAGGTACCCGTGCACGTAGCTCGCCATCTCGAGATTGCTGGGTGTGCCGTGCACGAAGAGGGCCGTTCCCGAGACGTTGTGCGCCTGGTCGTACTGCATGGACCAGAGCACTTCGACGAAGAAGAACTCCGAGAGGATGACGGCCAATTGGTTCTCGAACGCGTGGTGCCGTTTGGCTACCGGACCCAGAACACGTCGGCCAAAACCGCGCTGAGCATCGCGCTGCACCACGTCCAGGTTGTGCTCGAGCATCAATCCGCGCGCGAGGCGCACCGCCGCCGTCGCCTCGTGTTCGTTCGGGGACGCGCCCAGGGCCAACAGCTTGGAGATGCGCCGCGTCAAACGCGCGGTTTCGTCCTCGGCGCCAGCCGCCACGGCATCCGCGCCGTTGCTCGTCGCCGAGGCCTCTACGCGCAGCCACTGGCACGCCTGCGCAAAGCTGGGGCCATGGGGACGCTCGTGGCTGCGCAGCAGCACTTCGTCGACCGCCTGGTGCGCCATTTCGTGTCGCAGGGTCGCCATAGCCTCCTGCCACGGGTCCTGGGCCACGTGTTCGAGGCGCAGTTGGATGTGGCGGCGTTCGCGGTCCCAGAGGCCGAGCGGTCCAAGACCAGAGACCAGTTCGACGACGGGCGCACGCAGCGCGTCGTTCAGGTACTCGCGGTTGTAGTGGTGCCACCAGAGCAACACCTCGCGGGTCCAGACGCCCGCACGCAGGGTGTCCCCGGGGTCGCTCACGTCGCGCCTCCGTGGCCGGGGGGCGGCATCCATTCGCGGCTTGCCAGCAGCCGGTCGGCGGCGCCCGGCCACAGGATGGATAGCGCCCCGAGCCAGCGCCACTTCCAGCGCAGGAAACGCTCGGGCTCGGGCTCGCGGTCGAGCCGCAGGATGGCTTCGCCGACACGCTCGGGCGGATCGGCGCGGTCGAGCTCCGGGTCGTGGAGACCCGCGGGATTCTGTTGGCGCTCGAAGATCTCGGTCGCTGTCACGCCGGGATTCAAGAGGCTGACGCGGATGCCGTAGGGCGCCCACTCGAGTCGCAGGGCTTCGCCGATGGAGCACACGGCCGCCTTGCTCGCCGCGTAGGCCGCCATCGTCGGCATGCCGCGGCGCCCCACCACCGACGACACGAGCACCATGTTGGGACGCACGCCGCGCCGCAGCCAAGGAAGCGCCGCTTTCGCCCCGAGCAGCACGGCCTCCACGTTCGTCGCGAGGAGCCGCCGCAGTTCGGTCGGCTCCAAATCCTCGACACGCGCGCGGTATCCGATCCCCGCGTTGGCGACCAGGAGATCGAGCGAGCCGAAGTGTTCGCCCGCACGGCGCACGCTCGACTCCAGCGCAACCGGGTCGGTCAAGTCGCACACCAGGGCAATGTGGTGGCCTTCGTTGGGCGCCGGCAGTTCGGCGAGCAGCGTGCGCAGGCGGTCCTCGCGACGCGCTAGGATCGCGACTCGGTACCCCTGGGCGGCGAGGACACGAGCCGTGGCGGCACCGATCCCTGAACTCGCTCCGGTGACGAGGGCCGTTCTGTGCTGCATGGGAAGAGGTTACCGCGCGCGCGATCCGTAACGCTGCGCGAAGAGCCGCACGGACAGCACCAGCAGCACCGCCGCCAGTCCCACCATTTGCAACACTTCGCGACCGATGCCCTCCCGGGTTTCGGTGGGCAAGAGACCCTTGCCGTACCAGAAGATGCCGTGGAACGCATCCATGGCCCAGGCGACGGGCAGGAAGCTGCCGACGGCGCGGAACCATTCGGGGGTGATCTCCCGGGGGAACCAGGCGCCGCCGAGGGCGCTCATCACCAGGATGATCAGCGTGGAGAGCCCCTCGAGTTGTTTCTGGCTGCGGCAGACGACCGCGAGGAAGAGACCGATGCCCACCGCGAGCAGCACCCAACTGCACGAAACCAGCACCAGCGGCAGCGGATCCGCCAACACGGGCACACCGTAGACCAGACCCGCGAATGCAAACAGCACCACGAGTTGCAGGAACGCGATCAGACCGACGGAGCCCAGTTTGCCGAGCAACACCGCATTGCCGGCGGCGGGGGTCAGTTGCAGGCGTGTGAGGGTGCCCTCGTTGCGCTCCTGGAGCAATGTCCCACCGGCGCCCACCACCGTGAACAGCAGCATCATTACGGCCATCGCGGAAAAAGCGTGCGCCGCACCCGCGCTGCGCGGCGGTCCGTCGTCCCGGTTGCCGGCCGCATCGCGCACATCGAGGCCCAGCAGGCCGGGCAGCTCCGCAAGGGGGTCGAAGGCGGTCCCGGCAGGTGTCGCGTCGCCCGCCGTTGCGGCGGAGGATTCGAGCAACAGCGTCTGGATGTCGTCGAAACTGGTGCGCAGCACCGCGCTTGCACCGGGTCGGCCAAGGGCGGGGAAGTCGAGCGCTTCGAGCGCGCTGTCGAACAGGCCGGGGCCCTCGGTGGCGATCCGCTGTTGCAGGAGGACGGGCGCCAGTTGGAACAGCACGACCTGTTGGCTGATCGCCTGCGAGGGGTCGCGCAGCAGCACGAGTTCGGGGGTGCGGCCCGCGGCAACTGTGGCCTCGTAACCCTTGGGGATCAGGATCGCGCAGGCGCGTTTGCCGCTCTCCACACGTCGTTCCGCATCGTCGACCACATCGACGTCGAGGCCGTTCGCAGCGGACAGCGCGTCGACTAGCGCGCGGCTGGCGCCGGTCTGGTCCCGGTCCTCGACGGCGAGGCCCACCCGCACCGGCGTGCTGTCCGAAGCTCCGCCCATGACACCGGACATCGCCGTCCCGAACACACTGCCGAGTGCGATTGGCAGCAGGAACGTGAGCGCGAGCGCCGTGCGGTCGCGGCGGAAGATCAGGAGGTCCTTGGCGATCAGGGCATAGATGGTCTGCCACATGGTCCGCGTCACGCTTCGGTCTCCGACTCGTCCCTGAGGGCGCGGCCCGTGAGGACCAAGAAGATGCTCTCCAAGTCGATGGGCTCTGCGTGCACCGCGACGTCGAAGCCGGCGGCCCGCAAGACGCCCGCGGCCTCGGCCGGGTCCCGGCCGCCGCCCAGTTCGAGCCGCGCGCGCCCGTGGCCGCGCACTTCGGGCAACGCGGCCAGTTCGGCCAGTGTGCCCACGGCCGCGATGCGCCCCTGGTCCATCACGGCGATGCGGTTGCAGAGACGCTCCACCTCGCCCATCTGGTGGGTCGTGTAGATCAGCGTCAGGCCGGCCTTGCAAAGCCCCGCGATCATCTCGAAGAGGTGGTTGCGGCTCTGCGGATCGACGCCAGCCGTTGGCTCGTCGAGGAACACGACCTCCGGACCGTGCAAGAGCGACGCGACCAGATTGAGTCGGCGCTTCATGCCGCCGGAGAACCCCTGTACGGCATCGTCGGCGCGGTCGACGAGCGAGGCGGCCTCGAGCGCCCAATCGACGCGCTCCGTCAAGCGTGCGCCGACCAGACCGTGCGCCCGGCCGAAGAAGCGCAGGTTTTCGCGCGCGGTCAGCGGCCCGTACAGCGCGATCTCCTGGGGCACGACACCGAGGCGCGCGCGCAACTGGGCGCCGTCGCGCTCGGGGTCCAGACCGAGCACCGAAACTTCGCCGGCGTCGCGTCCGACGAGTGTCGACAGCACACGCAGGGTCGTGGTCTTGCCAGCGCCGTTGGGGCCGAGCAACCCGAGGGCCTCGCCCCTTTGCACACAAAGATCGACGCCGGCTAGGGCGACCCGCTCGCCGTAGCGCTTCTCCAGTCCGACGACGCGGATCGCCGACGCGGTTTCGGGGGGTGCTTCCACGGGCAGGCGAGCGTAGCCGGACGCCCGCGGAACGCAAGCGGCGGGTCGCAGCGCTCGGGTGGTGGCAGCGTGTCCTGCACCGGTTGGCCCTGGTGGCGGCACGCGCCGTGTGCCAGGATCCGAACCATGGATCAGGAAGCCGAGTACACCTGCGGCCACTGCGGCGAGACGATCGTGGTGCCCGTCGACCTATCGGGCGGCGAGCGCCAGGACTACGTCGAGGACTGCCCGGTGTGCTGCTCGCCGAACCTCCTGCACCTGCGCGTGGAGGACGACCAGGTGGACCTATGGGCCGAGCCCGAATAACCACGGGCGGTCTGTAGGGGCGCGGCCCTGTCCGCGCCCAAGGGAACGTTGCGTGGCTCCGCCGCCGCGCTCGCGACGTTCCACCTACGCAGCGCGGCTTCGATCCCGCAGCGACGTTCCGCTGGGTGCGCGGGCCTCCAGGCCCGCCTTGGAGCGAGGGGTGTTCTGAGCGGGGCTGTTCCCTTGGGCGCGGACAGGGCCGCGCCCCTACAGACCGCACAACGGTGCACGCCCCAGGGCGGGCCAGAGGCCCGCGCACCCGGCCCGCGCCCCTACACTTCGCGGTCGTAGCGCACGTTCATCTTGAGGCCGCGCACCTTCGTCTTGCGCAGTGCTCGGATGATGTCGTCCGCGTGTTCGGCGGCGACGTCGATCAGCGAGAAGCGCTCCGCGATGCGGATCGGGCCGATCACGTCGCTCGGCAGACCCGTCTCACCGGTGATCGCGCCCACGAGGTCGCCCGGGCGCAGCGATTGGAACCGACCCGCGCCGATGAACAGGCGCGCGGCATCCGGGCCCGGACCCTGGTCCCCGCGCCGGTCGCCGAAGTCGCCGGCGGGGCGGCGTTGATCGCGTGGGTCGAACGACTCCCTGGGCCCGCGCGTTTCTCGCGGGTCGCGGGATTCGCGGAAGTCGCGCTGCGGGCGCGGATCCCGTTGGGGAGGACCCCGGCGGTCCTTCGGCCCGCTGTCCACGGCGAAGTCCTGGTCGTTGTTGTTCGAGGCGCCGCCGCCGTGCTCCGCGCGGTGCGCGAGTTCGAGCGCCGCGGCCGCGAGCTCGACCGGATCGATCGTCTGCGCCAACTCGGCCGCCATCGCGTGGAACGCGCCGCCGGACTTCGCTTCGAGCACTTCCAGAAGTGCCGCGCGGGTCAATTCCCGGCGGCGCTGGTCAAGGTCCTTCGCGGTCGGAATCTGCGCCATCTGGATCGGCGCGCGCGTGGCGTTCTGGATGTTGCGCAGGAGGCGCTGCTCGCGGGGCTCCAGGAACGTGATTGCGACACCCTCGCGGCCTGCACGACCCGTGCGGCCGATGCGGTGCACGTACGCGTCGGGATCGATCGGAACGTCGAAGTTGACCACGTGGCTGATGTGTTCGATGTCGAGCCCGCGCGCCGCCACGTCCGTCGCGATCAGGAGATCCACGCGGTTGTCGCGGAAGCGCCCGAGCACCCGCTCGCGCTGGTCCTGGCTGAAGCCGCCGTGCAGCGCCTCCGAGCGGTACCCACGCGCGTTCATCGACTCGGTCACTTCGTCGACGGCGACACGCGTGCGGCAGAACACGATCACCGACGTGGGCGATTCCATGTCGAGCACACGGCCCAGCGCTTCGATCTTGTGGTCCCGACGCACCAGGTACGCCGTCTGGCGCACACGCGGCACGGCGCCGGGTTCGGCGCGCTCGCGCGCGATCGAGACCTGCACCGGATCCGTCAAGTGATTCTTCGCGAGCCCCAGGATGTGCGGCGCCATCGTCGCCGAGAAGAGCGCCGTCTGGCGGGGTTTGGGCGCACGCGACAGGATCGCCTCGAGGTCCTCGGCAAATCCCATGTCGAGCATCTCGTCCGCCTCGTCCAGCACGACGAAACTCGCTTCGCTCAAGTCCATCGTGCCGCGCGTCAGGTGGTCGACGGCGCGGCCGGGGGTGGCGACGACCACCTGCACGCCGCGCGACAGCACACGCACCTGCTGTCCGAACGACGTGCCGCCGTAGACCGGCAACACGGTTGCGCCAAGCGCCTTCCCATAGCGGTGCACGGCCTCGGCGACCTGCATCGCCAACTCGCGCGTCGGCACCAGCACCAACGCCCGCGGTTTGCCGGGGTTGAGCTTCTGGCCGGACGTCACGTGGATCAACGGCAGCGCAAACGCCGCGGTCTTGCCCGTGCCCGTGGCCGCCTGGCCGAGGAGATCGCGCCCGCCCAAGAGCACCGGGATGGCCTCCCGCTGGATCGGAGTGGCTTCTTCGTACCCGAGGGCCAGCACGGCGGCGGCCAGCTCGGGACCGAGCCCGAGGGCCGCAAAGGTGCTGGCCGACGCGGGTTCGAGGGGGAGGGTGTCTTGGGTCATGGCGGAATCTCGTCGCAGGTGTCGAACCGAGGAGGATCGCACGCTCCCCGGCCTACCGCCAGCGCGGCGCCGGAAACCTCCCGCAGACCCCTACGCCCGGGCCCCAGTCCGTGGCAACCCCAACCCCGACCGGTTTGACGTCCGGCGGGACCGGGCGCGTACGGGCACCGTCAGGGCACCACGATGGCGCTGAGCGCAGCAGTGGTCGCGAGGGGCAGCTCCTGACTGGGGCCCCAGACCGCGCCCTGGAAGTGGAATGTCGTGCCCACCAAGGCCGGGGGAATGGGCGCCGCGAGCGCCTGCCAGCCCTTCGCCGGGATGGGGAGCGCTGGCAGCACCACGAGGCTCGTACCGCCGGCGCCGATGGCGAGCTCCACCAGGCCCGGCAAGTTGGTCGGCAAGAGGTCGGGCGAGACGCCAACGAAGGCCACACTGCCGGGCTCCGCGCCGACCGACATCAACAGTCCCTGTTGGACGGAAAGCACGTCGTTCGCCAGCACCAGCAGCGGCGGCGAGGGCGCAACGACGTCGAGCGAAGCGACCGCGCTGCCGAACGGCGTGAACACCTGGATCGAAAGGGTGCCCAAGGCCGACAGAGGCCCCAGGTTGAGCTGCAATCCATCCGCGCTCAGCGGCAGAAAGTCCACCTGTGTCCCGCCCAGGAACGCCGTGGTCGCGCTGCCCAGGCCGCAACCGACGAGGGTCACCGTCGTGGGGGTGCTCGACAGGGACGGGACCTGCGCCGGCACGACGCTGTTGATCGCGGTTCCCGGGCACGGCGGGAATAGCACCTGCACGTTGCCGAGCGCCGCGTTCGCGCCGACCAGCTCGCCGCGTCCATCCCCGTTCAGGTCGACCACACGTGCATCGGCCCAGCGGCCGCCCACGTGGATCGTCTCGAAGCCGAGCTGCACGGAGACCCCCGTACCGCCGCGGCGCAGGTACACGGTGTCGTTGTTCGAGCTCTGCCCCGGTCCGCCGATGCACGCGAAGTCCGGATCCCCGTCGCCGTTCCAATCGAAGGCTTCCGCGATGCGGAAGAAGGCGTTCTTCACGAACACGGACACCGGGAATCCGAACCACGTGCCCGTGCCGTCGTTCGGCCTCACTTCGGGATCGGCGCTGAATGTGTCGTTCTCGACCCACAGCTCGTCGAGATCCCCGTCCTGGTCGCCGTCGAACAGGCACACCCAGTCCGTGAATCCGCCGAACGAGCCGGGCACGAACTCGACGATCGAACCCTGGCCCGCTTGGTTGCGCAGCAACCGGGTGCCAGCGAAACGCGCCGAGACCATCGTGTCGAGGTCGCCGTCGCCGTCGACGTCGCCGATCGCGAGGCGGTTGGCGACGCCGTTGAGCAGGTAGGCAACGGGCGCGGCGAAACTGCCGTTGCCTAGGCCTGCGAAGATCCGCACCGATTCTTCGTCGTCGGTGCCGACGAGCAGATCCAGGGCACTGTCCCCGACGACGTCGGCGAGCTCCACGCACACCGGCCGCGCGCCGAGGGCCAGGGTGCTGCGCGGGCCAAAAGCACCGCCACCCGCGCTGAGCCAGATGCTGGCGTCCTTCGACATGCGATTGACTGCGACCAGGTCCGCCACGCCGTCCGCGTTGAGGTCGCCGCTGGCGAGCGCCACCGGCCGGTCTCCCGACGCCAGCGCCCCGCCGAGCGCCAGGTTCCCGAGGCCGTCGTTGTGCAGCAGTTGCACCAGATCGACGCCGGCCATGGTGACGGCCAGGTCGATCGCTCCGTCGCCCTCGAGATCCAGGCCGACCACGCCGGAGGGTGCCGCCGGCAGCGGCACGGTGACGAAGGGTGTTCCCTGTCCAAAGAGGGGCAAAACGGCGAGGGCCAGGGTCGGGCTCAGCATCGGGCGAATCCGCGGGGCAGAGGGGTGGGGGAACCTCCCAAACTACGGCGACGCGAGCGAGCCGCAAGGCCGAACCGCGGGCCGTCGGACTCGGGCGCGGTGCAGGGCCTCTCCGCGCGGTCTGGCCCGCCCTGCCGCTTCCCCGGTCGCTGGAGCTTGCGGCAAGGCCCGGGCGCCTATGCTGTTGGCCCCGGGCGCATCTCTGGCGCCGGGAAACTGCCTTGTCGAACCCCACCCGCAATCTGCACGTCTGGAAGACCCGCACCGCCGAAGGCCAAAAGCGCGAGGTGCGCGCGCAGCTCTTTGGTGCGCAGTGGAGTTTCACCGCACGCGTCGACAGCGAAGAGGACTTCACCGCCCAGGACCCGCCGTCCCTCGAGGACTTGGAGGCGCTCTACGAGGTGCTCTTCAACAAGTACCAACGCAAGCACTTGGCGTGGGAGCACCTCGTGGGGCTCAAGAAGATCATCGAATCGCGGCGCCGCTGACCCACAGGGCGTGGCGTGTGCGCGGCGCGGCGGCGACGTCGCCCGGCTCGCAGAAGCACGACGATCGGGGCGCCGTATCGGCGCGTTTCCACGCGCGGGCGCGTTCGGCGGCCACTCGGGACGCTTCGGCGTCGGCGCCGCGCGCTTCGAGCGCCAGTTCCAGCCCGAGCAACGACCAGCCGTTCTTCGGGTGGCGCACCAGGTCCTCGCGGTACACGGCCTCCGCGTCCTCGTGCTGGCCCGCGGCCATCAGGAGCGCACCGAGCGCGTGGCGGATCGGCTGCATCCAACCGGGCGGCTCGTCGTACACGAGTTGGTCTTCGAGCGCCGCACCCGCGCGCAGCATCGCAAACGCCTCCGCGTGTTGGCCCTCGCGGAACAAGACCTCACCTTCGAGCATGTGCCGCGACAGCGCCAACACATCCGCGGCGGCGTTGTTGCCGACCTTCCAATCGGCGGGCACGGAACTCGCGATACGCTCGAAGTCCGCTTGTTCGATGCGCGCCTCTTGTGGCCGTCCCAATGCTGCCAGGGCCACACCGCGCGCGTAGTGCCACTGGGCCAGCGACAACAGACGCCACTCGGGCGGAGCCGTCTCCTCGAGGATCTCCCGCCAGCGCCCAAACCGGATCAGGACGTGCAAAGGCGTCGCCATCAGGCCATCCGCGATCGACACGTACGCCTTCAAGAAGTCCGGAGGAACTTCCTGTTCCAGCCGACGGGCGGCGCCCATCGCGAGTTCGAACCGCGCTTCCATCATCGCGGAGAACGCGAGCATGTGCACGTTGTGCAGGTAGTAGATGCTGTAGAAGTCCGGCGCCGGCGCGAGTGCGAAGTACGCCTGATCGGCGGCGATGGCGGCTTCGTTGGCGTCGCTCGCGGCCGCGTAGTTGCCCACACGCACGTCGATGTGCGACGGCATGTGCACGAGGTGCCCCGAACCGGGCACGAGGTTGCGCAGGCGGTCGGCCGCCGAGACGGCGCGGGCGGGATCGGGCGATGCTTCGACCGTGTGGATGTAGAAGTGGTTGGCGCCGGGGTGCAGGGGGTCCACGGCAAGCGCCGTTTCGAGCGCCGCGACGATGTCGAGGGTGCGTCCCTTCGGTGTGCCCTCGCGCGTCCAAAGGTCCCAGGGCTGCAGGTTCATCAGCGATTCGGCGAAGAGCGCGCCCACGTCCGCATCACCCGGGTGCAGCGCGAACTCACGCTCCATGCGCTCCGCGTACGCCTCGTCGAGGGGCTTGCGGTCGTCGGGCACGGGCCACGCATACCGCGCCTCGAGCGCCTCGACGAGTGCGCGCTCCGCCGGCGTTTCGTCGTCGAGTTGCGCGAGCGCCCGCCGACTGGCGCGGTACGCCGCTTCACTGGCCCTTGCGCCCATGGCCGGGTGGTTGATGTGCAACCCGTGGGCGTAGGCCACACCCCAGTGGGCCATCGCCGCCTCGGGATCGAGCTTCGCGGCCGCCTCGAACGAACGGATCGCCTCGTCGTGGTTGAAGCCGTAGAGCAGCTGCAGGCCTTGGTCGAACCAGCGCTGCGCCACCTCGGAATCGGTGGTGATCGCGCGGTGGTACCCGCCGTAACCGTCGTAGAGACGCGGCTCGGGACCCTGCGGGCCCTTGGGAGCCGTTTGGCACGCTCCGACGAGGAGCAGTGAGGCTAGGAGCGCAGCGCGCGGTTGCGTGGGATGGGCTTTCATGGGCTTTTGTGGGCTCGGATTTGGGGACCTGCCCGTCGTGGCGCGAACCCTCGCGCCCGACTGCCAGGATCCCGCAGGAATGCGCCCTGGGTTGCTCCCTGCCCTTTCCTGGGGGCGCGCCGTGCCACCTGCGGCTGCGGGACAGCCTCCCGCACCCACTCGCATCTGGACAGCTTCCCCCGCGCGCGCTCGACTGGGGGAATCCCCCGTCCCAGGAGCCCCCCCATGGTCAGTTGGACCGATTTGTTGCTGCCCGCCGCGGCGTCGACCGGCCTCGTGTTCGTCGCCAGTTCGCTCGTCCACATGGTCTTCCAGTGGCACAAGCCCGACTACCGCGCCCTCGCCAGTGAGGACGCGACCCGCCAGGCGATCCGCTCTGGTCACCCGACGCCCGGCCAGTACGTCATGCCGCACTGCGGCGACATGAAACAGTCCGCCGAACCCGCCATGCAGGCCAAGTACCAGGAGGGCCCCAACGCCGTGCTCTACGTGGGCCCAAACGGCCCGCCCGCGATGGGCAAGCTGCTGGGCGCGTGGGTCATGTACTCCTTCGTCCTCAGCCTGGCCGCCGGCTACGTCGCCAAGAGCGCCCTGCCCGCCGATGCGCCGTACCTCACCGTCTTCCAAGCGGTGGGCGCCGCCGCGTTCCTCGGCTACGCGGGCCAAGCCGCCTCGGATTCGATCTGGAAGTTCAAACCCTGGATCGTGACGTTCCGCTCCATGGTCGACGGCCTGCTGTACGCCGCGCTGACGGCCGGCGCGTTCGCGTGGCTTTGGCAGTAAACCGGCCGGGTCTCCGCGGCGCTCCGGTGCGAAGTTGGTGCTTTGTCGCGGGTGTCACGGCGCGTCTTGAGCTAGCGCCTTGCACAAAACTAAACCCAAGGTTTAGTATCGTGCACCATGCCGGGGGAAATGACGACGCACGATGGACCCCAGTGGAGCCGACTCTACGAGATCGCGGCGGCCCAGGAGGGGCATTTCACGACGGTGCAGGCGGCGACCGCGGGCTACTACCCGCAGCTCCTGACCAAGCACCTCGGGAACGGGGGGATCGTCCGCGTGCGCAGGGGTGTCTACCGGCTGGCGCAATATCCGCCCGGCGACCACGAGGAACTGGTTGTCCTGTGGCTGTGGTCCGACCGGGCTGGGGTCTTCAGCCACGAGACCGCACTGGTCCTACACCAGCTTTCGGACGCGCTGCCGGCGACGGCACACATGACGCTTCCCCGAAGGTGGGAGGCCCGCCGCCTCCGGACCCCCGACGGTGTGGAGCTGCACTTTGCGGATCTCACCGACGCCGATCGAGCGTGGGCCGGGGCGGTTCCCGTCACGACATGTGCGCGGACCTTGGTCGACTGTGCGGACAGTGGTGTCTTGCCGAGCCACCTCGGCCTGCCGCTCCGCGACCCACCAATGGCGACACAAAGTTCATTCCCGACCGGCGACACGCCGCTTTTTGCTGTCAAGTTTGTGAAGGACGGCGCGGCCACCGAACTCAACGTGCATCGAATTAAGCCGCTCGATCTGACCGCATACAACGAGTTCCTGCGGTCGGAAAGGCGGGTCCTTACTGTCGTGTTCTGGGGTACTCATCGGCACCCGAGCGACTATACAGTCAGTGCGCCAAGACCGTTCTCTTGGCGGATTGAGCCGGAGACTCGCGCGCCATTTGACGCGCTTGTTGCCGGCGGAGTCCTAGCTCCTCAGTTCTTGCTGGGGCGGCACACTGTGTGTCTTGATAGGAACATGGGGGCAAGTTTTGCCCGCGGGCGAGACGCCAAGCATCCGGAAGCGGCCGACGCCGACAGCACGTTCAACTTTCTGAACCATACCGGGTTGAGACTCAATCCCACTCTTGGCGCCTTCGAGGGAGGCAGCAGGCGTACCCCAACATTTGAAGAGTTTCGCTCCGACGTCCGGGAGATGGAGAATCGAATTCGAAAGCGATTGCCGGCGGTCGAAGTCGTTCCCTTTTCCGACGACGGTCTCGTAGGTCTGCATGCGATGCGGTGTTCCTTTGAATCGCGTGATGCCATCGAACAGGAGTTTCTGCTGGCTGTTGTCCCGCTCCTGACGTCTCGAATCTCAGCTCAAAAGCTGGAGTCCGTGGAGCGGGCCATTCTCAAGAAGGCACGAGAGCTTGGTCTCAAATTGGGCTTTGTATTACTGGCTGCCCTCGCCTTACTATACGAATCGCCCCACGATAGCGAGATCAGTCCTGCCCGCGCCGTGTTAAAACCTTTGGCCAGTTATGACAGAACAAGTGCGTACAACGCGCTCTCCGACCTGCGGCAGATGGAGATCTTCGCCGCTTCACACGGTTTGGACGTTGGGGCCGGCGAGATGGCTCTCTTAACAAGCGACAAGGGCTTAGCGAGACTCTGGTGTGGAGTGAATGTGGTCAATGTGCAAGTCTCGTCGACTACGGTGTTTCAGCTTCAACCAGACCCCGCCCTCTTTCCGCGACTCACGGAACGGCGAGGCGCACTGTTCGACACACTCCGCCAGTGGCCGTCGTGAATTGCGCGGAGTGCTTACCCGAATCGCGCTCCAGTGGAACTTCCGTCCTTCGACGCCGATCTGCCTGTTGCGGGCCGCCGGCCCTCGATCGAGCGATGGTTGAGTCCCGGAACGGGCGGAAGGGGATGAGTTGGGATTGGCCCGGGGCGGTTATTCTCGTCCACGACGTCCGTGGGTCCCCCGCGCTGAACCGACAGTTCGGCGCACGCGCCGTCGGGGTTGAGGCGCGCGGAGCCTCGTCTCGTCGTAGACGTTCCATCCCGCAGCATCGTTCGCCGGGGAGTCCCGAGAATCGCACCTGTCCCGGACGCTAGGTCGGGCTGAGTTCTCGCCGCCCAGGGCGCTGGCCCTCCGCCCTCGGCGCGGCTTGCGTTGATTCCCGGGCAGTGGGGCTGGACAGCGGGGGGGGTGGGGGTCGATAAGGGGGGCATGTCTCCGGTCCTCCTCCGTTGGGTCCTCGTGGCCCTCTTGCTGCCGGCGCTCGGTGCGCCGCGGGGGGTCGCTTGGGCTTGGTGCCGTTGTGTGGAGGCGCTCTGTGGGTGCTGTGAGGTGCCCGCGGAGCTTGCGCCGACGGACTGCTGTGCGCCCGCGCAGAAGGCGGAGGACAGGGGAAGTCGGGGCGAGCTGCTCGAGTCGCCTGAGGAGTGCGGCGCCTGCGGGCAGTGGCAGGTGGACGTGGAGGGCCTCGAGGCCCTTGTGCCGCCGGTCGAACAGGATCACGGGCCCATGCTCGCGGCCTGGGCGCTCGAGTTGGCTCCCGCGGACCGCCAACTCCTGCCGCTGATCGCCCGCGAACGCGCCCGGGGGCCGCCTCTGATGCCGCCCCAAACAGGGCTTCGGCCCGGCGCGCTGCCGCTGCGCATCTGAGAGTCACGGGACCCGTGTGGAGTGCCGCCCCAAGGGCGGCTTCCTTGGTGTCGTTCCCGTGGTTCTTCCGATGCGAGTGGTGGCATGACTTTGGTTTTTTGGGCGCTTCGGCGCAGTTTGGGCGGCGTCCTCGCGCTGCCCCTCGTTGCGGGCTGCGCGGCTCCGCGTGCGGCGGAGCATTCGATCGAGGACGCGGGTGCGCGGATCGATGCCCGGCCAGAGGACGTGGCGGCGGCGTTCGAGCGCGCGGCCCTCGGCTTGCGTGTGCCCGTGGATCCGTCGGCGATCGGCGATCCGGCCCGCGCCGACCACTGGCGCGCTGCGGCGGTGGCGTTCGCGCCGGCGTCGCGCGAGGCGCGCTCCTACTGGAAGACGGTTTGGGCCGCCGGCCGTGGGGCGCCGGGGGATGTGGAGATGGAGTTGGTCGCGGGGGATCTGGGTGACGTCGACGCGGAGCTGGGTGTGCTCTTCGACATCGTTGGGCTGTTGCATGTGGGGCCCGCGCGGGCGGCGCGCGAGGTGGCGAGTGCGGAGGAGGCCCTGGCCCTCGCGTCCTGGGCGAAGACGGCCCTCGACGTGTGCCTGGCGGTCGATGCGGCGCGGGTAGAGCTCGCCGTGGCGCGGGAGCGGCGCGGGGCCCTCGACGCACTGGCGGATTGGGCAGAGCCGTTGCGCGTCCGCGCGGATGTGTTGGCTGCGCGGGGTTGGGTCGCGCCGGCGGCGACGGCGTCGCTCGACGGTGCGCTTGCGCATCTGGAGGGGGCCCGCGACGAGGCGCGCCAGATGGAAACGCGCGCCGCCCACGACTTGGCGCTCGCATCGGGTCTACCCTCCGACTCCGCGGCCTTCGGATCGGTGGGGGCGAGCGTGCTCGAGGAGCCGCTGCTTTTCGGACCGCGGCGGGAGGCGGAACACCCTGTACTGGTGCTCGCGCGCCTTCGACTGGAACTGGCCGAAGCGGAGCTTCGCGCGGCGGCCGCCAAGGCGTGGCCGGGTGTGCAACTTGGGCCGCAGCTCGCCGTGGGTGGCGACGGCGGTGTGTCGGGTTGGCTCAACTTGAACTTGCCGTGGCCGTCGCGTTGGCGCGGGCCGCTGCGGGCTGCGGAAGAGCGCCGCGACGGGGCGCTGTTTGCCTACGAAGAGACGCTGCACGGCCTGCGTGAGGCGCGGCTCGCCAGCGTGCCGGCGTTGGAAGCGGCCCAGAGCCAGAGCGAGTGGGGTGAGCGCGAAGAACAGGCGGCCGAGCGGCGTTTGTTGGCCGTTGGCACGCTCGCGCAGAACCAGCGCGTCGAACTCGCGGAGTGCGCCGACGCGATCGAACAGCGAGTGCGCACGGCGGGGCTGGGTGCCCGCGAGTTGGGCGCCCTGCGCGGCGCCGAACTGGCGCTTTGGGCCGCCGGCGAGGCCTCGCGATGAGTGCCCTCGACACGGACGTGGACCTCGGCGCCTTCGCGAAGTCGCAACCCGCGAGCGCTCCGGCGCCGCGCAAACGGCCCTGGCGCGTGATCGTGCCGCTCGGGCTGCTGTTGGGTTTCGGCGCGCTCTTTGCGCCCGATCTGTTGCAGTTGCTGCGCCCCACGGTCGAGGTCAGCGTGCTGCGGCCGGAGCCCGTCGTGCTCGAAGTGGAGGGCGCAAGCCCGGCGGAACGCGCGGTGGCGTTGCAGGCGGCCGGTTGGGTCGAAGCGGATCCGTATCCGGTGCTGGCGGCCGCGGTGAACGGCGGTTTGGTCCGCGAGCTGCTCGTGCGTGAAGCGGATGAGGTGGAAGCGGGCCAGGTGCTCGCGCGCCTCGTCGACGAAGAGCTACGGGCCGCGCGCGATCTCGCGCGGGCGCGGCGCAACGAGGCCGAGTCGGCCGCGCGCGCCGCGGAACAGATGTCGTCGTTGATGGAGGAACGCTTCGAACTCGCGCTCGATACGACGGAAACGCGCGACCGCGCCCGCGCGCGCGTCGCGGCCAAACGGGCCGAGGCCGAGCACCGGCGCCAGGCGATCGTCGAGGGCGATGCGGAGGTTGCGTTGGCTAGCGGAGAGCTCGAGTTGCAGCGCGAACTCGAGGCGCTCGGCGCCGCGGGCGCGCGGCAGGTGCAGATGGCCGAGGCTTCGCTGACGGCGGCCAAGGCGCGGCTCGAGATCCTGCGCGCGGACGCGGCGTTGGCCGCGGCCGAGGCCGTCGAGGCGGACGCCGAAACGGTGCGCGCCGAGGCCGAGTTCGAGAGGCGGCTCGTCGACCGCGAACGGCGCGATGGGGCGAGGGCCCAATACGAGGCCGCCGCGGCAGCACTCGAGACGGCGAAGCTACTCGAGGAGGCCGCCGAGTTGGCCCTTGCACGCGCGGAGGTGCGCGCACCCGCCGGCGGCGTCGTGTTCGAGCGGCTCGCGGGGCCGGGCACCGGCCTCGAGCCCGGCGCCGCGGTGGTGGCGCTCTTCGATCCCGCTGCGCTGCGTGTGCGCGTCGACGTGCCGCAGGGCGAGGTCCACCGTTTGGTGTCCGGCCAGTCCGTCGAGGTGCACAGCGAGTCGCGTCCCGATCTGCCCTACGGCGGTATTCTCGCCCGTGTGGTGCCGCGCGCGGACCTGCAAAAGGTCACGGTCGAGGTGCACGTGCGTGTTCTCGATGCCGATGGCCGATTGCTGCCGAACATGCTCGTGCAGGCGCGCTTCTTGAGTGGTGGATCGGAGCAGGGCGGCGGCAACTCGCAGAGTGGAGAGGCCCTGCTCGTGCCCGAGCGTGTGCTCGACGGCAACAGCCTGTGGGTGCTGGACGCGAGCGGCGCGCGCGCGGTGAAACTGGCCGTCGAGCGCGGCGCGCGCCGCGGCGACCGGATCGAGATCCGCGCCGGACTCAACCTCTCCCACAAGGTGATCGACCGGGGTCGCGAAGGTCTAGTCGAGGGCACGTCCGTGCGTGTGTCGGAGGTTTCCCAATGAGCCTGATCGAACTGCGCGGCGTTACCCGCCGTTACACCAAGGGCGAACACACCGTGGCGCCCCTCGTGGACGTGGACCTCGACATCGAAGCGGGCGAGTTCTTCGTGCTGCTCGGGCCTTCGGGCAGCGGCAAAACCACCCTTTTGAACCTGTTGGCGGGCATCGATCGCCCCGATGGCGGCTCCGTGGTCGTCGGCGGGACGGACGTCGGTGCGGGCCGTTCCAAGGATCTCGCGCGCTGGCGCGCGGCCCACGTGGGGTACGTGTTCCAGCGCGCGAACCTGGTGCCCGTCTTGACGGCCCAGGAGAACGTCGAAATGCCCCTTTGGCTGACGGATCTGCCCGCCAAGGAGCGCAGCCGACGGGCCGCCTTGGCCCTTTCGGCCGTGGGGTTGCTCGAGCGCGCGGCGCACCTTCCCAAACAGCTCTCCGGCGGTCAGGAGCAACGGGTGGCGATCGCGCGTGCGATCGTGGCGGACCCCGAACTGATCGTCGCCGACGAACCGACGGGCAGTTTGGACGGCGAGAGTGCCGAAGCCGTGCTGCGGCTCCTCGCCCGTCTTTGCACCGAACGCGGCAAGACGATCGTGATGGTGACCCACGACCAACACGCGGCCAGCTACGGCACACGCCTCGTGCGCCTCGAGAAGGGGCAGTTGACGGCCGTGGAGGTGGCGCCACGATGAAGATCGCCAAACTCGTGGGGCGGAACCTCGGCCGTCGCAAGGCGCGCAGTGTGATGACCGTGCTGGGTGTCGCCGCGGCGCTCTGTTTGCTCGTCGCGGTGGATAGTTTGGCCTCCGGGCTTGCGGGCGCGCTGCAATCCGAAGATGGAGCGCGTTCGTTGGTGGTGTACCGCAAGAACCGCTACTGCCCGCAGACCTCGATCCTGCCCGAGCACTACGGCGCGCGCATCGCGGCGGTGGACGGTGTGGAATCGCTCCTGCCGGTGCAGGTGTTCCTCAACAACTGCCGCGCCAGTTTGGATCTGGTGGTGTTCCACGGAGCGCCGCCCGAGGAGGCGCTCGCGCAGCGCGACCTGCGGCTCGTCGCGGGAAGTCTCGACGGTTACGTGAGCGAGCGCGACGGGGCCCTTGTGGGCCGTAGCTTTGCCGCGCGCCGCGGGCTCGAACCCGGCGATCGTTTCCGCTTCGGGGACGTGGACGTGCGCATCAGCGGTGTGTTTGCGTCCTCGGACAGCACCCAGGAGGGTGTGGTGCTGGTGCACCTCGCGGGTCTGCAGCGCGCCGCGCGGCGTCTGGGATCGGTGACCCAATTCGATGTGCGGGTGGCCGAAGGCGCGGATCCCAAGGCTGTGGCGCAGCGCATCGATGCGCTCTTTGCGACGGCGGAGGAACCGACGGACACACGGCCGAAGAGCGCGCACCTCGAAAGTGCCACCGCGGACCTCGTCGAGATGCTGCGCCTCGGCCGTTGGCTCGCGCTTGCGTGCCTGGTGGTGGTCTTGACGCTCGTTGCAAACACCGTGTGGATGGGTGTGCAAGAGCGGGTGCGCGAACTGGGTGTGCTGCGCGCCATGGGTTTCCGCGAGGGGCACGTGCTGCGGCTCGTGTTGGGCGAGGCCGTGCTGCTGTCGGCCCTCGGCGCCGCGCTGGGTGTGGGCGGTGCCTTGTTGGTGCTGCGCTTCACGCACATCTCCATCGGCACCGAAGGGATTGCCATACCCCTCGAGGCCGATGCCATGGTGGCCCTGCGTGGCGCGGCATTGGCGCTGCTCGCGGGCGCTGCTGCGGGCCTCTTGCCGGCGCTGCAGTCGGCGCGCAGGCCGGTGGTGGAGGCGCTCCACGCGTAACCGCCATGGGCCTTTCGTTCGACTACGCGCTCTTGAACCTCGGCCGACGGCCCACTCGCACGGTGTTGACCGCGGTGTCGAGCGCCCTCGTCGCTGCGTTGCTAGTGTGCACCGCGGCATTCGTGCGCGGCTTGGAGCAGAGTTTCACGGGCGCCGCGCAACCGGACGTGGCGCTCCTGTTGTCGCGTGTCGCCGAGGGCGACGTGCTGCGCTCCAGCGTGCAGGCGGGGCTCGGTGCGCTCGTGCGGGCCAATGTCCCGGGTGTAGCGGTCGTGTCGGAAGAGGTGCACCTCGCGTGCAACGTGACCGTGCCGGGGAGCGATGGTGCGCGCGCCGCGATGGTGCGCGGTGTGACGCCGGCGGCCTACCAGGTGCACGACGCGGTGACCTTGACCGAGGGGACCCTGCCGGGCCCGGGCGAGGTGTTGGTCGGCAGGCTCCTCGCGCGCCAGATGCGTGTGGATCCAAGCCGGCTGGCGGTGGGGGAGACGTTGGTGCTCGAGGGCGCCAAGCACCGCGTCAGCGGCCACTTCGCTGCACCTGGCACGGCCATCGAGGCGGAGATGTGGACGCCGCTCGAGGCCCTGCGCGGCATTGCGCGGCGGCCGGACGCGTCGGTGGTGTTCGCGCGGCTCGAGCCGGGCGCGGACGCCCGCGCGCTGCAACTGTTCGTCGATCGGCGCCTCGATCTCGAGCTCAGCCTCTTGACCTCCGAGCAGTACTACGCGGACCTGGCCCGCTACCTGGCGCCGATCCGCGCGCTGGCCATGGCCATGGCGGCGCTGATCGCCGGGGCCGCGTTCCTCGGCGGCGTGAACACGGCCGCGGCCGCGGTCCAGGACCGCATCCGCGAGCTGGCGACCCTGCGCGCCTTGGGTTTCTCGACGGGGGCCCTGTGGCGCTCCCTGGCGCAGGAGGCAGTGCTGCTCGGCTCCTTCGGCGCGCTCCTCGGCCTGGCCGCGGCGCGCCTCTTCCTCGACGGGGGCGCCGTCAGGCTCGCCATGGGGGCGTTCACGCTCGGCGTGGACGGCCCCGCCCTGGCCCTGGCGACGGTCGCCACGCTCGCGCTGGCGCTCCTCGGCACCCTCCCCGCACTTTTGCGACTCCATCGACTACCGATCGCGGCCGCCCTGGCCGAAGATTGAACCCTTACCACCCAACCATCCCATGCGACACCTCCCTCTGCTCCTCGCGTTGTTCGCGGTCGCCTGCTACGGCGAGCGCGGCCAGAAGCCCAGCTCCAACCTTCCGCCCCTGCCGGCGCACTTCGTGTCCGAGACGCCCCTCGAGGGCGCCCGTGACGTCAAGGACGTGCGCGGCGCCGTGCAAGACGGCCAAGAGGTCATCCTGCGCGGCACACTGGCCGACTTCGGGGCCCTCGCGACGTTCAAGTTGGTCGAGGATTCGCTCTCCTACTGCGGCGAGGGCAACCCGGACGACGACCACTGCAAGACTCCCTGGGACTACTGCTGCGAGGACCCCGCGGCCGTGCGCGACTACACCGTGCAGGTGGAGTTCCTGGACGGCGACAACCCCGGTGCGTGGCGCCTGTCGGGCCAGCACGGATTGGACCGCCTGAAGGAAGTCGCCGTGGCCGGCACGCTCAAGGTGGACGAGCGCGGCAACATGCGTCTCCTCGCGGACCGCGTCGCCCTGCGTTGACCACACGCGGGCTCGCCCTCGGCGAAGCGGGGCGTTAGGTTGGGGCCGTGCGAGCTTGCATCCTGACGCTCCTGCTGGTTGTCCTCCCTGCCCTCTCGACGCGGGCGCAGGGTGGCGGTGATTCCACACCCGCGAAACCCCGCGGCGTCGAGGACCTGAGTCCGGCCGCGCAACTGGACCTGCGGGTGAACCACGCCATCGCGCGGGGTGTGGCCTACCTCAAGACCCGCGCCAATGAGGCGTTTGCCTTCCCGGGGTGGGAGGACCAACATCCCGAGGGCACCGCAGTGCTCGCCGCGTACACACTCGTGCAGTCGGGTGTGACCGCGCGCGATCCGGTGCTCATGGGTGCGCTGGACCGCGTGCGGGCGGCGCGTTTCTCCAGCACGTACTCGGCCAGTGTGGCGCTCCTTCTGTACGAGGCGCTCGGCGATCCCAAAACCTGGGGCGCCGCGGCGGAACGCGAGCGCGACTACCTGCTCAGCGTGCAGGATTCAGGGGTGTGGTCCTATCCCGGCATCCACACCTGCGCCAGCAATACGCAGTTCGCGCTGTTGGGTCTGGGCGCCGCGAGCCGCATGGGGCTTGCTCTGCCGGAACCCGCGCTGTTGTCGGTGGCGAAGGGTCTGTGGCGTTGGCAGGATCCGACGGGCGGCTTCTGTTACACCGAACGCGATCCGCCGACGGCCGGCATCACCGCGGCCACGCTCGCGGGACTGGTGGTGCTCGACGAACTTTCGAAGGACCACCGCCGACTCGCGGTGGAACTGCGCAGCCGACAAGAGGAACGCAAACGCGCCGAGGCCTGGCTCGCGGAGCACTACTCCGTCACGGGCAATGCTTGGGACAGTTTTGGCGCATGGACGACTGCCTGGCACTTCGCGCATCTTTGGGCGCTGGAGCGCTACGGCGGCCTTTCCAAGCAGAGCAAGATCGCCGGTCGCGATTGGTACAAGGATGGCGCGGCTTGGCTCGTCGACGTGCAGAACGCGGACGGCTCGTGGAGCAGCGGCAACAACCTGCTGATCGACACGTGTTTTGCGCTGCTCTTCCTGCGCCGCTCCACGTTCAGCGGCGTGCGCGAGGAAGTGCTCGAGGAGGTGGCGGAGCTGGCCGCCGAGCAGGCCGAGCCGAAGGGGCCGCCCGTGCCGCAACCGGGCGCGCTGCGGCTCGTCGACACGTGGGTCGCCGGTCCCTGGCAGGGCAAACGCGAGCGTAGTTTGCTGGTGGACTTGCCCTTCTCGCGCGGTGTGCTCGCGCCGCGCGAGCGGGCGAAACTCGCCCAACGCGACTGGAAACGCGTATCCCTGGAACCCGGCGGCCCGACCAACCTGGAGCGTTTCACGGGCGGTGAGGGGGACTATCAGTTGTGGTGTGTGGTGGCGCACCTCGGGTACGAGGCGGAGAAGGGCGCGGAGCCTTTGCCCCTGTCCCTTTGGCTCGAGATCAACGACGGTTGGGAAGTCTGGCTCGACGGCAAGAAGGTCAGCGCCGGGCGCCGCGTGCAGGTGCCCTCGGACCCGAGTGTGCACGTGGCGCTCGAACTGGAACCCGGTTGGCACCAGATCGCGGTGCTGGTGGAGGACGTGCGCTACGGCGCGGATTTCGGCCTCCTCCTGTGCTCGCCCGACGGTTCGCCGCCGCCGCCCTCAGTGCGGCTCGTGGCGGACGCACCGCGCGGAAAACGCTGAGGTCCGCTCTCGGGTTCTGGCGATTCGGTTTGGCGGGGCGCTGGGGTTGGTCTAGGGTCGGTGTGCGGGCATTTGTGCTCGCCACAACCCACAGGGAAACCGAAACGATGGCGATCTCCATGCAACGCGCCGCGAAACTTTGCACCGCGGCGGAGCTTCAACTGGTCAAGGACAGCGCCCCGAGGGCGATCCGCGCCCTCACCCCCAAGCAGGTCGCGTCCAAGTTGGAGCGCGCGCGGCGACTGCGCGACAAACAGCGCGATCTCTTGCAGCGCCAGAGTCTGCGCACGCGGGCGCGCACTGGCAGCAAACACGGAAAGGACGTCGGCCCTCAGAACGAGCGCACCGCGCAGAAACACGAGCTGTTCGGCGAGGTCGTGGAGCGGTTCCAGGCGCGGCTCGAGGCCATCGAGCAAGACGACGCCTCCGCGTCGCCGTCGAAGTCCAAGTCCAGCGGCGCGGCACTGCGACCCGCCAAACGCGCGGCGAAGAAGGCGGCGAAGCGCGTCAAGAAGGCGGGCACCCGCGCCGCTGCCAAGACCCGCCGCAAGGTGAGCATCGGCGCGCGCGGATCCTCCGACGGGGTAGATGAGTCCAAGACGAAGCGATCGGGGATCCCGCCGGAGGCCCGGGTCCTCGAGCAAAAGATCCACGCCCACGTGAGTTCGCGCACGCGCCGCAACCAGGCCCGCCGCGACCAACGCTGACGGCGCCGCGTCCGTCCGACGGTGACGTGCCGCCGGGCGCGCGGACCCCGTGCGCGGCTCGGGTGCCGCCCGGGCGCGCGGGCCCCGTGCGCGGCTCGGGTGCCGCCCGGGTGCGCGGGCCTCCTGGCCCGCCTCGTTCCCGACCCCGTGGTGCGATCTGTAGGGGCGCGGCCCCGTCCGCGCCCAAGGGTCGGCGCACCGCGGCGCTGTTTCTCGCGTTGTGATTCTCCTTGGGCGCGGACGGGGCCGCGCCCCTACAGATCGCAGTTGGGAACAAGGCGGGCCAGGAGGCCCGCGCACCCGGCCCCGCGCACCCGGCCCCGCGCACCCGGCCCCGCGCACCCGGCCCCGCGCACCCGGCCCCGCGCACCCGGCCCCGCTCGCCTACGAATCGCGCCAGGCTGCTAGGGCTTTTGCTTCGCGCTCGCGCGACATGCCAGCGCGCGGCTTGGCGCGGCGTTCGGCTGGCAGGCTGTTCCAGTACTCGAGGGTTGCCGACGCCGTGTCCGCCACCGTGCGAGACGTGAGCCCCGCGGCCTGGGCCTTCGCGGACGAGATCGTGTTGATGCCGCCGAGCGGGCTGTCCGCCGGCGCCCACACGGGCAGTTCGGCCCAGGGCCGCAGGCCCAACGTCTCCAGGTCCTTCGCCGGGACCCACGTGAGGCGCGCGTCCGACCGCGTCACACCGCGGCACGTGTACACGAGGTCCGCCATCGTCGCGCCGTGGTTCGGGCCGACGGCGTTGAATCGGCCGCGGGCGCCCGAAAGCAGTCCGTGGATCAGGAAGTCGGCCAGGTCGCGCACGTCGATGAACTGCACGGGGTCGTCGAGTTCGCCGGGGCACAGCACTTCGCCGCCGTCCTGCACACGCGCGGGCCAGTAGGTGAAACGATCCGACGTGTCCCGCGGCCCCACGATGAGGCCCGGACGCACCACGAACGCGCGCTCGCCCAACACCGCTTCGGCGGCCTCTTCGCAGAGCGCCTTCAGCGGACCGTACGTCTCGTTCGTGATCTCCTCGACGGTCGGGTCCTCGAGCCGACCGACCGCCGCCTCTTCGTCGATGCCCTTGGTGGCCAGGTCCGGATACACCGAAACCGTGGAGACGAGCGCGTAGGCCCCGACACGATCGGCCAGCAGTTCCGCGGAGGCCTTCGTGATGCGCGGCACGTAGCTCGAGGTGTCGACGACGAAGTCGAAGCGGCGGGTGCCCTCCAGCGGCTTCAGCCCCTCGCCCACACGCGGATCCCGGTCGCCGTAGAGCGACTCCAACTCGGGGAAGAGATCGGCGTTGGTCTTGCCGCGGTGGAAGAGCACGGGTGTCAAACCCGCGGCTTGGGCCGACGCGACCACGTGGGGGCCGAGGAACCCGGTGCCACCCAGGACCAAGAGCGTGCCCTTGGTGCGGCCCGCCACGTGCACCGAGGGTGCCGGGGAGGCCTTGCTGCGGCCGTGGGAAGTGGAGGGGGTGAGGGCGGCGGCGGCCAGTGCGCCTGCGCCGACCAACAGGGTGCGCCGCTCGAGGGCGCGGGGTTCGCGATTCATGGGTTTCGGGGGGTAGCGCGGGGAACCGCCCCGATGCGCGCGCCGCGAACCGGCATTTCGCGGGCGCCCGCTGGAAATGCAGCGCGGGGTGATTGCGCTATGGGGCGGTGCCGGGCTCCGCTGCAACCGCGTCCGGGCGTTCCAACTGGCGCCCTACCTCCGCCGAACGGCCTTACCTCGTGGGGCTCTGTGCCCTCAACTTCCTGACCCTGGGCGCCTGGTACGTGCTGCGGCCCCTGCGAGACGAGATCGCGACGCTCGATCCCGACCTGGTCCCGCAGCTTTGGACTTGGGTCTTCGTGGTGATGTTGGTCCTGTCGCCGATCTTCGGGGCGCTCGTGGGCCGCTTCCCGCGGCGCCTGTTCCTGTCGGCGCTGTTCGGCCTCTTTGCACTCTCGGTCGGCGGATTTGCGGTCTTCTTCCTCGCCGCCGAAGGGCCGATCCGCGAGACGGGCGAAGCGGTGTTCTACGTGTTCCTCAGTGTGCTGAACTTGTTCGCGGTCAGCGTGCTGTGGAGCTTCGCCGCCGACCTCGTGCGCACGGCCAGCGCCGCGCGACTCTTTGGTCCCATTGCCGCGGCGGGCACGCTCGGCGGCCTGTGTGGTTCGTGGTTGGTGGGCCAACTCCGCGAGACCGTCCCCGCCGAGTGGTTGCTGCTGCTCGCCGCGGCTCTCTTCGAAGTGGGCCGCTGGGTCGTGTTGGGCCTCGACAGCCACGACCGACGGAGCCTCGCGTCCGCCGACGCGACCGCCCCGAAGCCCAACCCCGTCCCCGCCAGCCCCACGTTGTCGGGTGGGCGGGGGGCCGTGGGTGGCTCCGTGTGGGAGGGTCTGGTGCTGGTGGTGCGCTCGCCGTTCCTGTTGGCGATCGTCGCGTACATGGCGCTGACCAACGCGGCGGGTGCGGTGTTCTACATGCAGCAGTCGGAGCTGCTCGGAGCGCACATCCAAGAGCGCGCCGCCCGCGGTGCGTTCCTCGCGGACATCAACCTTTGGACCAACGCGCTGGCGCTGCTCGGTCAGCTCTTCTTGAACGCGTGGATCCTCCGGCGCGTCGGACCGGGTTGTGCGCTCGTGCTGCTGCCGGTCGTCGTGCTGGTTGCGCTCGCGAGCCTCGGGTACGTGCAGTGGCAGAACGTCGCCGGATCCGCAGTGCTGACGACCTTCGCCGCGGCCGAGGTCCTGCGCCGTTCGGCCAACTTCGCGTTCTCGCGGCCGACCCGCGAGTACCTCTTCACGCTCGTGTCGCGGGCCGAGAAGTACCGCTCGAAGAACTTCATCGACACGGCCGTCTACCGGGGCGTGGACGTCGCCGCATCGGCGGCCGAGCGCTGGCTGCGAACCGCCGCGGGCCTGCCCCTCCACGGCGTCGCGTTTGCGTTCCTGCCGCTGGTGGCGCTGTGGGGGGGGCTTGCCCTCGTGCTCGGCGCGCTGGCCCGCCGCCGCGCCGGGACGTCCTGACCCAACCTTTGCGCAGCCACCGTTGCGCAATCGCGGGGCGCCGACCCGACGCGTTGGGGCAGGGTACATACATGGATCGAGCCGAAGTCGTCATCTCTTGACTGGCAAGAACGGCCCGGGTGGCTCAGGATGCCGCATTCGCGCTTCGGCGGGTTGGCGGGGAACCGTCGCCGCCGCGGCCGCGTCGTATGCGCGTCCACCGAACCCCTCGACCGTTGATTCCCATGGCACTCCCCCGCTTCTCCTTGGCCCTGGCGGCCGCGACCCTCTGGGCCCTTGGCTCCTCCGCCTCTGCCCAGACGACCCACACTGTCCAGCTCTTCACGGTCTCGTTCAGCCCCTCGGTCCTCACGATCGACGAGGGCGACACCGTCGTTTGGAGCTGGGTCACCGGCTTCCACGACGTGAAGAGCGGTGTCAGCGGCGTGGCGGATGGCATCTGGAACTCGGGCAGCCCGGTTCCGGCGCCCAACACGTTCCAGATCACCTTCGACGCGGCGTTCCTCGCGGCCAACCCGGTTCCCGGCAACACCTACAGCTACTACTGCTCGATCCACCTGCCGGTCATGACGGGGCAGATCATCGTCAACCCGGCGGGCACCCCCTCCAACGTGGCCCCCTACGGCTCCGGGGTGAACCCGGCGGGCAGCCTCAGTCTGCTCAGCGGCGACCCGAAGGTCGGCCAGGCGTTCAGCCTGGGGGTCCGCAACACGGCGACCACCACGGCGCCCGCCGGCTTTGCGTACCTGCTGGTGGCCACCGTCCCGGATCCCTCCTTCCCGAACGGCACGGTGCTGCCGAACCTGGGCCTCTCGGGTCCGGGCGCCGCCGGCGAAGTCCTGGTCAGCTTCCTGCCGCCCAACCCGATTCTGATCCAGGGGCCGGTCGGCTGGGGCGGCGGCGTCAACGCCGCGGCCCCCTTCAACCTGGCCCTGCCGAACCTTCCGGCACTCGTCGGCGCGAAACTGTACTTCCAGGGGGCCCTTCTGACGCCCTCCCAGGCGTTTGTCCTGGGTCTCACGAACGGCCTGGAAGTGACCGTCGGAAGCTGATCGACGGCGTCCCTCCCGCGCTCCGGCCGCCGCTCGCCCCACGGGGGTGGGGGCGGCCGAAGCCGTTTTGTGGCAACCTTTCCTCACCCGGGCTCCGGCGAGATACAAGAGAGTGTGACTTCCCGGCCCACGATGCGACCCACCGTTCCCAGCCTGCTGCGACGCGGGAGTCTTGCGCTCCTCGCGGCGGTCGTCGGCGCGGGCGCTGCCAGCGCCCAGGGGACCCTGCCCGGCGTGGGGGAGGCCGCCGTCGAGCCGTGCGCCGCCTGGTGGTCCGGGCCGACACCGGTGGGCGCAGACGTGCGCGCGAGCGCGATCTACGGCGGACACCTCTACGTCGCCGGCGCCGGTTTCGGGTCGACGGACTCCGCGCACCTCGTGCGCATCGTCGGGAACACGATGCAGCCGGTCGCGGGCGGTCCCGACAACGTCGTGCACGCCCTCGCGGTGCACGACGGTTTGCTCTATGCCGGCGGTGAGTTCGTCGGAGCCGGCACGGTCAACGCCGCCCACATCGCGTCGTGGGACGGTGCGGTTTGGCGGCCGCTGGGGCCGGCACTCGGTTTGGACGGCACGGTGCGTGCGCTCGCTGCGCACGGCGGGTCGCTCTTCGCCGCGGGTGACTTCCAGGGCACACCCTCACTCGCATCGCCGGGCATCGCGCGGTGGGACGGCGAGAATTGGCATTCGGTCGGCGGCGGACTCGTCGGCGCGGGGGCGCGCGCCTGGGCGCTCGAAAGTTTTGGCGGCGAGCTCTACGTCGGCGGCGACTTCGTCGGCGCGGGTGGTGTGAGCGCCTCCAACGTGGCGCGCTTCGACGGCACGACGTTCGCGCCCGTCGGCGTTGGGCTGAGCGGCGCGGTGTATGCGCTCGCGGGCCACGCGGGTTCGCTCTACGCCGGGGGCGCGTTCGTGGAGCCCGGCCTGCAGGGACCACAACACATCGCGCGCCTCGGCCCCGGCGGATGGTTGCCGTTGGCCGGTGGTGTCGACGACGAAGTGTTGGCGCTGACTTCTTATGGCAACGACCTGGTGGCAGGCGGCAAGTTCCAGTTGGCCACTGTGGGAGCCGGATCGTTTTTTGGCTCCGTCCTGACACCGCACGTGGCCCGTTGGAACGGCGCCGGTTGGCGCCCGATGGGCAAGGGTGTGGACGGCGACGTGCGCGACCTCGTGGTGGTCGATTCCACCGTCCTCGCGCTGGGCTCGTTTGGTTCCGCCAACGGCGCGCCAGCCGGTGGTTTGGCGCGTTGGACCGATTGCGGCTGTGGAGCCTGGTCCAAGTTCCCCGCCGGATTCACCGGTACGGGGCAGCCGACCGTGCAGGCCCTGCTCGAGACGCCGATCGGACTCGTGGCGGGCGGTTTCTTCACCGAGATCGAGGGCCAACTCGTGCGCAGTGTGGCGCGCTGGCACGAGGGGATGTGGCACCCGATGGGCGAGGGACTGCTCGGCATCGTGTATGCCTTCGCGTGGCACGGGGGCGAGCTGTACGCGGGTGGGGGCTTCCAGGGTGTGGCCGATCCCAACGCGCGCAACGTGGCCCGCTTCGACGGCACCGATTGGCGCGCCGTCGGGTCGATCCCCAACTCGCCGGTCTTCGCGCTGGCGAGTTTCGGCGGCGAGCTGGTGGCCGGAGGCCAGTTCTCGAACTTCGGTGGGCAGACGACCTTGGCGACGGCGCGCTGGGACGGCGCCACATGGAAGAGCATGGGACTCGGCCTGCTCGGCGCGGTGAATGCCCTGCGGGTGCATGGCGGCGCGCTCTACGCCGGCGGCGCATTCCAGTCGCCCGGCATGTCGCCCGCGAGCAATGTGGCGCGTTGGGATGGCGCCCAATGGAGCGGCCTCGGCGGGGGCACGGACGGACCCGTGTACGCGCTGTGGAGTTACGAGGGCAACCTGGCCGTAGGCGGAGTCTTCGACCACGCTGGACCGCTCGAGGCTCACTCGGTGTCCCTGTGGTCGGCGGACACCCAGACTTGGGCCGCGCTCGGCGGAGGTGTGGCCCACGCCAACTCGAACCAACGGGTCCTTGCACTGCGTCACATCAACGGCGCGTTGGTAGCCGCGGGACTTCTGCGCGAGGAGTTCGGCGGCGTCGCCGACGGCGCGGCCATCTGGAACGGGACCGATTGGATCGAACTCGCCGGCGGCATCGACAACGAGGTCCTCGCCCTCGAGTACTCAGGTGGGGCTCTCGTGGCTGGAGGGCACTTCTCCTTCGCCGGCAACCTGCCCGCCAAGTCGTTGGCGCGCTGGGCTCCTTGCCTGCACGCGGCTGCCGAACCCTTTGGCACCGCCGCGCCCGCGGGCTCGCTGCAACTGGCTCTGGGCAGTCCGCGCACCGGGCATTCCATGGCGTTCACCATCGATCCGGTGGCGCTCGCGGCGCCCTCGCCGGGGTTGGCGTGGCTCTACTTCTCCGTGGCGCCGGACCCGGCCTTCCCAAATGGCACGTGGATCGGCGGTTTTGGATTCGAGCCGCCGCATTTCCAGCAGACGCTCATCGGGTTGGCCCCCGGGCAGTTGCTGACGCCCCTCGGCCCGAAGATGTGGGGCGGCGGTCCCGCGGCCATCGATTTCGCGCTGTCCGTGCCTCCGACGCCGGCACTGGTGGGCAAGTTCCTCTTCGCGCAGGGCCTCTACTACGCGCCGGGTCAGGGTGCGTCCTTGACCAACGGGCTCGTGCTGCTGATCGGGAACTGAGAGGCCGGGCAAAAATCGGCCAAGGCCCCGATTTTTTCCCTCTCTCTGAGAGGCTGGGCAGAAATCGGCACGGCCCAAATCACTTGCCTCTCAGGTGATGTTTTGCCCATCGCCTGACGGCGCTGGAGCCGGTTCGCGGGCAAAAATCGGCCAAGGCCCCGATTTTTTCCCTCTCTCTGAGAGGCCGGGCAGAAATCGGCACGGCCCAAGTCGATGGCCTCA
>WGMC01000031.1 GCA_016125265.1 Planctomycetaceae bacterium
GACGGCCCAACCGGCGGCCTTCGGCCGCCTTTCGCCGCCTGGTGGCACTTTGGGGCCGCGGCCGTCCTCGACGACCTGTTCAAGGTCGACTGCGGATGCCACGGCCCCAAAGCACCACCAGACAGCGACTTGGGCTCGTCGGATCGCAAACCTGGTGAATAACCCGGGCTCGCGGCGGGCCGAAAGCCGGGCGGTTTTTGTCGATCCCTCGGCCCTCCATCCCCCGCCCAGCCACCCCCAAGACCGCCGGGGGTCGGTGGGGGTTGCGGGGAAAAGGGCGAAACGCGCAGTACATTGGGCCGATGGCAGAGGCGCAGCAGCTCACCTTTCGCGTCCACGACGAACTCCTGGCCATCGCGCGGCTCGACCGCACCGAGGCGGTCCCCGGCTGGGCCGAGGGGCGCTTCTTCCACATCGGGCGCACGCCGGACGAACTCTCCGTCGTCTGCGCCCAGGCCCGGGTGCCCGCGGACGTGCGTCAGGTGCGCGAACGGGTCGCGCTCGGCATCGCGGGCGTGGTCCCGATGTCGACGGTGGGTCTGCTCGCGGGTCTGTGTGCGGCCCTGGCGGAGCTCTCCGTGCCCGTATTCGTGATCTCCACCTACGACACCGATTGGCTGCTGGTCGAAGGCGCGCGTTTCGACGCCGCCCGGCGCGCGCTCGAAAGTCTCGGACACCGCATCGAGGGGCAGCTACCCGCGCACTGAATCAGAGTGTGGGAAAGAATCGGCCTCCGGCCGATGGCCTCCCACACTCTGCCGCTCCAGCGCCGCCTGGCGCTGGGCCAAACAACACCTGAGAGGCCGGCGACGCGGGCCGTGCCGATTTTCTTCCAGCCTCTCAGAGTGTGGGAAAGAGTCGGCCTCGGGCCGATGGCTTTCCACACTCTGCCGCTCCAGCGCCGCCAGGCGCTGGGCCAAACATCATCTGAGAGGTACTTCGGTCGGGCCGTGCCGATTTTTTCTCAACCTCTCAGCGCCGGTGCGCGCGGCCGTTACGGGCTCGCGTGCAGCACGAGCAAGCGGTCGAGCTCCAGCACCAAGAGCCGCGCGCCACGGCCATGCACCGAACCGCCCACCCGGCGCGGATTCGGCGCCAGCGATCCGGGCAGCGCGGCGGGCGGCGCGGCGAGCGGTCCTTCCGGCAAGGGCACCTGCGCGAGGAGGTAGAGGTCGCGCGTGCGGTCGAAGATCCAAAGGGCGCGGTCGCTGGCGACGGCCACCCGCGACGTGCTGACGAGTGCGCCCTCCCGCGGCCACTCGCCGCGTCCGAAGTGCACGGCTTCGTACCCGGCGCCGCTCGAAAGATCGCGTTCCGAAAGGGCGAGTCGCGCTCCGGCGCGGGACAGGAGCAACACCCTGTCGCCGCCGGCGCCTACCAACTCGAGCCCTTCGCCGCGGGGCTCGGGGCGCGCGCGGAGCGCGTCGGCGGCATCGGGTTCCGCGTCCGTGAACGGCCCTGCCGGCAGCAAGTAGAGGAAGTCCGAATCGGCGGGCGCGGCGACGAAGCCGTCGGTCGTCGGCACCGGCCGCGCGCCGCTCCACGTCGGTTCGTTCTCCGCCGCGCGCTGGTGCAACAGCGTGTAGTGCACCCGACCGTCGAGCGCGTCGAGCAACCCCACGGCGCCGAGGTGCGTGCACACGAACACGGTGCGGCCGCCCGGCCCGAGGACCGGCGGCGACGGCGCGCCCCACGCGGGCCCGCCCGCCGAGAAGCGGTTGCCGTCCGGCGCGCGCTCCGCACCCTGCACCAACGTGCGCGCCCACAGCGGCGCGCCGGAGTCCGGGTCGACGGCGACCGCGAGACCGTCGATCTCGCCCTCGCCGCGCCGCGCTTGGACCAGCACACGTTCGTCGGTCCACAGCGGACCCGGTTGGAACTCTG
Organism: Planctomycetaceae bacterium; assembly: GCA_016125265.1. GTDB lineage: Bacteria > Planctomycetota > UBA1135 > UBA1135 > RI-242. The sequence continues at coordinate 1,885 of WGMC01000031.1, forward strand.
CGTCGGCGAGCGCGAGCGCGGCGCCCGCCTCCGGGGCGATTCCCGCGGCCCGGAGGCCGGGACTGGGCGGTTCGGCGGGCCCGCCGAGGCGACCGGCGCGGTCCTCGCCGCGCAGGGCCCACACCAGTTCGGGCAGTGCGCTGCGCACCGTGGAGGGGGCTTCGAGATCGGCGAGCGGCTCGGGCAGGTCCACCCGGAGGAGCGCATTCGGCGCGCCGCCACGCGGCGTCGCCCGACCCTCGACCAGCACCACCGATCGGCCCCTGGCGGCCGGCTCGAGCAACCAACCCGGCGGACCTTGCGGGGGATAGGGCAGCGTCGGTTGGCCCACGTTGTCCGCGAGCAGTGCGGCCGGCTCCAGCGTCAGTTCGATGCCCGTCGCCGCTGCGTTGAGCACCCAGAGTCGGCTCGCGCCCTGGATCGCCGCGCGCCCGTCGGCGAGCCACGCAAGTCCCGGCCGCAGCCCGCGCCCCAACTCACCCGTTTTCGGGGCCGTGCCCGGCGCGAGCGGGTCGAGCAGCGGGATCGCCGTTACGGCCGCGAACGCGGACGCGGGTTCCCACGGCTCGGGTCGGCTCGCGCCCGGCCGGGACATCGACTCGCGCCGCGCCACCGCCTCGGCCCATCCCGCGGGCGCGTCGCCGTCGAGGAGCTCCGCTTGGCGCCGCGCGCGGTGCAAGAACGTGCGCGCACCCAGCGCGCGGCCATCGGCGCGGCACAGGTCCGCCAGGACGAGGGCCGCACGCAGCGCGGTCTCCGTGCCGGGCAGTTCGCGCTCGACGCGCGCCAACATCTGCGCCGCCTCCGCGCCGCGTGTTCCGTCCGTGCCGGGTGTCTGGAGCGCGTCGAGCGCGACGGCGAGGCGCGACTCGCCTTGGCTCTTCCAGCGCGTGCGCCAGGCGCGGCGCCCCTCCGGTCCGAGGGCGTCGAGCCGCCGCAGTACGGCGGCCTCCACACCTTCCGCGCGGCGCGGATCGGTGGTCGGTGGTGTGCGCGGGTCGGCTGGCGCGAGCGCCGGGACGGGCGCGTACGGCACGGCGGCTCCCGTCGCGCTGGATGCAAGCGCACCTTGCCAGGCGTCGAACGCCGCGCCGAGGTCGGCCGCGCGGTTGACTTGGCCTGCGGCGTCGCCTTGGCCCGCCGCGTCGGCCGCACGCGAGCGCGAGAACGCGCGGTCGCCGTCGAACAGCCGCGCGGCGGCGGCGTCGTCGACCACGAGACGCGAGCGGTTGCCGAGGGGGCCCTCTTCGAGCGCTTCGTCACCGCCGCCCGGGCGCGCGGTTTGCGCGGGTCCCTGGACCGCAGCCAACGCCGCCGAGCCCACGAGCAGGGCCGCGGCCAGCACCGCGGCCCGTCGCGCGGGGCGCGGTCTCATCTCACTCCGGAGGGGGCTCGGGAAGCAGTGGGGGAGGGCAACGTCGCCGCGGGGCCGCCGCCGCTCGGCGCGTTGTCCGGGGCAGGGACCAGCGGATCCGGGAGCGGCACGGCCACGCTCGCAGCGCCGTCGGACGCGACCGCCGGCGCGCCGTCGGCACTGTGCGGCTCGAGCGGCTCGTGCGGCTCGGCCGGGAGCGCCGTTCCGGCCGCAGCGGCCAGCCGTAGGGCCAGTTCCCCAAGGTCCGCGGGTCGCGAATCCTCGGCCTCGGGCAGCCTCGTCCGCGCGGCCAGGCGCTCCGCACGCCAACGGCGGCGGCGCTCCTGGTAGTGGGGGTCCTCCTGGGCGGCTTGCGCCAACTCGAGGTCGCGGTGCAGCGAGCGCAGCGCGGCGTTGTCGGCCGCGATCACCTCGTGCGCCGCGCTGAGGCGGCGGTGTTCGGACCACGCGGGCTGGAGGCCAAGCACATAGAGGTGCCAGACGATACCGCAGCCGAGCGCAACCGGCACGAAGCGCAGCAGCGGGCGCAGGAGGAGCCGCGGGCCGCGCGCGGCGCGACTCGCCGCGCCACTCGGCGCGTTTTCGGCCAGGGCCGGCTCGCCGGGGCGCCCTCGCAGGGCGTCGGCGTAGGTCGAGGGGCGCGGGCTCAACTCAGGAAGCGCGCGGCGTAGATCGCCGCGTCGCCCAGGTCCTCTTCGATGCGCAGGAGTTGGTTGTACTTCGCGACGCGGTCCGAGCGGCACGGGGCGCCGGTCTTGATCTGGCCGACGTTGGTGGCGACAGCGAGGTCGGCGATGGTCGTGTCTTCCGTCTCACCGGAGCGGTGGCTCATCACGCAGCGGAATCCCGCGCGCTGGGCCAACTGGATGGTTTCCAGGGTCTCGGTCAACGAGCCGATCTGGTTGACCTTGATCAGGATCGCGTTGCCGGCCTTCTTGTCGATGCCCTCCTGCAGGCGCTCCGCACTCGTCACGAACAGGTCGTCGCCGACGAGCTGCACCCGGTCGCCCAGTTGCGCCGTCAGTGCCTGCCACCCCTTCCAATCGTCCTGATCCAGGCCGTCCTCGATCGAGAAGATCGGGTACTTCTCGCGCCACGACGCGTAGAGCGCGACCAGTTCCTCGGAGGAGTGCGGTTTGCCGTCGACGTGGTACTTGCCGTCCTTCAAGAACTCCGCCGACGCGGCGTCGATGGCGATGAACACGTCGCGGCCAGGCGCGAGGCCCAGGCGCTCGGCCGCCATCAGGATCAACTCGATGGCTTCCTCGTTGGAGCGCAGGTTCGGCGCGAAACCGCCCTCATCGCCAACCGCCGTCGAATAGCCCTTCTCCTTGCACACCTTCTTCAGCGTGTGAAAGATCTCGACGCCGATGCGCAGGCCCTCCTTGAAGCGCGTACCCGCGAAGGGCATCACCATGAACTCCTGCAGGTCCACGTTGTTGTCCGCGTGGGCGCCGCCGTTCAGGATGTTCATCATCGGCACGGGCAGCACACGCGCGCCCGCTCCGCCGAGGTAGCGGTAGAGCGGCAGTCCCGAATCCGCGGCTGCGGCGTGCGCCACGGCGAGCGAAACGCCGAGGATCGCGTTGGCGCCGAGGCGGCTCTTGTTCGGCGTGCCGTCGAGCTCGATCATCGTTCGGTCGACGGCGGTTTGGTCGCGCGCGTCGAAGCCGACCAGGTGGCGGGCCAGTTCGGTGTTCACACTTTCGACGGCCTTGAGCACGCCCTTGCCGAGGTAGCGCCCCTCGCCGTCGCGCAGTTCGTGGGCCTCGTAGTGCCCCGTGCTGGCGCCGGACGGCACGGCCGCGCGACCGGAGGCACCACTTTCCAGGGTGACCTCGACTTCGACGGTGGGGTTGCCCCGGGAGTCCAAGATCTCCCGGCCGTGCACGGTGGCGATTTCGCTCATGCCCTTGAGAATAGGGTGGCGCCAGCGCCCGCCGCCAGGGCCCGCCCGGGTCGGAGGGCCTTTCGACCCCGATGGCGGCACATTCGGGAGCGCGGCGCCGCGCGGCGGGTTCCGGCGGCGAACCGCGACGACGGGCGGGCGCGCCCGCCGGAGGCGGGGGGCCGACCTCTGGGGCGCGGCGCCTCGGGAACAGGGGCGGCCGCCAAATCGGCTCGCGAATACCGGCCCCGGCGGGCCGCGCGCGGCCGTCGGCTGTCGGCCCGGGCCAGTGGCTGTCGGCCCGCAGCGCGGTGCGCCGTCCGACCCCGCCGCCAACCTCGCCCGTCGCGGATTTTGCTCGCGCGCGGGCCCACCACCCCCGCCCAGCCACCCCGACCGGTCGGACTCCGCCTTGGTTGCGGCTCGAGCGCGGATTCACCGGGAATTCGCACGCTCCTACTTGAGACTGAGTCGCAGCCACGTTCTCATTTGTGCCCCGCGGCCCCGGACCCCGTCTCGACGTGAACTGCACCCTGCTCGCACTCATCGCCGTTCTCGTCGCGCCCGCGTGGGGGAGTGAGCCCCGCGCCCGGAGCGCGCCACGGGACGACGGCATCGCCCCGGCGGCCGGCGAGGTTGTCGTGCGGCGGCAGGTGGCTGCGATGGGCACGGTGCTCGGCGTCGAACTCGCTGGGCCCGACCGGCGTCAGGCGTTGCTCGCTTCGGAAGTGGTGCTGCGCGCGGTCGAGCGCACCGAGGCGCGGCTGTCGACCTGGCGCGCCGATTCCGAGCTCACCGCAGCGCAGGCCCACACGGAAGGGAGGCCCGGGCGCGCGCTCTCGCCCGAGTTGCACGCGGAGCTGCGCGAGGCCCTGCGCTGGTCGGACGCCACCGAACGCGCCTTCGACCCGCGCATCGCGGCCCTCGTGCGCGCGTTCGACCTGCGCGGGGCGGGACGCGTGCCGACGGCGCGCGAACGCGAGGCGGCGCTCCTCGCGTCGGGGCCGGATGCCGTCGAACTCCGCGCCGGCGCCCTCGTGTTGCACCGGCCCGGCGCGGGCATCGACGAGGGCGGCTTCGGGAAAGGCGCGGGGCTCGATCGGGCCATCGAAGCGCTCGAAGCCGCGTCTCGCGAACTGCCCTCGAATGCGCCGACCGGGGCGCGCCTCGACTTCGGCGGCCAAGTGGCCTTCTGGGGCAGCGGACCGCGGGAACTCGAACTTGCGCACCCCCGCGACCGCGCGCGTCCGGTCCTCTGCGTCACCCTCCCAAACGGCGCGCGCTCTGCAGCCACGTCGGCCAACGGGGCGGCAGGGGCGGGAAGCGCGCCCAGGCACCTCCTCGACCCGCGCACGGGGGATGCCGCGCCCGACCTCGGCAGCGTCACGGCGTTCGCGCCGACCGCACTCGGGGCGGACGCGCTGTCGACCGGGTTCTTCGCGCTCGGTCCCGAGGCGTCGCTGCGCGCCGTTTGCGCACTCGACGGCGAACACCTGTCCGTGCACGCACTTTGGTTGCTCGAGGTCGAAGGTGGCCTCGACGTGCTGGCGAGCGAGGCCCTCGCGCCGTTCCTTGCGCCCGCGCCGGGGTTCGCGCTGACCGAACACACATCCACCGACACCGTCCCGGTCCACGCTCGCCGCTGGTCGCTGCGGGCCAGTTCCCTTCCAGCCGCGGCACCCCAAAGCGGGGCACCGCGGCGCGTCCTTACCCCCATCGTCCACGCTCCCCAGTCCCGATGATCGCAACGACCCTCACGCTGCTCGGCCTCCTTCCGTTCGTGCAGACCAACGTCGCCAACGCCACCCAGGGCACGACCACCGCCAGCGCCGCCGACCGCTTGGCGGAACTGGAGCGCGCCAATGCCGAGCTGTCGCGCCGACTCGACCTCCTTGCCGACGAGATGGAGCGCCAGGACCACGGCGACGTGTTCACGCCGGTGGGGGAATCCCGCCGCGGGCTCAGCCCCGCCGCCAGCAAGATCTACGCGGCCAAGGGTCGCCTCTCGATCGGCGGGTACGGCGAGATGCTCTACACGAACCGCCAATCGGGCTCCACACCCGACGAAATCGACTTCCTGCGCGCGATCCTCTACGTCGGCTACAAGTTCGACGACCGCTGGTTGCTCAATACGGAGTTCGAGTTCGAGCACGCGTCCGTGGAGGACACGGACGACGGGGACTCGGCCGGCTCCGTGTCCGTCGAGTTCGCCTATCTCGAATACCTGGCGACCGAATCGCTCTCCGTGCGCGCCGGCCTCTTGCTCGTCCCCATGGGATTCGTCAACGAGTTGCACGAACCGACGACCTTCTGGAGCGCCAACCGGCCCGAGATCGAGCGCCTGATCCTGCCCAGCACCTGGCGCGAGAACGGCGTCGGTGTGGTCGGCGAGGGCGCGGACCTCTCCTACCGGGCCTTCGTGATCAACGGCTTGGACGGCGAGGGATTCTCGAGCTCTGGTCTGCGCGGCGGACGCCAGAAGGGCAGCGAAGCGAAGATCGAGGACGCCGCATTCGTGGGGCGCCTCGACTATGTCGGCCTCGACGATCTCCTGATCGGGGCCTCGCTGTACCACGGCAACTCGGGTCAGGGTCTCGAGGGCGCCGGATCCGTGCGCACGACGATCGTCGACCTGCACGCGGAGTACAACTGGCGCGGCCTGCGCGCGCGCGCCCTCGGAGTGCACGCGACCCTCGACGACGTCGAGGACCTGAACGGCGCCTTGGGCCTCGTCGGCAACCAGTCGGTCGGCGAAGAGCTGTGCGGCTACTACGTGGAGCTGGGTTACGACGTGCTCAACGGCAGCGGCTCGCAACACGCCCTGATCCCGTTCGTGCGGTACGAGAAGTACGACACCCAAGCCGAGGTGCCCGACGGGTTCAGCTCGAACCCCGCGCGCGACGCGGAGAACTTCACCTTTGGCATCGCCTGGAAACCGACGTCGCAGGTGATCGTGAAGGCGGACTACGTCGACGCGGACAACGAGGCGGGCAGCGGGCAGGACCTGTTCCGCGTCGCGATGGGGTACATCTTCTGATGGGAGCTTGGGCGCTGATTTGGCTCGCCGCGGCGGCGCTGTGTGCGCCCGCGCAGGGGCCGGCGTCGATCGGCACGCCCGCGGCCGCAACTGCGTCGGCCGCGGAGGTCCTGTTGACCCTCGAGGAGGCCCTCGAACTGGCGTTCCCCGACTGCGACATCGAAAAGCGCACCGTCTATCTGGACGATGCGCAGCGCCGGGAGGTCGAGCGCCGCCTCGGCGCCACGTTGCCGAGCGCCGTGGCGCGGCCCTACGTGGCGCGCGCCAAGGGGAAAGACGGCGAAGCGGGCGCGATCGTCGGCGTGGCGTGGGTCGACACGCATCGGGTGCGCACCCTGCGCCAGACCCTGCTCTTCGCCGTCACACCCGAAGGCCGCGTCCGTCGCCTCGAAGTTCTCGCGTTCCTCGAACCCAAGGAGTACCTGCCGAAGGTGCGTTGGTTCGAGCAACTGCTCGGCCGGCCGTTGGATCCCGAGTTCGAACTCGGACGCGCCATCCGACCGATCTCGGGCGCCACACTGTCGGCTCGCGCCACGGTGGACGCGGCGCGGCGGTCCCTGGCGCTGCACGGCGTGCTGTTTCCGCCGCCGCCTCCGAAACCGATTCCGGAACCCACACCGGAGCCGATACCCAGATCTGCGGGCGACAACCGATGACACGGAGCCAGGCGCGTTTCCTCCACGTCGCGACGTGGCTCGTCGCGGCGACCGGCCTGGCCCTCGGGGTCATGGCCTACCTGATGGAGCCGCCGGACGAGTTTGCAGTCGCGAACCACCCGCTCCAGCCCCACGCGCTGCACGCGCACGTGTTGACCGCGCCGCTCTTTCTGTTCGCCCTCGGGCTGGTTTGGGTGGGGCACGTGTGGGCGCGCATCCGCTCCGGTTGGCGCGCGCGGCGCCGCACGGGCATCGCCCTGGCGAGTCTCGTGGGACCCATGGTCGCCAGCGGGTACCTGTTGCAGATCGGGCTGGAGGGCACCGTGCGGCTGGTGCTGGTCGTCACCCACGTCGCGACGTCGCTCGCGTTCCTTGCAGCGCTCGCCGCGCACCTTCTGCTCGGACGGATCTCAGCCGTCGCTGCTCGTGTGGTCGAACACGATGCGCCAGCCCTCGGGCAACTCGCGCAGCAACAGGGTGAAGAGTCCGCCCGCGGGTTCGGCCGCCGCGTGCACGAGGCCCCAACGGCCGCTGGCTCGGGCCAAACCGGGCGCGAGGGGTTCGACTTCGACGTCCGCGAACGTGAGTCGTCCCATGGTCGCGCCGTCCGTCAAGTAACGCTGCCGGTAGCGGGCCGCCACCGTGTCGAAACCGCGGGTCACGCTGCCGCCGGAGAAAAACGCTAGGCGGTCGTCGCGCCAGTATCCCAGCTCGAGGAACTGCTCCAGATCCCCGCGGTTCCAGGCAGCGGCTTGGCTGTCCAGAAGTTCGCGCACCTCGCGCTCGACCGATTCGCCGTCCGACTTCGACATCGTGTTCCCCTGCACCAGCGACCGCGCGGCGCGGTCCAGTTCGAGAAGTTGACCGGCGGAGAAGCCCCGGTCGTGGAACCAGACCACTCGGCCGTCGCCATCGACGAGCGCGACTCGGCCATTGCGGGGTCGCTCGTTGCCCGTCCACTCGACGATGCGCGCGGCGTCGTCGCCGTAGAGTGTTACCACCTGGGCCCAGTCCTCGGCCGGAATGCCACTTTGCATGCCGGCGTCGATGGTTCCGGAGATGAGTCCCGGCACGAGCCCGCGCACGGTGGGCACCTCCAGTATGTCCACGGGAGTGCCGAGGTCCGCGAGTCCGACGAGCCAGCGGTCGAGGTCGAACTGGGCCTTCATCACGTAACCGAGGAGCAGCACAGCGGGTTGGCCGCCGAGGTCGGCGGGCAGTTCGCGGGCGTCGCCGGCGAGGCTCGTGCCTTCCACCGCGGGGAAGCGCTCGCCGATGGGGCTCCTGTTCGCGATGGTGGACGCACACGCCGAACACACGAGCGCCAGCGCGGCGGCGCAGATCCACGGCGGTGGGCGCGGGAAGAAGTGGGGTCGAAGCGCGGGCGGGAACCTCATGAATCGCTCTCCTCGGTGGGCAGCAGTGTGAACAGGATCGCGAGTGTGTCGTCGCGCCGACCGGCCAACTCCAGTTCCTCGTGGCCGGCGAGGTCCGCCAGCCAGAGTGTGTCGCCGCGCTCCAGTTCGAAGGCGTCTTCCTCGCCGGTCACGCGGGCGCGCAGCGCGCCGTTCGCGACGTAGACCAACCCGTGTCCCGCGGTGAGGTCCGTTCGCCAGCGCCTGGCCCCGAGGCGGAGCACCTCGGCGCTCGGCGTGAACACGCCTCGCTCGGCGAGAAGGCCGATGTCCCGCACCGCGCCGCCGAGGGGCGAAGCGTGGGTTGGCCAGGCGCCGTCGAATCGGTAGGGCTCGAGCGCGGCGACACGCCGCGCGGGGGCATCGGGCCCGTGATCGAGGAGCAGCCCGCCGCCCTCCAGCACCACGAGCAAACGCTCGTGGTCGGGAAAACTCGAAAAGGGCCCCGGACGGTCCACGCCGGCCAAGGAGAGGCGCCAGGCGAAATCGCCGTCCTCGAAGCGGCTGCCCGGGGGCCAGAGCGCGACCTCGGCCGTACTGCCCGCGCCATTGCGCCAGGGCACGATCCGGTGGTCCCCCGGCCCCAACTTCCGCACCTCGAGCGCCATCCCGGCATTGTGCCCGCCGTCCCGCGCCGGGCCGCAGGGGATTGCGGGCCCGGTCCTTGGGCGACCTTGCGGCCCTGAGCCTTCCCGTTACGCTGCAAACTCGACGGAAACCGAACCCACCCCGGAGGCCTCCATGCTCGCGACCCCGATCCTTGCCGCCGCCCTTGCCCTGACCCAGTCGGTTCCAGGCGAGGGGGCCGTCCCCTGCTCGGGGGATTGGGTCCCCGCGTTTGGTTCGACCATCGGAGTCGAGGGCGCGGTCAACGCGCTGCTCGACATCGGCGGTGTGACGATCGTCGGAGGATCGTTCGTCACCGCCGGGGGACAGGCCATCGGCAACGTGGCCCGTTTCGATGGAGAGGATTGGCATCCGCTCGGGCCGGGGCTGAACTCCGAGGTGTTGGCGTTGGGAGTCCTCGGTGCGCCCGACGCTCCGCGCATCTTCGCGGGCGGTCTGTTCCAGGCGTTGCCCGGCAGCCTGGCAGAGGTCAGCTCGGTCGCCGAGTTCGACGGCCAAGGTTGGTCCGCGCCCGGAGGGGGATTTGGCGGCGCCACCGTCGATTTCGAACTTTGGCACGACGAGTCCGGCGAATCCTTGCTCGCGCTCAACCAAGCCTTCTCGTCCCAGGGGGACATCACGTGGCGCGTGGGACGGTACGGCGGCACGAGCTGGGAATCGATCAGCCCGCTGCATCTCGGCACGGCACGGCGCGTCGTCGTAAACGATGACGGGACCGGCCCGCGCATCTACGTGGTGGGGCAGAACATGGTCGGTGCCGACGGGATCCCGCGCCAGTTCCTGGTGTGGGACGGCACGGCCTGGCAGGCGACGGGAACCAACGAGCCGATCGGCAACGTCACTGCCGTCACGAGCTTCGATTGGGGTCAAGGACCGCGCCTCACGGCGGCGGGCCTGATTGCCGGCGTGACGCCGGCGACCCTTTCGCTCGCGTACCTTGAGGGGACCAATTGGGTCCACACACCCGTAGGCATTCAGGGCTTTCCTCCTTCCAAGGCCATCGTGTCCCTCGTGCCGGCGCAACTGCAGCCAGAGGGTCCGGTGGAGTTGTTTGGCCTTGGCGACCTGTACTTGGGGGATCCGGCCAAACGCAGCGTTCTGTTCCGCTGGCAAGGGGATGCGTTTGCGAACGTGCTGAACGGTCAAGTGAATCTCGGTATCACAGGGTTGCGCAATCTGGAGCGGGTCGCTGGCGCTGAGGGCGACCGCCTGCTGATCGGCGGACTCAACTTCACGCTGGACGGTGCGATCGTGCGGAACGTAGCCAGCTACTCCTCTGCGGGCATCGACGCACTCGGCCTGGGGCTGCGAGGCACGGTGTACGACACAGCGCTGCGAGAGACACCCGCCGGGCCCGAGTTCTACCTCGTAGGTGGACCTCTTTCGATCGGCTCCAAGTCGCTCGGCTCGATCGCCCGCTACGCGGGTGGCGAGTGGCACTCCGAGGCCAAGCTTGGGGTCGGCGCGGACGGGGGCCAGCGCCTGTTCGTGGACGAGGAATCGCCGACGTCCGACCTGTATGCGGCGGGCGATGTGGTGCGGCGTTTCGACGGCACCACGTGGACCCAGCTCGGCGGCACCTTGCCGGGATCCCCAACCTCGCTGCTTTGGTTCGAGCCTCCGGGTGGCGAGCGCGAGTTGCACCTGGGCCTCGCCCGCACATCCACGACCCCCTGGAGCTCGCTGCGGCGCTTCGACGGATCGGTCTGGCAGTCGGTCCTCGGCAACGCCAATGGCTCCGTGAATGCGCTTTGTGTCTTCGACGACGGATCGGGTCCTGCGCTGTACGTGGGCGGCAACTTCACCCAGATCGACGGGCAACCGGCAAAATCGCTGGTGCGCTACGACGGCAAGGGGTGGACGGAACTGGGCGCGAGTCTCGTGGGAGTCGTGCAGGCCATGGCGGTCTACGATTCGGGCAACGGCCCGCAGTTGCACGTGGCGGGTCCGATCGCATTCGCCGACGGGGTTCCGGTGAAGAACGTCGTGCGGCTCGACGGGGGTGTGTGGTCCGCCGTGGGCGAGGGCCTGGTGGGGGACGTGCAGACTCTCACCGTGCACGACAGCCCCGCGGGCCCGCTCCTCGTTGCGGCCGGGCTGCTGCTGGCGCCGGAATCGCAGACTCCCAGGGCGCTCGCCCGTTGGGATGGCGAGCATTGGGCATTCGACCCCGACACGTTGTTCGGCGGCAAGGTCCTCACCGCGCGCAGCCACCTGTGGCCCGGCGACCTCGAGCCCACGCTGCACGTGGGTGGCACGTTCACCGCGGTCGGTGACAACCGCGACAGCCACTTCGCGCGCTGGGGCTGCCCGCAGCAGGCGCCGCTCGTGAATCCCATCCCCAGTTGTCAACCGAGCGCCGTGGCCCTCGCCAGCAGCGCGTCGTTCGCGCCCCTCGGCGGCGCACTTCCGCTTGCGGTGAGCGCGGGTGCGACGTCCGAAGTGGCCGTCGTGTTGCTCGGGCTGCCGTTCACCGCGGGCCAGGGCTGCGGCCTCGAGCTTGTTGGCCTCGGCGAGCTGTGGCTCGATCCCCTGCAGACCATCTCCGTGGTCGCCGTCGGAGCGCCGCTCCTCGGCAGCTTCGCAACCACCCTCCCCGTGCCCTCCACCCCCGGCCTGTTCGGCCTCGAAATCGCCCTGCAAGCCGCATCGCTGGAGGGCCCCGCCGCGACGTTGAGCAACGCGCTCTCCGTGGTGCTGGGGCCCTGACGGCAACGCCGGAGTCGGCCGCCGCCGGAGCATCGGGGGCGGGCGGCTCGTTGTGCCGTTGGCCCGTCCACCACGCAGCTCCAGCGGCGTGCCAATCCCAAAGACGCCGGTGCGCCCGAGCGGTTGCGCGCCCGCGGTTTTTTTGTCGGCGACCTGGCTCCCGATTTCAGACCGGGGGCCGACTCGGCCGAAGGGACCCCACTCGCGCTCCGCCGGCGCGGGGGCCCCTGCGGGGCAGCCGCAGTCGATCCGGAGCGCTGGCATGTCCCCGACGAAGTGGTCCTTGGTGCTGCCCCTCGTGGCGGCGGTGTGGTTGCCTGGCTGCCTCAGCTCGTCCCAGTTCGCCGGGACCTACGCGGAGGGCGTGCAAACCCAGACGTTCGAGTTCGACGGCGCCGTGCTGCTCGTCGAGTCCTACCAGGAGATCTCCTACAACTTCTGGGGCGAGACCTTCGAGGGCGTGCGCTACGACTACACCCTGACCTCCCGGTCGGCATCGCCGCTGCTCGGCAAGGTGGTCCTCGAGCCGGCGGGGGGGCAACCGGTCCGCGCGATGCGACACGACGAGGAGCACACCATCCAGCCCGGCGCCTCGGCGTACGTGGGGACCGTTCTGTTCGAGCCGTCGGTGCGCTCCGCCGAGGTGAATCACCAGGCGTTCGTGCGGCCGGTCCCGTGAGCTAGTGCCACGTCTGGGCCCAAGGGGGGGGCGGGCTCGCGCGGCGGACATTTGTCTGCTAGTCTTGGGTCCCATGGCCAAGGGCACAACCGGCGGGGACGGGCGGGCGAAGAAGGGCACAGGCGTTGGGGCGACGGCCTCCCGACCTGCGCTTGGCGGAGCATCGCCGGAGGGCAGCACGCGCGAGCGCATCTACCAGGCCGTGCGCGCGGGGCTCGACGCGGGGCGCGCGCCGTCGCTGCGCGAACTGCGCGAGGCGGTGGGGCTCAAGGCGCTCGAAAGTGTGCGCGCGCAGCTCGAGAAGTTGGTGCAGGAGGGTCGCCTCGTCAAGCAGGCCGGCGCGCGCGGTTGGGCGTTGGCCGCGAGCGGTGCGAACTCCGTCCAGCGCGTCCGGCGTGTGCCCCTGCTCGGCCGCGTGCCGGCTGGCAACTGGAGCGAGGCGCTCGAACACCAGGAGGGCGAGTTGCACGTGGAGTGCAAACGCGGCTCGGGCGAGGGCTGGTTCGCCCTGCGCGTGGTGGGGGACAGCATGGTTGGCGCGGCGATCCTCGACGGGGACGTGGTCGTGGTCGACAGCAAGGCCCGCGCGAAGAGCGGCGACATCGTCGTGGCGCGGCTCGACGGCGAGGCCACCGTGAAACGGCTCTTCGTGCGCGGTCGACGTGTGGAGCTGCGCCCCGAGAACCCCGCTTACAACCCGATCGTGCCCGGCGCGGGCGCGGAACTCGAGATCCTGGGACCCGTGGTGGAGGTGAGGCGCAGCCTGTTGCCGTGAAGTCCGCCGCGGAAACGCCGTTGCCCGTCGAGGGGCTCTTGCCCGCGCGGGCCCTCGCTTTGGAAATCGACGCTCTTCCCGCACCCGCGTGGAGTTGGCTCGAGCTGGGCGGGCGTTTGGTGGAAGTGGCTTCGGGGAACGGCGGAGCGGGCCATTCGGCGGCGCTCGTGTTGGTGGTGGATGCGCAGTTGCGCGGCGAGCCCTGCGTGTGGATCGGCCTCGAGCAGCGCGGCCTCTTCCCGCCGGACGCGGAGGCTGCGGGGGTGGACCTTTTGGCCCTGGCGTTCGTGCGCGTGAAGACCACGGCGGACCTGGTGCGCGCGGCGGATCTGTGCGCGCGTTCGGGCGCCTTTGGGCTGATCGTCGTGGACCTCGCCGCGTTCGTGCCGCCGCTCTCCACGCTGTCGCGCCTCGGGGGCCTCGCGCGGGCGCACCACACGGCGCTCGTCCTGCTGAGCGAAAAACAGCCGGGTTCGCCGTCCCTGGGTTCGTTCGTGTCGCTGCGCGCCGACACACGCTTCGAGCGGCAGCGCTCAGGTTGTTTTGCCCTGCACGTCGAGGTCGACCGCGACCGCCGCCGCACCCGCCCCTGGCGCGTGACCGAGCCCCGCCGGGGGCCGCCTGGGCTGTCGTAGCCGGGGGCGGCCTGTTTTTGCGTCCACGGGCGGAATTGCTGAAACCCGTCCAGGGGGGCGCCGTCTCTCTCCCTGCCGCACGAGGGGGAGCCGTCTGCGGCGGCATTGGCGAGGCCACTCCGCCCATGCCTACACCTTGCCAGCCATCCCAGGAGATTTCCCATGAGACTGCTGTTCTCGCTCGCCAGTTTTGCGCTCGTGGTTCTTGTCTGCGCCGCTTCCGCGGCCCAGGACCCGCTCTCGCAGCCGAACTGCTACACCCTGCACGACGTACCGGGCAAGATCGAACAACTCGGGCCCATCCTGTGCAAATGCGGCAGCGGGCCCACTGCGCAAGGAAGTGTCTCGTTGCCGGTGGGAGGGTCCGGTGCCACCGTGACCGTCAACGCGAGCCCCGGCGGAGCGAACGGCGGGCTGACCTGTCACCAGTCCACCTGGGTCACCCCACCTTCGCGGGGGGCCACCCCGGGCGGCCCCGTGCAAGCGACTTTGGAAGAGCTTAAGGTCTTGGGTTTCCATGAGGCGTGCAATCTCTCCGGTTGCCGGTCGTTGCTTTGGGGCTTGGTCACTTGGGGCGGCCCCGCGTGCGTCAAAACACCCTTCGATACGGGGCAATGGGTGCCCCACTGGAAGTTCACGGGCTTCTGCCCGGTCGAGTTCTGATTCAAAGTCCAGAGGTTCTCTCAGCACACCCACAGCGGAGGTGCTCGTGCTTTTCGAACTCATGTTGACTCTGGTGCAAGAGCGCCACGCGTTGGATTCCGCACCCGTATATCGACCCCACGAGTTGTTGCCCGAGCCCCTGGTGCAGGGACTGGAACGGGTGCACCGGCTGGAGGCGCGCTATCTGGAGCTGGGCTTCTACCTGCCCAACGGGCTCCTGAATCCCGAGCCGCCCCAACCCGACTCCGAGGGCACGGCGTTTCTGGTGGGCAGCGAGCCCGACATCTTTCCCGGCTTGGATGCTTTCGAGTTCCAACAGGGCGAGCAAACCAGCGATGCGGATGAAGACGGCGGCGGCGCATCCTTGCAACTTCCGATCGAGCAGCTTCTCGAGTCCGGTCTCTACGAAGCAGGCTACCAGGGGGCCAAAGCGGCGTTTTCGAGCCACCCGGCACTTCGGCCCGAGGATGTGCTGCGCTGTTTCGACGACGAGTTCCTGAACAGCGAACCCGTCCGTCCGGGCGACGACGCGCGCGCTCTGGAGTTGGCCGCGAAGAGCCAGCGACGGCTCGGGCTCTTGGGCAATGGTTCCATCGCCTACGTGGCCTGGGGCTTTTTGCACCTGGAAGAGTTTTGGACGGACCGACTTGCAGAGCGCGAGGAGTTCCTCGCCGTCCTGATCGACCGGGGTGTCGCGTCGGAGCGCAGCGCCTGGGCCGTGCGACGTGTTCTGCAGCGCCCCCTGAAGCGATCCGCCGAGCGCCCGGCTCGGGGCATCGCGATGGACGTGGATCGACTGGCCGGTCCCGTGGGGTTCCGTGCGCGCCACGAGGCTGTGCTCGAGCGGCTGGTGGCGGATCTCGAGGCGATTCGCCGATCCAAGGATGGAAAACAGGCGCTGGCTCCGAAACTGCGCTACGTCCAGTCCGACGGCACCGTTACCACATGGGACAACCCCTTGGCTCACCTGCCTGCTTGGAGTGCGGAGATGCTGTCCTGGGTGCAGCGGGAGTTGCGTCCGGATCGGTTTGCCGGCGAACTGCGCCGTGGCGACACACTCGCCAAGCGGCTCGTGTACTGGACCGAACTGGCCAAACGCGTGCCGTTTGCGGAGCTGCGCGAGGAGGTGCTCGCGGAACTACGCGCCATGATTGCGGGCACAGACAAGCTCCCCGGGTCCGAGCGTTGGGCGGAGCTGATCGCGCTCGAGGCGCAGGGGGAGCTCTCCGATGCGGATCGCGCCGAGCTCGAGGAAATCGTGCGAAGCCGCCGCGAGATGCACGAAGAACTGATCGGGCACATGGCTCCGTTGCTGGTGTATTCAGGGAAGGCTGACCACTACGCCCTGCTTGCGGCAACCCTGTCGAAGGACGTCACCGCCATACTGGATGCAACCTTCGACGAGTTTGCGCAGAATCGACTCCTTGGCTCCTCCTGGGGCGTACTTTCCATGGAACGGCATCCCGACTCGCTGTGGGTGTTGCGCCAGCACCTGTTCGAGCCCGACCAACGCTTGCCGCGCTTCGCTGCGCGTCCGATGATCGCCTGGGCGGCGAGGCATGGCCTGCCCGGGTACGAGGTCCTGTTGGAGGACTGCCTGCGCGAGGGAACCGTGCCCGAGCGGGGTGCCGCACTGGCCAACTCGGCTTGGCTTTCCACGTCCCGCTACAAGGAGGAGTTGGAGCGTCTTGTGGCTGACCATCTCGACCCGAAGATGTCGGACTGGGACCTGGCGTCGGCGAAGTCGTCCATCCTCGACAGCCTCAGCAAACGGAACGACGAGACCGCCCGTGCGATTTTGGTCCGCAGCTTCTACGACGGTCGGTGGGCCGAGTCCGCGGGGCGCTGGAGCTGGTCCCACACCGACCCGAGCTTGCGGGCCTGGGCGGTGGCCCAGTTGAGCGCGGAGGATCGGGCGGTTTTGCTCGAGAAGAAGCTCGTGCCGCCGGGGCTCCTGAAGTGAGCGCGCGGGCTCGCCGGGGTGCCCTAAGCGGGCCCTGAGCCAGGGCTTGGCTCCATCCTGTAGGGGCGGGCTGGATGACAGACAAATGTCTGCTAGCCTGTGGCCATGGAGCAGGGGCGGCTAGGGGAGGCGGCGAACGGCAACGCGCGGCGCGAGCGCCTTGCTTGCCTCGACCTGGTCGCGTTTGCGCTGCAGCTCGTGCACGTCGATCGGCCCGATTGGCGCGGGCGGCCCGCGGTGGCGGTCGAGCACGACGGGCCCCAATCCCCCGTGACCCACGCCAACGACGCCGCCCGCGCGGCCGGTGTGGCGGTCGGCATGCGCTACGGCGTGGCGCTCGGTCTTTGCGCCGAACTCGCGGCCGGTGTGGTGGATGGGCCCCGGGTGGCTGCGGGTGTCGCGACGGTGCTCGCCGTGTTGCAGCGGTTTTCGCCGCTGGTGCAACCCAAGGAGGACGAACCCGGTGTGTTCTGGGTGCACGGGCGCGGACTGGGGGGGCTCTACGGGGGGCCGAAGGCCTGGGCGGATGCAATGCTCGGTGCGCTCGGGGCCCTGGGGTTCGCGGCGCGGCTCGCGGTGGGCTTCGACGGGTTTTCGACCTACGCGGCGGCGAAGGGGCTCGCGAAGGGGGAGCCGCTCGTGTTTCGAAGTCCCGAGGAGGAACGTGTGTGCATCCAAGGGGTGCCGATCGCGGCGCTCCACTTGCCGCCTCCGGTGCGCGACCGATTGCATCGGTTGGGGATCGCGAGCGCGGGCGAGTTTGCGAAGTTGCCAGCGGGTGGTGTGCTCGAGCGGTTTGGGTCCGAGGTGTTCGACCTGCAGCGGTTGGCGGCCGGTGCGCGGCGCGCGGAGTTCTGCGCGGCGAAGGAGGAGTTGCCGCTCGCGGCCGAAGTGCATCTCGACGAGCCCGAAGCGCGGCTCGAGGGCCTGTTGCACCACGTGGGGGAGTTGGCGGCGCCGATGTTGGCGGGGCTCGCCAGAAGTGCCCAGGCGGCGCGGGTTCTGCTCGTCGAGTTGCAGCTCGAACGCGGTGGCGTGCGCACCGAACGCCTCGTGCCGGGGGAACCCACCTGCGATCTGGTTTGGTTGTTGCGGCTCCTGGCCATGCGGCTCGAAGCGGTGGTGTTGCCCGCGGGCGCCGAGCGCATCCGCGTGGAGCTCGAACCCACCGCCGCGCCGGCGCACCAGGGCGCGCTCTTCCTGCAGCACCACGCGCGCCACCCGGCGGCGTTGGCGAAGGTGCTCGGTGCCCTGACGGCGGCGCTCGGACCGGATGCGGTCGTGCGCGCGGCGTCGACCAGCGCCCACCTGCCCGAGCGCAGTTACCGGTGGGAGCGCCTCGTGGATCTGCCGCGCGCCAGGCCGCGGCCCGAGACGCTGCCGCCGCTCGTGCGTTTGCAGCTCGATCCGCCGCTCGAGCTGCCGCCGAGACCGCGCCACGGCACGGACGGTTGGCTGGCGGGCGGCCTGGGCCGCGGGGCGGTGGTGCGGCTCGTCGGGCCCTATCTCTTGAGCGGCGGCTGGTGGGGGCGCGAAGTGCGCCGCGAGTACCACCTGGCCGAGTTGCAAACGGGCGAGGTGCTGTGGCTCTACTACGACGCCGAACGCCGCACGTGGCACTGCCAGGGCCGAGTGACGTGATCCAACCGCTTGGGCGCGGCCCCGCCGCGTGCGCGGCCCCGCCGGGTGCGCGGCCCCGCCGGGTGCGCGGCCCCGCCGCGTGCGCGGGCCGGGTGCGCGGGCCTCCTGGCCCGCCTTGTTGCGACGTCCCGATCCCGATGTGCGGTCTGTAGGGGCGCGGCCCCGTCCGCGCTCAAGGTGCGTAGGGCACGTGTCCAACGCAAGGTTGGCCACGAGCCACGCCCGCGCGCAGAATGGTCCTCGACGCCGCGCGCGCCTCGAGGAACATCGCTTCGGCGACGCAGGGGACCGGCGAGCGGCCAGTGACTCAAGGGGGAGAGCGATGGCACGAGCTGGATCGATGACGCGGTGGATCTTGGGCGCGGCGTTGGCCGCCGTCGCGCTCGTCGGCTCCTACCGGTGGGTGGGCCACTCGCCCGAGGGTGATTCGGCAACCGCATCGCCCGCGGCGGAACCCGCGGCTCAGTTTGTTGCGGCCGCGCGCGACGAGCGCGCGGTCGCGCCACTTTCCCGGCCCGCGGGCGAGAGTCCGCGGGTCGCGGAGGCCAAACCCATGGGCGTTGCGCACCTGGTGGACACGATGGGGCGGCCGCTCGCGGGGACAACGATCCAGACGGCGCACGACGGTGTGGCGAGCGAACGGTTGGTTGTTTTCGACGGGAGCTTCCCCGTGGCGAGCGAGGGCCGCTCCGCGCTGCGACTGCCGCCCGACTGGGACGTGGTCTCCGTGGATGGCCAAACGCCGGAGCCCGCCTCCGTGGCGGAGCTACCGCGCGCTTGGCTCGTGCATCGGGACGCGGTGGTGGTCGCCGCGTCGCTCGGCGATGTGGAGCTCACCTTCGTCGACCTGGTCGTGCCGGGCACGCTGCGCTCGGGCGCGGTTCATCTGAGCGCGGGAACCGGCGCGCCGCCGCGCTCCTTTCCCGTCGTTGACTCCAAGGCCTCGATCCGCGCGCCGAGCGGCGGCTACGACGTCTTCGTGGAACTGGCGGGGACGCTGCCGCAGGTGCTCGAGCGGGGTCAGCGGCTTCCCGTCGTCCGCGGCGTTCCGCAGCAGGCGGAGATCCTGGTGCTGTCCGAAACGGAGGAGGCGATCGGCCTCACACTCGGCAACGGTGTTCCGTTCGTCGGCAGTGTGGACGTGGCGTTTTTGCTCCGCGGCA
The DNA here is from genome assembly GCA_016125265.1 of Planctomycetaceae bacterium. Taxonomy (GTDB): domain Bacteria; phylum Planctomycetota; class UBA1135; order UBA1135; genus RI-242. The sequence goes on from WGMC01000031.1 coordinate 21,111, forward strand.
TCGCCCCGTTCCCGACCCGACGCTTCGACGTGGCGGGAGAGCTGCGGCTTTCGCGCGTGGACTTGCGCGGCGGGAAGGGGATCGCTTCGCTCGCGCAGCGGGAGTCCGAATCCTCGTCGGTGCTCCAGCGGGTGACGAGACTGCAAGCCGACGCGGAGATCCGCACGTTCGTCTGGACGGATGGAGCCAGCCTCGATCTCTCGCCGACGGACCTGCTGGCGGTTTCCCTGGACAGCGCCAAGCTGCCGTGGAAGGAGCTGCGTTCCGCGTCCCTGCGCGGCTGGGGCGAGCCCGAATCCGCAGCCGGCATCGCGGCGGTGCAGGACGGCTCCCTGTGGCACTGGCGGGACGTGGTGGCGGGGCCGTACCTCCTGGCCTTGCGCCACCCGAACGGGCACTGGAACTACGAGACTCCGGTGGTGCTCGTGGGGGACGGTCAGGCGACGCCCGTCGACGTCACGGATCAAGTGGGTTGGGAAGAAGCGCTCCACACGTGGAGCTTCGCGCCCGAACCTGGGCCCTCTTGGATCGAGAGCATCCCCTTCGCATCGCGCGCGGCGCGAGGACGGCGCCTCTTCGGCACAACGGAGTCGCCGACGGGGTTTCCGGTGTTCGTCCCTAAGGCCGAAGCGATGAGTTTGGGCGGCGAGATCGCCGCAGGAATGCTGCCGTCGGCCGTCGAAACCCAACCCGGTGTCCACACGTTTTCCTCCTCCGTCGTGCGGGTGCGCTGCGAAACCGGGGACGGCAGGGCCTTCGGCAACGCGAGGGTGTGGGTGCAAAGTGGCAACGCGGAAGTCGTACAGCGGGCCGACTTCCGCGGTGAGCTTTTGGTGGCCAACTGCGCGCCGGACGTGAACTTGTGGCTGCTCGGTCCGGGCGATGTGCCGATTGGCGACATGCGGCTCCGGGCACCGAAGGACGGCGAACCCACGTCTCGTGGTGCTGCAAGGGAGCGTGTGGCAACGGAGCGTGCGGCAACGGAACGTGTGGCGACACTGCGCGCCGTCCGCACCGCGCGCGTCGTGGTGGCCGATACCGGCGACTTCCGGCGCGGGGAGCTCGTGCGACTGCATCTGCAGAGTGTGCCGGGGACCCGTGTCGAAGGACTTCTACCGCTTCCGGCGACTTTCGAGCGCTGGCTCGAATCGCCCGGTTCGGTCGCGTTGCACGAGGTCCCCGAGGGCGAATACGTGCTGTCGGTCGCACCGGCGCGCGGGCAGGGACGTGAGGAGCGACGTGTGCACATCGCGGCGGGGGATCTCGTGCGTGTGTCGCTCTCCGATTCGAAGCCGTAGGCGCCGCTCAGCGCAGCGCCCACGCCACCACATCCAGGTGGTCGGCGTAGAGCAGGTGGTCGGGAGCCGCGCTCAAGTCGAAGCCGTGGCACGCGCCCATCGTGTTGCGCTCGATCGTCGCGACGGCGCGCTGCAACGGCCACGGGCGGTGGTGGATCGGGCCTTCCCGAAGCTTTCCGCGACCGTTGGCGGCGACCAGCGAGTAGCGCTCGGTCAGCCAGTGCTCCAAGCTGCCGGGTTCCGCGACGAAACGATCGCCCACGGGGCCAAAGTCGGCCGCGAACTCCGCGGGCGGCGCGCCGCGGTGGATGCGTTCGCTCGTGTAGCGAAACCCCTCCGCGCGCGTCTCGATGTGCATGCGCGCGCGGAAGTAGGGCAGATGGAAGAGCGCGCGTGCGCCCCACACCGCCAACGCGCTCGCCGCATCGAGGCTGAAGAACCAGACCGCTCGCTGCCCGCGGAACAGGACGTAGGTGCGGACGTTCAACTCGGGGAACTGCCGCGCCGTCGGCATTCCGGGAAGCCGCCGGGGACCCACGGAGCGCATCTCGAACGGCACCACACCGACGTAGGCGCGCCCCGCGAACGTGTCGAGTTCGAGTCCCGCCGGCAGCCGTTCGGCGACGGCCGCGGCCGGGACTTCCCAGTGGGCAAACAGGAGCCCGTGCCAGGCCATGCGAAGGACCCAAGGGCCCGCGGGCCAGGGGGCGCTGCGGTGCGCGCGCGCGGCGAGGAACGCGAAGTCCATGGGCGCACCACGGTACCCACCCGGGGCTCCCACCCCCGGCGCGCTGGGCCGGGGCGCGGCTCCGCCCCGTCGCCGCGCGGAATCTGGCGGGGGACGCTTGCCCGAACGACGAACCCTGGGGTACCTACGAGGATTCCAGTCCGGTTCGGGGCGCCGACCGACGCCCCTCCCACTCCGCTCGATGAATCCCCCCGAAGAGTCCACCCGGCGACTTGCCCCGGGCGCCGCCGCGACGCGTGCGGCCGGTCTCTGGTTGCGCGGCCTGGCGATCGGGGCGGCCGGGGCGGCGGCGGCGCTATTCGAGCTGACCCACGCCGTCGCGCTGGGGGAGCGGCCCGGATTCGGCTACGGATCCTTGGCGGTCCTTTTGGCGCTCGCGGCTTCGGCGGCCGTGGCCCTCGTCGGGGCGTGGCTGCCGCGGCCGGTCGGGCTGGCCCTGTGGAGCGCGGCCGCCGGCGCCCTCGTGCTGGAGCCCTTCTGGGCCGCATGCCTGTTCCTGTCGGTGGCGGTCGCCCTGGCGCTAGGCCGGGTCGAGCGCGCCCCGCCCCTGGCCGCGGGATGGATGGTGGGCGGGGGACTCGCGGCGTTCTTGCTGCTGGTCCCACGGGAATGGCGCGAACCCGCGACCGTGCTGGTCCTCCCGTTGTGTCTGGCGTTGGGTGCGATCCTGCTCGGGGGAGCGCTCGCGCGGCTGCCGCGACCGGCCCTGCTCGCGCTGGCGGTCCTTGGGGTGGTGGGGCTGGCCTCGCGCCCCCAGTTCGTGGCCCACGTCGCCTTCGCGCAGGGCATGGGGCCGCAGCCGGCCACACGCGCGGCGGGCGAGGTGCCCCACGTGTTCGTGCTGGTGCTCGACACCGTGCGCGCGGACCATCTCTCGGTCTATGGGTACGAGCGCGACACGACACCGCGCCTCGCGCAGCTCCTGTCCGACCGCCCGGGCGCGCGGCTCTATCCCTTCGCCTTTTCGAACGGCACGTGGACGGTGCCCTCGCACGCGACGCTGTTCAGCGGGCTCTTGCCTTCGCAGCACCGCTGCGACTTCGGCGTGAGCGGCCCGGGTGGCTTCGAGCTGACTGCGCCGCGTGTGCTTGCGGAGGCATTCGGTGCGGGCGGCTGGGCCACGGCGTGTGTGTTCGCGAACTTCTGGCTGACCAAGGTTCCCGGATTCGAGCGCGGTTTCGAGCACTACGAGTACGTGCCCCATCCGATGGGGCTGGGGCTCTTCGGCGAAGCCCTGCGGCGCCGGCTGGTGCCATCGTTGCGCGCCGCGAAGGTGGTGGGTGGTGCGCTCGCGCCCGACGTCAACCGGGCGGTGCTCGAGGCCTTCGACGCCGTCGGCGATCGGCCGCGCTTCCTGGTCGCGAACTACACCGACCCCCATTCCCCGTACGTGCCGCCGTACCGGTTCCGCGGTGCGTTCGCGCCCTGGAGCCCGCGCGAGATCCCGCGCTACCTGTCGGTGCGTCTGCCAGAGGCGGAGCTGCGACGACTGGAAGCGCGTTACGACGAGGAGATCCTGGCGCTGGACCACTCCATCGGCGAGCTGTTCGACGAGCTCGACCGGCGCGGCGAACTGGATCGTTCGTGGGTGATCGTCACGTCGGACCACGGCGAGGCGTTTGGCGAACACGGTGTGACCGAACACGGCACCACGGTGCACAACTCCGTCACACGTGTGCCGCTCCTGATCTTTCCGCCGGCGGGCGAAACCGTGCCAGTGCCCGCGGGTCCGGTGTCACTCGTCGACGTGGCGGCCACCCTCGCCGGTATCGCCGGGGCTGAGCTCGGCGGCCCGGGGCGCGATCTGCGCCGCGACGACGGCACGGGCGGCACTGCGGTGCTCGAGTTCTTCGGCGATCCGAACAAGGCGCGCCAACACGGCGCGCTGGCCGGTGTGCCGGCGAAGGTGGGGATCCAGGGCACCGACAAACTGATCCGCTACGCCAAGCGGGCCGAGCTCTACGACATCGCAAAAGACCCCGCGGAGACGAACGACCTGTTGCCCAGCGAACCGGCGCGCGGCGAAGCGCTCGAATCGCTGCTGCCCGACTGGGACATGCAGCCGCCCGCCGATCTGGACTGGTCTTCGATCCTCGAGCCGAAGGACCTGGCGCGCCTGCGCGCGATGGGTTACCTCGGGAACTGAATCGCCCCGAGACGGGCCGCGAGCGCGCACCCGCCGCGCGGTGCATCGTCGGGGGCACCCGCAAATGGGATCCCCCCGAAGGCGCATGGCGCGGGTCGACCCGTGCGTCTCGACTCTCCCCCCCGCTGTCCACGATGAAGGTCAAACTGCTCCTCGTCGCCGCTCTGGTGTCGTTCGGTCTCGTGTGCGCCTGGCTGCTGTTCTTCGATGGCGGCGGCGAGGGGCGAGGCGGAGCAGTGGTTGGGATCGACGGTCCCGGGGCCGAAGCCGCGGCCGCGCCGGGTGGGCCCGCGGCCCTGAAAGGCGCGTCCCAGGGCGACGCGCCGCCAGCGGTTGCCGCGCAGGCAGACGGGGCCGACAACAAACGCGCCGCCCTCGCCACCGAGGCCCCGCTCCCCACGTGGCCAGAGTCCGAAACCCGCTGGTTGTCCGTGCAAGTGGTGTTCCCACCGCGCACCCCGCGGACGGAGCGTGCCTTCGTGGTGGCCATCGATGACGATCTGCGCCCGAATGCGCTCCATGGGCCCGCTGGTCCGTTCGCCGCGCTCCTGGAGGGCCGCGAAGTGCGCCGCGTGAGGCACGTCCTGGCCGGCGCCGAGGTCCTCGAGGACGGCACGGCGCGCCTGGCTCTGCCACCCGAAACGACGTGGGTCAACCTGGCCGTGGGCGGGGACTACGTCTTCACTCCGGCACTCGTGCTCGTCGAGCTGTCCGCCGCCGTGGAACCCGTGCAACTTCGCCCGACCCTCGGCGCGCGGATCTCGGGAACGCTCCTCGCGCCATCGCGCGAGGCCGTCTCGGGCACGAAGGTCGCGCTGGAATGGGCCACGGAATCCAACCTGCGCATCGGGGGCGCGCGCCGCGCTCCGCTGGACCGCGAACAGACCACCGGCGGCGACGGCGGATTCGATTTCCGAGCCGTTCCGGTGGGACAGGCGATGCTCGTGTCCACGGACGAGGGGCCGTTCGCCCGTCACTTCCGTTCGGATCTAGCTCCGGAACCGGGGGAACACCTGCAGATCGAGTTCTCGCTCCTGGCCGGGGCGACCTTGCGCGGGCGCGTGGTCGACGAAGACGGCGTTTCGATCGCGGAGGCCGAGGTCGAAGCCCTCGGTCGGGAGTTCCTCGGCAATCCGACCGAACGACTGCGTTCGGCGACGAGCGATGCGGACGGACGCTTCGAACTGACTGGAATCACCCCGGGCCCGACTTGGCTTCAGGTCGAGCGCGAGGGCTACCAGGAGCACCTCGGTCAGAAGCTCGAGTTGGCCGACGGCCAAGTCCTTCCGTTGCCCGATCTCGTGCTGACGAGGGGGCATTCCCTGGCCGGTCTCATCGCGTTCCCAGGCGGAGGCCCCGCGGCCGGAGCGCGTGTCTCCGTCGCGCCCGACATGGGAGAGAACCTCGCCGGATCGCCGATGGACCCGCGGTCCTTTGCGGGCGCGGGCAACCGAGCGGTCGCCGACGAACTCGGTGCCTTTCGGATCGCGGGCCTGGGGACGGGACCCTGGTCGGTGACCGTGGAGCTCGAACGGGACGTCGAGTCCGAAGCCGGAACCGGCGAGGGCAAGACGACCACATGGACGGCCCATCGAGCGTTGGTGCGGGCGCCGAGCGATGATCTCTCGATCGTGTTGGAGGCCGCGCTCCACCTCATCGGCGAGGTGGTCGACGGCGAAGGACTCCCGATCACGGCGTTCACGGTGCGCGGCGAACTCGCGGGCAGCCAGTGGTACATGCCCCCGAGCGCAAGCAAGGACGAGGCGTTCGAGTCCGCGGACGGGCGTTTCCTGCTCGACGGTTTGCGTTCGGGAAAGTGGACGTTCTTCGCGGAGGCCGACGGCCGTGCCCGCTCGGAGGAGATCGAGCTCGAGCTCCCTGTCGATGGGGAGCAACGTTTTGTGTTGCTGCGCGCGGTATCCCTCGCGGGTCGGGTCCTCGACCCCAATGGCGAGCCCGCGGGGGGCGCCGAAGTGAGCAAGGAACTCGAAGGTGTCGAAGTTTTCGAGGCCATGCAGGGCCGCGGCGACTGGCCAAGGGCGACGAGCGACGAGGGCGGCGCGTTTCGTCTGGAGGGTGTCGCTCCCGGCGGTGTGTCCATCGTCGCCAAGAAGGACGGTTTCGCGCCGAGCATCGTGCAGACCCACAGCCTCGCCGAGGGTGAACAGCTCGCCGATCTCGTCTTGACCCTGCGCCGCGGCGGAACGATCACGGGCGAAGTGCTCGACAAAACGGGCAAACCCGCCGCGGAGTGCATGGTGATCCTGCAGATGCCGACCATGGAAGAGCGCCGCTTCTCGAAAACCGACGGCCAGGGCCGTTTCGCCGAAGCTGCGCTCAAGCCGGGATCCTGGCAGGTGCAGGCATTCCCCGGGCTGAGCTCCCTGACTTCCGAAGACGGCGGCGCGGTGGACCAGATGGCGCTGATGCAGGCGCTCTTGATGACCAGTGTCGAACTCGGCGACGAGGCCACCGAACACGTGGTGCTCGGGACGCCACCCGCCAACCCGGTGCGTGTGCGCGGCCGGGTCTCCGTCGGCGACGAACCGATCGCCGGGATGGTCGTCAGCTTCCTTCCCGAAGGCAGCAAGGGGCTGGATGGTCTCGAGATCGTCGACACCAAGCGCGACGGCACCTACGAGGTGGAGTTGTCCGAGCCGGGCGACTACCTGGTCACCGTGCAGTCCCTGGGCACGGCCGGGGACCAGACCAGTGTCGAGTCGCGGCATGTGATCCCCGCGGCCGAGGAGCACCGCCTGGACATCGCGCTTCCCCTCGGCCGCATCACCGGTCGTGTCACTGGCCCCGATCGCCAGCCGATCGCGGACGCCCGCGTGAGCCTCAGCAGGCAATCCGGCCAGGTCTTTGGAACCATTGCTGGCGGGAACTACTCCGAAACCCGCACGGCCGCGGACGGCACCTACGAGCTCCTCTACCTGAGTCCTGCCGAATACACGGTCGCGGCAGGTGGAGCCGTGGCCGGGGGGCTGTTCGGCTCCTCGAAGCAGGCCCTCGGCCGCAAGGTCCAAACCGTGCAGGTCGCGGAGGGCGCGACCGCGAGGGTCGACTTCCAGTTGGCGACCCCCGGGAAACTTGTCGGGATGGTTCGGGATCGCTCCGGCAACCCGGTTTCCGAGGCCGCCATCTTCGTCCGCGACGCCGATGGTTGGCTGCTCGAGCTGATCTCCGTGCAAGCGACAGGCGCTTCGGGCAAGTTCGAGTACGACGGCCTGGCGCCAGGGGAGTACAGCGTGGTCGCGCGCGCCGGATCCCAGAGTTCCCCGGTCACCGAACGGGTCACCGTGCGGTCGGGCGAAACCACCGAAGTCGACATCGCCGTCGACGCGGGCACGATGCTGCTGGTTTCCCTGACCGATACCACGGGCGCAGACATTCGCTCGAGCGTCAGCGTGCGCGACGAGCGCGGACACGAGGTGAACGGCATGCTCAGCATCACCGAGTTGGTCCGGCGGATGACAGGCGGCTCCGACCCGAGTGTGCAGCGTGTGGGCCCATTGCCCCCGGGAACCTACGAAGTGCGCGCAGTCGCCGAGGACGGGCGCAGCACGACGCGTTCGGTGACACTCAACGGCCAGGAAGAGCGCAGCCTCAAACTGCGCCTGAAGTAGGAAGCCCGCGGGCCCCGATCCAACCATGAAGCACTACGCGCTGCTTTTGCTCGGAATTGTCGCCGCTTCGCCCAACGACGCGCCGCTCTGGCGCGACGTCACGGCGGAGAACCTTCCGCCCAAGGATTCGGTCGGGCGCAACAGCATGGATGTCGAGGCCGCCGACTTTGACGGCGACGGCGATCTCGATCTGTTCGTCGCCGAAGAGTTCCTGCCCAACAAGATCCTGCGCAACGAAGGTGGGGGAAGGTTCGTCGATGAGTCGAACCTGTTGCCGCCGCTCGAGACTGAGAGGCTCGGCCAGGGGCCGAAGGGGCACGACAGCGAAGACGTCTCGGTCGCCGACTTCGACGGCGACGGTCGGCTCGACCTCGTGTTCGTCTCCGAGGACGACGTCAAACTCGGACGCAAGAACGTGCACGAGTACTACCGCGGCACCGCCGAGGGTGGGTTCGTGCGTGTGTTCGACGCGCTGCCCGACAGCGAAGCGAACGCGGTCGCGCACGCGGACCTCAACGGCGACGGGCGGCCTGAGTTGTTCTTGTCTGGCGCGGGCCAGGACCTATTGCTGATCAACGACGGGAAGGGCGGATTCCAGGACGAGAGCGGCGCGCGCCTGCCGCGCGAAGCGGCGACGGGGCAGGACGCGGAGTTCTGCGACGTCGACGGCGATGGGGATTTCGATCTTGTGCTTGCGCTCGAGGGCGGTCACGCGCTGTGGACCAACGATGGCAAAGCGCACTACGTCGACGAAACCCGCGAGCGACTGCCGTGGATCGGCGCGCTCGTCGAAGCGCGCAAGGTCACCCCGGCCGACGTCGACGGCGACGGCGACCTCGACCTGTACTTCGCCCACGTCGGCTGGCAGGGCCGCGAGCCCCAGGACGTCCTGTACCTCAACGACGGCAAGGGAGTATTCGGCGACGTGACGAGCGCATGGCTGCCCGTCGAGCGGGAGACCACTGCGGACGCCAAGTTCGCGGATCTGGACGGCGACGGTGACCTCGATCTCGTGCGCGCCAACCTGGGGCCGCTCTCGGTGTGGGAAAACGCGGGTGCTAAGTTCGTCGACGTCTCGAGCAAGTTCCTTGCAGAGGAGATCGTCGCGCAGCAACTGGCCCTCGAGTTGGCCGACTTCGACGGCGACGGGGCGATCGATCTCTACCTCGGATGCCTTGCCGGCCCGAACAAGGACGCGCGCAGCTTCGACCGCCTCTTCCTCGGCGCGAAGCCGTGAGCGGCGTCGCGGCCGGCTGCGGAGCTGGCGGCGAGACGTCCATGGGCTTATCCTCGATGCATCCCACGAACCCGCCGATCCCAACAGCCATGCGCAAGTCCATCGTCACGGCAGCCATCGTCCTTGTGTGCACGGGCGGATCGATGGGCCCCACTATCGCCCAGACTTCGGCGCCCGTGGCCTCGCCCGAGGCCGTCGCGTACCTCGAGGCCGCGCTCGAACAGATCGAGCAGGGCTCGCGCGTATACTCCGCGGACTGGCAGGCCCTGCGCGCCGCTGGTTTGGCGGCAATCGCTGCCTCGGGCGCACGATCGCCAGCGGACACGTACCCGGCGATTCGCGACGCACTCGTCGGCCTCGGCGACAAACACGCCCGGTTGCTGGACCCCGAGTCGGCCAAGTTGATGGGGACGAGGCGTCCGGCCAAGTCGACGGGACTGTTCGTCGTTCCGCGCGAGGCGATCGTGGGCCAAGTGGTGCCGGGGAGCCCCGCAGAGGCTGCGGGTCTCGCGACCGGCGACCGCATCCTCGCCGTCGAGGGCGTGGTTGGATTCGCCGACTTGCCGCGGTTCGAGTTCGACCGTCTGTTCCAGAACGGCCAACGCAGCGACGGCAGCACGGGGCCGCTGCGCGTTTCCGTGCAGACCGGGTCCGCGGAAGCGCGGGACGTCGAAGTGCCGCTCGCGGCCTTCGATACCTACCTGGCTCCGACGGGACGACGGCTCGACGGCGGCATCGCCTACCTCGAGCTGCCGGGTGTCAGCGGCCAGAAGGGGGCGACCTACGACGACGCCGTGCACGAACTGTTGGGCCAGCTCGACGACGGCTCGCTGCGGGGTTGCATCGTCGACCTGCGTCGGAACGCGGGTGGCAGCGTGGAGCCGATGCTCGCCAGCATCGGTCCGCTCGCAGGGTCGGGCCAGCTCGGGGCGTACGTCAGTTCCAAGGTCAGCTCCCCATGGAGCTACGACGCGACGCGCGGTTCGGCCATCTTCGAGGGTTACGAACTCGCCAACGTCCCCGCACCCCATCCGCTCCGCGACGACCTGCCCGTGGCGATCCTCACAAGCCCCATGACGGCGCAGGCCGGCGAGGCGCTGGTCGTGGCGTTCGGCGGCCGCGCGCACACACGCCGATTCGGCGAGGGCACCCGCGGCGTGCCGATCGGCAGCACGAGCAAGGCGCTGAGCGACGGCGCGCTGCTCGTCTTGACCGTGACGGTCCAAGCCGACCGCACGGGCAAGCGTTACGAAGGCATCATCGCGCCGGACGACGCGGTGGCGACCGACTGGACCCGGTTCGGCGCTGCGGACGATCCCGTCGTGGCCGCCGCCAGCCGTTGGCTGGGATCCCTGGATCGCGCGAAGTGAGCGGCACACGCACGCGCGGTTGGCGTCTTCCGCCCGGGCTACCGCTCGCGCTGGGGGTCGTCGAGCAGCCGGGCTTCGCGGCGTGTGATCCAGCGTCCGTCGAAGTGGCGCTTCACTTCGGCGGGGTCGAGGCGCCAGCGGTCGGAGCCGGGTGGGCGCGTGAACGCGAGCTGACGCGTCAGCGCGGTGCCGCCGTAGGCGATCCGCAGTTCGACCGTGCGCTCGCGGACCGTCCGGTTGGTTCCGTCGGGTCCGACCTCGTTCGACTCCGCACCGTGGAGCTCGAGGGTGTCGAGGTCCGCCAGCCGCTGGAGCGTCGCGAACTCCGGCGCCTGTGCGAACTCAAGTCGCTCCAGGTAACCCCACACCTCGTCGGCGTCGGAATGCCCGTCGTCGCTGGTCGAGGCCCGCAGTACGACCACGTTGTCGACGCGGACCGTCGCCAGGACGGCCCGCGCCGCGGTCTTTCCGACGGTCGCGGCGCGCGCACCGACGGCGAGCAGGACGAGTCCCAACAGGAGTGCGGCGTGCTTCATGGTCGTCGGAGCGTACCCGGGGGAAATCGTGTGGGCGCACGGGAAGCTCAAGGATTTTGCTCGGTCGTTCACTGCGACCCGCGACGTCACGACTCGTCTGCCCTAGTCCAGCGCTTCCGATCGCTCAAACCTAGCCCTGCCGCGGAGGAAGCTAGCCAAGAGGTCGAATCGCTGAGCGGTGAACGCGTCATCTCCGACGATCCTCGCGCGGATCGACATCAAGGCCGTGTGCGCACGGTCTATGCTTTGAGCGTCCTCCGACGATACTCCGTACACCGCCTCGTCGCTCTGAGTCAACGCTGACGCAATCGCGCTCCATTGCTGCTTGTCGTAGCCTTCCCCCCAATCGCCGCTCCACAAATAGTGCAGCAGGCGCCCCCAGATCTTGTGGCGAAGTTCGATCCTCGGCGCAATCCTCGCCTCGACTGCAAGGTTCAGGACCGCTTCCTGTGCCAGCTTGGCGCGCAAGTCCGGGTCGGACCCGAGACGTATCCGCGTTGCGACGAAGCGGGCCGCGTTCTCGGGGGACAATGTCGGTTCAGCGTCGAGCAGAAGGTACAGATCATCCTCAAACTGGAACATCGCCGGCGACGCCAACGCAAATAGCATTGCAAGCAGATCGGGTTCCGGAACAGCGAGCTCTCCCCGTAGGGCCAGCAGCTCCGATGGATCGGCCGCGACGCGCGCTAGACGGCGACTGCCGACCTTCATCAGGGCCCCGCTCCCGAAAAGGTCTGCCGTCAGCGGATCTCGGTTGTCTTCGCCAAAAATTCTCTCCGCGACGCCCTTTAGGGCAGCATTGATTGCTGGCGTACGGACGTCGAACGGAACCTCGGAGGTTCTCGGAATCAGCAGTACGGACTTGCCCAAGGCGCCGATCTCGCCAGCCAGCAGAAACTCCCAGTCGATGTTTCGGGTCTCGATGGGTACGGCCGTGAGGAAGTCTACGAGCGGGAGGCCGTAGGCCCACCTACAGCGGAAGGGGTGTTCTAGCGGCGGCTTAGTTGCATGGAACAGATAACAGACGAGGTCGGCGGCGCTGATGCGCTCCAGAACCTCATGCTTCCAGTCCGCGCTGAGCAAACCATCGTGAAGTCGCGCGGGAATGGACTCGTGCTGATCGAGGCGTGAGACAGCGCACGTGCGCATGAGGCAGCCCGCGAAGGAGTCCGTCCATCCGCGCTTGGACTTTCGCAGCCTCAGCGCGTCCAACGAGTACGGTCGCAACAGGAATAGTTGGATGTCGTCGTTCGTCCGTTGTCGCTCGCTCACCTTGACGAGCCCTTCCGGCGTAAGAACGATAACGGCCATGCGCGTCCTCCCGCCGAATCGCGGCCAGCATGGAAACTCCCCGCTACAGGATAGGGGCCCACGCGGTCCGCTTCACCGACCCGAACGATAGCACGCTGTGTGACCTGTCGGGTCGGGGGGGCAAGGGCAGCGCCGCCTCGTGAGCCCTCCCCCGTTCGGTCCGCTCGCGTCGGATGACGGTGTCCTTCGTGTGAGTCCCCGAGGATGCGCCGGGCGTTCGTGCCGACTTTTGGACCGACTGGCGGTACAGACAAATGTCTGCTAGGCTCTGGGGGTGAGCTACGGGGCCCTCTGGTGCAAGTCGAACGCGTCGTTCCTCGAGGGGGCGAGCCATCCGGAGGAACTGGTGGAGGAGGCCCATCGGCAGGGGCTGCTTTCGCTGGCGTTGGTCGATCGGGATGGGGTCGGGGGCATCGTGCGGGCGCACGGCAAGGCCAAGGAACTCGGCATGCGGCTCCTCGTCGGGGCGGAGGTGACGCTGGCGGGAGGCGGAGCCGACCGCGGGGGCGGCGGCGACGGGGCGGGTGTTGACGGGAAGAACACTGTGGTGCTCCTCGCGCGCACGCGAGACGGCTACGCGAACCTGTGCCAGTTGCTGAGCGCCGGGCGGCTGCGCTCGCCCAAGGGGCAGAGTGCGGTGGGCTTCGACGAGGTGTGTGCGTTCGGTGCGGGGCTCGTGGCGTTGGTGCGCGACGCGGAGCATCCGTTCGGCGCGTTGCGCGATGCGCTGGGCAAGGAGCACGTCTTTGCGCTTCTGGCGCGCCACCGCCGGGCGGATGAGGTGGCGGCCGAGCGGGCCCTGGTGGCGCGCGCGGCGGCCGAGGGGGTGCCGCTCGTGGCGGGCAACGAGGTGCTCTACCACAACCCCCGGCGGCGGCCGTTGCAGGACGTGCTGACGGCGATCCGCCACGGCACGACCGTGCAGCGGGCGGGGCGGCTGTTGAAGGCCAACGGCGAGCACCGCCTGCTGGGCCCGGAGGCGCTGCAAAACCTCTACCGCGACCAACCGGCGGCCCTCGAACACACCCGGCGAGTGACCGACCTCGTCGGCTTCTCGATGGGGGAGCTGCGCTACCGCTACCCGCTCGAAAGCCTGAGCCCGGGCGAGAGCGAAATGCAGCGTTTGCAGCGCCTCGTCGAGGAGGGCGCGCGCACGCGTTACGGCAGCAGTGTTCCGCCCAACGTGCGCGAACAACTGCAAAAGGAACTGTCCGTGATCGAGCAGCTCGAGTACGGCGGGTACTTCCTGACCATGCACGAGCTCGTGACCTTCTGCAGGGAGCGCGGCATCCTGGCCCAGGGTCGCGGTTCGGCGGCCAACTCGGCGGTGTGTTATTGCCTGGGCATCACTGCCGTGGACCCGGTGCGCATGGGGCTTCTGTTCGAGCGCTTTTTGTCGCTGGAGCGCGCCGAACCGCCGGACATCGACCTCGACATGGAGCACGAGCGCCGCGAGGAGGTGATCCAACACGTCTACGCGCGCTACGGACGCGAGCGCGCCGCGATGGTCGCGAACGTGATCCGCTACCGCGCGAAGTCGGCGCTGCGCGACGTGGGAAAGGCGCTCGGATTTCCCGAAACGGCGCTGCTGCGGGCATCGAACTTGGCTTCCTCGTGGCACCGTTTGGAGCGTTCGTCGCTCCTCGAAGCGGGTTTCGACCTCGACACCCACCTCGGTCGACGGTTGGTGGAGCTGGCCGGTGAAATCGAGGACTTCCCGCGCCACCTCTCGATCCACCCTGGCGGCTTCTTGCTGGGCCACGAGCCCGTCAACACCCTGGTGCCGATCGAACCCGCCACCATGGAGGGCCGCACGGTCATCCAGTGGGACAAGGACGACGTGGAGGCCCTGGGCCTCTTCAAGGTGGACCTTCTGGCGCTGGGCGCGCTCACGCACCTGCACCGCACCTTCGACCTGATCCAAAAACACCGCGGCATCGAACTTTCGATGGCGACGATACCCGCCGACGACACGGAGACCTTCGACGAGATCTGCCGGGGGGACACGGTGGGGGTGTTCCAGATCGAGAGCCGCGCGCAGATGGCGATGTTGCCGCGGCTGAAACCGCGCACGTACTACGACCTGGTGATCGAAGTCAGCATCGTGCGCCCCGGGCCCATCACGGGTGGCATGGTGCATCCCTACCTGCGTCGCCGCAACGGCGAAGAGCCGGTGCTCTATCCACATCCGTGCCTCGAGCCGGTGCTCGCCAAAACCCTCGGTGTGCCGCTCTTCCAAGAACAAGTCATGCGCCTCGCTGTCGTGGCCGCAGACTACACACCCGGCGAAGCGGACCAGTTGCGCCGCGACATGGCCGCGTGGCGCAAGTCGGGCCGCATCGAGCACCACCGCGAGCGCCTGGTGTCGCGCATGCAACAAAAGGGCATCGCGGTCGAGTTCGCCGAGCGAGTGTTCGAGCAGATCCGCGGGTTTGGCGAGTACGGCTTCCCCGAGAGCCACGCGGCCAGTTTTGCGCTCATCAGCTACGCGGGCGCGTACCTGCGCCGGCACTTTCGCACCGAGTTCACCTGCGGCCTCCTGAACGCCCAGCCCATGGGTTTTTATTCGGTCGCGACGATCGTCGAGGACGCCAAGCGCCACGGGGTGCGTTTCTTGCCCGTCGACGTCCAACGAAGCGCATGGGATGCGGTGCTCGAAGAGGGCGCGATCCGCATGGGCCTGCGGCTGGTCAAACACCTGGGTGCGGCGGATGGGGAGCGCATCGAAGCGGCGCGCGCCAAGGCGCCGTTCGTGGACCTCGTCGATTTCCAGCGGCGCGCGCGGCCCAGCGCGGCGGCGGGCGAATCGTTGGCGCAGGCGGGGGCCCTCGACAGCCTATGTGCGGTGCCGGAGGGCAAAGCCGGCCGGGCGCGGCGCAAGGCCCTGTGGGCCAGCCTGCTGGACCTGGAACCAAAGGAGGGCGTTGCAGGCCTTCACCAGGGACAACTCTTCGACGACGAAGTGCCCGCGGAGGCCGCCTTTGCCCCCTTGGACGGGGCCCAGGTCGTCGCCTGGGACCATTTGAGTTCGGGGCACAGCGTGCGAGCCCACGCGATGGCGCCGCTTCGCGCGCTCCTCGCGGCAAAGGGCTTTCCCGACGCGCGCACCCTGTGCAGCCAGAAGGACGGAAAGCGTGTGCGTTACGCGGGCCTCGTCATCTGCCGCCAGCGGCCGGGCACGGCGGGTGGGATCACCTTCATGACGCTGGAGGACGAGACCGGTTTCGTGAACCTGATCGTGCGACCGGACGTGTACACGCGCCAAAAGGTGCTGCTCTCGACCCAAGCGTTTTTGGGTGTGCGCGGGCGGTTGCAGAAGAAGGACGGTGTGGCGCACGTGATCGCCGCGGACTTCTTTGCACCGGAACTCAAGATCGTGCCCGTCGAACCCAAGACCAGGGACTTCCGTTGATGGTTTGCTCACGATGGCAAGCCTGTGCGATCCCGCACCTGGTGCACGAATGGCACTCGCAGCGGGACGTCCGTGCGCAACGACTTGGGGCGCGTGCGGTCGAATCCCTAGGCTCGTTCGCAATCTCGAGGGATGTGCACCCCGTACCGTCGGGCGCCATCGCGAGCGGATGAGCCAAGTACCCCGCGCAGGTCCCCCCGATGACGGCGATGCCGCTCCGGCGAACGCACCGAAGTCTCGTCGGCGCGTCCCGCAAACCGATGGGGGCGAACAGGTGCTCGAACTCGTGGCACGCGCGCCCGCCGTTCGGCCCGTAGGTAGCCATTGGCGCCGTTTGTTCGACGAAACACGTCCGCCCGAACTACTCGAAAGGCTTCAGGACGGCGATCCGCTGGGCCTTTGGCCCAGGGCGGCGGGGTTGGTGGCCGAGCGACGCTTCGTGGTGCAACTCGACCGCCTGTTCGAGGCGGCCGTCGCGCGCGCGGCCATCGTGGCGCCGCTCTACCGCGGGCGACCGGTGATCGAAACATGGCTCGCAGCGCGTGTTGGGGATGCGCTGCGCAGTGTGCTTGCCAAGGATGCGGCGGCCGAGATCGAACGGCGGCCCGTGGACCCAGACGACCATTGGCACCACGCCATGATGGTCGAAGTGTTTGGCGTCGCGCCGCCCCTGGCGCGCCGGGCCGCCGTGGTGTTCAACGCGTTTGGGCGCAAGCGGCGCGCCCTTTTGTTCGCCCTGACATTCGAGGGGCGCTCCGTAACCCAAGTGGTCGCCGCCGGCATGGGGACGGTGGAAGAGGTGGAGGCGCATCTTGCGGCGGGGTTATTGGCCCTGTCGCGCCTGGAACCGCCGAGCTTGAAGGACTTGCTGTCCCTGGAGGGTGAGCTGTGAGTGGCAATGCACGTGTGCTAGCGCCCGAAGTCGAGGCCCTGCTGCTGGAGATCGCCGCCGATCCGGATTCGAACCTGCTGCGCGTGCCGCGCGCCGATGTGCTCCCCGAGCTGTTCGCGAAGCGTCCGCCCTTGCCTCGCCGCCCGCGGGGCTCCACGGCGGCCGAGCGCGAGTTGCTCGGCGCCCACCGGGACGAGGTATCCCTCGTGCTCGCGCGCATGGCGGCCCTCGCCGCGCTGCGGCTGCCCAGTTTGGCGAATGCCCTGATCGTGCCGGAGCCGCCCGAGCGCGCGACCGTCGGCGAAGCGGCCCTGCGCCTCCTCGCGAGCGGAGAGCGTTACACCGACGACGGCCTCGTGCGCGAGGCGTTGGCCCGGGCCGCGGACCGTTCGCGCACCGAGACGTGGGAGCCGTTCAGTTTGCTCGCCTTGTCGCTGCGTTTGGGCGAACCCAAGGGCGCGCGCCAGTGGTGGCCGATCCTGTTGACTTCGGCAGGAGCGCATCCAATGGCGCTGCGCGAGGCCAAGGATCTGGAAATGGCGCTCGAGCCCGGCTTTGCGCGCTCCATGGCGAGCAGCAACGGCGGACTCGCCGCGTGGCGCATCGGCCGCCACGGGGAAGCCGCCGAGGCCTACCGACGCGCGTACCGCGACCGCCCCGAGGAAACGCTCTATCTGGCGTACCACCAGATCAACGCGTACCTGTGCAGCCTGAAGGGAGAGTCGGTCGAGGTCGAGGTGGGGGAGTTCCCCAGCGACCCCACGACGCGCGCGTTCCTGCTGTCGAGCCTGACGGCGGCGCCCGTGCCCGGGCTCGCGGAGTTGCAAAGGCGCGCCCAATCCGCCCAATCGCGTCGAACCGTGCCACGCATCCTGCAACCCGCAGCGGAGGTGTTCCGTGCTTCCGCATAGGAAACGCCGCCTCGGCGCCGCGATCGCGTTGGCCCTGCTCGCGTCGGTCGTGCCCCTGCGCACCATCGGCGCCCAGGCCGGCACGGCTCCCCCCGTGGGCATGACCCAAGGACCGGTTGGCCAGCGCCCCATGCCCGTCAACTGGGTGGGCGGCCAAGCGACGACCAAGCCCCTGACCCACCTTCTGCCGACCGGCGCGCAGTACGTGGCGGCGCCGACGACCGCCGGGGCCTCGGCTCGCCCTATGGTCCTGCCGAAGAAGTCACCGCCGCTGCGACCCTGACGGATCCCGCGCGTGTGCAACGGCGCGTCGCGGCCTGCCCAATGCAAAGGCCGCCCCGTTTCCGGGGCGGCCGATGGGGTCCCACTGCAAGGAGCGCCGCTCAGCGGAACGGGCCGCCGACAGGCCCACGAAAGCTCCCCGCCGGCCGCCCGCAAGCGGATCAGAGCGACTCGAACTTCTGCCCGTTGGTCAGCACAAAGGCTCCCGTCGCGGGGTCGACGTAGAGCATCTGCAACGCGATCGTCGTGGCCGGGGGCACCGCCAGCGAGTACGGGTTCTCGAGGCCCACCGCCGGATTCGGAGACATCGTCACGCTGGCGCTCGTCACCGGCAACGCGAAGAGGCCCTCGACACCGAAGATCGGGACCGGCGACGTGAGGGTCGCCGGTGATGGCGCGATGAACACTGCCGCCATGGTGACGACGGCCGGCACGGAAGGCACGCCGCGGGGCGTCAGCACGATGGCGGGATTGAGGGAGGTGTGCAAGCCGATGCCGGTGATCGTGCCCGGCGTGCCGCTGAGGCGTCTTGCCAGCGTCTGAAGTCGGAACTCGTTGAATTGGTCCGCACCCATGTCGGAACTGGCTGTGTTCAGCGCACCCCACCAGGTGTCGACTCGGGGATTCGCGAAGCCTTCGGCGTCGTAGACCGGCGCCGAAGACGTGTAGGGGAGCGTCCAAACCCCCTGGCCGCGGACGGCGGATAGGGCGGTCAAGCGCAGGTCGAACTCTGCTTCGATCAGCGACGCGGACGGCAATGGGCTGGGCTGCGGCTGCACGAAGGCCACCGCGCCGAGACTGAAGTTTTGGTTGCCGTTCACACCCGCCACCGGCGGGAGGCCACAGTTCAAGCCGAAGCCCGGGAGCGCCGTCTCGAAGCTGCTGAACGACACCGACTGGGCCGCGATGCCCTCCATGTCGGTGTAGTTCCCCACGAGAATGCAGTTCCTCACGGTCCAGTCGGTGCAGCACGCCTGATCGAACTGGCCGAGACCAATCCAGTTGCCTGCGACCGTGGAGCTCAACAACTGCGGTGCGCCGTTGTCGTCCCAGATGGCGATTTGGAAGCCGTAGATCACCAGGTTGGCAAGTGTCGGCGCAGTGGGCATCTGCGCGCACTCGCCCGGAGTGGACGATTCAACGACGATCCCCAATCCGTGAAAGGCGCTCTGGTCGGCGCCGCTCGCCGGAATCGGGTTGTGCCGCATGCCCATGCTGTCCCTCACGGACCAGAAGTCCGATGCTGCGAAAGGAGGTTCCGTCCCGACGGCTGTGCCGGTGTTGCGGATGGTGAGCCGATCCAAGTAGGCGCCATCGTCGGGCTCGAAGTCACCTCCGGCGAAGTGGAACACGATGTTGGAGTTGCCCTCCAACGAAACGATCGTGCTGTGCGCGTTCTCCCCGACGACGTAGCGTCTGCTCTTCATGACGATCGGGAACGTCTCCCCGTTGGAAGGGGCGTAGTAGCCCTCCTCGACGATCAGGACGGCGGGTGTAGTCGTCGGCAAGCTCATGGCCGTGAGCGCGTTGTCGATGCCTGTGCCGTAGGCGTACTGCAGGTTCTGCCATGGACTGGCCTGGGTACCGGGATTGGCATCGTTGCCCGTCGATTTGCTGACGTAGAACTGCAGCGGTGCGGGGCTCGGGTAGGGAAGACTTCCGACCTGATTCCAGTTCTGGCCGAAGGCGTCGGGGCTCACGAGGAGCGCCGCGCCCAGGAGGATTGCGAGGTGTTTCATCGAAACGTGTTGTGGGGGTGCGAAGGACACGAAGGCGCCTCGAGCGGGAGTGCAACCCCGAGTCTTCGCGGCGAGGACCGCGGGGTCGCACACGCGCCCCGCCGCTGGCCGAACACAGGCTCGGCACGCGCTCGATCCGACTCGTTGGTGTCGGGCCAACCGTCCGCGGACGACACGCAGTCGCGAACACGTCGCGACGACGTGGTCTCGCTCTCGCCCTTCGGCTGCCGAGGACTACAGGTCCTGGTCGAGCGCTTTCGGATCCTCGCCCTCGGCGTAGCGCGGCAGGGCGATCTGGCGCCAGCCGTAGACGATCGCCACGACGGGGTTGATCAGGGCGAGGAAGCAGTAGGGCCAGTAGCTCGCCGTCGCCACGCCCAGGGTCGCCGCCATGTAGGCGCCGCACGTGTTCCACGGGATCAGCGGCGACGTAAGGGTGCCGGCGTCCTCGATGGTGCGCGACAGGTTGCGCGCCTTGAGGCCCCGGCGGCGGAACTCCTCGCGGAACATGCGGCCGGGAACCACGATCGCCATGAACTGGTCCGACGTGATCGCGTTGGCGAGGACCGTGGTGCCCACGACCGAGGCGATCAGCGAGCCCGTGCCGCGCGCCGCGCGCAGGATCAGTTCGACCAGTCGGCGCAGCAGCCCCGTGTGCTCCATGATGGCGCCGAACGACAGCGCCGTGAGGATGAGCCACACGGTGTTCAACATCGACGCCATGCCGCCGCGGGAGAGCAACTCGTCGACCGGACCATCGCCCGTGGTCGCGACGAAGCCCGTCGCCAGGGCGGTCCACGCCCCCTTGACCAGGGCCAGTCCGCGGTGCAGCTCGCCGTCGCCCGCGAGTGCGACGACGAGGTCCGGCTGGCGCACCAACGCCACCACGACGCCGAGGAACGCGCCGGCGAGGATCGTCGGCAGGGCGGGTCTGCGCCGCAGCGCGAGGTAGAGCACGACGGCCGGCGGCAAGAACGCCCACAGCGACACATCGAAGTGCTGCGCGAGCGTTTCGCGCATCGCGGCCAAGCTGCCGGCGTCGCTGCCCGTCGCGCCGCTCCAACCCAGGATCCCGTAGAGCACGAGCGCCAAGGCGAACGACGGCACGGTGGTCCACAGCATGTGCCGGATGTGGGTGAAGAGCTCGGTGCCCGCCACCGCCGAGGCCAAGTTGGTGGTGTCCGAGAGGGGCGACAGCTTGTCGCCGAAGTAGGCGCCGCTGATCACGGCTCCGGCGGTGATCGCCGGGTTCAATCCGAGCCCCTGGGATATGCCGATCAGGCCGACGCCGAGTGTGCCCGCGGTGGTCCAGGAACTGCCCGTCGCCAGCGACGCCATCGCGCAGATCACCGCGCCAGCCAGGTAGAAGACACGCGGGTGCAGGAGGTCGAGTCCCCAATACACCATGGCGGGCACGGTGCCGGAGAGGATCCAGGCTCCGATCAATGCGCCCACGGCGAGCAGGATCAACACCGCGGGCATGGCCACGGAGATTCCGCTGACGATGGCCTCCTGCATCGAAGCCCAGCGCAGGCCGTTGGCGCGCCCGATCAGGGCCGCCACCACTGCGGCCAGCACGAGGGCGATCTGGTTGGGGCCGTAGGACGAGTCGTCGGCGAACAGCCGAACGGACAAGGCGAGGAGGCCCGCCAACACCACGAGGGGCAAAAACGCCTGCCACAGGCTCGGCCGCCGGGCGCCCTCACCTTGGGGCCCTTGGTCGTTGCTCTCGGTTTGCCAACCAGCTCCTGCCATGTGCTGCGCTCTTTGGATCTGCGGTTTCGCGGGGGTCCGGGCGGACGTGTGGCGCAGTGTAGAAACGGCGCGACCTTCGGGTACGCGCGGTTCCCGGCGCCGGGGTGGTCCTGGGACGGTGTCGGGGCAGCGCGAGCTTGGCCCCAGCGGCTCCCAGCACGCGGGGTCCACGCCGCGAAAGGCCCCGGGTGGGGGAGCGGCGCCCTCGGTGGTACGCTGCCATTGCGGTCCCCACCGGGCCCCGAACTAGCCGTGCGCAAGATCCAACTGCTGCCGAACCTGATCACCCTCGCCAACGCCTTCTGCGGGCTCCTCGCCCTGTCGAAGGCGATCGATGCCCTTGCGTACTCGGGGGGCGATGTGCGCATCTTCTATTGGAAGATGCAAACGGCGTGCATGCTGGTGTTCCTCGGGATGATCTTCGATTCGCTCGACGGCTGGGTGGCGCGCCTGACGGGTTCGCAGAGCGAGTTCGGTGCGCAGCTCGACTCGTTCAGCGACGCGCTCACGTTCGGGGTCGTGCCCGCCATGCTCGCGAAGGTATTGATCGAGCACCAGGGCCACATGTCGGGCCTGCGCGGCGATCCGCGCATCCACTTCCTCGCCGCCGCTTCGTTCGCGCTGCTCGCGATCCTGCGCCTCGTGCGTTTCAACCTGGATGCCGCGAAATCCAAACCACACGCGGCGTTCTTTCGCGGGCTGCCGTCGCCCGCGGCCGCGGGCGCGGTTGCCGCGACCATCTGGCTCTACCTCTTGCTACGCAGGCCGGAGTTGGAGGCGACTGAGGGCACCACGACGCCGTTCGGCCGCATGATGGGCTGGATGGATGCGGTCAACTGGACGCCGATCCTCGATTGGGTGCCCGCGGTCCTTCTGTTGATGCTGCCGGTGCTCGGGCTCCTGATGGTCAGCCGCGTGCGCTACGTGCACGCCGTCGAGTTCCTGACGCGCGAGCGGCGCTCGTTCTTCACGCTGGTGGGATTGATGTTCGGGGCGTTCCTCTTCTACTTGGCGCCCGTGCCGATGCTCTTCGTGCTGTTCCATGGATTCGTCCTGCACGGGCTCGTACGCATCGTCCTGGTGCGCTTCCGCCGCGGTGGCCCGGGCGCGGGTGCCGCGCTGCCCAACGATGCGGCGAAGGCGCGCCAACTGGGGTGAGCGCCGCTGTGACGAACGAGCGAGTCTTCGTGGCCCTCGGCGCCAACCTGGGCGATCCGCTGCGCCAGTTGCGTGGCGCCATCGCGGCCCTTTCGCAACTGCGCGGTTTCGAAGTGCGCGCGGTGTCGCAGTTCCACCGCACCGCGCCAGTGGGCGGCCCGGCGGGGCAACCGGACTATTGCAACGCGGTGCTGGAGGGCACGAGCGAACTCGAGCCGGAGCCGCTGCTCGCATCGCTGCAGGAGTTGGAACAGCGCTTCGGGCGCGTGCGACTCGAGCCGATGGGCCCGCGGACCCTCGACCTCGATCTCTTGCTCTTCGGCACCCGCCGCGTCGCTAGCGAATCGCTCCTATTGCCCCATCCGCGCATGGAAGAGCGCCTCTTCGTGCTCGAGCCCCTGGCGGAGCTCGCGCCGGATCTGGTGCTGATGGACTCGGGGCAGCCGATCCGCGCGCGCATCGCCGAACTGCGGCAGGCGCATTCCGCGGGGCTCAGGGCTCGTTCCGCGCGCGAGGGTTGGTAGGATCCGGGGCAGCGAGGCCCCGCTCTCCGCTCTCCTGCTCCGTCATGCGCACCACACACATCCGCCGCCTCGGCGCCCTGCTTTCGATCGCGCTCACCCTGATCCTCTGCTGCGGTGCGGCCTTCGTCCCGGCCCACGCACAGGAACAAGCAAACCAACAGGCGAACGAACAAGCGCAGGAACGGCCGAGCGAAGCGCAGAGCAACGCGTCGGCGGAAGCCGAAGCCGACGCGGAAGGGACGCCGCTCGAGTTGGCCACCGAGGAGGCCGATGCCGCGCTCGCGGCGCTGAAGGACGCCGAGCTGGCGTACCTCGAGAGCAAGGCCAAGCTGGCCGCCGCGGGCAGCGACGCGGGTGCCGAGGTGAAGGCCGCCGTGGATGTCGCGGCGGAGGCCGTGCAACTGCGCGCCGAGGCGCTGCGCGAAGCGGCGCACAAGTTGGAGCCGGTCGGCGGCAACTCCTCCCCCTACGTGTCGGCCGCGGTCACCGCATCCGGGCGTTTGGAGTTGTCGGATCTCAGTTTGGGCACCGCGGGCGACCTCTTGCGCACCTGGTTCGATCGGCTCGGGCGGTACCTGGTCGACGAGGGCCCGGGGCTCTTGTTCCAGCTCTTCCTCGCCATCGGTCTCTGGATCCTGTTCGGGGTCCTCGCGCGCCTCGCGGCACGGCTGCTGCGTCGCGCGCTCGCGTCGCCCCGCGTGCGCGCCAGCACCCTGCTCAAGGACTTCCTGGTCGGCACGATCTCGAAGGGTGTGATGTTGGTCGGTTTCCTGGTGATCTTGAACCAGGTGGGCTTCCAGGTCGGGCCGCTGCTCGCCGGCTTGGGAGTCGCGGGATTCATCGCCGGTTTTGCCCTGCAGGACGTGCTCGGGAACTTCGCCGCCGGCGTGATGATCCTGTTCTACCGGCCGTTCGACGTGGGGGACTTCGTGCGCGCCGGCGGCGAACTCGGCACCGTGCGGGAGATGAGCCTCGTCTCCACCGTGCTGAACACCCCCGACAACCAGCGGTTGATCGTGCCCAACAAGAAGATCTGGGGCGAGACGATCCAGAACGTGACCGCCAACCCGACGCGGAGGGTCGACCTGGTGTTCGGCATCGGCTACGGCGACGATCTCGCCAAGGCCTACGCGCTGTTCGAACGCGTGACGAAGGCCCACCCCATGGTGCTCGCGGAACCGGCGCCGATGATCGAGTTGGACAAGCTGGCGGATTCGTCCGTCAACTTCGTCGTGCGGCCGTGGGTCCGGACCCAGGACTACTGGCGTGTCTACTTCGACCTGATGCGTTCGATGAAGGAGGCGTTGGATGCGGAGGGCATCTCGATCCCGTTCCCGCAGCGGGACGTGCACCTGCATCGGGTCGTCGCCAAGGAGTGACCCTCCCACCGGCGACCCGGGGTCGGCACTGACGCGGGCCAAAAAATGGCGCGCGCCGCGCCTCGGGGCTGGCGCTGGTCGCGTTTGGACTGCACCGTGGCGGGCTCCCATGGAGCGTTGGATCGATCCGGCCCAAGCGGCCCGTTGGTGTGCCAGTGCGGACGAGCGCGGTTTGGCCGTCGGTTTCGTTCCGACCATGGGTGCCCTCCACGAGGGGCACCTCGAACTGGTGCGCCGGGCGGCCCGGGAGAACGACGCGGCACTGGTCAGCGTCTTCGTGAATCCGCTGCAGTTCAACGATCCAGCCGACTTCGAGCGGTATCCGCGCGACTTCGACGGCGACGCGGCGCAGCTCGAAGCCGTCGGCTGCACGGCGGTGTTCACGGGCGACACGACGGGATTCTTCGGCACGGCGGACCTCGCCCGTGTGCCCCGTGCGGATCCCGGTCCCGCCGCGCGCGGACTGGAGGGCGAACACCGGCCCGGGCACTTCGAAGGTGTCGCCACGATCGTGCGGCGCCTGTTCCAGATCGTGCGACCCACGCGGGCCTACTTTGGCGAGAAGGACTTCCAACAGACACTCGTGGTGCGCCACATCGCGAGGGCCCTCGGGTATCCCGAAGTGGTGGTGTGCCCCACGTCGCGCGAGCCCTCGGGACTGGCGCGCTCGTCGCGCAACACGCGGCTCGACGAGCTCGAGCGCGCGCGCGCCGCCGCGATCAGCGCTGGCCTCGCGGAGGCCCAAAGGGCGTGGCGCGCCGGCGAGCGCGATCCCGCCGCGTTGGAAGCCGTGCTCGCCGCCTCGCTCGCGCGCGCCGGCATCGAACCGGAGTACGCGGCGGTGCGCGATCCCCACCACTGGACTGGCCGCGAACGCCCCGCCGGCCCGCTGGAACAGGCCCAGGCGCTCGTGGCCGCGCGCATCGGCGCCGTGCGGTTGATCGACAACCTGCGCCTCGACGGACCGCTGCTGCGCCGGGAGGTTGTGTCGTGAGCGGCGGCGGCGGTTGGGTGCGGGTCGCGGCGCCGGCGAAGTTGAACCTGGTGCTCGACGTGCACGGCCGACGCGCCGACGGTTACCACGAGATCGAAACGCTGCTCGTGGCCATCGATCTCGTGGACACGGTGTCGGTGCGTGTGGCGCCACGCGGGCCTGGTGACGAGGCGCTGCGACTGACCGTGGGCGGTCCGGCGGCGTCGGCGGACGTGCCGCGGGACGCGTCGAATCTGGTGCTGCGCGCTCTTTCGACGCTCGCCGCGCGTGACGGCGTGGCGCTCGAGGTGGAACTCGAGAAGCGGGTGCCCTCGGGCGCGGGTCTCGGCGGCGGATCGAGCGACGCGGCCGCGGCGCTTCTCGCAGCGCGGCTCGCCCTCGGGCTCGAACGCGACGCGGAGGGCGACACCCGCTGGCTTTTGGAGCTGGGCTCGGACGCGCCGTTCTTCGCGGCGGCGGAGTCGACCGGCGCGGCGCTCGCGCGCGGCCGCGGCGAAGTGCTCGAGGTGCTGCCGGCGCCCACGAGTCCATGGGTCGCGGCGCTCGTGACACCGGCGGTGCCCGCGCCGACGCCGGCCGTCTACGCCGCGCTTGGGCTCGAACGTGGCGCCAGTTACCGCGCGCCGCGCCAGCGCGATGGGGCGGCGCTCCTCGCGCTTGGCGCGCGCGAACTGCGCGCGCAGCTCTCCAACGACTTGGAGCGACCGGCACTCGCGGCCGTGCCCGAGTTGGCCCGTTGGCGCGCGCTGCTCGAGGGCCTCGACCTCGGGCACTGGCGACTTTCGGGCAGCGGGTCGAGTTGGTTCGGCCTCTATCCCGACGAGCGCGGCGCGCGCCAGGGCCTCGCCGTCGTCGAGGCGGCGGCCGAGCGCGAAGGCCTGGGCGTGCGGCTCCTCTGTGTCGCGGGGCCCGCGGGCTACGGCCGGGCCGACCGGCCGGGAGCCCTGGGGTGAGCGCCGCCGTGCCGGTTGCGGTGCTGGTCGTAGGGCGCGGCCGGCTGGGGCGCGCCCTCGCGGCGGCCGTGCCCGGCGCGGTGCTCGTGCCGGGGCGCGCGGGCGCCTTGGAACTCGGCGACGCACTGCGCACCTCGCCCGGGGTCCCGGCGATGTTGGCGGTGCCGGATGCAGCGCTGGCCGAGGTGGCGGGACGGCTGGCGCCGCTCGCCGGGGGCGCGGGCCGCGTGGCACTGCACGGCAGCGGAGCGCTGGCGGCGGACGCAAGTGGGCCGCTCGGCCCGTTGGCGGCCGCCGGTTGGCACGTGGGGGGGCTGCACCCCCTTTGTGCCGTGGGCGCCGACGGCGGAGCGGCGGCCGTGGCCGGAGCCCTGGCGGGCATCAGTGGCGAGCCCGAGGCCCGCACCGTGGCCCGGGACCTGGCGCGGCGCGCGGGGCTCGAACCCTTCGATCTGGTCGATTCGGGGGCGGGCCGAGTGCTCTACCACGCGGCGGCGTCCCTCGTCGCCGGCGGTGCGATCGCCCTGGTCGACGCGGCGCTCGTGCTCTTCGCCCGGACGGGTTTGCCCGCGGAGGTCGCCCAGCGCGCCGCCGCCGATCTGCTGCGCTCCGCGGCACAAAACGCGGGCCGCCTGCAACCGGCGGATGCGTTGACCGGTCCTATGGCCCGCGGCGACGGGGCCGTTCTGGCGGCGCACTTGGAAGCGCTCGGCGCCCCCGGTCTCGCGGCCGAGCACGAGCTGTACCGCCTGGGCGCCGAACGCCTTTTGGCGCTGGTCTCCGCGCGCCTGCCCCCACAGGATGTGCAGCGGATCGCCGCCCTGGTGCGCGCGCCGCACACCAGTCGTTAGAAATCCAGGGCCCCAACGCCCCTCACCATGGAACGCATCCTCTCCCTCGCGGCAGACGACCTCGAAGCCCTGGCGCGCCGCGCCCGGGACCTGGCACCCCACGCGGACGCGGTCGAGTTCCGCCTGGACGCCCTTTCCGGCGTGCGGCGCGGCGAACTGCCGACCGCGGCCCAACTGGCCGAGGCCGCCCGGGACTTGCCGACCCCGTGGACCGCCGCGTGCCACCGCGCGGGCGAGCCCGGCGTGGTCGGCGGCGCTCTGCTCGATCCGGAGGCGCGCCTCGAGCTCTACCGCCGCGCCGCGGCAGCCGGCGCCGCGTTCGTCGACGTGCCCCTCGACCTCGCGCCCGGTGTGCCCAGCCTGCCTGGGAAAGCGGGGCGGATCCTCTCGCGGCACCTGGGCGCGGTGCCCACGAACCCCGGCGACGCGCTGGCCGAGTTGCAGCGCGCCGCGCGTCCGGGCGATCGCGTCAAGTTCGTCACCGCGCCAGAAGACGCCGTCGATCTCCTCCGCCTGCTCTTGGCGCTCGAGCGCCACGTGGCGGACGGCGGCGCGCCGGCCAGCGCCTTCGCGACCGGTGTGCACGGATTGCCGTCGCGCATCCTGGCGCCGCTGTTCGGAGCTTCGTTCGTGTTGCTCGCGCCGCCCGCGGGACTCGGTGTGCCGACGGCCGTCGGCCAACCGGCCCTGGACGTCGTGGACGCGGCTTGGCCCGAGGGGGGAGTCGACAGCAGCACACGCTTCTACGGCGTGGCGGGTTCCACGGCGCGCCACTCGCTCTCACCCGCCGTGCAAGGAGCGGCGCTGCGCGCGCGCGGCGTCAACGGC
Source organism: Planctomycetaceae bacterium (assembly GCA_016125265.1). Classification (GTDB taxonomy): domain Bacteria; phylum Planctomycetota; class UBA1135; order UBA1135; genus RI-242. The sequence goes on from WGMC01000031.1 coordinate 49,064, forward strand.
GTCTACGTGCACCTCGAAACGGCCGACCTCGACGCACTGCTCGACCTGGTGGGCGAGCATCCGCGGTTCGGCGGGCTGTCGGTCACGGCGCCCCACAAGGAAGCCGCGCTGCGCCGCGCCACCATCGCCGACGAGACTTCGCGGGCCGCGGGCGCCGCGAATACGTTGGTGCGCACGAAACAGGGGCTCAGCGCGTTCAACAGCGACGTGTCCGCGTTGGTCTCGGCCCTCTCGCGCGCCCGGACCGGCGCGCGCTCGGCGCTTGTGATCGGCGCCGGCGGCGCGGCCCGTGCGGCGTTGCTCGCGCTGCAGCGTCTGGATTGGCCGCGCACCGTGGCCGCGCGACGGGCGGAACAGGCGAAGCTCTTGGCGGCGACGTTCGGGGCGCGGGCCGTGGCGCTCGAGGAGCTGGACCAGGTCGCGTTCGACGTGCTCGTGCAAACGACCCCCATGGGAAGTTCGGCGCATCCCGGCGAGCTCGCCTTCGAGGGCGAGTTGCCGCCGGGATGCCTGGTGCTCGACGCTGTGTACCGGCCGCTCAACACGCCGCTCCTGCGCAAGGCCCGCGCCAACGGCTGCGAGGTCGTCAGCGGCGCCGACTGGTTCCTGCGCCAGGCCGCCGAACAGGTGCGGCGCTTCTACGGCTGCGAGCCGCCCGAGGACGCCATGACACGGGCGTTCTTCGAGGCGCTGGCCGCGGAGCTGTGACGCCGCTGCGCCCGGTTGTGCTCGTCGGGCTGCGCGCGGCCGGCAAGGGCACCGTCGGGCGGGTGCTGGCGCGGCGCGTGGGCGCGCGTTTCGTGGACCTCGACCGCGAGGTCGCGCGACTCGCGGCGCCGCGGGGCGCCTTCCGGGCGCGGGCCGGGCACCTGCTCGCAACCCTCGGCGAAGGTCCGTTCCGCGACATCGAGGAGCGCGCCCTGGTCGAGGCCCTCGGGCGCGACGGATCCTGGGTCGTCGCCGCCGGCGGCGGAGTGGTGGAACGCGCCGCGAACCGCTGGCAATTGGCCGAGCGCGCGCGGGTGGTTTGGCTCGACGTGCCCCTCGACGTCCTCGCCGCGCGGCTCCTAGAACCGGGCGAGTGGCGGCCGCCGCTGGTCCCCGGCGCCGATCCGCGGCGCGAACTCGAGGTGCTCGACCTCCGGCGCCGAAAGCACTTCGCCGCGCTGGCCGAGGTGCAACTCGGGCTGGAGGCGCCCGTTCCGGCGCCCGACGAGTTGGCCCTCCGGATCGAACGCGCCCTTCGGGAGGGCGAGGGGGTTCCTGGCCCCTGAGCCGGCGCACGGTTACGCTGGCGGTTCGACAGGAGCTATGCACGGATTCTGGCACAGGGGGAAGCGGATCGAGGTGCAGGTCGCGCGTTGGGGCCTGGCCGCGCTGGCGGTCGCCGCCCTCGGATCGAGTTCCTGCGCGGCTCACTCCGCTCCCCGGGGTGCGCCCCGCGCCGCCGATGCCCTAGCGGTCGAAACGGGCGCGACCCAGGACGGCACCGCGCACGATGGCGGCGCGCGCGAGCAGGGGCCGCCCGCGGGTACCCCGGTCGCGGCGAGCGCGCCGCGACGCAAGGCGGCTTCGGACGCCCCGGCGGGGGATGCCAACCTCTCGTCCGCGTTGCTCCTGGCCGCTGGCCCGATGCCGCCGCCGGGGCTCTCGAGCGCGCGCGACGGCGAGCGCCAACGGGAGCGGCAGCTCGCCCTCGAAGCGCTGCGATCCCACGGGAACGCCCTCGGTGCGGAACGGCTGCGCGCCGAGCTGCGCGCGCGCCTGCACGCGCCCGCGGCTGAACGGGACTGGGAGGCCGCGGCGTACGTGGTCGGCGCGCTGCGCCTCGCGCCGCTCGCGCGGGATGTGGCCGCGGGGCTCGACTCCGACGGCCGTCGCGCGGCCGTCGCGCGCCGCGCGCTGCACGGGATGTTCGGCGTGTGGTTCGAGGACCGCGCCGATTTCGCGCCCTTCGAAGCGATCGAGGACCCGACCGCGATCGAACCCTACGCCACCTGGTTGGCGCGCCAGGCACTGGTGCAGGAGCAGCGCCTCGCGGACCTTTGGCGGCTCGATCCCCGCTCCATCGAACCCTACCTCGGGCACGTATCGCCGGCCCTGCGCCGCAAGGCCGCGGCGGCCCTCTCGAATGCCGTCGGCGAAAGCACGCTGGACTCGGCGTTCGCCGCGCCGCTGCTCTTCGCGCGCGCGCAGTCCGAGCACGACGGACGGGCCTTCTGCGACCAGGTCGACGCGTTGACCGACGTGCTGCAGGGATCGTCCGCGGAGTCCGAGTTCGTGTTGGCGGCGCGGGCCTGGTTGAACTCCGTGGGCCGCGACGGTCCGCCCGAGTGGATGCACTGTGTGGCCCGCGCCCTGGCGGCGCTGCCCGCGGGGAAACCGATCGCGCGGGACGCCTCCGCGAACGGCAGCGCGGATCCCGTGTCGCCTCCGGCCCTCGTCGATCTCGATCTCTTGCTCGCGCGAGACGCGGGCCTCGACCACGGCGACGTGGATGTGCGCATCGGACTCATCGAGGCAGTGCGCGGACTGGTGGCGCGGAGCGCGTACCGCCCGAGCCAGGCGGATCCCGCCGGTCGGCGTGTGGTGGCGCGCATGATCGCGATCGCGGGGTCGCCCGAGCAGCCGACCAGCGCGCGGAGCGCGGCCGCGGCTGCCCTCGCGGATCTGGCGAGCGCCGGCGACATCGCGGAGTTGCTCGCGCTGCTCGAAGGCGCGCGCTCGGATGCGGGACTTCGGTTCGCCTTGCTCGGTGCACTGGCGCGCGTCGGAGTGGGCCTGGGCGCGGAGGATGACCGCAGCCGGGAGTTGGCCCGGGTGGCCGTGAAGCTGCTCGCCGAGGCCGATGTGGACGTGCGCCGGCGGGCGCTCTCGCTGCTGAGCGATCCGGGTGTCGAAGCGAACGTCGCTCCGGTGGAACTGGTGCGCGCATTTGCCGCGGAGAGTTCGGCCGAGATGCGCGGCCAACTTCTTGCGCTGTTGCAGCGCAGTGGGCGCCCGGAGGACATCGACACGCTGCTCGGCGAATCGCGGCTCGACGAACACGCCGCCATTTCGGCCGCGCGGGCCGCCGAGGTCGCCGAAACGCTCCTGCGACTCTCCGGCGACGACAGCGAACGGCTCCTGCGCGGCGCGCGGTGCCTGGTGCGCGCGGCGCGGCTCGCGGCCGCGACTGCCGCGGCGGCCGCCCCAGCGCCGCAGGGCGTCGGAGTTCCGGTGGATGCTGCGCGGTTGACACGCGCGCTCGAACTGGTGGCGCGGGTGGCGCCCGACGCGGCCGCGGCGCTGCAGGGCGCTGACCATGTCTGGATCGTCGAGCGGGTGCACGAGCTCTACGCGGGCGGAGCTGTGCTGCGCGGTTCGTTGCCGGGCGCCGAGGAGTTCCTCGTGCGCCTCGTCGACGTGCACCTGCCGGCGGCGTTGGCCGCGGAAGCGACGCCGGCGGCCGCGGCGCGCGGCGCACGCGTGCTGGCGTTGGCGCGGGTCGAACTGCGCGCGCCCCGTGCGAGTGTGATCGAGACCTTCGGCGAGGCGGAGCGGCTGGCCAATGCCGCAGGCGAGTCCGCGCTCGGGCGTGCCGTCGTGCGCGATCGGGCGCGTTACCTGGCCGCGGCGGGGAGCGGAGCCGGGGCGCTCGTCGATTTCCGCGCGCTGCTCCGCGGCGACGCGGAAGCCGCGTCGGGCGGCGCACCGATGCTGCACCCCTCGGATCTGCGCACCGCCGCGGCACTCGCGCGCGCAGAACCGCCGGGGACGGCGGAAGCGGCGCTCGACGCCTACGGATTTGCGCGGGCCCTCGTGCAGCACCGGGCCTGGCGCAGCGAAGCCCCGGGCCTGCGCCAGCAGGACCTCGTGCAACTCGCCGAGTGCGCCCTCGCCAGCGGGGACACGGCGGCCATGGCCCAGGTGCACAAGGAACTGGCCGAACTCCCGACCTCCCCTGAGTCCGCGGCGAACGGTGCAGACCGGGACCCAACCCAGCCCTTGTGGGCGGGACTCGTGGGCCGCGAGGAGTGGCGGGCGGCACTTCTAGACCTGGATCGCCGGCTCGCGGCGCGTTTGGGCGCACCGCCTTCGAATGGCGGGGGTTGACGCGGCCCCGTCCGGTCGCGTACCGTCTTCCTCCCACTGCGGCGGCGAGGTGCTCCTCGACGGTCCGTACGGGACACAACCAAACACCGCCGGGCCCCTCACCCAAGGGTCCTGCGGTCGGTCGCGGGGTGGAGCAGTCTGGCAGCTCGTCGGGCTCATAACCCGGAGGTCGCAGGTTCGAATCCTGCCCCCCGGGCGCAACGCGCCCGTTCTTCCTTCTTTTCTTGCGCTCCCCTTGACTCGCGAGTTCGCCATGGGCCCGCGGCCGTCCTCTTTTTTTCGTTGGTAGCGGGGGCAGGATTCGAACCCAACATCACCGTGAATCCTGCCCCTCGGGCGCAACGCGCCCGTTCTTCCTTCTTCGCTTCTTGGCTCGCGAGTTCGCCTTGGGCCCCCCGGCCGTCCTCTTTTTTTCGTTGGTAGCGGGGGCAGGATTCGAACCCAACATCACCGTGACTCCTGCCCCCCGGGCGCAACGCGCCCGTTCTTCCTTCTTCGCTTCTTGGCTCGCGAGTTCGCCTTGGGCCCGCGGCCGTCCTCTTTTTTGTTGGTAGCGGGGGCAGGATTCGAACCTCCCGCCGGCGCGGGCGTCGTCGGTGCTCTCAAATTGCGAGCTTGCGTGCCACGTAGAAGCCATAGCTCACGTGGGGCCAGTAGCGCTCGTAGAGGTCGATCTCGCGGCGTTCGGACGCGACCAGGGCGCTGGCGGCGGCGGTGTCGACTTCGGTGGATCGGCGACTCGACGGGACGCGCGTCCTTGGCGGAGCGCAACCGTGGACTGGTCGACGGTACGCGGGCGAGAGGGATCTGGGGCCGGGGTAGACTTCCGCGATGGCTCGCGCCCCGGTTCCCGTCCGCCACCGCCGGACCGCCCACGTGTCGTTGGCGCTGATCGCCGTCGTCTGGCCCCTTTGGGCGCTGGGCATGACCGTGGGAGACCGTTGGCACCTGTTCGCCACGGAGTGGTTCATGACCGTCACGATGGCGATCGGATCGTTCATCGCCGGCGCGACCAGCGAGGGCGGCGGCGCCGTCGCGTTCCCGGTGATGACGTTGCTGTTCAAAATCCCGCCGGCCGTCGCGCGCGACTTCGCCTTGATGATCCAATCCGTCGGAATGACCTCGGCGGGGATCACGATCCTCCTGACGGGCATACCGAGCGAGCGGCGCGGCGTGCTGTGGGGGAGTCTGGGTGGAACGTTGGGGCTCGTGCTGGGGCTCGAGTTCGTCGCCGGCCACATCTCGGCACCCTACGCGAAGATGTTGTTCGTCAGCCTGTGATTGAGCTTCGCGTTCGCGCTCTACCTCATCAACCGCTACCACGGGCGAGTGGTGCACGGCGAGATCCAGCGCTTTGGTTCGCGCCAAGCACTGCTGCTCCTGATGACCGGTGGACTCGGTGGCATGGTCACCTCGATCACGGGCAGTGGACTCGACATCGCGATCTTCGCGATGCTCGTGCTGCGGCTCACCGTCAACGAGAAGGTCGCAACACCCACGTCGGTGATCTTGATGGCAGGCAACGCGCTGGTCGGTTTCGGCTGGAAGGGCCTGGTGCGTGGCAACCTGGCCCCCGAAGCCTGGGACTTCTGGTGGGTCTGCGTGCCGATCGTCGTCGTGGGAGCGCCCTTCGGCGCGTGGTTCATCAAGAATCGCTCGCGGCACTTCGTGGCCGGCTTGCTCTACGTCTCGATCGCGCTTCAGTTCGTCGCCGCCCTCGTGATCCTGCCCATCGACACCCGTCTGGCCAGCTTCAGCGTGGCGGTGTTTGCCATCGGCGTCGGGTTCTTCGGGTGGATGGCCAAACGCGGTGTGATGCGGGTCGCCTGGCTGAGCCGGACCGAGCCGACGGACCGGCGCGCGGCCTGACCGACCCCGGGGTTGCCGCCGCACCCTTGGGCTTGTTGACAGGTCGTTGACCCGGCGGCCGGCGCCAGTGGCGAACATGGGCCCGTGGACCACTGGATCCGGGGCGGACGGCTGTCGTGGGGGCTCCTCGTGCTCGGGGGGCTCGGGGGGGCGGCGCTCGTCGGCGCGGCCTGGCTCGACTTCGGCGATCCGGGCGCGGCCCTAGAGCAGCGTGTCGCGCACGCCGCCGTCGAGGAATCCCAGTGGATCCAACGCGCCTGGGACCGCCTGTGCGAGGACTCGGCCTTGCCCGCCGAGCCTCGGGGCGACGTGCTCCGTGTGCCGCTTCCCGCGGCGGATGCCCACGTCGCCTCGGACAACGGGACCCGGGACGACGATGCGGGCTCCGCACTCGGGCCCGTTTCGGTGTTCTCGACCCTGTTCCGCGCTGGCCTCGCCCAGGCCGCGGCAGGGGATCGACCGGCGGCCTTGGCCCGGGTGCGCGAGGCGCTCGCGGTCCACGGCCACGGGGCGTCTTCGGCCGAACGGGCGGAGGCGCGACTTCGGGAGTTGGCTTGGGCGCACGCAGAAGGGGACTTCGAGGGAGAGCGTGCCGCCCGGGCCCATTTGCTTCGGGAGGCGGGTGGCGAGCAGCGTGGAACCGTGCCCTACGCTTTGCTCGCCGCCCTGGCGGGGTCCGTGGACGAGGGACTCCTCGCGGACCTCTGGTCTCGGCTCGCCCGGCGCGAACTTCCCTTCGCGCCGGAGCCCGCCCGGGTCCGTTTCTCCGGGGGCGAGATCCGCACCTTCCTTGGGCCGCGGGACGTGGCGCTCGTGCGCGCCCTAGCGGACCGCGCGCCGGATCTGGATTGGGAGCGCGCGTTGGGGCTGGACGCCGCGCGAGCGGCGGCACTTCTCGCCGCCGTGCCGGCGCTCGAGGGCGGGCAGGAAGGCCGTTGGCGCTGGCTGCCGTGGCCCGTCGCGGCGCCGGACGGCGAAGTTTCGCCCTGGGTGCTCGCCCAACGGTTGGAGGGGAACGAGGGGAAGGTGGTCGCGCTCGCCCGCGCCGATGTGGCCGCGGCCCTCGGCGCACGCGCGGCGGCGGGCGGCGAGGGCACGGCCCGGGCGGACCTCTTCGAACTGCGCATCGCCCCCGAGGCGGCGCTCCTTTCCCCGGACGACGCGCGCGTCCTCGGGCCGGAGCCGCTCGGCGAAGCGGGCCTCGTCTTCGACCTCCTCGCGCCGCGCCTGGCGCGGGAGATCGCGGCCGAACGCCGCCGCCTGGTCGTCGTCCGTGCGGGGCTGGTGGGGCTGGGGCTCCTCGTGGCGCTCGCGGCGGTGCTCAGCGCGCGGGCCCTGGCCCGGGAGCGGCGCCTCGCCGAACTGCGCAGTACCTTCGTGGCCGGTGTTTCCCACGACCTGCGCACACCCCTCGCGTCGATCCTGCTCCTGGTCGAGAACTTGGAGCGCGGCGCCATCGCGACCGACGCGGCGCGTCGGCGCTACCACGGGGCCCTGCGGCAGGAGGCCGAGCGGCTCTTGCGCATGGTGAACGACCTTCTGGACGCCTCGCGGGTCGAGCGCGGCGCCGGGCCGCGCATCGCCGCGGCGCCGGTCGCGTTGGGGCCGTTCCTCGACGACCTCGAACACGCCCTCGCCGAACGCGCCGCCCAGGCGGGCGCCAGCCTCGGCTTCTCGCGCCACGCGCTGCCGGGGGACTGGGTGCTCGACGCGGAGGCGGTGCGCCGCGCGGTGTGGAACCTCTTCGAAAACGCCCTGCGGCACGGGCGATCGGCGGACGGGTCCGCGCGCGTCGAGATCGAGGTGCACGCGGTCGAAGCGGGGATCTGTGTCGAGGTGCGCGACCACGGACCGGGCATCCCCGCGCGCCACCGCGAATCGGTGTTCCGCCCCTTCGTGCGCGCCGTCGGTACGCGCCGGTCCTCTTCGACGATGGACGACCTTGGAACGGGCCTCGGGCTCTCCATCGTGCGCGCCATCGCCCGTGCCCACGGCGGTGACGCCGAGGTGGTGCCGTCGCCGGACGGCGCGCACCTGCGCCTGCTCGTCGGAACCGCACCGCCCGACGAAGGGGAATCCGTCGCGTGAAACGCATCCTGGTGGTCGAGGACGAGCCGATCTTGCGCATGGCGCTCGTCGACGCCCTGCGCGCGGAGGGTTTCGACGTGCTCGAGGCTTCCGATGGCAAGAGCGGGTTGCACCTCGCGCTGCGCGAGGACCCCGATGCCGTGTTGCTCGACCTGATGTTGCCGGTGCTCGACGGTTTCGGCGTGCTGCGGGCGCTGCGCGAGGACCGCTTGGCTGCGCCCGTATTGATCCTCTCGGCGCGCGGCACGGAGTTGGACCGCATCCGCGGATTCGAGTACGGCGCGGACGATTACGTGGTCAAGCCGTTCTCGATGGCGGAACTCCTCCTGCGGCTGCGTGCGGCCCTCGCGCGCCGGGCGGGAGCTACGCCCGGTGTCGCCGCGGAAACGGATGGGCAACGGGCGCGGTTCGGGGCGGTGGAGGTGGACTTCGGCGCCTACAGCCTGGTGAACGAAGGGGTGCGCCACGGGCTCTCCCGGCGCGAACTCGAGTTGCTGCAGTACTTCCTCGCCCACGATGGCGAGGCCCTCGAGCGCGAGCGCATCCTGGAAGACGTGTGGGATCCGGCGGAGGACCCGACCACCCGCACGATCGACCAACACGTCTTGAAGCTGCGCAAGAAGATCGAACGCAACCCCGCCGAACCGCAACACATCGCGACCGTGCACGGGGTGGGTTACCGCTTCTCCCGTGTGCCGCGTTGACGCGCCGTTGACGGCGCGGCGGAGGGCAGGCGCCCTCGGGATCGTCCCAGGTTCCGAAGGCGCGCGCTCTGCCGCGGGCGCCCCTCGCGCTACAACCAACCACGGAGTTTGCCGCCCATGAATCTCGCCACGAGCATCCTATGGATCCTGACGCACGCCGCGCAGCCGGCGCCGTACCAGGACACCCCGCCCCCGGCCGCCATCGAGCTGGCGGCGGAACTCGCCGCGTGGGAACTCGCCGCCGCGACGGACGGGGACGACGATCGGATCCTCGCACGCATCGAAGCGCTCGTCGAGCGCGCGCGAGCCGCGCGCGAAGCGGCGCCGGGGGACGCGGCGCTGCGCGACGCCGTGGCCCGCGTGGAATCCGCTCGCACCCGCTTCCGCTTGGCGCGCGGCCTGGATGCACCCGGCGCCGGCGGCACTTCGGCCCCGCGCAGTGCGGGGCTCGGGACACCCGAGGACGTGGTCGTCGAACAGACCGTGCGTGTGTTCCTCTCGTCGGACGACACCGCGGGACTCATGGATCTCGGCGCGCTCGCGGTGCCGCATCTTGCTGCGATCGCGCGCGAAATGACCCCGGCGTCCGCCAACGGCCTGTCTGCGCGAGCACTCTTTGCCTTGGGCTTGATCGATGCGTCCACCGCCCTGGACGTGGTCGCGGACTTGGCCGCGCAAGAGAGCCTGCTCGTGCGCCGCAAACTCGGGCAGTTCCTCGGCACACGACTCGCGAGTCAACTCTCCGCGAGCCGGTACTGGGTGAGCGACGAGCGTGGAAACGTGCACTTGGCGAAGGAGAACTGGAACCAGATCACCGACCGCCTGCTCGCGGAACCCGGATTGGACGTGGGCAGCCTCGAGCACTGGCTCTACGCCGGCGCGCGATGGGGCCATGTGGCGAGTTCCGCGGCGGCGGCCTTGCTTGCGGCCGATGCAGCGCAAGGTTGGCCTGCGGTCGACTCCATGCACGAGGGCCTGCGGCCGCTGTACGAAGCGGGTCTGGCCCATGCCGACGCGGACGTCCGTCGGCTTTGTATCGCGGCGCTGCGTGGTTCGCTGGACACCACGGCGGTGTACGCGCTCGCGGCGGACCCTGATCCCGCGGTGCGCGTCGAGGTCGCGAGGACGCTCGCTCCCCATTCCTACCACCCGTGGATCGAACCCGACCGAGATCGCGTGCTGGTGCAGCGTGTGCCCGAGCCGAACTCCAGTTGGCGCTGGGCCCTTCACCTATTGCTGCGGGACGAGGACGAGACGGCGCGCAACGCGGCTCTCGAGGGCGCGATCGCCAAGCGTCCCGACGGCATCGCGGTGCTCACGGCCCCGGAGCTCTTGGACCTCGACCGTGTGGTGACGGAACCCGCGACCTTGGTTCGGCTGTACGAGGTGGTGTTGCAGCGCCACCGTGACATGGCCGCAGAGGTCCTGCGGCGCGCCTTCGCGCACTCGGCCCGACGCGATGCCCCTAGCACGAGGTGGGATTCGCTGCTCCGACCGATCGTCGAACGGCCGGACCAGTACCCCGGAACCGCGGTTGGCATGGCGCTCTTGGATGGCCTGGAGCGGCTTGCATCGCGCGACCTGTGGCACGTCGCCGTGCCCCATGATCCCGACGCCGCGCGCGTCGTGCCTCCGCTTCCCGACTGGCTGCGGCGGCTCGACGATTTGGCCCGGGTGCGCGCGCTCCGCGCCTTGCACGCCGTCGATCCGATCGCGGCCTGGCGCATCGCGACGGCGATGCCGACGGGCGAACAAGCAGAACCTTGGCGCGCGCTGATGGGGGATGCGAGCGCGGACTCCGTGCTGCGCCTGTGCGCCGCACCGGGAGCGATCGCGCCAACCGGCGGCGTCGAGCAAGTCGACTTCGTCGCCCGCGCCATCTTGGATGCGATGCCGCGCTTCCTAGGCGAGCCGTGGCCGGACGACGAGAAGCCGCTGTCGGAGGGGGAACGCGCCGGCCGACTCTCCCAGTTGGTGCAGGACCTCGCTGGCCGGCTCGCGGCGAGCGGGCAGCCGGCGTCGGAGCTGCTGGTGCGGCTTGTGCGCGAACCCGGGTTCCCGCGTGCCGCGGTGGAGCGCATCACTCTCCCCGACGTGGTCGGCGAACCCGCGGCCGATCTCGTGCGCGCCGTGATGGCGCGATTCCCCGACTTCCTGGGATCGCGGCAGACGGAGTTGCTCGCGGTGCTGATGTCCGCGAGCGCGGCCCTCCCGACCGACGAGCGCCACGCGTTCTGGGCGCAGGCCCTGGCTGGCAATACCTGGGTGCAGCAGGCGGCCCTGCGGGCCATCCGCGCCAGCCGGGACCTCGGCGCCGTCGATCTCCTGCGCGAGGCTTCCACCCGGCCCAACATCAGCTACCACGGCTTCGCCGACACGGCCGCGGCCCTCGGGGGCGACGCGGCGGCACGGCTGCTCCTCGACCTGGCAGCGTCCGCGCCGAACCGGGAAACGCGCGCGGCCGTTGCGGAGTCCCTGGACCAACTGCTCGCCCTGCAGGAAGCCGAGGCGCGCTGGCAGCGCCGTCAGGATGCGGCGGCGGTCCGCGAGCGGGCGATCGCGGAGTTGGTGCAGCTCCTCGACTCCGCCGACACCAGCGACGAGCAGAAGGTGGAGTCGGTGCGCGGTTTGGCGCTGCTCGAGGCCGTCGAGGAGTTGCCGCGGCTCGTGCGGTTGCTCGTGTCGCCGTCGCCGGCGCTCGCCGAGGCCGCCCGGGAGAGTCTGGCGCGACTCCACCTGGCGTCCGGCGACGGGACCCGGGTCAGGGCGCGATGACGAAGTCGATGGCCGTGCTGAGCTCCACCGGGGGAGGCAGCACGGGCACGGGACCGAGCGCGACGGCCTGGGCGCGTAGGCTCGCGCCGGCGAGCCCGGGCACGTTGGGGAACGGCACGGTGATCTGCGCCTCGGTGAGGACGAAGCCGAGGTCCACACGCACCGAGGCGCCGAGGTCGATCAGGAGCTCGCCGAGCCCCAAAAGATCGATGCCACACGGACCGAGCGACGGGCCGAAAAACAGGAAGCCGACGCCTGGGGAAATGGTCTCCGGCACGAACCGGAAGGTCAGCGAGTTGCCGATCTTCGGCGCCTGCGGGCCCGCGACCAGGTCCGCGCTGTTCGCGCCGCAGCCCGGCACGTAGGTCAGCCCGGTCGCACATCCGAGGCGCGCTACGCGACCCGCGGACGCGCCGCCCACGTTGGTGAAGAGCCCACCGACGTAGAGCGCCGGCGCTCCCGCACCGGGGCCCGCGGCCAGGGCGATCGCGGTGGTGTTCACGGTGGGGGATTGGCTCGTCCAACTGGCGCCGTCCCAGTTGGCGACGAAGCCGCCGAAGGCCCCCGCGGCCCAGAGCCGCACACCCGAGCCCAGGTCCGCCGGAAGCAGTGACGAGGGCGGTCCCGTCAGGCCTCCTCCCATCGCCGACCAACTGGCGCCATTCCAACGCGCGACGCGCACGGCTTGCAGCGTGCCGGCGACGGAGAAACTGCCGCCGACGACCAGCGATTCGCCACTGCCGTCGTCGTGCACCGTCAGGCTGTCGGCGGCGCCGTTGAGGCCCTCGAGCAAACGCGCCCACGTGCTGCCGTTCCACCGCGCGATGCGCGATGCGCTGGCGGAACCGGCGCTCGTGAAGAGCCCGGCCGCGAACAACTGGGGCCCGGAGCCGTCGTCGTACACCGCGAGGGCCGTGATCGTGTCGTTGGCTCCGCCGCCGAGCGCGCTCCAACTGCTGCCGTCCCAGCGCGCGACGCGGTTCGCCAGGGTGCCTCCCGCAGCGCTGAAGGCGCCGGCGGCGTAGAGGTCCTCGCCGTTGCCGTCGTCCCACACCGCGAGGGCGCGGACGGCTCCGTTGAGCCCTGGGCCGAGCGGCGACCAGCTCACACCGTTCCACTTGGCGATCCGCGTCGCCACGCCGGCGCCGGCGACGGTGAACGTGCCGGCCGCGAACAGCGCGGGGCCCGTGCCGTCGTCCCAACCGACGATCGCGTTGACGTTGCCGCCGTTGAGGCCACCGCCGAGCGGCACCCAGCCGTTGCCCTCCTGCCGCGCGATGCGGCCGATCGGCGCGATGCCGACCTGAGTGAAGCTGCCGCCCGCGTAGAGGGCCTCCGCGCCGCCCACGTCCACGAACGCGAGGCTGTTGACACCCCCGTTGAATCCCGGCTGGCCGAGGCTCGGGTCCCAGGCGGTGGCGCACTGGGCGCTGGCCGAGGGTGCGGCGGCGGCCATCACGGAGAGGACCAGCCCGAGCGCGGCGGCGGCGAAGCGGCGGGGACTGGGAACGACTCGGGCTCCGGCCGGAGCCGGAAGCCTTCGGGACTGGAAGAGCATGGGGAAGGGCGGGGCTGACGTAGCGGCGGGCTGGGGGGCGAACAAGGGAACCCCGTTTTTGGGACGATCGCAAGCCTCGAGGGGGGAATCGGGGCCCCCGTCCGCCTTCGGGATGCCTCCATCGACGGCCGGGGGCCCGGCCCGGTTCCCGGACCGGGCCCCCGGCCCGCACAGGATGCGCCTCCGATCAGGGGCGCAGCTTCAGCAGCAGGCCCGTGGAGAGCTCAAGCGGGAACGGCGCGGACGTCCCGGCGACCACCGACTGGAGCGGCAGAGTAATGCCCACGTAGGCGGGGTTGTTGGGAATCGGCACCGCGAAGGTGGACAGACCGCCGACCAGGCCCTGGTTCACGAGCACGGTGGGCGAGGGGAAGGGCGCGAGCAGCGACTCGCCGATGCCCGGCAACACGAAGCCGCAGCCCGCCACGTTGGTGCCCGGCAGACCGGTCACGAGCAACGCGATGCCGCTGTTGATCGCGCCGCTGTCGACGCGGCAGGAGTACACGGTTCCGACCTTGGGCACCGCGGTCAAGGTGGTGAGCTCCGCCGGGTTGCTCGCGCAGCCGGGGACGGGGAGCACGGAGTCCGGGCAGCTTTGGTAGCGGGCGACGCGGTTGGCGACCTTGCCGTCCGCCGTGGTGAAGTTGCCGCCGACCAGGAGCGACGCGCCGCCGCCGTCGTCGAAGGGGCGCAGGGCGAAGACCGTGGTGTTCAAGCCGGCGCCGAGGGCGCTCCAGTTGGCGCCGTCGAAGCGCGCGATGCGCGAGGCCGTCACGCCGCTGACGCTGGTGAAGTTACCACCCGCCACGAGCCAGCTCGCCGCGCCATCGTTGTACGACGTGAGCGACTCCACGGTGTTGTTCGCACCGCTGCCCAACGTCGACCACGAAGCCCCGTTCCAGCGCGCCAGGCGGTTCGCCGTCAAGCCGCCGGCCGTGGTGAACGTGCCACCGACGTACAGCTGGGGGCCAGTGCCCGCGTTGTGCACCGCGAGGGCCCTCACGGTGTTGTTGAGGCCCGAGCCGAGCGGCGACCAACTGAAGCCGTCCCAGCGCGCGATGCGGTTCGCCGGCAGGCCACCCGCGACCGTGAACTCGCCGGCCGCGTACAGCGCCGGCCCAAAGCCGGCGTCGTAGACGGCCAGGCAGCGAACGATGCCGTTGAGGCCCGCGCCGAGCGTGTGCCAAGCCGCGCCGTCCCAGCGCGCGATGCGGTTCGCCGGGTTGCCCCCGGCGGTGGTGAAGCTGCCCGCGACGTAGAGGCCGGCGAGCGGTCCGCTCGGGATGCTCGCCAGGTCGTAGACGGCCGCGTTGACGCCGCTGCCCAGGGCGCTCCAACTCGTGCCATTGAACGCCGCCACGCGGTTCACCGTGGTGCCCGCGGTGGTGAACTCACCACCCGCGTAGAGTTTGAGCCCGGTGCCGTCGTTGTGCTCGCGCAGGCGGTAGACGGCGTTGTTGGTGGTCGGCACGGACTCCCAGAACACGCCGTTCCAGCGGGACATGTAGTTCGCGGGAAGGCCGTCCGCGGTGGAGAAGGCGCCGGCAGCGAACAGTTCGGGACCGTTGCCGAGGTCTGCGGCCGCGAAGTCGTACACCGAGGAGTTGAACCCGGTGCCGATGGTACTCCACTCGGGGAAACACTGGGCCTGGGCCGGGTTGTCGCTGAGGAGCAGGGCGAACGCCGCGGCCGCGGCGAGCACGGCCCTGGGTGCGCACGTGGTTTGCATGGAAGAGCGCATGGGAGAGATTCCTAGAGCTGAGGACGGGTGGATTCGGGCCCGCCGCGTCGGTGCCGCGGGTACACCTCCCTACATGGGCGCGCCCACGCCGGCGTTACGGGGAATCTCCCAACCGTCGCTCGCGGCGCGCGGCCCGCGCGTTGCTCACCAACCCGGCGTGGCGACGAGCGCGCGCGTCAGACCCGCCGTGCCCGCGCTCGGGCGCAGAATCAGCGCCTGGAATGCGATCGGGTTGCCGAGGAGAGCGGGCAGGTTTGGCAGAGGCAGGTTCCAGCGCACGAGGTACGTCTCCGGCGCGAACCCGTAGAAACCGGCCTGGGAGGGCGGCAATCCCGCGCCGCCGAGGAGCAACCCCTTCAGCAAGAGCGGGCCCACGCCGGCGATGGGCACCCCACAGCCCGAGGGACCCAGCTCCAGCGCCACTGCGGCGTAGAGCCGCACGGTCGAGAGGAAGTCGAGGAACGGCAGCGGCAACGCCACTTGGAACTCCGCGCCGACCTGGGGCACGTCGTACCACGTGCCGAGCGGCGCGGGGTCCTCGTCGCAGCCGTGCACGATCGACGTGGCGGGCGCCGCCGGCTCGCACGGCGCGATGCGCGCCAGACCGCCGAGGGGACTGCCAGCGCTCGTGAGGCCGTCGCCCGCGACGAACAGCCATTCGATGCCGCCCAAGGACGCGGCGCACAGCGCGCGCGGTGCGCCGCCGAGGCCGGCGCCCACCGGCAAGAACGCGTCGACGGACTCACCCTCGACCCACGCGGTCGCACGCGCGGCTACCCGCGACGTCTCGAACCAAGTCCCGTTGGCGTGGGTGAACGTACCGGCGGCGACGAGCACCGGCCCGGCGGGCCCGTTCCACGGCGCAAGGGCCGAGATGGCGTGGCTGGTGCCGGGGCTCGCGACCGCCAGGTTCGGCACGGCCGCTTCGATTCCCGCGGCGGTCACGCGCGAGAGCGGATCTCCCTGCGCCACCGGGAACGCCTGCGGCCCGGGCGCGATCCAACCCTCCGCACCGAGGTACAAGGCGGGGTCGCCGGGCAGTTGTGCAAAGCGCCCGGGCACCGCGAGGCTGTGGAAGGTGTGCAGCGCGATCGCGCCACCCGACCAGCGCAGAACGGAGAAACTGTCCGCGATCCAGACCTCGGGACCGGCTCCCGCGTCGTGCACGGCCAGGGAGCACGGCAACGACGTGCCGGGGAACGTGTGCGCGCTCCAGGTGGCGCCGTCGTAGACCGCCAGGCACTGGTCGCCGGGCGGATCGGTGCGCCCGCCGACCACGAGCCTTGGGCCGAACGGTGTGTCGTAGTGCACGGCCGCGCTCGGGCGGATGCCGAGGCCCGCCGCGGGGGCGCTCCACTGCATGCCGTCCCAGAAGGCGAGCCCCGGTGCAGCGACCCCGCCCGCGGACGTGAAGTCGCCGAACACGACGAGTTGTTCCCCCGCGCCCAGGTCCGTGTGCGCGAAGCCGTGCACGGGGCCGTTGGTGCCGGCGCCGAGCGGGGACCAGAGCGCCCCGTCGAAGCGCGCTACGTTGCGCGCGAAGCCGCCGCCCGCGGAACTGAAGCTGCCGCCCGCGAACAGCGCCTCCGCGCCGCCAGCGCCGTGGGCGAACAGCGCGAGGATCGAGCCGTCCGGGCCCTGGGGCACAGTCGCCCACTGGCACGCGGCGCCGCTCCCCTGGGGACCGAGGAGAGGCAACAACCCGACGGCCAACGCGCAAATTCCCATACCGCCGATCCTGTAGGTTCCGGCCAGGCTCCGCAAGGGTCGGCCCTCGCGGCGGTTACTGTCGACTCTCAAGCCGCCGGGCGGGGCGCGTCGCGGGGCGGCGGCTGCGTGGGGTCCGCCCCGGTCGGGGCGGGTGCGACGAGCGCGAGCTGGGGCGCGTCCTCGGCGGCCTCCAACCTGCCGTAGTGCAGCGCCAGTTCGGCCCGCGCGAGCGCTCGTTCGAGGGCCAGGTTGATGGGCTGCAGTTCGCCCGCCGAACCCGAGGCCGCGTCGGCCAGGCCGTAGTCGGAGTAGAACACCGCCGGTCCGCCCGCGGCGACGTCGCGCTCCGCTCGCGCCACGGCGAGGGGGTCGGCGGCGCGCAGGGTGCGGCAGGTCACGAGTTCGGGCCTCCCGTCCGCATCCCGCCTGGCCGCAAACGCAAACAGGCGGCAGATCGACGGGCGGTCCTCGTACGCGCTGCAGCGGCCGCCGGTCGAGCTGTTCGGCTCCGGCACGAACAACGCACAACGCCGGTCGCCCGCGGCCTCGCGCTGGGCGAGCGCCGCGCGCAGGTCCGCCGACTCGCCGCGCGCCAAGAGCCGCGCCACGAGCGGCGCCAACTCGGCCTCCGAGGTCTCGACTTCGGCGGAATGGCAACACGCGCCGCAGCCGGGTGGGCAGGCCATCGCATGGCGCTCCGAAAGCGCCCGGGTGCCGCGGTCGATCGACGCAAAACGCTCCAGAAGGAGCGCGAGGGTTTCTGGCGACATGGGGTTGGCGGTGGGCCGGTTCCGCCGGTCGCCACACGCCTCGTCGGGCCGCCGGGAGCCACTCCCACGTGCCACTTGGCGGACGTAGTTCTACGGCCGCTTGGGCGGCGGCTGCAAGGGGGGCGGCTCGGCGGGCGGCTTGGCGGGCGGCGCCGTTTCCTCCCCACCCGGCGACGGGAAGTACCCGATCGCGCCCAGGTGGGCCTGCTCTTCCGCGGTCAACTCGACGCGGTTCCTGGCGCCCACCGAGTGGGGGCGCCACCTTTGCCACCAGTCTTCGAGGGCGCCGCGCAGGGGCGCCAACTCGCCCGGTCGGCTACCGGCGAGGTCGTGCTGCTCCCCCGGATCCGAGGCCAGGTCGTAGAGCTGCCAGCGCCGCGTCCCGGCGTGGTAGATCGCCTTGCGGTCGCCTTGGCGCAGCGCGGTGTAGGGCGCCGGTCCGGCCGTTCGTGTGACGATCGGAGGGCCCCCGCGTGTCACTTGGCCGCCCTGCACCGAACGGCCGTCGAGGAGCGGCACGAGCGATTGTGCGCTGCGCGAATCCCGTCCGCCGAGCCCGAACAGTTCGACTAGCGTCGGTGTCATATCCACCAGGCTGATCGGCGCGGCGACGCGCCGGCCCGCGAGGGCGCCTCCCGCAAAACCGCGCGGCGCACGCAGCACGAGCGGCACGTGCACCATGGGTTCCACCACGAGGCGGCTGTGCTGGAAGTAGCCGTGTTCGCCAAAGGCCTCGCCGTGGTCGCTCAAGACGATCCACAGCGTGCGCTCGAGCCGGCCTTCCCGTTCGAGCAGCGCGCCAAAACGCGCCAGCACACTGTCGGCGTACCGCAGGGAGCTGTCGTAGAGGTCGACGATCGCCTGCATCTCCGCGGGCGCAGCGCGGCGCGAGCCGAAGGTCAGCGGCGTCAAGTTGTCGATGCTGCCGAGGCTGCCGTCGGCGAGCTCGGGCGCGAACAGCCGCCGGAACTCGGGCGGCGGGTCGTACGGCGCGTGCGGCGGCATCAGGTGCACGTAGTGGAACGCGGGCCGCGGGTCGTCCGACAGAAGGTGCTGCTCCACCTCGCGGATCAGCTCCGCGGGCACCGTGTGGTGGGCGGTCCGGCCGACCATGGGGTCGTGCCAGCCGAAGCTCTCGAAGCCGCGCGCGAATCCGTAGCGGCTGTGCACGTGGGCGTTGCTGGACACACCGTGGGTGCGGTATCCGGCGGCGGCGAAGCGCTCGGCCAGGGTTTCGAGCGCGCCGGGCAACACGTCTCCGGCGTGCAGCACCTGGTGCACGTCGGGGTGTTCGCCCGTGAATAGGGACGCCACGGACGCGAGTGTGTACGGCGCCGCTGCGGTGACCTCGTCGAAACGCGTCCCGGCGGCTGCCAGTTGGTCGAGGAACGGCGTGGTGGCGCGCTCCGCGCCGTACGCGCCGATGCGATCGGCGGCGGCCGCGTCGATCAGGGTCACGAAGAGGTCGAGGCCGCGGGCGCTGCCGACGAGCGGCGTCCGGTCGGCGCACGCGAGGGGCAGCAACACGAGACCCGCGGCGGCGAGCAGCGCGAACGCGGCCCCCGCCCACTCCGCCACCCTCGCCTCGACGTTGGCTCGCCCCATCGCCAAAAGCCTAACCGTCGCCGGTCCCGGGGCCGAACAGCTCGCCTGGGCCGCCGCGGGAACGCAGCGCCGGCGCGGGGCGGTGCTCGCCCTGGGCCAGCGGCAGGTTCGGCGACGTCACCTCGCCGGTGCTCAGTCCCAGGCGGCGCGAGTGCAGGAGGAACAGCGCGCGCGCCGCCTCGTAACGCGCACCCCGTCCGCCCATGCGCGCCCCGAACTGCGACTCGTTGCGCTTGCCGCCGCGCAGTTCCTCCTGGGCGTGCAGCACCTTCGCCGCGCGGCCGGGGAAGGCGATGCCAAGGCGCTCTTCGAACACAGTGGCGACCTCCTTCGGCAACCGCAGGGGCACGTGGAACGCGTGGCTCGCGCCCGCGGCCGCGGCGCGTTCGAGCACCGCGGGCACGCCGCTGTCCGTGAGGCCGAGGATGAGCGGCGCCACCGCGACCCCGCACGGAATGCCCGCGGCCGCCAGTTGGCGCAGGGTCTCGAAACGGGCCGTAGGCGGCGGGGCACCGGGTTCGAGGAGCCGCGCAATGGACTCGTCGCCGGTCGGGATGCTGACGTGCACCAGCGCGCCGGGTCCGCGCGCCAACCGGGTGAGGAGATCGATGTCGCGCCGCACCAACGACCCCTTGGTGATCAACACCACCGGCGTGTCGGCGGCGAGCAGCACCTCGAGGCACTTGCGCGTCAGGCCGTAGTGGGCCTCGAGCGGTTGGTAGGGGTCCGTGTTGCCGGAGAAGCACACCACCTCGCGCTTCCAACTGCGCCGCGCCACTTCGCGCGCCAGCACCTCGGGCGCGTTGGTCTTGACGACGATGCGTGTATCGAAGTCGGTGCCCGCGCCGAATCCCAGCCAGGTGTGTGTCGGCCGCGCGTAGCAGTAGGCACACGCGTGGGTGCAACCGCGGTAGGGATTCGCGCTGAAGCGGAACGGGATGTCGGGGCTGTCGTTCGCCGAAAGCAGCGAGCGCGCCTCTTCGAGGTGCACACGCAGTTCCGCGGCCTCTGGCACCCCGAGCCACTCCACGTGGCTGCCGAGCCACGGGTTCGGCGGGTTGGACTCCGCCCGCAGGCCCTCGCGCAGTGCGCGCAGGCGCGCCCGCTCCTTCGAGGCGCCAAAGGTCGCCTCTTCGGGCCGTTCGGAGGAGTTGCCGCTCCCGCCGTTCAGGTCAAGAACTCCATCGCGCCGCCCGGCAGCAGGTACACGATCAACATCTCGCCCCCGGAGACCGTGGGTGCGTGGCGCGAGTCCGCTCCGTAGACGACCCAACCCGCGGGCCTGCCGTCGAAGCGCGGATCGCCGGAGAGCGGGATGCAGTAGTCGATCTCGCCGTTCGGATGGCGGTGCATGGGGCCTACGCCGTTCATGTGCACGACGTCGATCGAGAAGCCGCTGGATTGCTCGGTGGCCTTCGCGACGCGGCCCCACTTCACGGGCATCTCGCCGCGGTTCGCGATGGCGCCCGTCGCGAGCAGTTTGCGCAGCTCGTCCGCGAGGCGCGCCGCGACCGGGCCCGCGGGGTCCAGCCGCCGGACGAGCTCCCGCTCCGCGGCGGCGGGGTCGGCCAGGTCCACGCCGCGGGCGGCTTCGATCAGGGGCAAGAAGGTTTCGATCACGGGAGCAAGAAGGAAGGGGGTCGTGGGGTCGGATGGGGAGCCGAAGAGGGTACCCCGTGGGACCGCTCGGGCGGTCCGCACAGGGATGGCCGAGCCTTGGCCTCGCCGCGCGATCGCAGGGATCGGCCCGCGGCGCCCCGCGGGTAGGATCCGCGGTCCATGTCGTCCCGGCTCCGTCTGCTCGCTTTGGTGCTCGTGTCCGCCGCCTGGGTGGCCACGGCCTACGAGCCCCTCGTGCGAGCGGGGTTCACCGGCGGGGACCTCGAACGCCTCGCCCGGGCCGGGGGCTGGCACCTGCCGTCCCTGCCCAGCGAACCCGAGCGCCGCGGGCGCCAGAGCGAACTGTCCGAACCCGCCCGGGCGCCGATCGAGTTCGACGGACGCGAGCTGTTGCGTGTGGCGGGGCCAGAGGGTTCGTTCCTGGCGGGGTACTCCCTCGCCACGTCGCATTGGCTGTGGGGGAGCGGCGTCGGCCGCGTGGATCCGGCGCTGCCGTACCGCGCGGAGAACCTGGCGCTCCTGCTCGCGGCCGCCGCGGGCCTGGGCCAGTGTGTGCGCCGTTTGCTGATGCCCTGGACAGGCAGCGAGCAGGCTCGCCTCGGGGGCTGGGCCGCGGGGCTGGTGTTCGCCGTGCACCCGGCGTGCGTGGCGAGTGTGGCGAGCCTCGAGGGCCGCGCGGACCTCCTGGCACTCGCGTTCAGCACGTGGAGCGCGGTCCACTTCCTGCGCGCGCGCCAGGAGCGGCTGGCCGGGCCCATGCTCGTGTCGATAGCGCTCGCGGTGTTCGCGGCGTTTTCCGGCGAGCTCGCCTTCGGGCTGCCGTTTGCGCTGGCGCTGGCCGAGGGCCTCTCCGCCCACCGCTACCGCCCCAAACACCGGCGCCTGCGCACCGCGCTCAATACGTTCGCTGTGTTCTTCGGCGTGACCGTGCTCAACGGCGTAGCGATCGCGTCGGTGACGGGGCACTCCTATCTGCCTGAAGTGGCGCTCGGGCTCGTGCGCCTCTACGAAACGGGCGGGGTGCTCGACGCACTGACGTGGTTGCCCGAGAAGATCGGCCTCGTGCTGCTGCCGGCCAATCCGCGCGTGCTCGGGGTGTTGGGGTTCGTGCTTTCGGGTGTGTTGCTGCTGGCGGCGTTGCAGCCGGCGCTCTTTGCGGCACGCTCTGCGCCGAGGTTGTGGGGCGGAGTGCTCCTCTGGTGGGTGCTCGCGTTTGCGTTTGCGCTGCTTTTCGGCGTGGATCGCAACGTGGACCCGGCGCGCCTCGCGGGCGCCCGCGAGCTCCTTCCCGCGGCATTCGTGGCCGCCGGGGGCCTCGGCTCCGCGGCCACGGCGATGGGGGGTGTGCGCCGCTGGTTGCTGCCGGCCGGGTTGACGTTCGGGCTGGCGGTGCTCGCCAACGCCAATGCGCAGCCGTGGGCGGAGGCGTCGCGCGCACTCGAGGAACTGCGCGCCGACGTGCGCGCGGCGCGCGAGGAACACGGCCGCGACGCGGCGCTGCTGCTCCTGGATCCGCCCCGCGACGTCGGCGGCATCGATCCCCTCGGGCCGGGATTGCCTTGGCTCTTGCACCCCGTGTTCGCCGGTGTGGAGGGCGAGAGCGAGCCCCTCCACGTGCGCGAGTTGAGCCAAGCGGCCTTCCTGAGCCTGTTGCGCCAACCGGAGGCCCGCGAGCTCTTCGCCGAGCCGACTGTGGTGCTCTACCCGCGCGCCGCGGTCCTCGGCGCCGATGGCTGGGCCACCGGCCGGGGCCGCGGCGCGGTGCGGTTGCTCGGCCCCGTGCCGGGCGCCGGACCGACGGGTTGGATGGGTTCCGTGCGCTCGCCGGAGCTGGACGTGGATCCGCTCGAATGGGGCGCCCTGCGCGCGGTGTTGCCGCCCAGCGCGGTTGGCTTCGAACCGGCGCTGGTGCGCTGGTCGGCGTCCGCGCCGCTCGCCGAGGGCGCCGCCTTGGGCGTGTGGAGCAGTGCCGCGGGCCGGCGTGTCGGGTGGTTCGACCTCTCGAGCAGTCTCGCCTGGCGCCTGGGCCGCCGCGTCACGGGGCTCGAGTTCAGCGGTGAACTCCTGGAGCTCGAGCGCGCCGAGTTGGAGCGCGCCGAACTGGTGCGCGACCTGCAGGGGTTCGCAGAGCTCGGGGATCCCCGCAGGGATGGCGCGGATTGGCACTTCGAAGGGCTCGCCGCGCCGATCGGACTGCCCCCGGGCGAAACGACTTGGCGCCTCCTCTTGCTCTGCCCGAACGATTGGCGTTTCGGTCAGGTCGCCGTGCAGGTCGAGCCCAACGGCGTGTTGGTCGCACGCGGCGCCCAAACGCTGGCGCAGGAAATCTCCGAGCGCGGATCCAAACCGCTGGTGGTGGAGCTCGAACTCCTCGTCGGCGATCTGGTCGTGCAGCGCGGCACACTGCGCCGCTGAACGACCGCCGCGTCCGCCGTGCGACTTCCACCGGTTCCTCTTTGCGAGCGAATTCGAGCCTCCCTATGACGACGTCCCCGAGCAAACACCTCGAGACCTTCCCGAACCCGCGCCCTGGCCGCGAGTACCAGATCCACTTCGAGGCGCCCGAGTTCACGTGCCTGTGCCCGAAAACCGGCCAACCGGATTTCGCCACGATCCGCATCCGCTACGCGCCGGCGGATCTCTGCGTGGAGCTCAAGAGCCTCAAGCTCTACCTCTGGTCGTTCCGCGACGAAGGCCACTTCCACGAGGACGTGACCAACCGCCTGCTCGACGACCTGGTGGCGGCGACGTCGCCGCGCTGGATGGAGGTGGTCGGCGACTTCTACGTGCGCGGCGGCATCCACACGGTGGTCACGGTGCGCCACGGCGCGGTGCCACCCCCGTAGCGCGAGGGCGCAAGGACCCTTCACTGCGGCCTCGAGGCCCATGGGTCCTATCCCCCGGGGGGGGCGAGTCGCCGGCCGCGTGCCCGCGATCCTGGATCCGGAGGGAACTGCGCGGGACCCAACGGCATGGGTGCTTCGTCGGCCCGCCACGGGGCCGATGGAACCTCAACCCACCGATCTCCCATGCCTGCCCCCGCCCGATTCCTGGCCCTCTTTTCCGCTGTTGGAGCCCTCTCCGGACTGGCCGCCGGCGACGGCAAGGACGAAATCGAGTTCTTCGTCCGTCCCGCCGGCACCGTCGCAAGCGGAGCGTCGACCCTGGCGATCAGCGCCGCGTCGGACGAAGACCTGACGGTTCTCGCCCAGTTGCGCGCTGGCGGGTCGCTCCATGTCTCCGCGGCCGATGGCCGCGCCGACGGTTTGGATCCCGCCCTCGGCGGCTTCGGCCCGCCGGTCCTGCTCTCGTCCACGGCCGTCGCGCTCGACGAGGAGGGCGCCCGCGTGGCCGCAACCCGAGGCATCGTCGCCTGGCTCGACGACGTCGCGGGCTCGAGCGCAACGCGCGTGCACCTCGCGAGGCGCGACCCCGTCAGCGGCGTCTGGTCCGCCGGTACGCCCGTTCTGGCACTGCCCGCCGGCGATGTGACGGACTACGAGGTGGTCCTCGCGCGCGCTCCGGCGCCCATCCTCTACGTCGTGGCCGCCGTGTCCGGCGAAGTGCACGTCGTCCAGTCCCTGGATGGCGGCGCGAGCTTCGGCTCGTCCGTGCTCGTCTCCGATCCCGGTGCCACCGCGTTCGAGGTGGAGGCGGAGGGAGACTTCGACGGCGTCGCGCTGCTCTTCACCGACGACCGGGGTACGAGCGGTGGCCGCGCGCTTTGGTCTCGCACAGGCTCTGGCTTCGGCGGCGGCTTCGGTCTCGGCGCGGAAACGCTGGTGGGGGCAACACCGGGCGCACTCGTGACGTCGCCGGAGCTCGCCAAGGAAGGCACGCGTCTCCTGGTCGGCTGGCTCGAGGGCCAAGGCGGTCAGAACACGCTCTACGTGAGGAGCTCCGAAGACCTCGGCGCGAACTACGGACCCACCGCGGAGCCCACGGCCACGTTGCCCGGCATCGGCGCCTTCGACACGGTGCCGAGCTTCGACCTCGAGATCACCGGCGTCGTCCTCCAAGTGGCGGCCACGGCGCGCCTCGGCGGTTCGGACACCGTGCTCCGGTACGTGTTCGACGGCGTCTCGACGTTCTCGCCCGAGCTTCTGGGGCCGGGTTTCGCCCCGCGATTCGCGCGCCAGGAGGGCACGGGGCCCAACGCCCCCGACTCCCAGACGCTGGTCTTCTCGTCGCAAACGAATCGCGGCGGGGTGACGCTCCTCGGGTCCTCGGCGGACCAAATCCAGGGCTCCGAATACCACGACGAGTTGGTGCCCTTTGGCGCGGACGCGGGCGTCGATGCGGCGTCGACGGTCGAACTCTTCGCCGTCGCGTACAACCGCCGGTACGACAACTTCGTGATCCCGTTCGCGACCAGCGGCGCCGACCAGCCCCCGACGCTCCAGGTGACGGGCTACCGCCCGATCACGCTGATCGGCGAGAACCTCGAGCCAGGCTCCACGGAGGCTCACCTCGCCATGGGGCACGTTCCCTTCGAGGACACCTTCGTCGCCGCGCTCCTGTCGTTCTCGCGCGCCAAGGGTTCGCTGCTGCTGCCGGATGGTCGGGATACGGGGCTCGCCCTCGACCCGTTGACGTTCCTCGGTTTGAGCCAGCCCCTGTTCTCGACCAGTTTCTTCGCTGCCAACGATTCGGGGATCGAGGGGGCGGAGTTCGGCGAGTTGCCCTTCGCCTTCCCCGGCGGATTGGAGCTCTACGCGGTCGGAGTCTCCTTCGATGCCAACGGGGCCGTGCGGAAGGTGAGTGACGCCGTGCAACTGCCCTAACCCAGGGGTTTGGGCCGCGAACCCCTAGGGTTCGCGGGGGCCGCTGGTCGCACGTCGGCCGGCGGCCCGTTCCCATGTCCTCGCCCTCTCCGCCTGCGTGGGTCCACGTGCCGCGCACGCCAGTATCCTCTGATGTCGAACGAGATCCGCCCCGTGCCACGCTCTACCCATCACCGCCCTGCGCTGCTCTTGCGTCCGCGTCGCGGGACGCGAACGTCCCTCCGCATCTGCCGGGGCCCCGGACTCGGCGCGATCGCGGCGCCGCGCTGCCCTAGCTGTCGGGACTTCGACGCGCTCGTGGCGCCGCACGTGGACGCGATGGAGCGCGTCGCGCGGTCGGTCGTGCGGTGCCATGGCCTAGCGGCGGACGTGGTGCAGACGGTCCTGCTGCGACTTTGGCGCAAGAACGCGCGGATCGCTGGCGATCCCCGTCCGTTCCTCTGCCACCTGGCCTTCCTGGGGGCCCTGCAGGAACTGCGTGGGCGGCGGCGCAGGGAAGCCCATGAACGCGCCGCCTGCGACGCCCACGCCCACGGCGGCGGCGAACCGGATCCCTTCCGTTCGGCCCAGCAGGACGAGTGGAACGCGGCGATCCGCGGTGCGCTTGACACCCTTCCCGCGCCCCAGCGCATCGTGTTCCAACTCTTCGAGTTGGAGGGTCACGACTACGGTTGTGTGGCAGAGCAGATCGGGGTCCCCGTGGGTACGGTCCGGTCGCGGCTGTTTCGCGCGCGTGCGGCGCTCCGGGCGCGGCTGCGGCACCTGCTCGGCGAACTGGGCCCGATGGACGAGTCGAGCTCGATCGACAGAACGGCGCCGCACTCCAAGCGGAGCGCGGCGCGCAAACTGCCTTCGTTCGAAATCCCGGGCATGGTCGCGCCGGGAGCCCGTTCGGGCCCGTTCTAGATGATGTGCGCGAGGTCGCTCGCGAACGGGGTCAGTTCCGCGGCGTCGAGGCCGTTTTGTTCGATCCAGGCCTTCACCGACTCGGTGAAGCTGATGTTCTGCCCGGATGCGGCTTGCAGCTCGTGGAACGCGCGGCCGGCCGCGCTCTCGATGACCGTGGCGGTCTGGCTCAGTGCGTCCGGCGACACCGGATCCAGCGCGGTGTTCAGGGACTTCGGGTAGTAGGTGGCGCGCGCCTCGGGGTTGAGCAGCACCTTCGACTTCTTCGTCTTGGCCTCGTAGATGCCGAGCGTCGCGTAGCCCCGCACCTCGAACTGCCCCTTCTGGATCAGGCGCGGCCCGTTCGGGCTCGGATCCAAGTTCGGCAGCAAGGTCCAGAGCGCGGTCTGGGCCGCTCCGATCTTGTAGGCCGAGCTGAGGAACACCTTCGCGCCTCCACCCGGGGTGGGGGCGAGGAACTTGAGTTCACCGAAGTCCGTCTGGCAGAAGTTCGCCAGGCTGCCGCCGGTGATGTCGTAGATCGACTGGTGGTTGTTGATGCCGCTGGGGTCCACTTGGGACCCGCCCTGGGCCGCGCTGACGGTCAGCTCGCGATCCTCCCACGAGTCGCATTGGTTCGCGTTCGAGAACGTGGGGATCACGATCAGGAACGCGAAGCTGAAGGTGCCGCTCGAGAGGTTCGACAGGGTGACGAAGTAGCCCTCGGTCACCTTGCGCGCGATGGTCACGGGGCCCGGTGCGATTGGCAGCGTGAGAAGCTCCAGGGTGGAAATGGTGGCGCTCGTGGGGTGCGCCGGGGCGGGGGAGATCTGCATGGTTGGACCTATGTGTGTCGTTGGATGCGGTGCGTTCCGTCCGACGGGGCGGACTCGCGATGCCCGTTGCTGCGGCAACTCGTGTTGCGGTGATCGGGCGAGGCCGAAGCGCTGCCGATGGCGGGCGCTGCGGCGGGGCGGATGCGCTCAGGCGGGCAGCCGTCCGACGACGAGCCAACCGGCCTTGTTGAGCGCTGCCTCGCGGCTCGGCGCGCCCGCCGCGGTGGGCGGCGGCGGCGTCGTGCCCGAAGGGGTCGGCGCACTCGCTCGCACCCCCAGGGCTAGGGCGCCCATGGAGGCGGCGAGGGCTGCGGAACCGCCGAGCAGCACACTGCGCCGATCGGGGGACGGGGCGTTCTCCGGCGCATCGGGCCGGGTATCGGGCTCTTGCATGGTTTTGGTCCCTCACGGGGTCGGAAGGTCTGGGGAGCGCCGCACCACCCGCGGTGCGGCGGATCGGACGCAACTCTCCCCTCCCGCCCTACTTCTCCCTAGAAATGTCCAGGTAGAGTTGTGCTGGCGCGTAGCTTACGTCGATTCCCGTTCTTGCCCCGCGGTTCTCAACGAGCCGCCTAGGCACCATTTGGGAGCACTTTGGCGACTTGACGCCCGACAGTTCTGGCTTTGGGAACGCTGCAAGTACAAATCTGGACACGGAACCTGACGCGGGCGTCGGCCGCCCCTCCGACCGCCGGGTGCGTTCCCGGGGGAACGCCGGGGGCTCCTAGGGCCTCGTCTGCGCCGGCTCCGCGTCGTGTCGCTGGTCCGCGGGGCGGGCGCTCCAGGGCGCGAGGGCTTCGACCAGGCGCTCCAGGGTGATCGGTTTCGAGTGGCAGGCGTCCATGCCCGCCTCCAGGCACCGCTCGAACTGGCCGCTCACCACGTCGGCGGTCAGCGCCAGGATCGGCAGCCGGGCGAGGCCGCGTTCCATCTCGACCTCGCGCCAGCGCCGGGCCGTTTGGTAGCCGTCCATGCCCGGCATCTGGCAATCGAGCAGCACCAGGTCGACGCCGCCCTGGCGCAGCCGTTCGATCGCGCTCTCCCCATCGGAAGCCACGATCGGCAGGTGGCCGAGCCGCGCGAGCATGCGCTCACCGACGCGGCGGTTCACCGGCTGGTCGTCCACGAGCAGCACACGCAACGTGCGAACCAGAGCGCAGGCGCTTCCGGCGGCGGGCAACGCGGCGGGCGGCTCGCCGGCGCCGTCGCTGATTGCGAGCGGCAGAACGAGGCGGAAGAGGCTGCCTTTGCCGACGGTCGATTCCACCTCGAGTCGTCCGCCCATGCGCTGGGTCAATGCCTGGGTGATCGCGAGCCCGAGTCCCGTCCCACCGAAGCGACGGGTGATCGACGGATCGGCCTGCTCGAACGGACGGAAGATCGCTTCGAGTTTGTCCTGCGCGATGCCGATCCCGGTGTCCAGCACCTCGATCACGAGCCGGCCGTGGTCGGCACCAGAGCCCGTGTGAAGCGCCACACGCACCTCGCCGCCCGGGGCGAACTTGATTCCGTTGCCGATCAGGTTGAGGAGCATCTGGCGCAGGCGCGCGGGATCGCCGCGCCAGTACGTCGGCAGGCCGGGCTCGACGTGCAGATCGAGCCGAACGTCCCGGTCCGCGGCGCGGGGTCCGTAGAGGCGCAGCACCTCTTGGACCTGCGCCGCGGGTGCAAACTCGCGCTCTTCGAGCTCCACCGCCCCCGACTCCAGCTTGGAGAAATCGAGCACGTCGTTCAAGACGTGCAACAGAGCCTGGGACGAGGAGCGGATGGTTTCCGCGAATTCCTGCTGCTCCGCATCGAGGCGCGTCGTCAGCAAGAGATCCGCCATGCCCTCCACGCCGTTCATCGGCGTGCGCACCTCGTGGCCCATGTTCGCGAGGAAGCGGCTGCGCGAGTGCAACGCCTTTTCCGCGGTGCGCCGCGACTTCTCGATCTCCTGGCGCAGCATCGTGTCCTCGAGCGTGCGCTCCCGCAGGTACTTGGCGATGGTGGCTGCGAGGATCGCCTGCACGAGCGCAATGCCGAAGTGGAACGTCAGTTGGAACACTCCGACGTAGGACTCCTCGAAGAAGTAGAGCGGCACGCCGGAGTTGTGCAGCAGCGCAAAGAGGATGTGCTGCGCGATGATGAGCCCCACGCCGGGATAGATCGCGCGTGGATCCTGGTAGAGCACAAGCACCGTGGTGGAGGTGAAGAACCAGAAGTGCTGTTCGGCCTGGCCGTGCAGTTGGTAGATGTGCAGCGCGCAGAACACCTGCAACGCGACGCCGGCGGCGATGCGCGTCGGCAGTGTGCGCGGCGCGAGGTACCGCGGCACGAAGAAGAGCAGGGCCGCGAGGGGCGCGACACACAGCGAGAGGAACCACGTGTCGTGGAAGGCCGCGAAGAGCGCCGCGAGCACCGTGTGGAAGGCGACGACGATGCCGAGGATGCGATCGCCCCGCCCGTAGATGGGCTGGAGCAGCGCCGCGCGCTCGGTTTGGCTCAGCCGCTGCACACGCGCCTTCATCCGCGCACCTCCGCGGTGCGCGACGGCGTTCCGGGGAGCGGGCAGCCATACGGCAGGGGCGGGGCGGCGGGTCGGTCGGGGGCCCCGCTGGGACGGAACAGGCCCTCGAGCGCCAGGCGCACGTACTCCCGGCTCGGATCCACGCAGTAGCGGCTCGCGTTGTAGTTGCCCCGGTACACGAGGTGCCCCGTCGCGTCGAGCAGGACGGCGGTGGGTGTGGTCCAAACGCCGTAACGCGCGGCGATTCGGCCCTCCGGGTCGGCGAGGCGCGGGAGGCGCGCCAGGGCCGGCCGCGACTCGGCGATCTCGCCGTCGCCCTCCACGAGCAGCAGCACGTCCAGCCGGCCCTCGAAGCGCCGCGCGAGGGCGACGAGGTGCTCCTCCGCAAAACGCGAACACGGGCACGATGCGTTGTAGACGTGCACGAGCAGCGGGCGCCCGCTGGCCGCGGTCCAGCCCGGCGGCGGGCCCAGGTGGCTGCCGAGCGGCGGCGGCTCCAAGCCCTCAGGCGGCGGAGTGGGCTGGGAGTACTGCCAGTCCTGGTGCCAGAAGAGTCCCGCAATGGCGAGCAGCGAGATGCCGACCCACGCGGCCGCCAGCCAGTGGCGTGTGCGCGATCGGGTCGGTTCGGGAACGGGGAGCGGGGGACCGGGGGGCAGCCGCGGCATCCCGCCATTGTCGGCCGACCCGGGGATCGCTCGGGAGGCCCCCTAGGGGTATTGCCCCAGCGCGGCCCCGAAATTGGGGGAACTGTCCGCGATCGCCTGCGCCATGGGCCCCAGCACGTCGAGGATCCGTCCGTCGATGTGCCGGTGGCCTCCGGGGTGCTCCCGGTGCCGATGGGGAACCCCGAGTTCAACGAGGCGCCGCACGAGCCGGCGCAGGCCCCACTGGAGGTGGTACTCGTCGGCCAGTCCGCACTCGAGGTGGAGCAGCGCCAGCCGCGACCACGCCGGCGCGGCCTCCGCGGCGGCCTCGAGGGGATCGAACTCGAGCCAGCGGCGCCAGACCGGCTCGATCCGCTCGGCGCTGTGGAGGTCGAACGGCAGGTCGAAGCCGAGGGGCGCGGTGGGGTTCGGGCTGTAGCAGGCGGCCATGGCGAGCGCGCCCAGGGTGGTGTGCTCGTCCGCGCTGCTCGGCCCGCGTCCTTGGATCGCCGCGAGGAACGCCGCCGGGTCGAAACCGTGGCGCGCGAGGCCGCGCAGCGCCGCGGGGAAGTCGGCGGCGTAACACAGTTCGAAGCAGCAGTCGCCGCTGATCGACGCGGCGGCGGCGAATCGCCCCGGATAGCTGCGCACGAGGTGCAGGGCGCCAAATCCGCCGGAGCTCTTGCCCACCAGTCCGTGCGCGCCCGCGGGGAAGTGCGCTTCGACGAGGGGCAGGAGCTCGCGCACCAGATGGCTCGCGTACGGCCCGGTCGCGCTCGAGTCGACGTACTGGCTGCCGCCGAGGCGCGTGAATGCGTCGGGCATCACGAGCATCGCAGGCGGCACCTCACCCCGGGCCACGAGCCGGTCGAAGGACTGCACGAGCGAGGGCGCGAAGCCGCTGACCTCCGCGTACTTCGCGCCGCGCCCCGTGAATCCGGCGAGCAACCATAGGCACGGCAGCGAGCCGAGCGACTCGTATCCCGGCGGCAGGTAGACGGGCAGCTCACGGGTGGCCGGATCGCCGAGGCTGTTGCCGCGCAGTAGGTCGCTCGTCACGACGCAGCGCTCGAGGCGCCCGGCCAGGTTCGGGGCCGAAAGGGGGTTGCGCAGGAGCTCTGCCAAGGTCAGCGGTCCACGTGGCCGTAGACACGTCGCGCGGGCAGGCCCAGTTCGCGGCGCAGCTCGGCGAAGGGGGCTTTCAAGCGCTCGAAGATGAAGCGGCAGCGTTCGTCGTAGTGCGCGAAGGCACTCTTCATGCCGTTGATCGAGATCGTCTCCAGGTCGTCGAGGTCGAGACCGAACGTGCGCGCGGCGAGCAGGTACTCGTCCGTCATCGTGGTCGCACTCATCAGACGGTTGTCCGTGTTGAGCGTCACCCGGAAGCCGAGGGCGCGCAGGATCGGGAACGGGTGTTCGGCCAGGCTGGAGCTGGCGCCCGTCTGCACGTTGCTGGAGAGGCAGATCTCGAGCGGGATGCGGTGGTCGAGCACGTACTGCGCGAGGCGCCCGACCTTCACCACCTCACCCTTGTGGCGCACGATGTCCTCGATCAGGCGCACGCCGTGGCCGATGCGGTGGGCGCCGCAGTACTGCAGCGCCTGCCAAATGCTCGCGGGGCCGAAACTCTCGCCCGCGTGGATCGTGATCGCGAAGTTCTCGCGTTTCGCCAGGCGGAAGGCCTCCTCGTGCTCCGCGGCCGGGTGGCCCGCCTCCTCGCCCGCCAAGTCGAACGCGACGCAGCCCTGGTCGCGGTAGCCGAGGGCGAGTTCGGCCATCTTCACCGACTCCTCGGGGCTTTCGTTGCGCATGGCGCAGACGATCAGGCCGAACCCGACGTCGAAGTCCTTCGAGCCGCGCTTCAGCCCGCGCAACACGGCTCCCATGACTCCGTCGAGGCCGAGGCCCTCCTGGGTGTGGAAACGCGGCGCGAAGCGCACTTCCCCGTAGACCACGCCGTCCTTCGCCTGGTCTTCGATCCACTCGTAGGCTGCGCGCTCGAGGGCCTCGTCGCTCTGCAGCACCGCGATCGTGTGGGCAAAACCCTCCAGGTAGAGGGCCAGGCTGCCCCGGTTGGCGCCGCGCTGGAACCACGCGCCCAGCGCCGCGGGATCGCTTTCGGGGAGGCCCTCGTACCCCGCATCCCGGGCCAGCTCCAGCACGGTCGCCGGGCGCAGGCTCCCGTCGAGGTGCTCGTGCAGGGTCACCTTCGGCAGGCGCCGGACGAAATCGGGTGTGAGCAGCGCAGCCGAAGCGGGATCGCGTTGGTCCATGGCCGGAGCCTAGGACCGAACGGGCCCCGGTGGAAGCGAGCTCAGGCGCTCTGGGAACCGAATCCCCGCGGGCGCAAGAGGTCCCGGAGCCACAGCTCGTACTCGCCCAACTCGCGCACGATGCTCACCCCGCGCGGCGGACGGCGGGCGAAACGCGCGTCCTGCCAGCCCACACACAGTTCGACGGATTCGGGGAGGCCCGCTCGCAGGCGGAGCACGAGTCGCTCCTGTTCGGGGCTCGCCAGCACGAGCGGCACCGGCGCGCAGACCGCGTCCACCGCCATCTCCCGGGCGGCGGTGAGCACCTGGTCGAGGGGGGTGTCGCGGCCGAGCAGCCGCACCCGCACGCCCATCTGCGCTGCGATCAACGCGGCCATCTGCACGGGCAGATCGTGCATGTCCTGCTCGAGGGTGCACAGCAGGAGACTCGGCCCCGCTCCGGGCGCACCGACGGTCACCCGCGCCCCGCGCAGGAGGTCGTGCAGCAGTTCGGTGAGGAAGTGCTCGTGGCGGATCTCCAAGCGACCGTCGGCCCAGGCGCGGCCCACGGCGGAGAGCAGCGGCACGCAGGTGCGAGACACGAACGGCGCCGCCCCCTGCCGTTCGTAGTCGGCGCGCAGCGCGGCCGCGAGTGCCGGGCTGTCGAAACCGCGGATGAGGGCGATCCACTCGTCGAGCGCGGCAGGCGCAGGGGACGCGCGCTGGCGCTCCAGCAGGCGCTCCAGCTCCTCGTCGCCCCGCGGCACCACGGAGCCGGGCCGATGGCCCGCCGCAACGGCCTCGACGACGCGGCGCAGCCAGCGCAGTTGTTCCGGCGTGTAACGGCGGTGGCCGGAGGGCAGGCGCACCGGTTTCGGGGCGCCGTAACGGCGCTCCCACACCCGGATCGTGTCCGGGGAAACCCCGGTGGAGGCGGCCAGTTCACCGATCGACAACAGCTCGGGGGCTTTTTTCGCGCTGGGCATGGGCGTGGCGGCGGGGGAACGCCGGGGGACGACGGTGGGCACGGGGCCAGAGGTAGTTCGACGAAAAAAGATAGGCTAGCTGTTGAGATTTTTATCTGGATTCTTGGCAATTCGGGGGATTTGTCCGCGCCCCGGGCAAGTCCGCCTCCCTCGGCTCCGACTCGGCCGCGGTCCGGGGCTCGTGCAGGCGCCCGCCCGCCCGCCCGCGGATCCATCTCGGGGCCTTTCGGGCCGGGCCGGGGCCGCCGCTCCGTATCCTCGTGGCCCGCGATGCGCCACCCGCGCCCGCCCCCGCCCCCGCCCCCGCACCTCGACCGTGACCAGCCCCAGCCCCCTGCGCGTCCGTTTCGCCCCCAGCCCCACCGGCAAGTTGCACGTGGGGGGGGCCCGCACGGCCCTTTTCAACTGGGCCTTCGCCCGACGGCACGGGGGCACGTTCCTGCTGCGCATCGAGGACACCGACCGCGAGCGCTCGAAACCCGAGTACGAACGCGCGATCCTCGAGGGGCTGTCGTGGCTCGGCATCCAGTGGGACGAGGGCCCCGACGTAGGCGGCCCGTACGGTCCCTACCGGCAGATGGAGCGGAGCGCGCAGCACGTCGCCGCCGCGCGCGAATTGGAGGCGAAGGGCGCGGCCTACCGCTGCTTCTGCACGACGGAGCGCCTCGACGCGCTGCGCGAGGCCCAGGCGGCCAAACGCGAAAAACCCGGATACGACGGCCTGTGCCGCGCGATCCCGCGGGCCGAGGCCGAGCGCCGTGTGGCCGCCGGCGAGCCCGCCGTGCTGCGCTTCCGCGTGCCCGAGGGCCACACGCAGTTCGTGGACTTGATCCGCGGCGACGTGACGTTCCAGAACGCCGAAGTGGACGACTGGGTGATGGTGCGCACGGACGGCGCGCCCACCTACAACTTCGTGGTGGTGTGCGACGACAGCGCCATGGCGATCACGCACGTGTTGCGCGGCGAAGAGCACCTCACCAACACGCCGAAGCAGGTGCTGCTCTACCACGCGCTCGGCTACCAGGTCCCGCGCTTTGGCCACTTCCCGCTGATGCTCGGCACGGACGGCAAGAAGCTCTCGAAGCGCACCGGCGACACGGCGCTCGAGGACTACCGCGACAAGGGTTTCCCCAAGGAGGCGGTGCTCAACTTCCTCTGTTTGCAGGGTTGGGCGCTCGACGGCAAGACCGAGGTCTTCGGTGTCGAGGACCTGGTCGCGAACTTCGACCCGACCCAGGTGTCGAAGGCCGGCTCGATCTTCGACATCCAGAAGTTTCTCTGGTTGAGCGGCGAGTACATCCGCCGCGACAGCCTGGAGAGCGTCGCCGACCACTGCGCGCCGCACGTCGTCGCGAAGGGGTGGCTGAGCGCGTCGGAACTCCAATCGAAACGCGAGTGGTACCTGGCGGCCGTCGCCACCGAGAAGGAACGCATCCACACCTACGCGGAGTTGGCCGAGCGCATCGCCTACCTTTTTGCGCCGGACGACGCGCTCGTGTTCGACGACAAGGCCGAGGCCAATGGCCGCAAACAACTCGGCGATGGCAACTTGGTGAAGGGATACGTCGCGTGGCTGACGCCCCAACTCGCGAAGGGTGTCGAGGCGGCCGCGTTGCGCGATGCGACCAAGGCCTGGATGGCCGAGCGGGGCGCGAAGTTTCCCGCGCTCTTCCAGCCCCTGCGCTGCGCCCTGACCGGCGAGGCGGGGGGACCGGACCTTTTCGACGTGATGGCTCTGCTCGGGCCCGAGCGCACGCTGGCGCGGATCGAGTCCGGCATCCGGCGGCTCTCGGCCCCGGCGACGACAGGAACGACCCCATGAGCGAACACACAGCGGAACTTCTCTGGGAACGCGGCGACCAGGACTTCCTCGGCAAGAAGTTCAGCCGCAAACACACCTGGTCCTTCGACGGCGGGGCCGTGGTGCCCGGTTCGGCGGCGCCCAGTTCGGTGCCGCCGCCGCTCTCGGATCCCAGTGCCGTGGATCCCGAGGAGGCGTTCGTCGCGGCGCTCGCCAGTTGCCACATGCTGTGGTTCCTGGGACTCGCCGCGAAGGCCGGGTACCAGATCGACAGCTACCGCGACCGGCCGGTGGGTGTGCTCGAGAAGGACGGCTCCGGTCGGCTCGCGATCACCCGCGTCACGCTGCGCCCCGAGGTGGTGGCGAGCGGACCCAAGACCCTCGACGCCGCGGCGTTCGCGCAACTGCACGAGGACGCGCACGGGGCCTGTTTCATCGCCGCGTCGATCCGGTCCGAGGTCCTCCTCGAACCGCGGTTGTCGCGCGGCTGACCGCGGTTTTCGCGCGGCGGAACGTGCGCGAGTTTCAGCGCTTCGGAGCGTCGGGTTGCCAGCGCTGTTCGATCTCGGCGGCGAGCCACGTGGCGATCGCCGCATTCCCCGCCACCGACAGGTGGTAGTCCTCGGGCCAAAAGAGCGGCTCGCGCGCGGCCTTCAGATGCGGGCGGGGATCGAGCACTTCGATGCCGTGTGTCGCGAGCGCCGCGGTCCACTCCTGCGTGAGGCGCGCGGCCGAGAAGATGTCGCGGGGAGTGAGGCCCACCCGCTCGACGACAGCGGCGAAATCGACGTCGATGCGGTCGGGCTGCACCTCCGGTGCCGACGGCAGGATCATCGGGAGGAACAGGATGCCCCGCTCGCGACAGCGATCGGCCATCTCGAGGCACGCGACGACGACGGTCTCGACGGCGATGGCTTCGTTCTGGGGGTTCGCGCGAAAGTGCAACACCTGCCGTAGGTACTGGCCGAGGAAGCCACCCGTCAGCCAGGGGTACTCCGCCCGGTACTTCGTGTTCTCGCCCAGGATCCCGCGTTCCAAGATGCCCGCGTAGTACCGGCGCAGGACGAGGCTCTCGACGAAGTCGTTGCCCGTGTAGACGGCGAGCACGAACACGTGGGGTTCGAGTTCCGCGTGCAGTTCGAGCGCGCCGACGTACTGGTAGAAGGCGTAACCCCCGTGCCCTGCGTTGAGGCACTCGACGGTGCCGCCGGCGTGTTCGGCCAAGAGGCCCTCGAGCCGGCGCGCGAAGGTCTCCTCGTCGGCGCAATAGCCGTCGACGTGGGAATCACCGACGACGAGGATGCGCAGGTCGGGCCGCGTTTCGAACACCTCCCTGGCGCCCTTCAAGCCGCGTGCATTCGTACGCAGGGCCCAGCCGCCGTCGGGATGCCAACGCAAGCCCACGTACTTGTCGAGGTGCGGTTGGTAGCGGTAGTAACACACGGGGTCGTAGACGTTGCCCCGCGGATTGTTCTCGCCGATCGGCAACAGGATGGTCGCCACGTCGAGGGGCAGTGCCGCGCGCGGCAGCTTGCGGCGCAGCGCCGTCGGCGCCGGAGCGAGTTCGCGCGAACGCCGCTCGACCGTATCCATCTGTGTGTCGGTGCGCTCGGCGAAGCGGATTTCCGCGCTGGGCGGTGGCGGCCGGATAGACCAGACAAGGGCTACCGCGAGGCCGGCCGACACCGTGGCCAGGGCGCAGCGGACGAGGATGCGATGCCATCGACGGGGGGAAGACCCAGTGGGGGACATGCGCCCAGTGTAAGGCTTGCGCTGGATGCGCGGGGGACGGAGCTCGGCCGCGGCGGCGCCCGGCATTCGGAGGTTGGGGGGGAGCGGGGCCGGGTCGACTACGGCTGGTCGGAGCCGGGGCCGGTGGGGCGGGGCACCAGCGTCGCGACCTCGGCGGGCTCGAGCCAGCGCCAACGGCCGCGCTCGAGGTCCCCGAGCTGGAGTCCGCCGAGGGCCACCCGGGTGAGTTTGCTCACCTTGCAGCCGACGGCGCGCAGCATGCGACGCACCTGGCGGTTGCGGCCCTCGGTCAGGGTCAGCTCCAGCACCGTGGCCGGGCCCCGGTCCTTCACGTGTTGCACCTTCGCCGGGCGCGTCGGCCCATCGTCCAACTGGACCCCCTGGGCGAGCTCCGCCTGTTTGGCGCGGTCGACTCTTGGCGTCGCCTCGACCCGGTAGGTCTTGGGCACGTGGGTCTTGGGGTCGGTCAACGACGCCGCGAAGACGGGGTCGTTCGTGAACAAGAGGAGCCCGCTCGTGTCCTTGTCGAGCCGCCCCACCGGCGCGAGCCATTGGTCGACACCTTCCAGCAGGTCGTAGACCGTGGGGCTGCCGTCGGGATCCCGCCACGTGGTCACGTAGCCCCTGGGCTTGTGGAGCAGGAGCACCCGCCGCTCCTTCGGCCCTAGCTCCGGGTTGGGAAGGGTGCGGCCGTCGACCTCGATGCGGTTCTCGGCGCGGTGCACGGCCAGGCTCGGATCGCGCACCACCCGGCCGTCCACGCGCACGCGGCCCTCGCGCACCCACGCCGCCGCGTCCGTGCGCGAGCACAGCCCCGCCTTCGACAGCCAGCGGGCCAATTCGTGGCGGGAGGAACCCATGGGCGGACGGCGCGGCGTCGGCCGCGGGTCGTGGTGCGAGCTAGCGCAGGAACGAGCGGTGGAAGGTGTACTTGGTGCGGACCATGTCCATGTCCAGGTTGAACGCGGCCTTGATCATGCCGTAGTTGTTGAGCTGCGTGTCCGCCTCCTTGTAGTCGCCGCGGCTCATCCAGGTGTGCGCCCGCGACAGCATCTGGCCCACACGCCCGCGTTGGTCCGCGACCGCCAGAAGGGCGCGGCCGGAGACCAGGATCGACGTGTGTCGCTCTAGGTCGCGGTTGAGCTGGGTCCCCAGGAATCCGGCCATTTTCCCGCCGGCCGCTTCGGCGATCCACACGTCGCAGTTGTCGCGGTCCAGGCAGTAGGAGCGGGCCCAACGGGCCATCAACTCGCCCGCGTCCTTCTTCGGGATGTCCTCGTCCAGGTGGTAGCGGTTGAGCGTGAAGCTGGTCGCCGCCAGCGCCGCCACCGCGTCGACGTCCGCTGCCTCCACGGGTCGCACCACACCGTCGAAACCGAACACCGCGGGATCGATGGTCCCCGAACCGCGCCGCTCAGTGTCGTACGCCATCGAGACGAGCGTCTCGACCAGGCGGAACCCCGAGTCCGTCAGCTCCTGGTACGCCGCGATGTCCGCCGTGTCGATGCGGGTGCTGACGTGATCGAGGCCCTCGCGCTGCACGACGAACGGCAGGCTGTCCAGCAGCGCGCGGTAGATGCGGCGCGGCGCGGGATGGTCGGGCCGCGCCAGCAGGAACGGGATGCCGGCCATCGAGAGGCCGAGCAGCGCGGAGTCCTCGGGGATGCTCTGCACCAGCATCAGCCCCGCGGGCTGGCCCGTCGCGCGCTCCTCGGCGACGAGGCGCACGGTGCCCGGCCGACTGGCGGCGCGCTCCACACGTTCGCGCAGGTAGGCGAGGGCCTTCGCCGGCTCGATGCGCCGGTGCCGCCGGTGGTCGTCGTAGGGATACTGGGAGAGCAGCGCGTCGAGCAGCGCGGCGTCCAAGGCCGGCACCTCGCGCACGAAGACGCGTTGGTCCATGGGGGGGGCGTGGAGGGGGCGAATCGGCGGGGCGGGGGGCTCAGCGGCGGGGCGGGGGGCTCAGCGGCGCCCGGCGCGGGCGCGCTCGGGGGACACCCAACGGTACAGGGTGCTGCCCCAACCCATGCCACCGCCGAGGGCGAGGAGCACCACGTGGTCGCCGTCCCGGAAGCGGCCCGCGCGGACTTCCTCGTCCAGGCAGGTCGGCACGGACGCGCTCGACGTGTTGCCGGTGTGGTCGATGGCGAGCAGCACCTGGTCCGACCGGATGCCCGCCTGGCCGACCCCGTCCTGGATGATGTTGGCGCTGGCGTGGTGGGGGATCACCCAATCGACGTCCGCGATCGCGAGACCGGCGCGCTTCACGGCCTCCTCGATGCAGTTCTGCGTGGTGCGCACCGCGAACGGGTAGACCTCGCGGAAGTCGCTGATCAAGAAGTGCTCACCCGCGGCCATGCGTTCGGCCGTCAGCGGCAGGCGCGTGCCGCCTGCGGGCACCCGCAGGGCATGGCCGGCCTTGCCGTCCGAACCGGCGTAGAACGAGCAGAAACCCGCCTTGCCGCGGGGCAGTTCGGGGGCGTCCAGGTCCTCGAGAACGACCGCGCCGGCCCCGTCGGCGAAGAGGCCGATCATGCGGAAGTCCCGCGGGTCGACGATGTGCGTCATCTTCTCTGCGGCCACGACCAGGGCCCGGCGGTAGCCCAGGTTCGCCATCAGCGAGTCGGCGACCATCAGGGCGTTCAGGAAACCCGGGCAGGCGTCCTGCAACTGGTGGAACACCGCCCGGGTGCCCAGGCTGGCCTGCACGTGGCTGACCGAGTGGGGCGCGACGGAGTCCGTGGTGGCCGTGGACAGGACGATCAGATCGATGTCCGAGGGCGCCAGATGGGCGCTCTCGAGGGCCCTCCGGGCGGCCACCAGGGCCATGTCACCGGTGCTCTCGCCCTCCGCGGCCCAGTGGCGCACACGGATGCCGTAGCGGCGGCGGATCCAGGTGTCGAGGTCGCAGCCCGCCTGGCGCGCGTCGAAGTTCTGGACGCAGCTCTCCAAGTCCCGGTTCGAGACTTCCTTCGCAGGCAGGTAGCTGCCGGTACCGGTGATGAGGCGCGCCATGGGCGGGATCGGGGCCGCCGGGGGGCGCTCGGCCCCCGGGGCGCAGGAAGGATACCCGCGCCGGGGTGCTGGGGCGGCCACGAGCGGAGACAGCGCCCGCGCGTGGGCCGCGGGGCCACGTGACGGGCGCCGGGATCAAGGCAGGACGTCCGTCCGTCGAAACTGCGCTCCGTGGACATCCCCCCGCCCAGGGCACCCCTGCCGCAGCGGGGGCCGCCGACGCCGCTCACCGAACTCGTCGGCGGGGCACCGGCGCAGGCGCCCCGGACCGCGCTGCCGGCTGCGCCCATCCCGGCGCCCGTTCCCGCGCCGAGCTCCGCGGTTCCCGACGCTTCGCTCGCGGCCGGACCAGAGCCCTGCGACACCTTCGAGCGCTGGATCCGCGAGGACGCCGCCGGCGAGCTCGACCGGGCGCACCTCGCCGAACTGCGCTCCCATCTGGCCCGGTGCACTTCGTGCCTCGAGAGCCGCCGTCGGGCCATCGAGACGCTGGCCCAGGTCGGCCGCGGGCTGCGGGCGAACCGGGGAGCCGCGGCGCCGACCGCGCGGCTGCGGGCGCAGGGGCCACTGGCCCGGCGGCGCAGCCTGCTGCTTTTTTTGACGGCCTGTGCGGGGCTCTTCCTGGCCAGCCGGAGCGGCGTGCTCGAGGGGGCCGATCCGCGCCTTTGGGCGACCGCCGTGGGCCAGCCCGCCCGCGTCGGCGAAGAGTCCTTGGACGTCGGCGGCGAGCGGCGCCTCCTGGTGCGAGGCGACGTGCTGGTCGTCGAGCCGGGCGGGGCACTGCAACTCGACTCGGGGCGGCTCGCGGCGCGGCTCGGCGCCGGACGCATGCTCGTCGAGAGCAGCCTCGGCCCGCGACTTCGCCTGGTGCTGGGCGAACTCGCGCTCGAGGGCCGCGGGCGCGTGGTGACTCCCGACGGTGTGCTCGACCTCGAGTCCGGCGCGCTCGTGCTCGAGTCCGACGGCGGCGGCACCCGCGTCGTGGTCTCGACGGCCCGGGGCACCTGGACCGGCGTCCAGGGTGCGCGCGCGCTGCAGCCGGAGGCCGACTTCGTGGCCCGCTGGCAAGAGCCGATCGCGCCCACGCCCCCCTGACCGCGCGCGACGGGCGCCCGGGGGCCCTGGTACGCTTCGCGCGTGCCGAAGCCGCCCCCCGAACTCTCCGTCGTGGTGCCCGTCTACCGCAACCGCGCGACCCTTGGCGAGCTGGTGCGGCGCATCGACGCGGCCCTCGCGGGGGAGCGCGCGGAACTCGTCGCGGTGGTCGACGGATCGCCGGACGACAGCCTCGAGGTGCTGCTCGCCTTGGCCAAGGACCCGGCCGCGACGCCGCAGGGGCTCGAGGTGGTGCCCGTCGAACTGGCTCGCAATTTCGGCCAGCACGCGGCGCTCTGCGCCGGTTTCGAGCTCGCCCGCGGCAAGTGCGTCCTGGTGCTCGACGCCGACTTGCAACAACTCCCCGAGGACTTGCCGCGTTTCGTCGCGACCTGGCGCGCTGGGCACGACTTCGTCAGCGGCTGGCGCATGCAGCGGCGCGATCCCTTCGGACGGCGCCTCGGCAGTTGGTTCATGAACCGCCTCGTGCGCTCCCTGACCGGCGTGCAACTGCACGATTGGGGCTGCCCGCTGGCGGCGATCGATCGCTCCGTCGTCGAGCGCGTCGCCACCGCCGGTGAACAGCGTCGCTTCCTGAAGCCGCTCGTCGCCAAACTCTCCCGGCGCCCCACGGAGCTGCGCATCGAAGGCCTCGCCCGCGAGGGCAAGAGCGCGTACTCCAGCCTGGCGCTGCTCGGCGTGAGCCTGGACTTCGCGGTGTCCTTCAGCCAGCGGCCGTTCCTCAAGCTGGTGGGGCTCGGCGCACTGACCACGGCGGTCGGTGTGCTGGTGGGCGGCGGGTACCTGGTGCTGCGGGTGCTCGGCGTCGTCGAGGCCGAGACGCGCCTGCAGGCCGTGGTGCTGCTCGCCCTGATCTTCGGCGGACAGGCGCTGCTCCTCGGCGCGCTCGGCGAGTTCACCCACCGCATCTACCGCTTGGTGCAGGGTGAGCCGCTCTACGAAGTGCGCACCGTGCACGGCGCTGCGCACGGTTCGGCGCACGGTTCGGCGCACGGTTCGGCGCACGGTTCGGCGCACGGTTCGGCGCACGGTTCGGCGCACGGTTCGGCGCAGAGTGCGCCGTCGGTTTCCCCGCAAGGCGCCGCGCAAACTGCCGCGCAACGCGACGCGGCCGCCAACCGGTCGTGACGTTGGAGGGCACCGATCGCGCAGCTCTGCGCGCCACGCCGCGGCAACTGCTGCTCGTCTTCGCCGTGGCGGGCCTCGCGCCGCTCCTCTTCTGGAACAAGGCCGTGCACCAGGACGACTGGGCGTACCTGCGGGTCGCCGAGTTGCTCGTCCAACACGGCGGCGACGTGCTCTCGCAGAGCACGACCTACCAGGGCCTGCCGATCACCGTCGAGACGGGAGTGATGCACGGGCCCGTGTGGCTCTGGGTGCTGGCGCTCTGCGACACGATCGGCGGCGCGGCGCACCAGATTGGCCTCGCGCACCTCGTTTCGGCCCTGTGTCTCGGTGTCCTGGCCGCGTCGGTGGCGAGTTTGGCCGCGCGGGTCGGAGCGCGCCCCGTCCCCACGGCCCTCGCCCTCGCCCTCGCGCCGGCGCCGCTGGTGCTCGCTTCCGGGTTGATGACCGACCTGCCGATGGTCGCGCTGTTCGCGGCGTCCATGGCGTGTGCCGTGCGCGGCCTCGAAACCGGTCGGCGGGGTGTGCTGGTGGGGGCCGGCGTGCTGGCGCTCCTCTCGGGTTTGACGCGGTACCACGGGCTGAGCGCACTTCCGTTGCTCGCGGCCCTCGTGCTGCTCTGGCCCAACGTGCCAACGGCGTTCCGACGGCGCGGGTGGATCGCGCCCGCGGTGGCGCTCGTCGGAGCGGTGCT
The DNA here is from genome assembly GCA_016125265.1 of Planctomycetaceae bacterium. GTDB lineage: Bacteria > Planctomycetota > UBA1135 > UBA1135 > RI-242. The sequence goes on from WGMC01000031.1 coordinate 92,001, forward strand.
CTACTTCGCATTGGCCCTCGCCGCGACAGGCGGCCTGGAGCTGGCCCGCGCCCAGGAGGGATTGGGCCTCGCGCAAATCGACCACACGGCGTGCCTGCTGGCGGCCGTGGCCGCGCTGGGCGGCGTGGGCCTCGGCCTTGCACTTGGAGCCCTCGCCGCACCGCGGGAGCTGTGGCGCGAACTGCGCGCGACGGAGCGCTTCCAGTGGGCACGCTGGCTCGCCATGCCGCTCGGCGCGTTCTTCGCGGTGTTGGGGTGGCGCGTCGCCAAGGTGCGGCCCGAGGGCTTCGTCAACGAACTCCTGCACCACGGGGTCTTCGTCTTGGGCGCGCTCGGTCTGGTCCTCGGCCTCCTCCCGTGGATGCCGCGCGCCTTTGCCGACGGATGGCGCGCCTGGCGCGAGCGCGACGGCGCCGCAGCGTGGCTGTCGCTGTGGCTCGGCGGATTCGTGATCGCCGCGTGGTGGACGCTGCCGTTCGGCGCGACGCGGTACGCACTGCCCGCGCTGCCGGCGCTGTTCCTCCTGGGTGGCCGCCTGATCGCCCGCCTGCCCGCGCGGGCCGCCTGGGCCGGTGCCGCCTGCAGCGCGGTGCTGGGAGTGCTCGCCGCCGGCGCCGACCACCGCGCCGCCGCCATCTACCCGCGGATCGCGGCCGAGGTGGCCCAGCGCGTCGCACCGGGGGGAGCCTGGCACGGCCCGACCACGTGGATCTGGGGCGAACTCGGTTTCCGCTGGTACCTCGAGAGCCTCGCGGGTCTCGAGGTGTTGCCGACGGCCTCGAACGCACCCCGCGAGGGCGATCGCATCCTCAAGTCCATGGTGCTCTCGACCGCCAGCCCGGACGACGGCAAGAGCGGGCGCTACCGCTTGCACCCGGAGGTCGTGCGGCGACTCGAATCGACGTCCGTCGACGAGTTCACAGACCCCTGGCCGGTGCGCATCCACAACAGCCACGCGGGCGCCGGCTTTTATGGCGCGGACGCGGGTTTCCTGCCGTTTGCACTCAGCGCCGTGCCCCACGACCGCCTGCAGGTCTGGACCGTGCGCGCGTCGAATCCGTTCCTGGAGGGCCTCGAAGGCGCGGCGATCGAGACGGCCCCGGGCGGCTTCGTGCGGGCGCAGCGGTTCCTCGTGGACCCCGCGCAGTCCCAGGACATGGCCGTCGAGATCCTCTTCCCCGGCCGCGTCACCTACCGGAGCGTGCCGGTGCCCGAGGGCACGACCGAGTTCGCCGTCGAGGTCGGCGAGCACTTCCGCCTGACCTACGAGCCGGACCCGAGGCCGGTCACGGTGGCGCGGGTGTGGCTCTTCGACGAGGTGGTCGCCGAGCAGCGCTTCGAGGCACGCGGCGACGAACCCCGCCTCTGGTATTCCCTGCGCGCGGACCTCTCGGCCCACGCGGGTCGCGCCGTGGACCTCGCCTTCCAGGTGGTGAGCGACCCGCCGGCGCCGCCGGATGTGCCCCCGGCGCGGGTCAACGCGGGCTTCGCCAACCCGCGTTTCCTGCGCTGAACCGGGGGCGGAGCAGGGGCTGCGCGGCGGTCTGCGCGGCCCCCGCCCCAAAAAAGCGCGCAACCCCGGGCGGCCGAACTCGGTCGTTGGGGACGGGACGCAGGGACCGGGGCGCCAACCGAGCGCCGCGGGAGGATCTCCCCGTTGGACTTGCGTGCAGGGCCCCACCCCGGGGTGGCTACAGCATCGACTCGGAACGCCCGAAAGCCTATGAACTTGGCCCCTAGGGCGCCCCCCCGGCGCCCTGTTCCCCATGAGCGACATCGCAAGTTCCTCTGCGTTGCTTCCCGATTCCCCGTCCCCGGTGGGCCGCGCGGACAGCCGCGCGACCGATTCGCAGGTGGCCGATCGCCCGACTGGCGAACTGCGCCGCGCCGAGGGCCCCCGCGACTTCGACGCGCTCGTGCGCGCCCTCGAGCCGCTCCGCCGCCAACTGGTCGACCACGAGCTCTACCGCCGCCTGCGGACCACGGACGACCTGTCCCTGTTCGTCTCCCACCACGTGTTCGCGGTGTGGGACTTCATGTCGCTGCTGAAGTCCCTGCAGCGCGAGCTGACCTCCGTGGACGTGCCCTGGACCCCGAAGGGCAGTCCCGCCGCGCGCCGCGCGATCAACCAGATCGTGTTGGCGGAGGAGAGCGACCTGTTGCCCGACGGCCGCGTGCTGAGCCACCTCGAGTTGTACCGCGAGGCCATGGAGCAGTTGGGTGCGGACCTCGGACCGATCGACGACTTCCTGGCGCGCATCCAGCGCCGCCAGGGTGTGGTCGAGGCGATCACCCAAGCCGGGGCGCCGTGCCACGCGCGCAGCTTCGTGCAGTCGACCTGGCGCATCGTCAAGTCGCGCTCCGTGCCGATGATCGCCGCGGCGTTCACCCTGGGGCGCGAGGACGTGATCCCCGAGATGTTCCGCGGCATCGTCGAGCACCTCAACACACAAAGCCCCGAGCGCACCGGCGCACTTGCGCTCTACCTCCAGCGCCACGTGGAACTCGACGGCGACGAACACGGACCCGCGGCCGCGCGCCTCCTGGTCGAGGTGCTCGGCGACGACGCCAACGCGTGGGCCGACGCCCACAACGCGGCGCGGGCGTCGCTGAAGGCGCGCATCGCCCTCTGGGACGGGGTGCTCGCCCAGATCCGCTCCCCCAGCAGCAGCGCCGCGGGATGCTGAAGGCGGGCCAAAGCGCCCTGGTTCTCCTTGCGCTGCTTGGGGCGGGCTGCTCGGGGTCCGCGGACCGCTCCGACTTGCTGCTCGTCGTCGTGGACACCCTGCGGGCCGACCACACCTCGCTGCACGGTTACGATCGCCACACCACGCCGACCCTCGATGCCCTGGCGGCGAAGGGAGCCCACTTCGAGCGCGCCTACGCGGCGAGTTCGTGGACCCTGCCCTCGATGGCGATGCTGCTCGAGGGACGCGCGCGCTCCCACAATGGCGGCGAGTTGTACGCGGGCACGGACAACCTGTTCCGCGCGACGGCGCTCGCGGGGTACCGCAACGCGGCGGTCGTGTCGAATCCGCTGCTCGGACCTGCCGAAGGCTACGGCCCGGACCACGAGCACTACGACCTTTACCCCGTTGGGCCCAGCGCCAGCAACAACGGCTGGTACGCGCGCGACGTCGCCGAGCGCGCCGAGGCGATCCTCGCGCAGCCGGACGATCGGCCGCTGTTCCTCTGGCTGCACTTCTTCGACCCGCACGCCCCCTACACGCCCTCCGGTGGTTCCCTCTTCCCGCCGCGCCGCGACGACACGCGCCGCGCGCGGTTCCTCGCGGCCCTGCCCGAATCCCAGCGGGAGCTCTTCGACGACGCCGCGTACGAGGGGATCGAGGACCGCATCGCGCTCTACGACACGGAGATCCGGCGGGTGGACCACGCCCTCGAGCGTGTGCTCAAGGCCGCCGAGTCGCGGAACGAGCGGCGCAACGGCCCCGGCACCCTCGTCGTGTTCACGAGCGACCACGGCGAGGGCCTCTGGACCCGCGCGTCGATGCAGGGCGAACCGCTGCGCGAGGCAACCCACTTCCCGTACCTGTTCTCGGACCACGGTTTGACCCTGCACGAGGAGCAGGTGCACGTGCCGCTCGTGCTCGCGGGACCCGGTGTGCCTTCGGGCCACCGCGAAAGCGCCCCGGTCAGCCTGCTGGACGTGGTGCCGACGGTGCTGCGGCTCCTCGACCTGCGGCGGCCAACGGGGCTCGACGGTGTGGACCTGCTGGACGGGGAAGCTATCGCCGAGCGGCAGCAGTTGTTCGGCGTGACGTCGCGGTACACCAGCGCGCTCGAAGCGGGGCGCCATCGCCTCCACCTGCCGCGCGAGTACCTGGTGGAGCAGCGCGGAATGGGGCCGGAACTCTTCGACCTGCGCGAGGATCCGGGCGAAACGGCGCCGCTCGATCGTCCCGAGCTCTCCACCCGCCTCGCCGCCGACGCGGCCGCCTGGCGCGAGCGCTACGGCGAGCGCCCCGCGACCACCACCCCGACCGATCCGCGCCGGCAAGAGCTCCTGAACCGGCTGGGGTACACCAGCGGGCAGGCGGATCGATGAACGGCGCGGCTCCGCGCCTCGCGCCGCGGCGCTTCTCGCGCGGCCGGTTGCTCGCGTTCCAGGGCCTCGAGTCCCTGGCGGCAGCCCTTGGCGGACGCGCGTTCTACCGCGCGACGTGCCTGTCGGCGGGCCGCCTGCAGATCCGCGAGGAAACGGTGCACGCGCCCGGGTTGGCGGCCGAACTCGAGGGTCTGCGCATCCTGCACATCTCGGACCTGCACGCGGGTCCGTTCCTCGGCGCCGGCGACCTCGAACACGCGGTCGAACTCGGCCGCCGATTCGCGCCCGATCTGCTCGTACTGACCGGGGACCTGATCACGCGCAGGGCGGAGGAGGCCTACACGCTGCTCGGCGACCTGGCGCAGATGGGCGCGCGGCTCGGCAAGTACGCCGTGTTCGGCAACCACGACTACCGCGGCCGGCGCGAGCACGAGATCGCGGCGCGGTTCGCCGAGGAGGCGGGGTTCGAGTTCCTGCGCGACCGTGCGGTGCGGTTTGGGTCCGGGCCGGGGGCGCTCGCGCTGGTGGGCCTCGAGGACCTGGAGGAGGCGCGCGAGCCCGACGCGCGGCGCGCGCGCGTCGACGTGCAGCGCGGCGACGTGGAAGTGATCCTCTGCCACAACCCGGCCGGCGCGGCCCTCGTGGTGAACGAGCGCACGGCGCTGGTGCTCTCGGGACACACCCACGGGCGCCAGATCAACGTCCCGCTGGTGCGGCGCCTCGCTCCGCCGCACCCCGGCGACCGCGTGCGCGTCGGCGGCGCGACGCTGATCGTCAATCGCGGGCTGGGGGCGCTCGGCCTGCCCCTGCGGGTGCGCGCCCGCGCCGAGTTGGTCGGTGTGCACCTCACCGGCCGAGCGGAGGTCGCGCGATGAGCGCCATCGCGCTTTCCGGCGGCGTGCTCTACGTGGCGCGCGGGGGCCGCAGTTTGGTCGTGCGCTGTTTCGACCTCGCGGGGCAACCGCTCGAGGCCGGATTCACGTGGACGCCGCCCCAGGGCGGCGGGGTCGGTGTCAGCGCGCTCGCCGTCGACGACGACCGCCGGCTCTGGGTCGCGGACCGGCGCGCGGCGCGTGTGCGCGTCTTCCACGTGTTCGGCGCGCTGACCCACGAACTGGTCCATCCGAGCGACGTGCACGAGGACAAGGCCGGCCAGTTCGCGCGACCGCAGGCCCTTTTTGCGCGCGGCTCGAGCGACGACCTCGAACTGCTCATCGGCAGCGCGGGCGAGCGCCGCCACGGGGTGCAGGTGTTCGGTCCGCGCGGCGAACTGCTGCGCTCCTTGCGGCCGGGCGGCGAGCCCCATGGGCGTTTTGGCGGCATCACCGCCGTGGGTGCCGCTGGTCGCTTCACGCTGGCGGCCGAGGCGCGCGGACCGGTGCACGTGTGGCGCGACCGCGAGTTCCATTTCCAGTTCGACGCCGTCGCGCGCGTCGGCGCGCACAGGGCCGGCGGCGCCCGTGCACCGAGCGCCGCGGTCCGTGCCCTCGCCGTGCGCCCGGACGGCTCGTCGATCCTGGCCTTCGACGGAGGTCCCGTGGGGCTCGGCCTGTTCGACGGTTCGGGGCACCTGGCCCACGTGTTGGCGCACGGCGCGGGCCCCCACGCGGAGGGCACGACCTCCGTCGTCGAACCGGTCGGTGTGTGCCTGGCGCCCCCGGACGGGCAGGGGGAGGAGCGACTGGCGGTGCTCGACCGCGGTGGCGCCAGACTCTTGCTTCTCGACCTCGACGGCTCGGGCCGCGGCGAGGCGTTTGCCCTCGGCTGAGGGCGCAGCCCCGCCCGCCTCCGAACCCCGCCGCCCGGGGACGGCGTCCTTGTCTCCGCCCCGGTTGCGTCGCTGCAAAGGTGCGTCCCGTCGCGGCGGTAGGGGTACAGCTTCTCGGTTGGCCGGGTCGACATACTCCGAAGCGCTGCGGGTTTTCACGGGCCGGCTAGGGGCATTCCCGCCGGAGGCCACACGACGCCGCGCTGCACCCCCATGAGCCCCGACGCCGCTTCGTCTCGAACTGTCGCTTCTTCCGCTTCCGCCCCCGCGGCGCCCTTCGCGCACCCCGTCGAGGGCCTCGAGGCGGACGTGCTTCGCCTGACGCAGGCGATCGAGCGCATCGCCGCCGGCGACCTGCGCGCGCCTTCGGAACCGGGCACAGGCGGTGCGCTGGCGCCCGCGTGGAAGGCCGTGACTTTGTTGGTGCGGCGCCTCTCGACCACCTTCGGCAGCCTCTCGGGCAACTCGGGCGCCGTCGCGAAGGCCGCGGACGAGCTGATCGAGCTCAACAAAACACTCGGCACACAGGCGGAACAGACTTCGGCCAAGGCTTCGACGTCCTCGTCCACGGCGGAGGGCGTGAGCCGCAGCGTGCAGACCGTCTCTGCGGGCATGGAGGAGTTGAACGCGAGCATCCTCGAGATCGCCAAGAGCGCGGGCCAGGCCGCTGGCGTCGCCTCCGAGGGTGTCGCCGTCGCGGGCGCGACCAACCAGGTGGTGGCAAAGTTGGGCGTCAGCAGCGCGGAGATCGGCAAGGTCGTGAAAGTCATCACGGGTATCGCCGAGCAGACCAACCTGCTCGCGCTCAACGCGACCATCGAAGCGGCCCGGGCGGGCGAGGCGGGCAAGGGTTTTGCCGTCGTCGCCAACGAGGTGAAGGAACTCGCCAAGGAAACCGCCCGCGCGACCGAGGACATCAGCCAGAAGATCGAGGCGATCCAAGGCGACACGACGCGCTCGGTCAATGCCATCGGCGCGATCAGCGACATCATCAACCGCATCGCCGACATCCAGGCGACGATCGCCAGCGCCGTCGAACAGCAGACCGCCACCACGCGCGAGATCGCCAAGAGTGTCGGCCAGGCGGCCGAGGGCACCGCGGAGATCGCCAGCACCATCCTGCAAGTGGCGAACGTCGCCGAGCGCACACGCGAAAGCACCACCGACGCCCGTGTGGCGGCGGGCGAACTGCGCCAACTCGCCGCGGAGCTCGGCGAGCACCTCAGCGGGTACCAGCGCTGATCCCGATAGAACCACCCAGCCTAAGCCAACACGTCCGACGATGAAGGGAACGATCGTCAAGTGCCTCGAAGAGCTCATCCGCAAGAACTTTGGTGACGACAAGTGGAAGGCCGTGCTGGCCGCCGAGGGGATCGACGATGCGCGTGTGTTCTCGACGATGGAAGACGTGCCGGACGGCACGGTCGTCGAGATGATCGGCAAGGCCGCCGCGGTGCTCGGCATCTCGAAGGAAGCCGCCATGGAGGCCTTTGGCATGCACTGGTCGAAGACCTACGCGCCCCGGGTCTACGGCGTGTTCTTCGAGAAGGCGAAGAGCGCCCGCGAGTTCCTCCTGTCCCTCGACGGCGTGCACGACACGGTCACGCGCCGCATGGAGAACGCGCGGCCGCCGCGATTTGTCTACGACGACGCGCAGCCCGAACGCCTGGTGATGCGCTACGACTCCCCGCGGGGGCTCGTCGCGCTGATGCCCGGACTGGTGAAGGGTGTCGGCGCGCTCTACGGCGAGCAGATCGACGTCGCGCTGGCGGGCAACGAGGTGCGCATCCACTTCAATTCCGCCGCGTCGCGCCGGGCCGCCTGACGGCGAATCCGGAGTGCGAGGGTCGGGACCGCCCGACCCGCGCGCACAGTCGGGCCAGAGAGCCGGCGCGGCGCCCGAACGAGCCTTGGGGTACCCTCAGGGCCCATGGGCGCCCCGCGCACGTCGACCTTGCTGCTCGGACTGGGAGCCGCGCTGGCTCTCGGCGTCTTGGTCCTGTCGCTCGCGATCGGCAGTGGCCCGGGGAGCGGCGCCCTGTCCTTCGGGACCGCTGAGGTCGCGGCGGGCGCGTCGCCGGCGGACGCCACTGGACGGAGGTCCGATTCGGATTCAGGTGGCGAGGGCGCGAAACGGCGCGCCGCGGGACCCACCACCCCCGCCCAGCCACCCTGGACCGACCTCGCGGGCGGCGGTTACGGCGATGGTCCGGTGGGGGGAGCCGATGCCCTGGATTCGCGCGGCGCCCGTATCGGCGTTGCGGCGGAGTCGGACGCCGAGCCGGAGGCGCCAGCCCTGCTCGTGCGCGGGCGTGTGCGCGCGGTGGGTTCGGGGTCGGCGGGTTCGGGGTCGGCGGGTTCGGGGTCGGCGGCGTCGGCCGCGGGGAGCGCCCTCGCCAACGGGAGTCTTCGCGCGACCGTGCGGCTCGACCTCGCCGACCGGCACGCCGAGGCGGACACGGATGCCCACGGCGACTTCGAACTCGCCTGGCGGTTTGGCACGCGCGCGGACGTGCTCGTCGAAGCGCCCGGGCACCTCGCCCTGCGCCGACCGGCGGTCGACCTGAACGAACTCCTCGAGTTCCGCCTCGAACCCGCGGCGCACCTCGTGTTCGAGGGCCCGAGTTCGCTCCCCGGCGAAGGACGCATGGAACTGTGGCGCCAGCAGGTGTCCGACGGCAGGCGTTGGCTCGCCGTGGACGTGGAGCGCACCGGGCCGGGCCGGTTCGAGGCCGTGGACCTGCCCGCCGGCGACTACGCCTACCAGGGGCAGTTTGGCGGCCTGCACGTGCCGTTCCGCGAAGGGTTGCGCCTCGAGGGTGGCGAGCGCCGCGTGGAGCGGATCGAACCCGTACCCGGCGCGACAGTCGCCGTGCAAGTCCGCGACGAACACGGACGCCCCGTTGCGGATGCGGCGGTGCGCGCCTTGCCGCAGCGCGGCTCGCGGCCCGAGACGGCCCGCGACGCGCTGCTCGTCGAGGGTGTCGTGGACGAAGCTGGTCGTGTGCGGTTCCACGGACTCGTGCCCGGCACCTGGCGGATCACCGCGACGGCGCCGTTCGGCGCGGAACGCGGTCGGGACGTGAAAGCGCCGGCGGACGGCAGCACCGTGGATCTCGAGATCACCGTACCGGCGCCGCTCGTCGTGCGCGGACGCGTACTCGATCCGGACGGCAATCCGGCCGGCGGGGTGCGGGTGCGCTCGGGCTCCCCCGATCGCATTGGCAGCGTGTTGGCGGCCGAGGGCGACGACATCGGCGCGGTGAGCGCGTCCGACGGCACCTTCGAACTTGCGGACCTGCCGCAGGGCGACCGCTGGCCGCTGCTCGCGGAGCCGCCCGCGGCTCGCCGCGACGACTGGGGCGCGCTCTACACCAGCACCGGCTCGCTCCGCGCTTCGGCTTCCCAAGAACTGGTGCTGCGCCTGCCGCGCGCCGCGCCGCTCATCGGGCGTGTGCTGCGCGCCAACGGCGAACCCCTCGCGGGCGCAGAGGTGCGTGTGTTGCGGAGCTCGTCCGTGCGCGACGCGCCGTACCACACGGCGGGGGATGCGGTCACCGGCGCGGACGGACGATTCGAGATCGCGGCCTTCGCCGAAGGCCCCGCGGAACTGCGCGTGAGCGCCGCCCAACACCGCCCCGTCCAGTTGCGCTTCGAACACCGCGCGGGAGTCGAACACCCGGACATCGGACTCGAGCCCGCCATCTCGCTCGTCGCCACGGTGCGCACGCGCGAGGGGGATGCGGTGCCGGGCCTCTTCGTTCGCGCGCGCGCCGTTGACGCCGCGGGCGGCCGCGGGCGAAACTCCGGTTCGGACACCACCGACGCGTTCGGACGCGCGCGCTTCGACACGTTGCCGGTCGGCCCGCACCGCATGGAACTTTGGTCGAGCGAGTGGGAGCTCGTCGCTCCCGTGGAGTTCGACGCACCCGCGCTCGCGCCCGTCGAAATCGTCGTCGCGCCGATGCGCGGTCCGGAGCGCGCCGTGCTCGTGGGACACGTGCTCGAGCGGGAGAGCAACGCGCCGCCCGACAACCTCAGCCTCGATGGCCCCCGCGGCGGAACCCCCATCCAAGAAGGTGCGACCTTCCGCTGGAGCGGATTGGCGCCGCGCCCGACTCCGCTCTCCCTGCGCGCACCCGGCCTGCGTGCGTTGGACCTCGGCACCGTACTGCTCGAGCCCGGCATGGAACACGACATCGGGACCGTGCTGATGGAGCGCGGCGTCGTCGTCGAGATCGAGGTCGTCGACACGAAGGGCGTCGCGATCTCCGGCGCCGCGGTGCGACTGCAACCCCTCGATCCCGACAAACAGGGCCCCAGCCCCGCGGCGCCGACCCTGTCCGTTCCGGCGGTCGGCGGTCGCTACCGCACGGACCAGGCGGCCCCGGGTCGGTGGCGCCTGCGTGTGGACCACCAGTGGCACTCCAGCCACTCGCGCGGCCTGCGTCTGCCCGTCGACGGGCCCGTGCGCGTCGTGCTGGGGGACCGCACACCGTGACCGCGTTCGCGGGCCCCGCGGGCGAAAGTTCGGCACCGTTCGCGGTGCTCGATCTCGGTACGCAGTGCGCGCTCCTGCTGCTGGGCCGGCGCGGGCCGGGCGGTGCGCTCGAGGTGGTCGAGGACCACTCGCTGCACCCGCGCCTGGGCGCGGGGCTCGCGCCCGGTGGCGAACTCGACCCGGTGGCCGTGCAGCGCACCGTGGACGTGCTCGCGACCTACGTGCGCCGCATGGACCTCCTCGGGGTGCCTCCGGATCGGCGCCGAGCCGTCGCGACCGAGCCGCTGCGGCGTGCCCGGAATGCCGCCGCCTTCGCGGCGCGGGTCGAGGTCGAGCTGGGACTGCGCTTCGCCGTGCTCGCGCCGGCGGACGAGGCCCGGCTCGGCTGGATCGGCGCGACCGGCGGCCGCGCGCCGGCCTTCACCGTCGACGTGGGCGGCGGGAGCACGGAGATCACCGGCCCGGGCCCCGCGGACTTCGCGAGTGTGCCCCTAGGGGCCGTCGGCGCCGCGGAGCACTGGCTCGGTGGGGGGGAGCGGGCCTCGCCCGGCGCGTTCGGGGCGCTGGAACGCGGAGTGCGGCAGGTTTTCGAAGGCGCGCTCGGTCCGAGAGGGCGCCCCGGGCGGCCGACGGACCCGCGCGAGCCGTGGGCCTGGCTCATCGGGGGCTCTGCCAACAACGCCGCGGGTCTCGAACTACGCCTCGAGTCCTACGACCCGCGCCGAGGGCAGGGGCTCGTGCTGTCGGCGGCGAGCCTGCGGGGCCACGCCCGGCGGCTGCTCGCCCTCGACCTCGAGGCGCGGCTCGACCTGCCCATCGAGCCCGCCCGCGCCGCCGTCCTGCCGGCGGGGCTCGTGTGCCTCGCCGAGGCCCTGGAGTCCCTGGGGGCCGCCGGCGTGCCCGCGGAGGGCCGGTTGAGCCTGCGGGGGCTCCGGCACGGCCTCAGCGCCGAGTTCTTGGTGCCCGATTAGGGCCCTCGGGCAGTTCGCATCGCGGCCGGGCCCGGCTCAGGCACGTCCGCGGGGGGGACGCGGAGGGTCCACGGCGGCTGCGCGGTGGGCCGCTGGGGCGGCGGGCTATGCTTGCCGGGGAACCGTCCGCCCCTGCGAGGGGTCGAAGTGAGACCTCCCGCGGGTCCCCTCCGCCCGGGATTCCGCCGACACTTCCGCCAGAGCCCACCATGACCCGCTCCAGCCACAGCTTCGCCAAACTCGCCCCCGGCGCGCTCCTGCTGTGGGCCCTGGCCGCCGCGGCTCAAGCCGCGCCCGCCCAAGTCCAGGCGACCAACCAGGGGGCCGCCGCGCCCGGCTCCACCGCCCAGGCCGGACCCGCGGCCGCGCCCGTCGCCGCGCCAGTCGCCAAGGCCCCGGTCGCCAAAGCAGCAGGGGCGAGAGCTGCCGGCGCCGGAACACAAGCCGCGCTGCCCGGGCGTCCGCCCGCCCCCGCGCCCGCGGTGCCGCCGGGCACGTTCCTCGCGGACGACATGCCGAGCATCGGCGGCCTGGTGCCCGGCCCGACGACCCTGACCGGCTACTTCGTGGATCCGAAGGGCACCTACCTGGCCCGGCTGCTCCCCAAACCGATCGCGGACCCGACCTTCGAGGTGCTGCTCTTCCCGCCCGCGTCCGGCCACCCGACGCGGATCGAGCGCTTCCTGTTGCAGGTGCCGGCGAGTCCCAGCGCTCCGCCGCCGGCCGAGCGTGCGCTGGTGCTCGGTTTCCACCCGTTCAGCGTCAGCGAGTACAGCGTCTACAACGCTTCGGGTCTGCCCCAGATCTGCGCGCAGCGCGGTTGGTACCTGCTGGCTCCCTACGGGCTCACCGATACGAACATGGGGAACCCCGCGTCCCAAGCCGCGGTGGATGCGTGCTTGGCCTGGGTGCGCAACTTGGGCTTCGTCTACAACCAGGACCGCGTCTACACCGCTGGGTTCTCGATGGGCGGGTTGAACGCGGTGTCCTACGCCCTGCGGAACCAGGATCCCAAGGGCGCCGTGCGCATCGCCGGTGTGATCAACCACACGGGCACCATGGACCTGATCGACAACTACTCGACGGGCACGGTGCAACTGAAGCAGTTGCTCGAGAATCCCGACCACTTCGGCGCGTCGCCCACCCAGGATCCCTTCGCCTGGTGGCGCGTGAATCCCGTGCGCATCTTCGGGCAGACCGTCGATCCGAATACGGCCCAGGCCATCAACTTGAAGGACCTGCGTGTGTTCCTCCACTGGAACAACCAAGACCCCAACACGAACCTCGTGAAGTACAACCGCTCGCTGCGCGATTACCTGTTGGCGCAAGGAGCGATCGTCACCGTCAACGAGGTGCAGGCCGGCAACACCCACGCCTGGGCGACGTTGAACATGGCGACCGCCGTGGACTACGTGGCCGCCGCAACGGCGCCCGCGCCCGGTGCACTGGGCGGCGGCAGCGCGGAGATCTTCGCGGACCGCCAGGAGCGCTACCGCATGTCGGAAGTGCTCGAGATCGAACCCAACACGGTCGCGCGCTACCGTTTGGCGCTCAGCCTGAGCGGCGGCAACGCGTTTGGTGTGCAGGGTGCGCGCGGCGTGCGTCGGTTGGCCTTGGAGCTGGGCGACGCGGCGCTCGACACGACGGCGCCCCTCTCGATCACTTCGTGGACCACCGACGGCAAGCCGTTGACGCTGGTGCTGCGGGGTTACGCGCAGGCACCCAGCCAGGTGCTCGTGGGCGGCGTGCCCCCGGCGTTCCTGTCCCACGACCCGGCGACGGCCGAGTTGGTGGTGACTCCGAACGGCACCGGCGCGTTTGCGGTGCTCGACATCCAGCCCTGATCCAAACGCCCCCGAGCGGACGTTTCGTCGGGGCGCCGTCGACGCTTCGCGCGGCCCCCTCGCGCCCACGGGCCTGAACTGCGCAAGAAGGCAGGTCCTGCCGCTTCGGAAGAGCTTCCCCCCTTCAAAAAAAGGGGGCCGACGCTGCTTGCCCAGCGCCGGCCCGAGGGAGAGCGATCCGCCGGTCTTCCCAGACGCTCGCGGGCTCGCAACCGCGGCGTCCCCGACGGATCCCACGGAAGTCTAGTCGGGTCCCCCGGCTTGTCTAGTGGGTTGGGCTCCGCGCGGGCAGGCTGTGTGGCGCGGGCATGCCGGGCGACGGCGTTCGCGCTGGGAAGGATCCCCTGGGGAAAAAAGGGGGCCGGCGCTCCTTGCCCAGCGCCGGCCCGAGGGAGAGACGAGACCCGCCGGTCTTCCCGAACACTGGGCGGCTCGCAACGCCCAGCGTTCCCCGACGGATCCCATTGTCAGAGGCGAACCTCTGACCCTCGAAGTGTACGACACCCCCGGCGGGAGTCGAGGTCGGTCCCCAAAAATTCAGCAAAGATTGTGCTCTCGCCCCAGGTCCGGCAACTGCTCGAGAATCGCGGCCCGCCGCGCGCAGAACAAAAAAGTCCGGGGCGCGCGAATGCACGCCCCGGCTCCTCTCCTCGCGGGTCCCTTCTTGTTGCCACCCGGGCTTGGTTCCGCCGGGGCTCGGCGCCACCGGGGCTCGGTGCCACCGGGGCTCGGTGCCACCGGGGACGGGTACAGGCCTCGGCGGCAATGGGGGGGCGGCGAACTGCGTGGAGCGCGCCTGCGGCCACGGCCCCGAGCCTTCCCACCCGCCTGCCAGAGACGCCGCAGGCGCCGATGGACCGCCAGGTTTCCGTGTTGGAGTTTCGTCCGTGGACCTTTCGGCGGTGCCGCCGATTCGGCGGCCAACGGGGTGCGTTCGGGCGCGGGAGTGGAAGGCCCTTGCCGCGCCCCGGGGGCCCCGGCTAGAGTCCTCGCCCCCCGGAACCCGCCTGACGGGCGCAAACCGGGGGAGTGCGAGGCGAGGTAGCTCAGTCGGTTAGAGCACAGGCTTCATAACTCGGGACGGCCGAGGAGGAAGCCGCCCCGAAAGCTCCCGGAATCCTCGAAAGGGCCTTAGGGCGCAAGGGTTTGCGATGCCCCGAAGGCTCCCCCAAGGGACCCCGCGCGAGCCCCTTCCTTCGACCTTACTCGGATCCTTTCCGCAAGAAGTAAGGTCCCGCGCACAACGGTGGCGATACGCTTCGGCGTGCAGCGCCACTACTGCTACCTCCTGACCCGCGCCCTTCCCGAGGGCGGCTGCCGCTACTACGTCGGCATCAGGACGGCTCCGAAGGGGAAGACGCCCAAGGCGGACACGAGCTACCTCGGGTCGGGCGATGCGATCCGCCGCGCTGTCCAGAAGCACGGCCGCGCCGCCTTCTCGAAGACCATCTTGGAAGTCTTCGACACGCGCGGAGAAGCGGCGGCGATGGAGCGCGCGCTCGTGGGCTCGCCGACCGCCAGCTCGAAGTGGTCCTACAACCTCCGCACCGGCGGCGAGGACAGCAACGCCGTGGCCGACGGCAAGCGTCGCGCACGCGAGCGCCGCGTCAGGGACGCCGAGCGGCAGGCGGCCCGCGAGGAGAGGGCTGAGGCCGTCCGCCGCGTCGTGGACGCCGAGCGCGCCCGGAGGGGGCTCCGAGGCCGCCTGCCGCGCAAGCAACGCGAGAACCGCAACACGGAGTAGCAACAATGGCTCGACTCAAGTTCACGGAGCATTCCGTAGAGAAGGCTCCGCTGCCGCCGGACGGGAAGCCGTCGATCCTCCATTGGGACGACACCTTCGCGGGCTTCGGCCTGCGCGTCGGCAGCTCTGGCGCTCGCTCCTTCATCGTGCAGAAGGACATCAACGGCCGCACGCGCCGCGTCACGATCGGCAAGTGGCCAACCTGGAGGGTGGGGCAAGCCCGGGAGCGCGCGCGGGAGCTGCTGGTCTCGATGGACAAGGGCATCGACCCCGCCGAGGAGAAGCGCAAAGAGGCCGCGCGGGGCGTCACCCTCGACGAGGCGATCAACTTCCACCAGGCCGCCATGCGCGCGAAGGAGTGCGCGCCGCTCTCGATCGAGAACTGCCGGGTGGAGATCACGCGCCACCTCGGGGACTGGCTCTCGCGTCCCCTTAGCAGCATCTCCAGGGACGAGGTGATCCGTCGGCACGAGCGCGTCAGCGAGCGCGGCAAGTATTCGGCGAACCGGGTCCTGCGACTGTTCCGAACCGTCTACAACACCGCCGCGCGCCGCTTCCCCGAGCTGCCGGAGACGGCCCCGACCGTCGCCCTTACGGGCCGCTGGAACAAGGAGCGGCGGCGGCAGGAGCCGATCCCGTGGGCCCGCCTCGGCGAGTGGGCGCGCGCCGTGGACTCGATCGCCAACCACGTCCGCCGGGACCTCAACTGGTTCATCCTGTTCACCGGGCTCCGCGCCACCGACGCGAAAACTGTTCGGTGGGAACATGTCAACCTAGGGGACGAGCCCGTGCTCGTCGGCACCGTCGAGATCCCGCCGGGCTGCATCCACCGTCCTCGTCCAAAAGGGGGCGAGGACCGCGCTTTTACCGTCCCGCTCTCGACCCCGGCGCTGGAGATCCTCAAGCGCCGCCGCGACGAGAACCACATCATGTACGGGAACGATCAGGGCTGGGCGTTCCCCTCGACCAACTCGGCGGGGCGTGTCTCGCACGTCGCCCAGCCAAAAGAACAGCGATACACCTCCGACGGCCGCAAGGTCGGGGTGCTTCCTTCCCCGCATCGCCTCCGCGATACGTTTGCCACGGCCGCCGAGCACTCGGGCGTCGGCAAGATGGCGTTGAAGATCCTGATGAACCATCGCGCGGCGGCGGGGGACGTCACCGAGGGCTACATCAACCACGGGGACATCGACTACCTCCGGGGGCGGGTGGAAATGGTTGCCGCCTTCCTCCTGGAGCGCGCTCGCAAACCGTCTTCGGAGCGGGCGGAGGATTCCGGGGATTCTCAAGAGGTCGCCTAGCCTCGACCCGGATTCCGGGCTATTCGTTTGGTGCGACTCTAGGCGTCCCGGCGCGGCTTGGCCGGGGCATGGTACGAACGCTCAGGCCCCAGACAGGGGCGACTTCGATGCTGGCACGGTGACTCTGATCGGTCCGCGCGTCGAGCTTCCGCAGGCTCGGTGCCCGAAGCAGAGCACCCGAAATGAGTCAGCAGAGTACCGGCCGCCCGAGCGCGGCCGTTCCCGAGGGGCGCGAGTACCTCTCCCTCCGGGAGCTGTCCACCTACCTGGGCATCCCCTACAAGACGTTGGAGGGGTGGAAGTCGAAGGGCTACCTCCCGCGCCACATCGTCTTCGGCCAGCGACACCACCGCTGGCGCCGGTCCGAGATCGACGAGTGGTGCGCAACCTTCCGCCACGGCGAGGGCCGCTCGCCCGAGCCCGACGGCTCGCGGTTCGACACCTACTGCAACCGCAAGCTGCGCCACCGGGACGATCCGGTCGGCGACTTCGCGCGAGAGTGGATCGGCGACGAGCGCCGCCCGCGCGATGCCTCGTCCGCGAGGCACGTCCTCGGGCACCTCCGGTTGCGCGGCGCGAGCCCCGAGGCGATCGAGGCCGCCGAGGAAGCGTGGCGCATCTACCGCCACGAGGGAGGGCAGGCCTGATGTCCTCCAACCAGCCCGACGAGTCGGCGGTCCCCGAGCCGCAGTACGCGAAGTCGATCGAGTTCCTGGAGCGCTGGCTCCCGGGTGGGCCGTGGGTGCTCACCTCGATGATCCCCGACAAGCCCAAGAAGGGGCGGGCGACGTTCACCGACACCTTCGGGCCGAACGACGTCAAGAGCGGGCGTCTGCTTGGCTGGCTCGAAGACCAGGGCACGCAGGGGCGGCGCAACATCTACTGGACGCCGAACGCCTGCCGGAAGCAAACCGTCAAGGAGAAGCCCAAGAAGGTGGACATCCAGGGCCTGTACGCCCTGCACGTGGACCTCGACCCGCGCGCGGGCGAGGACCTGGCCGAGGAGCGCGAGCGAATCCGCAAGTTGCTCCTGGACCCGTCGGCGCTCGGGATCCCGAAGCCCACGACCATCGTGTTCTCCGGCGGCGGCTACCAGGCGTTCTGGAGGCTCCGCGTGCCCTTCCTGATCGCGGAGGCAACCGAGGCAGCGGCGGACGACGCCGGGCTCTGGAACAGGCACCTCGGGGACCTGCTCGGCGGCGACGCGACGCACAACGTCGATCGCGTGATGCGACTCCCCGGGAGCATCAATAGGCCCGACGCCCGGAAGCGCGACAAGGGGCGCACGGAGGCGCTGGCGGCCGTCGTCGAGTTCAACGACGAGCGGCACGACCTCGACGGCTTCGAGAAAGCCGAGTCGGTGCGGTCGGCGAGTCTGTCCCCGAACGGCGCGGCGGCGGCGGTCACGCTCGAAGCCGGGTCCGACCCGAGCGCGAACCTCGACCGGCTCCCGCGCGAGGTCGCGCGCTTGTGCCGCGTCGCAATCGCGCAGGGGTGCGACCCCGAGGACCCTGGGCGCTGGACCGACGGCGGCGAAGGCTCGATCCCCTTCGGCCTAAAGTGCGGCGCGACCTGGGTGGGCGACCGCTCGGCCGTCGTCTGGCACGTGGTCTGCGCGCTCGTGCGCGCCGACGTGGATGACCCGACCATCCGGGGCTTCCTGCTCGATCCCGGCTGGGGCATCAGCGCGCACGTGCTCGACCAGCGCGACCCCGAGGGCTACGCCGATCGACAGATCGAGAAGGTGCGCGAGGCCGAGGGCCGCCCGGTTCCCCGGCCGACCATCTACACCAACCTCGGCGAGGTCGCCGAGGTCGTGGACCAGGCCACCGACGCGCTCGTGCGCGCGGGCGTGCGGATCTACCAGCGCGGGACCGAGCTGGTGCGGCTCGTCAAACACGGTGCGGTCTCGGGCGAGGACGACGAGTTGCGCCGCGCCGCTGAGTCGCTCGTGATCTACCCGGCCTCGGCGCTCTGGCTCGTGGACCAGATGTCCCGCGCCGGAAAGTGGCGGCGGAAGCTCAAGGACGACGACGGGCCCTCCGACCCGCAGCCGAAGCACGGCCTGCTCCTGCTCTCGCGCGCGGGCTCGTGGCCGTTCCCGACGCTGCGCGGGATCGTCACCGCTCCGACGCTGCGGGCCGACGGCTCGGTGCTCCAGGTGCCGGGCTACGACGCCGCCTCGGGCCTGATCTTCGCGCCGGGCGGGACTGCGTTCCCGCCGGTGCCGGACCGCCCGACCCGCGCCGAGGCCGTGGCGGCGCTGGCGTTGTTCGGCGACCTGCTCGCGGGCTTCCCGTTCGAGGACGCCGACGCCCGCTCGGTCGCGCTGTCGGCAATCCTGTCGGGCCTCGTGCGGGCCTCGCTCGGCGCGATCCCGCTGCACGCCTTCGACGCCCCGACGGCCGGAACCGGCAAGACGCTGCTGGCGGAGACCGCCGCGATCATCGTGACCGGCAACGAGCCCGCGTCGTTCTCGCAGGGCAAGGAGGAGGGCGAGGACGAGAAGCGCATCGGCGCGGCCCTGCGCGCCGGGGATGCCTGCTTCCTGATCGACAACTGCGAGCGAGCCGTTGGCGGCGACACGCTGTGCTCGGTCATCTCCCAGCGGCAGGTGTCCATTCGGATCCTCGGCCGGTCGGAGAAGGTCGAGCTGCCGTGCGACGTGCTCGTGATGGCGACCGGGAACGGTCTCCAGATCCACGGGGACATGGCGCGGCGGACGGTGAAGTGCCTGCTGGACTCGAAGGTCGAGCGGCCCGAGCGCCGCGCGTTCGGCTTCGACCCGAGGGACCTCGCGCGTGAGCGGCGGGCTGAGCTCGTGGTCGCGGCCCTGACCGTGATGCGGGCCCGCGTGCTCGCCGAGGGCGCGGAGCCGCCGTCGCCCGTCGGCTCGTTCGGCCGGTGGAACCAGCTCGTGCGCGCCGCGCTCCTGTGGACGGAAGCCGGGGACCCGGCGCGGACCATGGAGCGGCTCGTCGAGGAGAACGAGGGCGGCAGCGAGCTGGGCGCGATCCTCGTCCGCTGGATGGACGCCTTCGGCGACAACGAGCTGCACGCGGCCGACCTCAAGAACGACGAGGAGCTGATGGGGCTGCTCGTCGAGGCGACGCGGCGGCCCGCGTGGAGCACCAAGAGCGTCGGGTGGGTCCTGCGCAAGCACCGCCGGAAGATCGTCGGCGGCCTGACGCTGAACCAGGTCGGCGAGGACAAGCACGGCGCGATCTGGCGTGTGACGCGGACCGATGGGCGCGAGCCCGAGCGCGGCGGTGAGGTGGCGATGAAGGACGAGGCCGACCACGACGTGCTCGGGTAGGCGTCGAGGTCGATGTCGAGCGGGCCTGGTGCGTCGATCGTCGGCGTGCCGGGCCCGCGTCGCGTCGGCGAAGCCCAACCCACCGGAAGGTGTCGAGATTGGAGGTGGCGGTGGGTTTCCGACTTCTAGAGGGTTTCTATCCACTCGAAGCTCGATTCCATCTGACCCGAGGCCGGAGCGAAGCGCGCGGCGCGGTCGTCGCGGGCCGCGTTCGGAGCGGGTTGCAGAGAACCCTCCGAAAGCCGGAAACCCACCCGCACGTCATGTTCGAGGTGCGGCGAGTTCGCCGCGCGGCCGTGGGCTCGAACGCGCCTCCGCCCACGCTCGAAACCCCGCGCACACCAACGCCGACCGGCCGGACTGCGCCACGCCGCACAGGGGGTCGGATTCTTCCAGCGCGGGCCTTTTCGATTCCACAAACCCGACCGAGGGTTCTACGGAATGGCCCGACGACCTGACAGCCTCTCGCGCGCGAACCGCCAGCGCCTGACGCAGCAACGCAAGCTCGCGTTTCTGCACGCCCTCCGCGCGTGCGGAGTGGCGACGCGCGCCGCCCGCGAGGCGAGCCCCAACGCGAGGGGCAACGGCGTCGTGAGCACGTTCAAGGACGAGCGCGCGCGTGACCCCGAGTTCGCGGCCGAGTGGGACGCGGCGCTGGAGGAGCACGCGGGCTCGCTCGTGGCCGAGCTGTACAGGCGCGCCACCATCGGCGACGCCGTTCCGATCGTGTCGCCCACGGGCGAGGTCGTCGGGTTCAAGCACAACCGCTCGGACACGCTCCTCCTCGCCGCCGTGCGCGCGCACGCGCCGGAGTTCACCCCGCGCACCGAGTCCACCGTCGAGCAGACGGTGACGCAGCGCAAGCCGAGCGACCTGTCGCTCCGGCTGGAGGAGCTGACCCCCGACGAGCGCCGCAAGCTGCGCGAGGTTCTGGAGAGTTCCCTCGCACGCCGGAACGGCACCGAGCACAGCTCGAATGGCCACGCACCTTCCTCGGGCCTTTCGATCCCGGAGCGCGAGCGATGAATGTCGCCACGGGCGCCACAACGAACATGGAGACCGCTGATGGAGAGCGGCTCCGTAGAGAAGACGCGCTCTGCGCCCGAGGGGTCTTTCGTCGGGCTGACCTCGGAGTGGAGCGCGACGGAACCGAGTTGCTTGGTCGCATCGGTTCTCCTCGGGGCTCGTCGTCGAAGCACCGCCCGGCGGCGGGCCCCACCTTCCACCTCGCAGCCTCGGCTTCCGGCTGCGAGGTCCCCTCGGTTGCGTCGCACCGACGGGGCCGCCGGTTCTACAGGGGTCGGCGGCCCCACTTCCCTTCCACCCGACACCAAGCCTGACGACATGCTGAACACCAAGACCCAAGACCGCGTAGCCGAGCTGCGCGCCGCCCTCTCCCAAGCCGAGGCCGACCTCGCCGACGCGCGCGAGCGCCTGGGCGTTTCCGTGGCTGACGGTGACGAGGCACAAGCCGAAGCGGCTCGTGTGGACGCCGCGAGCGCCGAGCGCCTTGCCGTCGAGTTGCGGAGCGCCCTTCCCGTGGCCGAGCGCCGCGCGCGCGAAGCCGCCCAAGCCGAGGCCCACCGGCAGCAGAAGGTGCGGGAGAAGGCAGCCAACGCTGCGAGGCAGCAGCGCGTGGCAGCCGCCAAGAAGGTCGATGCCGCGCTCCGCGCCCTCGGCCGTGCCTACATCGAGTACCTGAACACCGAGGCCGGAGGTAGACCCGATGATCGGAACCGCCTCGTGCGCCGGTCGCGCCACGCGATCGCCGCTGCCGCCTTCCACGCCGCGCCCGAGTTCGCTGCGGCGATGGACCCGCACCGCCGCCCGCCGCGCATGCACTGGCACCCGCTGTCGCACGCGGTCGAGGGCACCGTGGGCGAGTTCGCCGAGGTCGAGGACGACGCCGAATGACCGAGGCGGCGATCCTCCTCCTGGAGAACGCGATCGAGGTCTCCGCACATCGCGCCGCGCCGATCGGGACGGCGCGCGACTACCTGCTTGCCTCGGTTGAGCTGGCGATGAGCCACGCCCGCCCTGGCGAGACCGCGACCGAGGCGCTCGCCCGACTCATCGTGTCGGGCTCCTCGATCGTCCACCTGCTGTACGAGGCCGCCGAGAAGTCGCACGCGGTCCACAACCAACCATGAAGCGTCGCCGCCGCATCCTTCGATCCCTCGACCTCGCCGAGGTCTCCGCCGTTGACCGCCCCGCGCAAGAGGGAGCCGGGGCCATCCTCCGCAAGAGCAACACCATGAACACGCAAGACATCGTGAAGGAGGCCGTCGGCGTGCACGTGGACGGCCAGGAACCCCGCTACAAGGCGGACGAGTACGAGGCCGCGCTCCTCGCCATCGCGCGCATGGAGCAGAAGCCGAGCGAGAACGTCGTCGACGCGATGGCCCGCGTGGCGAGCAACGGCAACCCCGACGTGACGGCGCTCCTGTTCGCGGCCGATCGCGTCCGCGCGCGCGACGCCGCCTCGGTGGGCAAGAGCAACACCATGAACGACAACCTCTCCGCCATCCTGTCCGAAGCCGATCGCGTGTCGAAGGGCGCGCCCCCGACGGTGACGCGCGACGCTGCGGAAGCGGCGATGCTCGACCTCGCCAAGCGCGAGGCCCGCCCGGGCGAGTCGGTCGCCGTGTCGTTCGCGCGGCTCTGCGAGTCCGACGCGCGCATGCAGAAGCTGTACGACCTCGGCCACGCCGCCGACGTTGCCGAGGAGCGCGTGGCGCTCGCCAAGGGCGCGTCCGGTGACGAGAGGTTCGATCGGCTCCTGGTCGACATGGCCCGCCTGCGCAAGCGCGCCGGGGAAACCGTCGAGCAGTGCGCGAGTCGCCTGCTCCACGAGGACGCGACCATCCGCGACGCCTACGCCGCCGTCCACGGCTGCTAACGACATGGCGGGCCACACCCTCCTCGATCGCTTGAGCCGCGAGACACTCCACGTGCTGGCGGCGGCCCTCGTGTTCGAGCGCGCCGTGGGCAGCGTGATGGGCGAGGAGGCTGTCGGCCGCCTGGCGAAGGAGGAGGGCGCGTCCGTTCCCGCGTGCATCTTGCTCGTCACGGGGCACGACATCGGCGGCGACGACGCGCGCGACCCCGAGCTCAAGGCGGCGCGCGCGTGGCGAGCCTCGACGGGGCGCAATTGATCTTCGCGTGATCGCCGTTGCCGAGAACCCGCGCGCCCACGCCGCGCGCCGCCAGTGGAGCGACCCGCTCGGCCGCGCCCGCATCCTCGCGGGCCAGCTCATCGCCGCCGACGAGCGACGCCGCGCGCGGCTCGTCGAGTCGCACCTGCACCTGCTCGACTTCGCCGCCGCGCACTGGTCGCGCCGCTACCCGAGCCTCGACCGCGACGACCTTCGCCAAGCCGCCTACTTCGGCCTGCGCCGCGCGGCCGAGTTGTGGGACCCCGAGCGCGGAGTGCTGTTCAGCACGTTCGCGTTCCACTGGCTCCGCGACGCGATCCAGCAGGCCCTTCCCCACCACCTCGGCGTCATCCGAGTCCCCAAGCGGCCCACTGCGCCCCGTCCGATCGTGGCGTCCTTCGACGACGCCGACCACGGCGGCGCTCCCGAGCCCTCGGCAGCCGACGGTGCCGACCCGTTCGAGGTCGTCGCCGCCGCCGAGGACCACGCCCGCATTCACTCCGCCCTGGGCAAGCTGCGCAACGCGCGCGACCGCGAGGTCATCTCGATGCGCTTCGGGCTTGCTGGCGAACCGCCGCTGAACCTGCGCGAGATCGGCGAGGTGCTCGGTGGCATCTCGATCGAGCGCGTGCGGCAACTGGAACTGCGGGCCCTCGCCGAGTTGCGCGACCTGCTGGCGGTCGAGTAGCCACGCCCGCCCCGGGCGGGGACCTTCCTCGCCTCGACCCGGGCCACACGGAGCCCCACCCCGGCAACAACTTCCGACCGCAGCGCCGGGGTTCCGATAGGGGCGGCTCTGGAATTCCGAAGTTTTCTTGGAGGCGAAAACGGGCGTTCCTTGTGGGAACGAGCGGAAATGGCCGCGCGCCGGACACCGAGCGCGCCGCACGGCGCTCGGGAGGTGGGTAGTCTGAGGTCGTCAAGCGATCCGGTTGGTTGCGCCGGGAACGGATCTCACAGCACTTGACCTGCCCAGCCTCGCGTACCGCGTAACGGCGACAACGAGGCGGACCCGGAGCGAGCAGGCTCACACCTCACTGCCCAAGACGGGCTGGGAGTTCTCACGTGACCTTCTCGTTCGATTCCAACACGCGCTCGGCCATCCAGGCCGACACCTCCTACCTCAAGGCGACCCCCGACGGCTTCGACCTCGGTGGCCGCATCTACCCGGTGCTGACCGTCAAGCCGACGGCCTCCACCATCGTCACCAAGTTGTTCGGGCCCGGCTGGGTCCACTCGTCGGACCAGTGCGACGAGGGACCGAAGTGCCCCGAGTGCAACGACAAGAAGGCGAGGAAGTACCTCCGCCTGAGCGTCGAGATGGACGGTCGCCCGCTCCAGATCGACTTGCCGCCGATCGCGTCGGCCCGCCTGGCCGAGCTGGTCGGCGACGGTATCGACGGTCTCCTCCGCATGACCTGCACCCGCGCCGAGAAGAACGGCAACGCGTGGGGTGATGTCACGTTCGAGATCGTCGGAAAGGAGGCAGCATGAAGCCTCCGAAGGTGGTGGACCCTTCGCGGGTCGGGACCTACTCGCCCCTCGCCGGAGCTGGCGGCGGCTTCGTCTTCGACGAGGTGTTGGAGTACCGCGTCTGGTTCAAGCTCAACGGCGAGAGCGTCTTCCAGGCGTTCGAGACGTTCGAGGAGGCGGATGCGTTCTCGAAGCTCGACCTGCCCGGGATCGAGCCGGTGCTCGCGCTCGTGCTGCAACGCGAGCACGTGAACGAGCCCGAGCCCGGCAAGCGAATCCTCGTGCGCCAAAGGCGCGTCGCCGAGTGGATCGTCGAGTTGCTCGACGATGACCACCGGCGGACACCGGAGAACCTGCGGCGCATTCTCGGGGATCGCGCTGCCTGACCCTCGACCTCGAAGACGGTCTCTGTCGGCCTCGGCTCCGCCTCGCGCGGGGTCGAGGCCGCTCTCGTTCTCGCGTGGCGCTCCCCGCTCGCGCCTGCCGCGCTCGCGGCCGAGCCTGGCCCGTCGGACCCCCGGCCGCGCCGCGTGCGGTAGACGGCAGCGGGGCACGTCCTCGCAGCAGCCCCTCTGCGGCCCGCTGCCGCCGTAGGAAGCTGCATTGCGCCCCAAAGGGTGCCGGTTACCGCCCGGGCCCGGCAGCGGGGCTCCCGGGGGCCCTGCGGGCCGCCGCCTTCCCGGGGCCAGCCTCGGGCGGGGTGGTTGCACCGGGACGCGTCGGTGCCCGCCAACGAACGGTCGCGTCCAAATCACGCAACGGAGGTTACGAGATCGTAACGTCGTTGGACGGCTCGGCTGACTTCGTGCGCGGCCAACCGCGCGAATAACGCTCCCAGCTCATTGGCATGACGTTTGCTGTGGGCGGGGTGAGTCGACCCCCCCGCCCCCCCCCCCCCCCCCCCCCCCCCCCCCCCCCCCGCTCCCCCCCCCCCGCCCCCCCCCCCCGCGCCCCCGCCCCCGCCGCCGCCCCCCCCGCCGACTCCGCCCTCGCCGACTCCGCCCCCGCGGACTTTGCCCCCGCAGTCTGCGCCC
>WGMC01000010.1 GCA_016125265.1 Planctomycetaceae bacterium
GACTGGTTCTATGACTTCGCAAACGAAGCGCACTCGGCGCTGCCGGTCTACGACTCGTACCAACCAGCAGTCCACAACAACGTCGAGTACGTCACGGAGCAAGTGGAACTGGCCCAGTTCGGCGAGAACGACTACGCGATCTTGACGCCCACGGGGAACGGGAAGATGTTGGTGTTCGCACTGGATCCCGCGACTACCGACCCTTTGCCTCCGATCGCCTACACCCCACTTTGGACTGGATGGTCCACGGCTTCTGGCAACATCTACTCCCACCGAGCCACCTTCGGTTGGTCCCCGACCCTCGAAAGGCATTTCGCGCTGCTCGACCTCACGCGCGAAGGGACGACGACGGACGAGTTGAAGTTGGGGCGGTACACCGTTGCGCCTGGAACTTCCTCCTTTGACGCGGCAACGTGGGTTGAAGAGGACTTGCGCAGCATGGACACCTACGGCGAGCTCCGCGCGCACGTCTACGAAGTCTCGCTCTCGACGGACGCGCGCTGGGCCTTCGTCGGATGCGGCAACGGGTGGGTTGTCGTCGAACTTCACGATGCCAATGGGGATCCGAGTTTCGAAGTGGTGGATACCCGCTACACCGTTGCGACGAACCCGCGTCCCGATCCGTTCGGGAACGGGCGCTTCTACGAAAAGGTGGAGGGGATCGCGCAGTCGGGGAACCACCTCTTCGTCAGCGTCATCGATGGAGACGACACCACGTCGCCAGGGCTGCTCGCTTGGTTCGAGTTCAACCAGACCACCGGCCAAGTGGGTGACCGGATAGGAACGTTTGAGGGCGGCGTCGGCCCCCTGCTCAACGTGCCCTTCTTGGAGGGCGGTCCTGTGCGCGTGTTCGAACTGCCGCAGGATCGGGCACGGGTCTACGCCGCGTCCAGTTCGTCGGGCGCGGTGCTTGAGTTCGAACTGGACAAGGCAGCAACCCCCAGTCCGACGTTCACGCTCCTCTCCCATGTGCCGGGAGGCACCCACTTCAGCCAAGTGGGCGATGTGCGGCCCTACGACGTGGGCCACCCGAGCGGCTTGCCCGCCGTCCTCGTCAGCCGTTACCGCCAGACCATCGCGGTCCTGGCGGCGGACGGGATGATCGACGAGCCCGAGATCCCGTAGCGAGGTGTAGAGCGTTATCGGCTGGTACCCCGCGTGCCCCGCAGCTTGGGCCGGTGCCGCTTTCCTCCCGCGCTGTGAGCTGGAGCGACGTCAGGCAACGGCCCAAACGGCATCCGAGAGGCAAGGAACTTGGGCCTCGCCGGTCCGTTCCAAGCCACGTCAGCCGTCGTTCGCCAGGTTGCCGTCGCCGCCGTCGGGGCGGCGCAGGGGCACCCAGATGCTGTCGATGCGCAGGCGTTGGTCCGCGCGGATTGGACGCAGGCGGCCGGCTTCTGCGGGGGCGAGCGCGTCGTTCGGCGCCGCGACCTCCGCGACGCCCCGGTGGTCGAATGCGTTGGTGGGGAATCGCGCCCCCTGCAACTCTGCGACGGCGGGCTCCGGCGGCAGCGACGACAGGCCCCACGGCGCAACCTCGGCGGGGCCGCTCGCAGCGGAGCTCCGCGGGGCCACGTGGACCAACTGCCCCTCCGCGACCGGGGTAGCGCCGTCCAGGACCGAACCGGCGAGGGGTTGGTCGCCGCGCGGATCGCCCGGCTGGGCGCTCTCGAAGAGCGCTGCGAAAAACACCGTGCTGCCCACCAGGGTGAGGGCGGCGGCGGCGAGGGAGTAGCGCCGGGCGCGCCGTCCGGGTCCAGCGGAACCGCCGAGGCCCAGTGCCGCGCCAGCGGGAATCGCCCGCGGGCCCCGGGCGCCTTCGCCCGCCGAGTGGCCTTCCGCCATCCAAACCGACGCCGGCGTCCCCGCGGGAACGGCGCGCGCAGCATCCGCACCGAATCCTGCCCCGGCCGATCGGCCAGCCGCCGCCTCCGAGTGCTGCGCGGAACCCTCGGTCCGCTCGCGCGCCAGGGCGGACGACAACCCGGGCCACAGATCCACGGCCTCGGCGCCGTCACTCCCCGCCACTTGGAAAAAGAGCGCGCGAGCGGCCTGGGCTGCGGCCGCCTCGGCACGGCAGGCCTCACACCCGGCGAGGTGCAACTCGAGGGGCGCGGTCTCTGTGGGCTCCAAGTCCCCCCCCACGTAGAGGGGCAACAACTCGGCGCTGCTTTGGCAATCGATGGGCATCGAAGTCATCGGGAACGGCGGTCAGATCGAGAGGTACGGGCGGCTTGGGCGCGGCGCGAGCGCGGATCCGCGCAAACCGAACGGTCGCGCGTGGGCGCGTCCGGGTTGTGCCATGTGCGGGGCGCGGGAACCTTCAAACGGCGTTGCTCCCCGTGCCTCGGCCGTCGCGATCGTCGGAGTCGTCGTGCTCGTCGGAGTCGGAGCCCCCACCTTCGAGTTCGCCCGATTCCGGGGAGAGCGGACACTCGGGGATCAACTGGACCCCGCCCGTTTGGCGCAGGCGCTCCTGGCGCTCCCACTCCTCTTGGAACAGCTTGCGTCCGCGGTGCAGGCGCCAACGCACGGTCACATGGGTCGCGCCCACGATGCGCGCGATCTCGGTGCACGGCAGGCCCTCGAGCTCGCGCAGCGCGAGCACCGAGCGGAAGTGCGGCGGCAGGCGGTCGATGATGGCGCGCACGCGCGCGGCGGTTTCCTCTTGCTCGAGCGCCGCATCGGGACGCGGCGCATTCTCGTCGAGCAGGTCGAAGTCGGCCTCGTCGCCCTCACCCACCGACGTGCTGAACACGACACGCCGCTTGCGCAGGTGGTCGATGCCGAGGTTGGTGACGATGCGGTAGAGCCAGGTCGTGAACTCGTGGTCGAAGTCGAAGCGCTCGAGGCTGCGGAAGACCCGCAGGAACGCGTCCTGGGCCAGGTCGAGGGCGTCCTCGCGGCTCGAAACCAGCGCGCGCGCGACGCGGTAGGCGCGCTGCTGGTGGCGCTCGACCAGCAGGCTGAACGCGTCCTCGTCGCCCTTCTGGGCCCGGCGGATCAGGTCGTGGTCGCTGGGCTGTCCCCGCTCCGGGCCCGACGAGGCCTCCCGACCCACCGCAGCGTCGCCGGCCTGGCCGCGGCCCACGCCATCGGGCTGGCCACGGCCCGAGCCGTCCGGGGGCTCCCTGCGGCGGCCGGGCTCCGGGGCCTTGGAACTGGGTTCGGGCATGGTTCGACGGGTGGCCTCGACGCGCGCTGCCCCCGCGCCCGCGGGCGGCCGAGGCGCCCCGAGGGCTTCGGAAAGGAGGAACCTAGTCCCTGAGGGATCCCCGCGGGAGGGCTGCTCTTGGACGGACATCGCCGGGGCGTACGGCCCGGCGCTCGAAGTGTTGGCCGCGTGGGCGACGGCGCGCCCGGGCTCTAGCCCACCGCGACCGTCGGGAAACGCCCCTCCAGGGCCGCGATGTTGCGGAACTTGGTGCGCCGCTCGGCCACCAGCCGGTCCACGGGGATCTGGACCAGTTCGTCCAGGTGCCGGGTCAAGGCCTCGCGCACGTTCTGGATGGCCCCGGCGGGGTCCCGGTGGGCGCCGCCCAGGGGCTCGCGCACGATTTCGTCGACGACCCCCAGGGAGGACAGGTTTTCGCTGGTCAGTTTGAGCGCCTCGGCGGCGTCCGCGGAACGCTCGCCGCTCTTCCAGAGGATCGCGGCGCACCCCTCCGGGCTGATCACGGAGTAGTAGGCGTGCTCGAGCATCAGCACCCGGTCCCCGACGCCGATGCCGAGGGCGCCGCCGGAGCCGCCCTCGCCGATCACACAGACCACGATCGGCACGGTGAGGGTGAACATGCCGATGATGTTCTCGGCGATGGCCAGGGCCTGGCCGCGCTCCTCCGCGCCGATGCCGGGGTACGCGCCTGGTGTGTTGACGAGGGTGACGATCGGCAGGCGCAACTTCTCGGCCAACTTCATCTTGCGCCAGGCCTTGCGGTAGCCCTCCGGGTGCGCGCAGCCGAAGTTGCACTCGAGGCGCTCCTTCGTGGTGCGCCCCTTGCGGTGCGCCACCAGCACGAAGCGGTGGTCGCCCATGCGCGCGAGGCCGGTCACCATGGCGCGGTCGTCGCCGAACGAACGGTCCCCGTGCAGTTCGGTGAACTCGTCGAGCATGGTGGCGATGTAGTCCGCCGTGACCGGCCGGTCCGGGTGACGCGCGACGTTCACACGCTGCCAGGCGGTCAACCCCGAGTAGATGCGGGCGATCAGCTCCTGGATGCGCTTCTCGGTGTTCTCGATCTCCTCGGAGATGTCGAGCGTCGTGCTGCGGGCCGCGTCGCGCAGCTCCGCAAGCTTGGCCTCGGTCTCGTGGATCTCGCGCTCGAAGGGCATGGCCGCGCGCGTGTTGCCGCGCCGGGAGACACCCCCGCCGGCCGCTTCGTGCCCTGCGTCGGCCCCGGGGATCCGCGCCAACCCGTCCGCCTCGCCGTTCCTTTTGCTATCGCTCATGCCACCTGCGCCCTGGGTGTCCTTGGGATCGGGTGCGCGGCCGGGAGCCGCGCTGTTCCCCGGCCCGCCATCGTCCTTCCCCGGGGGCGGGCAGGCAAGGACGAGTCCGCGCACGGCCCCGTGGGAAGTGCCCCCGTGGGCCGCTAGGATGGCCCGACCCAGGCCACGAAGGCGCCCGAACCATGTCCGAAAAGCCCGCCGCACCGATGTCCCCCACCCCGGCGCAAAAGGTCCGTCCGGCCACAGACCTCCAACTGCCGCGGGCCTGGCGCGTCGACGTGCGGAGGAAGGACCCGGCCCTGGACTCCCACGGCGCGGCCCTCGGCCAGGAGGCGAAGGAGCTCGAGATCCAGGGGTTGACCGGTCTCGTAGCCGTGCGCGGCACGCTGCTTTCGCCGGGTTACAGCCGCGGCGACGTCGAACGCATCGCGCGCGAGCTCCTGAGCGACCCCGTCGTCGACGTGTACACGATTGCGGCGCCCGGCGAGGCGCCGACGGCGCCGCCCAAGGGCGCCGTGCGCATCACCGTCGCGCCGCAGCCGGGTGTCATGGATCCCGTGGCGCGCTCCGTGGCGGCGCTGCTCGAACGCGCCGGTCCGCGGCCCGCCTCCGGCCCGGTCGAAGTGGCCACGTTCCGCGCGTTCGAGGTGCAGGGCCAGGTGCCCGCGGCCGAACTGCAGCGCCTGGGCCGCCGCCTGCTCGCCAACGAAACCATCGACACGCTGCGCATCGGCACCGACGACCTACCCTTCCGCGCGCCCGCGGGCGGCGGCAAACGCGGCGCGGTGAACGTGCCGCTCTGCGAGCTCTCCGACAAGGAACTGGAGCAGCTCTCGAAGTCCGGCCAGCTCAGCCTCAACCTGGTCGAGATGCGCGCCGTGCAGGCGCATTACCGCGCGTTGCGGCGCGAACCGACGGCCGTCGAACTCGAAACCCTGGCGCAGACCTGGAGCGAGCACTGCAAACACAAGGTGCTGACGGGCCAAGTCGACTTCCGCGGCCAGCGCATCGACAACGTGCTGAAGAGCACCATCGCACGCGCCACACGCGAACTCGATCGCAGGGACTTCTGCCTGAGTGTGTTCGTCGACAACGCGGGTGTGATCGCGCTCGACGAGGAGTGGGCGCTCGGCATCAAGGTCGAAACCCACAACCACCCGAGCGCCATCGATCCCTACGGCGGCGCGGGCACGGGCATCGGCGGTGTGATCCGCGACATCCTCGGTGTCGGTCTTGGCGCGAAGCCCATCGCCAACACGGACGCGTTCTTCGTCGGGCCCCTCGACCTCGCACCCGGCGACGTGCCTAAGGGTTCGCTGCACCCGCGGCGCGTGCTGCGCGGTGTGGTGGCCGGTGTGCGCGACTACGGCAACCGCATGGGCATCCCGACCGTGTCCGGCGGCCTCTGGTTCCACCGCGACTACACCGCCAATCCGCTCGTGTACGCGGGCACGTTGGGCCTCTTGCCGCGCCAGGCTGTGAACAAACGTGTGGCCCCCGGAGACTGGATCGTCGCCGTCGGCGGACGCACCGGCCGCGACGGCATCCACGGCGCGACGTTCAGCTCCATCGAACTGAACGAGGCCAGCGAAACCGAATCGAGCCACGCGGTGCAGATCGGCGATCCGATCACCGAGAAGGGTGTGCTCGATTGTCTGTTGGTCGCCCGCGACCGCGGTCTCTACCGCGGTGTGACCGATTGCGGCGCGGGCGGTTTCAGCTCGGCCGTCGGCGAGATGGGAGCGGAATGCGGCGCCGAGGTTTGGCTCGAGCGTGTGCCGCTCAAGTACCCCGGGCTCTCGAGCCACGAAGTGTGGATCAGCGAGGCCCAGGAGCGCATGGTGCTCGCGGTCCCGCCGGAGAACTTGGACGAGCTGCTCGCGCTTTTTGCCGCCGAGGAGGTGGAAGCGGTGGCGATCGGCCGTTTCACCGACACGGGGAGGCTCGTGCTGCGCGACGGCGCTGCCAACAATGCGGTCGAATCCGCGGGCCAACTCGTCGGCGAACTCGACATGCACTTCCTGCACGAGGGCACACCGCGGCCCTTGCGCAGCGCGACCTGGACGACACCGGACGTGCCGGAAGCAGGTGTGCCGACGTGCAAGGACGTGGGCCCGGCGGTACTCGCCGCGCTCGCGCATCCCAACGTCACGAGCCGCGCGTGGATCCTGCGCCAGTACGACCACGAGGTGCAGGGTGGCACCGTGATCAAGCCGCTCGTGGGCACACGCGGCGACGGTCCCGGGGACTGCGCAGTGCTGCAACCGCTGCCCCATTCCACGCGGGGCGCGGCTCTGGGCCTCGGCGCCAATCCCAACCAGGGGCGGCTCGACCCCTACAACATGGCGCTCGCTTCCATCGACGAAGCGCTGCGCGGCGTCGTGGCGGTGGGCGGCGATCCGGGCCAAGCGGCGCTGCTCGACAACTTCAGTTGGGGCAACTGCGACAAACCCGAGAACCTGGGAGCGCTCGTGCTCGCGGCGCAGGCCTGTTACGACGCGGCGATCGCGTTCCGCGCGCCGTTCGTGTCGGGCAAGGACAGCCTGAACAACGAGTACCGCGTCGGCGACCGCACGCTTTCGATCCCGCCGACGCTGTTGATCACCGCGCTTGCGATCGTGCCGGATGTCTCGCGCGCGGTGACGATGGATTTGGCGAAGGCCGGGGACGGGCTGTTCCTGGTCGGCGAAACGCGTGCGGAGTTCGGCGGATCGGTGTGGCTCGAGCACAACGGTCGCGCGCTCGAGAACGGCTTCCGCGCGCCGGTTCCGCGCCCCGATCTGGAGCGCGCGCCGAAGCTCTTTGCGGCCCTGCACGGCGCGATCCGCGCGGGGCTGGTGCGCGCGGTACACGACCTCTCCGAGGGTGGCCTGGGTGTCGCCGTCGCCGAGAGCGCGTTTGCGGGCGACCTGGGTGCGCACATCGATCTCAGCCGTGTGCCGCTCGCCGGTGTGCCCGACGGCGTCGACCGCGACACCGTCGCGCTCTTCTCCGAATCCACCACGCGTTTCCTCGTGGAAGTCGCGCCGGAGCACGCCGAGGCCTTCCAAAAGGCACTTTCCGGGCTTCCGGCCGCACGCATCGGCGAGGTTGTCTCCGAGCCGGAACTGCGCATCGACGGCGCCCGCGGCAAGGGGCTCGCGAAACTCACCCTGGACAGCCTGCGCCAGGCCCACCGCGGACACTTCCAGGGTTGAGCATCCCCATGTTGCACACCGAAACGACCAAGGCTTCGAAACGGGCGTCCACCGGCCCCAAGGCCCTCGTGCTGCGGGCCGCGGGCACCAACTGCGACGGGGAAGCGGTGGAGGCGCTCGAACGGGCCGGCGCGCGGCCCGAGCGCATCCACATCGCCGAGTTGGCGCGCCACCCCGAACGCCTCGAACCCGCGGCGATCGTGCTCCTGCCCGGCGGTTTCTCCTACGGGGATTACGTGGCGGCTGGGCGGCTCTTCGGTCGCGAGCTGCGCCAACGCCTCGGCGACGCCCTGGAGCAGCACGTGGACCGCGGCGGATTCGTGCTCGGCATCTGCAACGGTTTCCAGGTGCTGGTGGAACTCGGGCTCCTCGAGGGCCTCGACGCCAAGGGCCAAAGGCGCGGGGACGATGCGCGCACCCTCGCGCTCGTCGACAACGCTTCCGGGCGGTTCGAGTGCCGCTGGGTGCACCTGCGCTCCGAACCGAGCCAGTGCCCGTTCCTGGTGCCGGGCGAGATCTGGCCCGTGCCCGTTGCCCACGGGGAGGGGCGGCTCGTGGTGTCCTCGCCCGAGCGCCTGGAGGAGCTGCGCAGCCGCGGCCAAATCGCGCTGCGCTACGTGACCGCGGAGGGTGGCCAACCGGAGTACCCGGAGCTGCCCAACGGCTCCCTCGAAGAGATCGCCGGCCTGTGCGACCCCACGGGGCGCGTGCTGGGCCTGATGCCGCACCCCGAGCGCAACCAACGGCCGTGGCACCACCCCCGCTGGACGCGCCTCGGCCCGCGCGAAGAGGGAGAGGGCCTGGCCCTGTTCCGTCGCCTCGTACACCTAGCGGCCCAGGTGCGCTGACGGACTTCTCCCTCCCGTCTTCACTCCGTGGCTCCCCGTGGGTTCTGCTTCTTCCGCCGAAGGCGGCAGGTCCGGGGGGAGCCACGCACGGCAGCGGAAGCAAACCGGAAAGCAGGGGCCCGCCGGTGGGATCCCTCGACCGCCTTTGGCCCCCGCGGCTTGTAGGCGCGGGCGCGTCCCGTGACACTCTAGTTCCGACCGCCAAAACCCCCTGTCCCGTGTCCCCCATGCGTACGAACCGCCTCCTCGCCATCGCCAGCTCCCTGCTCCTCGTCGCCGGTTCCAGTTCCTGCGTGGCCGTGGCCGTGGGCGCGGGTCTCGGCTTCATGGTCAGCCAGGAGTTCACCAACAACCAGAAGTTGGTCTATCGCTACAACCTCGATGTCGAGGACGTCTGGGCGACCGCCCAAGCCGTGATGAACGACATCTGCGAAGGCCCGCCGGAAGTTGTCGAGTTCCCGCGCACGCTCAAGGGCACGTACATGAGCGCCGACGTCACCATGACCGTCATCGCCCATGACCACCTGCAGACGGACGTGACCATCGAGGCCCGCGAGTACGGCTCGCGCTCGGGCCTCACCTCGAAGCGTGTGCACGAGTTGCTCGAAGAGCGACTCGCGCAGCGTTGATCCGCAGGGGCGCGGGATCGACGAGCGAACCGGATTCCTGAAGGCCCGTTCCAACGATCGACGAATCGATCGACGATCCGCCAGACGGCACAGTCCGGGTGCGCAGAATGGAGCGGGCTTTCAGCCCTTGCCTCCTTCTCACGGGGAACCTGGGGCGTTGTCCCAGGCTACGATCGAGCGCGCCGTTGGCGCTCCGCCGCGGATCCGATCGAACACGACGTTGGCGCTTCGCCGCGGATACGGTCGAACACGACATTGGCGCTTCGACGACGCGACGAACGAACGGGGCGTTGGCGCTTCACCGCGGATACGATCGAGCGCGCCGTTGGCGGTTCGCCGCGGCTGCGATCGAACGCGCCGTTGGCGCTTCGCCGCGTCTGCGAACGAACACGACATTGGCGCTTCGACGACGCTACGAACGAACGCGCCGTTGGCGCTTCACGGCGGATACGATCGAGCGCGCGATTGGCGGTTCGCCGCGGATACGATCGAACGTGCCGTTGTCGCTTCGACGACGCGACGAACGAACGGGGCGTTGGCGCTTCGACGAGGCTGCGATCGAACGCGCCGTTGGCGCTGTAGAAGACTCTACGATGCGCAACGCATCGAACCAACGCACGGCAACCATCCGTCGCGCCGTTGGCGCTCCCAACGACGGCGCAACGCGCATCGCGCCAAGGTCGGCGCAACGCGCATCGCGCCAAGGTCGGTGCAACGCGCAATGCGCCGAGGTCGGCGCGACGCGCAGCGCAGTTGCATCCTCTCACCGACGAACGGCCGTCCGAAAGGGGCAACGCCCCGGCCTATCGTAGCCTGGGGCAACGCCCCAGGTATTGCGGTAGCACCGGCAAGGGCTGAAGGCCCGGCCCATCCCGCAGGCCGCGCCAGTTCGTCGGAAGGCCGTCACTCGGTCGACAACTACGGCGCGCCGCTGGCGGGACCGCGCGCGCGGCGGCCGCGGCCCGCGGCGCGCGCGGAACCCTTGACCCGCGGTGCGGCGCGGCGCTGGGGTGAGAGCGCGGCGCCGGGCTCGTCCGCGCGCTTCTTCGCGCAGGCGCGGCAGTATCCGAGGAGCCGCAGGTCGTGGTCGACCAGTTCGAACCCCTTCTTCTGGGCCGCTTCGCGCTGAAGCGTCTCGATGCGCTCGTCGTAGAACTCGTCGATGCGGCCGCAAGAGAGGCACACCAAGTGGTCGTGGTGTCGGTGGCCCAGGACGTGTTCGTAGTAGAGCTCGCCGCGCCCTGCGTCGAGCGACTCGAGGAACCGCCCCTCGACCAGGAGCGAAAGCGTCCGGTAGACGGTGGCGCGGGATACCGGCGCGCCCTCCTCGGCCTCGAGCCAGCGGTACAAGGTCTCCGCCGTGAAGTGCTCGTGGGTCGCGAACGCGCGGTCGAAGATGCGCTCGCGCTGGTTGGTGAACTTGAGGGCCCGCCCCCGCAGGAACGTCTCGAAGGCCTTGCGAAGGTTGGATTGGTTCACGGGTAGGGACGCGCGTCGGGCTCCGGGAGCCCTGCGTCGCGCCAGCATCGGCCGGTCCCCCGCCCGGTGCAAGCGCTTCCCGGAGCTAAGCACGGCCGAAGCGGCGCGATTGGCCCCGAGCGGGCCGAAACCTCCACCGCCAGCGGATCGGCTCAGCGCATCTGGTCCGGGCGCAGGCCGATGTCCCGCCGGCAGTGTTTGCCGTCGAACGTGATGCGGTCCATGCCCGCGTAGGCCCGGCGGCGGGCCTCGTCCACGTCGCGGCCAAGGGCCGTGACACAGAGGACCCGCCCGCCGGCGGTGACCACCTCGGCGCCCAGCCGGCGTGTGCCCGCCTGGAACACGACGACCCCCTCCTCGGCGCCGGCGCGGTCGAGCCCGGCGATCGTGTCGGCCTTGCGCACGTCGTTCGGATAACCGTGGGCGCTGGCGACGACGCCGATGGCAATCTGGTCGTCGCCCTCCGGCGCTTCCAGCTTCTCCAGTTCGCCCTTCGCCGCCGCCAAAAGGTACGGCACCAGGTCGCCGCCGAACCGGCGCACGATCACCTGGGTTTCGGGGTCGCCGAAGCGGCAGTTGAACTCGAGCACACGCGGCCCCGATTCGGTGACCATCAGGCCCGCGTAGAGCAAGCCGCGGAACTCGAGCCCCTCGATCTGCAGCGCGTGCAACGTGGGCAGCAGGATGCGCTGTTCGATCTGTCGCAGGAGGCGCTTCGAAACCCAGCGCGCCGGCGACATCACACCCATGCCGCCCGTGTTGGGGCCCTTGTCGCCGTCCTCGAGCTGTTTGTGGTCGACGACGGGATCGAGCAAGAGCAGCGTGCGCCCGTCCGTGATCGCCTGCACGCTCAGTTCCTGGCCCTCGAGGAACTCCTCGACCAGGATTTCCGCGCCCGCGTCGCCGAGGCGCCGCTCCTCCATCAGCGTGTCGACGACCGAGCACGCGGCTCTAGCGTCCTGGCACACGAACACACCCTTGCCGGCGGCGAGGCCGTCTGCCTTGACGACCTGCGGCCAGGTCTTCTGCGCTTCGAGGTAACTCTTCGCGAGGCCCGCCCGGTCGAAACGCCGCGAGAGCGCCGTCGGGATGCGATGGCGTTCGAGCACTTCCTTGGCGAAGATCTTCGAACCCTCGAGGCGCGCGCCCGACGCGCCCGGACCGAACACGTGGATCCCGACGGCGCGGAGGCGATCGGCCAGACCGCGCACGAGCGGTTCCTCCGGACCGACGACGACCAGGTCGACCGCGTGCTCGCGCGCCGCACGCACGAGGCCATCCAGGTCCGACGCCTCCACGGCGAGGTTCTTCGCAACCTGGGCCGTGCCCGGATTTCCGGGCGCGCAGAGGACCTCCTTGACCAGGGGCGACGACGCAATCTTCCAAGCCAGGGCGTGTTCGCGCCCACCACCGCCGACAAGAAGGATTTTCATGGATCGAGCGCCCGTATCGGGCGGCCGCGCAAACTAGCCAGCGCCGCGGTCCATGCCAAGGGCGAAGCTGGCGGCGGGTGACGCCGCTCGTTCCGGAGCCGCCCTCGGGTACGCTCTTGCCGGTCTTCCCGGCCTGGAGGGTGCAAACCTCGAGGGTCGGGCGGCCCGCGGGGAGTACCTCAGTTGGTAGAGGCGTAGCTTTGGGTGCTACGAGTCGTGGGTTCGAGTCCCATCTCCCCGACCCCCCGGCCTCCCCCGCCCCCCCCGCCCGGCCGTCCCCCGGCTCGGCGCCCGCCAACTAGCGCCCATAGCTCAGCTGGATAGAGCATCGGATTTCTAATCCGACGGTCCCAGGTTCGAATCCTGGTGGGCGCGCCTCGGGCTGGGAGTGTGGCGGTTCGGGGTTGGGCGCTCCGGGGTGGTGTGCCCGTTGGTCGATTAGACTTCCGTCATGGCGCTCCTCGGGATCCTCACCGTCGACGGGGTCATCAAGCTGGTGTTCATCGCCCTGCTTTCGCCCCTTTGGTGGCCGGTCGCGCGCACCCTGTGGAACGACGCGCAGGACGCGCTGCGCGAGGAAGGCGGGGTGTTCGGGCGCACGCCGAGCCCTGAGGAACTGGCCCGGCTGCGCAAGGAGCGCGGCGAGTACCAGACGCCGCTGGTGAACGTGCCGTTCGAGGATCGCCGCGGGCCGCGAAGGCCGCGCTGAACCGAATTGGCGGGGCGCGGCTCTGACCGCGGTCTGTTGGGGCGCGGCCGTCACCGCCGCAACAACGTTGCTCCTGCGCAGCGGCCCGCAGCCGGGTGCGCGGGCCTCCCGGCCCGCCTTGTTCCGGACCCCGCGGTGCGGTCTGTAGGGGCTAGGGCCCCGTCCGCGCCCAAGGGGTGTTGCACCGCGGGGAACAGCCCCGCTCTCCAAGGCGGGCCAGGAGGCCCGCGCACCCGGCTCTTCGCGCGCCCAGCCCTCACGCGCCCAGCCCACGCCCAACCGGGCCACGCATCGTTCCCCTTGGGCGCGGACGGGGCCGCGCCCCTACAGAACGCCCCAAACTGCCGTGGGGGCGGCGTCGGCCCGTCCCGGGGTTGCGGTCGGTGGGCTCACCCGCCCTGGCGCCTGCCTGGCGTGGGCCCCGCCCGTCGGGCAGGATGGGCGTTCCTGGAGCGCTCGCCCTGAAGACCCGTCCGAACCTCCTGCAACGCCTTCGCGACCTGGGCACCCGCGAGGGCGTGAGCCTCGTCCTTTGGCTGGCGTTCGCAGCGCTGCTCGAGACGCTCGGGCCAGAACTGGGGCCCGATACGGGGCTCGTGGCCGCCATCGGCTGCGCGCTGCTGCTGGCGCGCACCACCGCGCGCTGGAACCGACGTTCGCCGTTGCTCTGGCTCGGCGGCCTGCGCCAGTTCTTCGCGCGCCTGGTCCCGGGGCGCGCGCCCTGGAAGCTCGAGCTCGGCCTCGACCTGCGCGGCACACCGCCGGTGCCGCGGGGCTGGCCGCCGATCCTGCTCTGGCCGCTCGTGGGAGGCAGCGCGGCCCTCGTTGCCCTGGCGCCATTCGCCGGACACTTCCCCGGCGCCCTCCTGAGCGTGGCGCGGGTCTCGTTCGTGCTCTACACCGTGGTCGCGAGCGCGCTGCTCGTCTGCCTGCTCGGCGCCGGCGCGCTGTTCGCACTGCTCGCCCTCTTCACGCTGCGCGAGCGCATCCAGCGCCGCCCGCCCCACGCGGCCATCGTCGTCGCGGCCCTTGTGTTCGCGCTCGCGACGCCCCTCGCGACGTTCTTCCAGGGGCCCCAGTGGTTGCCTCTCATCGGCCCCGTCCTGGCGCTCGGGATGGCGGCCCTCGGGCTCCTGGCCCGGGACGACGGCGACGTGGCCCTCCTGTGGCGCCGCCGCGGAAGTGCGTCGCTTCGCTCGCTCCCCGCGCTCTCGTTCACCGGCGGCCAGTTGGCGCTCGCCGCCCTCGGCGCGCTCTTGCTCGACGTGCTGGCGAGCGGCGCGCGCATCGCCCACACCGGCGGATCCGCGGGATTGGGCAGCGGGGAACAGGGCCTCGTCGTCCTGCCCCTCGTCGGCTTCGTTTTCTCGTGGTGCGCGGGATTCGGTCTGCTCGCGCTGGCCCTGGTCTTCGGTCGCTGGTTGCTCGCCAGGCGCGCGGCGCGACTCGCGCGCGTGGCCAGGGTCGCGCTCTACGTGCACGGTGTGCGCGGGCGGGACGAGCGGCGCGCCGTGCGGCGCAGCCTCGGGCTCCTCGGCCTCGACGCGCGGTTTGCGCCGCGACCGCGGCGGCCCCACGAGGTGCCGGCGCAGTTCGTCGACCGCCCGGCGGACACCGCGTGGGACCCCTTCCTCGCGGAGGATGTCGAGCAGCCGCTGGCGCTCGAACTGGCCGATCTCGAGGGCCCCCACACGGCCCAGCGCGCCGCGCGGCGCGACCTCCGCCAGGACCGCATGCGCCTCTACGCGGGGCTGGCCAAACTGCTGCGCGCGGCGCGGCGGCACGACCGCGCCCTCGGGCACCAGCGGGGTGAGGGATTCTGGCTGGGCCCACAACACTGGTTCCTGCTCGGACTGGGCCGCGACCGGCAGGCGGACGAAGAGGCGCTGCGCGAGGGCCTGTTCGAACCGCGCGCCGGTTCGGCCTACGCGGACGTGCTCGACTGGCGCGCGCGCGCACACCTCCTGGATGTCTGCCGCGACGTCGAAGTCGACCTCGTGTTCCTGCAAGACGGTGTTTCGTTCGGCGGGTTGCGGCGTGTGCTCGAAACCCTGTTCGAAGTGCACGACATCTTCGGCGGCACGCGGCGTGTGGAGGAGCGCGACTTCGTCGGCCTGGTCGGATTGCGCATCGTGTTGCACGACTTCGAACTGGGATCGCGCCTCTTGAAGACCGGCTATCCCGAACCCGACTACGACGACCTGGCCCGCGCGCGCATCCTGCACGTGTTCAAGGACAAGGGCGGCGGTAACGAACGCGCGGACACACCGCTCGACCTCGAGGACCTGCCGATGCCTCTCGTCCTGCGCTGACGTGGCACCCGCCGCGTCACTGCCCGTTGGCGGTGGACGCGGCGCTCCAGCGGCCGTCGAGTCCCATCCGAACACGGCCCTCCTCGGCCAACTTCTCGAGGCCGGCGACCAGGGAGCGCAGCGCCAGGGCATGCATCTCCCGCGGCACGTCCGCGTACACGAGCGGCACCAAACTCTCGGGGAGCGCCGCCCCGACCGTGAACAGCGCGCCGAGCAACACCCGCTCGCGCTCCGCGCGGTGCACGAGGTACCGCGCGAGCAGCGCCACGCCGTCCGGGGCCGCCGCGCCGTGCGCGGGCAGGAGTGTCCCCACGCCGAGGTCGCGCACGCGCGCCAGGCTCTGCAAGTAGGTCGCCAGGTGGCCCTCGGGCGGGTCGATCACGATCGTCGACAGGGTCGACACGAGGTCGCCCGCGATCAGGGCGCGGCGGTGGCTCTCGAGGAACACGAGGTGCCCGATGTCGTGGCCCGGAGTGTGGAGGGCCGTCAGGGTCCAGGGCGCGCCGCGGCCCTCGTCGCCGGGCGCGGTCCCGAGCGGCACCAGCGCGCCGTCCTCGAGCGCCACACTCTTGTGCGGCCAGACGGGCAGCCGCCGCAGGGTCAGAGGGTGCCCGTACACCGGCAGGTCGTAACGGTCCGCGACGTGCGCCACCGAACCCACGTGGTCGCGGTGGTGGTGCGTGACGAGCACACCGGCCAAGGACAGGTCCAAACGCTGCGCGACGTCGAGGAAGTGGAAGAGCCGCTGGCGTTCCGCCTCGTCCCAGGTACCCGGGTCGACGACGTAGGTGTGCTCCCGGCCGACCAAGTAGCAGTTGGTGGTCGTGGCCGGCGGCAGCGTCGGCGTCGCGAGCGGCGCGACCAGGATGCCGGGGCTCGGCGACACGACGTGCAGGGCGCCGCGGTCGACCGCGTCGCCCCGGTCCCGCGCGGCGGCGAGTGCCTCGGCGAGCGACGTGCCCGGCCGCGCCAGGTGGTCGAGCAGGAACACGAGCGGCGGCACGAGGCGCATCTCGCCGGCGTGCCACGCGCGCCAGGCGTCCTTGGGACGCACGAATCGGCCCTCGACCAGTTCGCCCAACTGCACCCTCGGGTGCGCGCCGACAGGGCACGTGGCGTGCGCGTAGAGCGCGCGGTAGCGGCGCGCGGCAAACGCCGGCGTGGTGGTCCAGCAGAAGGGTTCGAGGTCCGCGGACGGATCGCCGGCGGCCAGCGCGATGGCGCGAAACGTCGCACGCGCCTGGTCGCCGCCGCGGCCGTCGCGCCGCGGACCGACCAGGCGCGAGCGCAGCTCCTCGAACTGCTCTTCGCCGTCGATGCCCATGCCTTCCGCGGCCGCGCGCAGGCCGGGCAGCAGCACACCCGTCTCCTCGAACAGCTCGCGCGCGGCGCAGGCCAGGTACGCGGCGGTGCCGTCCTCCTCGGGCAGCCCGTCGCAGTCCGGCTCGAGCACCCCGCCCGGCAGGGCCCAGGCCCCCGGGAAGGTGGCCAGGTGGGGCGAGCGGCGCACCAGGTACAGCTCGAGCTCCTCGCCCGCGCCGCGCGTGAGCAGCACGGCGGCGGACAGGGAGAGGCGCTCGCCGACGAGGTGCGCCGGCAGTTCGACGGAGAGCGGCGCGGGGCCTCGAGGGTCGCTCATGGGAACTCCACGGCGGGCGCGCCGGAGCGGTCCACACACACCCAGCCCGCGGGTCCCCGCACGCGGTAGACGACGTGCGACGCCCCGTGAGGTTGCACGGTGACGCGTTCGGCGGCGAGCACGGGATCCACCGGCGCGGCGGAGCGCAGCTCCGCGGGCAACTCGCCCGGCTGGATCGGTTCGCGGCGCGAGAGCAGTTCGCCGCGCGCGCCGAGGACCAGCGTGAAACGGCGCCCGCGTTCCTCGAGCAGCGCGCCGATGCGGCCCTCACCCTCGTCCGTCCAGCCGAGCGGGACCACGTTCGGATGGCGCGTGTGCACGGCCCGCTCCGCGGCGGCCGAGGGCGCCTGGGCGCTGGCCGGCGGCGGGGGCGCGAGCGCGGGCACGACGCGGCAACCCGCCGGGACCCCGGACCCCACGAGGACCAGCCACCCAATGGCGGCGGCCCTCCTCCCACTCGCGGCGAATGCCTCCACGCGAGGAGACACTAACAGGCCCGCCCCCTACCCTGGTGCGATGGTCATCCCGGAGCGTCGCAGATCCCGAGCCCTCTTCTTCGGCCTGTTCGTCGGCTTGCCCCTCGCCTGTGCGGGGCCCCGGGGAGCCGCGCCCGCGGACGGGTTGGCCGAATGGGTCGAAACGCGGCCCGTGGAGACCAGCCTGGGCTCGAGCGACCTCGGCGAGACCCACGTGCGGTGGCTCGAGCTCATCGACGGCGCGCGGCGCCGGATGGACCTCTGCCATTTCTATGCCAGCGACAGCCCCGACGCCGCCGCCGCGCCCACGCGCCTCGGGCCCATCACCGACGCCCTCGTCCGTGCGGCGCGCCGCGGTGTGGAGGTGCGTTTCCTCCTGGCCGAGACGTTCCGCGAGACCTATCCCGACCTCGCGGCCCAGTTGGACCGGGAACCCGGCATCGAGGTTCGTTTCCTGGACCTGCGCCCGGTGACGGGCGGAGTGATGCACACCAAGTGGATGTCGGTGGACGGAACACGCGCCTACATCGGCAGCGCGAACTACGACTGGCGCGCGCTGGAGCACATCCAGGAGCTCGGAATCGTCGTCGAATCCGCGGCGCTGGTGGAGCCGCTGACTGCGGTCTTCGAACTCGATTGGGCGATCGCCGGCGGCGCGGACCCGGCCTCGGCCCGCGCGCTCGCGGGAGCGGTGCGCGGTGCTCCGGTGGCGCTGCGTTCGCCCTACGGCGAGCCGACCCTGGCCACGTTCGTCGCGAGTCCGGCCGCGCTCCTGCCCGAGGGCCAACCGCACGATCTGCCCGCGCTCGTCGCGGCGCTGTCCGGCGCGAGGGAGCGCATCCAGTTGCAGCTCCTGACGTACCGCTTGGCGAACCGCGATGGCACGGCCTACGACGCGCTCGAAGCGCCGCTGCTCACCGCCGCGGCCCGCGGCGTGCGTGTGCAGTTGTTGGTCGCCGATTGGGGCAAACGGCCGGGAACCGTGGACGGGTTGAAGGCCCTCGCCCGGGTGCCCAACGTCGAGGTGCGCTTCGTGAGCATCCCCGTCGCGTCGACCGGATTCGTGCCGTTCTCGCGGGTCGCCCACGCCAAGTGCCTCGTGGTCGACGGCGCGACGGCGTGGATCGGCACGAGCAACTGGGAGGCGAGTTACTTCGAGTCGGGCCGGAACGTCGGTTTCCTGCTGGAGGGCGGCGGGCTTCCCACGCGCCTCGCCGACTGGTTCCAAGCCAACTGGGACAGCCCCTACACCGAAACGGTGGACCCCGACGCCGCCTACACCGCGCCGAGGCGCGAATGACCGGCGCTCCCGGCCGCGTGCAACTCCTCCCCACCCGCACGCAGCGCGCGGACGAGCCCAAACAGCGCCACGGCCTGGAACGCGAAGAGGAGCACCACACGGGCGTCGCTCGCGAGGCGGAACGACTGGCTGCCAGCCGAGGTGCCGTACTCCGCGATCGACCAGTAGTAGGTGACGGGCAGTTGCAGGTAGATCGCGAACTGCAGCGCGACGATCAGCCACAGGTAGACGGGGCGCTCGCGCACGCGCAGCACCGCGAGCGCGATGATCCACAGCACCCACTGGGGCGAGAAGAACTTGCTGAAGACCACCATGCCGCAGGTGACCAAGATGGCCGCCTCCAGCCACGCTGCGCGCGTGCGCAACGGCAGCAGGGCGAGCGCGAAGGCAGGCAGGAGCTGCAGAGCCTGGAACAGCGTGGTGAG
This sequence comes from Planctomycetaceae bacterium, assembly GCA_016125265.1. Lineage (GTDB taxonomy): Bacteria > Planctomycetota > UBA1135 > UBA1135 > RI-242. The sequence continues at coordinate 18,897 of WGMC01000010.1, forward strand.
CCAGGGGCGGTCCTCGAAACCAAGCCACCCCCACGACTCGGGGCTGGTCAGGATCGCAAGCAGCGACGCGTGGTTGGGTTGGCGCGTGCTGCGGTGCCAATCGAATACGTTGCGGACCGCGTCGAAGCCGCCGTCGTTCCAGAAGTAGGTGATCGAAAGCACGGGCACGATCACGGCCACCACCGCGAGCCCGGGAAACAGAACCCGCCAGAGGAGCGCCGGAACCGGGCGCAATCCCGCGCGCACACCGCTCCAGAAGCCCTGGGAGAGGAAGAGCGGCACGAGCACCAGCGGGTACCACTTGGTCATCACCGCGACACCCAGCACAAAGCCCGCGGCGAGGAAACGCCCGCGCAACTGCATGTGCACGGCTAGGGCCACCAGCACGGTGACGGGCAGGTCGTGGCGGTTGAAGCCGAAGTAGAGGGTGCCCGGAAGCAGCAGCAACAGCGCGACGGCGGGCGGGGCGCCGAGCAGGCGCAAGTTCGCGAGCACGAGCGCGAGCAGGACCGCGAACAGCACCCCCATCAACACGTGGTGCACGGCGCCGTAGGACTCGAAGTTGCGCTCGATCTCGCCGTAACGCCGCTCGTAGGCGGCGCCCACCGCGAGCAGATGCTGGCGCGAAACGTCCGGATCGAGTCCAGGCCGCTGTCCCAGGTACGCCATCGCGCCGTGGAACGGATGGTTGGGCGTGGACGCGAGCGCAGACTCGTCGTAACGCAGACCGTGCGCCGTGATGCGGCGCAGCATCTCGTCGACGTCCGCCTCGGGCAGCCCCGCCGCGACGAAGTACGCGCGCGCCGCCGCTCGGGATTCGTGCGGTTCGCCGCGCTCGACACCGTGGTCGAAGAACGCGTACGGGAGCCCCATCAGCCACGTGGTGAGCTGCGGGTACTCCGAGAACTCCTCGAGGTACGGCGTGGCGCCGGACGCGGCCCAACGCCCGCGCATCTGGTACGCCATGCGGTCGTACGGGTCCTCGAGCAGGTACGGGAATCGATCGCCGCCATCGGGGCGTGTGCCGGCGCCCCACTGCTGGGTGAGCAGCAACAGCGCGAGGTAACCCGCGAGCGCGAAGAGGGCCAGCCAGTAGGTGCGCGCGGTCGTCAAGGCTCTGCTCCCAAGAACGTCTCGATCACGTCGCGCGCGGCGGCGCCCACGGAGAGGCGGCCCGCCGCGACCTCGGCCGACACCCGCACGTACTCCCGTTGGGCGGCGCCGTGCTGCGCGAGCGAGCGACGCAGGCGATCGCTGACCTCGTCGCCGAGCCAGCGCAGGCGCTGGCGGGCCCGGCGCGCCTCCAACTGGCCCGAAGTCGACATCGCGCGGCGGTGTTCCATCACCTTCGCCCACAGTTCGTCGAGCCCCTCGCCCGTCAGGCCGGACACGAGCAGCGTCGGCACCTGCCAACCGCCGGCCTTCGGGCGCTGGTAACCGAGCGCCGAACTCAGCTCCGCCCGCGCCACTTCCGCCCGCTTCTTGCCCTCGCCCTCGGCCTTGTTGACGGCGAGCACGTCGGCCAGTTCCACGATGCCGCGTTTGATGCCCTGCAACTCGTCGCCGGCGCCGGGCAGAGCCAAGAGCACGAACGTGTCCACGAGGTCCGCGACGGCGGTCTCGGATTGGCCCACGCCAACCGTTTCGACCAACACGACGTCGAACCCGGCCGCTTCCACGAGCAACAGCGACTCGCGTGTGCGCAGGGCCACACCGCCCAGGGTGCTGGCCGCGGGGCTCGGCCGGATGAACGCGGAGGGCTCCATGGCGAGCCGGTTCATGCGCGCCTTGTCGCCCAGGATGCTGCCGCCGGTGACGGTGCTCGAGGGATCCACGGCCAAAACCGCCACTCGTTGTCCGGTCGACACGAGCCGCGCGCCGAGATTCTCGATCAGCGTGCTCTTGCCGACGCCGGGCACCCCGCTGATGCCCACCCGCACGGCGCCGCCGCTCTGGGGCAGGAGCCGCGCGAGCAACTCCTCCGCACTGTCGCGGTCGTCGCCGTGCTGGCTCTCCACCAGGGTGATCGCGCGCGCCAGGGCCACGCGGTCCCCCGCGGCGACCCCGGCGGCGAGCGCCCCCACGTCCACCGCCCCGGTCGCCATCTAGCGGCCGCGCTCCGCGAGGCCCTTCTCGAGGGCGTCGAGCAGTCCGTTGGCCGCCTCCGCGATGACCGTGCCCGGCCCGAAAACGGCGACGGCGCCGGCGGCCAGGAGGAGCGGCACATCCTTCGGCGGCACCACTCCGCCCACACAGACAAGGATGTCCTCGCGGCCGAGGTCGGCGAGGGCCCGGCGCAGGGCAGGCACCAGGGTCAGGTGGCCGGCGGCCAGCGAGGAAACCCCGACCACGTGCACGTCGTTCTCCGCGGCCTGGCGGGCGGTTTCCTCCGGCGTCGCGAAGAGCGACCCGATGTCGACGTCGAAGCCGAGGTCCGCAAACGCCGTCGCGACGACCTTCTGGCCGCGGTCGTGGCCGTCCTGGCCCATCTTGGCGACCAGCAGGCGGGGCCGGCGGCCCGCGCGCTCGGCGAACTTGCCAACGCGCAGGGCGGTGGCGTCGAAACGGCCCTGGTCGCCCTCCACGTTGCCCGCGTACACGCCGGAAATCGTACGCACCGGGGCCTCGTGGCGGCCGAACACCTTTTCGAGCGCCAACGAGATCTCGCCCACCGTGGCCCGCGCGCGGGCCGCGGCGATGGAAAGTTCGAGCAGGTTGCCGTTGCCAGAGCGCGCCGCCGCCTCGAGGTCGGCGAGGCTTCGTCCGACGGCCGCGGCGTCGCGCTGGGCCCGCAATTCCGCAAGGCGCGCCATCTGGCGCTCGCGCACCTCGGCGCCGGAAACGGCGAGCACCGGGATGTCGGCCTCGGTGTCGCTCTGCCAGCGGTTGACGCCGACGATCACCTGGGCACCGGAGTCGATGCGCGCCTGGGTGCGCGCGGCCGCTTCTTCGATGCGCTGTTTGGGCAAGCCGGTCTCGAGGGCCTTGACCATGCCACCCAGCGCTTCGATCTCGCCGATGTGCGCTTCGGCGCGGCGCGCCAATTCGTGGGTCAGGTGCTCGACGTAGTGGCTGCCGCCGAAGGGATCCACGTGCGCCGTCAGTCCGCTCTCGTGGGCCAGGTGGATCTGCGTGTTGCGCGCGATGCGCGCGGAGAAGTCCGTCGGCAGTGCGAGCGCTTCGTCGAGCGAGTTGGTGTGCAGGGACTGGGTGTGCCCGATCACCGCGGCCAAAGCCTCGAGTTGTGTGCGCGTGACGTTGTTGTAGACGTCCTGGGCCGTGAGCGACCAACCGCTGGTCTGGCAGTGGGTGCGCAACATGAGCGACTTCGGGTTCTTCGGTGCGAATGGCGCCACCAACCGCGCCCAGAGGAGGCGCGCCGCCCGCAGCTTCGCGACCTCCGCGAAGAAGTCCATGCCGATCGCGAAAAAGAACGAGAGCCGGGGCGCAAAACGGTCGACGTCGAGCCCCGCGGCGACACCGGCGCGCAGGTACTCGAGGCCATCGGCCAACGTGTAGGCGAGCTCGATGTCCACACTCGCCCCCGCCTCCTGCATGTGGTAGCCGGAGATCGAGATCGAGTTGAACTTCGGCATGTGTTTCGACGTGTACGCAAACACGTCGGACACGATGCGCATCGAAGGAGCGGGCGGATAGATGTAGGTGTTCCGCACCATGAACTCCTTCAGGATGTCGTTCTGGATGGTGCCGGAGAGCTGCTCGGGTTTCACACCCTGCTCCTCCGCGGCCACCACATAGAGCGCCAGGATCGGCAACACCGCGCCGTTCATGGTCATCGACACGCTCATCTGGTCGAGGGGGATGCCCTCGAACAGCACACGCATGTCCAGGATCGAATCGATCGCGACACCGGCCATGCCCACGTCGCCCGTGACACGCGGGTGGTCCGAGTCGTACCCGCGGTGCGTCGCGAGGTCGAACGCGATCGACAACCCGCGCTGGCCCGCCGCGAGGTTGCGGCGGTAGAACGCGTTCGATTCCTCGGCCGTGGAGAATCCCGCGTACTGGCGGATCGTCCACGGGCGCTTCGTGTACATGGTCGCGTAGGGACCGCGCACGAACGGCGCCTGACCGGGCAGACCGCAGCCCAACTCACCCGCGACGTGCGGGAGAGCCGCCGCGTCCGACGGGACGTAGAAGCGCCTGCGCGCCACACCATCGGCGCCCGCAAACGACGACGCCGCGGGTTCGTTGGCGGCCACTTGGGGCGCACCTCCCACGAGGTCGTCGAACGAGAGCGCCGCCAGCGAACCCAGATCGAGTCGTCCGCTCACCGCGCACCTCCCACGTGCCCCAACGGGAGATCGAGCAGTTGTTCGAGCAGCGCCACCGCGTCGTCCCCCGCGCGGGGGAAACCGGCGACTCCGCGCGCGCGCAGCTCCGCCTCCTGTTGCGCAGGCAGGCCGGCGAGGTGCACGGTGTGCCCCGAAGCGGCCAGTCGGCCCGCCGCATCGAGCAGCTCTGGCACGAAGCGCGTGTTCGCCATGGACAGGCAGACCGCGAGCGGCGCAGCCCGGTCGGCGGTGGCGCGCTCCACGGCGACGGAAATGGACGCGGCGTCCGGCTCCGCATTCGCCTCGACGGTGTCGAGCGCCGCCAAACCGTACAGGTTGCGGCAGAAGTCCGTGCGCGGACCGTGTTCGGATGCGGGGCCCACGGAAAGCAGCAGCACCCACGGTGCGGGGGTCGTTGCCTGCACTCGCGCAGCGAGCCGCTCGAACGGTTCGGCGTCGCGCACCTCTCGCAGGGCACCCTCGGGCACGACCCGCGTCGACTCCATCGCGGTGGCCCCGAGGCCCGCCGGCGAAACGCTGACACCGGTCAGCCGGGTCTTGAGCCGCCGCAGGTTGCGCTCGCGCTGCACGTGGTCCTCGGCCAGGCGGCGGCGGAAATCGCCGCTCTCCAGTTGTTGCCACAGCCCACCCGCGGCCTGGATCGTCTGGAACTCTTGCCAACCGGCGCGCGCCAATCGCAGCGTCGCCTCTTCGAGCGCGTAACTGCCGCCGAGCGGATCGAGCACCGCGCCCAAGTGCCCCTCGTCGCGCAGCACCAACTGGCTGCAGCGCGCCGCACGCACGGCCAGGGGCGACGGACCGCCGCCGATGCCGTCCATGGTGCGCGCGGTGATGCCGTCGGCGCCGCCGAGCGCGGCCGCGACAGCGCTGGAGCCGCTGCGCAGCAAGTTGACGGCGGGATCGCGGAGGCTGTGGGAGCGGCGCGCGGCGATCGCGTGCACGTACGGCGACGTGCACGGCGCGCCGAGCTGGGCGGCGAGCCGCAGCAGCAGGCCCCGGGCGGCGCGCAACTTCGCGCACTCCTCGAGCAAGTCCTGCCCCACCGCCAGACGCAAGACCACCCGGTCGAGGGCCCGGGCGCCATCCGTTCCGAACCGATCGAGGCTGTGCACCAGGGCGGCCAAGAGCGCGCCGAGCTCGAGCGCTGGCCCCGCGCCGGCCTCGTGGTAGAGCGACGCGTCGACGACGAGGCCCCGCACGGCGCCGCCGAGTTCCCAGGCGACCTGCGCAGTCTGCACGAGTTCGGCGTCGAGCCGGGTGCGCTGCGCGGCCGCGCCGAGGCGGGCCCGCCGCGCGACCGGATCGGCGCCGCACACGAGCTGGCGCGCGCCGTGGGCGGCGAGGACTCGCAGTAGGGCCGGCGCAGCGGAGCCGTCCGCGGCGAAGAAGACGGCGCCTTGCACGAGTTCCGGCGCAACCCGTCGGAGCGCAGCCGCGAGGTGTTCCTCCGAAACGGCGCTCCAATCCCCGACCATCCAGACACCGCTTGCTCCACCGACCAACTCCGCCTCGAGGCGTGTGCCCAGGGCGGCCCGGTCCGCGGGCTCCCACTCGCTGAGCACCTGCCACGTGCCGGCGAAGTCCGCGCTGCCCGCAAACGGCCGCGCGAAGGTTGTGGTGTCCCCCTGGCGCGGCACGGCGAGCGCCGGGGCTGCCCCGCCATCGCGGCGGAACTGCAGTTGGGGCATGGGATCGGCGTCCGGCGCCAGGCCCAACTCGGCCCGGGCCATTTGGCGCCAGGCGCCCATGTCGGGTGCCGGGAACAGGTCCAAGGGCGCCAGCGGCGCCTCGGTTTCGGGGGGCACGTGCATCGATTCGGGAGACCGGGGGGGGACGGGCACGGGGCCGGCGCGGGGCCGGGGTCACATGTTGCGGCGGTAGCGGCCGCCCACTTGGTAGAGGCACTCGGAGATCTGACCCAAGGAGGCGACCTTGGTGGCCTCCATGAGGGCCGCGAAGGTGTTGCCGTCCTGCACCGCGGCGCGCTGGAGCGCCTCGAGGGCGCGGGGCGCCAGCGCCGCATTGCGCGCGGCGAAGGCGTTGCGCGAATGGATGGCGTACTCCTTCTCCCCTTCGGTCGAGCGGATCACCTCGTCGGGCACCAGCGTCGGCGAGCCATTGGGATCGAGGAACGTGTTCACGCCGACGATCGGCAACGTGCCGTCGTGTTTCTGGGTCTCGTAGAACAGCGACTCGTCCTGGATGCGGCTGCGCTGGTACATGCGCTCCATCGCACCTAGCACACCGCCGCGCTCGGAGATGCGCTGGAACTCGTCGTAGACGGCCTGTTCGACCAGGTCCGTCAGTTCCTCGACGATGAACGAACCCTGGAACGGATTCTCGTTGCGCGCGAGGCCCAGCTCCTTGTTGATGATGAGCTGGATCGCCAGCGCCCGCCGCACACTTTCTTCCGTGGGGGTGGTGATCGCCTCGTCGTAGGCGTTCGTGTGCAGCGAGTTGCAGTTGTCGAACAGCGCGTACAGCGCCTGCAGCGTGGTGCGGATGTCATTGAAGGCGATCTCCTGCGCGTGCAGGGAGCGCCCGCTGGTCTGGATGTGGTACTTGAGCTTCTGGCTGCGCTCGTCGCCGCCGTAGCGCTGCTGGATCGCTTTCGCCCAGATGCGGCGCGCCACACGCCCGATGACGGTGTACTCGGGATCGAGGCCGTTCGAGAAGAAGAACGAGAGGTTCGGCGCGAAATCGTCGATGGCCATGCCCCGCGAGAGGTAGTACTCGACGTAGGTGAAGCCATTGGCGAGGGTGAAAGCGAGCTGTGTGATCGGGTTCGCGCCGGCCTCGGCGATGTGATAACCCGAGATCGACACCGAGTAGAAGTTGCGCACCTTCTCCTCGATGAAGTACTGCTGGATGTCGCCCATCATGCGCAGGGCGAACTCGGTCGAGAAGATGCAGGTGTTCTGGGCCTGGTCCTCCTTCAAGATGTCGGCCTGCACCGTCCCGCGCACCTGGGAGAGGGTCGCCGCTTTCACCTTCGCGTAGGTCTCGGCATCCAGCACCTGGTCGCCGCTGACGCCGAGCAGCTTCAGCCCGAGGCCGTCGTTGCCGGCGGGCAGATCGCCCTGGTACCGCGGCCGCGGCTGGCCCAACTTCTGGTAGATGCCATCGATGGTGCGCTCGGCCTCGTCGAGCTTGCCGACGGCCAGTAGGTGCTTCTCGCAGGCCTGGTCCACGGCCGCGTTCAGGAAGAAGCCGAGCAACATCGGCGCGGGCCCATTGATCGTCATCGACACCGATGTCGACGGTTTGCAGAGGTCGAAGCCCGAGTACAACTTCTTGGCGTCGTCCACCGTGCAGATCGACACACCCGAGTTGCCGATCTTGCCGTAGATGTCGGGGCGGCGGTCCGGATCCTCGCCGTACAGCGTGACCGAGTCGAACGCGGTCGACAGGCGCGCCGCGGGCATGCCGCGCGCGAGGTAGTGGAAGCGTTTGTTGGTGCGCTCGGGCCCACCTTCGCCGGCGAACTGGCGCGCGGGATCCTCGGCGGAGCGTTTCAGCGGGAACACCCCAGCCGTGAACGGGAAAAACCCGGGTGCGTTCTCGGTCAGCAGCCAGCGCAGCACGTCGCCCCAGTCCTCGTACTTGGGCAGGCTGACCTTGGGGATCGAAAGGCCCGAAAGTGTCTTGCTGAAGAGGTCCTGTCCCACGACCTTGTCGCGCACGACGAACTCGTAGCGCTCGGCCCGGTAACGCCGCTGCATGGCGGGCCAATCGGCGAGCAGTCGGCGGCAGTTGGGATCGAGGCCCTGCTCCAGTTCGGCGTAGGTGCTTTCGAGGTCCGCGATCCAGGGAGGCGCTTCACCTCGTTTCAGCTCGGCGCGCACGACGTCGCCGCGGTCCACCACGTCGACCTTGCGTTTGCCGGTGCCCGCGCGCACCAGTTCGATGGTGCCCGCCAGCCGGTAGAGCTGGCGCGCGAGGGCCACCTGGCGCTCCACGAAGCGGCCGTACTCGGCGGCGTCCTCGACGATTTCGGCCAGGTACCGCTGCCGCTCCGGCGCGATCAGCCCGCGTCGGCCGTCGCCCGCGGCCCCCACCGGGAAGTTCGAGTGCAGGTTCGCGCCGGTCTTCTCGGCGATGCGGTCCATCAGCGCCCGGTACAGGCGGTTGGTGCCCGGATCGTTGAACTGCGACGCGATCGTGCCGTAGACCGGCATGTCCTCGGGCGAGCGATCGAACGCGGTGCGGTTCCTCTGCACCTGCTTCTTCACGTCGCGCAGCGCGTCCAGGGAACCGGGTTTGTCGAACTTGTTGATCGCGATCAGGTCGGCGAAGTCGAGCATGTCGATCTTCTCGAGCTGCGTCGCCGCACCGTAATCGGCCGTCATCACGTAGAGCGAAACGTCAGCGTGCTCGACGATTTCGCTGTCCGATTGGCCGATACCGCTGGTTTCCACGATCACCAGGTCGAATCCGGCCGCGCGGCACACGTCGACACCGGCCGCCACGTGTTTCGACAGCGCCAGGTTCGATTGGCGTGTCGCCAGGGAGCGCATGTAGACCCGCGCGTCGTGGATCGCGTTCATGCGAATCCGGTCGCCGAGCAGCGCACCGCCCGTGCGCCGCCGGGACGGGTCCACGGAGAGGATCGCCACCGTCTTCGAGTCGAAGTCGCGCAGGAACCGGCGCACCAGCTCGTCCACGAGACTGCTCTTGCCCGCGCCGCCGGTGCCCGTCACACCCAGCACGGGCACCTTCTTCGCTTGGGCGAGCCGCACCAGTTCGCCGAACAGCGCGTCCGAGCCGCTGCGCCCCAGCTCCGCCGTGGTCACCAGTTGGGCGAGCAACCTGGGATCCCGTCCGCCCAGGGCCGCGAGTTCGTCCCGCCGGGGGGCCTCGGGCTCGAAGTCGCAGGACTGGAGGATGTCGTCGATCATGCCCTGGAGGCCCATGGAGCGGCCGTCGTCGGGCGAGTAGATGCGAGTCACCCCGTAGCGGTGCAGCACCTCGATCTCGCCGGGAAGGATCGTGCCGCCGCCGCCCCCGAACACCTTGATCTTGGCGCCGCGCTCCTTCAGGAGGTCCACGATGTACTGGAAGAACTCGACGTGGCCGCCCTGGTAGCTGCTGATCGCGATGCCCTGGGCGTCCTCCTGGATCGCGCACTCCACGATCTCCGCAGCCGAGCGGTTGTGCCCCAGGTGGATCACCTCCGCTCCCGATGCCTGCAGGATGCGGCGCATCACGTTGATCGCCGCGTCGTGGCCGTCGAACAGCGACGCCGCCGTGACGATGCGCACCGGGTGCCGCGGTCGGTAGGGGCTGGCCGTCGTCGCCGCGGTCGGCTTCGCGGTCGGATCCACTACGGCGTCGCCGGTGCCGTGCAAAGGGGCACTCGGGGCGAGCTTCGGTCGGGTCTCGTCCATGGACATGGCAGCACTCGGCAACGTGGGGCGGGTCGGCGGAGCCCCCATCCTACCCCCCGGGCGCGGGCCGAACACCCGCCGAGAGCCCTAGAGACCCGCCAAGGCACGCCCGGCGGCCACGGCCGCCACACCAAGCACAAGTTGCAAGGCGGCGTTGCCGAGGGCGAGCCCAAAGGCGCCCTCGCGCAGCAGCGCCAGGGTTTCGTGGCTGAACGTCGAGAAGGTCGTGAACGAGCCGAGCAGGCCCACTCCGAGGAGCAACCGCCACCCCTCGGCCGCGGGCCCCGGACCCTCCACCCCGAGAGCGCCCCCGGTCTCGCCGCGGGCCAGCGCTCCGAGGAGCAACCCGATCGCGAAACAACCGAGGACGTTGATGCCAGCGGTCGCGGCGAATGGCCGCCATCCGAGGCGCTCGATCGCGATGGCGCCGACCAGGTACCGCAGCACGGCACCGAGGGCGCCGCCCAGGGCGACGGCCGCAAGTTCCCTCAAGGCAGCCCCGTCACTGCAGGGACTCCAGGCGCAGGCTCACGGGTTCACGCACCCCGTCGCGGAGGATCTCCAGTTCGACTTGGTCGCCCACGGGACGCCCCTCCAAGAACGCCAGAAGGTCCGCGGCGCTGCCCACCGGTCGGCCATCCATGCGAACCACCACGTCGCCGAGCCGCAGCGCTCCGTCCGGAGCGACCCCCAGCGGGCGCAGGCCGGCGCGCTCGGCCGGGGTCCCCGACAGCACCTCCAGGATCCCGGCGCCGCGCACGCCGAACTCGGCCAGGTTTTCGTCGGGCATCAGGCGCACGCCGATCCCCGCCCGCGGGCTGCGGCCGCCGCGGATCAGGTTGGGCACGACGCGGTTCATCGTGTTCACGGGCACGGCGAAACCCACCCCGGAGTACGTGCCGGTCGACGACGCGATGGCGGTGTTGATGCCGATCAGACGGCCGGCGCTGTCGAGGAGCGGCCCTCCCGAGTTGCCCGGGTTGATCGCCGCGTCCGTTTGGATCACGCCGTCGATGCGCCGCCCGCGCTCGGCCGAAATCGTGCGGTCGAGGCCGCTGATGATCCCGGTCGTCAGGGTTCGGTCGAGGCCGAACGGGTTGCCGATCGCGAACACCTTCTGGCCGACCTGGAGGTCCTGGCTGGTGCCTAAGGGAATCGGCGCGAGCACCCGTGAAGGGGCATCGATCCGCAGCACCGCGAGGTCGACCTCCGGCGCCACGCCGATGACCACGGCGCGCCACGCTTCGCCCCCCTGCAGCCGCACGAGGCACGACGTGGCATCGCGCACCACGTGGTAGTTCGTCACCACGTGCCCCGCCTGGTCCCAGAGGATCCCCGAACCCGTGCCCTCGGGCCGCGCGTCGGGGTCGATCGAGTACACCCCGCGACCGAACGAGCGCCGCGGATCGCTCGACGTCGAAATGTGCACGACTCCGGGCGAGGCGGCCTTGAAGAGTTCGATCGTCGCCCGCTCGTCCTCCGCGAGGTCGCCGCGCGCGGTCACGAGGCGCGGCGTCGCATCGGGTAGGCCGCGCCCCAGGCCGAAGAAGCGCTCGCCGGCATAGACGGCAGCCACCACGAACAGCAGGGCACCCGCCCCCAGACCGGCCAGCAGGAAGAGGCGCTCGAGCACGCGCGGACCGCCGCTCTGTTGGGCTTGGTAGGGCTCCATGGGTGCCGCTCAGGGTACCCAACCGGCCCGCGGCGGCGAATGCTGCCGACGGGCGGCGGCGTGCCGGTCGACGGCTTCGGACCTGCTGGTATCCTCCGTCGCCCGGGGAGCTGCGCAAAGGGGCACCCGGGCCTTCCCCACGCACACAGCTCGCCCCCACGCACACAGCTCGCCCCCACGCACACAGCCCGCCCCCACGCACACAGCTCGCCCCCAAGTACACGGCTCGCCCCCATGACCCCCGCCCCCGGCGATTCCCCGGCCCAACCCGACCCGATCCGTGTGCTCCTCGTCGAGGACCACCTGGGCGACGTGGAACTCCTCATCGCACTTCTCGCGAGCCGCGGCGCTCCCCGGGTCGACTTGACGCCCGTGCGCACCGTCGCGGACGCACAGCGGGCGCTCCTGGACGCCGAGTTCGACGTCCTCTTGCTCGACCTGGACCTGCCCGACGCAAGCGGCCTCGCGGGTCTGATGCGCCTGTGCGCGTCGTCGCCCCTCGTGCCCATCGTCGTGCTCACGGGTGTCGACGACGCGGAACTGGCCCGGCGGGCCCTCGCGCGCGGCGCCCAGGACTACCTTTCGAAACACAACCTCACGCGCGAGGGCCTGGTGCGGGCGCTCAGCTACGCGATCCAACGCCAGCGTGTGAAGGCCGAACTCGAGTCCGTGTCGGACCAGTTGCGCGAGGCCAACTCGCGCCTCGCCAAGCTGGCGCTGATCGACCCCCTGACGGACCTGCTCAACCGCCGCGGTCTGCAGCAGGTTCTGACGCGCGAGATCCACTGGGCGCGCCGGGATGGTTCGGAGCTGATCGTTTTCCTGATCGACCTCGACGACTTCAAGCGGATCAACGACGGGCTGGGGCACGCGGTCGGCGACGTGGTGTTGCAGGGCATCGCCGGCGCCCTGCGCGAATCGCTGCGCACCACGGACTACGTGGCGCGGATCGGCGGGGACGAGTTCCTCGTGTTGCTGCCGCAGACGCGACTCGCGGAGGGGATGAAAGTCGCGGAAAAGGTGCGCCGCTCCGTGGCCGGATCGTTGGTAGCGCTCGGGGAGCGCTCCGTAGGTGTCACCGCCAGCGTCGGCGTGGTCCAGGTGGCACACCCCACCGCCTCGATCGACGAGTTGCTCCGCCAGTGCCAGATGGAACTGCAATCGAGCAAACGGGCGGGCAAGAACCGGGTCAGCGCCAGCGGCGGTGCAACGGTCGAACAAGCGTCCCAGCACGAGGAATTGGAGCGCCTCTGGCGCAGCAACGGTTTCCGCGCCGTGCGCCAACCGGTGGTCGAACTGGCGACGGGCCGGCGAGTTGGTTACGAGTTCCTCTCGCGTGCGCTGTCGGAGGACCTCGGGCAGCCGGCGGACTTCTTCCGCCAGAGCTACGAGTCCAACATGCTGACGCTGGTGGACCACCACTGCTTCGAACTGGGGCTCAGCGCCGCCGCGGAACTGCCGCGCGACCAGGATGCGCACCTCAACCTGTTCCCCTCCACGATGATCGACGTGCCGGCCGAGCACCTGCTCGACGGCGCCGGCCGCGCCCTGGAACCGGCGCGCCTTTGCATCGAGATCAGCGAAAGCCAGATCATCGGGGATCCGTCGTACCTGTCGGCGCCCGTCGCCGCCCTGCGCCGCCACGGTGTGCGCATCGCCATCGACGACGTGGGTTTCGGCCGCAGTTCCCTCGAGAGCCTGATGATGCTCGAACCCGACATCATCAAGATCGACCGGCGCCGGGTCCACGGAGTCTCCCAGTGCCGCGACCAGCAGCGTTCGCTCGAGCGGCTGCTGCGGGTCGCCGCCAGCCTGGAGGCGGGGGTCGTGGCCGAGGGCATCGAAACCGAAGAAGATCTCGCCACCCTGGTCGACATGGGTGTTGCCCTCGGACAGGGTTATCTGCTCGGGCGACCCAACTGATCGTCGAGGATTCCCCACCGCTCCCATCGTTTCGCGCCCATCGCCATGAGTTCACCCAGAAGCCACCCCCACTTCGACGACAAGGGCACCCTCGATTGGGAGACACACTTCAGGGACGCGATGGCGCGCGCCAAACGCGAGAAGCGCCTGCTGTTCATCGAGTTCGGCCGCCTCGCCTGTGGGCAGTGCCGCGCCCTGGTGCAAAGTGTCGTGCCGCGGGCGGACATCGCGCCGCTGCTGCAACAGCACTTCGTGGCGCTCGCCTCCGACTGCGACGACCCCGAAGCGGAGGTCGAGGAACTGGCGATGAAACTCGAGGACGCGATGATGCTGCCGTTCGTGCTGTTCGCGGACGCCAATGGGCAGTTCCTCGAAGGCAGTTCCGGCGCGGTTTCGCCCGCGGCGTTCCGCGCGACGCTGGAACGGCTCGTGGCAGCAAAGGGCTGACCGACGCCGTATTTCACAGGATCGGCGCGAAGAGCCGCACGAAGCGCACACCCAGGCGGAACCAGAAGCTCCGGCCGGTGTACTCCTCGGTTTTGGAGAGCCGCGAGCGCTCGAAGTCCGCCAGCAGCATCGCCTCGACCTCGGCGGCGAACTTCGTGTCGTGCACCCAGGTCGTCATCTCGAAGTTGAGGCGCAGCGAGCGGTTGTCCATGTTCAACGAACCCACCGATGCCAGGGCGTCGTCGACCAAAATCACCTTCTGGTGCATCATCCCCGGCAGGTAGCGGTACAGGCGGATTCCCACGCGATCGAGGTCGGTCAGGTACGAGTAACTGGCGAGATGCACGAACCGCTCGTCGGAATGTTCCGGCATGAGGATGCGGACGTCCACCCCGTGCAGCGCGGCCAACTGCAACGCGAGGAGGATCTCGCTCTCCGGCACGAAGTACGGGCTGGCGATCCACAAGCGGCGCTGGGCAGAGTGGATCACCTCGAGGAGCATCAGCGTGGCAGTTTCGACGATGTCCGCAGGGCCGCTGGGCACGACGAGTGCGGTCATGTCGCCGTCGTCCGCGGGTGTCGGCTGCCAGGCGAGGTCCAATCCCTCGCCGCGGGCCCACAGCCAGTCCTCGGCGAAAGCCACCTGCGCCCCAAGCGCCGCCGGCCCGTGCACGGCCACGTGGGTGTCGCGCCAGTGCGGGAACTCGTCAGCCTCACCCAGGTACAGCTCACTGGCGTTGTGTCCGCCGACGAAGGCGATGCGGCCGTCCACCACCACCAGCTTGCGGTGGTTTCTGAAGTTGAGCCGCGCCGCGGGCCCGCGGCCGCGGGAACTCTCGAAACTCTGCGCCAACACACCGCGCTTGCGCAGTCCCTCGACGAAGGCCTTGGGCAAGTCGTAGCTACCGACTTCGTCGAAAAGCACGTGGACCCGCAGCCCGGCCGCGGCTCGCGCGGCTAGTTCCTCAGCCAAGCGCCGACCGAGAGAATCGTCGGAGAGGGTGTAGAACTCGACGAGCACGTAGTGTTCGGCCTCGGCGATGGCGGCGAAGATCCGCTCGAATGTCGCGGGGCCGTTGACCAGAAGCTCCACGTGGTTTCGCGACGTGAACGGCATACTCGCGAGCCGCTCCAAGAGCGCTAGGCGCCGGTCCTTCTGCTCGGGCCCCACCGAAAAACCGAGGTCGCGCGCCCGCTTCCGCACGCCCGAAGTGTCGGCCCGCGGCACGGGTCGGCGCCGCCGGCGCAGGAACTTGTAGCCGTCGAAACGGCTCTGCCCGAGCAACCAGTAGGAGGGCAGCGCGATGTACGGCACGAACACGAGCGAAAGGGCCCACGCGATGGACCCCTGCGACGTGCGCGTCTCGAAGACGGCGCGGACAGCGCTGACCACACCGACGAGGTGCGTGGCGACCAGGATCCAGCCTAGCATGGCCCCGAGACCGCCGCCTGGCTTTGGCTCACGACTTGTTGCGCGCCATCTCGCGGGCCAGCAACTCGCGTCGCAGCACCTTCAACACGCTGGAACGCGGCAAGGACTCGAGGAACTCGACCTCCCGCGGGACCTTGTAATGCGCCAACTGCGACTCGGCGTAGGCCTTGACACCCGCCGCGTCGAGCGCGGCGCCCGCGCGCAGCACCACGAACGATTTCACGGTTTCGCGGCCCAGATCGCCGGGCAAACCGATGGTGGCCGATTCGACGATGTCCGGATGGCGCGTCAAGACGTCGTCGACCTCGTCCGGGAAGACCTTCATGCCGCTGACGTTGATCATCTCCTTGGTGCGGCCGACGATTCGGAAGTAGCCCCCCTCGTCGACCGTGGCGAGATCGCCCGTGTGCAGCCAGCCGTCGTCGAGGCTCAGCTTCGTCTCGTCGGGCTGCTTCCAATACCCGGCCATCACCTGGGGCCCCTTGATGAGCAACTCGCCCGGTTCGAGGGGCGGCTGCACCCGGTCGCGTTGGCCGCGTCCCTCGCCGTCGAGCGCGACGACGAGGCAATCGGTGTCGGGAATCGGCAGTCCAATCGAACCTTTCACGTTGCGCCCTAGCAGCGGATTGCAGTGGGTCACCGGCGAGGTTTCCGTGAGCCCGAAACCCTCGACGATCGTGCAGCCGGTGAGGCTCTCGAAGCGCTCGCGGACGTCGCTGGGCAGGGGCGCCGAACCGCTGACCGCCACGGTCACCGAACTGAGGTCGCGTTTGTCGACGTCGGGCTGCCGCGCGATACCGTCCAGGAGCGCCGGGACCGCCGGGAAGATCGTAACACGTTCGGACTCGATCTGGTCGACGAGCGAGCCGATGTCGCGCGGGTTCGGGGCCAGGACGATCGTCGCTCCCATGCGGATCGGCCAGTTCATGCCGACGGTCATCCCAAACACGTGGAAGAGCGGCAGGCACGACAGGAACACCTGGTCGTCGAAGTGGCCCTTCTGGAAGCGCTCCCCGCGCAACCACGGGTCGATTTGCTGCACGTTCACCGACAGGTTGCGGTGGGTCAACATCGCGCCCTTCGACACACCCGTGGTGCCGCCCGTGTACTGCAGCACCGCCACCTCGTCGAGGTCGATGGGCAAACGCGGCAGGTGCGGCTCGGATCCGCCCAGGAACTCGAGCCACGGGGTGACTCCCGGCTCCCGCGGGATCGGCGCGGCGAGCGGCGGGTCCTTGCGCGCCAACAGGTGGGGCGCGAGCTTGCGCTTGAGCCACGATAGGTGGTCCGCGATGCGCGCCACCACGAACTCGCGTACCGGAAGCTTGGCGCGCAGGTCGCGGAGGCGCGGTCCGTAGAGGAAATCGGCCACGACGGCGACCTCGACCTCGGCGTCGTTCCACTGGTGCTCGATCTCGCGCGCCGAATAGAGCGGATTGGTGAGCACGACCCGCGCGCCGAGCATCAGGGCCGCCTGGTACGCGATCAGGGTCTGGGGCAGGTTGGGCAACTGGATGCCCACCGACACACCGGGCCCCACACCGCGCTGCTGGAAGCCCCGCGCGGCGCGCGCGACCTGCAGGCCGAGCCAGGCGTAGTCGAACGACTTGCCCTGGAACACCAGCGCCTTCGAACTGGCGCGGTTCGCCACCGTGCGGCGCAGGAAGTCCGGCACGGACAGCGTCTCGTACTCGAGCGTGCGCGGCACACCGGAGTCGTAGTGGGAGAACCAGGGACGCGGGCCCACGGGTGCGTGGGACACCCGGCCGATTTGGGAGTGGGGCTGCATGGCGAGGTTTCGTTGACGGCATCCTGCGCGAGCCGCGGGCCCGGGGCAACTGCCGTCGAGGGGACACGGCCTGTCCCCGAAGTGGCGTCCCCGCAAAGGGACGTTGGGGATGGGGCGAAGGTCGCCCCAAGGGCCGATCAAACTTCGATCAAGTCGCGTTTCCCTGTCTTTTGGGCCCTGGAGGCGGGCGATGGAAACCTTGGAGTATCCCGCGCGAGGGCCCCGCGGGGCCCCGCTTTTGCCCCGATCTCGGAGCGGATCCCCCATGAACGCGCACCCTTTGGACACCGGCGCAGAGGCACTCGAACTGCGCACGATCTGGATCAGCGATTTGCACCTCGGCACCCGGGGATGCAAAGCGGAGTTCCTCCTGGACTTCCTGCGGCGCACGCATTCGCAGCGCCTCTACCTGGTCGGCGACATCGTCGACGGCTGGCGACTGCGGCGCTCGCCCTATTGGAGCCACGCGCACGGGGAAGTGGTGCAAACCATCCTGGCAAAGGCGCGCGCGGGCACATCGGTCGTCTACGTGCCCGGCAACCACGACGAGGCGCTGCGGGACTACGTCGGCCAACGATTTGGCGGCGTCGCCGTCCTGCGCGAGGCGATCCACCACACGGCGGACGGCAAGCGCCTGCTCGTCGTGCACGGGGACCAGTACGACGGCATCGTGCAGTACCACCGCTGGCTCGCTCTCTTGGGCGACCACGCGTACTGCTTCGCGCTGGCACTCAACCACTGGTTCAACCGGGGCCGCAAGTTGCTGGGGTACCCCTACTGGTCCCTGTCGGCCTTCCTGAAGCAGCGTGTCAAGAACGCGGTCGACTTCATCACGCGCTTCGAGAGCGAGCTCCTGCGCGAAGCGAAGGAGCGCGGGCTCGACGGCGTCGTCTGCGGCCACATCCACAAGGCCGAACTGCGCGAGGTCGACGGCCTGATCTACGCGAACGACGGCGATTGGGTCGAGAGCTGCACGGCCCTCGTCGAACACTTCGATGGCCGCCTCGAGGTGCTCGACTGGCCGTCGCTGGAGGGCCACCGACTGGCGCTCCAGGGTGCGTCCACGGAGCCGCTGCCGAAACGCCAGAGACGCCGGGCCGCGGCGGCCCCGGTGACACCGACCGAGTCCCCCCGAACCTGACGCGAATGGCCCACATCTTCTACTCCTGCGCCGGTGAGGGGCGTGGCCACGCCACCCGTGTGCGCGCCATCGTGGACAGCCTGTCCGCCCGCCACCGCGTCACGGTGTTGGCGCCGCGGGATGCCTTCGAACTGCTCTCGCCCGCATACCTCGGCACCAAGGTGCGCGTGCTGCGCATCCCCGGGCTCTTCTTCCACTACGACCGCCGCGGTCGAGTGCACTACCTGCGCACGGGCCTCGCCGCGGCCAAGTACCTGCTCGGCCTGCCGAGCCTGGTCGGCGACCTCGCCAACCTGCTGACGCGCGAGCGCGCCGACTTGGTGCTGACGGACTTCGATCCGGCCCTGCCGCGCGCCGCGGATCGGGTCGGTGTGCCGTACGTCTCGGTGGACCACCAATCCTTCCTGCGTGTCAGCGACCTGTCGAGCCTCCCCCTCGGCCTGCGTCTCCACGCGCGGTTCATGGAACTGGTCGTGCGCCTCTACTACGACCGCCCCGTGCACCGCGTCAGCTCCTCGTTCTACCGCCCGCCCCTTCGGCCGGGCATGCGGGACACCACGCAGGTCGGTGTGATGTTGCGGCCGAAACTGCTGGCGACGGCGCCGACCGCGGGAAACCACCTCGTCGCGTACTTCCGGCGCGCGCTGCCGGAAGGGGTGCTCGACGCCCTCGAGGAGCTGGGTCTGGAGGTGCGCCTCTACGGATTGGGTCGGGCGCCCGACCGCGGACCCATCCGTTACCTGGAGGTCAGCGAAACGGGATTCCTCGAAGACCTGGCGTCCGCCCGGGCGCTCATCACCACCGCGGGCAACCAACTGGTCGGCGAAGCCCACTATCTCGGCAAGGCCGTGCTGGCCATCCCGGAACCCGGCAACCAGGAGCAGCGCATCAACGGCCACTTCCTCGAGCAGGGAGGCGGCGGCGAGGCCCTCGAAGCGGAGCAGGTCACCGTGGCGAGCCTGCGCGCGTTCTTGGCCCGTTGTCCCGAACACGAGGCTCGTATCGACCGCGGATTCGTCGCGGGCAACGCGCGGGCCCTCGAGGCAATCGAACGGGCCCTCGGCGCGCCGACTCCCGCCGAGGCGGCGACCGGCGTCCCCGTCGGGGCCCGCTGACCCCCCACGCGGGCACCCAGGGGCACGCAACAGCACCTCCCACGGCTACAGTGGCCGTCATGTTGTCCCCCGTCTTCGCCCTTTTGTTGGGCCTCCTCGGCGTCCCCCCTGTCGCCAACCGAGCGGAGCGTCTGGAAGCGGAACTCTCCGGCGGCGCGCGCCTCTTGTTCGAAGCGCGGCCCGCGGCCAAGAGCGCGGACCTGATCTTCGTCTTGCGCGCGGGTTGGCACGAAGCGGACCCCGAGGCGGCGCTCGCCGCGCGCGCCCTCGCGCCGCGCACGCGCGAACTCGACGCCGCGGCGCTCGCCGCGGAGGCGAACCGCCGCCAACTGACGTTCCAGTTCGAGGTCCAGGGCGACTTGACGGTGGCGCGTGCCACCGGGCCGGGAACCCAAGTGCTGTGGATGGCCGAGGCACTCGCCGAGTGGCTGCGCGAGGCGCCCTACGACACGCCGGTCGCGGTCGCGCCGCTCATCGAGACGAACGGCCTGGACGTGCTGCGCCGCGCCGCGGCGCCCGCGCTCTGGCCCGCGGGTTCGACCCTTGCGCGGTCCGCGCCCACGGGGACCGTCAGCGCCGAGGCTCAGGTGGCCCACCACCGCCGCCGCTTGGGGCCCTCCGTGCTCGTGCTCGGCCTGCGAGGGCCGTTCGCGGCCGAACCGACGGCGCAGCGGATCGCGGACCTCCTCGCGCCGTGCCCTGCGCCCGCCGAACCGATGGCGCAGGTCGCGGGCAACTGGCGCGCCGCGGCTGGCCGCGAGCTTTGGATCCGCGACGTGCCCGACGCGGCGCGGGCGCGGATCCTCCTGATGTGGCCCGGACCGAAGGAACTCGATGCCGGCGAAGTGCCCGCCAGCCTGTGGCGCTACACCGTCGCGGGTCCGCGCCTCGAGCCCATCGCGCGCTCGTTCGGCGGCCGCATCCTCCTGGAGGGCGGCAGCGACGCCAAGAGCCCGCGCACGCAGCCCTTCGAGATCGGCCTCGAAGTGCCCCACGAACGCGTGGCGGACGCGCTCGGCGCACTGTGGAACGCCGTCGAGGGTGCCCTCGCGAAGGAGACGGCGCCCGCGGATGCGGAGCTCGCGTTCTTCCGCGACCAGGCGCGCCAGATGGCCCAGATGGGCTCGGCCAGGCCGGATGGAAGTCTCGACCTGGCCGTGCGCCAGGTCGCGCTGGGGCTCGGGTCGAACCATTTCGAGCGGCGTCTCGAAGCCCTCGGTGCGGACAACACCGCGGCCGACGTCCTCGCGGCCGCCCGCGCGGTGGTCGACCTCGAGAACCTGCGCATCGTGCTGGAGGGCCCCGGCGACGCGATCGCAGCCGCGCTCGGTCAGCGGGAACTGCCGTTTTCGTACGAGGGCCCGCGCTGGCTCGGCGCGCCGCCCAGCAGCGCCGGCGGTCTCGCCGAGGGCGAGCGGCTGCTCGCGGCACTCGGCGGCCGCGAGGCCTGGGCGGCGGTGGCGCACATCGCCACGCAGACCCGGTTCGTGCTCGAACGCGACGGCAGGCGCAACGCGGTCGAATCGCGGCAACTGCGGGCGTTCGACGAACTCGCGCTGCGCCTCGAACAGCAGCACGGCGAGCAGCGGCTCGGCACCGTACTGGTCGCCGATCCCCTGCTGCTCGGACCCCAGGCGTGGCGCCAAACGCCCACGGGCGTGGAGCGCCTCGACGCGCCGACGACGGCGCAGCTCCTCGAAGGCGAACGGCGCACCCTGGTGCGCTTGGTCGCGCGCCTGGCCCGCGGCGAACTCGGCGCGACGGTGCAGGCGGACGGACGGCTCGCGCTGTCGGACAGCGCCGGCGAGTGCGCGCGCCTCGAACTCGACGCGGACGGGCGCCCGCAGGCGCTCTTCCTGCCCGGCGCCGGCGGTGAACTGTCCGTGCGGTTCGAGGAATGGAGCGAGGTGGGCGGCCTGGTCTACGCGCAGCGTTACCGGATGGAAGGCAGCCTGCCGCGGGACTACGAAGT
Organism: Planctomycetaceae bacterium; assembly: GCA_016125265.1. Taxonomy (GTDB): domain Bacteria; phylum Planctomycetota; class UBA1135; order UBA1135; genus RI-242. The sequence goes on from WGMC01000010.1 coordinate 40,091, forward strand.
GCTGCGCTTCGACCCGGCGCCGCAACTGGACGGCGGCGAGTTCGCGCCGCCGCAATAGGCTGCCATCACCGCCATGCACGACAACGAACAGATCCCCCCGCGGACCACCACCGCACCGCCGTTCGCGGAGGTGCTGGAGCGCGCGCTCGCGCGCCGCTCGCTGCTGGTGGGCGCGGGCGCGGCGGCCCTCATCGCCGCCCTCGGCCGACGCGGCGGCGCGCAGGACGACACCGACGGCTTTCCCGGCACCAGCGCGGGGGGCCTCTCGTTCCGCGAGCTCCGCGCCCCCCTCGGCCGGGACCACGCCGTGGCAGAGGGGTACCGCGCCGAGGTGCTCGTGGCCTGGGGCGACGCGGTGACGGGCGCGGCGCGCAGGTTCGACCCCTTGGCCCAGACGGCGGCCGCGCAGGAACAGCAGTTCGGTTTCGGCAACGACTTCCTCGCGTTTTTCCCGCTGCCCGCGGGCAGCGCGAACAGCGCGCACGGGCTCTTGTTCGTCAACCACGAGTACACCGAGCGCGGCCTGATGTTCCCGCCCGAGCAGCGCGCGCGGGACGGGGCGGAGCTGAGCGAAATCGAGCTCGCCGCCCACGGCTGCACGGTGCTGGAAATCCGCGCGGTGGACGGCGTGTGGCGCACCGTTCCCGACAGCCCCTACAACCGCCGACTGCCCTCGAACCGCACGCTCTTCGAGTTGCGCGGCCCCGCGGCCGGGCACCCACGCCTCGCGACCTCGGCGGACAAGGACGGCCGCACCGCGCTCGGCACGCTCAACAACTGCGCCGGCGGCCGCACACCGTGGGGCACGGCGCTCTCGGGCGAGGAGAACGTGCACAAGTACTTCGACGGCGAACCCGCGGGGACCGAAGCCGCCAACCACCGCCGCATGGGCATGGGAAGCCCGCAGTTCCGGTTCCACCGACACCACGCGCGCTTCCGCTTGGCCGACGAACCGAACGAGCCGAATCGCTTCGGCTGGGTGGTCGAGATCGACCCCTACGACCCCGCGTCCACGCCGCGCAAACGCACGGCCCTGGGGCGCTTTTGCCACGAGGGCGCCGAAACGGTGCTCAACCAGGACGGCCACCTCGTCGTCTACATGGGCGACGATTCGCGCGGCGAGTACATCTACCGCTTCGTGAGCGCGGCTGTCGTCGATACGGCGAACCGCGCGGCCAACGAGCACCTCCTCGACGAAGGGCGGCTCGACGTGGCGCGTTTCCACGACGACGGCACCCTCGAGTGGTTGCCCCTCGTCCACGGCTCGGGACCCCTGACGGAAGCGGCGGGCTTCGCTTCCCAAGCGGACGTGTTGATCGAGACGCGGCGCGCGGCGGACCTCGTGGGCGCGACCCCGATGGATCGGCCCGAGGACTTGGAGGCGAGCCCCACGACGGGCCGCGTCTACGTGGCGCTCACGAACAACAGTCGCCGCGGTGTCGAGGGCGGACCGGCCGTGGATGCGGCCAACCCGCGCGCGAAGAACCGCCTCGGGCACGTGCTGGAACTCGTGCCGCCCGAGAAGGGCGGCCAGCCCGACCACGGCGGCCAGCGGTACCGCTGGAACGTGTTCCTCCTCGGCGGCGACCCGGTCCGTGCCGAGCACGGCGCCCGCTACGGCGGCGCGATCTCGGACGAGGGCTGGCTCACGTGCCCCGACAACCTGGCGTTCGACCCCAAGGGCCGCCTTTGGGTCGCAACGGACGGCCACGAGGACACGAGCGGCCGCGCGGACGGCCTGTGGGCCACGGATGCCGAGGGCCCGGACCGCGCGCGCACCCGGCGCTTCTACGCGGCGCCGACGGGCGCGGAGCTGTGCGGCCCCTGCTTCACGCCCGACGGCACCACACTGTTCGTGGCCGTGCAACATCCCGGCGAGGGCTCGAGTTTCGAGTCCCCCACCACCCGCTGGCCCGACTTCGACCCGAAACTCCCGCCGCGACCCGCGGTGGTCGCCATCCGCCGCGACGACGGGGGCCCGATCGGCGGCTGAGCGCGCCACTTGCGACCATGGCATTCGAAGTGGATGGGGCCGAGGGACGCACGACGGTGCACGCCCTCGAGTTGGACCTGGCGGACGCCTCGCGCACGCTGTGGCGCCGACTCAATCTGCGCACGGCCCGCCACGGCAGCGAGAGCGCCGAACACTTCGTCACGCGTCTTCTCGCCTACGGCCTCCATTGGAGCGAAGGCCTCGCGATGCGCGACGTGCCGCCGAAGGGCAACGAGGCGGTGCTCTGGCAGGACGATCCGCTGACCGGTCGCAACAGCCTCTGGATCGACGTCGGCCGCGTGGACCACGAACGACTGCGCCACGCGCTGTCGCGGGCGGACGAAGTTGTGCTGTACGCGTGCCCCGCGGACGAAACCGTGCTGGCGCAGGTGCGCCTCAAACACTTCGCCGGCAAGCGCACCCCGCGCATCTTCCTCCTGCCGCACAGCCTGGTCGAGGGCGCCGCGGCGCACCTCGAACGCCGGCTCGAGTGGTACCTGTCGCGCGACGGCGACGACCTTATGCTGGCCCTCTCCGGCGCGACGTTCGAGGGCACCCTCGTCGAAGTGCACTTCGCGGGCCGCGGCTGAAACGCGCGCCCGGGCGCTCGCATCTAGTCCCGAAGCACGGGAGCGGATCCTGTCACGGTCGAACCGTCCGGCCGCTGGATCTCCACCCACCAGGCGCACGGCTCGGGGAGGGTCGCAGGGGCCATCACGTGGACATCGTAGTCGTCGTGGGACGCCGCGTAGCTGGCTTTGCCCACCAGGGAAAGCGTGCGGTCCTCCGTGCCGATCCACGCGCGCACGACCGTGGCGCCTCCGTCCTGGTACGGCAACTTGACCACGAGGTGCGACTCCTTTCCGGGTTCCACGGCTCCGTGCCCCTGGGCCAACTCCACGTTGAGATCGCCGATCGCGAACGTGCCGAGGGCCACATCGTCGTGCTCGTGTTCCATGCCGGCGCCTTCCGTCACTTGCGGTGCCGTGGTGCCAGCCGCCGGAGCATGGCTGTGTCCATGGTCGTCCTTCGGTCCGCAGGCGAGGACCAGAGCGCCAACCGAAAGTGCGCAGAGTGTGCGTGCGAGGGATGCAGTCATCATGGGAGATCTTCCGAGAGGGGTTGGGGTGAAGGGACACGGGCGCCGCCTCAAGGTCAGCGCCGCACGCGGTGCACCGCGGCATAACCGGCGGGCACAACGATGAGGTTCAAGAAGGTCGACGTCAAAAGTCCGCCGACGATGACAACGGAAAGGGGTGCAAGGATCTCGTTGCCGGGCTGCTCGCCGGCCCAGACGATGGGCAGCAGCGCGAGCGCGGCCGTGAGCGCGGTCATGAGGATCGGCACCAGACGCTCCGTCGAGCCCCGCAGGATCGCCTCCGGCAGGGGCAGATGCTCTTTCTCGATGAGGTGGCGGTAGTGATTGACCAGCAGGATGCCGTTTCGCACGGCGATGCCGAATAACGCGATGAAACCGACGATCCCGGCGATGGAGAGCACCGGCGCCACGTAGCCAACCCCGAGGAAGAGGGCCGTGAGGTTCGTGACCGGATGCTGCGACTCGGTCACGAACACCGCAACAACGCCCCCGATCAAGGCCAGTGGCAGATTGACCAAGACCAAGAGCGCAACACGCAGGGATGCCACCGCTTGCCATAGGAGGGCCACGGAAAGCAACAGCACGAGCGCGCTCACCGACGCGATGCGGCGGCTCGCCGAACGTTGGGCTTCGAACTGCCCGCCGTAGTGCACGGTGCACCCGTGCCGCGCTGCGATCGGGTCCACACGCTCGCGCACGGCGGCCACGAGGTGCCCCAGGTTGGCCCCGGCAGCGACGTTCAGGGTCACCAGGGCTTTGCGCGACAGGTTCTCGCGTGCGATCAGGTACGGCGCCAGGTCGACACCGACACGGGCCACATCTTCGAGGCGCACCAATACTCCGGTCGGACTGCGCAGGACGAGCCGACGCAGATCGTCGAGGCCCTCGCGCAACTCGGGTGCGTAACGCACTGCGATGTTCGTGCGACGGGAACCCTCATACACCTCGGCCACGCTCGCCCCAAACACCGCCGTGCGGATCTGCTCCGCCGCATCGGACACACTTATCCCCGCCGCGAAAAGCGCCGTGTGGTCGAACTCCACCGGCACGGCCTGGATGCGCAGCTCGCGGTTCGCCGCGACGTCGCGGGTGCCAGGCAGCGATTGCAGCTCTGCTTCGATCTCGGATGCAATCTGCCGCAGGCGGGCCAAGTCGTCGCCAAACACGCTGATCGCGATCGCGGCGGGGGTTCCCGAGAGAATGTGGCTCAGGCGGTGCTCGAGGGGCTGCCCGACGTTGCTGGTGATTCCGGGAACACTCGCCAACACGTCCGTGATTGCCTGGCGCGCGGCCTCCTTGGGGTACCCCGGATTCAGCGTGACATCGATCTCGGAGTTGCTGACGGGCTCCGCGTGTTCGTCGCGCTCAGCGCGGCCGGTGCGGCGCGTGACGGAACGAACTCCCTCCAAGGCCAACAACTGGGTCTCGACCGCGGCGGCCATGCGATCGCTCGCGGCAAGGGACGTGCCCGCGGGCGCGTAGAGGCCCACCGTGTAAGTGCCCTCATTGAACTCAGGCAAGAAGGAACTGCCAAACGTCGTGGCCAAAGCGAGCGCCGCGGCGGCAAGTCCGGCGACCGCGAACAACAAAGTGCCCCGCCAGCGCAGCGCCAGCCGCAGGGTCGGCTCGTAGAGTCGTTTCAAGAGGCGCACCAGGGGGGCATCCGCGTGCCGACCGGTATCAAGGCCACCCTTGAGCAGCAACCGGCAAAGGGCCGGGGTCACGGTCAACGCAACCAGCAGGGAGGCGCCGATCGAGGCCACAAAGGCGATTCCGAGCGGGCGAAAGAACCTCCCTTCGACTCCGTCGAGGAAAAACAGCGGCACGAACACGAGCACGATCAACCAGGTGGCAAACACCATCGAGGGTCGGATCTCGTTGCTCGCTTCGAAGACCACCTCTGGAACACCGGGTCGCTCGGCCGCCGGCAGCGCCGCCGCCTGCTTAAGCCTGCGATAGACGTTCTCCACGTCGATGATCGCGTCGTCCACCAGACTGCCCACGGCGATGGCGAGTCCACCGAGGGTCATCACGTTCAAGGTCTCGCCAAGCGCTTCGATGGCGAGCAACCCCGCTGCCAGAGAAAGCGGCAACGCACTGAGTGTGACAACCAGTGTGCGAGCGTTCAGGAGGAACAGGGCCAGGATCAGCGACACGATCAGCGCTGCGTCCCGCAGGGCGACAAGCACGTTGCCCACGGAGCGCTCGATGAAATCGGCCTGGCGAAAGATCTGCCGGTTGATCGCGATGCCACTTGGAAGGGTCGATTCGACACGATCGAGCAATTCGTCGACCGCCGCGGTCACGGCCAGCGTGTTGGACCCCGGCGCCTTTTGCACCGTCAGCACTACAGCCGGATGCCCCCCGTCGGCGCCTGTACCGCGCTGCGGCGCCGCCCCAACCAGGACCTCGGCCACCTCGTCGATGCGCCGCACACCGCGGCCCGCGACGACCACCGGCGCGGCGCCGAGATCCCCCACGGAAGTCACACGACCGCCCTGGAGAATGGGCATTTCGTGGCCCTCCACGTCGTCCAGGTACCCGGCACTGTTCGGGTTGTGCGCCCCGCGCGCCGCCGCGACGATGTCCCCGACGGACAGCCCGTGCAGGGCGAGGTGCTCCGGATCCACGAGCACCTGGTACTCGGGCAACCGCCCGCCGATCACGGACACCTCCGCGACCCCCGCGATCGACAGCAACCGGTTGCGCAGGTCGAACTCGGCGAAGGAGCGCAGCTCCAGCTCCCCCATCGAACCGTCCGGCGACGAAACCGTGAGCAGCAGGATCTCGCCTGTGATCGACGTGACCGGTGTCATTTCCGCGTGGGCCCCCTCGGGGAGCACCTCTCGCACCGCGTTCAACTGCTCGCCTACGAGTTGGCGCGCGCGGTGAATGTCCTGGTCCCACTCGAACTCGACGAACGCGATGGACAGACCCATGGCACTCGTGGAACGCACACGGCGCACGTCCGTGAGGCCGCCCATCGCACTCTCGATGGGGAATGTCACCAGCAGTTCCACCTCTTCGGCCGCAAGGCCGGGTGCCTCGGTCATGACGACCACGGTGGGCGCGTTGAGCTCGGGAAACACATCGATCGTGGCCCCGGGCAGGCGCAGCGCAGCCACTACAGCGAGCGCGAGCCCCACCAACACCACGAGCAATGCGTTGTCGATCGAGAAGCGAATCAGGGAGCGCATCGCTCAGTGGTCCTCCGCGTGGAAGGTTCCATCGGCGTGCATGTGGCCTCCCTTTTGCACCAGACCGGAGCTCTGCGTGGCGAGTTTGAGCTCGTACACACCTTGCAGAACCACACGATCTCCGCGCTGTACACCGCTCTTGAGCTCGACCCAGCGTCCGTCGTCGACGCCCATGTCGGCTTCCACACGCAGGGCGCGGGCCGGGTTGTGTGGGTCCAGGCGGAAGAACACGTGCTGCAGTCCGTCGCGCACGATCGCCGCGCGCGGCACCGCGAGCACAGCGCCGCCACTCGATCCAAGCTCGAACTCAAGGTGCGCCGCGGCGCCGGCCACGGGCCAGCCGCCCTCGGAACGCGGCGCGGCGAACAGCGCTCGGGCGCGGGTTACTGGGTCCGCCGCCAGGCCCCAGACCCAATCCGCCTCCAGGCTTTCGCCGGGGCCGTCGACCGCGCCGAGGGGCACGATGCGTGCGGTCCGCGCGGACTGCACACGCTCCACGTCGCCCGCGAGGACCGGGACGCGCAACCGCAGCGTCGTCGGATCGATCACGTCGAGCAGCGCCGTCGTCGCGGCCACGTGGGCGCCCGGTGGCACGTGCAGACGCTCCACCCGACCCGCGGCGACGGCGCGCAGCTCTAGCCACGGTGCCCACGGTTCGACCGGTCCGTCCTGTGCCAGTGCGTTGGAACCGGGCGACACCAGCGAACGGGCGCGTTCGAGCGCCAGCTCGGCCCGCGCCGCCGCCGACTCCGCGCGCACCCGCCAAACGTCGCCGGCGGCCGCTGTTCGCGGCAGCGCCGCTTCGAGCCCGAGGAGCTCCCCGTCCAACTCGGCGCTGCGCGCGCCCGCGTCCGCCAACTGTTCGATGCGCGCGCGGAGCGCCTGGATGCGCGTGGACAGCTCCAAAGCCTCGGCTTCCACCAGCCGGCGCTCGGCCACGGCGGCCAGTTCTTCCTGCAGCGCAGCCTCGACGTCGCCGCGGATCGCCAGCCACTCGTCCGAACGCACCCGGGCGAGCAACTGCCCCGGCTCCACGGCCTCCAGTTCGGTGACCGCGAACTCCACTTGCCCGCCGAGCGGCGTCGCGTACTGCCGCCTCGCGTCAGGTGTGTACTCGAAGGCGCCAGGCAACCGCAGCGTCGACGCCACGTGCCGCAGTTCCACCTCAGCAAACCCTAGGCCGAGGGCTCGCTGCACCTCGGGTGGGATTTCCACGGCGTTGACCGCGGCAGGAGTGGCCGCCGCCGGCGGACTCGTGTGATCGGGCATTGGGCCCCTGGTGCACGAAGAGAGCAGGAGGACGACACACACGCCGGATATCCGTTGCAGTTTCAAGGGGTCCACTCCGAGTTGGTGTCGGTCGACTGACGTCCATGGGCCGCGTGTGCCAGGACCAGGTGGGCGAGGGTAGAGCCGAGTTCGGCGCGCGCCTGCAGGAGGGCGATGTGCTCGAGTTCGATTTGGTGGAGCGCGCGTTCGGCCTCCAGCGCGAGTTGCACCGGGGCTTCTCCCGCCCCCACGAGCTGCCAGGTCTGCTCCGCGCGGACCCGCGCGCGGGGTTCGATGTCGTCGCGCACCAGCGCTTCGAACCTACGCAGCGCCTGATCCTCAGCGTCTAGTTCGGCCCGTTGGGCAACGAGGGATTCGTAGGCGAGTTCCAGCTCAACTCGCTTGCGATCCCTTTCGTGCCGGGCGTCTTCGATCGCCAATCGGTTGGCGCGGAAGACCGGCAGTCCGAGGGCCCCGAAGAGGCCGATGCTGAGTCGTCCCTCGTCGGACTCGACCGAGGGCCCCAATACCAAGTCCGGCACTTGCATGTCGATCTCGCGCCGCAAGTTGGCTTCGGCAACGCGGTACTCGGCGCGCAGTCGGAGCATGCGCGGATGGAGATCGGTCCACTCGGTCCCGGAGGATTCGGCGAGCACGGCGAGCTCCGCCGCACTCGCGCCCGCGACCCACACCTCGGAGAACTCGCCCCTGTGTTCCGGCGCCAAACCCAGGTACGTCCAGAGCTGCGCGCCCGTCGATTCGGTTTCCGCCCGCGCGCGCTCGAGGGCCACACACTGTTCTTGCTGCGCCATGTCCAGCCAAAGCCGTTCGCTCGGCGCCACTTCGCCGGCATCGGCCAGGCTGTCTAACTTGGCCGCCCAACCGGTCCAGCGCTCCGTTTGCCGCTGCCAGAGGCCCTCGCGCCGGCGCGCAGCCCCATGGGCCCACCAGCGGCGGTCGAGTTCCAGCGCCACATCGGCCTCGAGTTCGGCGATCGCAAACCCGAGGCTATGCCAATGGGCTTGCGCCGCGGCGCGTTCCGCCCCGCGACGGCCGGTCAGCGGGATCGCGAAGCCAAGACCGGCGGCGACGATCCACGGGTCGGAGCCACTGTCGGCGCGGCGCACATCGCCCTCCAGGCTGGGCGCCCCACGTCCGCCCGCGAGTGCAACCCTTGCCCCCGCCGCTTCCCACTCCAAGCGCAGGAGCCGCAGGGCCCCGTGGTTCGCCAGAGCAAGCGCGGTGGCGCGGCTCCGATCGACTGCGCGCGGCGGATCCGCTGCAGCGCCAACTCCATCGTCAGCGACCGCGCCGACGTGCTGCTGCGCAGAATCGGGACCCGCCCCGTGCCAACGCGCGCGGTGGGCCACTTCGTCGAGCGGTGCTGGCCGGTACGTCTGGCACGCCGCCAAAACGGGCAGCGCCGACAACAACCCCATGCCGAAGTACCAACGCGCACGCCCGCGCGGAGCTGCGCCGCAATCTGCTCCGCCGGAACGGAGTTCCTGTACGTGATCCAACCGCCCAATCCCAGCCCATAGGGCCCTTCCGATGCCTGCGCTCGTCCCACGCCGCCCCCCCAGGGAACGGCGCACAAGGCCCGCGAACGGCGTCAGCGCCGCTGCAGGTCAGGATCCAGCGGGTGGGGCGCGGCTCTCGCCGCAATGCAGAAGCGGCGGCGGTCGAATCGGCGGCGTGGGTTCGGGCGGTGCCAGTCCGAACGGGGCGCAGGAAAACGGCCCCACGGCGCTGCACGGTAACCAGCCGATGGCGTGCCCGTGGTCGTGAACCGGTCGGGCGTCGGCAATCGATTCGACCCAGTGGTCGCTGGCCGGATGCGGCGAGTGGTCGTCGTGGTCGCGATCCCTGTCGCGATCCCGGTCGTGGTCGTGGCCGTGGGCGTGATTGTCGCCGTGCTCGTGGTCGGGCTGGCCGTGGGAGTGAGAAGCGCCGTGTTCGTGCCACGCCAAATGGGCCAAGGTGGCTACGGGCCTGAGCCCGATCCCAAGGGCCACCAATACCAGGCACACGAGGACCCTTCGATTCCTCACAAGCCCTGCGCCTTCCCTCACCACGGAGGGAACGCTAGTCCACAGCGCGCGGGCCTGTCAAGCCGCGCCCTCTACACTGGGATCCATGCTGCCCCTCGCTGTGATCGTGCTCGACACCACCGAACCGAGCCTCATCCCGCGGCTCGGCGACTTTCCCGATTGGTTCCGCGCGGGCTTCTTGCCGGAGGTCGACGAGGTGGAGTTCTGGGACGTGCGCGGCGGCGCCGGCCTGCCGCCGCCCGACACCGTGTGCGGCGCCGTCCTGACGGGCGCGTCCGCCATGGTCACCGACCGCGAGCCGTGGAGCGAGGCCACCGGCGCTTGGTTGGCGCGCGCGATCCCGAAGGGTCTGCCCGTGCTCGGCATCTGCTACGGCCACCAATTGCTTGCGCAGGTGCTGGGCGGCGAAGTGGGTTACAACCCGCGCGGGCGCGAGATCGGCACGATCCGCGTCGAGCGCACCGGCGACGCCGCCGACGACCCGCTGTTCGGGATCCTGCCGCCGCGTTTCCTGGCGCAGTCGAGCCACAGCCAAAGTGTGCTCGTGCCGCCGCCGGGCACACGGGTGGCCGCGGGGAACGCACACGATCCGCACCAGGCCCTCACCTACACGCCGCGGGTCTTCGGTGTGCAGTTCCACCCCGAGTTCCGCGGCGAGGTGTCGCGCGGGTACATCGAGGCGCGGTCGGAGGCGCTGGCCGCCGAGGGACTGGACCCGGCCGCGCTCGCGGCGGCGTGTCAGGACTCGCCCGAAAGCGCCGCGCTGCTGCCGCGTTTCGCGGAACTCTGCCGCAGGCTGGCCTGAGCGCCGCGCGCCCTCGCGATCAGTTGCGCCGCTCGGGCGCGCTGGCCCGCAGGAGCGCGAGCGCCCGCACGAGCGACAGGCCCACGAGCAGCGTGCCGAGCAGCGCTCCCACGCCCAGTCCGACGTAGAGGCCGTCGATGCGCGCGTGGCCCAGTTCGAGCGCCAGAAGACCGCCGACGGCCGCCGCGGGCACGACGAACAGCACCGAGCGCACCGTCGAAAGGGCCAAACCCGTGCGCGAAAGGCCCACCGCGTCGAACACGGGCCGCAGCAGGTAGACGGGCATCAGCGCGAGCAGCACGAAGGGCAGGATGCGGTAGCCGCGCACGGTCGCGTCGGCCGCCTCGGGCGCGGCGAGCAGCGACGTGGCGACCCCTTCGCCGAAGTACCAAACCGCAGGCCAAACGAGCAGCAGCGCGTACACGACGATCGCAAAGAGCCCAAGGCGCAGCTCCCGCGCCAAACCGACGAGGTCGCCGCGCGCCCGCCGTCGCGCCGCCAGCGGCAACGCGGCCACCCCCAGCGCGATCGCAGGCATCGCCATCAAACGCAGCGACGCGTCCCAGATGGACCAGGCCGGGATCGCGACCAGGGCCTCGTCGGAACGCGCCAACATGCCGTTCAACGCAAAACCCTCGAGCGACATCAGCACGTACGTCAGCCCCGAGGGCACGGCGATGCCGAGCAGCGCGCGCACCGGCCGCGGTTCGTGCCCGGGCCGGTCCTGGCCCGGTTGGGACTGGCGGCGGCGCTCGTGCCGGTCCGCCATGGTCTTGGCGTAGACGAAGCCACCCAACCGCGCGAGCACCGTCGCCAGCGCGAGTCCGACGATGCCCCAGCCGAACACGAACAGGAACGTCGAGTTGAGCACCACGTTCAGGATCGACGACACGAGCCCCGACCACATGGTCGTGCGTGTGTCCTGGTGCGCCTTGACGATCGAATCCGGCAGGATGGACCAGAACATCGTGAAGGCACAGCCACCCACGAGCACCGTCGCGTAGAGCTGGAACTGCCGCGCGATGACGGGCTCCAAACCGACGTGGTGGGCGCCGAACCAGATGCCGAGCGCGACGGCGACGAAGATCGCGATCAAACAGGCCACGATGCGCCGCGAGGCGCGCTTCCACTGCTCGACCAGCGGACCCTGTCCGCCGCCGATCGCAGCGGCCAACTTGGCGGTCAGGCCGTTCGAGGTGCCGACCCACAGCGCGATCAACAGGAACTCGAAGGGTTGGGCCAGGCCGATGGCGGCCTGGCTGGCGTCCTCGAGCCCGTCGAGTTTCGACGCATAGATGCGGTCCACCCAGGTGAACGCGGCGCGCAGCCAGAACGAGAGCACGAGCGGCCAGGCCAACTCGAAGAGCCCCCGCTCCCGCTCCGCCCTTCCTTCCGCCTCCCCCACGCGGGCGGAAGAGTACTCGCAGCGACCTCGGGAACGAGGGCTCGATCGGCTCCGGGAGGGCTCCGGACGCCCCCCCCCGGACTGCTTGAACCCCAACTACACGGAATTGACGCGTGCACCGGAGGGGTTGCGCTAACTTCTGAGCCTGGGTCCTTGCCACGGACCCCCTTCCCGCGCCCCCTCCGCGAGACCCACCCGCGCGCTCGCACCGCGCCTTGCTCCCCGTCTCGCCATGCTCGAAGTTTCTCCGCTCGCGGCTTCCCTTCTGTCCGCACTTCTCGTCGGGGGCGGCTCGCCCGCCTGGAATCCCTGCACACCCAACTTCGAGTTGGGCCTAGGCCAATCCGGTGCCGACGCCGCGGTGTTCGCCCTTGCGCGCCACGATGACGGGACGGGCCCCGCGCTGTTCGCGACGGGCCAGTTCGGCTCCGTCGGCGGCACTTCGGCGGTTGCCATCGCTCGCTGGGACGGCGTCGTGTGGAGCGTCCTTGGATCGGGCCTTGGCAACGAGGGCCGCGCACTTGCCGTGCACGACGACGGCAGCGGCGAAGCGCTCTTCGTCGGCGGCCTCTTCCAGACAGCGGGCGGCCAACCGGCCCTGCGCATCGCCCGTTGGCACGGCGGCCAATGGGGTCCCGTCGGCGGCGGGTTCGACAACCGCGTGAATGCGCTGGTCCGTTTCGACGACGGGAAGGGCGGCGCGCCGCAACTGATTGCGGGCGGCACGTTCTCGACAGCCGGTGGGCAGGCGGCCGCGCGGGTCGCCCGTTGGGGTGGCGCAACGTGGAGCCCGCTCGGCGGCGGCGTGAACGGTCCCGTGCGCGCGTTGGCGGTGTTCGACGAGGGCCAGGGCCCGGCGCTCTTCGCGGCCGGCAACTTCACCACCGCTGGCACCGCTGCCGCCGCGCGCATCGCCCGCTGGAATGGCGGCGTGTGGAGCCGTCTCGACAGCGGCCTCACCGGCGAAGCGAGCGCGCTGTGTGTGCACGACGACGGCAACGGCCCGGCGCTCTACGTCGCCGGGGACTTCGCCGGCGCGGGCGGGCAACCGGCCAACCGCGTGGCGCGCTGGAACGGCTCGACCTGGAGCGCCCTGGGAACGGGCCTCGATGCCGCGGGCCTGACGCTCGCGAGCTTCGACGACGGCACGGCCCCGGCACTCGTGGTGGGCGGCACGTTCACCGCGGCCGGCGGCGTTGCGGCGCCGCGCTTGGCACGCTGGAAGGACGCCGCCTGGTCTTCCCTCGGTCTGGGTGCCGACGGCGCGGTACAAGCGTTGTCCGCGTACACGGCGCAGCCCTCGCGCCGGCCGGAGCTGGCGATCGGAGGCGCGTTCGGCCAGTTGGACGGGAAGAGCGCCGGACGGATCGGCCTATGGGCCGGCTGTGCGCCGGATCCCCTGCTCCTGTCGCTGAGTCCGGACGCAGTCCCCGCGGCCCTGCCCACGGACGTGACCGTGCAGACGAGCCACGTGCCGGACGGTGCCGCCGTGCTGGTGCTCGGCGGGCTCGAAGTACCGATCGTGATGGCGAACGGAGCCGGCGTCGCACAGGTGCCGCCGCTCGGTTCCGCCAGTTCGTCCGACGTGGTGGTTCCCGCGTACTTGCGCTGGGAGACGATGTCCGGCCCGCGCTCGACGGCGCCCATCGACGACGCCTACCGCTGGATCGTGCCCCAGATCGTGGCGGTGGATCCGCCCGCGGTGCCGTTCAATGTGGCGACGGGGGTCGAGATCGAGCTGGCCCAGAACGCCCTGACGTCGGGCGTCGGGCTGGTGCGGTTTGGCAACGCGCCGCCCGTCCTTGGCACCTGGAGCACGACGTTGGGTGTGACCCGCGTGCAGGCCGTTTCGGCGCCCCAGGTAGCGCCCGGGGACTACGCGATCGAGTTGGAACTGACCGAAGGCGGCGTGACCGAATACACCCGCGTCGAATCCCGCGCGCTGCTGTTCCTCGCGCCGGGGCTGCTCTCCTTGAACCAACTGACGGGGTTCCAGGGCGGCGGCGAGCTCGTGACCTTCGCCCTCACGGGTTTTGTGCCCGGGGTGTTCGTGTCCGTCCAGTTCGGCAGCGCGCTCAGCGGCGGTGTGCCCATCGGGACCGTCGACCAGGCGTTCCTCACGGTGGTGACACCGCTCTCGGCCGTGTCGGGCGTCGTCGACGTCACCATCAGCCAGGACCTCGGCGGCGGCCAGGTGAAAACCGTGGTCTCGCCGTCGTTGTTCCAATACCTGTCGCCCACGATCGGAGCGCTCTCTCCGCCCAGCGGCACGCAGTTGGGCGGCGACACCGTCGTCGTCGCGCTGGCCGGCTGGGCGCCCGGGAACGTGCAGGTCGAACTCGGCGGTGTGCAGTGGATCGCAGAGGTGCAGGGGAGTGCGGGCAACCAAACGCTCGCGCTCGTCACACCGGCGGCGCCCGCACCGGGCCCCGTGGACTTGCGGTTGGTGCAGGGTGTGTTCGACGTGACCGCGGCTTCGGCGTTCACGTACGGCGCACCTGCGGTCCTCAGCGCCGTCCCGGCGCAGGGGGCTTGGTACCAGGCGCAATCGGTGGTGCTGCAGGGCGCAAACTTCGCTCCGGGCCTGCCCGCCGCCGTGCACATCGGAGGCCAGGGACCACTGAACGCCACCGTGCTCTCCCCCACCCAGATGCAGTTCCAGATGCCCGCGGGGTTCCTCGCGGGCGCGGGTCCCCAGGCGCTGACGGTCGAGCAGGCAGCGGTGCAGGTGGGGCTTCCCGGCGGCTGGTCCTCGTTGCCCGCGCTGGAGGTGACGGTGCTCGGCAGTGCGAGCGCCGGCGGCGTCATCGAACTGCGCGTGAAGAGCGTCCAAGGTGGCCTGGCGTACCACGCCGCCGCCGCCGCGCTCTCGCCGGTTCCGTTCACGCTGACCCAGTGGCACTACCAGTACGACCTGGACCTCTCGAGTTCGTTGAGCCTGGGCGCAGGCGGCCTGCTGCTGCAGCCGACGCTCGGGTTGCCGTTCCCCGCCGGTGTGCTGCCGCCGGGGCTGACGCTGCCGATCCAGGCGGTGGTGATCGAGATCGGCCCGTTGGGCGACTTCTACAGCCTGACCAACACCGCCGCGCTGCAGGTGCCGTAGGGGCGCGGCCCGCGCTCGCCGACCCACCGCAACGTCGATCAGCCCCCGGCGCGTTTGGGTCGGTAGCCGCGGCGCTCCAGATCCGCCATCAGCTTGTCGCGGTGTTCGCCGGCCAACTCGATGCCGCCGTCCGCGCGCACCGTTCCGCCGGTGCCGAGGCTTCGTTTCCACTCCTTGGCAAGGGCGACCAGTTCGGCTGCGTCGAGGGGCAACCCGCTGACCACCGTCACACCGGCGCCCTTCCTACCCGCGGTTTCGCGGCCCACGCGCACCGCGGCGCCACTTCGCGCCGGAGCGCGCGCGGCGCCCTCACCTCGCGCGCACCGACACGCGGAGGGCAACGCACCACAGCGCGGGCAGACGTCGTCCCCGCGGGTGGAGAACACCACGTCCCCGTCCCTCGAGCGCCCCACGATCAGTCCAGTCGCCCCAGTTCCTGCGTGAGGCGCGCGAACTCGCGCTCGAGCTCGCTGTTCTCGAATCCGCGCAGGGCAGGCACTTCGAGCTTCACCAGCGCCTCGACTTGGCGGCGCCCTTCGGACAGCAACTGCGCCACGCTGCTGGAGAGCTGCACCGTGGCGAGTGTGTTGCGCGCGTCGGCCAACCGCAGCGCCAAGGTCTTGTTCTGCGCTTCCACGGCGCGCGCCTGGTTCTCGAGGTATTCGCGGTAGAAGCGGGTCGCCTCCAACGTGAGCTGGTTCGCGGCGACGTTCTGGCGCGCGACTTCGGGATCACCGCCGCGGCGCTCGTTGGTCAGCGCCTGTTCGATGTTGAGCACGGCGCGGCGTTCGAAGTCGTCGAGGGCCACCTGGTGCCGCTCGCGCACGTCGCGCACGAACTCCTTCTGCAGCCGATCCAGCAGTTCGAGGAGCACGACGTAACAGCCGTAGTAGCGCCGCGCGGCATCCAAGGACTCGCCGGACTCCTCGGTCAGGTTCTGCAGTTGCACGGTGACCGTGCGCACGTTGTCGAACACCACGACCAATTTGAGGAAACCGTCGCCCGACACGGTGCCGAGCAAGCTGCGCACGGACTCCGGGGAAAGCTCGAGCCCGATCTGCACCAGCTCCTCCGCGAACCGCGCCTCGAGCCGCTCGTTCTCGAGGCGGGTGTTCGCCAGTTGTTCCTCGAGCTCCACGACACGCGCGTCCCACTCCTCGCGGCTGCGCTCCAAGTACTTGGCCACCCGGCCCTGTTCGTCCTTCGGCGGCGCCACGAGCCGCGCCTCGCGCGCGCTGACCAATTCGTTCTGGAGGTTGCGCCGGCGCAGCTCGAGGTCGCGCAGCGCTTGGCGCGTGCCGCTGGCCTGGCCCAGTTCGAGTGCCTCGAGCACGTCGTCGAGCAGACCGTCGATCGCCTCCGCGTTGGACTCCTGATCCTCGCCGACCCAGCGACTCTTCGGCAGGCTGCTGTGGCGCGCCTTGGCCTCGGCAGCGCCCTGCAGGGGAGCGAGGGACTTCGAAAGGACCTGCCGCTGCTCGCGGGTCAACGGGGCGGGCGGGCCCGGCGGGGCAGGAGTCGCGGCGGGAGTTCCCGCTTGGGCCTGCCCGGGCTGCGGCGGCGCGGTGGGCCCCGGCTCCGCCTCTCGCTCGGCCGCGGCCACGGGCGGAGCCACGGGCGGGGCCTCGACGGCCGGAACGGACCCGCCTCCCGTTTCCGCCGTCCGCACCTTCGAGGATTCGGACTCCCCACAGGCCACGAGGATCCACACCAGACATCCGGCGAGGCCACGGGTTCGCCACCAACGCGCGCTTTCCATGCCTGTCTACTTGCGCAATCGGGCGCGGGACTTGCAAGGGCCAATGTCCACGGCCGCGGGCCCGGTCCCAGGGGTACCCGCGCTGGACCCGCTGCGGCCCCCATCCGGGGCCCGCTCGGAGCGCGTCACAGCCCAGCCCACGTCCACACCGGCACCTTCGAACCGGCCGCCGCTTGCACCGGGGGACCGGCACCCCCCACAATCGCCGCACTGTGTCGAATCTTGGGGGGGGCTCGGGGGCGCGTTCGCTGGAACGTTTGGTCGCGCTTTGCGAGCGCGACACGACCAGCGGCTCCGAGGACCGCGGCCTGGACGCCCTCCTGGGCCTGTTCGAACCCCTGGGCGCGCGCATCGAGTTGCAGCCCGTCGCAGCGGGGCGCAGCAACGTGCTCGTGACCTTCGGCGAACCGCGTGTGCTGTTCACTACGCACCTCGACACGGTGCCGCCGTTCCTGCCGCCCGCCGTCGAAGGCAACCGCCTCTTCGGCCGCGGCACGGCGGACGCGAAGGGCCAGATCCTGTGCCAGTTCGAAGCCCTGGAACGCCTCCTCCAGCGCGGCGCCGACGGCGTTGCCTTCCTCGGCCTGGTCGGCGAGGAAACCGATGCCGCCGGGGCGCGTGCGGCTGGACACTTCGCGGAGCGCCTTGCCTCCGTGCGGTTGATCGTGAACGGCGAACCCACGGGCCTCGTCGCGGCGACGGGCCAACGCGGTTTCGTGCACGTCGAGTTGGAGGCGCGCGGGAGAGCCGCGCATTCCGGCTCGCCCGAACTCGGCGCGTCGGCGATCTGGCCGCTCCTCGACACCCTCGGCGCCCTGCGCGCCGAACCCGCCGCCGTAGACGCGGAGTTGGGCCCGGAAGTCTGGAACCTGGGACGCATCGACGGGGGTGTTGCGGCGAACGTGGTGCCCGACCGCGCGCGCGCGGAGGTCCTCTGCCGCGCCCTGCCGGGTTCGCGTTTCTTGGAACGGCTGCACGCGCTGGCGGAAGGCCGAGTCGAGGTGCGCGTCCTCGTCGACGAACCGCCGCACCGCTACGGTCGCCTCGCGGGCTTGACCTACGCGCCGATGCCCTTCGGTTCGGATTTGCCGGCGCTCGCCACCCTCCTCCCATCCGCGGACGTGGCGCTCGTCGGTCCGGGTTCCATCCACGTCGCGCACACACCCGAAGAACACCTCGACCTCGACGAACTGGCCGCCGGTTCGAGCCTCCTCGAGCGACTCAGCCTCCGCTACCTGTCCCTCCCCGCGTGAACGCCACCATTCCCGTCACCGTATTGGGCGCCACGGGCACCGTGGGCCAGCGCTTCGTGCGCCGACTCGTCCGTCACCCGCTGTTCCACATCGAACACCTGGCCGCGTCGGAGCGCAGCGCCGGCAAGACCTACGCCGAGGCCTGCGAATGGCGCCTCGGAGGCGAAGCCTACGGCGGATTGGCGAGCAAACGCCTGGTCGCGGCCGATCCCGCGCACGCCATGGCGCCGATCGTGTTCAGCGCGCTCGACAGCGGACCGGCGCGCGAGATCGAACCGCAGTTCGCCGCGGCCGGCGCCAACCTGTTCTCGAACGCGTCCGCGTTCCGGATGGAGCCCGACGTGCCGCTCCTCGTGCCCGAGGTCAATCCGTCGCACCTCGACATCCTGCGCCTGCAGCGCGAGCGGCGCGGTTACACGGGTTCGATCAGCACCAACCCCAACTGCACCACGACGATCCTGGTGATGGCCCTCGCGCCGCTGCACACGCGATTCGGCGTCGAGGCGCTGGTGATGAGTTCGCTGCAGGCCGTGAGCGGCGCCGGTTATCCGGGTGTACCCAGCCTGGACATCCTCGGCAACGTCATCCCACACATCGCCGGCGAGGAGGAAAAGGTCGAAGTCGAATCGAAGAAGCTGCTCGGCAGGTTGGGCGTCCAGGGCGCGGAGCTCGCCGACTTCGCGGCATCGGCCGCGTGCCACCGGGTACCCGTGCTGGAGGGCCACACCCTGGCCGTCAGCGTGCGCCTCTGCGGTGCGCCCTCCCCCGCCGACGTGCGCGAGACCCTGGCCCAGTGGCGCGGACTGGCGCGCGAATGGGAGCTCGCCAGCGCGCCCAAGAAACCGCTGGTGTTGCACGACGCTCCCAACCGCCCGCAGCCGCGCCTGGACGTGGACGATGCGGAGGGCATGGCGGTGCACGTCGGCCGAATCCGCGCCTGTCCGCTCCTAGGGATCAAGTTCGCGGTGCTGGGCCACAACACGGAGCGGGGCGCGGCGGGCGGCTCGATCCTCAACGCCGAGCTGGCGCTGGCGCGCGGGAGTTTGCAGCGTTGAGCCTCGTGATGAAGTTCGGCGGCACGTCCGTCGGCGATGCGGGACGCCTGCGGGCCGTGCGCGACCTCGTGCAGACGGCGCTGCCGCGCGCGCCGGTCGTGGTGCTGTCCGCCATGTCCGGTGTCACCAACACACTCTTCGACGCGGCCCGCGCGGCGGAACGCGGAGACGAGAAGGCCGTGCGAAAGTGCCAGCGCGAGCTTGTCGAACGGCACCGCCGCGCAGCAGAGGAACTGTTCGGAGGCGAACTGCCCGAGCGCCTCGCCGCGGACCTGCGCGAGCGTTTCGACGAGCTGCGCATCCTCTTGCGCGGTGTGTCGCTCTTGCACGAACTGTCGCCCCGCAGCCTGGACGCCATCACGTCCATGGGCGAGCGGCTCTCGACCCAGGTGTTTGCCCACTTCGCCGCCGCTGACGGTCTGGACGTCGAGTTCGTCGACGTGCGCGCGGTCCTGCGCACGGACGCGCGTTTCGGCGCGGCGCGGCCCGATGAAGTGGCCCTGCGCAAACTGGCCGCGGAACACCTCGTGCCCCGGGTGCGCCCCGGGCGCGCCATCGTCACGCAGGGTTACATCGGCGCCACCGCCGACGGTTTGACCACGACGCTGGGACGCGGCGGTTCGGACTACTCGGCCGCGCTGCTCGGAGCCGCGCTCGGCGCCGAGGAAGTGCAGATCTGGACGGACGTCGAGGGCATCCTGACCGCCGATCCAAGGCTCGTGCCCGAAGCCATGCCGATCGCCGAGATCAGCTTCGCAGAAGCAGCGGAGTTGGCCGCCTTCGGCGCCAAGGTGCTGCACCCGGCGACGATCCAGCCGGCCGTGGAAGCGTCGATTCCCGTCACGGTGCGCCACACGGGCCGCCCACAGGGCGCGTTCACCACGATCCGCGCGGGTGTGACCAGCGAGCGCCCCGTCACGGCCCTCGCCGCGCGCGGCCCCGTGACCGTGCTCACGGTCGATTCCTCGCGCATGTTGGCCCAGAGCGGCTTCTTGGCCCGCCTGTTCGAGGTGTTCGGGCGCCTCGCCGTCAGCGTGGACCTCGTTTCGACCGCCGAAGTCAGTGTGTCGTTGACCGTGGAACCGGACGCACCGATTCCGGCCCTGGTCGACGAGATCTCGCGGTTCGCGCGTGTGCGTGTGGAGGAGGGCCGGGCCATCGTCGCCGTGGTCGGCGAACACATGCGGCGCACACCCGGCTTGCCGGAGCGTGTGTTCGGCGCGCTGCGCGAGTTGGAAGTCGAGATGATCTCCATGGGCGCCAACGAGATCAACCTGTCGCTCGTCGTGCGTCACGACGCCATGCCGCGGGCCATGCGCCTCTTGCACGGCCAGCTCTTCGCCGCGCAGCGGACGGGGGACAGGCCGTGAGGGTGGGCCTCTTTGGCAAGGGCCGCCTCGGTTCGGCCATCGCCGCCGCGGGCGCCGAGCGCATCGTGTGGACCGCGACGCGCGAAAGTCCGCCGGACGCGCCCGTCGACGTGGCCATCGACGTCAGCGCCGGGGCGGCCGTACCGGAGCGGCTTGCCTGGGCACTCGCACGCGGCACACCCCTCGTGATCGGCAGCACCGGTTGGGACCTCGGCGACCTCGAGCAGCGAGTGGAGGGGCGCATTGGTGTGCTGGTCGCACCCAACTTCTCCCTCGGCGTGGCGCTCTACCGGCGCATGGTGACGGTCCTGGCGCGCTTCGCGGCGCTCGACCCGGAGCGCGACCCCTACGTGCTCGAACACCACCACGCGCGCAAACTCGACGCGCCCTCGGGCACCGCCAAGCTGCTCGCCGAGACGATCCTCGAGAACTGCCCGCGCAAGCGCACCTGGACGACTCCGTCGGGAGCCGAGCGACTGCGGCCGGAAGAGTTGTCGGTCAGCGCGGTGCGCGCCGGCACGACCTGGTCCAGCCACACGGTGGGACTCGACGCGCCCGGCGAGGTGCTGGAGTTGCGTCACGAGGCGCGCGACGCGCGTCCCTACGCGGAGGGTGCCCTCGCCGCCGCGGAGTGGCTGGTTGGAAAGCGCGGCTGTTTCACGATGGAGCACGTCGCTGCAGACTTGGTCGAACCCCTCTTTCGAGGTAGCCGCACATGAACACAGGCGGACTTTGGGTGGCGCTCGCAACGCCCTTTTCGGATTCCGGGGACGTGGACCGGGCGGCCTTCGTGCGCCTCGTCGAACACACCGTCAAGGGCGGCGTGGACACGCTGGTGGTGCTGGGTTCGACCGGCGAAGCCGCCACATTGGACGAGGCGGAGCGCGACACGCTGATCGAGCTCTGCCTCGCGCACCGCGGCACCGCCGAAGTGGTCGTGGGCACCGGCCACAACAGCACCGCCCAGGCGGCGCGCTGGACGAAGCGCGCGCAGCAACTGGGCGCACACGGGGCGCTCGTCGTCACGCCCTACTACAACAAGCCCATGCCCGCCGGCATGGTCGCCCACTACACCCACGTGGCGGACAGCGCGCCAGGGTTGCCGATCGCGGCGTACAACGTACCGGGGCGAACGGGCATCAACCTCGCGCCCGCCACCGCGGCGCAGTTGTGGCGCATCGAGAGCGTCGTCGCGCTCAAGGAATCCAGCGGCAACCTGGGCCAGATCGACGAGTTGGCCCGCGAACTGCCGGAGGGCAAGGCGCTGCTCGCGGGCGACGACCACCTGGCCCTGCCCTCGATCGCCGTCGGCGCCAGCGGCTTGGTTTCCGTGGTCGCCAACTTGCTGCCCGACGCCACCTTGCGGTTGGTGCAGGCCGCCCTCGCGGGCGACATCGAAGCGGCGCGGTCCTGGCAAAGGCGACTCGCGCCCACGATCGAAGCGCTTTTCGTCGAATCGAACCCCATTCCGCTGAAGGCCGGGCTCGCGCATTTGGGGTTGGCGAAGGACCATTGCCGACTGCCGCTCACCCGCCCCACGGACGCGACGCGCGCCCGTCTGGTGCAAGCGCTGAACCAGAGCGAACTCGTCGGCCGGAGTGCCCCGCGATGAACCCCAACCAACTGCAGGACTTCTACGGACGAGAGGCGGGCGCGGTGCTCGCCGATCCGGACGCGACGCGGGCCCACGAGGCCCTGCTGACTGCACTCGAACGTGGCGAGTTGCGCGCCGCCGAACCCGACGAACAACACGGCTGGCGCGTCAACACGTGGGTCAAGCAGGCGATCCTCCTGGGGTTCCGCCGCACCAGCGTCGTGCCCATGGGCCCAGCGTTCTTCGACAAAACCGCGTACCCGCCGCGGCAGTTGACGCTGGACGACGGCGTGCGCGCGGTGCCCGGCGGCACGGCGGTGCGCCGCGGTGCGCACCTCGCAAAAGGTGTGGTGATCATGCCGCCGGCCTACGTGAACGTCGGTGCGTTCGTCGGCACGGGCACCATGGTCGACAGCCACGCGCTGGTCGGCTCGTGTGCGCAAATCGGCTCCCACGTACACCTTTCCGCGGGTGCGCAGATCGGCGGTGTGCTCGAACCCGCAGGCGCGCGGCCGGTGATCGTCGAGGACGATTGTTTCGTCGGCGGCCTGGTCGGTGTGTTCGAGGGTGTGTGGGTGCGCCGGCGCGCCGTGCTGGCGGCCGGTGTGGTGCTCTCCGCATCGACACGCATCCAGGACCTGGTGCACGGGAAGGAATGGCAGGGCGAGGTGCCCGAGGGCGCGGTCGTGGTGCCCGGCTCGCGCCCCGCGACGGGCACGTACGCCGAGGCCCACGGTCTGCACGTGCAAACCGCGTTGATCGTCAAGTACCGCGACGAGCGCACGGACGCGGCGACGGCCCTGGAGAGCGCCCTCCGGTGAATCCCGTGCCCCCGCGGCCCGCCCGCCGTCTGGCCGGGCTCGGCGTTTCGCCCATCCGGCGCATCAGCGATGGCGCTCCGAAGGACGCCATCCCGCTGGGCCTCGGCGAGCCGACCTGGGAACTCCATCCCACTGCCCGTGAAGCGTTGGCGCGCACGACCGGTGTGCTCGGGTACGGCCCGCAAGCGGGCCTCGTCGAGCTGCGCAGCGCCATCGCCGCGCGCCTCGGCCGCGGACCCGACGAAGTGCTCGTCACCATCGGCACGCAGGAGGGCCTCTTCGACGTGGCCCAGGCCTACTTGAATCCCGGCGACGAGGCGCTGGTGCCGGACCCCGGCTTTGTGGGCTACCTCGGTGTGGTGGCGCTGACGGGCGCGACCCCGGTCCCCTACCGCCTCGCGACCGACGATCGCTTCCGCCTGGACGCGGCGGAGTTCGCGCGCACCCTCGACGCGCATCCCAAGGCGCGGCTCGCGATCGTCGGCCATCCGGGCAACCCCACGGGCGGCGGCGCCACCGCCGAGTCGCTGCGCGCCGTGGCGGAGCTGTGCCAGGCCCGCGGTGTGCTCCTGGTCTCCGACGAGGTGTACCGCGACCTGCACTTCGGCGCGCCGACGCCGTCGTTGCTCGACGTCAGCAACTACGGCTTCGTGCTCGGCTCGACCAGCAAGGGTTTTGGCGCGCCGGGTCTGCGTGTCGGTTGGGTTCTGGGCGATGCCGAAGCCCTTTGGCCACTGCGGGTGGTGCACGGTTTTGCGGTCACCAGCGCGGCGCTGCCCAGCCAGCGCGCGGCTCTGGCGCTGTTCGAGAACTACGACGACGCCGTCGAGCACTCGCGGCGCGAGCTCGCACTGCGGTACACGGCCTTGGAGCGCGCCTTCGCGACGGAACTCGGTCGGGCGGTCTCGCCGCCGGACGGCAGTTTCTACCACTTCCTCGAGCTTCCGGAAGCCGCCTGGGACGACCCCTTCGCCTTCTGTCTGCGCCTCCGCGACGAGGCCAAGGTCGTGCTCATCCCTGGGCTGGCGTTCGGCGAGGCGGGTCGGCGTCACGCCAGACTGTCGTTCGCGGCGCAGCCCGAGCAGATCGCGGAAGGTGTGCGGCGCTACGCGCGCTTCGTGGAGGGGCTGTGAGCGCTCTCTTTCCCTTCGACGAACGCACCGCCTTCGCGCTGGCCGAGCGGTACGGCACGCCTCTCTTTGTATACTCGCAAGCCGCGGCGGAGTCGAGCTACACGAAGCTGCGCGCGGCTCTGCCGCAGCGCGCGCGCGTCGCGTACGCGGTGAAGGCGAATCCGCACGCGGCGCTCCTCGCGTGCTTCGATCGGCTCGGCGCGTCGTTCGATTGTGCATCCATCGGCGAACTCCAACGGGTAGAGGCCCTGCGCGTCGACGGCGAGCGCATCTTCTTCGCCGGGCCCGGCAAACGGGAGGCGGAGTTGGCACTCGCGCTGCAACTGGGCGCGCGCATCCAGGCCGAGGGGCTCGAGGACCTCGTGCGCATCGAAGCGCTCAGCTCGGGGCCCGTGCACGTGAACCTGCGGGTGCACCCGGCGTTCGACACCAAGGAAGAGCGCCGCATCCTCGGCGGCAACGGCCCCAGTGCATTCGGCATCGACGAGGAACAACTCGACGAGGTACTCGAAACCGCGCGGGGGCTCCGGCACGTGCGCGTCCGCGGCCTGCACGTCTTCGCAGCGTCGAACCAACGGGACGCCCGCGTGCTGCTCGACACGCACACCCGAGTGTTCGAGTTGGCGCGGCGCCTCGCCGAAGCCCTGGGCGAACCCCTCGAGCAGATCGACCTGGGCGGCGGCCTCGGCATCCCCTACCGGCCCGAGCACCAACCCCTCGATGTCGTGGAGCTGGGCCGCGGACTCACACGACTGCTCGTGGAAAATCCTTGGTTCGAGGGCGAACTGCTGCTCGAACCGGGCCGTTTCCTCGCCGGCACCTCTGGGCTCTACCTGGCGCGGGTCGTGCGCACCAAAGCCAGCCGCGGTGTGCACTTCGCGATCCTCGAGGGCGGCGCGAACCATCTCCTGCGCCCCCACCTCACGGGCGAGCCCTTCCCCGTGCGCGCCCAACGCAGCGCAGATCCCATCCCCGGCCCGACGCAGCCCTACACGCTGGCGGGCCCGCTCTGCACCAGCCTCGACCGCTTGGGCGACGTGCAGCTCCCCGCACTGCGCGCCGGCGACCTCATCAACTTCGGCCAGTGCGGCGCCTACGGCTTCACCGAAGGCATGACCCACTTCCTGTCGCACCCGGTGCCGCCGGAAGTCTGGGTGGCGAGTTGAGCGCCGCCGCCTAGAACCCGACCGTCGTCCGCAGACCGTTGGTCAGCTCCATCGGCCAGAGGGGCTCGGACAGGGCGATGTTCGCGGCCTGGAACAAGACCGTGAGCCCCACGAGTCCTGGGACCGGGGGCACAGCCACGGAGATGTCAGCCGCGCCGGCCACTGTGGGAGCGCTGCCCACGAGGACGAACGGCAGCGACACGTCCAGGAGGATTTCCATCCCCGGCAACAACAACCCGCAGCCGCCGGGACCGGTGCCGCTGAAGCCTAGGTACAAGAGTGCCGCTCCCGAGGGGTAGTTGCCGGCCAGAACGTCGAAGTCCACGGGTGCGCCGATCGACATGCGCGAAGTGTTCGTGGTCAACGTCGCCGTGTTCCCGACACATCCGGGCACGAACTCGAAGGCGGACGGCAGTCCTTGGCAGCCGCGCCACCTCGCGATGCGCTCCGGGCCGGGCGGGCCGCTCGCGAACTGGAAGTCGCCGCCGACGTAGAGCGAGTGGTCGCCGCCCGCACCGAACGGGGCGAGGGCGAACACATCGTCCTTCATTCCGCCGGCGAGGGCAGACCAGGTGGCGCCGTCCCAACGGGCCACGTGGTTCGCTGAGACGCCTCCCGCCGTACTGAACTCGCCGCCCACGTAGAGTCGAGGGCCGCTCGAATCGTCGAACACCCCAAACGCGAGCACATCGTCGTTCACGCCGGCTCCGACCGCCGACCACGAGGCGCCGTTCCATTTGGCGATGCGGCTCTTCGAAGTACCGCCCGCGGTCGTGAAGGCGCCGCCCACGAACAGCGCTTCGCCGCCCCCATTCGTCGTGGACTGCGAGCGCATGGACATTTCCGTTCGTCCCGCTGCCGAGAGAAGACCAGAGGAAGCCGCTCCACTTCGCGACGCGGTTCACGGTGAGACCGCCCGCCTGCAAGAACGAGCCGCCGACGCAAAGGGCCTTGCCCAAACCGCCGTCGTAGACCGCCAACGCATTCACGACGCCGCTGGTTCCGCTTCCCAGCGACGTCCACGACGAGCCGTTCCAACGCGCTACGTTGCTGACACTCACTCCTCCGGCGCCACTGAAGCTCCCGCCGGCGTACAACGCGGAGCCGGTCCCATCGTTGAATACAGCCAAAGCCCTGACCGAGGGAAAGCCCCCCGGCGACGTGCTCAGGCCCGAACCCAGTGCGGCCCACGAGTTCCCGTCCCACTTGGCGATGGCTTCGGCCGCGACTCCCCCGACGCCGGAGAAGTTCCCGCCGGCATAGAGCGCCTCGCCGTTGCCGTCGTCGTACGTCGCGAGAGCGAAGACCTGGGGGAATAGCCCTGGCACTGGCGGGGCCATGCCGCTCCCCAGGGACGTCCAGACAGCTCCGTTCCATTTGGCGATGGCCCGCACCAGCACACCCCCAATCTCGGAGAAGGTCCCACCCGCGTAGAGGGCTGCTCCGCCGCCGTCGTCCCAGGCGAGCAGTGCCGACACGGGGGCATTGGCCCCCGTGCCCAAGCCCGACCACCCGGCGCCGTTCCACCGCGCCAGGTTGTTCACCTGAACCCCGCCGTTGTTTCCGAGCCCGCCGGTCCCACCGGCAAACGTCGTCGAGCCACCGGTGTAGAGAGCCTCTCCGTTGCCGTCGTTGTGCACCACGAGCGCGTTTCCGACGGGGCCGAGCGGGTGCTCCAACGGCCCCCCTACCGACGACCACGCCGAGCCGTCCCATTTGGCGATCGATGGCGTCGTCAGACCGCCCGCGGAGCCAAAGCTCCCGCAGACGTACAGCTCCGCCCCCGCTCCGTCGTCGTAGGTCGCCAAGGCGTTGACGGAGGTGGGCTGGGGCAGGAGCCCGGGTGGAACACCACCGACGCCCGTACCGAGCGGCGACCAAACGGCCCCGTCCCACCGCGCGACACCATTCACCGCGCTACCACCCGACGTCGTGAACATGCCCCCGGCGTACAGTGCCTCGCCCGATCCGTCGTCGAACGTCACGAGCGCGTTGACCTGGCCATTGACGGTTGTGCCCACGGCGCTCCACGCGCTGCCGTTCCACTTCGCGACGCGGCTGTTGGTGGGGACGCCGCCGGCGGTGCTGAACTGCCCCGCGGCGTAGAGCGCGGCGCCCGTCCCATCGTCGAAGACCGCGAGTGCCAAGACTTCGTCGTTCACCCCGCTCCCAAGCGCGCTCCATGTGCTCCCGTCCCACTTGGCGATGTTGCTCGCGGCGACGCTGCAAGCGGTGGTGAACTGCCCGGCCGCGAAGAGCGCGTCCCCACTGCCGTCGTCGTAAACCGCGAGGGCCGACACTCGGTGCCGGACCCACCTGAGACACCCTCGCCCAGCGCGGACCAGACCAGCCCATCCCACTTGGCGATGCGGTTGACGACCACACCACCCGCTTCCGTCATGGTGCTCACACCGCCCACATAGAGCGCCTCACCACTCCCGTCGTCGTAGACGGCCATTGCGCGGACAGTCGCTTTGGTCCCGATCGGCTGACCAAAGGTCGTATCCCACTCCGGCGTACAACTCACGCCGCCGGACACCGGAATCTGGCCGACGGGCACGGCGCAGGCCAGAACGGCGGCAAAACGCGTGAGGCGCGGGCACTCGATGGCCTGTGTCATGGGAGCACTCTGGGGCGGTTGGTCCGCGGCCGTGGGTACTGGATCCGGCGAGTTGGGAGCGGCCCCGCCCCCGCACGAGGGGCTGGAATCTCCCGAGCCCCACTGCCCAACGGTAATGCCACACCCGGATCCTGGCGACCCCTGCGCAGCGGTCGGTGCGCAAGCCCCCGGGAGCGAGGCCCGACAGCGATCTCCATGCTGGAGTCCCGCGGCGGACCCAGGCATGCTGGATTTCAACCCGCGGCGCTCCTTTGTGCCGCGAACCGAACATGTGGACCCATTGGCTATTGGCGCCCCTGGCGTTGCCCTTTTTGCTCCTGCCCCAGGATGGCGCCCCCCGAAGTGCGGCGGTTGCGCCGACCCAAGTGGTTGGGCTCGATCCCCTGCACCGCGCTCAGGGAGAGGCGCGCGCAGCCCTGCTCGAGGGACGTCCGGAGGAGGCCCTGGAGCTGCTCGACGGCGCTCTGCTCGAACTGCGTGGGGCGGCGTCCGCGGATCTCGTCGGCGCGCGGGCTGCGGCTCTGACGCGGCTCGGGCGATTCGAGGAGGCCCTGGCCGCGGCCACCGCGGAGGTCGGTCCCAACTTCGCCGTCGAGTTGGAAGCGGCCCGGGCCGAGCGCGGATTAGGGCGCGGCGACGCGGCCGACCGTCGCCTCCGGGACCTGCTCGCCCGGTATCCGAACTTCGGACCCGCGCGGCTCGTGTGGGCCGAATGGCTCGCGCAGGATGGACGGATCGACGAGGCACTCGTCCAGTGCCAGTGGCTCCAGGCCCAGGCGGGCGACGAGGCGGCGGTGCAGTTGACCGTGGCGCGCGCGCGGCGGGCGGCGGGTCACGGCGCGGCAGCGCGGGCGCAATTGGCGGCGTGGCTCGAGGGTCGCGCGGAGGCGCCGGAGGTCGACATGGTGCGCGAGCTGTACGTGGAACTGCTGCTCGCCGAGGGCGACGCGGCGTCGGCGCACCGCGAGGCGCAGGTCCTCGTGCGGCCGGGTGCGGACGAGCGCAGCCTGCTGCTCGCCGTACAGGCGAGCCTCGACGCGGGAGCGCCGATCGACGCGCTGCGCGCCGCCGTCTACGCGCTGGACGCGGCTCCGAGAAGTGTCGGTGCGTTGGACCGCATCGCGCCGCTCGTCGCGGGATCGCCGCTCGAACTGCCGCTGCTGGAAGAGCGCGTGCGCCGCGCGCCTGGGCAGACGTCCGAGGCGCGGCTCGTCGATCGCCAGTTGGAACTCGGAAACGCACAGGCCGCACTCGATCGGCTGCGCGGCGCGGCACCGGACGTGCGCGCGGGCCTCACGCTTCGGGAGGGCCGCGCCCTCGCCCAACTCGGGCGGACGGACGAGGCCCGCGCGCTGCTCGCGCCACTCGCGGCGGCGGACGGCGAGGCGGCCTACGAACTCGGGCTGCTCGAGGCCCGCGCGGGGCACACCGAAAGTGCGCTCGATGCCTTCGCGCTCGCCGCGCGCGACGGCGGGGAACTCGCCGCGGATGCCCACCAGGCCCGCGCCAGCCTGTTCGAGCGCGACCAGCGTTACGCCGACGCCGCGGGTGCCCTCGCCGAGTCCCTGGCCGCCGACGGATCCCGCAAGGACAACTGGCAGCGCCTGGCGCGCATCGCCCGCATGCGCCTCGGGGACCGTCCGAGGGCCGTCGCGGCGTACCGGCGATTCTTCGCGTTGGGCGGCGAGGATCCCGACGGCAAGGCGTACCTGGACGGCAACCCGGCCAAGAGCCCAGGATCGCCCCAATGATGGCGTGGATCGAACGGGGCGGCCCCGTCATGTGGCCGCTCTTGGCCCTATCGGCCTGGACCCTTTGGCTGGTGTTCGAACGGCTCTTTTTTTGGCTGCGCAGCGCCGGGGAGGGCCGCGCCGCCTTCGACCGAGCGCGCGAACGGCATCTCGGCGAGCGCGCGTTGAACCCCGCGACCCTCGAAGAGCTGCTCGCCGCCGACGACCGCCGCGCGGCCCGCGGGCTGGCCAGTTTCGAGGTGATCGTGGCCGCGGCGCCCATGCTCGGCATCCTGGGCACGGTGCTCGGCATCATCGAGGCGTTTGGCGCCCTGTCGGCGCGCGCCAACATGGACCCCCTCGCTGTTTCCGGCGGTGTGGCCGAGGCGCTCTTGACCACCGCCGCGGGCCTCGTGGTCGCGCTGTTGGCCCTCTTCCCCGGCCACTACTTCCGCGCGCGCGCGGAACGGCGCGCGGAGGGTCTGGAACGGGAGGGCCGCAGGCGGCTCTTGACGCCGTGAACGCCGCAAGTCCGTTGCGGCCGCCCGCCGCATTGCCGGCCAGGCGCCGCCGTGCGCCGCGCCCGCTGCGCGCGGACCTCCTGCCGTTGATCGACGTGGTGTTCCTGCTGCTCGCGGTGCTCCTGCTGTCGATGGTGAAGATGGTGCGCTCGTACACACTGCCAGTCGACCTGCCGACCGCGACCAGCGGCGAGGACTTCGACGCGCCGACCGTGTTGCTGCTCGCGCTCGACGACCAGGGGCGTTACTTCGCGGGCGGCGAACCGATCGAACTCGCCGACCTGGGCGAGCGCATCGGCAGTGCACTGGCCGGCGATCCGGAGCTCGCCGTGCTCGTGCAGGCGGACCGCAACGCGCGCCACGGCGAAGTGACCGCACTCTTCGACGAGCTGCGCAACGCGGGCGCGCCCCGCGTCTTGTTCGTGGCGACGCCGGCGGCCGCGGGCGACGTGGAAATCGGCAACGCACCAGAGGACAAAAGGTGAGAGCCGGCGCACCCAAACCCGGCAGCGCCGCGGAGCGCCGCCGGGAGCGCATCGACCGCTCCGCCGCCCTCGTGCTCGCGCTGCTCGCACACGCGGTGTTCCTGACGCTTGGCAACCGCTCGACAGATGCGCTTGCGCTCGCCGAGGCGCCGGGCGCGGGCCCAGGTGGGCCGATGTCGGTGGTCGCGCTGTCGGAGGACGCCGCCGAACGGCTGCTCGCGCGCCTCGGGCCGCCGATGCCGATCCTCGAGGTCGGCGCGCGCGGCGCGACCGCCCGCCCGGAGGTCCCACTGCCCGAGCGCCGGACACCGGCCCTCCCGCCGCCGGCCCTCGGCCCGCTGGTCGCGCCGCTCCCGGACCCCCCCGCCTCGGCGCCCGACCTGCCCGCGACACCCCTGACGCGCCGCCGGGCGCTGCTCGACCCCGGGCCGCTCGCGGAAGCCCCGCCGCCCCAGCCCGAGGGCGGCTCCGCGACGCCGCCGACACCGCAGGTTGCGGCGCCGCCGGAGCCCACGGTGGGCCCCGACGCGGCGGGCCTGGCCCCGCCCACGGGCACCGACGGCGAGCGCGCCCGCGGGGCGTCCGCGTCGAGCGGCGACGACGCGCCGTTCCTGGACGCCGGCACCACCGACGCGCTCGTCCTGCACCGCGTGGTGCCCCAGTACCCCCTCGCGGCCCGCCGCCTCGGCCACGAGGGCAGCGTCTGGGTCCGCATCGAGGTCGGGAGCGGAGGCGAGGTCACCGCGGCGCGTGTGGAGCGCTCGAGCGGGCACCCCGAACTGGACAAGGCCGCCCTTCTCGCCGTGGGGGCCTGGCGTTTCGACGCCGCCGCGGTGGAGCGCCGCGGCCTCGGCTCGCGGTTCCGCGTGAGCCTGCGCTTCTCGCTGCGCGAGTGACCTCGGCCGGGGGCCCCGGACGTACACTCCCCAACCGTACCTCTGTCCTCCACCGCGGCTTCCTCGAGAGAAAAGCAGGAAGGTTCCGACGATGCTCCCCACACAACACGCCCCCCGTGTCGGCGCCCTGCGCCGCCGCAGTCTCCTCGTGCTCGCGACCCTCGCCCTTGGACTCGCTGCCTGCACGAGCGAAGCCAAGGAAACGACCGCGGTGCTGCGTTTCACCGCGATCCCCGAGAGCAACACCACCGAACTCGCCAAGAAGTACGCGCCGCTCGCCGCGCACCTCTCGAAGGAGCTGGGTGTTCCCGTCGAGTACGTGCCCTCCAGCGACTACGGCGCGTCCGTGAACATGTTCACGAATGGCGACGTGCACCTCGCCTGGTTCGGCGGTTTGACGGGTGTGCAAGCGCGCCAACGTGTCGAGGGCGCGCGCGCCATCGCGCAGGGCAAGGTCGACCCGGCCTACAAGTCCTACTTCGTGGCGCACAAGGACACAGGGCTCGAACGCTCGGAGAACTTCCCGATGGAGATCGCCTCCATGAAGTTCACCTTCGGCTCGGACAGCTCGACGTCCGGCCGCCTGATGCCGACCTGGTTCATCCGGCAGGAGACCGGCAAGAGCCCCGAGGAGTTCTTCGGCACACCCGCGCTGTCGTTCAGCGGCAGCCACGACAAAACCCTGGAACTGGTCGGCGCGCGCGCGTTCGACGTCGGCGCGGTCGACTACAAGACCTACGACCGACTCGTGAAGGAGGGCAAGGTCGACGCCGACGTGGTGCGCATCGTCTGGGTGACGCCGCCCTACGCGGACTACAACTGGACGGCGCATCCGGAGCTCGAAACGCTGTTCGGCGCGGGCACCACCGAGCGCCTGCAAAAGGCGTTGGTCGCGCTGCAGGACCCCGCGCTGCTGGCGGCGGTGAACCGCCCCGAAGGCCTGATCCCCGCATCGAACGCGGACTTCGAGGGCCTCGCCGGTTTGGCGCGCGAGCTGGGACTGGCCCGCTGATCGAGCCCTGGCTCTAGGAAGCGGGTTCAAGGGCGCAGACTGGGGGGCACCGGCCCGTGCCCCCCCCGCCGCGCCCGTGCCCCCCCGCCGCGCCCGGGCCCCCCAGTCGCGCCGACGCGACTTCGGGCCGCAGCCGAATCCCCTCGCTCCCATGCACGAACTGACCCCAGGTGCCAGCGCGGGTGTCGTGTTGCCGCGGCGCGGCGCGGTCGAACCGCGCGGCGGCGCGGTCGCGCGCCTCGACGGTGTGACCGTATCCCTCGGCGGCAAGGTCGTGCTGCACGGCCTCGACCTCATCGTGCGCGCGGGCGAGGCGGTGGCGCTCGTCGGCCCGAGCGGTGCCGGCAAGACGACGGCACTGCGGGCGCTCGGCGCGGCGCTCGCGCCGGACCGGGGCCGCGTGTGGATCGAGGGGCAGGACGTGCTCGCTTTAGGCAGCAAGGAGCGCCGGCGGGCCCGTTCGCGCGTCGGATTCGTGCACCAGCAGTTGGCGCTCGTTCCGCAACTGCGGGTGCACCAAAACGTCGCCGCAGGCCGCTTCGGGCGCGTGGGCCTCCTGTCGTCGCTGCGCGCGACTCTGTTCCCGAGTCGCCGGGAACTGATCGAGATGCACACCCTCACCGAACAAGTCGGTGTGGCCGAGTTGCTGTTCCGCCGCACCGATACCCTCTCCGGCGGCCAACAACAGCGTGTGGCGATTGCGCGGGCCCTCTACCAGGAGCCGGTGCTGCTCTTGGCCGACGAACCAGTCGCATCCGTGGACCCGGAACGGGCCCGGGCCGTGGTCGAGCTGCTGCTCGCGCTTTGCCGCGAGCGGGGACTCGCCCTCGTCGTCTCGCTGCACGACCTCGACCTCGCCCGCGAGCACTTCGACCGCCTGGTGGGTCTGCGCGGTGGACACCTGGCGTTCGACGCCCCTGCACACAACCTCGCCGACGATCACTTCGCGCGGCTCTACGAACTGGAACGTGGCGACACGATCCCCTGATTTCGCGCCGAAACGGCCATTTCCGATCGGCGCGCGCGGCGCGGTGTTGGCGGCACTCGCGGCCGCAGCCGCCGTCAGCGCCTTTGCGCTCGGCCTGTCGCCGGGCCAGTTGCTGCCCGCACCGGGCGGAGTGGAACTCCTGCGCGCGTTTGCCGCGCGAGCCTTCACTCCCGCGCTCGCGTGGGAGAGCGACCTCGTGCCGCCCGACGCGGGCCCGCTGCTCGTCTCCGTCGCGGCCGCGGCGTTGCGCACGGTGCTGTTCGCGCTGGGCGGGATGAGCCTCGCCCTCGCGCTCGCAGTGCCGCTCGGGCTGCTCTCGAGCGCGAGTTTTTGGTCCCAGCGCCAGAGTGGGCCGCTGGCGGCAGTCGCGCTTGGTGCTGCGCGCGCGGTGATCGCGGGCCTGCGCTCCGTGCACGAACTGCTGTGGGCGGTGGTGTTCCTTGCGGCCTTCGGTTTGACGCCCCTCTCCGCGGTGGTAGCCCTCGCGCTGCCCTACGGCGGCACGCTGGCGAAGATCTTCGCGGAGATGCTCGACGAGGCGCCGCGCGACGCCGGCGAGGCGCTGCGTGCCCTCGGCGCGGCACCCTCGCAAGTGCTGGCGCTCGGCATCGCGCCACGCGCCCTGGCGGACATGGGCGCGTACACGTTCTACCGCTTCGAGTGCGCGCTGCGCTCGTCGGCCGTGCTGGGGTTCTTCGGCTTTGAAACCCTGGGGTATGGCCTTCGCCAAGCGTTCTACAACTTGGCCTACGGCGAGCTCTGGACCCATCTTTGGGCGCTGGTTCTCCTGGTCGTCGCGATCGAACGCTGGAGCGGTGCGCTGCGCCGGAGGTTCGTGGCATGAGCAATGCCCCGCTCCGCGATCGCACCGCCCCGCTCGGCGATCTCGCGCGCGCGCAGGTTGTTTCCGAGCTG
The DNA here is from genome assembly GCA_016125265.1 of Planctomycetaceae bacterium. Taxonomy (GTDB): domain Bacteria; phylum Planctomycetota; class UBA1135; order UBA1135; genus RI-242. The sequence continues at coordinate 74,331 of WGMC01000010.1, forward strand.
CGCCGCCAACGGCCCAAGAGCGCGCTTCTGCGCAGCTCTCTCTGGTTCTTCGCCCTCGCGACCGCCTGTGCCTGGGCGAGCGGCTTCTTCGAGGTGTCCGCCGCCTTCGACGGCCGGCGCATCGACAACCTGCAGCGTTTCCTGACGCAGGAGGTGGTGCCCCACCACCTGCGCGGCACGGACTTCGGACCACTGGAACTCGGCACGTGGGCGCTCGAGCTGTTCACCGACAAGGGCTGGGGCGCGCTGCTCGCAACCCTGTGCTTGGCGCTCTCCGCGATCGCGCTCGCCACGTTCGGCGCGCTGGTCGCGGCGCCGTTCGCGGTGCGCACCCTCGCTGTTCTCGACCCGTTCCTGTTTGGCGAGCGGGGTTCGAGTCGCGCAGGACGGTTCGCGCGCACGGGGCTCGTGGCCGTGGCGCGCGGCCTCCTCGTGGCGGCCCGGGCCGTGCCCGAGTACGTGCTCGCGTTTTTCCTCCTGGCGATGCTGGGGCCCGGGGCGTGGCCCGCCGTCCTGGCGCTCGCGCTGCACAACGCGGGAATCCTGGGGCGCCTCGGGGCCGAGGTGGTCGAGAACCTGGAACCCGGTCCGGCCCGGGGCCTCGCACAACTGGGGGCGAGCCGCGGCCAAATCCTCCTCTGGTTCGCCTACCCCCAGGCCCTCGGGCGGGTGCTCCTCTACGTGTTCTATCGCTTCGAGACCTGCGTGCGGGAGGCGACGGTACTGGGCCTTTTGGGCATCCTCTCCCTGGGCTATTGGATCCAGGACGCGCGGAGCCGCCTCTATTACGACGAGATGCTCTTCCATGTGGCTCTCGGGGCCCTTTTGGTGCTGGGGGCGGACCTGGTATCGGCCCTGGTGCGCCGGGCCGTGCGGCGGGCGTGAGGTCCGGCCTTCGCCGATTCAGGCCCGGCCCGGTATCCTCTTGCCCACCATGATGTCCACCAGCCAACTCAAGAAGCTGCTCGAGGAGCGCTTCCCCGGGGCCCAGGTCGCCGTGCGCGACATGACGGGCACCAGCGACCACTTCGACGTGGAAATCGTGTCGCCGGTATTCGCCGGCAAGAGCCTGGTCGAACAACACAAACTGGTGCACCAGGCCGTCGGCGCGCACCTGACGACGACGATCCACGCGCTTCAGATCAAGACCCGCGTACCCGCATCCTGACGGGCACGCATCCCAACGAACCCGCACCGATCGCGTGCGCGCGCGGCGCGCAACCATCCCCCTTCCCAACCGGACAGCACCATGTGGAACCAAGACAAGGTCAAAGAAGTCATCCAGAGCGACAAGGTCGTGATCTTCGGCAAGGGATCGCGCTTCGAACCCATGTGCGGATTCACCGCGAAGGCGATCCGCATCATGGACCAGTACCTGGCCGACTACACCGTCGTGAACATCTTCGACGACGAGAACATCCGGCCGTCGCTGGTGGCCGTGTCGGGCTGGCCGACCACACCGCAGCTCTTCATCAACGGCGAGCTCATCGGCGGCAGCGACATCATGGAAGAGCTCGCCAAAACGGGTGAGCTGAAGAACAAACTCACCGCTGCCAAGGCCCTGTGAGCAGCGCGGAAGCCGCCGGTTCGGTCCGGCCTGCCCTGAGCCAGGCCGAACTGGCCGAGCGCATCCGGCCCCGCACCATCTCCGAGGTGCTGGACGGCGCGTTTGGGTTGTACCGCCAGGGTTTTGCGCAGGTGACGCTCGCCCAATTGCTGCTCGCAATTCCGGTGATCGCACTCTGTGTGTTGGCCCCGATCGGCGCGGGCTTCTGGGCCCTGTTGATCGCGCCGTCCCAGCGCGCCATGTCGTACCACGTCGGCATGGATCGCCTGCTGGCGCGGGAACGCTCCATGGGGCAATTGCTCGGCGCGGGCGTGCGCGCGTGGCCCGGCATGGTGCTGATGGCGATCCTGCAAGTGGTGGTGGCTTCGCTGCTGGCCGGATTGGCGTTCGTGCCCTTCGGACTGCCGGGAGTGCTGCTCTCCGTAAACGGAGCGGATGTCATCGGCGTGGTTCTGATGGCACTCGGCGCCGTCGTCGCAGTCGTGGTGGCCCTCGCGGCGAGCGGGTACCTGTACCTGGTCGACGCGGTATTCCTGTTCGAGCGGGACTGGAACGCGCTGATGCGTTCCTTCCGCCTCGTGCGCGGTGGTTTCTGGAAGGTGGCCCTCACGGCCGTGGTCGCGTACTTCATCGTGATGGGCCCCGCCGCGGTGTTGCAGGTAGCGATCCTCGTGCAATCGGGCGGCTTCGACGACTCGTTCCAGGCCGCGACTCCCGAGGCGTGGCATGGCATCGCGGCGGTCCTGATCGCGGTGCTGCTGACGCCGTTCGCGGCCCACGTGTGCACCTTGCTGTGGGTGGATCGCCGCGCCGTGCGCGAGGGCATGGACCTGGCACCCGAAAGCCCCGACGACGCGCAAGACCAGTAACCGGGGCGCGCTTCGTCCCGAACGACGCCCACTCCCCGTGCACCTCCCGCAAGAGCCGTTCCCCGCGCGCGCCGTTCCGCCGGACGAGGCGTCCGTGCGCGCCGTGCTCGAAGAGTTGGCCAAGGACGCGCAGTACCGCCCGCCACAGCAGGATTTGGACGAGCAGTTCTGGTTGCAACTCGCGGGATGGCTCTTTGGCGACCTGGACGGCGGAAACTTCGATGCCCGCGATGAACTGGCGTTGATCTCGTACGTGCTGGGGGGCGCGTTGCTCTTGGTGCTGCTCATCGTCGTTTGGCGGATCGTGCGGAACAGCCGCCGCGCACGCGGCGCAGCGGCGACTCCAAACCGCCGCATCGCGACCGCGCGCGCGCCGGTCGACCCCTTCGACGAGGCAGAGCGCGCCTGGGCCTCAGGCGACGGACGCGCGGCGATGTCGGCGCTCTACCTCGGCGCCGTGCAGTCCCTGGCCGCGCGGGGTCTGGTGCGCGCCGAAGCGTCGAAACTGGCCTCGGTCTACCGGGCGGAGTTGGGCGCGCGCCCCGAGCGAAACCTCTGGGATCGGGTCGTGGCACCGTTCTACGCCGCGGTGTTCGGGGGCCGGCCCGTCCTTCCCGACGAGTTCGACGCGGCGCGGCGGGCCGCCAGGGCCCTGTCCACGGACCTCGACGCCGGGGGAACACCTTGAAGGGCCCCGGCAACGCGCGCACGGTCCTCCTGTTCGTGTTCGTGGGCCTCGGGCTCCTCGCGCTGCTCGGTGGGATCGGCGGCGGTGCGGCCGACATGGGACCGCGCCTCGCGACGCGACTCGGTGGACCCAACGGCGCGCGAGCCTTGGTGCAGGCCAGCCAACGCCTCGGAGTGCCGGCGACGGGAGACGTGACGCCGCCGCTCGAGTGGGAGCAGCCTGCGGATCCGGACACCGTGCGGGCCATCCTCGGCCCCACGCGCGAACTGGCCGCCGCGGAGGTGAAGGCCGTACTCGACTGGGTGCGAAGCGGGGGCGACTTGGTTCTCAGCCTCGCGGATTCCGGGCACGACATGGACGACGTGGCGTTGGCAGTCGCAAGCCGGCGTCTTCACGAGGAAGTCGAGACCCTGCGGCTGGAATCGCAGGCAAGGAAGGAGACCTGGGGCACGGGCGTCTGGCTGCTGTCCGTGGGCGAGGGCCGCATCCTCTCCCTGGGCGAACCTGGGGAACTGTCCAGCGCCGCGCTGCTCGGTCTCGACCGACCGGACCATCCATTCACGGAATGGTTGCGCGACCTCGTGCCCGAGGAGGACTTGCTGCCGGGCCTCACGCCGGATGCCCCGGACCCCAATCGCGGCGTGGCCTTGGTGACACACTTCGTGCGCTTCGCCGACGGCCGCGAGGTGCTGTTCGACGACAGCGCGCACGGTCTCGGCGCCCGCATCGACCCCAAACGGAGGCTGGCGGCGTTCCTCTGGAACGATTCGGCGGGCCACGCACTGGTCGCGCTGTTTGCGCTCGTGCCGCTATGGCTCGTCGTGAAAGGAGCGCGGCGCGGTCCCGCTCTGCCGCCGCCGGCTTGGGCTGACGCTGGCCGCTCGTCCCTGGAACACGCGCGCGCCCTCGCGTCGCTATGGGCCGACGCCGGCGCCACGACCCGCCCCCGCGAACTGTTCGTCGCCGACGTGGGCCAGCGGGTCGGCGCGGGCCGCGACAAGAAGAGCGCCGCGGCGCGCCTTCTGCGTATGGCCGGCGCCGATGCCGACGCGCGCGCCGATGCCCTTCAGTTGGGCGACGCGTTCTTGCGCGACGAGCCCATCGACATCCGCACACTGACCGAACTCGCCAAGGCGCGCGCGCGTTTCCTGCGCCGCGCGCGCAACTCTTGACTCCTTCGACTTCGACATGAATCCCACCACTCCCCTCGACGCCGCCGCCGCCCAAGAAGCGGGGCAATCCCTGCAGGCCCTGCTCGATTCGCTCGACCGGGTGTTGCTCGGCCAGCGGGAGGTGCTCGAGCAGTTGCTCGTCGCGCTGCTCGCCGGCGGCCACGCGCTTCTGGAAGGTGTGCCGGGTGTCGGCAAGACCCTCGCCGCATCGGCGCTCGCGCGTGCACTCGACGTGAAGAGTGGGCGCATCCAGTTCACGCCGGACCTGATGCCCAGCGACGTCACGGGCACCAACGTGCTGGTGCCCGGCGAAGGTCGTTTCGAGTTCCGGCCGGGCCCGATCTTCGCTGAACTCGTGCTTGCCGACGAGATCAACCGCGCGCCCGCGAAGACCCAATCGGCGCTCCTCGAGGCGATGCAGGAGCGGCGTGTGACCGTGGACGGCACCAGCCACAACCTCGGCGAGGTGTTCTGTGTCTTTGCGACCCAAAACCCCGTCGAGTACGAGGGCACCTACCCGTTGCCGGAGGCCCAACTCGACCGCTTCCTGCTGCACGTGCGTGTGCCCTATCCGCCCCAGGACGCCGAAGAGGCCCTGCTGCACGCGAGCCTGGCCGGGTTCGAAGCCGCGGATCCAAACACGTTCGGGCTCGAACAGGGCCTCCAGCGCGGCAAGTTGCTGAGTCTGCGCGGATACGCGCGGCGTGTGCGGGTCGAGCCGGCGCTGGTCGCGTACATCGTGGCGCTCGTGCGATCCACACGCGCGGATACGGAACTGAGCCTCGGCGCAAGCCCGCGGGCCGCCGTGGCGCTGCTGCGCGCGGCGCAGGCCGCGGCGTTGCTCGGCGGGCGCGACTTCGCGACGCCGGAGGACGTGGCGCACCTGGCCGCCGCGGTGCTCTCCCACCGCATCACTCTGCGGCCAGAGGCGGCATTGGAGGGCATCGGCGCGCACCAACGTGTGGCCGCGGCGCTCGAGCGTGTACCCGCCCCGCGCTGAGCTCATCGCGTCGCGCTGCGTCGATCGCACGTCACCCCACACATGGCCCGCTTCCAACCGCCGCTTTTCACACGCAACTGGTTCCTGCTGGCGCTGCTCGCGCCGGCGGGGGCCTTCGTGTCGCCGTGGCTCGGACTTGGAATCCTGACCGCGCTCGTGATCGCGGGGCTTTGCGACGGACGGCGCGCGGCGACGACCGACCGTCTCGACGTGGCGCTCGCGCTGGAGCCACGTGGTTCGCTGGGAGGTACCGTCGAAGCGCGTTTGCATCTGCGCGCACGCGGCGACACGACTGTCGAGGGCAGCGCCGCACTCGAACTCGATGGCGCGCTGGTGAGTGTCGACGGCGTGCGCATCGCGCCGTTCGTCGCGGATCCGACGTGCGAGCTCACGTTCGAACTCGGCGCGCTGCGCCGCGGCCACCACAGCGTGCACGCAGTGCACGTCGTCGTACGGGGGCCGCTGGGCCTCGCCGTTGGCCGAGCGCGCCGTCCCCTCGAAGCCGAGACCCTGATCGCCGCCGGCCTGGCCGCGGCCCTGAAACTGGAGTTGCGCCACCGCCTCGGACAGCGCATGGAGGTCGGCCGGCACACGACACGCCAGCGCGGCGACGCGGGCACGTTCGACTCCCTGCGCGAGTACCAGCGCGGCGACGACCCGCGCCGCATCGACTGGAAGGCGTCGGGGCGGCGGGGCCACCCTGTCGTGCGCCTCATGACGGCGGAGCGGCGCCAGGACATCGTGCTCGTGCTCGACCTCGGACGCAGCCAGCGCGAGTTCCACAGCGGCAAGGAGCGCCTCGACGACTCCCTCGAAGCGGCCCTGTGCCTGGGCGCCGCGGCGGCGGCGTACGGGGACCGCGTGGGCCTGCTCGCCTTCTCGGGAACCGTCGTGCGCTGGCTGCCGCCGGCGGTGCGCTCGCTGGGATCGCTCGCCAGAGAGATGGCGGTGCTGAACTCCACGCCGGAAGAGCCCGACTACAAGGGCGCCCTCCTCGAGCTAGCCCAACGGCTGCCGCGGCGCGCCCTGGTGGTGCTCTTCAGCGACGCCGTGGACGAGGAGGTCTCCGAACCCTTGATCGCGGGGCTCTCGATGCTGTCGCGCCGCCACTTGGCCCTGTTCGCGGCGCTGCAATCCCCCGCGCTGCTCGACGCCACGGAGCGCCCCATCGCCACGCACCGCGACACGTACCTGCTGGCCGCGATCCTGGAACTGAACCGCGCCCGCGCCGCCGCCCTGGAGGGCCTGCGCCGCCGCGGAATCCAAGTCCTGGACGTACCCTCCGCCCGCGCCGCCCCCGCCGCCGTAGCCGCCTACCTAGACATCAAAGGCCGCGGCCGGCTCTAGGGGCGCCGGGTGCGCGGGCCTCCTGGCCCGCCTTGGAGCGCGGGTTACTCCCCGCGGTGCGACGCCCCTTGGGCGCGGACAGAGCCGCGCGCCTACAGACCGCACAACGGCCCGCACGCCCGGCCGCGCGTCACGGCGAAAGGCGAGCCCCGTTGCGTGAATCGTCGCGGGCGTGGCCGACCCCGCGACTATGGATCACCGCGCCACTCCCCCGAGTTGCGGTCTGTAGGGGCGCGGCCCTGTCCGCGCCCAAGGGGAACGCCTAGGGGAGCTGGATCGTGACGGGACTCGTATCACCGAGCTCCGGCTCCAGAATCTCGAACTGGAACAGAATCGGATACAGGCCGTAGGAGAGGTCTTGAGTGCGGTCCGGGTCAACTACCGGATCCATCTGCAGTTCATACCTTCCAACGGGCAGCGTCGCCGAAACTCCAGCGCCGCCAACCAACGGCGTCACGAAGTTCAAGAAGTCCTGTAGCGTGTCGAGGTTGGACAACGCGACACGCAGCGGATCGAGTTGCGGGTTCACCGCACTGGCTCGCGGCCCGAACTCGAACACCACTTCGCGAGTAGTGGTGCACCTGTTTCGCTCGTAGTACCCAGGCTCCTTGAACCCCATTCCGGACACCATCTGCACGCCAAATGGCTTCTCTTCGGCAACCTCATCGAGTGGGCACTCAAAGTGCAACACGGGGTGAGTCCACCGTGTGGCGTCCCACCCCCACGCGAACAACGTCAGTGGGTCGCTCTGGGTAGTCGTCCAAAGGTCAGTACCTCCGAACGTCACGGGTTCGTCCCCGTCTTTCACCGGCACTGGGCTGGTCAGCTTCACGGCGTAGCTAGCGCCCGCAGCAATCTCCAGGGCTTGGAAGCCGACAGAAGCCTCGATGGAACCGTGCTCGGAGGGTGGCAGAGGCATCACGTCCATCCCGGAGGCCTCCGCACCGAACACCCGAAGGTTCGTCGCGTTCGCCGACTGCGGAAGATGCGCGAGAAGCCAATGTCCGCTTGCGGTTTGCTGCGTCCCCACGATGGGGTACCGGAGATCCCCGGCCCGGTCGCCCAAGAAGAGGTTTCGCGCAAGTGCATCGAACGCCTCGGACGCAAGCCCGTCGATCTCCGGGACCAGCACGGCGTAGCCGACGCGCGGCCGATCGTCGAGTTCGATTCGGACCACGTCAGATCCAGTTCCTTGTTCGATGATCGGGCTTTGGGCCACCTTCACGCCGTCCTGGAACAGTTCGATCCGCACTCCAGGCAGTGGATTTGGAACGGGAATGGACAATCGTCCCTCGGCGTCCGTCACTCCCGCAGGGAACTTCAGGTCGAAGAATCCGTGCGCGAACATGGACACAACAACGCGCGGAAACAGCCGAGCAGGGGTGAGCACGCATTCGACGCCAGCGACGGGGGTTCCGTCCAGGAGCCCCACGACGGTTACCTCGACACGGCGTTCCGACGGGTACAGCAACCGGCCGGGCGGCACGAACTCCTCGCGTGCATCGAGAACATCCGATTCGAAGGCCCTCGAAGGGCCGATCGCCCACAACTGAAAGCGGAAGGCCCCATACTGCAGCACGTCTCGCGGAAAGCGCGCAAGGAACGAGTCGCTCTGCTCGGCGCCTCGCCACTGCGTCACGACATAACGGTCGTCAGGCAGGATCACGGTGAACCCACCGACGTCCACGACGCCCAGCACCTGTTGCATCGTGAGCCGGCTGGGCGCACCCACCTCGAGCCCGTTGTCCGGCACCGAGGCCCGAGTCGGTGTGTCGACGGTTGCCTCCGGCACCGGCGGTAGCACGCCAGATTCCACCCCAAGTAGTTCTTGCGCCGCTCCCCCCTCGGAGGGCGCTGGATCGGGTGCACCCCGTTGGGGCAGCCGAGTCGCTGGCGACCATCGCAGCCAGACGACGATGCAAACGGAAGCGGCGATCACCGCGACTAGACCAAGTGTTCGACGAACCAACACGTACCGCGCCTCCCCTCCGACCTCGCCGCATCCCTTCGGGCTGCTCCGATGTTGCGCCTTCGTCGGCCACCGTACCCGAACCGGTCCCGTCTTCGTGCATCGCACTTGTAACGCGTGGGGGCGCGTCGTGGAGCTCATCCGCGATCACCCTTTGCGCAGTCCGTGGGGGTGCAGCAGCAAGCCGCCGACACGACTCGTTCGGGCTGCGGCGGCGGGTTGGCACGCGAACTGCGAGCAGTGGTATCGGAGGCAACGTCGACGCCCCCGCGGAGCGCCGCGCGTCCATTTGGCGCTACGTCGAGCCGAGGTCTACGCCTGCGGTTCGGTCGGCGGGTGACACGCCGCGTGGCACCGGTGGTGCGGGCTGCCCCAGATGCCGAGCGCGTAGACAGCAGTGCCGAGCGACGTGAGTACGGGGAGCAAGCTCGCATCCGCCCGCAGCCAGGAAACAACGCTGGCGAGGGTGAACAGCGAAAAGACGATGGTCATCAACACGCCACTGTGTTTTGCCATGGACGATTCCTCCAAGGGGTTGTTTCGGCGAGGCTCCGGAAGCTACGGGGCGTCCAAGTCGATGTCGAGCGGGGTGACTTCGCCGGGAGTGATGTGGCAGTCCACGCTTCGTCCGACGTATCCCGGGGCGTCGATCGAAACCAGCATGCGTCCCGCCTGCAATGGCCCATGACGGACCGTGACGTTGGGGTCGACCACGAACATCCGTCTCGATCCGAGAGGCAACCCGATCGTGGGTCGGACGCGGTGAACTACATCTCTCTCGACTAGCGTGAAGACAAGTGTCACACGTTCCGCCGGTCCCAGCTTGTTCGACCTGCAGATCAACTCCACGTCGCCTCCGCAGATGACCGCGATTCTGACGTCATGGGATTCGCCAGCGCGGATCTGAACCGTTGGAGACGGGACAGGGCCAAACAACTCCGAGTAGAGGCTGCCCGACGGAGGGCTGGCCAGCTTCACTCGGTAGTCGCCCGGCGGAAGTCCGTCGACCACGGGCGACGGTTCGCCGAGCCGGCGGACGATACGCCGCATCAAGAGCCCACTTGCCGCATCGATGATGTCCGCGCGGAAGGGTTGCGCAATCTGGTTCTGCGAGCAGTCGACGGCAAGGCGCAAGGAACCTCCGGCGACCGGCTTGGCGACTTCCAAAGCCATGGATGTCGCCGTCGAGCTGGCGGCCACCTCCTGAACCTCGCTGACCTCTTCGCCATCGCTGCTGAGAGCACGCACGGCAAAATCAATGTCGGGCGGCAATCGAGCGGAAACGACGCCATCGTCGTCGCACACGAGCTGCTCGTCAGGGCGCAGAAGGTCAGGATCTTCGCGCCAACGCACCCCGACAACGGCTCCGGCGCTTGGCCGTCCGAGGTTATCGCGCACGTAGAAACGCCACACGGTGCCGGGAAACGTGGCCACGGCCAAACCGGTCGCGGGAACACGCACGATCACCGCCCGCGAGCCTGGTGCGGACAATGCGTACTCGCCTCTTTTCATGTCCGGGAACGTCGCGAACCCTTCGGCGTTTGTCGTCGCGGTCGCAGAGCCGTGCGACAGTGACATGTATGTGCCAGACCACTTCTCCACGGATAGCGCGCGAATCTCCGTCGAGACCAGCGGTTTGCCCCGTTGGTCGACGGCCAGGACGTTCAATCGGTCGGGCGACGCTGCACCGTGCGCCATCCACACCGAGTCAGGCACATAGACGGGCACGGATTGAGGCTGCACGTTTGGTGCCTCCCGCTGGGTGCGCCGCGGGGGGGTCGCTTCTCGGCTTGCAGGGCCCCCGCGTGGCTTCTCTGTGATCCACCACAGCGAGACGCCCAGCCCGACGGCTGCTAGGAACACGATCAGGAGATCCTTGGAAGTCGTCACGTGTGGGTCGAGGGACTCACGGATTCCGCCCGTCAGGGAGTGGGCTCGGTCCACGGATCTCTTCCGAAGGCTTGCGACCGACCCACCCGAAGTACGCGACGAGCAGCGCGCAGCACACGAGGCCCACGGCGTGTTTCACGGTCGGGTCCACGCGCGCGGGGGCTACGAAGCCCTCCAGTGGGGCGGCTAGCAGCAGGAGCAGTACGGCTCCGCCCAGGATCCGCAGCGAAACCACGGCGCGGGAGGCGAACGCGGCGCCTCGGGTCAGGCGGCCGGGCGACAGGACGGCGCCGCCCAGGTGCAGGCCCGCGGCGCCCGCCAAGGTGATCGCGGTCAGCTCGAACGGGCCGTGCGGCGCGATCCACGCGAGGATGTTGTCGAACACACCGCGGTTCGAGAACGCCGCCATCACTCCGCCCAACATGACACCGTTGAACAGCATCATGAACAAGGAGCCCAGCCCCAGGAGTGCCCCCGCGGCGAAGGCCAGGAACGCCACCTGGACGTTGTTGAACAGCACGAAACTGGTCAGACCGCCCGAACCGATCCACGCCGAACCCAGCGTGTCGCGGTAGTCGAAGTCGGGGTTCGCCGCGGCCAGATCCGCGCGGTCGACCATGCCAGCGGACACCAACACGGGCTCCATCTCGAAGCGGCCCTGGACCAGCGCAAAGACCACGATTCCGCTGCCGTAGAACGCAAGCGACGCGAGCGCGACCTCGCGCCAACGCGCCCGCACGGCGCGCGGCAACCCCTCGCGCACGTACGCATCGAAACCAGCGCCGAGCCCCCCCACCGGGCGGTGGTAGAGCGCGTGGGCGCGGGCCACGAGGCGCTCGAGTGCCCAGCGTGTGCCCGCGTTCACACCCAGTGTGCGCGAGCGCGCCAAATCGGCGCTGACGGCCCTCAGGCGCGCCGCGAAATCGACCGCCTGCGTGTCGCTGAAGCGGCGCATGCGGCCGGGGCTGAGTCGCTCGACCAACTTTTGGAACGCCACCCAACGCGCTTGGCGCGCGCGCACCAGCGACGCGGCGCCGCCGCGCGACACCACGTGTTCGTTGGCGCGGGCATCGCGCTCCTCACGCACCACATCGAGCAGATCCCCGAGCCCAGCGCCCTCGGGCAGCGCTAACGCCTTCACCCACGTGTTCATCAACTTCTCGCGCGCGGGCGGCGCAAGCCCGCGCGCCCGCTGCAGGAAACGCGCGAGCCCTTCGTAGGTCGAGTCGTCGAGACGCTTGACGGCCGGAGATGCGCCGGGTTCCGGCAAGGGCGGAAAGCTGTGGGGCAAGTCGCGCACCACCACCGTTCCCGCGACGAGGTCCCCAAGGCGCTTGGCGCGCGGATGGAGCAGCATGAACGCGCCGCCCAAAAGCCCGCTGATCCCCGGTTGCAGGTCCACGATGCGCAGCAACGAACGCAGAGCCGCAGCGCGCCAGGTCAGGGCCTCGCCGCCGTCCTGCACGACCCGCAGACCCAGGCGGCGTTTGCCCGGGGTCGCCCCGTCGCGGAAGGCCTCGAAGTAGAAGAAGTATCCCCACACACTCGCGAACAGCCACGCGGGAAGCACCACGAGCACCACCGTGCGCCCCGCGTCCTCGCCCCAGAGCCCATCGGCGAACGAGGCCACTCCAAAGGCCGCAATGAGTCCCACCAGCGCGATGCAAAGCAACAGGAGGCCGTCGAGCAGGAGGGCCGCAAAGCGCGAACCCAGTCCGGCGAGGGGCAAACGCAGCGAAACCTGCTCCGGAGTGTCGAGACGCAACACGCCAAAGGACAGGGGATCGGCGGCGGAAGCGGATCCGTCCCGGCGCTGCTCCGCACGGGCACCGCGCAGTTGCGTCGCGGCGCGCTCGCCCGCGGCCGCCGAGCGCCCGGCCTTCACAAGGGGATCCGTCACGGCGTCGTGGAATCCCCTGCCAGGCGTGCTTCGATCGCACGCAGTCGCTCTTCGAGTTTGCCGTAGTCCGTGCGCAACTTCTCCAGCTCCTTCTCGGGCGCGCCCCTCGTGCCATTGCCCAACGCACGAACTAGGCCCAGAACGGCGACACGCTCTTGCACACAGAGGCCGCGCGCGAAGGTTTCGAGAGCGGGGACAGCACGTGTTTCGCCCGCGCGGGACAAACCGCGCGCCGCGGCCAGGGCAACGAGCCGGTCGCTGTCGCCGAGCGCCGCCAGCAGCCGATCGACGATGCGCTCGCGGTCGCCGCGTTCGAGCATGGGGGCGAGTTCGCCGAGGGCCTGGGCCGCCGCGGGTCGCGCATCGGAACGCGCAAAGTCGGGAGCCAGCGCCTCGAGCAACGGCTCGAGGGCCTGCCGTTGGCGCGAGAGGCCGAGCCCGCGCAATGCACCCGATTGCGGCTCCATGCTGGCCGCCAGCCGACGCGCGGCGTCCACCAACCGATCGACGGGTGCGTCCTCGCGCTGACCGCCCAGGGCCTCCAGGGCCACGGCGCGGGCCCGCGGCGGAAGGGCCAAGTCCCCCACCTCGTTCAGCCGCGCTTCGAGCGCACTCTGCAGGCGCGAATCCCGACGCGCGAGTGTGTTGCGCAGCATCGGCTCGAGCGCGCGCGGGTCGCGCTCGCGCTGCAGCGCGGCGCCGAGTTCCGCGATGGCACTGCCGAGCCCCATGCGCGCGAGCGCTCCCGCGAGTTCCACACGCGCCGCCCAGAACGGTTCGACGGCAAGCGCCGCGCCAACGGCCCGCGCCCGCTTGGCGCTCGGCGCCGCGGCGAGCAACCAAGCGGCCTCGTAACGCCCGCGCGCGTCCTCCGAGGCTTGCAGTTGCAACAGCAAACGCTCCTCGCCCGGATCGAAGTCGAGTTCGACCAGCGTCTCGCCGCGCGGGTCCACACGCACCAGGTCGGGCTCGCCGTCCATGGGCACGTGCATCTCCTGACGCGCCATGGTGACACGCACCCGCCGCTCGTGCATCGCGCCGTCGATGCGCCAGGCGAGCACCAATGGGAACTCGAACGTGGTTCCGGGCTCCTTCGCCGTCGCCTGCTTTTGTTCGAGCTCGAAGATACCCTGACCGCGCTCGGCGTCGCGGCGGAAACGCACCCGCAGTTCCGGGTGTCCAGGGCCCTTGAACCACTGGTCGAAGAAGCGTGTCAGGGAGCGCCCCGACACCTCTTCGAACACACGACGCAAGTCCTCGGTTTCGACACCCTGCCCGGCGAATCGGGCCAGGTACGAGCGCACGCCGCGCCAAAAGGTGTCCTTGCCCAGTTCGGCTTCGAGCATCGCAAGGCGCCGCGCGCCCCCCGGGTAGAGGTGGCGGTCGAAGAGCTGCCACGAGCTCGCGAAACGGCGCGTGACGATGGGCCGACGGTACCCGTCGCGAGCCTCGGCGAAGTACGCCGCCGCCTGGCTCCACGCGATCGAATCGCCCTCATCGCGGCCGAGCACCGAACCCGTCCACACGGCCTCGATGAACGTCGCGAACGACTCCTTCAACCACGAGTCCGCGAAGTCGCGGCACACGACCCAGTCGCCGAACCAGGTGTGCGCCATCTCGTGCACGTTGATCAGGTCGACGAGCCACACCCACTCGGGCTGGCGTTCGCGGTCGAGCAGGAAAGCGCCGTCCCAGCTCACCAAACTGATGTTCTCCATGGCCCCGCCAATGCCGGGCAGGGCGAACTGGAAGTACTTGGGGTACGGATAGCCGAGGCCCAGGAGCTCCTCGATCCACAGGAGCATCGCGCCCGTGCGGCCGAAACTCTGCCGCAGGAGTTCGGGATCGGTGCCGGCTGGGCCGAAGTACGCGATGGGCACCACCCGTTCGGTCCCATCGGCGCCCCGCACGCGGTGTTCGCCGTCGTCGCAGCGGACGAACTCGCCGATCGCAAAACACGTCAAGTAGCTGGGGCACGGGTGGTCGAGCCGCCACGTGGTGGTGCGTGTGCCGTCGCCGTGGGAAGCCTCCGCTTCGAGGTGCCCGTTGGCGAGTGCCGTGAACGACTCCGGCGCGCGCAGGTGGAAACGGAGGCGCGGGCGCGCGGCAGGGTGGTCCACACAAAGGAGCCAATGACGCGCGCGCTCGGTCTCGTGGTCCGTGGCACAAAAACGCGGCGCGTGGGGCTGCGACGGCGTCGGGAAGGAGAAGTAGGCCCCGGCCACGGGCTCGACCACCCGGTAGCGTGCGCGCAAGCGGCGCAGATCCCCGAGGTCCGCCGGCTCCCTCCACGTGACGCGGAGCTGCTCGCCGTCGTAGTGGTGCTCGATTTCGCGGCCGTCCGCGTCCTCGACCGCGATGCCCTCGAGGCCCACGCCGTCGAACGTCGCGGTGCGTGCGCCTTGGCGCCGCACGCAGAGCGTGTGCAGCAGCTCGATCTCCAACGTGCGCTCCTCGAGCAGTAGCTGGAGCGACACTTCGAGCTCCGCGGGCTCGAGTTCGAGATCCGGCGGGTAGTGGGCCTTGGCCCCAGGGCCGCCGAAATCCGCCGCGGCGCGTCGTGTGGCGAAGTGCCCGTCCGTGAACTCTTGCATCGCAGCTATTCGTTAGTGTGTTCCGCCGCGGCCACCCTGGGCCCCAGTTCGTTCGTCGATCTCCACGCGGATGCCGCGCGCGCGGAGGGCCTCGAGGTAGGCTTCGGGATCCACGGCCAGTTCGAGGGACCGCGGACCCGGTTGTACGTCGCCGCGCGCGACGAGGTGCGCACAGGCGGTCGCCGAGTAGGCGGTGGTGCGCTCCATGGCAGTGAACCCCGTCGCTTCGTCGAAGTGGTCCTCCACGTGGATCGATAGGTGCGCGCCGCTCTTCGCCCTTGCTTCCATGGAGAGCACCGCGACGTCGCGGTCGCCGGGATGGTGGAGCACACGTTCGAGCAAGACGTGCATCAGATGGCGCGGCACGACCATCTGGCCGCCGACCGCGATGGGATCCTCGTCGAGGAGCCCGAGTTCGAGCAGCACCTGGAACTTGGCGTGGTGCCCCGGATAGCGCAGCGTCTTGTAATCGAGTTCCTCGATGCGGCCCGCGAAGCTCGTGGGTGTCGTCGAGAGGCCTCCCGACGTGATGAAAGCCTCGAGCCGCCCCAGGCCCGGCACGTGCACCGTTTCGAGCCCGGTGAACGTCGCCACCGAAACGACCCGGCCCTGGCGCAGCACCTCGGCGTGTCCGAAGTACTCGTTGGTCAAACCGGCCACGCTGAACAGCAGCATGTAGTCGAGCGGCGGCTTGGGATCCCGCGGCAGCCCGCCGCAGCGCAGCGCCACACGCTCGAGATCCCCCATGCGCTGCAACGCCAGCGCCGTGAACAGGTTGCCCATGCCGGGCATGAGACCGCAGTCGGGCAACACACACAGCTCGGCCGCGCGCGGGTGGGCTCGGTGCAACTCCAACTGCTCGCGCACCACCTGCGTGTTGCCGCCGAGGTCCAGGTAGTGGCAACCGCCCTCGAGGGCCAACTGGGTGAGCGCGGCGGAAAAGCGGTACGGCAACGCGTTGAGGCAGACGTCCGCGCTCTGGAACAGCGGCGCGAGGGCCCGGCGGTCCGCCGCGTCCGCCGCCTGGCCCCGCAAACCCTGGAACCCGGGCTGCTCGAGCGCGGAGCGACAGAGGCCGCGGATGCGCGACAGGCCGGACTGCAAGCGGGCGGCGTCGTTGTCCACCCAGGTCAGGGCCGTCGCTTCCGAGCGCAGCAAGAGATCGTGCACCGCGGCGGTGCCCTGCAGGCCCGCTCCTAGGACGAGGTAGTGGGTCATGGGCTCGGGGATTCTACGCAGCGCCTTCGCACTTGCGGAAAAGCGCGGTAGCCGAAGCGAGGTTGGGTTCCTAGAGCCGGTGCGAGAGCAAAGGCAACCGCGGCGCGTCCGCCGAAGGGGAGCGCCCCTCAGACGCGGCGTTCGCGGCGGTTGGGTGCCCTGGGGGGCCCAGATGGGATCCGACCTCGGGGGTGTCCCCCCGACGGGGGCGCCCGCGGTTGCCCTGCTCCGCGCCTGGCCGCGGCAATGGCGCGGTTCGCCCGCGGCCATCCATCCGCGTCGAATTCGCTCGCGTGGCGCGGGCCGCTGTCCTGCCACGGCAGCGCAGCCCAGCCGTCCGTGGAAACCTCGGCCGTCCGTGGAGCCGCAGCCCGGTGCTAGGCTCTTCGCCCATGTCCCAGCTTCCTACGCCCGGTGGCTCAGGCTCGAGCGGAACCGGCTCGGCCACTGCCCCGCGTCCCTCCGCCGCCGCCCAACGCGCGCGGCTCGACGAAATTCCGATCGACGCGATCCGCCGGGCGGCCGACGTCATCGGGCCGCACATCGTGCGCACGCCGACCGTGTTGAGCCACGCGTTCAGCCAAGAACTCGGCGCCGAGGTGCACTTCAAGCTGGAGATCCTGCAGCGCACCGGTTCGTTCAAGGTGCGCGGCGCCCTGCACCGCATCCTCACGCTCGAAACGAAGGAGCGCGCGCGCGGTGTGATCGCCGCATCCGCTGGCAACCACGCGCAAGGTGTCGGGTTGGCCGCGCAGCTCTGTGGCTGCCCGGCGACGATCGTGATGCCGGTTGGAACACCGCAGATCAAGGTGCGGCGCACGGCGGCATACGGCGCCGAAGTGGTGCTCTTTGGCGACAACTACGACCGCGCCTACGCCCACGCGCGCGAACTGGCGCAGCAGCGCGGACTGGTGATGATCCACCCGTTCGACGATCCGGCGGTGATCGCGGGGCAGGGAACCATCGGGCTCGAGATGCTCGAGCAGTTGGCGGACTTCGACACGGTGGTCGTGCCGATCGGCGGCGGCGGACTGATCGCGGGCATCGCGCTCGCGCTCAAGGCCCTGGCGCCCGCGGTCCGCATCGTCGGTGTGCAAGCGGCGGGAGCGGCGCCGATGGTGCATTCGTTCGCTGCGGGAGCGCCCGTCGAAGTGGCGGAGCCGCGCACGATCGCGGACGGCATCCGCGTCGGAAAGGTCGGCGGGCACACCTGGCCGATCGTGCGCGACCTCGTCGACGAGTGTGTGGCCGTCGAGGAAGAGGAACTGGCCCTCGCTATCGCCGGCGCCCTCGAACAATCGAAGATCGTGCTCGAGGGCGCCGGCGCGGCGGGACTCGCTGCGTTGCTCTCGCGCCGCGTGCAGCCGGGCAAACGCACGGTGGTGCTCGCCTGCGGCGGCAACATCGACCTCACGCTGCTCGCGCGTGTGGTCGAACTTGGGCTGGCCCACGCCGGCCGCACCCACCGCATGCGCCTCCGTGTGCCCGATCGGCCGGGCCAACTCGAACACATCGGCGCGGTGCTGCGCCGCGAGGGCGCGAACATCCTCGACATCCAACACCACCGCGGCGGTTGGCGGGTGCCCCTCGGTTTCGTCGACGTGGAGCTGCTCGTCGAGACACGCGGACCGGAAGCGCTCGCCGAGTTGGAAGCCGCGCTCGCAAAGGCGGGCCTCGACACGGCGGGCTGATCGGCGTCGGAACGGGTCTTCAGTTCTCGGCGGGACGCTCGACGACCACCCGGGTGCCTGCGTTGACGTCGCCGCGTTCCTGCACGAAGCCGTCGGGCCAGCGCACCACCAGGCGGTGCGGCCCCGTGCCCGCGGGCACGCCGAAATGGGCGACGGGTGCAGCCTGCGCGAAGTAACTGCCCCCGGCCGCGAGCCAGCGCACCTGGGTGCGCTGCGTCTCGCCCGCGCCCGAGTGCAGTTCGATGCGCGCGCCAATCCCACGTCGGTTGGCGCGACCGGTGCGGCCATCGCTGAGCTCCACGCGGAGGGAGTCCTTCGGCCGTTCCGATACATTCTCGAGGAGGCGCAGCGGCTCGAGCACGGCGAGCACCAACAGGTCCAAGTCCCCGTCTCCGTCGAAGTCGTGGGCCACGAGCGAGCGGTCCGCGTGTTCCGCCGCCAGCCAGGCGGCGCCCGGTTCGCCGGCGTGCGCCTCGGGTTCCACCCGTTCGAAGCGCGGGCCGCGGCACTCGAAGAGCAGCGGCTGCTGCGCGCGCTGGGAACCGAGGCGGCGCGCCACCTCGTCGCCATACACATGGCCGTTCACCGCCACGAGGTCCTCGTCGCCGTCCTGGTCGAGGTCCGCGAACACGGTGCCCCAGCCCAGGAACGGCCGACTGACGAGTCCGAGGCCGAAGGCACGTGTCTGGTCGCGCCAGCGCAGCGCGTCGCCCGCGGCGCGCACGAGCAGCGTGTTGGTGTCGTCGGCGAAGTTGGTGCTGAAGATGTCCGCGCGCCCGTCGTCGTCGACGTCCGCGAGGGCAATTCCCATCGTGGCCTGCCCGGCACCGTCGCCGCTGACCGCGACTCCCACCGCACCGGCCACCTCCTCGAACACCATGCCGCCCAGTCCGCGGAAGAGTTGGTTCGGCATCGAGTCGTTGCCGACGTAGATGTCTTGGTGCCCGTCGTCGTCCAGGTCGGCGACCACGACACCGAGGCCGTGACTCGCCTGGGCGGCGCCCACGCCGCTTGTCGCGGTCACGTCGCGGAAGTGCCCTGCGCCGTCGTTCTGGTAAAGGAGGTCGCCGGTCGCCGCCAATCCGATGGGCCCGCCGAACGTCTCCACGCCCAAGAAGCTGGCGCGGGGCGGCGGCGCCGCCGGATCGAACGGCAGGTACTGCACGACGTAGAGGTCGAGGTCGCCGTCCAGGTCCAGATCCGCGAGCGCACAGCCCGTGCCCCAATCCGTCGATCCGAGGCCACGGGTTTCGGTTTCCTCGACCAGCTTGGGGCCCGGTCGGTTGACGAGCAACGCGTCGCGGCCGAAGGCTGCGATGTAGATGTCGTCGCGTCCATCGCCGTCGACGTCGCCGGCGGCGACCCCCTGGCCCCAGCGCCGAAAGTCGAGGCCCACACGTTCCGTGGCGTCCTCGAACCGAAGTCCGCCGGTGTGCAAGTAGAGACTCGCTCCGGGCCCCTCGTTCGGGTTGTCGAGGTCGGCGCCTCCGGGCACGAACACGTCGAACGCGCCGTCGCCATCGACGTCGACGAGTCCGAGTCCCGTGCCTTTGACCTCGACGATCTCGCGCGGCGGATTGGCGCCCGCGTGCACGATGCCGCGGAGGCCGCTCTCCGCGCTGCGGTCGATCAGGCGGATCGCCAGGTCCGAAGCCGGCGGGACCGCTGACGATCCTTCACCCGCGGGAGTCTTCGAATCGCTGCACCCGACGAGCAACGACAGCGCCGCGGCGCCGGGGAGTGTGAACGCGCGCACGAGTTCGCTCGCCATCAGCGTCCACCTTCCGAAAGGGGCGGAGCGGCCCGCAGCCGCTCTGCCTGTCGCAGCACCTCTTCCGCGCCGCGTTCGTCGCCGAGTTCGCGCAACACCTCCGCCAGCTTGTAGGCGACCGTGGCCTGTTGGGGCCACAGGTTGAGCGCCAACTGCAGTCGATCGCGCGCACCTTCGACATCGCCGCGGCTCAGCAGCACATCGGCGATGCGCGCGTGTGCCTTCGCGACATCGGCGCGCCGTTCGGGGTGTTCGAGCGCGGCGCGCTCACCCAGATCCACGGCGCGACCGAAATGCACGAGTGCCGCCGCATCGTCGCCGCGTTCGAGGGACACGAGTCCGAGTCCGAAGTGCGCATCGCCTTCCTCGGGCCGCAGTTCGAGATGCCGCTCGAACGCGCGCGCGGCGCCGTCCAGTTCGCCGAGGTTCAGCAAACACCATCCGAGGAAGTAGCTGGCGCCCTCGTGGCGGTCGTAGTCCGTGAGCGACGCGGCCCGCTCCAGCCACGGCCGCGCGCGGGCGTACTGCTTTTGCTTGTGCAGCGCGGAACCGAGGAGCAAGAGCGCCCGGCCATCGTCGGGGCGCCGCTGCACGACACGCTCCAGCAGCGCGGCGGCCTCGGACCACTTGCCGGCCGCGAGCAGCCGCTCCGCATCGAGCTGCACTGGGTCGGGGGGCAGCCGCTCCGCCGGGGCCACATCGGGCCCACACGCGGCCGCGGGCCAGCACAGAAGGACCAGAAGGAGCAGCCACGCGCGCGGGCGCTGGAGCGGGGCGCCCTGGGGGCGGCTCGGGGGCGGTTTCGGGGGCATGGCTCGGGGGCCTTTCTGGGCGTGAGTCGCGGCGTCGAACAGCGGGGCGGAGCGACAAGGTAGCGGTGGTTCCGAAGCGACGCATGCCCGTCGAGGTGCCGGGGGGCCCATCCAGGCCCCGGGGCAAAAGCGACTTCGGAGGCGTCCCGGAGAGACAGACCTAAGTCGGCCAAAATCCAGCACTTAGGAAACTTTTTTGCCAACTTGCAGGCGAATTACCCAACGACAGGGAAGACTCCATGCGCCCTGCGCAACGGCGGGTATAACACTTCGAGGTCGGGAATCGACGTCCCCGAACGGCTGGCTGGCGCGCGACGCAGGCCTTACCGCTCACCCAGGGAACCGCCGGTTGCCCGCACCCGTCCTTCAAAACCATCCCGACCACGGGATCCGGAAACCAGGCGCGCCCGCGCGGCGAACCCCTAGCGTCTCGATCCCCTGCAGCCCACGAGTCCCCTCCTACACCCGGCCACACGCCTCCTCGGCTTCGGCTCGACGGAATCTCCCATGCTGAGCCTTCGTTTCCTCGGACTTGCTCTCATCGCCACCCCCGCGGCCCTCGCCTCCGACGTCACCATCGCGGTGACGAGCGCTGGCTCCGGGTCCCTGGTCGTGGCCCCCGGCGCCCAGGTGCCCTACACCGTCACCCTCGAACTGGGTGACGCCAGCACCGACGGCCTCGCGGGCTTTGCCTTCGACTTGGTGTTCGACGGCGGCGACCTGAGCGCCGCTACCGTCCCCGCCAGCGGCCCGACCTTGGCATTCCGCTCGCCCACCGGGTTCTCGAACCCGGCCGGGTTCGGCGGGACGCTCATCGACGGCAACCTGGTGCAAGTGGGCGGCGCCCAGAACACCATCCAGAACTTCTTCGCGCCCACGCCCAGCGGCGCGGTGACAACCGGCGTCGGCCAACCCGGCAACTCGGTGCTGGTGCTTTCGGGCACCCTGCAAGTGCCGACGGAAGGCGGCACGTTCACCCTCAGCGCGGCCAACGCGGTCGCGAACGCGATCGTCGCCGGTGAGAGCGGGTTCCCGTTCTACGCCGTCGAGGGCCTCGACGTGCTGAGCGACGACCTGGTGGTGACCGTGCCGACGACGCTGACCCGCGACATCGCGCAGGTCTCCCTGGTCAGCGGCGGCCAACAGAATCTCAGCCTCAACGCTGGCGCCGGCAACGCGGGCCGCGTGTACCTGATGCTGGGCAGCCTGTCGGGCACCCTTCCCGGTGTGAACTTCGGCGGGGTCAACATCCCGCTGAACGTCGACCCCTACTTCCAGTACACCCTGTCCTATCCGAACGCCGGTCTGCTCACCTCGAGCCTCGGCGTGCTGAATGGGCTGGGTCAAGCGAGCACGACGCTGTCGCTGCCCGCTGGCACGCCGTCCGGCCTGGCCGGCACGACCGTGTCCCACGCCTTCTTGCTCCTGACCCCGGGCCTCGATTTCACGAGCAACTCGGTGTCGCTCACGCTGATCCCGTGAGCCCGAAGGGCCTCTAGGCGTTATCCGTTTCGATCGAAGCTCCCAAACCAATCCTTCTGGAGGATTTCAGCATGGCCTCTGCTTTTTCGGTTCGCCGCGCCCTGCGCCCCCTCGGGTTCGCCGGTGCCGCCGCAGCCCTCTGCGCCCTGGCGCCCAGCGCCAACGCGCAGTTCAACAACCAGTGGGTCTCGTTCACGAAGACGGCCGGCAAGATTGTCAGCCCCCTCGTGCCGGTGACTGAGAACGCGACGGAAGTCGACGTTCACTGGGGTGACCTCGACAAGGACGGTTGGACCGACCTCGTCGCCGTCCGCAAGCAGGACTTCACCTCCACGGGCAAGCGGGTCAACCTGCTGCTCATGAACGAAAACGGCGTGCTCACCGACCGCACGCAGCTCTACGCCGCCGCGACGGACGTCCCGGGCGACCAGGGCTTCGTCACGCCGACGAACGACCGCGACGTGCAGATCGCCGACTTCGACAACGACGGCTGGCTGGACTTCGTCACCGCCACGACCCTCAGCGACGGCGATCCGAAGCACATCGGTCACCCCCGCGTGTACATGAACCGCGGCAACGACGGCAGCGGCAACTGGCTGGGCATGCGCTTCGAGAACGCGCGTTTCCCCCAACTCTTCTCGTTCTCGAACGGCTCCGCCCAGAACCCCCGGTTCTGCTCGGTCGCCTTCGGTGACGTCACCGGCAACGGGTTCAATGACCTGTACTTCGGTGACTACGACTCCTCGGGCGCCGGCGGCGCTGGCCAGCCCGCGGGCGCGGACATGAACAACCGCCTGCTCATCAACAACGGCGCCGGCTTCTACGCCGACCAGTCCCAGGCGCGCATGAACCCGACGATGCTGAACTCCGCGTTCGGCGCCGCGTCGGAGATGCACGACATGAACGGCAACGGCCTGATCGACGTGATCAAGCAGACGTCGTTGAACCCCCCGCAGCACGTGGCGGTTGTGTACAACAACCCCGCCAACCCGGGCTTCTTCAACATCTACCAGGACTTCCACGTCTTCGCGCCGTACCACATCGACGTGAACGACCTGAACAACGACGGCCGTATGGACATCATCGTGTCCGACGACAACGCCGACCGTTTCCGCCTGAACACCGCCACGGACGCCCTCGGCCGTGTGGTTTGGGGCAACGCCCTGCAGTTCAACTTCCTCACCGGCGGTGACCTCGGCTTCGCCAGCAACAACCTGATCGTCGACCTCAACAACGACGGTTGGAACGACGCGCTGATCGCGGACGTGGACGTGGACATCGGTGGCTACAGCCGCCGCTTGAACATCTACCACAACCTGCTCACCACCCCGGGCGGCACCCCCACCCTGCGTGAAGAGCGTCAGAGCAGCAGCTCGACCGGTTGGCTCGGCGCTGTCGGTATCACCCAGAACGACCTGGGCGGCACCCACGACATCGCGGTGTTCGACCTCGACAACGACGGCGACAAAGACTTGTTCGTCTTCCGCCGCCTGACCTCCGAGGTCTTCATCAGCAACGTCGACCCGATCGTGTGCCAAGAGAACCTCGGCTTCGGCGGCCCCGGCAGCACGACCCTCGCGGTTTGCGGCCAGCCCCTCTCGGCGGGCAACTCGGCGACCCTCACGGTGGCGAATGCCCCCGCGGCGAGCCCGATGTGGCTGATCCTCGGCCTCAGCCAAACCAACATCCCGATCCTCGGTGGCACGTTGGTCACGGTCCCGGTCGCCACGCTCGGCGCCGCGACGAATGGCGCTGGCCAGTTCGTGGCTCCGGTGAACGGCAGCGGCAACCCCGCCGACCTGTTCGTGCAGGCCCTGGTCTTCGACCCGGCCCAAGCCCAGAGCTTCCAGATCTCGAACGGCATCCGCATCGACTTCCAGTGAGTCGACAGGTCGCCTGAAAACGACCGGCTAGGCAGGCAACTGCCCGGCCTTCGGGCCCGCCCCACACGGCGGGGCGGGCCCACACCCTCCTTCCTTACCCAGTCCTTCTGCGCTCCGGACCCGCATCGTCCATGAAAGCCCTCAAGTACAGCATCTCGCTCGGTGGTCTCGGCCTGATTGGCGCCTCGATGACCCTGGCGGGAGCCCAAGACTTCCAGCCTCGTATGGGTGAACCCGTGCGCGGCCTCAGCACCGCCGAACTCAGCGACTTCGCCGAAGGGCGAATCGAGTTCGACACCCTCCTCACTGCCCAAGAGGGACTGGGTCCCATCTTCAACGACACGAGCTGCGCCCAGTGCCACTCGAGCCCCGTCAGCGGCGGCTTCGGCAACCGGGTCGTGACCCGCTTCGGCAAGAAGGCCACCCCCGGTGTGCCGTTCGACCCGCTCGCTCACCTCGGCGGATCGCTGCTGCAGTCGTCGCTGATCGACGGGTTCGACCCGGAGTTCTACGGCGACAAGATCCCCGCGGAAGCGGACGTGATCATCCACCGTCTGACCCCGCAATCGTTCGGTATCGGCCTGATCGAGGCCATCCCGGACGCGCAGATCCTGGCGAACGTCGGCTCGAGCCCGAACGTCAACGGGACCGTGCGGTGGGTTACCCCCTTCGAGGGCGGCGCCATGACCCCCAGCCGATTCGGCTGGAAGGGCGGCATCGCGACGGTGCTCTCCTTCAGCGCCGACGCGTCGGTGATGGAACTGGGCCTCACGAACCGGATCTTCCCGAACGACAACGCGCCCCAGGGCGACGCCGCCCTGCTGGCCATTCTCGACGCGGCGCCGGATCCCGAGGACACCATCCAAGCCAACGGAAAGGAGCGCATCGACCGCCAGACGGACTTCCAGCGATTCCTGGCGGCCCCGCCCCAGACGCCCAAGTCCGGCATGACCGGCGAGTTGCTCTTCAACCAGGTGGGCTGCGCGGATTGCCACGTTTCCACCTACACCACGGGCAACTCCCCCTTCGCGTCCCTCGCCAACAAGGTGATCCAGCCCTACTCGGACTTCCTGCTGCACGACATGGGTGACCCCGACCAAGGTGGTCTGGGCGACGGCATCGTCGACGGCATCGCGACCGAGAGCATGATGTTCACCCGCGCCCTCTGGGGTATGAACCAGCGCTCGGGTCTGCTGCACGACGGTCGCGCCACCGGCGCCGGCTTCGCTGGCAACGTGGACGTCGCCGTCGACTGGCACCGCGGTGACGCCGAGTTCGCCCGTGTCAACTACCAGGCCCTTTCCGCTGGCGACCGCCAGAAGATCGTCGACTTCCTGCAGTCCCTCGGCCGCCCCGAGTTCGACTGGGACAGCAACAACCGGATCGACGTGTTCGACTGGTTCTTCCTGGAGCCGTTCTTCCAAGGTCCGGCCGTCAGCAACGTGACCCCGGATGACCTGGCCGCCGTGGCCGACGTCGACCAAGACGGCGACCTGGACCTCGTGGACTTCCTGGTGTTCCAACGGGCCTACACCAACTGATCGGTCCCGAGTGATCGCCCCCAAGCGGGGGCACGGGGGAGCCCCGCTCCCCCATCCTGAGCGCACGGCCGCCGGCTCCCTGAAAGATTCAGGGAGTCGGCGGCTCTGCATTTTGCGCGGAAGAGCTCGTGGTTGGGGCCCGCGGGGCGTAGTAGAGGCGCGAGCGCTGCCTCGACACGCCCGTTCCCGCGGCGAGTTGCGAAGAGCCCCCGACCGGCGCGCCAAACGACACCGCCGCACCGGATCGGCTCCGCGCGAGGCTATGCTCCCCCGACCGCCCCAAACCCCCATGCAGAGCCTCCTCCTCGTTGCGTTGTGCCTCGTCGCACCCACCCCGTCCGGCGTCCAAGAACCCGTGGCGGAGCAAACGGCAAAGGCCCCCAAAGCCGCCGCGGTAACCCTGCCCGAGGGCGCAACGCTGCGTCTCGGCACGACCAACCTCCTGCATCCGACACGCGTGCTCCAGGCCACGCTCGCCCCCGACGGATCGTGGTTTGCGACGGGCGCCGAGGACGGCTGGGTGCGCATCTGGAAAGGCAGCGACGGCAGCCACGTGCGCGACCTGGATACGCGCGGATTCGGCGCCATCGTGGGACTGGCCGTGTCGCCGGATGGCACCCAGCTCGCCGTGGGCACGCGCCACCAATGCCTGCAGTTGTTCGACATGACGAGCGGTCGCCAGATCTTCGCGCGTCCGGAGACGGGTTCCGTGCCCGTTTGGCACCCGGACGGCAACCTGACCGTCGGCGAGTACGGCCCGCTCGTGCGTGTGGTCGACCCCAAGTCGGCCGCTGTGCTCGAGGAGGTGAACCACGACCCGTTCACCGTCGAGGAGATCCTGGTCTCGCCCTGCCAGCGTTTCCTCGCCGTGCGCTCCTTGAACCGGGCGAAGCTGCTGCGGCGCGGCGGCACCGAGGATCAGGACCGCTCCGCGGTGTTCGTGCGGGACGCCCGCTCCCTCGAGCTGATCGCGGCCATCCCCTTCGCGGATGCCAGCGCGCTGGCGATGGTGTTCTCGGGCGACGGTTCGCGCCTCTACATCGGCGACGACCTCGGTCGGGTGGACCAGTACGACACGGTGAACCGC
Source organism: Planctomycetaceae bacterium (assembly GCA_016125265.1). Lineage (GTDB taxonomy): Bacteria > Planctomycetota > UBA1135 > UBA1135 > RI-242. The sequence goes on from WGMC01000010.1 coordinate 100,812, forward strand.
AAGGAACTCACCGTTGCCGCCGGCGACCAGGAGGGCATCTTCGCCATGGCGATCGACGCCGACAACAAGACCCTCTCCCTGGCCCGCCTCGGCGGCGAAGTCGATCGATTGGACTGCGCGACGATGGAGCGCACCGACACATGGCGCCGTGGCCGCCTCCCGTACGACCGCCTCTTGACCCGCGCACAAGATGGCGCGCTCCTCTGCCTGACCGCCGGTGTGGTGGAACTGCGCCGCCCCGAGGACGGCACTCCCGTACTGGCCCCTGCGCGCCACGTGAACGTCGTGACTTCCCTGGCCTACTCGCCGGACGGCCAGTGGATCGCAAGCGCGGGTCACGACAGCACCGTGCGCCTGTGGCGCGCGGCCACGGGCGAGCCGCAGGGCGACCCCCTGTTCCACGGCGGCTGGATCTTCGACCTCGTGTGGTTGCCCCCGGGTTCGGGCGGCGCGTCGCTCGCGAGTGCGTGCCGCGACGGCGGTGTGTACCTCTGGACGTTGGGCGCGGAGCCGAGCGCCGAACGGCTCGAGACGGGTCCGCTCGCGGTGACGTCCATCGACGTGGATCCGAGCGGCCGTTGGCTCGCGGCCGGCATTGCGGACGGCAACGCCCTCGTGCTGGCGGTGAACACCGGCGAGCGCACCGAAGTTGGCGCGACGGCCCACGGAAGTTTCCAGAGCCTCGGCGGCTTGGAACCCGCCGCGCGGTTCGCCGGCTCGGTGTCACGCGGCGTGATCGCCGGTGCGGACCTGCGTCTCTACGACTTCCAGAAGATGGAGGAGCTCTCCTCCCTCGGCGAGTTCGGCGTGCCCGTGCGCCGCATGGACGTCAGCGAGGACGGCCGCCTGGTTGCGGTGGGTTTGGCCGACGGTGTCGTGCGTGTGCTCGAACTCGAAGGTGGCAAACGCCGTCCGCCGTTCCTGGGCCAGCACGGTCGCATCAACGGCATCGCGCTGTCGCCGGACGGCCGCAGGGTGGCCGCGGTTTCCGAGTTCGACGACCAGATCCTGGTGTGGGATACGGCGACCTCGAAGGAGGTCGCGCGCTTCTCCGGCCAGGGTGCCCCGCTGAGTTCGATCGCGTTCTCCCCCGACGGGAAGAACATCGCGACGGGTGCGTTCGACGGCACGATCCTGACCTGGCGCCTCGAGGAGTAACTGGGCCACCAATCGGCACGGCCGAAGGTCCTCGCCGCCCACGCGCCGCCCGAGGAGTTGGAGATCCGGACCCGAATGTCCTAAGCTCGGCCAGCCGGAGTTCCCCCGCCATGCTGACCCAAACGGCTGAATACGCCCTGCGCGCCGCGGTTCTCCTCGCCCAGGACCCGACCCAGTTCGTCCCGGCGGCCACACTCGCCGCCGCGGCCGGGGTGCCGCCGCCCTACCTCTCGAAGCTCCTCGGTGCGCTGGCGCGGGCCGGCCTGGTGGAGGCGCGCCGCGGCCCCGGAGGCGGCGCGCGCCTCGCCTTCGATCCCGAGAGCCTCTCGGCGCTGGACGTGGTGGAAGCCGTGGAGCCGCTCGCGCGCATTCGCGAGTGCCCCCTGGGGCGCGCCGAACATGGCACACGCCTGTGCGCGCTGCACCGGCGACTCGACGAGGCCGCAGCGGCGAACCAGGCGGCGCTTGCGTCGACCACCCTGGCGTCCCTCGTGGAACGCGGCGGGCCGCGCGGTTCGTGCCGATTCCCGCTGGCGGCGCGCAACCCCGCCGCCGAACCCGCGCGTCCGCACGGGGCCTGAATCCCCGCGGCACCGATCGTGGCGCCGCTCCGCCCGTCGTAGGATGGGCCCATGAGCGCAGCAGACGATCGCAGGCGTCAGGCGGACGGCACGTCGCACACACGATCCCAAGGGGATTCCGCGACCAGCGGCGGGGCCTCCCAGCCCACCGGGCAGGCGGAGGCGGACGCGGCGGCCCAGGACGGGGGCCTGGGCGGACTCGACCTCTCGATCGAGATCGTCGAGGAACGCATCAGCCCCGGCGAAACCAACGTCTTCGACAAGTGACCGCCGCGGGGCCCGAACGTCGCGCGGCGGATGCCCCGGACCTCCCGCCCGCGGCCTTGGCGGCGCTGGGCGTCGGCCTGGTTGCGGTGCTCGGCGCCCTCGCGCTGACCTTCGGCTCGTTCGGGCTCGGCACCAAAAACCGCGGCGCCAGCGCGGACAACGTGCACCCCGCCGCGGATCCGGGGGTATGGACCGAGGTGATCGCCCCGGACACACCCTTCCGTTTCCCCCACCAGCTCCCCGTCGCGGACGGGCGCACGCAGGTCCTGCCGCGGGCCGACGAACTCGCGGGGGCCTGCCAAGTGTGCCACGACACGATCGCGGCCGAGTGGTCCCGCAGCCAACACGCGCTCGCGTGGGTGGACGAGCACTTCCAGGCGTCGCTCGCCGAAAGGCGCCGCCCCGAAGCCTGTTACGGCTGCCACGCGCCGGAACCCCTGCACGGCGCCGGCCGGCGCTTTGGCAGCGCGCCCTACGTCCGCGACGCGGCGGTCGAGGAATGGCACTTCGGTGTGTCGTGCGCGACGTGCCACTTGGGGCCCGACGGAACCACATGGCTCGGCCCCAGCGCGGACGCGGCCGCTCCCCATCCAGCGGCCCAGGGGGAGAGTTTCGTCGGCGTCGCTTCGAACCGCCTCTGCATCGACTGCCACCGAACGGACGTCGGGCCGGTGCTCGGGATCGCCAAGGAGTACGAGCGCTCGGACTTCGCCGCGCGCGGCATCGGCTGCGTGCAGTGCCACTTCGCGCCGACGGAGCGCCCTTCGGCCGCCGGCGCCGCGGTCCGAAGCGGCCGCAGCCACGAGTTGCTCGGGCCGCGCCACAGCGACTTCCTGGCGCAGGCGTTTGCGCTGGAGGCGACGCGCCGCGAGGACGGAACCGTCGGCCTCGCGGTCACCAACCGCGCGGGCCATCGGGTGCCCGGGTTGGTCGGGCGCGAGCTGCGGTTCGCGGTGCGGCTCCTCAATGCAACGGGCGCGGAGACAGTGCGCACCGCGTTCCAGTTCGATGCGGAAAACACCCTCGCGCTGGGCGAAACGCGCGAGTTCGAGCTCGGGGGTTCGGGCGCGATCGTGCACGTCGTCGGCGAACACGCGGCGCCGGGGCTCGCGGAGCCGGTGCGCTTCTTGGAGCTGCGACTCGAAGTTGCTGCGGGGGTCGGCCGTTGAGGGAGGCGCCACGCGCGCTCCAGCTCGTCGCGGCCGCCGCGGCGCTGCTCTGTTCCGCGGCGGCCGGCGACGCGGCGCCCTTGCGACCCGCGCCGTCCGCTCCGGCTGCCGCCCAGTGGGCCGTCGAAGGCGATCTGCGGCGCCTCGAACGCACCGTCCGGGAACACGCGCGCGGCGCGTCGGTGGACACGGCGGAACTGCGCGAGCGGCTGGCCGCACTGCGCTTCTTGGAGGGCCCCCTCGCGCGGCGGCTCGAGACGTCGCTCTGCACCATGGTCGGCGCCGCCCACGCGCGCGGAAGCGACGCGGACGAAGTGCGCCTCCTCGCGCTTCTCCGCGAGGTCCTGCACAGTCGCCTCGTCGGTCCCGATGGGGCGGCCGCGCGGCAACACCTGGAGCGCGGGATCCTGCTCCGGCCCCTGACAGAGCCGAGCGAAGCCCGAGCGGGCGCCGCTCTTGTCCTGGCGCCGGTGGGGAAACCGGATCCACGGCCCGTCTTCGCCGAGGACAGCACGCGCACGAGCCTCCTGGCCGCCACCGGGGACCCGGACCCCGAAGTCGCGGGCCTGGCACTCGACGCGCTGGTCGGCGAACCCACGGCCCGCCTGTCCCTCGCCCGGGCCGCCTTGGCGGAGCTCCGCGCCTCCCGGCAGCCGGCACCCCGCCCGTTCGGCAGTTCCCCGGAGCCTCCGCCCACCCGGGCCCTGGAGCGCCTGGCCCGCCACGAGGCCATCGAACGGGCCGCAGCCCAGACCCGGGAAGGGGTCCCGGCGCCCCTGGAGGCGCCCGAGGCTGAGGCCATCCACGCCGCCCTGGCCGCCGCCTGGCTCCAGGGGGAGTGGCGCCAGGCGTCGGCCGCGGTGCGCTCCGCCACGGTCGTGCCCGCGCTGAGGGCCGCGGGGCCCCTCGTCGAGGCCCTCGACGTGTGGAACCGCCGTTCCCTGGTCGCGCCTCGGGGGGGCGGTCCGACCACGGGGGCCGTCCGGGTCCAGGGGGAGATCGTCGCGGTGCTCGAGCTCCATGCGGGCGTCGCGCTGGGCCCGGGCCCGGCGCGCTGGCGCAGTTGGCTCGCGGCGCTGGGGCGCGGCGAGACGGCGCTCGTCGGCACCGACCCCGACGCGACCAGGGCCGAGTTCTTCGGGCTGCCCCTGCAATCGGGCGCGGTGGCCTTCCTCCTCGACGCCTCGGGCAGCATGGCGTCGCCGATGGTGGCCGGCGGATCGGCGCCCACAACCGCGGGCACGAGCCGCTTCCGGGCGGCCCAGCGGGAGCTGCTCGCGGCCCTCGCGCGCAGTCCGGAACCGATCTGGTTCGAGGTGGTGCTTTTCGAGTCCTCCGCGCGGCGCTATGCCGCGGAACCGCGCCTCGGAACGCCCGAGGAGCGCGAGCGACTCGCCGCGTGGCTCGCCAAACAGGAGCCGGGGGGCGCCACACGGCTCGGCGAGGGCCTCTCCGCGCTTTGGCCCCCCCAGCCGGGCACCCTGCGCCTCGCCACTTCGCCGTGCGACACGGTGGTGGTCCTCTGCGACGGCGCGACCGTCGAGGATGGGGCCGACGCGTCCGCATTCCTCGCCCGGGGACCGGGTGAGGACCGGGTCCGTTTCCACGCCCTACAGATCGGAATGGGCCCCGCGGACGCAATCGAAACCCTCGCGCGGGAGAGCGGGGGTCTGTTCCTGCGCATCGCTCAATAGCGGGCGCAGTCCCGCGGACGTCGGAGTCGCCTGCGACGCACCCGATCCCGCGGGCCCAATCCGCGGAGCGGTCTCGCCGGGGGGGCGAAGTTCCGCCTCGATCCTTCCAGCCAAGGGGGGGCCGGCGCTACCTTCTTCGCGCCTTCGGGACCGCGGTCCGAACTCCCGCGCGCGAGACATGCTCGCGCTCGGGCCCGACTGCCGCAGCTCCCGTTCGCGCCCCGTCGTCCCCGCGACGGAACCCCGGGTTCGCTCGGGTCACGCACGTCCCCCCGCGCTAGCGGTGCCCCGCCGGGGCACCACCCCCCGAATCGAGCGATCCGCGCCGCGGACCGCTGCGGCGACACACCGTCGTCGCTCCGCCCGCGCGGCGGCATCGGAGGACTCGCACGGGCCTTTGCGGACCCGCGCGCGCCCCAAGGGCACCATGCCGGGGCTGACACCCCTCATCGCCGCAGCACTCACCGATCGCCGCAGCATTCCCGGACAGCCGCACCACTCCCGCACCGCCGCAAAGCCGCGCCGCGCTTTCGCCCCATGCTCGAACAGTACGCACCGATCCTGATGTTGCTCGCGGCCGTGATGGGCTTCGCGCTCTTCAACATCGGACTCTCCGAACTCGTGGGCCGCCGGCGCCGCGCGGTCGGCAAGGAGGCCGCCTACGAGTGCGGCATGGGCAGCTACGGCACCAACGCACGCCTGCGCCTTTCGATCCACTTCTACCTCGTCGCGGTGCTCTTCATCCTGTTCGACGTGGAGGTGCTTTTGCTCGTGCCCTGGGCCGTGGCGGCGAAGGGTTTTGGTGAGGCGGGTGTGGGGATGCACGTGTTCGGCTGCGTGGCCGCATTCCTCATCGTGCTCGAGGTCGGCCTGGCCTACGTGTGGGCCAAAGGAGGACTCACATGGGATCGCTGAAACAAGACGCCCACACGGGCGAGCTGGGCCCGGTCGATGGTGCGGATCGGAACACGGCTGGCGCGCTGCGCCCGCTCGTGGGAGACCGCACTTCCGCTTCCCCGCTTTCCGCGGCGGACGATTCGGGCAACGGCTTCATGGCCACGTCCCTCGACTTCGTCGTGAACTGGGGCCGCAAGAACAGCCTTTGGCCGATGCCGCTCGGTCTCTCGTGCTGCGGCATCGAGTTGATGGCGATGATCGGGCCGAAGTTCGACTTGGCGCGTTTCGGCGCCGAGGCCGCGCGCTTCACACCGCGCCAGTGCGACCTGCTGGTGGTCGCCGGCACGCTGACCTGGAAGATGGCGCGGGCCTGCCGCCAGATCTACGACCAGATGCCCGATCCCAAGTGGGTCATCGCCATGGGAGTGTGCTCGTCCTCGGGCGGCATGTACGACTCCTACGCGGTGGTGCAGGGTGTGGATTCGATCCTGCCCGTCGACGTGTACGTCCCGGGCTGCCCGCCGCGCCCGGACGCGGTGATCGACGGCATCCTGAAGTTGCAGAAGAAGATCGAACGAGAGCACCCCCACCGCCGTGTGTTGCGGGTGCCGGACGTCGTCGAAGTGCGCGGCCACGAGCAGTGGTACCGCGCGCCGAACGCGGCTGTCGCCGCGAAGCCGCACACCAGCTCGACCCACGAGAAAACGACGTACTTCGTCGGCCGCGATGCCGCCGCACCGAAGGAGCAGAAGCGATGAGCTCCACCACCGATTCCGGCCGCCCGGCGACGTCGAAGTCGGGAGCCACCGCGGCGCGCGTCGCCGCGGCCCTCGAGGGGCTGAACGTCCGCACCGTGGACGCCAGGGACGGCATGCACTCGCTCGTGGTCGAGCGCGGCGACCTCGCCGAGGTCCTCAACCGCCTGCAGAGCCGCGCGCAGTTCGAACAGGTGACCTTGATCACCGGCGTCGACCACCTGCCCGCCCAGCCGCGCTTCGAGGTCGTGCACCAACTTTGGTCGCTCGTCCACCGCGACCGCGTGCGTCTCAAGACCTTCGTGACGTCCGAGGACGCGGTGGTGCCCACGGCCACGCACCTGTGGCCCGGGGCCGCCTTCATGGAGCGCGAGTGTTTCGACATGTTCGGCATCCGCTTCGAGGGCCACGAGAACCTGCGCAGACTGCTGATGCCCGAGGACTACGAGCACCACCCGCTGCGCAAGGAGTTCCCCCACCACGGCATCGAGCCGGACAAGCTCTACCGTGCCTGGGAGAGAGAACGCCGCGATGAGTTCTTCGAGCGCCGCAGCGCGGAGGAAGCCCGTTGAGCACCACCCGATCCCAAGTGTTCGAGTACGAACGCGGCGCCGCCGCCCAGGAGTTGAAGGACGATCCCCTGCACGGGGAGGCCATGGTCCTCAACATGGGTCCGCAGCACCCCGCCACCCACGGCGTGCTGCGCTTGGTGGTGACCCTCGACGGCGAGACCATGCGCGACGTGGACGCCGACGTGGGGTACCTGCACCGCGGCAAGGAGAAGACCTGCGAGAGCCTCGGCTGGGCCAAGTTCTTCCCGCACACCGACCGGCTGGACTACGTGCAGCCCCTGGCGAACAACATCGCCTACGCGCTGTCGATCGAGAAGCTGGCCGGCATCCAAGTGCCGGAACGCGGCCAGATCCTGCGGGTCCTGCTGATGGAAGTGAGCCGCATCGCTGCGCACCTCATCTACCTCGGCACGACGTGCATCGACCTCGGCGCGATCACGATGTTCTTCGCGTGCTTCAAGGAGCGCGAGACCATCTACAACTTCCTCGATGCCTACACCGGGCACCGCATGAACAACACCTACGTCCGCATCGGCGGGGTGTATGCGGACCTGGACGAGACGTCGACGGGCATCCTGCGCACTTGGTTGAAGGACTTCCCCCGCGCGGTGGACACCTTCGAGAAGTTCCTGACCGGCAACCGGATCTGGTACGACCGCAACCGCAACATCGGCATCATCGATCGCCAGATGGCGCTCGATTGGAGCCTGAATGGCCCCAACCTGCGCGGTGCCGGCGTCGACGCGGACCTGCGCAAGCTCGAGCCCTACTCCGGCTACGAGCGCTACGACTTCGAAGTGCCCGTCGGCACGGTCGGCGACTGTTACGACCGCTACCTAGTGCGTGTGGAGGAGATGCGCCAGTCCGCACGCATCTGCGTGCAGGCCCTCGATCTCCTCGAAAAGACGAAGGGCGGTGAGTTCCTGTCCGAGGATCGCCGCTACGTGCTGCCGCCCAAGGGCGACGTGCACCGCTCGATGGAGGAACTGATCTTCCAGTTTAAGATCGTCACGGACCTGCGCCTGCCGAAGGGCGAGGCCTACGTGCCGATCGAGTCCAGCAAGGGCGAACTCGGTTTCTACCTGGTCAGCGACGGCACCGCGAAACCGCAGCGCTGCCACATCCGCGCCCCGGGCCTGATGAACGTGCAGGCCATCCCGATACTGTCCCGCGGGCGCTTGCTTTCGGACATGGTCTCCCTGATCGGCAGCCTGGACTTCGTGATGGGCGAGGTGGATCGCTGATGGCACTCAACAACGCGCTTCTGAAGGAGTTCGACGAACTCCTCACCCACTACCCGGACAAACGCTCCGCGCTGATCCCCGCCCTGCACCGCGTGCAGGAAGAGAACGGCGGTTGGATCAGCCCGGAACTGATGGAGGACCTGGCGAAGTACCTGGACCTCCCGCCGGTCGAGGTCTTCGGCGTGGTGACCTTCTACCCCATGTTTCGCATCCGCCCGCGCGGCAAGCACCTGGTCAACATCTGCCACAACATCTCGTGCGACCTGCGCGGCGCGCAGGACGTGGTGGCCAAGGTGTGCGAACTGACTGGCGCCCATCCGGGCGGCACGTCGCCGGACGGGCGCTTCACGGTCGCCACCGTCGAGTGCCAAGGGGCCTGCACGGCCGCGCCGATGTTCGAGTTGGACGGCGTGTTCCACGAGAACTTGGACGACGAACGCATCGAGAAGATCCTGGGAGCCGTGCGATGAGCCGACCGACCTACCTGCTCGACCGGATCCGCCCGGATTCGCACACCTTGGCCGCCTACCAGAAGAGCGGCGGTTACGAGGCGCTGCGCAACGCGCTGAAGTCGAAGACCCCGACCGAGGTCATCGACGTCGTGAAGGCGTCGGGCCTGCGGGGCCGCGGCGGCGCGGGGTTCCCCACTGGCATGAAGTGGAGCTTCATGCCCGATCCGGCAAAGGACAAGCGCCCGCGCTACCTCGCGATCAACGCCGACGAGTCGGAACCGGGCACCTGCAAGGACCGCGTCCTGATGGAGCGCGATCCCCACGGCGTGATCGAAGGTGTCCTGCTCGCGTGTTACGCGATGCGCGCCAGCACGGCGTACATCTACGTGCGCGGCGAATACCGCGAGTCCTACAACCGCCTCTTCGAAGCCTTGCGCGAAGCGCGCGCGGCGGGTCTCGTCGGTCGCAAGATCGCGGGTTCCGAGTTCTCGTGCGACATCTGGATGCACAAGGGCGCCGGCGCGTACATCTGCGGCGAAGAGACGGGCCTGATGGAGAGTTTGGAGGGCAAACGCGGCCACCCGCGCCCCAAACCCCCCTTCCCCGCCATGTTCGGCCTGTGGGGCCAACCGACCACGGTCAACAACGTGGAGACGGTATTCAACGTGCCCTTCATCCTGGAGCGCGGCGCCGACTGGTTCCGGTCCATGGGCACCAAGGCATCGACGGGCAACCTGCTCGTAGGCATCTCCGGCCACGTGAACAAACCTGGTGTCTACGAGGTGCCGTTCGGCGTGTCCTGCAAGGAACTCGTCGACGGCTACGCCGGTGGCATCTGGAAGGGACGCAAGCTGAAGGCCTGGTTCCCCGGCGGTTCCTCGACCGGCGTGCTGCCCGGCTCCGCCATCGACGTGCCGATGGAACACGACGCCATCAAGAACGCGGGTTCCATGTTGGGTACCGCGGCGTTGATCGCGATGGACGACCACGCGTGTGTCGTGCGCGCGATGGAAGTGGTCGCGCGCTTCTACGACCACGAAAGCTGTGGCCAGTGCAGCCAGTGCCGCGAGGGCACCCAGTGGCTCTCCCAGATCTTCCACCGCATCGAGATCGGCCGCGGCCGCATGGAAGACGTGCAGATGCTCGAGGACCTGGCGAAGTCCATGGCCCCGGGCAAGACGATCTGCGCCCTCTCCGACGCGGCGGCGATCCCGACCCTCGCGATCGTCAAGCACTTCAAGGACGAGATCGAAGAACACGTGCGCCTCGCGCGCTGCCCGTTCGTCGACCCTGCCCACGCCAAACGCGCGGGCGCTTTTGCCCACGCACACTGACCCTCCAGCCAGCTTGGCCGTTGTTCGCCGCGCGCGAACGAAGGCCTTCCCGGCGCACCCCCCACGACGAAGTCCTCTCTTCGCCCCATGACGAAGATCACCCTCAACGGTCGCGAGGTCGAAGCGGATCCGACCAAACCGCTGATCCACGCCTGCCACGCAGGCGGCGTGGATGTTCCGGCCTATTGCTACCACCCGGGCCTGACGCCCGTGGGGTCGTGCCGCATTTGCCAGGTCGAAGTGAAGCAGGGCGAGGCGCCCGCGCGAGTCGTTGTCGCCTGCCGCACGCCGGTGGCCGAGGGCATGGTGGTCGAGACCGAATCGCCGCGCGCACACGAGACCCGGCGCGAGTGCCTCGAGTTCCTGCTGAAGAACCATCCGCTCGACTGCCCCATCTGCGACAAAGCGGGTGAGTGCGACCTGCAGGACTATGCGTACGCCGAGGGCCAGGGCGAGGGCCGCTCGGTGGAGCCGCGCCGTCGCCTCGACAAGCGCAAGAGCCTGGGCGACGTGATCGTGCTCGACGAAGAGCGCTGCGTCCTCTGCAGCCGCTGCGTGCGGTTCATGGAAGAAGTGCCCAAGACGCCCCAACTGACGGTCGGCGGCCTGGGCTCGCGTTCGGTGATCGAGACCTTCATGGATCGACCGCTGACGGGCAACTACCAGGGCAACCTGGCGGACGTCTGCCCCGTGGGCGCGCTCACGCTCAAACCCTTCCGCTTCCAGGCACGTGTGTGGAACTTGAAGAAGACTCCCTCCACGTGCGGTGAGTGCAGCCGCGGCTGCGCCACCAGCGTCGAGGTGTTGCGCTCCGGCGACGTCAAACGCATCCGCCCGCGCTACGACGCCGAGGTCAACACCTGGTGGATGTGCGACACGGGGCGGTTTGCGTTCGAACCGCTCAACGTGGAAGGCCGCATCACGGGGGGCCTGGCGCGCCAGGGCAACACGGTGAGACCGGTCGACGCCGAGGACGCCGCGGCCGCCACGGCACGCATCCTCACCGCCGAACGCCCCGCCTTCGTTGCGGTGACGCCGTGGGTGACCCAGGAAGAGGGCCAAGCCATCCGCGCCCTCGCGGCGGAGTGGAAGCTCCCCACGTACCTCGTCAGCCCGGCTGCCAATGGCCTGGAGGACGACCTCCTGCACACGGGTGACCCGGCGCCGAACCGGCGCGGCCTCGTCGAGTTGGGATTCCAGGCGAAGAGCCCCGCCGAGGTACTCGCCCTCCTGCACAGCCAGAGCGCCGCCTGGTTGGTCGGCGAGCGCATGGCCGCGCTCTTGGGCGCGGCGAACCTGGCCGCGGTGGCCGGCCACAAACGTGTGGCCCTCTTCGACGTGTTGCCCGTCGATGGTCCCGCCATCGAAGTGTTCGCCAGTGTACCCCTCTACGTCGAACGGGCCGGGACCTGGCTCAACGTCGACGGCGTGGTGCGGACGCTGCAGTCCTCCCGCCCCCTGCCCTCGGGTTTCCCGACGCTGGAGCGCCTGATTTCCCTCGTGTCGGCGGCCGCCCGTCCGCAAGGAGCTGCGCTGCGATGACAGTCACCCTGGTCACGCTGCTGAAGATCCTCGTGATCTACGGCGGCCTCATCAACGTCGCGGCCCTGATGACCCTTGCCGAGCGCAAGGTCTCGGCCTGGATGCAGTTCCGCATCGGACCCAACCGCGTGGGCCCGTGGGGTGTGCTGCAGCCCCTGGCCGACGGCGTCAAGTTCATCTTCAAGGAGGAGTTCACGCCCGAGGGTGCGAACAAGTTCCTCTTCCGCATCGCGCCCATGCTGTCGGCGGTGCCGGCGATGCTGACGGTCGCCGTCCTGCCGCTGGCGGGCGACATCGCGATCCCCAAACTCGGCACCTTCGACCTGCCGTTCTTCGGCCCCACCGAATTGGGTGGCATCACCACCAACCTGTCGATCACGGACCTCGACATCAGCGTGCTGTTCGTGCTCGCCGTGTCCGGCCTCTCGATCTACGGCATCATCCTCGGCGGCTGGGCGAGCAACTCGAAGTACTCGCTGCTCGGTGCCCTGCGCGCCTCGGCGCAGATGATCAGCTACGAGCTGACGCTGATGCTGTCGCTGCTTTCGATCGTGGTCATGACCGGGTCGCTCGACCTGCGCGAGATCGCCACCTCGCAGGCCACGATCGGCCAGTGGCACATCTGGACCCAGCCGCTCGCGTTCATCCTGTTCGTCGTCGCCACGTTCGCGGAAACCAACCGCCACCCCTTCGACTTCGCCGAGTGCGAGCCGGAACTGGTCGGCGGCTTCCACACCGAGTACTCCTCCATGAAGTTCGCCCTGTTCTTCATGGGCGAGTACTGCGCGATGGCCGTGATGAGCGGCCTGACGGTGACCTTCTTCCTGGGCGGCTTCGGCGTGCCGTTCTGGCCCGACGCGCCCTGGTTCGTGGAGCTGCCGGCCTTCCTGGCGAAGACCGCATTCTTCCTGTTCCTCTTCATCTGGGTGCGCTGGACGCTGCCCCGCTTCCGCTTCGACCAGTTGATGGGCCTCTCCTGGAAGTGGCTGCTCAACCTGGCCCTCTTCAACCTGTTCCTGACGGGGCTCGCGTCGGCCCTGGGATGGTTCTGAAATGGTGATCGTCAAACGCAAGGAGCTCTCCTTCGCGGAGCGCCTCTACTTGCCGGAGATCTTCCGCGCGCTGTCGCTGACGTTCCGCAACATGTTCCAGCGGGAGATCACGCGTCAGTACCCGGAAGAGCCCCTGCCCAAAACCGAGGTGACGCGGGGCCAACCGCGCCTCGTCGAGCTGGAGGAGGGCTCCCTCGCCTGCGTGTCGTGTGGTCTCTGCGAGGCGGCGTGCCCGGCCTACGCGATCACGATCGATGGCGGCGAGACCGAGAACTTCATCGAACGCGAGCCCAAGCTGTTCGAGATCGACATGCTGCGCTGCATCCTGTGCGGCTTCTGCGAAGAGGCCTGCCCCAAGGACGCGATCTTCATGAGCGACGAGCTCGAACTGGCCGGCTTCACCCGCAAGGGGCTGGTCTACGGCATCGACAAGTTGCGGCGCCCGCGTGCGGCGCTGCAGAAACGCATCGACTACGTCTACAGGATCAACGACCGGTGGCGGAATTCCTCTTCTACGCATTGAGCATCGCCGCGGTGCTGTTCGGCATCGGCGTGATCTCAGCCAAACAGCCGCTCATGTGCGTGCTGTCGCTGCTCGGCAGCTTCGTGTGCCTCGGGGTGATCTACCTCCTCGCGCAGTTCCAGTTCATGGCCGCCGCGCAGATCCTGGTCTACGCCGGCGCGATCATGGTGCTGTTCCTGTTCGTCGTGATGTTGCTCGACCTTGGCAACGTGGAGGAACTCAAGGAGAACTCCATGCGCATCCTGGGCAAGAAGCGCATCACCGTGGCCGTGGTCGTCGCCGGCGGCCTGGCGCTGACGAGTCTCCTCGGCACCCGGGACTCGATGGCGAGCGCCGGACCCGAGCCCGTGGTCGTGCGGCCGGATGCCTATGACCCGGTGGCCGAGATCGCGACCTTGCTCTTCACCCGCTACCTGCTCGCGTTCGAGGCCGCTGGCCTCCTTCTCGTCGCTTCCATGGTGGCCGTGATGGTGCTCGCGAAGCGCCAACGCGAGCCGCTCTCGGACCAGCGCTGAGGCAGCCACGCAGCACTCCCGCACCCCCCGCCTCCCCCGCCGCCCCCCCCACGCCACCCCACACGCACACCGTGAACGTCCCCCCCGAACACATGCTTGTGCTCGCCGCGGTCCTCTTTGGACTGGGCGTGCTGGGTTTCCTCTTGCGCCGCAACGTGATTGTGGTGCTGGCCAGCGTGGAGTTGCTCCTCAACGCCGCCAACCTCAGCTTCCTGGCCGGCGCCCGGATGCACTCCGGGCCGGACGGCTTCAACCTGCTCGGGCCCGTCTTCGCCGTGTTCGTGATTCTGGTGGCCGCCGCCGAGGCCGCGGTGGGGCTCGCGATCGTGATCGCTCTGTACCGACTCAAACAAACCGTGCACCTGGACCAGGTGGCCGAGCTCAAGGGCTGATCTCTCCCCCCCACCACCCATGGCCCTACTTGCATCGATCGAGTCCTCCGCGCCGATGGCGACTGAGATGGACCTGCTTTGGTTGTTGCCGCTGCTGCCGCTCTTCGGAGCGGCGTTGTGCGGCGCCCTCTACCTCCTGACCCTGCGGGAGCGCGCGCGTCTGCGCCCCGCACCGGCGGCGGGTCACGGTAGCCACGGTGGTCACGGCAGCCACGGTGGTCACGGCCGCCACAGTGGTCACGGCAGCCATAGCGGTCATGGCGACGACCACGACGACCACCACGGCGACGTCCCCGTGCACCACGGGCCCGGTCGCTTCGCGGGATTCGTGGCGTGCGGCGCCATCGCGGGCACGCTGGTGGTCGCCCTCCTGGGCTTCGTGCGCCTCCTTGGTCTCGACGCACACGACCGGCTGCTCGAATCCAGCGTTTGGCACTGGATCCAGGCCGGCGACGTGACGATCGACGTCGCCATGCGGCTCGACCCGCTCTCGGCGGTGCTCGCCCTCGTGATCTCGGGCGTGGGCCTTTTGATCCACGTGTACTCGACGGGCTACATGAAGAGCGACCCCGGGTACGCGAAGTACTTCGCCTACCTGAACCTCTTCGTGGCGGCGATGTTCGTGCTCGTCCTGTCGAGCAACCTGATCGGGCTCTTCGTCGGTTGGGAGGGTGTGGGCCTTTGCTCCTACCTGCTGATCGGCTTCTGGTACAAACTCGGTTGGCCCGCCGAGGCCGGCCAGAAGGCGTTCGTGGTCAACCGCATCGGGGACGCGATGTTCCTGGTGGGCTCGTTCCTCCTCGTCTCGCTCTTCGGCACGCTCGACCTCGGCGAGATCGGCGCCGGTGTCAGCGGGATGCTGGCGGACGACGCAAGCCGCACAAAGCTGATCGCCGCGGCCCTGCTGCTGTTCGGCGGCGCCTGCGGCAAGAGCGCGCAACTGCCGCTCTTCACCTGGCTGCCGGACGCCATGGCCGGCCCCACGCCGGTTTCGGCCCTGATCCACGCGGCGACCATGGTGACGGCGGGTGTGTACCTCGTGGTGCGCCTCAACCCGCTGTTCGCGTTCAGCGAGACGGTGCTCTTGACCATCGGCGTCGTCGGAGCGGCGACGGCCTTCGTCGGCGCCACGTCGGCGATCTTTCAGCGCGACATCAAGAAGGTGCTGGCGTACTCCACGGTCAGCCAACTCGGTTTCATGTTCCTGGCGCTGTCTGTCGGCGCCTGGTACTCGGCCGTGTTCCACCTCGTTACCCACGCCTTCTTCAAGGGGCTCCTGTTCCTCGGTGCGGGCAGTGTGATCCACGGCATGCACCACGAGCAGGACATGCTCAAGATGGGCGGCCTGCGCCGCCACATGCCGACGACGTTCAAGACGTTCCTGGCGGGCTCCGCGGCCCTTTCTGGGCTGCCGTTGATGTCGGGGTACTTCTCGAAGGACGAGATCCTTGCGTACACCTTCGGCATGGGCAGCGACGTGAACCCGCTTTGGTTCGTGCTGTGGGGTGTCGGCGTCGTGACGGCGATGCTGACCGCGTTCTACACCTGGCGCATGGTCGCGCTGACGTTCTTTGGAACGGAACGCTTCGACGTCGCCAAGGTGCACCCCCACGAGTCGCCCAAGTCGATGACACTTCCGCTGGTGGTGCTGGCCATCGCGTCGGTGCTCGGCGGCCTGCTCGGCATCCCCGGCCTGCTGCCCAAGATGCACGCCATCAAGAACTGGCTGCACCCGATGCTCGAGGGCGGCGAGGAGTTGTACCAGGCCACGTTCGGGCGGTTGCCGGGTGTGGACCACACTGCGGAGGCGATCCTGTTGCTCGTCGGCGCGGCCATCGGCCTGGGTTTTTCGCACCTTGGATTCCGCCGCTACACCTCAGGGCCGCAGCCCGACACGGCCTTCCAGAGCAAACGCCCCGCGCTGTTCGGCTTCCTGTCGAATGCGTGGCGCATCGACCGCGTGTACCACGACTGGATCGTGCAGCCCATCAAGCTGCTGGCCTTTCTGATCTACGTGCTCGTGGACCAGTTCGTGATCGACGGCGCCGTCAACGGCTCCGCCGCCCTGGCCCGTGGCACCGCGGCCCACGTGCGCCGCTTCACGGATGGCAGTCTGAAGGGATACGCCCTGTGGATGGGTGTCGGTGCGGTTGTGCTCGCCTTGGCGGGCCTCATCCTTGAGTAAACGCGGTCCTCGAAGCGTGGTCCTCGAAGCTCCGTTCTCGAGTAACAGAATCTCCCCCCAATGCTCACCCTGCTGACGTTCCTGCCCCTGCTCGGGGCCCTGGCCCTCCTGCTCGTGCCCGCCGAGCGGGTGGCGCTCCTGCGCCAGGTGGCACTCGCCACCACGGGTCTCGTGGCCGCCCTGGGTCTGGCGCTGTGGTTCCGTTTCGACGGGACCCAGGCCGCGGCCCAGATGATGACCTCGGCCAAGTGGTTCACGATCCCCGGCACGGCGGTCGACGCCGGCTTCACCCTCGGTGTGGACGGCATCTCGCTGCTGATGGTGGCGCTGACGGCGCTCCTGATGCCGATCGTGATCCTGTCGACGTACGACCACATCGGCAAGCGGGTGAAGGAGTTCCTCGTGTGGATGCTGGTCATGGAGACCGGCATGCTCGGGGTGTTCCTGTCGCTGGACCTGGTGCTGTTCTACGTCTTCTGGGAAGTCAGCCTGATCCCGCTTTACTTCATTGTCGGCATCTGGGGCGGCGAGCGGCGCCTCTACGCGACGATCAAGTTCTTCCTCTACACCATGGCAGGCAGCCTGGTGATGTTGGTCGGCATCATCTACCTCGTCTACCACCTGCAAACGACCAACGTGCCCGCCATCGTGCAGGGCGCGAGCAGCCTGCCCTTCGACGTGCAGACGCTGCTGTTCTTCGCGTTTGCCCTGTCGTTTGCGATCAAGGTGCCGGTCCTGCCGTTCCACACGTGGCTGGCCGACGCGCACACCGAGGCCCCCACTTCGGGGTCGGTGCTGCTGGCGGGTGTGCTCCTGAAGATGGGCACCTACGGCCTCCTGCGTTTTGGCGTCGAGATCTTTCCCGGCGTCAGCCTGCACTACGCCTGGGTGTTCATGGCACTCGGCGCCATCGGCATCGTCTACGGGGCGTTCCTGGCGATGGCCCAGAGCGACCTGAAGCGCCTGATCGCCTGTTCGTCCGTCAGCCACCTGGGTTTCGTGGTGCTCGGCCTCTTCGCGCTCAACGAGTCGGGCCTGCGCGGCAGCGTGCTGCAGATGGTCAACCACGGCATCTCGACGGGCCTCTTGTTCCTTCTGGTCGGCATGATCTACGAGCGCCGCCACACGCGGCAGATCGACCAGTTCGGCGGCATCGCCGCGTCGATGCCGATCTTCGCGCTCTGCTTTGTGGTCGCCGTGCTCTCGAGTGTGGGCCTGCCCGGACTCAACGGCTTCGTCGGCGAGTACATGATCCTGTTGGGTGCGTTCCTCGCCGAACCCGTATGGGGCGCCATCGGTGTGACCGGCGTGATCTTCGGCGCGGTGTACCTGCTGTCCGCCACCCGCCGCGTGCTGTTCGGCGCGATCCACCACGCGGAGAACCGCCACCTGCCCGACGCGACGGGTCGCGAGCTCGCGATGCTCGTGCCGATGCTCGCGTTCACCGTTTGGATCGGCATCCAGCCCGGTACCTTCCTCGGTCCGGTGACCGCCAGCCTGGACGCGCTCCAGGTGCGCATCGACGACGCACGTGAGGTGCGCGCGGCGGCCCTGCACACACCGGCGTCCCAAGCGCCCCGGCCCGAACGGCCCCAGACCGAGGCCCTCCCGCGATGATCCCCCAGGCAAGCTCCCCCCAATCGATGGCTTCCACGGACTTGAGCGATCTCTTCGCACGCACCTTCGCGGACGGGGCCTGGCTCGACGCCATGGGGCCCATGATCGCCCTCGCGGTGGGCGCTCTGGCGGTTCTGCTGGCGGACATCTCGAAACCCCTCCGCGCGCTGCGCCCGGTGTTCCTGCTCGGCGGCATGGCGGTGAGCGCCGGCCTGCTGGTGGCCCAGCTTTCGCACGAGCCCGGCCTGGTGCTCGACGGCACGCTGCTCGCCAACCGCACCACGGCCCTTTGGGGGCTGCTGTTCGTGGGCGCCACGCTGCTCGCGTGGATCTATTCGCTCGGGTACTACCGCGGCGAAGAGGGCCGCCTCACGGGCGAACACGACTTCCTGATGATGGTCACCCCCATCGGCATGATGCTGATGGTCGGCGCGCAGGACCTTTTGATCTTCTTCGTGGGCCTCGAACTGCTTTCGATCCCCCTCTACGCCCTGGCGGCCTTCCAGCGCGCGCGCGCCGTTTCGGTCGAAGCGGGCATCAAGTACTTCCTGCTCGGCACGTTTGCGACCGGTCTGTTGCTCTACGGCACGTCGCTGCTCTATGCAGCTGAGGGCACCCTCTCGATCGCGGAGTTGACCAAGATGCCGCCCACCGGCGGTCTCGCGCTGACCGGCGTGGCCCTGATCGCCGCAGCGGTGTTCTTCAAGGTCTCCGTGTTCCCGTTCCACCTCTGGGTGCCGGACGTGTACCAGGGCAGCCCCACGCCGGTGACCGCGCTGATGAGCACGGGCACCAAGGCCGCGGCGTTCGGTTTCCTGATCGGCGCGGCGTTCCTGATGCCCCCGGAGGCGGCCATCGTCGTGGCCGTGATCGCGCTCGTGACGATGGCGATCGGCAACCTGGGCGCCCTCGCCCAGGAAGACCTGAAGCGCATGCTCGCGTACTCGGGCATTTCGCATGCCGGAACCCTGCTGCTCGTCGTTGCGGGCCTGCTGCGCATCGGCACCCCGGACGCCGCGCACCAGGCCATGAACGCGGCGTTCTTCTACATGGGCGCGTACGTGTTCAGCGCGACCGGTGCGTTCGGACTCCTCGCGCTGCTCGAGAACGACGGCGGCCGTTTCACGCGCATCACCTCGCTGCGCGGCCTCGCGAAGTCCCGCCCCGGCGCGGCGGCGGCGATGGCCCTCTTCCTCCTGTCCCTGGGCGGCATCCCCGCGACCGGCGGTTTCTTCGGCAAATGGTTCGTGTTCGCCGTCCTGGTCGAAGCGGACATGATCGCGGTCGCCGTGATCGGAGCGCTGCTGTCGGTCGTGGCCCTCGGCTACTACCTGAAGGTGATCGTGGCGCTCTACATGCAGCCCGCGCCGGAAGGCGAACTGCCGCCGCGCACCGTGCGCCCGCTGACCGCCGGCATCGCGACGATCGTGTGTGTGACCGGCACACTGGTGATGGGCATCCTGCCGCAGTTCGTGACGCGCCTCCTGCCCTGAGCCTGGCCGGTTGGACGCCGCACCGCCCAGATGCGCGGTGCGGCGCCACCGCGCCGCTTTTCTACGCGGGGTGCGACGCGCTTGCGCCCTTGGCCGCGGCTCCGCGGTGGGCGGAACGAGTCTCGCCCACCGGTCGCGCGGCACACATTGCCTTGACCGATTCCGCACGTGCGCCTAGGCTTCGCCAGCCGGATGCCTGCACGTCGCAACTCCACCTCTTCCGCTGGTCCTTCCCCCAGCGACGCTAACCCAGCGAGCGCGGAGTCCCGCTCCGTCGGCACCCTGGCCGGTGGCCCCGACCTTTCCCCCCGCGGCGCCCCGCCCGAGGGGCTCCCCCACATTCGCCCCCCCATGGAACAAGGCCAGCTCCACTGGATCGCCAACTTCATTTGGGGCATCGCCGACGACGTGCTGCGCGACCTCTACGTGCGCGGCAAGTACCGGGACGTCAATCCTGCCCATGACCGTGCTGCGCCGGTTGGACGCGGTGCTCGAGCCCACCAAAGCGGCGGTGCTCGACATGAGGGCCTCCCTCGATAAGGCCAAGGTCTCGAATCAGGACGCCGCCCTGCGCAAGGCTGCGGGCCAGGCCTTCTACAACACGTCGAAGTTCACGCTGCGCGATCTCAAGGCGCGCACCAACCAGCAGCAGCTCAAGGCCGACTTCGAGGCCTATCTGGACGGCTTCTCCCCCAACGTCCAGGACATCCTCGAGAACTTCGAGTTCCGCAACCAGATCCCGCGGCTCTCCAAGGCCGATGCGCTCGGCACGCTGATCGAGAAGCTCCTGTCGCCCGACATCAACCTGAGTCCGAACCCAGTCAAGAACGGCGACGGCTCGGTCAAACACCCCGGCCTCGACAACCACGGCATGGGCACCGTGTTCGAAGAGTTGGTGCGCCGGTTCAACGAGGAGAACAACGAGGAGGCAGGCGAACACTGGACGCCGCGGGATGCCGTGCGGCTGATGACACGGCTCATGTTCCTGCCCATCGCCGACCAGATCGAATCGGGCACGTACCTCCTGTACGACGGTTCCTGTGGCACCGGCGGGATGCTGACCGTGGCCGAAGAGACCCTCCAGGAACTCGCCGCGGCCCACGGCAAAGAGGTAGCCACCCACCTCTACGGCCAGGAAGTCAACGCCGAGACCTACGCCATCTGCAAGGCGGACCTCTTGCTCAAGGGTGACGGTCAGGCCGCGGACAACATCGTCGGCGGCCCCGAGCACTCGACCCTCGCCAACGACGCCTTCCCGGCCCGCGAGTTCGACTTCATGCTCTCGAACCCGCCCTACGGCAAGAGCTGGAAGAGCGACCTGGAGCGCATGGGCGGCAAGGACGGCCTCAAGGACCCGCGCTTTCGCATCCCACACGCAGGCGACCCCGAGTTCTCGCTCATCACCCGCACCAGCGACGGCCAGATGCTGTTCCTGGCCAACATGCTCTCGAAGATGAAGCACGGCGCCGGCCAGGGCAGGGGCCTCGGCAGCCGCATCGCCGAGGTGCACAACGGCAGCTCGCTCTTCACCGACGACGCAGGCCAGGGCGAGAGCAACATCCGCCGCTGGATCCTCGAGAACGACTGGCTCGAGGCCATCGTCGCCCTGCCGCTCAACATGTTCTACAACACCGGCATCGCCACCTACATCTGGGTGCTGACAAACCGAAAGCCAGCGCCCAGGAAGGGCAAGGTCCAACTCATCGACGCCACCCAGTGGTTCAAGCCCCTGCGCAAGAACCTCGGCAAGAAGAACTGCGAGCTCTCCGACGAGGACATCCACCGCATCTGCGACACGTTCCTCCGCTTGGAAGAGACCGAGCAGTCGAAGATCTTCCCGAACGCCGCCTTTGGCTACTGGAAGGTCACTGTCGAGCGCCCTCTGCGCCTGAAAGGGATCGCCCCCGAGCGCACCTACACGCCGAAGGAGATCAAGGCGCTCAAAGAGACGGCCGAACGCGCGGACGACGCCCCGCCGGTCCTCAAGAAGATCCACAAGAAGGGCACCGCGGCCGATCCACTGCGCGGCCTCTTCGAGACCACGATCGGCGGTAAACCCGCCGTGGTCGAGTACGAGCCCGACCCCGACCTGCGCGACACCGAACAAGTCCCCCTGCTCGAAGAAGGCGGCATCGAAACCTTCCTTCGCCGCGAGGTCCTCCCCCACGCCGCCGACGCCTGGTACCTGCCCGACAGCGTCAAGACCGGCTACGAAATCAGCTTCACCCGCTACTTCTACAAGCCCCAGCCCCTGCGCACCCTAGACGAAATCCGCGCTGACATCATGCCTTTGCCGAAGGGGAATTGGAAGCCGCGGCAACCTGTGCAAATTTTGCCCAGGTTCGCCAGGAGGGCTCGCGCACCGTCAGCCGGGACGTCGAGCACTACAACCTGGACGTGATCATCTCGGTCGGTTACCGGGTCAAGTCGCTGCGGGGCACCCAGTTCCGCATCTGGGCGACGCGGGTCCTGCGGGACCATCTTGTCCAGGGCTATTCGCTGAACTCCGCGCGTCTGCGCGATCTTCGCCAAGCCGTGCGGCTCGTCGCCGACACCGCACGGCAGCGCGACCTCGCTGCGGACGAAACCCAGGCTCTTTTGGCCCTCGTCGGCGAGTACAACCGGGCGCTCGAGCTTCTCGACGACTACGACCACCAGCGCCTGAGCAAGCCTGGGCCGGGTGTTCCGGCTTCCTATGTGCTGCGCTACGACGACGCGCTGCGCGTCGTGGAACGGCTGCGCGAACGCTTCTCTGGTTCCGACCTCTTCGGCGTCGAGAAGGACTGCGGAATGGAGAGCGCGCTTGGGGCGATCGAGCAAACCTTCGACGGCCAGGAGCTGTACCCGGGCCTAGACGAGAAAGCCGCCCACCTCTTGTAGTTCCTCGTCAAGAACCATGCCTTCATCGACGGCAACAAGCGGATCGCCGCGGCGCTGTTCCTGTGGTTCCTCGAGCGCAATGGCGCGCTTCTTCGAAACGATGGCACGTCGCGCGTTTCGAACGACACCCTTGTCGCATTGACGTTGATGATCGCCGAGAGCCGGCCAGAGGAAAAGGACATGCTGGTGCGCATCGTGATGCACCTCTTGGCCGGTGGAGACGGAGCATGACGACCGATACCTCCGAACGGGGACTGGAACGGCTGATTTTCAGGGCGCTGACGGGCTCGCCTTGTGATCCGGGCGCGGGTCGGGAGGACGCCGTCCAGGAGCGGCCGGCGGCCTACGGGGCGGGCTGGATTTGTGGGAGACCGGAGGACTATGACCGGGAGTACTGCGTGGATCTCGCCCAGCTCTGTGCCTTCCTGCGGGAAACACAAGGCGAGGTGGCCGAGGCGCTCGATCTCGGGCAGGACGGGCCGACCCGGCGCAAGTTCCTGGCCCGGCTCCAGGGTGAGATCACCAAACGCGGCACCATCGACGTGCTTCGCAAGGGGCTGAAGCACGGGCCGCACCAAGTGGACCTCTTCTACGGCACGCCGTCGGTGGGCAACTTGAAGGCGGCCGAGCGCTACGCGCAGAACCGTTTCAGCGTCACGCGGCAACTGCGGTACAGCCGCGACGAAACCCAGCGGGCCCTCGACCTGGGTCTCTTCTTGAACGGGCTGCCCGTCGCGACCTTCGAGCTGAAGAACAGCCTGACCAAGCAGACGGTCGCCGACGCCGTCGAGCAGTACCAGCGCGACCGGAACCCGAGCGAAAAACTCTTCGAGTTCGGTCGCTGCGTGGTGCACTTCGCCGTGGACGACCACGAGGTACGCTTTTGCACGCACTTGAAGGGCAAGGGCTCATGGTTCCTCCCCTTCAACCAAGGCTGGAACGACGGCGCGGGCAACCCGCCCAACCCGGACGGCCTCAAGACCGACGACCTTTGGAAGCGGGTGCTCACGAAGGTTGGTCTGACGGACATCCTCGAGAACTACGCGCAGGTCGTCGAGACCAAGGATCCCAAGACCGGCAAGAAGAAGGCGGTGCAGATCTGGCCGCGCTTCCACCAGCTCGACGTGGTGCGGCGGCTGCTCGCCGACGCGCGGGCGAACGGCGCGGGCAAGCGATACCTGATCCAGCACTCGGCGGGCAGTGGCAAGTCGAACTCGATCGCCTGGCTCGCGCACCAGCTCATCGGGCTCGAGAAGGACGAGCGACGAGTCTTCGACTCGATCCTCGTGGTCACCGACCGCAAGTTCCTGGACCAACAGATTCGGGACACCATCAAGCAGTTCGCGCAGGTCGGCGCGACGGTCGGGCACGCCGAGCGCTCGGGCGACCTGCGAAGGTTCCTCGCCGAGGGGAAGAAGATCATCATCTCCACGGTGCAAAAGTTCCCGTTCATCCTCGACGAGATCGGGAGTGAATCCCGCGGTCGGCGCTTTGCGATCGTTATCGACGAGGCGCATTCGAGCCAGGGTGGGAGGACCTCGGCCGCGCTGTCGATGGCGCTCTCCACGGCCGGGGCCGAAGAGGACGACGAAACGCTCGAGGACAAGATCAACCGGCTCATGGAGGCAAAGAAGCTGCTGCCCAACGCCAGCTACTTCGCCTTCACCGCGACGCCCAAGAACAAAACACTCGAGATCTTTGGGTTGCCGGAGCCGCAGACCGATGGAACGGTCAAACACCGGCCCTTCCACAGCTACACCATGAAACAGGCGATCCAGGAAGGCTTCATCCTGGACGTGCTCAAACACTACACCCCGGTTCAGAGCTACTACAAGCTGATCAAGAGGGTCGAGGGCGATCCGGAGTTCGACACCAAGCGGGCGAAGAAGAAGCTGCGCCGCTACGTGGAGAGCCACGACCACGCCATCCGGCTCAAGGCCGAGATCATGGTGGACCATTTCCACGAGCAGGTCCTGGCCCTGCGCAAGATCGGCGGCGAGGCGCGCGCGATGGTGGTCACGAGCGGGATCGAGCGCGCGATCCAGTACTACCACGCGGTCCGCGACTACCTAGGAGAGCGCAAGAGTCGCGTTAGAGCGATCGTGGCCTTCTCGGGTGAGCACGACTTCGGCGGAGCCAAGGTCACCGAGGCCTCGCTCAACGGCTTCCCGTCCGGCCAGATCGCCGACAGGATCCAAGAGGATCCCTACCGGTTCCTCATCTGCGCGGACAAGTTCCAGACCGGCTACGACGAGCCTCTGCTGCACACGATGTACGTGGACAAGATGCTCTCCGGGATCAAGGCGGTCCAGACGCTCTCGCGGCTCAACCGCGCCCATCCGAAGAAACACGACGTGTTCGTGCTCGACTTCACGAACGAATCGGACACCATCCAGGAGGCGTTCGCCGACTACTACCGCACGACCGTGCTGGCCGAGGAGACCGACCCGAACAAGCTGCACGACCTGAAGGCTGCGCTGGACGGTTACCAGATCTATGCCCCGGCCCAGGTGGACGACCTCGTAGCGCTCTACTTGGGCGGGGCGGACCGCGACCGGCTCGATCCCCTCCTCGACGCGTCTGTCGCGGACTATCGCGAGCACCTCGACGAGGACGGGCAGGTGGACTTCAAGGGCAAGGCCAAGGCATTCCTGCGGGCCTACGGGTTCCTCTCCTCGATCCTGCCCTACACCGACGCGAGTTGGGAGAAGCTATCCATCTACCTGAGCTTCCTCGTGCCCAAGCTGCCCGCGCCCGTGGAGGAAGACCTGGCCAAGGGCATTCTCGACGCCATCGACATGGACAGCTACCGCCTGGAGAAGCAGGCGGCTTCGCGGATCCAACTGCCCGATTCGGATGCGGAGATCGAGCCGGTGCCCACCACGGGCGGTGGCCGGAAGCCAGAGCCGGAGCTCGACCGCCTCTCCAATATCCTCAAGACGTTCAACGACCAGTTCGGAAGTATCCCCTGGGCGGATACCGACAGGGTCCATCGGCTCATCACCGAAGACATCCCCGCCCGCGTGGTGGCGGACTCGCGTTACCAGAACGCGCGCAAGAATTCCGACCCGCAGAACGCGCGGGTCGAGCACGACGAAGCCCTCAAACGTGTCATGACCGCCGTGCTGAAGGACGACACCGAACTCTTCAAGCAGTTCATGGACAACGAGGGTTTCCGCCGGTGGATGACCGACACGGTCTTTGGATTGACGTACCGTGCGCCAAGGCCGCCGGTGCACCCGCAGCAGTAGCGCTGCGGGCGCAAAAGTAGGGGCGCGGCCGCTGGATGACCCAGCGGCCACGCCCTGCGGGATCCCGCCGCGGGTTCTCGGCGATCAGAACTGGCCCAAGCGGGACAGTAGGCCGTTGCTCACGGCCATGGAGCCGGAAGCGTTGAGCTGCAGCACCTGGAACACGAACGCCTCGTAGTTGAAGCCCGGGGTCAACGACACGGGGGCGAAGTCGAAGATGCCACCCGTCGGCACGATCCCCGAGTCCATGGTGATGAAGTCCGCGGGCACGTACGCGAACGTCGCCGGGGCCTGGAAGAGCACGGGGGTGGCCGGAGCCAATCCAGCGAGCAAGAAGACAGCCGTGCCAGTTTGTGCCACCGCGCGCATGCGATACGCGCCGGGCAGCGGACGGTTCAGCGGCAATAGGTTCGGAACGGACGGGTTGACCGGGTTGGGCAGGCGAGCGCTGCCAGCCAAGGGCAGGACTTCGACGATCCCCCCGAAGTTGCTCGAGAAAGGTGCGCCGACGACGACGTCCCTGGCTCCCTTCTGGAAGACGTCCGGTCCGCTGGCGACGGACAGCGCCTTGCCGTTGCTCCCGTTGTAGATGGCCATGGTCCCAATGGGATTGAGGCCTCCGCCGGTGGTGGAGAACACCCGCGCCGCTGTCCCGAGCGTGAGGACCGCGTCGCCGACACCATCCCCATCCAAGTCCCCGGCGGAGGCGAGGCGCCCGTCTCCGGCGATGGAGGAGGAAATCAGCGGGATCGTCGCACCATAGAGCGGTGTGGTCGTGAAGCTCGGTCCGCTCGGCGTGTGGAAGGCGGCCAACACACTCGACGTGAACGGGCCTTGGGAGCGCCCGAGGACCACGAAGTCGCTCAACGGCGAGTTGAACGCACCGGGCAGGAAGCCCACCGAAGCGATGGCCGTCCCCAGTTGCTCAGAGGCCACACCGCGGTACAAGAACGACGTGGGTTGGTTGCTGTTGATCCCGGGAAGTTGGAACTCCAGGTTGAACACGGCCACGAAGCCCTGGGCCGGCGAGGTCTGCGGCGCCGACGAGTAGTTGGGCGCACCCACCGCCAAGACGGTCGGGCGCGGAGTCATTCCGGGTGCCGTGTTCGCGCTCGGTCCCACGGCCAAGCTCGCACCGAACTGGAGGTTCGGGTCGTAAAGGCCGATGATCACCGGCGGGGTCACCCACGGGATGAGGGTCTGGGTGATCGTGGCCCCGGTCGCCGTGACCGAGTACAGGTGGACCTGGTTCTGACCGGGCACCCCCACGGCCAATCGGGGGCCGTTCAGGGTATCCACCATCACCATCGCCGTGCCGAGGCTGCCTGGACCGGTGACGGAGTACAGCATCTGCGCAGAGAAGCCGCCGCCAAACACTGCGGGCCGGACGGAGAAGAACCAGATGCGACCGGAGTTCGGCGTCAGCACGGAACCGGGGAACGAAAGTGCGAACTCATCGCCGGGAATACCGTCGATGTCGCCCAGGGAGACCACGACGGAGCCAGGGCCGGCTCCCCCGGTGGCTGCGAGCACGTTCGGCGTGGTGCCGCCGCTTTCGCCGGAGACGATCTGGCAGAGGCCACTTGCCGACGAAACGATCGCCAGGTCGCGGCGACCTCCGCCGTCGTAGTCGCTCAGGATGGCCACGGAAGAGCCGTAATTGCCCGCGTTGGGGGTCACGGCGGATTCGCTGAACGTCAGACAGGGTTGGGTCGTGCAGACCTGGGCTCCCAGCGGCGCTGCGAGCGCGCCAAAAAGGGCGATGCTGCCGAAGCAGATGGTGGAAAATCTCATGGAAGGACGGGGAAGTTGTCGCGGCCTGCCGCCGCCGATGCGGCCGCGGTTTGGATCAGGGACGCGCTCTTACTGGGTCAAGGCGCAGAGACGCCGCCGCTCCGCCAGGAAAGCGCGAGGACACCTCCCCGAGCCCAGGCCCGGTGGTCCCGTGCGGGAGAAGGCGCCGCGCCAGTCGACGGCGGCGGACAACCGGCCTCTAACGGGAAGCGCCGTGGGCCGCCGCACCCGTCCCCAGCGGCTGCCCGAAGTGCGCGTCGAGTTGTGTGAGGCGGTCGAGTGCCTCGGCGGCGTGGCGGGCGCCCGCGGCGCTCGGAGCGGCGGCCTTCAGGGCCGCGGATTCGAGGCCGTCCTTCGCCCGCGTGGTTGCCCCGCGGATCAGGCGGCGCGCGCGGAACAGGAACCAGCGGCCCACGGCTAGGCGCAGCAGGAAGAGCATCGCCGCCAGCAGGAAGAAGCCGTTCAAGAGGAAGTCGAGCCCGACGTACTGGCCGGAAAGGAATCCGCGCGCCGCGCACCAGACCATCCAAGCGATCAGGGCGTAGGGCGCAAAGTCGAGGGTGAGGCGCAGCGGCAGCGGGAATGCGGCTTGCGCGGCCTGCGGCAGGTCGCGCGCCACGAGGCGCGACCACGCTTCGGCGGCGCGCTCTTCGAGCTGGCCCAACAGCTCTTCCGCGGACGGCGGTTCCAAGGACCGCGCCAGCGCGAGTGGACCGGTGGCGAGGCGCCCCGCGCCCAGGCGAGCGCCGACGAGGTGGTGCTGCCACAGGTCCTGGAACGCGCTGCGCTCCGGGAGCAGCCCACTGGTGTCGGCGAGGCCGCGCTCGTCGAAGATCTCCTTGGCACGCCCGGCGACGGTGCCGCCCACGGCGGCGCCCGCGGCGAGCAGTGGGTTGCGGCGCACGAGCAGCGCCGCGGCGCCGAGGCCCAGGGTCGACGCGCCGCCCGCCCGCAGACACCAACCGACCGGTCCGTTCCAGCGCTCGCCGCTTTCCGACGCGAGCGCGCGGGCGACAGGGGCGAGGCGCAGTTCCGCGCGCACCTCGAGCTCGCGGGCCGCCGCCTCGGCGAGCGCGGAGAGGCCCGTTTCGATGCCGTCCGCGTGGGTGCGCAGCTCGGCGGACAGGCCGGGCGCCGCTTCGGCCACGACGCGCGCCAACTGGGCCGCGGCGCCGGTCGCGTTGTGCCGCCGCACGCCCTCCAAACGACTGCCGTCGGCGAGGCGTTCGATCTCCGTTCCCAAACGGGCGAAGTCCGCGCCGCCCTGGCCCAGCTTGGCGAGTTTGGCGCTCACACTGAGCACCGGCACATCGAAGAGCCCGAGCCGCTTGCCGACCACATCGCGCCACTGGCGCTCGACCGATGCGCGGTTCGCCGCACTCAACTCGTCGGCACGCCCGAGCACCGCAAGCACTTCGCGGCGGCCGCGGAACTCGTCCAAGAAGCTCAGCGTCGACTCTTCCACCACCGACTCGGCCTTCACCAGCACGAGCAACACGTCTGCGTGCTCCGCCAACGCGCGGGTCACCGCCCGGTGTTCGCGTTCGGCGCTGTTCAAGTCGGGCGCGTCGACGAGCACCTGCCCCGCGAAGGGCCCCTTCGCCGTGGGTTCGTAGCGCACCACCGTCGGAGCGCGCCCGGGCAGCCCCTCGAGCAGTGCCGCGAGGTCCGCATCGTGCGGCGCGTGCACGACCGGCGCCCGCGTGGTGGGCCGCATCTCGCCCTCGGTCGCAACGCCATGCCCGAGCAGCGCGTTCAACAACGTCGACTTGCCCGCACCGGTGGGGCCAACGAGCACGATCACGGCCGCGCGCTCGGCCCGCCGCAACTGCTCGTCGAGATCGTCGACCAACCGATCGATCTCGTCCGCGCGCGCGGCGAGGGGCGCGAGGTCCTTGACCTCGGCGAGGTCCGCGGCCATCTGCGCCCGTTGGCGCGCCCACTGGGCATCCGCGACGCGGTTCGAGGTCAAGGGACGAGCTCCGCGCCGAGGACTTCCAACTCCGCCGCCCAGGCCGCGGCGCCCTGGTGCTCTTGCAACACCGGTCCCGCCGTGGGCAGCGTCACGCCGAAGAGGATGCGCGCGAGCAGCGCCGCCCGCGGTCCTTCCCAGGCGAGGCGCGCGCGCTCCAAGAGGGGTCGGCCGAGCAATGCCACCAGTTGATCGTACAGCCAGTAGCTCGCCACACCGCCACCCGCGACGGCGATGTCCGCGCCCATGCCGCCGGTGAACACGATGGCGACCGCCGCGCCGCCCACGGGCAAAAGCGCGAGCAGCGTCGAGCCGGATTGCAGGAGCCACTCGCCGCCGCGGCGCTCGAGTTCCTCCTCCACGAGGGCCTCGCAGCGCTCTTCGAAGTGCTCGAAATCGAGCGGCGCTTCGGCTAGCGCGCGGAGCGCCTCGTCGCGCAGCGCCCACGGTGCGCGGCCGAGGTCCGCGCTCAACGCGGCAGCCAGCGCGGCGCCTGCGTCCTTGGCTTCGGGCGCGCGCCGTTCGGCGCCGAGATCCCGGGCCAGCGGTTCCAAGAGGTCGAGCCAATGCCGTTCGAGCCGCGCGCGCTCCAGGTCCACCAGGTTCGGCGCGGGCACGTTCTTCGGCGCGCGTTTGCCAAGCACCAAACGCGGCAAGAGGCCCACCTTCTGCCCCACCCAACGCGCCGAACCGCGCACGCCGCGGTGCAACACACCGCCGCGCCGGTCGAGCACCGTGCGGAATGCCGCGACCAGCGGTTCGCTGGGCAAGATGTTTTGCACGACGAGGTGCGCGCCGCGCTCCCCGTGGCGGCGCGCCACCGCGTCGATGCGCGCCGCCACTTCGGCGCGCTGCCGCACGCGCTGGACGAGTTCGCGCAGATCCCCCGCCAAACCGCGCAGCGATGCCTCGCGTGCGAGGCGCGCCAGATGCGCGCGGCGTTCGCCGGTCGCGAGCCAAGCGGCGAGCGGCGGCGCGTCGCGGAGGGGCTTCGGCGCGAGCTCGTGTCGCCCTTCCTGCAGTTCCAGCTCCAAAGTCGCGTGGTACCCGGCAAGCGGTTCCCGCCCCACACGCGCCGTCAGTTCGGCGATTTGGCGCTCGGCGGCCTCGGCGCCCGTGGATTGGTTGAGGAGGCAGATCCAGGGCCGCCCCTCTCCCACCCAATCCACCAGGTAGTCGACGACGGACGCGTTGAGGTAGCTCCCCTTCGTCACGACGACGAGCGCCACGTCCGCGACCATGGCGAGGGCCTCGCTGGCCTGGCGATGACCCGCTCCGGCGCTGTCGAAGTCGGGGCTGTCGACGAGCAGCACGCCTTCGGGAAGCCGCGGCGCCTCGGCCAGGCAGAGCTCCGCCGGATCGGCGCCGGCCTCGAGGGCGAGGGTGTCGCCGCCGCCCGAGGGATCGAACGGCACGAACACAAACGGCCCGAGCGCCCGCCCCGCCGCCGCGCCGAGCGCCGCGCGCGGCCCGAGGAGCTGCCGCGCGGTCTCGGTCCCCGCCACCCCCACCAGACGCCGCGTGGCGCCTCCGGTCGCGCGCACCGCACTCGCCCTCCTACCCGCGAGCGCGTTGAACAGACTCGATTTGCCCGCGTTGTTGGGCCCCACGATGCCAACCACCAACTCGGGCCGCGCGCTGCCGTCGCGGGCCAGGAGGTCGCGCTCGATGCGCTGCCGCACGCGCAGGCTCAACTCGGCCTCCCCGTCCGCGCGGTCGCCCTCGGCCTCGAGCGGCTGCAGGAGCGCGCGGAGGCGTTCCGCACGGGCTTCGGGAGACGGGGAGAGAGCCATGGGCGGCAGGATCGGCGCCCGGGGGCCCCACGGGCAAGCGCAAAGGGGCCGCGGAGGGCTTCGGGGGGAACGGCGGCCCCGTCGGGGCGCTACCCTCATGGGTTGTGGCAAGACCTTCCGATTCCGCCCGGCCCCCTTGCACGTGCCTCCAGGTCGCCCCGTACGGCGTTCTGGGGGACGCGCAGCCGCGGCCCGTCCCCGTGCCACGGCCGTTCGGCGACTCCTAGAACATGGCACCCATCGACAGTCTGCCCCGCGATTTGGCCCTGGAGCGCGAAGTCACGCGCCGCCGCACCTTCGCGATCATCTCCCACCCCGACGCGGGCAAAACCACGCTGACGGAGAAGCTGCTTTTGTACTCCGGCCTGATCGGCACGGCCGGCATGGTGAAAAACCGAAAGGGCAAGGCCGCCACCTCCGACTGGATGGGCATGGAGCAGGAGCGCGGCATCTCGATCACGTCGTCGGCGATGCAGTTCGAGTACAAGGGCCACGTCGTCAACGTGCTCGACACACCGGGCCACCAGGACTTCAGCGAGGACACCTACCGCACGCTGACCGCGGCGGATTCGGCGATCATGGTGCTCGACGCGTCGAAGGGTGTCGAGGCGCAGACGCGCAAACTCTTTGCGGTGTGCAAGCTGCGCGGCATTCCGGTGCTGACGTTCATCAACAAGATGGACTTGCCAGGCCGGGACCCGATCGATCTGATGGCCGAAGTCGAAGAGGCCCTCGGCATCAAGGCGTCGGCCTACAACTGGCCCGTCGGCACCGGCCGCGAGTTCAAGGGTGTGGTCGATCGCATCCGCGGCGAGCTGTTCCTGTTCGAGCGCGCCGCCGCGCGCGGCGCGGCCAAGGCCAACGAGGTGCGCGCGCCGTTCCCTTCCGACGAGGCGCGTGAGTTGCTCGGCGACGAGCTCTACGAACGCACACTGTCCGAGCTCGAACTGCTCGACATGGCCGGCAATCCCTTCGACGTGAAGGAGTTCTTGGCGGGCCAGGTGACTCCCACCTTCTTCGGCTCGGCGCTGATCAACTTCGGTGTCGAGCCCTTCTACGACGCCTTCTTGGATCTGGCGCCGAGCCCCGGCCCGCGCGTCGTGGAACTGAAGGGTGGCGGCGAGGAAATGCTCGATCCGGTGACGGCTCCGTTCAGCGCCTACGTGTTCAAGATCCAGGCGAACATGGATCCGCGCCACCGCGACTGCTTGGCGTTCGTGCGCATCTGCTCGGGACGGTTCGAGCGCCAACTGGTGGTGCGCCACGAGCGCACCGGCAAGGACGTGCGCCTCTCGCGCCCCCACTCCATGGTGGCCTCCGAGCGCAACACCCTGGACGAGGCCTTCCCCGGCGACGTGGTCGGTCTGATCAACCCCGGCTCGTTCCAGATCGGCGACACGATCAGCGTCAAGGGCGGATTCAGCCACCCGCCGTTGCCGATGTTCCAACCGGAAGTGTTCGCGCGTGTGAGCCCCAAGGACACGGGCAAACGCAAGGCATTCGACAAGGGCCTCGACCAACTGACCGCCGAGGGTTTGGTGCAGTGGCTGCGCTCCGGCGACGGCTACCAGTCCGAGTCGCTTGTGGCCGCCGTGGGCCGCCTGCAGTTCGAGGTGCTCGAATACCGCCTGCGCAACGAATACAACGTGGAAGCGCGTGTCGAGCCGATGCCGTACGAGTGCTCCGCCTGGCTGCAGGGCGACGTGAAGACGTTCCAACTGCCGACCAGTGCACGCCTCGCCTACGACCGTTACGACCGCCCCGTCGTGCTCTTCCCCACCACGTGGGCCAAGGGTTACGCCGCCCAGAAGAACCCCGAGCACACCCTGGCCGACTTCGCCTGAAAAACGACGGGGAACCAAGACCATGCACGCCGAAACCAAGGCCTACAACGCCGCGCAGGCGCCCGGCGACCGCAAGATCTGCGATCTCCTGGCGAAAGAGATCGACCGCGCCCTGCCCGAGGCCGAGAACAAGGTCTGGCACGCCCATCCGGTGTGGTTCCTCGGCGGCAACCCGGTTGTCGGTTACAGCAAGTTGAAGGACTGCGTGCGGTTGCTCTTTTGGAGCGGCCAGTCGTTCGATGAAGAGCGGCTCCAGAAGGAAGGCAAGTTCCAAGCGGCGGAAGCGCGCTACATCGCGGTAGCCGAGGTCGACACCAAGGACCTCGCGCGCTGGCTGGCGAAGGCGTGCGACATCCAGTGGGACTACAAAAACCTCGTCAAGCGCAAGGGGCGCCTGGAGCGGCTGAAGTGAAGGAGAAGCCCGCTCCGCGCAAGAAGGCGAAGCCGCTGGGCAAACCCGCGGCTGCGGCCCAATCCGACACCAAGCCCAAACTGCTTTCCGGCGGCAATCCGCAGATTCCCAAGGGCGACGGCGACGCACCGGTGCGCGACTACATCGCGGCGATGCCGGGCTGGAAACACGACGTGGGGCTCAGCATCGATCGGCTCGTCGCGAAGAACGTGCCCGGCGTGCAGCGGGCCGTGCGCTGGAACACTCCCTTCTACGGCGTGAAGGGGAAAGGCTGGTTCCTCGCGTTCCACTGCATGACCA
Source organism: Planctomycetaceae bacterium (assembly GCA_016125265.1). Classification (GTDB taxonomy): domain Bacteria; phylum Planctomycetota; class UBA1135; order UBA1135; genus RI-242. The sequence goes on from WGMC01000010.1 coordinate 134,500, forward strand.
AGTACGTGAAGGTCACGCTGTTCCGCGGCACATCGCTCGATCCTGTTCCGCCCGAAACGTCCAAAGTCGAAGGTGTGCGTTACCTCCACATCCACGAGGGGGAACCGATCGATGAGAAACAGTTCGCCGACTGGATCCGCCAGGCGGCGGCATTGCCCGGCGAGCTCTGTTTCTGAAGCAGAAGGGCCCGGAAGGGGCTCGAAACGGGGTTTTGGAGCGCCCGGGCGGGATTCTGCGTGCCGGGGTAGTCTGGTGGATCGTGCCCGCATGGGTCCCCCACCCCCGCTTCACCCTGCACGGACCATCCCCATGTCCCTTGCGCTCGCCCTGGTTCTCCTCGCCCCTTCTGTCGCCGCGCAAACGCCCAACTGCGAGCCCGACTGGCTCGACCGGTTCGGGGGCCAGCCCAACATGGCCGAAGTCCCGCGCGCCATCGAGTTCATGCCGTTCGACGGGGTCCAGCAGCCGGTCATCGCCTGCGAGGGCGACGTGTACGGCACCATTTCCCTCGGGGTGGTGCGCTGGGATGCGCCCTATTGGCGACGGGTGGGCACGCGGCTGCCGCTGGTCTACGACCTGCATCGTGTCCAAGGGTCCGCTGAACCCGAGCTGTATGCCGCGAGCGTCGCCGCAACGCCGGGATCGCCGACCGTTTGGCGGCTCGGCGCGACGGCTTGGGAGGCCGTGGGCGATGGTCCGGGCCTCGCAAGTGCACGGGTGGTGCAGTTCCTCGACACCGGAATCGACGCGGCCCTCTGGGCAGCCGGTGCGGGAGCCGGACCGAGCGGTGTCGGTGTGACGGGCGCGGTGGCGTCGCGCTGGGACGGCGCGGCTTGGATCGACGAGCCGCCGGTCACCCCATCGGGCACCGTGCGCGCGCTGGTCGCCCATGACTTCGGGCAGGGGCCCGAAGTTGTCGCTGCGGTGCTGCCGGCCTTCGGCGTCGCGCTGCCGCACACGGTGCGTCGGCTGGAGGCAGGTGTGTGGGTGGACGTGGGAGCGGGTGTGACCAACGCCATCGCTCTCGCTCTGTTCCCCACGGACGACGGCCCCCGGCTGGTCGCGGCGGGAGGTATAGCCGCCGACACCCCATTGCAACGGGTTCTGATGTTCGACGGAGCAAACTGGAACACCGTTGGATTGGCCGACGGCCAGGTACTGGCCCTCTCCATGCACGATCTCGGCGATGGGCCGAGGCTCTACGCCGGCGGCAGTTTTGGTTCTATCGACGGCGTTCAGGCCCGCGGCATCGCGCGCTGGGACGGCGCATCCTGGAGCGATCTGGGACAAAGCGGCGGACCCGGGCGCGTGGACACGATCCACGCCGTGGGGGGCCCTCGGCCGAAGCTGCTCGTGGGTGGCGATTTGCGCGCAGACTTCGGCCAAGCGACGACGGTTCCCGTCGGCCAGTTCACGACTCCGCTGCCGCGGCCCAACTTCTTCGTGTGGGACGGCACTGCGTGGGAGTTCTTGAGCGAAACCGTCGAAGACGCGGTCGACAGCGCTGTTGTGCACGACGACGGTCAGGGTGAGTCGCTGTTCGTCGCGGGCACCTTCGAGACAGCGGGCGGGAAGCCGGCGCAGCGTGTGGCTGCCTGGAATGGGTCGAAGTGGCGCGCGCTGGGTGCGGGATTGGATGGTCGCGCCTATGCCCTGGAGTCGCACGACGGCGGCAGTGGGGCGCTTCTCTTCGCGGGCGGCGTGCTCGAAACGGACGGCGCCGGCCCCAAGGGGCGCGTGGCGCAGTGGGATGGAACCACGTGGTCGGACGTGGGTGGTGCGGGATTCAACGGCCGTGTGCTCGCCCTGCATTCGCACGTGGAATCGCTGGGCTCACCGGCCAAGCTCTTTGCTGCTGGGCAGTTCACGGCAGGAGACGGCGCGCCGCTCCTGCGCATCGCCCGTTGGGATGGCGTTTCCTGGTCGCCGGTGGGCGGCGGCATCGGCGTTGGGTCCACCGCGGTCACTCCATTTGTCGACGTGCGCGCTCTCACGACCTTCGACGACGGCCAGAATGGCCCGCGACTGATCGTCGCCGGAAGCTTTGCCAACGCGGGCGGCAAGCCGATGCGCAACCTGGCTGCCTGGGATGGCACCGAGTGGAAGCGTCTCGGCATCCATCTCAACGGTGAGCTCAACGCGCTGCACGTGCACGACGACGGCCAAGGTCCGGCGCTCTACGTGGGCGGCGACTTCTTCTTCCCGGGCGCCACATCGGAGTTTCAGGACCTCGCTCGCTGGGATGGCACGACCTGGAGCGCGCTCCCGGCCTGGAGTTCGGGCAGGATCTTGGCCTTGGGCTCGTTCGACGACGACCGCGATGGCGTCGATTCCCTTTTCATCGCCGGGAACTCGGGCAGCTTCCTGGGAGCCGGGCACATCCGCCGCTGGAACGGCACGGCGTTCGAACAACTCGGCAGCGGCCTGCATTCGAGCGGCACCACCGAAGTGCGCACCTTGCTTCCGTTCACGCGACAGGGTCATGCCGATCCGGAACTCGTAGTGGCCGGCCAGTTCACCCAAGCCGATTTCCGCCCTTCGAACGGCCTCGCGTCGTTTGGATGCCCGTCCGCGCCGCTCTTCACCGTGTGGGCACCGTGCGGCGACGCGCAGGGCGAGCTTCGTCCCGACGACGCGCTCTTCGCGGGCCGCAGTGCGCGCTTCGCTCTGCAGCGCTCCCCTGCCGCGGCGGGGTCGAGTTGGTTGCTGGCATCCTTGGAGCTGGGCTCCCCGACGGAGTGTGGGCTCGAGCTCCCGGGTTTGGGCGAGTGGTTGTTGGCGGCGAGCTCGCTCGTCGCGACGTCCACTGGATCGGTGGACCCGGCACTCGCGTTGACCTTCGACGTGCCCGTGCCGGCGGCAGTGGTGGGGAGCCAATTGCGCTTCCAGGCGCTGAGCTTCGGAACCGCCGCGGAGCTCTCCGACGCGATTTCGATGTCGGTATATCCCTGACCGCGACGCGCCGCTCTGCAAGGGGCAACGCCCCGTTCGATAGTAGCCTGGGGCAAGGCCCCAGGTTGGTCGTACGACCGCGAAGAGGGCTGAAGGCCCGGCCCATGCCTTTGGCACGTTGCGATGGAGCGGGCCTTCAGCCCTTGCCTCCACCTCCCGACAAACCTGGGGCGTTGCCCCAGGCTACTATCGGTCGCGCCGTTGGCGCTCCAGACGAGCGATCGCGCCGTTGGCGCCCAGACGAGCGGTCGCGCCGTTGGCGCTCCAGACGTTTGGTCGCGCCGTTGGCGCTCCAGACGAGCGGCCCCGACGCTCAGGGCTGCACGCGGACCAGCAGACCGTTCGAGAACTCCGCCGGGAATCCCGGCGTGCTCAACCCGATTGCCGAGCCCTGAAAAACCAGCTCGTCGCCGACCAAGGACGGCCAGTTGGGCACGGGAAGCACGAGGGTTGCGCTCGCACCCGACAGCGCAAGGACTCCCACCTGGGCCGGTGCGGGCACCGCCGCGAGCAACAGCTCCCCGAACGTCGGGAGGAAGAGGCCGCAGCCGCTCGTGTCCCTGCCGTCGAGCCCCACGAAGAAGACCGCGAGGCCCGATGCAAAGCCCGCGGCGTCGAGGGACAGCCCAAACGGCTGCCCCACGGCCGCGGGGCCATTGGGTGCGCTCAACTGGGCAGGGTTCCCAAAACAGCCGGCCAGGGTCTCGAGCGCAGGGGCGGACGGCGCACCGCAGTCCCACTCCACGATCCCATTCACCACGGCTCCGTTCCACGTCTGGAAGAAGCCGCCGAGGATCATTTTGGTCGTGCCACCCTGGGCGAACTCGCCCAAGTGGATCACACCCACGAACTGCTGCTGCCCGGATGTGTCGGCGATCGCCTCCCATTGACCCGCAAAGCGACGGGCCACACGCTGGATGTCCACCTCGTTTTCGATGGGCCCGGCCTTGTCGAAGTCGCCACCCACGTAAAGCGCCTCGCCGTCGCCATTGTCGTGCACGAGCAACGACATCACACCGTTGTCGACACCCCCACCGACGGGGATCCACGTCGAGCCCGAGAGACGCGCGATGTTGCGGAAGTTGGTCGTGCCGCCGTAGATGAAGGAGAAACTCCCGCCGGCGTACAGATCCCCTTGGTACTCGGCAAAGGACCTCACGGCTCCGAATCCCGCCGTGCCCATGTACGCGTCGACCCACGCCGTTCCGTTCCAGCGCGCCGCGCGGCGCACCGAAACGCCGCCGGCCAAGGTGAAGTCGCCGCCGGCCCACAACATGGAGCCATCTCCCGCGTCGAACGTGGTCATGGTCCACGCGCGGCTGTTCAAACCGCTGCCAAGCGCCGACCAGCTCGTTCCATTCCACTTCGCGATGCGCGACGCAGACTTGCCGCCGACGGACGTGAAGTCGCCGCTCGCATACAGTGCCTGTCCGCTGCCGTCGTCGTGCACGGCCAGGCTGTGCACTTCGCCGTTCGGAGCACCGCCCGCGAGGCCCGACCACTGGCTCCCGTTCCACCGCGCCAAATGCCGCATCTGCTTGCCGGTGGGATCGCTGGACTCTCCGCCAGCGCTGCTGTGGAACCCACCCACATACACCTGCGGCCCGCTGCCGTCGTCGAAAACGACTAGGGACGTGCCCGTGCCCGAGATGCCGAGACCGAGTGGCGCCCACGCGCTCCCGTCCCAGGCGGCGATGTTGTTCGCGGGCTGGGCCCCCGCGAAGGAGAAGCCGCCAGTCACGAAGAGCGTGGGTCCCTGCCCGAAGTCGTGTACCACCGACGCGCGCACCTGGCCCTGGTTCGTGCCCGTGACGCCGAGCAGGCCGCCGTCCAGATCGCTGTACGAGCAGACCTGGCCGCGGGCCGCGGGGCCCAGAACGAGGAGGCCCCCCAGCAGGGCGACGGCGGAAAGGGAAAGGGAGCGGAGTTCGGATTGCATGGCGGGCTCGTGGAGGGGGTCGGAACGGGGCCGTGGAGGCCCCCGCCCTCCAGATCCCGCGTCCCCGCGCTGTGTCCCGGAGATTCCGCGTGTTTCGCGGGGAGCCCCCGGCCCCGGAGGGGGAAACCGAATTCCGGTCCCCCCGCCGAACTCCGGGCAAAGCTGGAAACGGAGTGCTAACCTCAGGACCGCACGCAGGCGGGCTCGCGCTCGCACCCCACAACGCCTAATCGGGACTCTCCCATGCAACCGACCCTCGCACTTCCGAATGCCGTCGCCACCCCGGCGCCTTCGCCGGCCCGTACCACCCTGCGCCGCGCCACGGCCTTCGCGTTGGGCGTCACCCTATCGCTGTGCGCCGCGGACTCCGCCGAGGCCCAATGGGTGGTGAGCGCCGCCGGCGACGGCGACTTCACCAATCTGCAGGAGGCGATCGACCACGCGGCGCCGGGTGACACCCTTTTCGTGATGCCGGGCAATTACGGGATGATGTTTGGCAACGTCGTCGTCGACAAACAACTCTCCATCCTGGGCCAACCTGGCATTACGAAGCCGTACATTCAGGGGACGCTCCGCGTCCATGACGTGCCCTCGTTCCAGTTGCAGAACATGCGCCTGTCGGGCTTGGACGTCGCAAACGTTGCGGGACGCTCCACCATCGACGCGTGCGAGATCGTCGTCCAGACCACATGGACGTGGGGAGTCAGGCTCACCGATACGGACGATCTGCTCGTGCAGAACAGCAGTTTCCATCCTTCGTTGGCCTACGGAGCTGGATTCGGTGTGGAAGTCCGCGGCGCGTCCCACGTCCAGATCGTGAACAGCTCCGTGCGCGGGGCGTCGTGGGTGGCCGTCATCCCTGGATACTGCAACCCCTACAGCACCGCTGCGGGTGGCTCAGGGCTCGGAGTGGGGGGCACTTCCGAAGTTGTCGTTGCGGCCTCCAATGTGTGGGGTGGCGTCAGCTTGGCGTACTGCAGCGGTTCGGCCGTTCCGGGGACGTCCCTCGTCAACGCGATCGTCGCCAAGGACGACGCCGTGGTTCACGTGCGGGGCAACTCGACCCACCGGGTCCAGGGAAACAAGGCCGTGTCCTTGTCGGGCAACGCACAAGTGATCTGGAGCGGCGTACAGATCGTCGGTGACGCGAACGCCGCCCAACCCGACCCCGACGTGGTTCCGTTCCTGCGCACCACCGGCGGCCAACAGCCCGGTCAGACGGTCACCGTGCAGTTCTACGGCCAAGCGGGCCAACTGGGCTTCCTGCTCGTGGGCCTCCAACCGGCGCAACTGGAGATCCCCGGGCTGCTGACCGCGCCCCTCGGGGTCGCGCCGGGGAACCTGCTCGTCGTGACTCACGCGCAGCTCCTCGGCCTCACCACACCGGCCGAGTTCCCCTTCCTGCTGCCCCCGATTCCCCAGTTGGCGGGCCTCGCGGTCTACGCCCAGGGAGTGCAGCCCAAGCCGAACGGCGACTGGCTCGCCACCAACCTGTCCGCCACGCTGCTGACCTACTGAGCTACTTCCCTTCCGACCGCGGGCTCGCGCTCGCTCCCCACAAACGTATCGATAGGAGGACTTCCATGCTCGTACCCCACACTTCGGCGTCCACTGGCTCGGCATCGTCGGCGCCTCGGACCCTGCGCCACACATGCACATTTGCCGCGGCCTTGGCCTTGGCGCTTTTCGCTACCGATTCCGCGCAGGCCCAGTGGGTAGTGAGCGCCGCCGGCGACGGCGACTTCACCAACCTGCAGGAGGCGATCGACCAGGCGGCTCCTGGTGACACCATTTTCGTGCTGCCTGGCACGTACGCGTTGCCGCCCGGCGAGTCGATCGAAATCGACAAGGCACTGTCCATCCTAGGACAGCCGGGAGGACCGAAACCCTTCATCCAGTCCCCTGTGAACATCCAAGGGGCCCCTTCGTTCCAATTGCAGAACCTGCGTGTTCGCTCGCTGCAGGCGACCGACGTTCCTGGGCGGTCCATCATCGACTCGTGCGAGATCGTCCTCGAGTACGCCGGCTACGGCAACGTCAGCTTCATCGACACCGGCGATTTATTGGTGGAAGACAGCAGCATTCGACCCAGTAACATCTTCGGCCCCGTGGCCGCGATCTCGGTCGATGGAGCGTCTCGCGTCCAGGTCGTGAACAGCACCCTTCAGGGTGTAACGTGGGTAGCGCAGATCCCCGGGGTTTGCATTCCGTTCACCAGCAGTGCAGGAGGCCCAGCACTCCAAGCGAAGGGCACATCCGAAGTCATCGTCGCAGCCTCCACCGTCAGGGGTGGATTTGGCGCGGCTTGTCTTGGGGGGTCTCCCTCGTCGATTCCCGCCAACGCCATCGTCGCCGAGGACTCCGCCGTGGTCCACGTGCGCGGGAACGCGAGCCACCTCGTCAGCGGGGCCAACGCCGTCGTGGTGTCCGGCAACGCCGAGGTGATCTGGAGCGGCGTGACCTTGTCCGGTGGCGCGAGCGCCGCCCAACCCGACCCCGACGTGGTTCCGTTCCTGCGCACGACCGGCGGCCAACAGCCCGGTGAGACGGTCACGGTGCAGTTCTACGGCCAAGCGGGCCAACTGGGCTTCCTGCTGGTGGGCCTGCAGCCCGAGCAGTTGGAGATCCCCGGGCTTCTGACCGCGCCCCTTGGCGTCGCGCCGGGGAACTTGCTCGTTGTGACACACACGCAGCTCCTCGGCCTCAACACCCCGGCCGAGTTCCCCTTCCTCCTGCCCCCGATTCCCCAATTGGCCGGCCTCGCGGTCTACGCCCAGGGAGTGCAGCCCAAGCCGAACGGCGACTGGCTCGCCACCAACGTGTCCGCCACGCTGCTGACGAACTGAGGGAACGAGTACGCGTGGGTCCCGCCGATCCTTGCGTTGCCGTCGAAGCCTTCTCCCACCGGCGTCCGCGCAGAACTGAGAAACGGGAAAGAATCGGCACGGCCCAAGTCCATGGACCCTCAGGTGCCCGTTGATCCATCACCTGGCTGCGCGGGAGCGCAGAGTGCGGAAAGCCATCGGCCTGAGGTCGAGTTCGTGCCACGCTCTGACGAGGTTGGCCGCGTTGCAGATTCTCGTTTCGCGGGCGTGGCCGAACGTGAAGCCGCCTCCGGCGTGGCGTTCGCGCCGACGCGTCGCCAGCAACTGCACCACGCCAGTTCCGACGTCGCCGCGGTCCCGTGGCTCATGTTGGCGTGGCGCTCTTGCGGCACTCGACGATGTAGGGCTTCGGACGCCGGCCGTCGTCGAGCCCAACGACGAATATGTCCGTGCGCGGGACGCGGAGCTGGCCAGCGTCCAGATCGGTGTACGTCTCAACTCCTGACCGCGGGCTGCGGGACCGAGGAGAAAGCTCTTCCCCAACGAGGTGGCGACGGGGCGGGGATTGGGAGTGGAGGTCGGTGCACCCGGCGGGCTCGTGGTGGGAGTGGGAACGGGGCGGTGGTGGGCCAGCGGCCCACGCCCCGCGTTCCGCGGGTGTGCCCTGGTCGCTCCGCGCCTTCCGAGGCGCAGCGGTGGGGCTGGCATCGAATGCCCTTTTTGCACTTTCTCGCTTGCCGCCACAGCCCTGCCCGGTAGCCTTTGGAGACATGCGAGGAACGTCCCTTGGACTGCTGACCGCAGCCGCTCTGGCGCTGTTTGCGACATCGGCTTCGTCTCTCCAGTGCGGCTGCAAGTCCTCTGCGGCTCAGGGCCTGGTCGGCGTCGGTGGGTGCTCGCCAGCGCTCTTCACTTGGCAGCTGACATCCGCGAGCGACGGTGGATGCACCAATGCCTCGCCGGCGCCGGCGTGTGTAGTGCCCGACGACCCGTGCGCGTTCCAAATCTCGGTGCAGTGGACGGCGTCGCCCTGCGATGGGCCACAGCCGTACGCCGCTTGGGTCACGTCTGGCACCTCGGTACGGGTGGTCGAAGAAGGCGAGGCCAACGGCAGCAAGGGGGCGCAGAACCTCAATGCCCTCGTGAGTTGCGGCGGGAGCAAGACAGTTTCCTACTCCGTTGGCGCGATCACCAAGTACTTCGTCCTCAATTGCGGTGCATGCGCATCGGGTGTGTAGCGCCGTGGCTGTGCGGATCCTCCTGCTACTTGGTTGCCTAGGGTTGCTGGTCACAGCCCTCCTATGGCGTTCGCTGCATCGGGCATCCAGCGAGCCCATCGGAACCGATCCGACGACCGAGTCGGTGTCCGCCGAGCCATCCGGCAGCGCCGGTCCCACGGCTCTGGATCTCGGTCGAGCCAGCGACGGAACAGCGGCAAGCGCGCGGCGGCAGGAGAATGCCTCCGCGCCGACGCCCGAGCCCGCCCGAGCCCCATCGCCAGCGCGAGCCAAATTGGCCGCCACCTTGGCGCGGCCGGAAAGTCGCCCGGCGGAGCTCCTTGCGGTACTGGTCGCTGCGATCGCCGAGTTCGAGGTCGCGCGCGGGGAAGGGATCCCTTGGGCCAGCGGGGAGCCGATCCAGCCGCTCATGCACCAGACGAGCTCATCCCTGTTGGCGATGCATTCCCATGCTGGCAAACTCCACGCCGTGATGGTGGAGGAGAGTCGTTACCCCGTCGTTTTTGCGATGATCCGCGCCCGCGACTCGGACCCATTGTTCGGCCCCTTGTTCGCGGGTTCCGAGCACCACCGAGGCGCAGCCTCCGTGCTCGCAGAGATCGACAAGTATTGACACCACCGGATCAATCCGTACCGACACAGCCATGCAACTACGATCCCACGGACGGACGATTGTCACGCTCACGGCCATCGCCGCGACCGCGTGGGGCGTCGCCGCGGCCACGACGACAGCGCCTAGGGCTGCGACCGATCCCGCGATGGCGCTGTCGATCGTTCCCTACGCCGCGGAAGGAGTGTCGTTCACCGCGTTCGCGCTACCGGCAAGTCCAGAGCCCGACGGATCCCACTACTACGCGGTGTACTTGGCCATCGACGCAAGCAATAGCGCTTCCGATGTCGAGACCACTGGCGCGGTGGTCGGCCCGGGCATGCAGGCGGGGATGAACAGCTACAAGATGCACGGACTGTTCGGTCCGAAGCCGGAGCCCACGTACGTGCGGTACGCGGTGGCTGGCGCGCCGCTCTTGGAAATCGAGCTGCGAGCGAACGAGTGATGCGGCCGATCGTTTTGGCCCTTGGGATCCTTCTCCTTGTGGGGGCGGGATTCTTCCTGTGGCGTTCGGGACCGAAGGAAACGGTGCCGTCGGTGAGCGCTGCGCCGGGCTCCCCCACCGAATCGGTCGCTGGCACGGAAAGGGTGCCCCCCGTGCAAGAGCTCATCGCTCCGAAGCTGCCGCCAACCGCCCCCGAGTTGGACCCAGCGTCGGCCACTTCCGCAGCGGTCCGCGCACCAGCGCCTCCGCGCGCGCCCCACCTGATCCGCCTGGAGGCTTTTGTGCAGAACCCCACGCGGTGGAACGCGTACCAAATCCTGCACGACGGCGCGGTTGCCGCGCTGCATCGAGCTGGGTCCTACACGGAGTTGGCCGAGGGGGAGTCCCTCTTGACGAAGGGGGATGGGACCCAGATGTTCACCCAGCTCAATCTCGAGACGGGCAGGCAATGGGTCTATCCCGTGCGGCCCGGGGACTTCCCCTTGCTCGACCGCACCGTCGCCGCTCCGCACGACGAGTTGCTCGATCCGAGCGAAGCACGGGCACTTGCGGACGAGGTGGCGACTTGGTTCGACGGGAGTTTTGTGGCCCCGAGCTACACCGCGCGGGACTATTTGATCGCGCCCTGATTCAAGGGCGGCGGTAGGATCCGCCGCGATGGTCGGCCAGCGGGAACCCAACGCCCAAGGGGCGTTTCGCTGTTTGCTGTGCGGCGCGCGGCAAGGGCGCTTTGTGCTCGCGGCGAAAGGCATGGACCTCGAAGCTTGCGGCGGGTGTGCGTTGGTGCAGCGTTCGCCCTTGCCGACGGTCGCGGAGATCGAGGCGATGTATGCCGAAGATCCCCACTACGGCGACGAGCTGCGGCGCACGGAAGGGGCGTTCTTGGAGCGCGAGCGAGGTGTGCTCGAGCGGCTCGCCGCGCGCGGCGTGGGTGGGCCGATGTTGGATGTGGGCGCGGGTGCGGGCTACTTGCTGCGGGCCGCGCTCGAGCGCGGCTGGCGCGCCGAGGGGATCGAGCTGTCGCGGCCCAACGCGGAGCGCATGACCGCGGAGTTGGGTGTGCCCGTGCACACAGTGGACCTCGCGCAGGCGCCGCTCGCGCCAAAATCCTTTGGGCTCGTGACGTTCTCGCACTGCCTCGAGCACCTCTCGGATCCGGTGGGCGCACTGGCGCGCGCGCGCGAGCTGTTGACGGACGACGGCCGTGTGCACATCGCGGTCCCGCATTGGAACGCAGCCAAACGGCGCCTCGTGGGCGGCCGCATCGCGTGGATCTACCCCCACCACCTGAGCTACTTCACGCGGTCCAGCCTCGAGGAGGCTCTGCGGCGCGCGGGACTCGAGCTCGAGCACGCGGACACCCGTCCGATGCTGGGCCGGGACTATCCGTTCCTCTTCGCCGGCCTGCGGCGGGCGCGGTTGGACGGCGCCCTCGCGGGCTTCTTGGGGCTCGGCGAACGGCCCCTCGAAAGCCTGCTGACCGACAACCTGCAACTGTCGGTCGCCACGTGGCGCCTGCGCGCGACGATGGCTCTCGCCCACACGCTGTTGGCCCTCTGGCCCGAGCGCGCCCTCGGCCGCGTCGGCCTGGGCGAAGAGCTGCGCGCCACGGCCCGCCGCGCCTGAGCCCCGCGCCGCCGCGCTGGAAACGCCGAAAGACCCGTGAGCCCGAAGGCTGACGCTTTCCCGGCCCCGTGGTAGTTTGGGCGGCCCTTCCCTCCCGCACCCCCACCCCGTGGCCTCGCGCCCCCTCCCAGGGCCCACCTTGCCGACCATGCGGAACCAGCTAGTCCGTTTCCAACCGGCCCTTGCGCGGGCGCGGCGCATCTGGCGATCGCCCGCGCGCACACGCGCAACCCTGCTGGCGTTCGCGGAGACGGAGGAAGACGGCGCCAAGGATCTCGTCGCCGCAACCCGGCGCATCGCGGATCCCTTCCTGCGCGGACACGTGGAGCGCCACGCCGCCGACGAACGTCGCCACGCGACGATCCTGCGCCAGCGCGCGGCGGAGTTGGCGCTCGACGTCGGCGAAGGCGGCGGGGCCGGCGCGGATTCGCGGCGCGACCTCGAGGGCAGCGCTCGCCGCGGCGCAGCGGCCTCGCACGGCTTCTACTCGGCAGGCCTCTACGACGAGTTGGGCGAGGTCGCCTACGTGGCGATGTTGCACGTCGCCGAGCGCCGCGCTGCGAAGCTGTTCGAGCTGCACCACCGCGCGGCCGAAACCGATCCGGCGACGGCGGCGGTGTTCGCGGAGATCGTCACCGACGAGAAGTACCACGTGGCGTACACGCAGAAGATCCTCGAGCGCTGGCGCGCCGCGGGGCGCGGCCACGAGGTGGACGAAGCGCTGTCGCGGGCGCGCTCGTCGCGATTCGTCGGCGCATGGAAGCGCCTCGGACTGCGTTCGGCCGGCGGCCTTGGCAGGGTGCTGCTCTACGTCGCCTACTTCACGGTGCTGGCGCCGTTTGGCCTCGTGGCGCGCCGCCAGCGCTTTGGCGGCGGCTGGCGCGATCCCAAACCCCACACGCCGGCGAGCCAAAGTTGAGCGCGCGCGAAACACGTCGAGGCGCCGTCCTCGGTCTGTGTGCGTTCCAACGCGGTGCCGGTGCGGCGCTGGTCGTCGACGGCCGCGTGGTCGCCGCGGCGGAGGAAAGTTGGTTCTCGCGCAGACCGGACGAGGACGGATTCCCGCGCCGCGCGGCCCAGGCCTGCCTGCGGGCAGCCGGCGTGAACGGCGCGGACCTCGAGCGGGTGGTCCTCGCCGAAAAGCCGCTCGCGCAGTTCGAACGCCTGCTCGCCACCCAACTCGCCGCGTTCCCAAAGTCCGCGAAGAGTTTCGCGGGCACCATGTTCACGTGGCTCGGCGATCGCCTTTGGATCAAGAGCCGCATCGCCGACGAGTTCGGGCTGCCCGCGGAGCGCATCGAGTTCGCGCCGCGCCTTTTGTGCCACGTGGCGTCGGCGGCCGTTCAATGCGGTCTGGGTGCGGTGGAGTCCGCGTCGGTGCTCGTCCTGGACGACGCGGGCGAGTGGGGCACGGCGGCCCTCGCCACGGTGCGCAACGGCCGGGCGGAACTCTTGCAGGAGGTCCCGTTCCCCCACTCCCTCGGGCTGGTGGGCGCGGCGCTCGAACAGTTCCTCGGCCGCACGCCGGGCGCCGAACTCGGCTGGTTCGAGGGCCTCGCGGCGGGCGGATCCGATCGGTTCCGCGACACCTTCGAAGCGCTTGTGCCCGAGGAATCGGACGGTTCGTTCCGTGTCGACACTGGCCCGTTCCGTTTCCACTTCGACGGCGAGCGACTGTTTGCGCCGGGCTTGGAGGCGCTGTTCGGCCCCGCGCGGCGCCCTGGCGAGCCGCTTGCGCGCGCGGGCGACGGGCACGACGAACGCGCGCGCCGCGACGCGGACCTGGCGGCGGGATTCCTCAACCTGACGGCGCGCCGGGCGAAATCCATGGCACGTGTGCTGCACACGAAGGCGCAGGCGGGGCCGCTTCTGCTCGCGGGCTGCGTGGCGCAGACGCGCCGCCTGGTCGATTTGCTCGGGGAGCGTGGCCCGTTCGCGGACGTTCGTGTGGGCGCGGCGCCGGGGCCCGAGGGCCTCGCACTGGGCGCGGCGGCACTCGGTTCGGGCTCGCTGCCATCGGCGCCGCACACTGTCGGGGCAACGGGGCAGGGTTCCATCGGACTGTTCTCGGGCGACACCGAAGTGTTCCGCGCCGATGCCGACGAGGGAACAGCGCTCGAAGCCCTGCTTCGCGGCGCACCGCTCGCGTGGCTCGAAAGTGGGCTGGAACTCGGTCCGGAGAGTTTGGGCAGGCGGCTCGTCGTGGGCCGCGTCGACGGAGCGCACGCGGCACGCGCCGTCTTGGCACCGCTTCTGCGCGACGGTGCGGGGGAATGCGCGCGGTTGCTCGTGCCGAGCGAAGTGGCCGAACGGTGGTGCCAGCTCGGCCCCGCCGCGGCCGCGTCGGCGGTGGCACGGGGCGCGCCGCGCGCGCACCCGGAACTCGTCGCCCTCGCGCCGTCGGTCGTCGGCGCGGACGGCCGCGTGCACGTGCAAACGGTGCACCGCGATCGCCAGCCGAACTTGCACCGATTCTTGCACAGGGTTGGCGAGCGCACGGGCGCGCCGCTGCTCTTGGCCGCGACGCTGCGCGCGCGGGGCAGCGCGGCCGCGCTCTCCGCGCAGGACGTGGACGAGGCTCTCGAACGCGCCGGCATTGCACACCGCCTGGTCCACGGGCCACCGCCAAAGCCGTCGCCTCAGGTGGAGTTCGCGGCGAACGCGGAGCGCGATTAGTCGCGCCGCCGCGCCACGAGGCACACGAGGCCGTTGTCGACGTCGAACGGGCCGCGCACGAACCAGCCCAATCGCCGCAGGAAGAGGCCCGCAGCCGACGGCCGCCGCTCGTCCGCCAGTCCATCGCCGTCGAGGGCCGGCGGCACGCTGCGCACCCAGTCGAAGCCGGCCGAGTGCAGCCAATCGGCCACACGCGGCAGGGGCAACAACACCTCGAGCGGATGGCGGTACTGGTCTTCGTACCAGATGCGCGCCTTCTCCGGGTCGAGTTCGCCGCGGCGCAACATGGGATCCGTGGCGTAGGCGAACCCGCGCCCGAAGACCTGTGCCGCGCGCCGGCGCAGGTCGTGGGGCCGCCGGGCCATGGATTCGTAGATGCCGAGCACCAAGAGTCCACCGGGCGCGACGCGATCGGCCACTTCCCGCGTCGCGCGTTCGGGATCCGGTGTGTGGTGCACCACACCGCGCGAGAGCACGAAAGGAAACGCGCGGCGCGGCAAGGGCAAGTCGAAGAGGTCCGCGCGCAGGAGGTGCAAGTTGGCAAGTCCGACGCGGCTGCGGAACGACTCGGCGTGTTCGAGGGACGCGCGGCAGCCGTCCACGGCCCAAACCCGGCGGCCGCTCGCGGCGGCGGCGAGGAAGGCGCTGGTCTGGGCCGTGCCCGAACCGAGCTCGAGGATCGGGCCACTGGTCGGCGCGGTCCGTTCGAGCGCGGTTAGGAAGGGCGAACGCCGGGCCCGCTCCACCAGGTCCCCGAGGGTCAATCCCGGCGCGTATCCCGGAAACGGACTGTGGCGGTAGAACTCCTCGACCTGCGCGGCCTTTGCCTCGCGCGGCCGCTCGCCGAGTGCATCGAAGAACTGCCCGGAACGCTCGAGGCAGAGGGCGCAGCCCGTGCATTCGAGACTTCGGCCCGGCGCGCCGGGTGGCAGAACGAGTGGCGCGCCGCAGCGCGGGCAAGGGGGCAGGTTCGGGGCTTCCAAGGGAGGGTTGGGCGGGGCCACTGGCGAGATCGAGCCCAGCATGGCATGCTTTTGCTTCTCCGTCACCCCGGAGTTGCCCTCGCCATGCAGTCCAAAGCACGTTTCCTGCCGCGCCTTGCCACCCGCGTCGCCACGGCCAAGGAGTTGCTCCAAAACCTCTGGAGCGGACCGTTCTGGTGGCTCGTGCCCGCGGTGCTCCTGCTGCTGCCGATCGCAGTGCTGTTGATCTTCCTGAAGGCCGCGCCGCTCGTGGCGCCCTTCGTCTACTCCGTGCTCTGATGGGAGCCGACCGTGGTCCGACCCGCCGTCGGATGCGCCTCGTCACCACGTTGCTCGCGCTGCCGGCGGCGCTCCTGGTGTGCGAGCTGGCCGTGCGTTTCGGCTTGGTCGGACCTGCGCCGCGGCCCCGCGTCGAGTGCAAACTCTTCGAGCCCATGCGTTCGCCGGAACGGGGGCTCGAACACGCGCCCCACGGCGTGCGCACGACCTACCTGCGCGCGGGGCGTTGCTCGCCGGAGCGCGCCGTGGTGCAACGCCTCAACGGCCAGCGCCTGCGCGGCGCGGAAGTCCCGGTGCCCAAACCCGCGGGAACGCTGCGCATCGCGTGTGTCGGCGACAGCCACACGTTCGGGGACGGCGTCGAGGAGGGCCACACCTGGCCGGCGCTCTTGGAGAACGGGCTCCGCCTGCGCCATCCGGATCGGCACATCGAAGTGCTCAACTGCGGTGTCAACAACTACGACACACCCCGGGAAGCGCTGTGGATCGAACACCACGTGCTCTCGCTGGAGCCGGATTGGATCGTGCTCGGCTACTTCGTCAACGACGTGGGCGATCGCACCGTTGGCCTGACGCCGGAAGTGCACCACTTCGTGACGCGCCTTTGCCATCCGCGGCGCGGCGGTGCGATGGCGTGGCTCCGCAGCCGCTCGGCGCTCGTCGACGCCGTGGCGGAGACCGCGTTTCGCTGGCGCCACTTGCCCGACTACGGCGTGGCGCTGACCGAGCGCTACCGCGAGGGCGACGAGGGCTGGCGCGTGACACGCGAAGTGCTGGAGAGGTTGCAACGGGCGCTGGCGGCGCGCGGCGTGGATTTTGGTGTGGCGCTCTACCCGATGATGGCGGAGGGCCCGGGGCTCGCGACGGGGGCACCCGGCTTGGTGAGCACGGTCCCCTACGCTGCGGTCGGAGGGTTCCTCGAGAAGGCTCGGATCCCCTACCTCAACCCCGAGGCCCCGTTCCTCGGCCGCGACCTCGTGTCGCTCCGCATCGCTCCGGGGGACGTGCACGCCGGGGCCGAGGCCCACGGGATCTTCGCGGCCGCGGTGGCGGACTGGATGGACCGGGACTGGTTCCCGGCCCTGGCGCGCGAGGTCACCGCCGAGCCCGAAAGTGTCGGTTCCGCCTCCCGCGGACCAGGTTGAGCCGGCCTCCGGTGCCGCGGACGCACCGGGACCCAAGCTCTTGGGGCGCACGGGGGAGACCCGAGGGGGGTCGGCCCCCTATCCTGGCTGCGCCCCGGTACCCGGGGTAGCGTCCCGACCTCCCGGGCGCCGTTCCGCCAGCCCGCCCCGGGCGGCGGCTCGGCTGGCCCCCCAACCGTCCGCGCCCGATGACCGACTCCGCCGATCCCGACCTCTTCCCCAATGGCGCCAGCCTGGGTTTCGTCGAGGACCTCTACGCGCGTTACCTGTCGGATCCGGCCTCCGTGGGTGCCAAGTGGCGCGGGCACTTCGAGAAGCTGCGCCAGGAGGACCCCTTCGCGGCCCTGCCCCAGTTGGGCCCCAAACGCGAACCCGCGGGCCTGTTCCGCGCGGGCGGCCAAGAGCGGCGCGCCAACGGCCTTGCGACGAACGGCGCCGACTTGGCGCTCCTCCAGGACCGCGTCGACCAGATCATCCGCGCCTACCGGGTGCGCGGGCACTTGATCGCGCACCTCGATCCCTTGGGACTGCCGCGCCCGCCGCAGCCGGAGCTCGAGATGGCGTTCTACGGCCTCAGCGAGGCGCACCTCGACCGCACGTTCTCGAGCAGCACGATCTTCGGCACCCGTTCGCTGACGCTGCGGCAGATGCTGAGCCGGCTCTCGAACACCTACTGCCGTTCGATCGGGGTGCAGTTCATGCACATCGACGACTTGCACGTCAAGAACTGGCTGATGGAGCGCATGGAGGGCACCGAGAACCGGCTGCAACTCACACGCGGCGAGCAGGTGCGCATCCTCACGCAACTGACCGATGCCAGCCTGTTCGAGGAGTTCCTGCAGAAGAAGTTTCTGGGCGCCAAACGATTCAGTTTGGAGGGCGGCGAGAGCCTCATTCCGCTCCTGCACCTCGCCATCGAGGAGGCCGCACGCCACGGCGTGCGCGAGATCGTCTTCGGAATGGCCCACCGGGGCCGCATCAACGTGCTCGCGAACGTGCTGGGCAAACGCCCCGCGGACATCTTCGCCGAGTTCCAGGACATCCATCCCGAGGAACAGGTGGGCCGCGGCGACGTCAAGTACCACCTCGGGTACTCGAACGACGTCACCACGTCCGGTGGCAACAAGGTGCACCTCACCTTGTGTTTCAACCCCAGCCACCTCGAGTTCGTGAACCCCGTCGCGCTGGGGCGGATGCGGGCCAAACAGGACCGCCACAAGGACGCGGAGCGCACCGGCGGCATGGCGCTCTTGATCCACGGCGACGCCGCCTTCATCGGCCAGGGTGTCGCGCAGGAGACGCTGAACCTCTCGCAACTGCCCGGCTACCGCACGGGTGGCACGGTGCACGTCGTCGTCAACAACCAGGTGGGCTTCACGACGCCGCCGGAGGAGGGCCGCTCGTCGGTCTACGCGACGGACATCGCCAAGTTCCTGCAGATCCCGATCTTCCACGTCAACGGCGAGGACCCCGAAGCCGTCGCCCAGGTGGTGCGCCTCGCGCTCGAGTTCCGCGCCCAGTGGAAACGCGACGTGGTCATCGACATGTACTGCTACCGGCGCTACGGGCACAACGAGGGCGACGAGCCCGAGTTCACCCAGCCCCTGATGTACAGGGCGATCCACCAGCGCAAGTCCGTGCGCGACGGGTACCTCGACCGACTCCTGTCGTTGGGCGAGGTCACGCGCGAGGAAGCGGACCACATCGCCGAGGAGCGCCGCGAGGTGCTCGAGCAGGACCTCTCCGCCGCGCGCAAGCCCGAATACACGCGCCGCAAGGAAGTGCTCGGCGGCGTCTGGCAGGGATACCGCGGCGGTCTCGACCACCTTGTGCCGCGCGTGCGCACCGAGATCCAGCCGGCGAAACTCGGCGAGCTCTTGGAGCGCATCTGCGAGTACCCGAAGGACTTCACGCCCCACCCCAAGATCAAACGCCTCCTCGCGCAGCGTGTGGAGATGGCGCAAGGCCAGCGCCCCCTCGACTGGGCGTCGGCCGAACTCCTCGCCCTCGGCAGTTTGGCCGAACTCGGCCACCGGGTGCGGCTCTCGGGCCAGGATTCGAAACGGGGCACGTTCAGCCAACGGCACGCGGTGCTCTTCGACTACGAAACCGGCGCGCAGCACCTCTCGCTCAACCACCTGGCGCCCAAGCAGGGGTCCGTCGAGGTGCTCAACAGCCCCTTGAGCGAGATCGGCGTCATGGGTTTCGAGTACGGGTACAGCCTGGACACCCCCGATGGGCTGGTGCTGTGGGAAGCGCAGTTCGGCGACTTCGTCAACGTCGCGCAGGTCATCATCGACCAGTTCCTCGTCAGCGCGGAATCCAAGTGGAACCGCCTGAGCGGTCTGGTGCTGCTCCTGCCCCACGGCTTCGAGGGCCAGGGGCCGGAGCACTCCAGCGCGCGACTCGAGCGTTTCCTGGCCCTGTGCGCCGAGGACAACATCCAGGTGGTGAACCCCACCACACCGGCGCAGATATTCAACGTGCTGCGCCGCCAGGTGCTGCGGCCCTACCGCAAACCGCTCGTCGTCATGACACCGAAGAGCCTGCTGCGCCACCCGCGCGCGGTCTCGAGCCTCGAGGATCTCGCCGTGGGTCATTTCCACCGGGTGCTTGGCGACGAGGGCCACGTGAAAGGCGAACCGATCACGCCCAAGGGTGTGCGCCTCATCCTTTTGTCGAGCGGCAAGGTCTACTACGACCTCTTGGAGCGCCGCGAAGAACTCGATGCGCGCGACGTGGCGATCCTGCGTGTCGAGCAGATCTACCCGCTCGCCGAGGACGACTTGCGCCACGCCGTGGACCCCTACCCCGCGAAGGCCGAGGTTCGCTGGGTGCAGGAGGAGCCGGAGAACATGGGCGCGTGGCCGCACCTTTCGACGCGCGCTTCGTTGCACCAAAATGCCCTGGCCAACCGCCCCCTGCGCGGTGTGTTCCGCCGCGCCGCCGCCGCACCTGCCACGGGTTCGAGCGGCGCGCACAAACTGGAGCAAGAAGCCCTGCTCCAAGCAGCCTTCGCCTGAACTTTCCCCGTCGCCCCTCCCCATTCCCGAGCAGAAGCAAACAGCCCCATGGCCATCGAACTCAAGGTCCCCGCCGTCGGCGAATCGATCACCGAGGTCCAGATCGGCACCTGGCACAAGAAGGAAGGCGACCAGGTAGCCGCGGACGAACCGATCGTCGAGATCGAGTCCGACAAGGCCACGGTCGAACTGCCCGCGCCCGCCGCGGGTGTGCTGGGCAAGATCCTGGTGAAGAGCGGCCAGATGGCCAACGTCGACCAGGTCATCGGCACGATCGAGCCGGCCGCGGCCGGCGCCAAGAACGGCAAGCCGAGCGGCGACAAGGAAGGTGCGAAACCGGCCGCGAAGGAGGGCGGTGGCAAGACCGCCGCCGAGCCGGCCGTGATGCCCGCCGCGAAACGTGTGCTCGGCGAAGCCGGGGTCGACGAATCCTCCGCGAAGGGCTCGGGTCCCGGCGGCCGTGTGCTGAAGGAGGATGCGGAGCGCGCGGTGTCAGCGGCCAAGTCCGAGGCGAAGCCCGCCGCGAAGTCGACGGAAACGAAGTCCGCGGCGGCCCCCGCGCGCGCCGCGCAGCCCGCCACCGGCTCTCGCGACGAAGAAGTCGTCCCGATGAGCATGCTGCGCCGGCGCATCGCCGAACGCCTCGTCAGCGCGCAGGCCAACGCGGCCTTGCTCACGACGTTCAACGAGATCGACATGACCGCGGCGAAGGAACTGCGCGCGCGCCACGGCGAAGCGTTCCTCGCGCGCCACGGCGTCAAACTCGGTTTCATGTCGCTGTTCGTGAAGGCCAGCGTCGACGCGCTGCGGCTCGTGCCCCAGGTCAACGCGGAAGTGCGCGGCACGGACATCGTCTACAAGCACTACAACGACATCGGCATCGCCGTCGGCGGCGGGCGCGGCCTGGTCGTGCCGATTCTGCGCAACGCGGAGGCCCTGGGACTCTCCGAGATCGAGAAGGGCATCGCCGACTTCGGCGCGCGGGCCAAGGACAACCGCCTGGAGCTCGAAGAGCTGCAGGGCGGCACGTTCACCATCTCGAACGGCGGCATCTACGGCTCGCTGCTCTCCACCCCCATCGTCAATCCGCCGCAGAGCGGCATCCTCGGCCTGCACGCGATCCAAGACCGCCCAGTGGCCATCGGCGGCCAGGTCGTGATCCGACCGATGATGTACGTGGCGCTCTCCTACGACCACCGGCTGGTCGACGGGCGCGAAGCGGTGACGTTCTTGAAGCGCATCAAGGACTGCATGGAAGACCCGGCGCGCATGTTGCTGGAGGTCTGAAACGCGCCATGGCAACCGAGAAGAAGAGCGCGGACGACAGCTACGACCTGGTGGTCATCGGCGCCGGCCCGGGCGGTTACACCGCGGCCATCCGCGCGGCCCAACTGGGCATGCGTGTGGCGTGTGTCGAACTCGACAAACAGCTAGGTGGCACGTGCCTGCGCATCGGGTGCATCCCGTCGAAGGCGCTGCTCGAATCGAGCGAGCTGGTCCACCAAGCCCAGCACGACTTCGCGGCCCACGGCATCCAGGCGAAGGTGTCGTTCGACCTCGCGGCGATGCAAAAGCGCAAGGACGGCACGGTCGACGGCCTGACGAAGGGCATCGAGGGCCTCTTCAAGAAGAACGGCATCACGCGTGTGCTGGGCCGCGGCCAGATGCTGGCGCGCGGTGAGGACGGCACGCACCGCGTGGCCATCGCGGGCAGTGACCGCGTGCTCCACACGACGTCGGTGCTGCTCGCGACGGGCTCCAAGGTCGCCCCGCTCCGCGGAGTCGAGGTCGACGGGGACCGTGTGGGCACCAGCACCGAGGCCCTCTCCTGGCCCGAGGTCCCGAAGCACCTCGTCGTGATCGGCGCGGGCGCGATCGGCCTCGAACTCGGCTCCGTGTGGCTGCGCCTGGGCGCGAAGGTCACCGTGCTCGAATACGCGGACCGCGTGTTGCCGGGCATGGACCGCGAGATCTCGAAGGAGGCGAAGAAGCTCTTCGAGAAGCAGGGCCTCGAGTTCGTTCTCGGCGCGCGTGTCACCGGCGCGAAGGCCGCCGGCAAGGGCGCTCGCGTCGAGATCGACGGGCGGGATCCCATCGACGCGGACCGGGTGCTCCTGGCCGTCGGCCGGGTGCCGTGCACGGACGGCCTCGGGCTCGACGCGATCGAGCTCGCACTCGACGACCGCGGCCGTGTGCCCATCGACGAACACTTTGCGACGTCGGTCGAAGGGGTGTTCGCGATCGGCGACCTGGTGCAGGGCCCCATGCTCGCGCACAAGGCCGAGGAAGAGGGTGTCGCCGCGGTCGAATACCTGGTGAACGGCTGGTGCCATGTCGACTACCAGGCGATCCCGAACGTGGTCTACACGGCCCCCGAGATCGCGTCCGTCGGACGCACCGAGGAGGAGCTGATCGCTGCCGACGTGCCCTTCCGAGCGGGCAAGTTCCACTTCCTCGCCAACGGACGGGCCCGCGCCCTGGGGCAGGCGAAGGGCTTCGTGAAGGTCCTCGCCCACCGGGACACCGACCGGGTGCTCGGGGTGCACATCATCGGTCCCCGGGCCGGGGATCTGGTGGCCGAGGCCGCCGTCGCGATCGCCTTTGGAGCCAGCGCCGAGGACATCGGCCGGGCCTCCCACGCCCACCCGACCCTGGCGGAGGTCCTCAAGGAGGCCGCCCTGGCGGTGCACGGGCGCGCCATCAGCGGCTGACCCCGAGGGGACCATCCGCCGCGGGCCAAGGCGCGCGGACGGGCCCCGCCGGCGGGGCGCTCCCCTTGGCTGGAGGGCGGCGCACCCGTAAGCTCTTCGGCCCTGTTCCAAGAACAGAGGGCTCCCCTCTGGCTCCCAACTCCATCACCCGCCGCACCGTGCACGTCGAAGTCGAAAAGTCCGGTCCCTGCGAGGCCCGCGTGGCCTTCCAAGTCCCGGCCCAGGAATACCAGCGCCGCCTGCAGGACCGCCTCGTGGCCGTGGGCCGTCAGGCCAAGCTGAAGGGCTTCCGTCCGGGCAAGGTGCCGGCCGGTGTGGTGCAAAAGCTCTACGGCGCCGAGGTCGAGCGCGAGACGCTCGAGTCGTTCCTGCGCGAGGCGTACGAGACGGCCGTCAAGGAGCACAAGTTGCGCCCCGCCGCACACCCCCAGGTGGCGATGGACGAGTTGAAGCCCGCCGCCGGCGCGGACCTCTCGCACAGCTTCGACCTCGCGCTCAAACCCAGCTTCACCCTCGGCAACTTCGAGGGCCTCGCCGCGGAGCGCAAGGAGATCACGGCCACCGACGAGGAAGTCGAAGCCGCCATCTTGGACGTGCGCCGCCAACAGGCGGTGCCGGAGCCCGCCGGTGAGGATGGTCTGGTCGAACAGGGCCTCGCGCTTGCGCGTGTCGAACTGCTGCACGGCGGCGAGCTGGTTGTCGCGCGCGACGGCCTGCGCCTCGGCCTCGAAACGACGCCGAACGGCGTGGATGCCGCCACCTACAAGGAGGCGATGACCGGCAAGCGCGAGGGCGAGAGCGGCGAGATGCCGATCGTGTTCCCCGAGAACTTCGAGAAAGCCGAACTGCGCGGCAAAGAGGGCCAATGCCGCGTGATCCTCTCGCAGGTGTTCCGCCTGGTGCTGCCCGAGGAGGAGCAACTCCTGCGCATGTTCCGCGCCGCGGACGGCGCCGAACTGCGCGCGAAGGTGAAGGAGCAACTGCTCGACGCCAAGCGCCAGCAGGACGACCAGCGCATCGAGCAGGAGCTCTTCGCGAAGGTGCTCGACGAGCACCCGATGGAGCTGCCGAAGAACGTGCTCGAGTCCCAGATCGAGGGGCGTTTTGCGACGGCGCGCCAGCAACTCACCGAGCAGGGAGTTGCGCCCGAGGAGATCGAGGCCCAACTCGAGGCCGACAGGCAGGCCACGCGCGACGCCGCCGAACGCTCGCTGCGCGCCCTCTACCTGGTCGAAGCCATCGGCGAGAAGGCCGAACTGCGCATCGGCCAGGACGACCTAGTCGCCGAACTGCGCCGCATCGCCCAGCGCAACCGCGCCAGCGTCGAGGAAGTGCGCGACTACTACGAGAAGAACGGCCTGTTCCAACAGCTCGCCGTCGAACTGCTCGAGCGCAAGGTCAAACGACTCCTGCGCGAGCGCTCCACGGCCGGCCAGGCGAGCTGACGCCAAAGCGGCGGCCTTGCAGCCGCGGGCAATCGCGGCGTCCCGCGCCGAGCTCGGACAGCCGAACTCGGGGCGGGGGCCGCAGCTCGGCGGGCCCTGCGACTGCTCGCCCCACCTCCCGGAACCCACCTCGCCGCCCCGTCCGCGGGAACCGGAGCCCCTTGGGCAGCCCGGCTCTGGAGCCGACGGCTCCTCCGTCCCATGGTGGCGCCCACGGTTGGCGCGGGGGTGAACCTCCACGTCCCGGTTTTCTGGCCCGTCGCATCCCTGTCAGGGGCGCGTTCTGGCCCCCGGCGCTCAGGATTGTGGGCCGCCCGACCGAAAGAAACCTCCTTCTCCTGACCGCAAGCAGCCCCCCGAGCCGGGGCCCCCTCCGTCCCCACCGACCATGGACACGCACGCCTTCACGATCCCCTACGTCGTCGAGAAGACCGGCCGCGGCGAACGCGCCTACGACATCTACTCGCGCTTGATGGAGGAGCGCATCATCTTCATTGGCACCGGCATCGACGACATGGTCGCCAACGTGGTGATGGCGCAGTTGCTCTTCCTGGAGCGGATGAACAAGACCCAGGACGTGCACATCTACATCAACTCGCCCGGCGGCTCGGTGACGGCTGGCCTCGCGATCTACGACACGATGCAGTTCATCCAGCCCGACGTGTCGACCTACTGCCTGGGCCAGGCCGCCTCCATGGGAGCCGTGCTGCTGGCCGGCGGTGCCGCGGGCAAGCGCTACGCGCTGCCCAACGCGCGTGTGATGATCCACCAACCCTGGGGCGGCAGCCAAGGCACCGCGCGGGACATGGAGATCCAGGTCACCGAGATCCTCAAGATGAAGCGGCAGCTCGAGGGCATCCTCGCCCACCACTGCCAGAAGAGCCCTGAGGAAATCGCAAAGGCCAGCGATCGCGACAATTTCATGAGCCCGAACGAGGCCAAGGATTTCGGCCTCATCGACCACGTGGTGGCCCGCCCGGGCGCCGC
Source organism: Planctomycetaceae bacterium (assembly GCA_016125265.1). Lineage (GTDB taxonomy): Bacteria > Planctomycetota > UBA1135 > UBA1135 > RI-242. The sequence goes on from WGMC01000010.1 coordinate 159,384, forward strand.
GAAGTGACCTGGGTGCGTCCGGGGACCCCGCTCGAGGCCCCCCGGACGAGCCCTACCACCCCCCACGGTGGCCCCAAACACGGGCCCGTCGGGATTCCTCGCCCAGACGCCTCCCGGCGGACTACGATTGCCACATGACTCGATCCTCCGGCCGCGGACGCCACGTGGAGCGCTGCACTTTCTGCGAGAAGACCCGCCATCAGGTCGCATCCCTGATCGCGGGTCCCCCCGGGGTGTACATCTGCAGCGAGTGCATCGAAATCTGCAACGCGATCCTGCACGAGGAGCAGCGCCGCGGCCCCAGCGCCGGCGCACCCGCCGCGGGTGCGGCCGCGGCCAGCGCCCCGGCGCGCGGTGTCGGCGCAACCCGCCTGGGTGAAGGCCGAGGTGCGTCCGCGGATGCGGCGCGCTACGAGTCGCGCCGCCTGCCCACGCCGATCGAGATCGCGCGGCGCCTCGACGAGTACGTGATCGGCCAGCAACGCGCCAAGAAGGTGCTCTCCGTGGCGGTCTACAACCACTACAAGCGCCTGCGCCACCAGTCCGCCCACGGCGCCGGGTTCCCGGACGGTGTGCTCGGCGGCGTCGAGATCGAGAAGTCGAACGTGTTGCTCGTCGGCCCGACCGGTTCGGGCAAGACGCTGCTCGCGCGCACGCTGGCGCGCATGCTCGACGTGCCGTTCGCGATGGCCGACGCCACCACGCTGACCGAAGCGGGTTACGTCGGCGAAGACGTCGAAAATATCCTGCTCAAACTGCTGCAGGCCGCGGACTTCGACAAGGAGCGCGCGCAGCAGGGCATCGTCTACATCGACGAGATCGACAAGATCGGCCGCACCACGTCCAACGTGTCAATCACACGCGACGTGTCGGGCGAAGGTGTGCAACAGGCGCTGCTCAAAATCCTCGAGGGCACCGTCGCCAACGTGCCGCCCCAGGGAGGGCGCAAGCACCCCGAGCAGGCCTACATCCAGGTCGACACCACGAACATCCTGTTCCTCTGCGGCGGCACGTTCGCCGGCATCGAGAACATCATCGGCAAGCGCATCGGACGCGACGCGCTGGGTTTTGCCCGCCAGGACCTGACCAAGATCGTGCCCGGATCGCTTTCGGCGCTCTCCCTGCCCAGCGAGGCGCAGGCCGAAGAGCGCCGCGAGGCCCTCCTGCGCCACGTGGGTCCGCGCGACTTGATCGAGTTCGGCATGATCCCCGAGTTCGTCGGCCGCTTGCCGGTGCTCGTCAGCCTGGACCGCCACACCAAGGACGACCTGGTGCGCATCCTGACGGAGCCCAAGAACGCGCTCACGCGCCAGTTCCAGGGGCTCTTCGCCATGGAAGGGGCCCAGTTGCACTTCGAACCGAGCGGCCTGGAGGCCATCGCGTCGGTGGCGCTCGAGCGCGAAACGGGTGTGCGCGCCCTGCGCTCACTCCTCGAAGAACTGTTGCTCGACGTGCTGTACGAACTTCCGAACCGCACGGACGAACGGGTGTTCCGCATCGACGAGGACGTGGTGCGCGGCCGCCGCGCACTGGCACTCGGTTTGACCAGCGCGGAAACGACGACCGACGACGACGAGGACCGGGACGGCCTCGACGTGGAACGCGAGAGCGCCTGACTGTAGGGGCGCGGCTCTGTCCGCGCCCGAGGGATAAGGGAGGTTCCTCCCGCGCGCAACCCAGTTGGGCGCAGACGGTCGCCTTGGGCGCAGACGGTCGCCTTGGGCGCGGACGGTCGCCTTGGGCGCGGACGGTCGCCTTGGGCGCGGACAGGGCCGCGCCCCTACAGAACGCCCGACCGGCCGACGGGAGCCGTGCGCTGGGCGCCTCGATGCCCTAAGATCCCCCCGAGCGCAACGGCGCCACTCCCTCCCCATGTCCGCGAGCGACCCCATCTCGATCCGCTACCACCGCGACTTCGACGGCATGGTGGCCGGCGCGGTTTTGAAGCGCATCCTCGAGGTGACCCGCGGGGAAGCCTCCATCCTCGAAAGTGTCAACTACGACGAACGCGAGGGCTGGGAGCACTTCGGCCGCGGCCGCCGGTTCGCCGTGGTGGACTTCCACTTCCACCCGCGCGCCGAGTACTGGTTCGACCACCACCCGACCACGTTCCTGACGCCGGGGTTGCGGGCCCAGTACGCCCCCAGCGAGCGCTGGCGCTGGGACGAAACGTCGCCTTCCTGCCCGCCGCTCATCCTGCGCCACGCGGCCGAGCACTTCGACTACGAGCCCGAACCGCGGTTCGTGGAGATGGCCCACTGGTCCGACATCGTCGATGCGGCGCTCTTCGACAGTGTGGACCAGGCGCTGTTCGGCGAGGAGCCCGCGCTGCGCATCACCCGCGCCCTGACGGTGCCGCCGGACCACGCGTGGACCGACGAGTTGGCCGAGGCGCTGAGCCACGAGGACCTCGCGACGGTGGCCACGCGCCCCGACGTGGAGAAGGCGTTCGAGCGCGCCGCGCGCAACCGCGACAAGGCCCTGCGCCAGTTCCCGCCCACGGTCGAGTCGGTCGAGGACCACGTGCTGCTCTTCGACGCGTCCAGCAACCAGGTCCGCCGCGAGCGCTTTGCGCCCTTCTACCACTACCCGAAGGTGCACTACTCGGTCGGCGTGATCCCGACGCGGGCCGGATTCCACGTGACCGCGGGCGAGAACCCGTGGAACAAACCCCCGCGCCAGGTGCACGTGGGCGAGATCATGGAGGAGTACGGCGGCGGCGGCCACCGCGCCGTCGGCGGCGCCAACCCTCCCTCCCTCGCGGACGCGCGCCGCGCGGCCCGTGAGATCGCACGCCGCCTGCGCCGGGCGATGGCCGAGTCCGTGTGATCCCGCGCGCCGAGGGCCACCCCATGGAGAATCGAGGGGACGATGCCCCGGATCGCGCGGGGCTGGACACGGGTCGCAGTGCCGAGCGCCTCGCGCCTTCGCTGCTCGCGTTGACGCCGGCGCAGACCGAGCGCGCCATCGAACGGCTCGGCGGCCGCGCGTTCCACGCGCGCAGCCTGCGCCGCCACGTGATCCAAGAGGGCCGCATCCTGCCCGAGCAGTGGACGGACCTGTCGGCGCGCCTGCGCCAGGCCCTGATGGAGCGCCTGCCGCCCGTCGCCGGCGAGGAGACCGACCGCCGCACCGCGCGCGACGGCACGGTGAAGTTCTTGACGCGTTTTGCGCCGAGCGCCGCCGCGGAAGGAGTGCCCGCGCGCCAGGGCGGCGCGGTGGAAACGGTGCACATCCCGAGCCACCGGGACGTGGGCACGGCGACCCTGTGTGTGTCGACGCAGGTCGGTTGCCCGGTGCGCTGTCCGTTCTGCGCGTCGGGCCGGGATGGGCTCGTGCGCGGACTCCAGGGCCACGAGATCCTCGAACAGTACGTGCGCGGCCGCGCCATCGGTCCGCTGGGGCGTTCCGTCGTGATGGGCATCGGCGAGCCGTTGCTCGCCTACCCCGCCCTGGCGTTTGCGCTCGAAGCCGTGCGCTCGGAGATGGGCCTCGGAGCGCGGCGCATCACCGTATCCACGGTCGGCTTCCCGGATCGTCTGCGCCAACTGGCCCCCACGCGGCCCGGGTTCCAACTCGCGATCAGCCTGCACAGCCCGGACGACGAACAGCGCTCCGAACTGGTGCCCTTGATGCGCGGCGTGCCGGTGGAGGAAGTGCTGCAAGCCGGTGACCACTGGTTCCGGGAAACGGGCCGCGAAGTGACCTACGAGTACGTGCTCTTGGGCGGCACCAACGACAGCGACGGCCACGCCCGCCGCCTGGCCGAGCGCCTGTCGCGCCGCCGCGCCACCGTGAACCTCATCCCCTACAACCCGGTCGAAGGCGACAACTACCGCCGCCCCGCGCCAGAGCACGTGGCGCGATTCCAAAGTCTGCTGGAAGAGCGCGGCATCGTCGCAACCGTGCGCTGGTCGCGCGGTTTGGAAGCCGACGCCGCCTGCGGCCAGTTGCGCCGCCGCGGCAACTGACCGCGCCCTTGTGTCGATGGGCCGGGCCTTCAGCCCTGGCCAGTTCCACCGCAGTACCTGGGGCGTTGCCCCAGGCTACGATCGGACGGGGCGTTGCCCCTATCGGACGCGCGCGCGTCTCGCACGGGACGCGACGCGCGCAGCACGATGGACGTTTCGATTCGGTGCACCCTGCGGTTGTGGACGACCTGCACGCCGCCAGCGTGCACGCCGCACATTGCGATGCCGTCCGCTGGCACCAACGGCGCCCCTAAGCGCCAACGGCGCGGCCCATAGTAGCCTGGGGCAACGCCCCAGGTTTCGTCGAGAGAGAGATGCAAGGGCTGAAAGCCCGCCCCATCGCAACGTGCCAACGGCATGGGCCGGGCCTTCAGCCCGGGCCGGTGCTACCGCAAGACCTGGGGCGTTGCCCCAGGCTACGATCGGACGGGGCGTTGCCCCTTCCAGACAAGCGCGCGTCCGCCGCCGACCGCACCGCGTCCGCCTCCTGGCCGAACCTCTGTCGCGCCGCCTGAGAGGCTAGAAAACAAATCGGCACGGCCAAAACGAAGCGCCTCATCGGTGCCGTTTGGGCCATCGCCTGAGGACGCCGGAGCCCGTTCGAGGGCAAAAATCGGCCAAGGCCCCGATTCTTTCCCGCTCTCTGAGCGCGACCTCGCGATCAAGGGTCGGGCGCAAGCGACGTGAGCTTGCACCTACGCAACGACGAAGCCCTCCGCAGCGAGCGCGCAGCCCGGGTGCGCGGGCCTCTGGCCCGCCTTGGGAAGCGGGGCGGAAACCAA
>WGMC01000021.1 GCA_016125265.1 Planctomycetaceae bacterium
AGATGTCCTTGAAGCGGCCGTCGTAGACCTTGAGGATCGTGTTCTTGGTCGAGAGGTAGACCGGCCACTTGCGCTGCAGGCCGAACTCCATGCACGCCCGGGCGAAGCCGCGGATCGACTCGTCGAGGTTGTACATGCCCATGGCCACGCCGGGCGCGTCGAAACGGAACACCTCATACTCGGTCGCTTCACCGCCGCCGTCGGGCTCGAAGCGCATGGTCAGTTTGCCCTTGCCGGGCACGCGGAAGTCCGTGGCGCGGTACTGGTCGCCGAAGGCGTGGCGGCCGATGACGATGGGCTCGGTCCATCCGGGCACGAGCCGCGGCACGTTCTTGCACACGATCGGCTCGCGGAAAACTGTGCCGCCCAGCACGTTGCGGATCGTGCCGTTCGGGCTCTTCCACATCTTCTTGAGCTTGAACTCCTCGACACGCGCCTCGTCGGGGGTGATCGTGGCGCACTTGACGCCGACACCGTGCTTCTGGATTGCCGCGGCCGCATCCAAGGTGACCTGGTCCGACGTCGCGTCGCGGTGTTCCATGCCGAGGTCGAAGTAGACGAGGTCCACATCGAGGTACGGCAGGATCAGTCGCTCCTTGATGAAGGCCCACATCACGCGGGCCATCTCGTCGCCATCCAGTTCCACGACCGGCTTCGCCACCCGAATCTTGTTCACGCGCACACTCCTTTTGGTTCTTCGCCGCCGGGCACCGGCGGGGGAAGGAGTGTACCGGGCGGGGCCCGCGGTGTCCTCTGAGGGGCCGAGTCCCCTGAGCGGACGGGGGTTAGCTGGCGCGCTGCGGCATCCGGGCGCCGCGGAGCTCGTCGAGGAGTCGGACCGCGTAGTCGAGACCGGCGGCCGTGCGGGCCCCGTGCCACGACAGGAGTTCGCCGTCCGCGATGCGGAAGCGGCAGGCCGAGATGCCGCTGGCCTGGGAGAGCTCCGCGACGTGTTTGGGCTGGAAGGGGAACGGTTCCGTCGCGAGCAACACGGCCCCGGGATTGGCCGCAGCGAGTTGGTCCTCTCCGATGGCGGGGTACCGCGAAGGACAGGGCCCCACCACGTTGTCGCCGCCGGCCGCCTCCAAGAGGGAACTGACGTAGGTGCCCTCCGCGGCGGTCATCCAGGGTTTGCGCCAGATCACGTAGGCAAAGCGCAGGGGCGGGCGGCAGGCGGTGGCCTTCGCGGCGCGGGCGAGCGCGGCCTCGATGCCCTCGGCGATGCGCTCGGCGGCGGGAACGGCGGCAAGACGGCGGCCGATCTCGCGCACGGTGGCCGCGGTCTCCTCGACCGTGCACGGGAACGTCGCGTGGGTCTCGAGCCCCAAACGCGCGAGCTCGTCCGCGTCCTCGCGCCGGTTCTCCTCTTCGTTCATCAGCACCAAATCGGGCCGCAACTCCGCGATGCGCGCCAGATTCGGATCCTTGGTGCCACCCACCTTCGCGAGGTGCAGCACACCGTCGGCGGGCCGGATGCAGTATTCGGTCACCCCCACCAGCTTCGATCCGAGACCCAGTTCGAAGACGAGTTCGGTCAGGCTGGGGCAGAGGGAGACGATGCGCATCGCTGGGGCCGGGTCGGTGGGCTGGTGGGAGCTCGCTCACGCCGGAAGGGGGACGGCGCGGAAGCGGCGGCCGTCGCGCTCGAGGCGCGCCAGGGCCACATCGGGGTCGTGGTAGAAGAGGCCGATCCAGCCCCGCTCGGCCGCACGCTCCAGCCAGCGGCCGCGGACCTCGTAGGACCGAATCACATCGATGTCATAGGCCATGATGTAGGGCGGTTGAACGTGGTGGGTGGTGGGAACCACATCCGACCAGAAAACGGCCGCTCGGTCCGGGCCCGGCGCCTCCCCATCCCCCACCAGGATCGCCGAGACGCCCTCGGAGTGGCCCCCCAGCACGTGCACGCGGATGCCGGGCACGGGTTCGGCCACCGCCTCCCCGGGGTGCTCCGGGCCGCCCGGGCGCGTTTCGAGGGCCACCAGCAGGCCCCGCTCCTGGAGCGGCAGCAGGTCCTCGGGTCGGTAGGAGCCGCGGCGCACGTGGTCCGGGGCGAGGCAGCGCTCGATCTCGACGGCTGGCGCGTGGTGGCGGGCGCGCGGGCACAGGGGCTCGGGTCCGTTGGGTCCATCCACCACCAGGGCACCCACGTGGTCCCAGTGGCAGTGGGAGAGCACCACGTCGGTCACGTCGTCCCGCGCCACACCGAGGCGGGCCAGGGACGCAGCGAGGTGGCCCCCGCCCTCGATGTGGTAGATGCCGCGCAGCTTGTCGCTCCACCGCGCGCCGACTCCGCCTTCGATCACCACCACACGATCGCCACGGCGGGCCAGGAACGGCCGCAGGCTCATGCGGATCGTGTTGTCCTCGGCGGGCGGCGTGAGCGCGCGCCAGATGTTCGCCGGCACCACGCCCCACATGGCGCCGCCGTCCAAACGGAAGTGGCCGTCGTCCAGCGCGTCGATGGTCCAGCCATCGACTTCGGCGCGGGTGGCAAACGACGGAGCAGCGGTGTTCACTTCAGGATCTGGCGCGAGATGATCAGGCGCTGGATCTCGCTGGTGCCCTCGCCGATGACACACAGCTTCGCGTCGCGCCACATGCGTTCCACCGGGTACTCGCGGCTGTAGCCGTACCCGCCCAGCACTTGGATGGCGTCGTAGGTGACCTTCATCGCGGTCTCCGACGCGTGCAACTTCGCGATGGCCGCTTCCTTAGTGTAGGGCAACCCAGCGTCCTTGATGCGCGCCGCGTGGTAGACCAGGTGGCGCGCCGCTTCGATCTGCACCTCCATGTCGGCCAGTTTGAAGGCCACGGCCTGCTGTTCTGCGAGCGCCTTGCCGAAGGCCATGCGCTCCTTCGCGTGGCGCTTGGCCACCACGTAGGCGCCCTCGGCGATGCCCAAGGAGAGCGCCGCGATCGAGATGCGCCCGCCGTCGAGCGTCTTCATGAACGTGCGGAAACCCTCACCCTCGGGCCCCAGCAGGTGGTCGCGCGGGATGCGCGCGTCCTCGAACACCAGACTGGCCCAGTCGGAGCCGCGCATGCCCAGCTTCACCTCGCCCTTCTCGATGACAAAACCCTTGGTGTCGCGCGGCACCACGAAGGCGCTGATGCCCTTCGGCCCGAGGCTCTTGTCCGTCACCGCGGTGACGATGAAGGTCCCCGCGTAGTTGGCGTTCGTGCAGAAGCACTTGCGGCCGTTGAGCACGTACTCGTCGCCCTGGAGCACCGCCGTCGTCTGCGTGCCGCCCGAGTCCGACCCCGCGTTGGGCTCGGTCAGACCGTAGGCACCCATGTGCTTGCCCGCGATCAACTCGGGCACGTAACGCGGGCGCAGGTGGTCGCCGAACGCGTAGATCGGCCAGGTGCCGAGCGACACGTGGGCCGCCAGGGTCAAACCCGTGGAACCGCAGACCTTCGAAAGCTCTTCGACGGCGAGGATGTACGCGAGGGTGCCGCCGTTCGAACCGCCCACTTCCTCGGAGAAGGGAATGCCCGTGAGGCCGAGCTCCGTGATCTTCTTCCAGGTGTCCTCGGGGAACCGGTGGTTCTCGTCGATGTCGTGCGCGTGGGGCGCCACCTCCGACGCGGCGAACTCAGCGACCATGTCGCGCACCATGCGCTGGTCCTCGGTCAGGTCCAGTCCGTGTTTCAGGTCGGGCAGCCCGGTGCTGCTGTGCGTCGCGATGCTCATGGTTGTCGGGGCGAAGGGATCGGGTGTGCGGTTCGAGGACTCGTGGCCCAGGGGTCAGTCCAGTTCCAGTCGCCAACCGCTGGTCCGGCGGCGTTCTTCCGAGGACGGCAGAGCGGCGGCGCTCTCCTCGTCCTGGTTCGGGAGCTCGCGGTAGAACTCGTCGCTCCTGCCGCTGCCGACCCAGTCGATGAGCGCGCGGCGCGAGAACTTCCACTCGCGGCCGATCTTGCGCGCGGGGATGGTCTGGCTGTGGAGCACCTTGTTGAAGGTTTTGACGCTCACCCCCAAGAGGGCGGCGGCTTCCTCCAAGTTGAGGATCTCCGGGTCGTTGCTTCCGCTCATGGTCGCTTGCGTGGGCTGGCCTTGGGAACAGGGCGTGGCGCGATCAGGAAAGGAGACTGCGTGCGATGACCAGGCGTTGGATGTCCGTTGCGCCCTCGTAGATCTCGGTGATGCGCGCGTCGCGGAACAGGCGCTCCACGTGGAAGTGGTCCGTGTAGCCGGCGCCGCCGTGGATCTGCAGGCATTCGTCGGCGGCGAAGTTGGCGGCGCGGGAGGCCATCAGTTTGGCCATGGCGGCCTCGCGGTTGCAGGACTGCTTGCTGTCCCGTTTGGCGGCGGCGCGGTAGGTCAAGAGCTCGGCGGCGTCCAACTGGCTGGCCATGTCGGCGAGCTTCCATTGGATCGCTTGGAAGTCGCCGATGGGGCGACCGAACTGCTCGCGCTCCTTGGCGTACTTGATCGCGGCCTCGAGGCACGCGCGGCCGATGCCGACCGCCTGGGCGGCGATGCCGATGCGGCCGCCGTCGAGGGTGTCCATGGCGACGTTGAAGCCGCGGTCCAGCTCACCCAACAGGTTCCCGGCGGGCACACGCACGTTCTCGAGCACGATCTCGACGCTGCACGAGCCGCGGATGCCGGTCTTCTTCTCGTGTTTGCCGACGGACACGCCCGCGGCGGTGCGCGGCACGAGGAACGCCGAGATGCCCTTCGCCTTCGACACGGAAGAGTTCGTGCGGGCGTACACGATGTAGAGCCCGGCCCAAGCCCCGTTGGTGACCCACAGTTTCGTGCCGTTCAGCACGTAGTGGTCCCCGTCCCGTGTGGCCGTCGTTTCGAGGCCCGCCGCGTCGGAGCCCGCGTTGGCCTCCGTGAGGCAGTAGGACCCGATCAACTCGCCGCTGGCGAGGCGCGGCAACCACGCGCGCTTTTGGTCCTCGGTGCCAAATCGCGAGATCGGCGCGCTGACGAGGCTGTTGTGCACCGAGAGCGTCACACCCGTCGACGCGCAGCCGCGGTTCAGCTCGATCAACACGGCCGTCAGGGCCGTATTGCCGAGACCCGCGCCGCCGAAGGCTTCGGGGATCGTCAGGCCCCAGAGGCCCAACTCGCCGATCTTTTGGAACACCACCGGGTCGATGTCGGCCTGGCGGTCGTGTTGGGTAGCCCGGGGGATCAGGTCGTTCTCCGCGAAGTCGCGCGCCATGTCGCGCACCATCGCCACGTCTTCATCGAGCCCCATCATCGCCGTCGTCGTCATCGCTGGTTCCGCACTCGTTTTGGATCGCTGGCCGCCCGGGTGGCGTTCAGGCGTAGTCGTAGAAACCCTTGCCGGATTTGCGGCCCAAGCGGCCGGCCGCGACCATGCGCCGCAGCAGCGGGCAGGGTCGGTACTTCGAATCCCCGAGGTCCCGGTGCAACACCTCGAGGATGTCGAGGCACACGTCGAGGCCGATGAGGTCCGCCAGGGTGAGCGGGCCCATGGGGTGGTTCATGCCGAGTTTCATCACCGTGTCGATGGCTTCGCGGGTCGCCACGCCTTCCATCAGGCAGTAGACGGCCTCGTTGATCATCGGCATCAGGATCCGGTTCGAGACGAAGCCCGGATAGTCATTGACCTCGACGGGTTCCTTGTCCAGGGCGCGGGTCGCCTCGACGATGCGCGCGATCGTCGTGTCGGAGCTCTCCTGTCCGCGCACGATCTCGACGAGCTTCATCAGGGGCACCGGGTTCATGAAGTGCATGCCCGCGACCCGGTCCGCCCGTTTGGTCGCGGCGGCCAGCGTCGTGATCGAGATCGACGAGGTGTTCGACGAGAGGATCGTGTCGCTGGAGCAGACCCCGTCCAACTCGGTGAACACACGGCGCTTGACGTCCACGCGCTCCGCAACCGCTTCGACCACGAGGCCCACGGAGGCCGCGTCCGCAAGGCGCGTGCTGGTGGACACACGGGCGAGTGCCGCATCCGCATCGGCCTGCGCCATCGTCCCCTTCGACACAAAGCGCGCAAGGCTCTTCGCGATCGCCGCGCGGCCGCGCTCCAGCGCCTTCTCGTCGAGGTCGACCATCACGACCTGGCTGCCGAAGGTCGCAAAGGTCTGCACGATGCCGTTGCCCATGGTGCCGGCGCCGATCACCGCCACCCGTTCGAAGATCGCCTTCGCCATGGGATCAGAGGGCCTCCACCGCGACCGACACCGCGTTGCCGCCGCCCAGGCACAGGGACGCCATGCCGGTGGCCGCGCCGCGCTGCTTCATGGCGTGGAGCAGCGTCACCAGGATGCGCGCGCCCGAGGCGCCGATCGGGTGCCCGAGGGCCACGGCGCCGCCGTTGACGTTGACCTTCGAACGGTCGAGGTCGAGCACACGCGTCAGGGCGCAGGCCGCCACGGAGAAGGCCTCGTTGATCTCGTGCAGGTCGAAGTCGGAGGGCGCCTTGCCGAGCCGTTTGGACAGCTTCGAGATCGACACCTCGGGCGCCATCATCACCCACTTCGGCTCGACACCACCCGTCGAGTAGCCGCTGATGCGCGCCAGCGGCTTGAGCCCAAGCGCCTTCGCCTTGTCGGCGCTCATCACCACGAGCGCCGCGGCGCCGTCGTTGATCGACGAGGCGTTGGCCGCCGTCACGGTGCCGTCCTTCTTGAAGGCCGGCTTCAACCCGCCCAGACCCTCGACGGTGGTGCCGTCGCGAATCGTCTCGTCGGTCGTGAAGCGGATCGGATCGCCCTTGCGCTGCGGCAGGAGCACGGCAAATCGCTCTTCGTCGAAACGGCCGGCTTTGGTGGCCTCGGCGGCGCGGCGGTGGCTCTCGGCGGCGTACGCGTCCTGCGCGGCGCGATCCACTTCGTACTTCTCGGCGACCAGCTCGCCGGTCATGCCCATGTGGAAGTCCTCGTAGATGTCCCACAGGCCGTCGTGCACCATGGAATCGATCATCTGCCCGTGGCCCAGACGCACGCCGTTTCGCGCCTGGGGCAGGAGGTAGGGCGCGTTCGACATGCTCTCCATGCCACCCGCCACCACGCAGTCCGCGTCGCCCGCGCGGATGGCCTGGGCCGCGAGGGCCACCGCCTTCAGACCGGACCCGCAGACCTTGTTGATCGTCAGGGAGCCGACCGCATCCGGCACACCGGCGCCGCGGGCCGCCTGGCGCGCGGGGTTCTGGCCGAGGCCGGCGGGCAGCACGTTGCCGAGGATGACCTCCTCGACCTGATCCGGAGCGAGTTTCGCCCGCGCGATGGCCTCGCGCACGGCCAACGCGCCCAACTCCGTGGCGCGCAGGCCGGAGAGCCCGCCCTGGAACTTGCCGATTGGGGTGCGGCAGGCGCTGACAATGACAACTTCCTTCACAGCGGGACTCCTTGGGGGACGGGCGATGAAAAAACGAGCCTCCGCGGACCGGTTCGGCAGTCGAGGGGGTGCCTGCGGGGGGCCTTTGGGGTGCCAGCGTCGCGCCCGAAGGCCGCCGGCCGTTTGCGGCGCAAGATTGTAGCGGCGGCCGCTGGTTCTGTCCCGTGGCAGGGCGCCCTGGCCCGCTGCGGCCCAACGGATGGCAGCTCGGCCCCCCGCGCCCCCGCGCGCCCCCGCGCGCCCCCGCGGACCCCCGCGGACCCACGCGGACCCCCGCGCCCCTCTGGCCCACGGATGAGCCCCTGCCCTACCCCAGGAAAGGTTTTCCGGGAACGGCCGTGCGGGACCTACAGGTTTCCGGCTGCCTGTCCGAAAGCAATCCTCTAGTGCCAGAACCCCGGACGCGTTCGGGGTCCAGCCGGGACCGGTCAGGGTCCCAAGGGCTGCGCGCTGGTGGAGCCCGAAGAGAGAGATCGGAAGAGCTACGAGACGGAGAGTCACCGGCGGCCCCCCTGGCCGCCGGTGCCTTTTTTTGACTCCCGCGAGCCTGCGCGGGGGTTCTGGCCGGGCCCTCCCCGGCCGCGTCAGCCCGCGGGCGGAACTTCGCGGGACTCGGGCCCGGACCCGAGTCCCCGGTAGAAGTCGGGACGGCGGTCGCGCCCGATGGGGACCTCGCGACGCAGGCGCACCAGGAGGCCCGGGTCGACTTCGGCCCAGACCAGCCCGGGTTCGCCCCGGCCCTCGGCCAGCACCAGGCCTTCGGGACTGGCCACCAGGGAGTTCCCCGGGAAGATCAACTCGTGGCCGCGCCGCCCCACGGTCTCGGTGCCGGTGCGGTTCGCCCCCACCACGAATGCCTGCAGTTCGACGGCTCGGCCCAGCAGGAGCGCACGCCAGTGGCGGCCCCGGGCCACGGGCCACTGGGCCGGCACGACGACGACGTCGGGGGCGCCGCGGCCGAGCACCTCCGCCAGCATCGGGAACCGCAGGTCGTAACAGACCAGGCCAGCGATGCGGCCCAAGGTCGCTTCGACCACCGCGGGTCCGGCCTGCGCCGCCGCAAACGCGAAGGGTTCGCCGGTCGGGGAGAACAGGTGCACCTTGTCTTGGGCAAGCACCTCTCGGCCGCGGTCGAAGACGACGAGCCGGTTGGGCCGCCGACCGGAGGCGTCGGGGGGGCCGTAGGCCGTGCCCGCCACCGCCAGGTGGTGGTGGGAGCTCTGCACACGCAGGTGCTCGAGCGCCTCGTCGCTTTCGCGAAAGGCGCGCTCCAACGCGTCCGATTCGCCAAACGGACCCGCGCCCTCGAGGAACGACGTCGTCCACATCTCCGGCAGCACGAGTAGCGATACGCCCGCATCGCATGCGGCGGCGAGACCTCGCTCCACCTCGGCCAGGTTCGCGGCCACGTCCCCGCGCTGGGGAGAGAATTGCCAGGCGCCGATGCGCAGGGGAACGTGGTCCATGGGGAGAATTATAAAGACGCGCGGAACGCGCCGACGCAGCCCTTTGCCTTTGGGGGCCAGCCTTGCCACGCTCATCCCCCATGCGCCACGCCGTCGCCCTCGCCGCCCAGGCCATGCCGCTGCTGGCTTTCGGCGCGGTCGTGACGGCCCTGGGGGTCCTCGGCGCGGAGCTGTTCGGGCGAGGCGATGTCGGCCCGGCGCTCCTCGCGGAGGCAGTGGGGATTGCCCTAGCCGGCCGCGGCCTCCTCGCGCTCCTGCCACCGGGCGGTCCTCTTGGGCGCCATTCGGACCCGAGCACGTGGGCGGTTTCGTGGTGGTTGGGCACGCTACTGGCCCAGGTGCTGGGGCCGGGGAGGACGGCGGAGCAGGCACTCGGTTTGCCCGCGTTGTGGGTGCCGCTCCTCGTGGCGGCGGGCATGAGCGCCCTGGGTGCCCTGCCGCTCCGGCCGCGCCACGTGGCCGCGCCGCCGCCGATGACCCCGCGGGATGTGCTTGGGGAGTGGTTGTTTGGGCTGGTCGGGATCGCGGTGGCCGTCGGCGCGGAGGATCCGGCCGCGGCGGTGGCCTTTGTGCTGCTGACACGGGCCGCGCTCGACTGCACGGACACACCGCGTTGGCGCAACGCGGCGGCCGCGGCGGTGCTCGGGGTTGGCCTCCTGCTGCTCGACGCCGGGCCGCTTGCGCCGAACGGCGGCGGGTGGGCGGCCGTCGCGCTCCTCGCGTTGGGTTCGATCGTGTGGTTGCGGCGCGCGGACCGCCGCGGCGCGTGGCTCGCGTGTTGGGCGCTGCTGGGGATCGCTGCGTCGAGTTCTGCCGTCATTGCGCTGGGAGCGGCGGTTGCGCTCGTGCTTGCGACCGCGCGCCCGGCGCGGCGCAGGTTGTCCACGCCGCTCGCCATCGCACTTGTGGGATGCGCGGGACTGGCGATGCGCGGCGACCTGCCGTGGTGGCCCGGAGCCGAGGATTGGCTGCTCGGCGGCCGGGCGACGGTCCCACTCGCGGCGCTGCTGCTCGCTCTGCTTTACCTGCTGGTCGTGGGCGTGCGCGCCGCGCGGTCCGCACACACCGAGCCGCTGGTGCACGACGGCGATCCCCCGCGCGCATCGCCGATGCGCCTCGGCAAGGAGCGTTGGGTGCTTTGGGCGCTGGGACTCGCCTCGGCGATCGCAGCGCCGGCCGGCATGGCGTGGGTCGCCGTCGCCCTGGCGCTGGCGCTGCCGCGCGCGCAACCGCCGCTCCTTCGCGACGCCCCGGCGAAGCCGTGACCGCTCGTAGGTGTCGCGCGGTGGGCGCGCGGCCCTGTCCGCGGCCCTAGCGAGCGGGGTCTGGGATTTGGTGACGTGAGCATTCAACCGCGCAACGGTGCGTGCACACCGCAGCGCAGCGCCGCCGGGTGCGCGGGCCTCCTGGCCCGACTTGGAGCGTAGGGCTGTTCCCCGTGGTGCGATTCCCTTGGGCGCGGACGGGGCCGCGCCCCTACAGAGCGCGTTAGGGTCCGATGGTGACGGGCACGGCGTTGCTCGCGGATTCGAGCGCCAGGGTCGTTTGGTCGAGCACCAAGAACGCGTGGTGCACGGTCAGGCCGATGGTGCTCGGGGGGCTAGCGGGCGGCAGCTCGAAGGACGCGTAGGCCCGGCCCCAGGGGTCCAGTTGGCCGATCGACGCGGGCAAGAGGGCGGAGTTCGGCTGGCTCAGCGTGAACTGCGTATAGAAATCGGGGACGAGCGGCACGGCGACGCTTCCAAGCGGCAGCGCGGGCTCGGCTCCGGAGATAGAGCCCAGGATGAGATAAAAATCACCCGCGTGGCTCTGGCACGCGCCGAGCTGCAGCGGCTGCACGCCACCTGCGTTGTTCGAGAGCGCGATGGTCGCGCCGGAGAGCGTGGGCAATCCTGCCAGCGAAAACATGTGCACTCGGCCCCACTGAGGCGAGACGTGCGCCGGTGCGCCCACCGCGAGCCAGTCTCCCGAGCGGCGCACGCTGTTGCCGAACCAGCGGTTGAACACTGGCTCGCTGCCGTGGAGGACACTGTCGTGTGTCCAGGTCTCATCGATCCTTCGGAAGACGTGCACCTTTCCGGCGCCCATCTGGATCTCCCCGTCCTCCGGCGCTCCTGCGAACAACACGTCCCCAGACAAGTCCATAGACCAGCCAAAACGCGGGAAAGTGCTGCCCGCGAAGACGGACAGCTTTGCTGCTTGTTGCCACGCGCCCTGGGGGTCGCGCTCGAAGATGTAGATGCCGCCATGGTTGCCCCAGGGGATGTCGTGTCCCGGTGCGGACACCGCAACACGGTCGCCATCGAGGGCCACCGCGTAGCCGTACTCGTCGGCCGACGACAAGTCCGGCGGCAAGAGCAGCGCCGACTGCACCCACGTGCCGCTCTCCTGGCGATCGAACACGTAGGCCCGCCCCGTGCCGCCCTTGTTGGCACCGACCGCGATGCGGTCCCCTTGGAGCGCGACGGAGTGGCCGAACCAGTCGCTCAAATTGTCGAGGGAGGGCACGAGCTTCTGCTTGAGCACGAACTGCCCGTCCTCGAGCTCGTATACGAAGACACGCCCCTTCGGCCCCGCCGAGCCCGCGCCCTTGGACCCGATCGCGACCCGCGTGCCGTCGAGGGAGATAGACCACCCAAACGCCCAAGCTTCTGGCGCGGGGGGCACGAGCTTCTGGGTCTGGCTCCAGGTCCCGCTGGACGCGCGCTGGAAGACGTACACCGCACCCTTGGACAGGAGCTGGCCGTCTCCCCGTCGTCCGACCAGCGCCACGTCGCCGTCGACCGCTACGGACCACCCGAAGTACGCCCCGTTGATGCCGTCAGGAATGGTCAGCTGAGCAGACTGCGTCCACGAGGCGCCATCCCGGTCGAAGACGTAGGCGGACCCAACGTCGGGTGCGACGCCCGTGCCGTACATTCCCACGACCATCCGATCGCCAGAGATCGCAACGGCGTTTCCGAACGCGCCGTCGGCAGGCGCGAGGGGATTCTCGATCCGCAGAACCTCACACGGCATCTGGGCAACCGCTCCCCCGCCGACGAGCGACAAAACGACGAGCGACGGAAGGATGGACGGCACGAGACGAGACATGGGGACCTCCTTCAGGTTGGGCACAGCGGGGTCTGCAATCGCTCCAGGATCAGGGTACCAGATCCGTCAAACTGTCCGAACAATGTTTTTTGGGGGGGGTCCGGCTGCCCGAGCCGGGCGCAGTCTGTACCGTGCGGCATTACGTTCCCCGGTACGGGATCCGTACTTTGGCGCTTGCGAGGCCTCATCCGCCATGGTCAGGTATGACCGACGTGAGCCAGTTCCCCTCGATGGCTAACCCATAACCCGCCGTCTTCACCCTGTCCGAGAGCCTCGCCATGGTCTTTTGCCTGAGCCGCATCGCGGCCGCCGCCTGCCTCGCGTTGCACCTGCCTACGGCCCTTGCCGCCCAGACCCCCGAGACCAAACCGTTGCACGCCCTCGTGGATTGGCGGGACGGTCTTCCGGTGGGCGGATTGGGACCTGCGGATGCGCGGTCATCTCCGGCGTTCAAACGTTTCTGGGTTGGCCACGGCCTCTCCCTCGGGCACATCAAGATCGACGATCGCTCCCGCCGATTCGACGAAGAGGACGGGCAGCCCTACCAGAACGAACTCGCGCGGGTGATCTTCGACGAGGGCACCACCACCTCGGGGGCACACCGACTGTACGTCCTGACTGCGGCCCAACGCAACTCCACGCCGCCGCGACCGGGGACGGTGTATCTCTTGAGCGCATCGGATCCGTCAGCCGTGACCGAGTTGGACAGTTACGACCTGGTCGACACCCTCACGACCTCGCCCGACCCCCTCTGGGAGTACGACATCTCCGACATCGCCATGCTCCCCGGCACGAACTGGATCGTCGCCGTCGGGGCGGCGACGCAGGGTGAGACGGAACAGGCTCTGGTCCTGCTGCTGAGCCGTGAGGTGAACAACGGCGTCGAAACGCTCGAGCTGCACGCGGAAGCGCGCCGCGACCCGATCCAACTCCACGGCATGTTCGGGTCGCCTTTCTCACCCTGCGCGGAACCTTCTCCCACGACGCGCAAGATGCGAGGCCTGCGCACTGCCCTGGTGCATCGCATCGGCATGCAGTGGCTGCTTTTCGCGACCGCCAACGTGGATCCAAAGGGGCGTGGAATCACTGGGGTGGAAGGCATCATTCTCCACCCGGCTCACAGCGATCCCGAACAGCGCATCCAGTTTGCCACGGACACCGATCGGGTGTTCGACCCGTTGGAGTGGTACTACTGCGAGCCCCACACGTCCTTCAACGTCCTGCCCAGGAGATATGGTCAAGAGTTGTGGATGGAAATCTGATCCGATTAAGCGGCGATCACCTTGATGCCATCGATGAAGCGGACGCCTTGGATCAGGTCCGCGAGGAGTTGGTGGCCGTTTAGCTTGCGCCATGAGCCCTGGGCAGCTTCCGCCAGCTTGAAGACCATGGTCAGGGTCGCCATCCTCGACCCGCAGCCCTTGGTGCGTTTGGTCCGCAGCCGCACCGTGCCGAAGGTCGATTCGATCGGGTTGGTGGTTCGCAGATGCTGCCAGTGCTCGGCGGGGAAGTCGTAAAAGCACAGGAGTGCGTCGCGGTCCTTCGTCAGGCACTCGGCGGCCTTGGGGTACTTCGCTTGGTACAGGTTGACGAAGTGGTCGAAGGCGCGCTCGGCGAGTTCCTTGGTCTCAGCCATCCAGATGTCGTGCAGGCGCTTCTTCACCTCGGGCTGCATTCGACGCGGGAGGTGGTTGAGGACGTTCGCCGTCTTGTGCACCCAGCAGCGCTGCGTGCGTGTCTTCGGGTAGACCTTGGGCAGGGCCTTCCAGAAGCCGAGCGCGCCATCACCGACGGCGGCCTCCGGGGAGAAGTCAAGACCGCGCTCCTTCAGGTCGAGCAGGACTTCCTTCCACGATTGTTCGCTCTCGCGCACGCCGTCGTGCACCGCCAGCAGTTCCTTGTCACCGTCCGCGGTCGCACCGATGACCACCAGGATGCAGGCGCGCTCGCCCTCCAGGCGCACGTTGAAGTGCACGCCATCGACCCACAGATAGACGTAGCGCTTGTTTGCCAGCGAGCGCTTGTTCCACACCTCGAACTCCTTCTCCCAGACCTGCTTCAATCGGACGACGCTGGTTGCGGAAAGACCTGGTGCATCGGGGCCCAAGATGGATGTCAAGGCGTCCGAAAATCCGCCGGTCGAGACGCCCTTGAGGTACAGCCAGGGGATCAGCTCGTCGATGCTCTTCGTGCGCCGCAGGTAGGGCGGCAGAATCTTGCTGGTGAAGCGCAGCCGCTCGCCGTCCTCGTCGACGCGGCGATCGTTGACGCGTGGCTGGCGGACCTCGAGCGGGCCGATGCCCGTCGTGATTTCACGCTCCGGCAGGTGGCCGTTGCGCACGACGAGTCGATGACCCGTCTCGTCCCGGATGTGCTGGAGCCCTTCGATGTAGGCCTCGACCTCGGCCTCGAGGGCCGCGGTCAGCATGCGCTGGGCGCCCAGGCGAACCACCTCGGTCAAAGCGTCCCGGGTGGATGTTGCACGAAACCCGGGGGCTGTCGTAGCTTCAGACATGTGGCGTATCCTTGCTCCCTCGTCGGGGGCGTTCGGTGTTGGCGTGAGAACCAAGCACCAAGGGTACGCCGCTCTTCTTTTCAGATCACCGTCCACAACTTCTGGTCATACCTCCCTGCCCAGTCCACCGCCGGGCAACGATTTCACTATGTTCTCCCTCACGCACGGTACGTCCGTCGTGGAGGAGGCCGTTGGGTCCGACCCGGCGCAGCACTTCCTCTACTACGCAAGCGGCAGGTACCTGCAGGTCACGGAGATCGAGATCACGGACTTTGTCTCGGCGGGCTTTGACTACGCCGACGCGCAACCGCTCTACTTCGAGACGGCAGTCACGTTTGTCCAGGACCCTTCAGGGCCGCCAGGGCAGCTAGTTGCGGCTGGAAACTTCCAAGACTTCTCGTGGATCCAGAGCGTGCAAGAAGGGACCGCGGACTTGCTCTTGGTGACCGGTTCGAACGCGATCTACTGCATCGAGCGAACCGATCCCGACGACTTCGGCCGCACGTGGCAAAAGTTCAACGACCCCCCGGTCACCGGACACCTGATGCGCGAGAACATCGGCGCGGGGGATCGGTATCACCTATGGACGGTGTGCTACGACACGCCATACCCGTGGACGGTGTTCGACGTCACGGACCGCACGCTGAATCCGGGGGTACTGCCGCCGGAGAGGTTGGAGGCCCGCTATCTGCCCGCAGGCACGGACGGCGCCGTTGCGGTCCCCGAGTGGAACTCCATCTACGCCACGAACTTCGCTGGCTTGGTGCGCTACGACTGGTTCTATGACTTCGCAAACGAAGCGCACTCGGCGCTGCCGGTCTACGACTCGTACCAACCAGCAGTCCACAACAACGTCGAGTACGTCACGGAGCAAGTGGAA
>WGMC01000018.1 GCA_016125265.1 Planctomycetaceae bacterium
GCGGATGGACGCACCTCGCGGATGGACGCACCTCGCGGATGGACGCACCTCGCGGATGGACGCACCTCGCGGATGGACGCACCTCGCGGATGGACGCACGTCGCGGATGGACGCACGTCGCGGATGGATGCGCGTTGCGGATGGATGCGCGTTGCGGATGCATGCACGTCGCGGATGGATGCGCGTCGCGGCGAGCGTCCGTGTGCGCCAACGGCGCTCCGAAGCGCCAACGGCGCGGCCCATAGTAGCCTGGGGCAACGCCCCAGGTTAGACATGGAAAGGATGCAAGGGCTGAAGGCCCGCCCCATCGCACCGAGGCTGGCCGCGCCGGTCAGTTGATCGGGTAGATGATGAAGTCGGGCGTCACCTTCAGGGCCGGTGTCGGCAGCGCATCGAGCTCCGCATCCAGCAGGAGTAGGTGCGCGCGTGTCAGCTCCAACCTGCGTTCGTTGGGGTGCACGCGCGCCCCGATCGGGAAGTTCACGCCGGGGTTGTTGGACATCTCGATGTGCGTCCCGAGCACCCACGCCAGCGGCCGCGGGTTGGTGAAGTCGACGAGCCGCTGCACGCTGGTCTTGAACACGTTCCAGTTGCCCTGGCTCGAGGCGCCGTTCACGTAGAGGCGGCCCGGGTACAGGCTGTCGCCAGTCAGCAGCGTCGCCGTGCGGCGGTCGTAGAGCGCGATGTGCGCGGCCTGGTGCCCGGGGATTCCGAGCACATCCACCAAACGCCCACCCAGGTCCAGCGTCACGACATCCGTCGGCCACGGCGCAAACCCGAAGAAGTTGGTCACCGCGTTCACCGAAGTGCCCGCAACCTGCACCCCCGGAATCGCGTTGAACTGCGAATCGCCCTGCACGTGGTCGCCGTGGGCGTGCGAGTGCACGACGACCAACTGCGGCGTGGGGATCGAGCGGGCGGCGGCCCACTGCGCCACCAAGGACGTGACCGTGGTTGCGAGTTGGATGCCACCCGCGCCCGTATCCAAGAGCAGCGCCTTCTGCTCCCCCATCAACAGGTAGAAAAACGGCGCTTCGAAGTTCGTGCAGATCGATTGGCGCAGGATGTAGAAATCCGGGTTGTAGGCGTGGACCTGGATCTTCACCTCGCTCTGGCAGTTCTGGCCCCAGATCCACTGGTCCGGGAACGCGCCCCACTCCGGCCCCGAGGCCGCCGCGGCGACGATGCCATTGGTCGCGGAAACGGCGATCGGGGCGGCGGCCTCGAGCACCCACGTCTGCGCGACGAGTTGGGTCCCCAGCGGTGCGGACGCGGGCCACTTGGCGAGCAAGCTGGCGCGCCCGGCCCCGTCGGCCACCCCCGTCACCACCACATCAGGGAACGGCACCAGCGTGCCGGCGAACAGCGGCAAGGACGCCTGCGCCAAACCCAGCACGTGGAAGAGCGGCGCACCTGGCTGGGCACCCGCCACGCTCAACTGGAACCACGCGTCCGGATGCAAACCGCCGAAGCCGCTCAAGGTCGGCGCAGCACCGGCGCCCGGCAGGGAGAGGCCCAGGTCCTGCCACGGGTACTCCTGGGGCAGGGCGGCGGCAAAGGGGGCGAGGCCGAGGCAGGCGGAGACGAGGCGCAACAACATGGTGCGGGGGGTGTGGGTCGAGGGGGATCGAAGGGACCCACGGAGCCTACCTGGGAAGTGCCCGGCGCGGGGCCGGCGACGCGAATCGGGGGGGATGGCCGCGCAAAATGGGTCCGTTCCGCTCAAGGCGCCCCCCGGAGTTGGGCCGACGTACGAACCCAGACCCGTGCGCAGTCCGCCGGGTCATCCATCTCTCGTCGGTCCCTGCCATGCCCATCGCCCTCGCCATCGGGTTCGCCCTGTTCTCCGCGGTCCTCGGCTTCTTCGCCGCGCGCCAGACATTGGTCGCGCGCCACCGGCGCGAGCTCGAAGCGCAGGGCCGGCGCATGACGGCCGCGGTCGAGGAGCGCTTCGGCGCGTACCTCGAGCTCGAAGGCAAGGTCCGCCGGTTGCTGGCGCGCCTCGACCAACTCGAAACCCAGACCACGCAGGACCTGGCGCGCACCGGCATGCGTCTGCGCAACTTGGACAGCGCGCTCTCGGCGGCTGGCCTGAGCGCCGCACCGACGGAAGCGGTCGCGGCGGAGCCCGAGTTCTTTGCCGAAGAAGCGCTCTCGTGGATGGATGAGACACCCAGCAGCAACGAGGTGATCGAAGTGCGTGTGGGCGAAGAGCAGAGCTCGAACCGCACGCCTGCGGAGAACCTGGACCTTTGGGAACAGCGCATCGAGGACCGCGGCGCCCAGCAGCGCGCGCAGATGCAGGCCCAGGAGCGCCTGGTCGAAGAGCTGACGGCGCGCATCGAATCGCTGCAGTCTCGCCTCGGCGAGCGCGAGGTCTCGCCCGCGGTGGCGAACGCGGCGGAGCTGCGCCAAGAGTGCGAGATCTGGCGCGAGCGTCACCTCGAACTCGAGCGCACCAGCGCCGAGGCCATCGCCCGCGTGCGCGCCCGCGCCGAGCAGGCCGGTGAGCTCGAATCGGACCTGTCGGCCGAACGCCTGCGCGCCGAGTCGCTCTCCGCGGAAGTCGAGGAGATGACCGAACGCCTGCAGCAAGAACGTGCGGAGAGCCAGCGGCGTTTCGCGGACCTGCAGACGCGCCTGACGGCGAGTGAAGCGCAGCACGGTCAGAAGATCCGCGACTTGGAACAGCGCATCGGCGAACTCCAACCCTTCGTGGAGCGCGAGAGCGCGGCGCTCTCGGAGCTGGAACACTGGCGCGCGACCGCGGGCGAGCTCAAGGCCGAACTGCGGAACAACGAGAGCGAGTCTGCGGCCAGCATCGCGCAACTCGCCGGGGAGCTCGAGGAGACCCGCGGGCGGCTCGAACGGGAACTCGAGAACCTGGAGGGCCGCCGCGTGGACGAAGTGCGGCACCTCGAGTCGAGATTGGATGAGTTGGAGGGCTTGCGCCCCGACTTGGAAGTCGCGTGCGCCCGCGTGCAGGAGTTGGGCACCGTGCTGGCGCAGCGCGAGGACGACCTCGCCGCGCTGGAGGCGAGCCGCGCCGAGTGGGAGCGCAAGGCCCACAGCGAAAACGATCGCGCCGCGGAGTTCTCCGCCGCATTGGACGAAGCCCGGGGACAGGTGGAACACTGGCGCGAGCGCTTCGAGCGCGCCGAAGCCGAGCGCGAGGCGCGGGTGAGCGAACTCGACCGGCGCTTGGTGGAGCTCGAGTCGCTCAGCGAACTCTTGCGCGAAGCGACGGACCTGCACCTCGGCCGCATCGCCGAGTTGGAACAGGAAGAACAGCGGCTCGAGCACGAGCTGCTGGAGCGCACCGAGTCGCTCACGTCGACACGCGAGCGCCTGACGCAGGCCGAGCAAACGCTGGAAACGGTGTCGCGCCTCCTGCGCGAATCGAACGCGAAGAGCTGAACGGGGCGAGGAGTCGCCGCCGGGTGCGCGGGCCTCCTGGCCCGCCTTGTTCCGATTCCCGCGGTGCGGTCGGTAGGGGCTAGGCCCCAGTCCGCGCCCAATTGGGTGTTGCAGTGCGGGGAACAGCCCCGCGCTCCGAGGCGGGCCAGGAGGCCCGCGCACCTGGCTCCCCGCGCACCGGGCTCCCCGCGCGCCAGTCTCTCCGCGCGCGCGACCCCACCCCGTCGCCCCTTGGGCGCGGACCGGGCCGCGCCCCTACAGATCGCCCCGCGAACCACAGGCGCCGTCCGGGTGCGCGGGCCTCCCGGCCCGCCTTGTCTCCGACCCCACCGCGTTCTGTAGGGGCGCGGCTCCGTCCGCGCCCCTACAGCGGGCGCACGAAGCGGAAGCTGCGGATCGAGAAGCGCTCGCGCAGGTAGAAGCGGTGGGCTTCCACCCGTTGGGTGCCCGAGTCGAGTTGCAGCGACGCGCAGCCCTCTTCGCGCGCCACGTCGGCGAGCCACTCCAGCATCGCTCGGCCACAGCCGCGCGAGCGCGCGCCGGGCTCGACCACCAGGTCGTCGACGTAGAGCACACGCCCGTGCGCGAACAGCTCGAAGATGCGGTATCCCGCGACCGCGACGGCCGCCCCCGCCTCGTCGCGGCCCAACACGAGCCGGTACCCCTCGTCCCGCATGCGCTTCACACACACTTCGAACTCGGCGGCGGACAGCCGCGCGAGCTGCGGCCGCAGGTGCACGAGCACGTCCTTCGCCGCGGCACACGCCTCCCCCGACTCTGCCCGTTCGACGCGCATACCGGCCAAGCCTATCAGCCCCCGCCCAGGGCGAGCACCAGGTCGACCCGATCCCCGTCGTGCAGCCAATCGGCCGCGAACACACGCTGGCCGTCGCGCCACGCCGACGGCAGAGGCAAACCCGCGGCATCGAAGAGCGGCGCCCCGGGCCGCAGTTGTGCCGCGCGGCGCAGCACCTGCTCCAACGTCGCGGGCAGTTCGAGACCCACCACGAGCGCGCCCGCGGGATCCCGCTCGGCCAGCCCGCCGCCGCGCAGTTCGACACGCCCGGCCCGCGTCGTCGCGGGCAGTCCCTCCCGCCGCACCTGCACCGGCGGGCGCGCATCGAAGTCCAACTGGCGCCCCGGCACGTCGCCGGCCGCGAAGCGGGCGCGGGCCGCGGCGCTGGGAACGAGGCCCGCATCGAGGCCGCGCCACGCCGCGTACTCGGCTGCGGTCGACACATCCACCTCCGGCCCCACGGCCCGCGGCCGACCGCTCCCCAGCTCCTCGATCCCCCCCACGAACGCGTCCAGCAACGCGCGCGCAAACGCCACCCGCGCCCCTGCATCCGCGAAGCCGCGCCCGTCCGCGGCAAAATCGGCGGCGCTCTCGCGCGCGAGGGTATCGAGGTCCATCGGGCCGTCCGTCAGCAGCGCAGCCGCGCTGAACGCACAAAAACCCGAGGCGTCCGACGCGGCGGCGAGGTCCTCGAACCAGCCGAGGAGCTGGCCCTTCCCGCGCGGATCCGCCGGATCGCCGATGCCGTCGATCCCAGAGAGCGGCGGGGCGAGCCGCGCCAAGGCGCCGAGCTCGGCGCCCTCGACCAGCGCCGAAAAGGCGCGCAGGGGGTCCGTGCCACCGCCCACGAGCGCCGCCGCCGCGCGCGCCGTGCGGCTCGCCTCGCGCCGCCAGGCCATGCCCCGCGCCAGGGGCTGGTCCATGCGCCCCCGAAGTCGCCCCAACGCCGCGGCCCCCGTCGCCAAGTGGACCGCGGTCCGGTGACCCTGGGCCAGGTCGCGGATCCGCCCGAGCGCGTCCGCCGCCGAAACCCCGTCCAGTTCGAGCACACGCGCCAACTCGAGCGCGTCCAGCCCCAGCCGGTCGGCCTCCGCCAGCAGTTCGAGCTGCCCCGCAAACGTGCGGCCTGGCGCGAGATCCACGAACGCCGAGCTCGCGCCGAAGTGGGCCGGTGTGCCCGCGCCGCCGGGGACGTCGAACACCAGCCCGCACGGCGTGGGGCACCCGCGGCAGCCCTGACGGTCGCGAGCGGCGGCGCGCACCTCCGCGCCGAGGCGCTCGGCCAGATCGCGCGGCACCTCGCCGCGCGCGGCGAGGGCCTGCCACAGCTCCAAAGTGCCGCCGTCCCTGCGAGCGCGCAGCCGCGGACTCGCCGCCAGCGCAGCCAGCAGTTCGCCGGGCGGCGGCGCTTGGGAGAGCGCGTCCGCGTCCAACACCAGCGCGTCCAACACCAGCGCGCCCACGCCGAGCCGCCCGAGCACGCGCCCGAGCCCGCCCCTCCCCGTGCGCGTCGGAACCTTCTGGCCATCCAATTCCGCCGCCGCGAGGTGCGCAAAGGCCACCGCGCCGCCCAGGGGCCGATCGGCCGCCGCCGGCCCCACCAGCAGGGCCGAGGCGCGCGACGGATCGCCGACGCATTCCGCGAGGCGCTCCCTCCGTCCGGGCACGTCGAGCGCCGCAAAGTCGGCCCAGCGCCGGCGCGTCGCAAGCACCGATCCGTCTGGCCGCTGCAAGAGCTGCACCACGTCCGCCCCCAACGCGGGCGGACCGACGACGACGAGGCCATCGGCCAGCCTCCCAAGGCGCAGGGCCGCGGGTCCGCCGGCCAGACCCTCCGCCAATCCGCCCGTCAACGGGCTGCGGGCCACGGCCGAGAGCCGCGCGGCCGTCGGCAACCCGCGCCGAAGCGCCCCACCGACGGCGAGCACCAGGGCGCCCTGCCTGCCCCCCCGTTCGGCGCGCGCGAGCAGCGCGAGGGCCAGGCCGCTGCCGCCGAGTCCCCCGAGCGTGTGAAGCCCGGCCTCGGGGTCGAGAAACGGCTCGGGTTCGAGCACCCGGGACTCGTTCACGCCGAGTTGCGCAAGGTCCAGGTGGAGCACCCGGGGCGGCGACTGTGGGCTGTGGGGGACGGCCATGGAACACCCCAGTTTGCACCTTCGGGGCGCAGGAAGTGCGCGGGCGAGCTTGCATCCCCTCCCGCTGGGGCCGAGAAAGACGGGAGGCCGTTTGCCGATCCTGTCGCGACGGGCCGTGCTCGCACCTCCCCTCGCGCTGCCTTAGTCTCTGCGCCCACACATGTTTGGCTCCCTTTACCTAGGCCGACTTTTTGGCATCCAGATTCGTAGGAGTTGCCGGGTGTTCTCGTCCGCTCGGCACCCCGCTTCGCTGCAACACATCCGCTGACTCGTGTTTGGCTCCCTTTACCTAGGCCGGCTTTTTGGCATCCAGATCCGAGTGAGCTGGGTGTTCTTGCCGCTGTTCGCGATCCTCTTGATGAGCGCGGCGCAGTCGGGCCTGGTCTCGCTGTTCCTCCTCGCGGCGGTGCTGGGGTGTGTGCTGCTGCACGAGCTGGGGCATGCGCTCGCGGCCCAGCGCTACGGCCTGGAGGTGCAGGAGATCAAGTTCTGGCTCCTCGGCGGTGTGGCGCAGATGAGCCGCATTCCGGAGGACCCCAAAGTCGAGGGTGTGATCGCGCTGGCGGGGCCGGCGGTGAACCTCTTGCTGGCGCTGCTGACGCTTCCGCTGTTCCTGCTGGGCGCCGCGGGAAACCTCTCCCCCACCGCGACGCACCTCGTCGATGTGTTCCTGGCGGTCAACCTCGCGCTGGGTTTGTTCAACCTGTTGCCGGCGTTCCCGATGGATGGCGGCCGGCTCTTGCGCGCGGCGTTCGCCACACGCATGAACTGGCTGACGGCCACGGAGCTCGCCGTGCGCACGGGCCGCTGGGTCGCGCTCGCGCTGGCGCTGTTTGGCATTTTCGCGTGGCAGGGCGGCCTTTTCCTGCTGCCCATCATCGCGCTCTACGTCTGGTGGCAAGGCACGCTCGAGCTGAACGCCGTGCGCATGCGCCACGGCGTGCACCCGCTCGCGGCGCTGTTCGGTCAGGCCATGCCGGGGGCGTTCCCCGGCGGTCAGGATTCGCCGTTCGGCTTTCCGCGCGCCGAACCCGAGCCCACGCGCGCGGAGGAGGTCCAGCCCCGGCGTGAGCCCTCCGCCCCGACCGAGCCCGGCGCGCGCGGTGTCGCGCGCAGGCCCGCGGCCATCGACGTGGGCGAAGTCCCGCGCGGCGGCCTAACGCAGGCTCAGATCGACGCTCTCGAACGATTCCCCGGCCGCCTACGGCGCGGCGGCGACGCCACCCCGTAACCCGGGCGAGCGCGGTTAGAGGTTGCCCAGGCGGATCGCGCCCGTGGGGCAGTTCTTGGCGCAGGCGTGGTCGCGGGTGCACTCGTAGTTGAAGAGCTTGCGCACACTCGCGACGGGGCCGCGCGCGTTGAAGGCCTCGGTTTCGCAGACCATCTCGCACATGCCGCAGCCCACGCACAGCGCCGGGTCGATGCGCACACTGACGTGGTCCCGCGGCACCACCGGGCACGCCAATCCGTCGACGAACTCGTGGGTGACGAGATCCCGGGTGGCGGCGTGGGCCGTCAGCACCTTCGTCGCCTCCTCTTCGCCGAGGCGCACGATCTCCGGCACGTCCTGGAACTCGAAACGGCCCAGGTGCCCCACCTTGGGCTGGATCAAGGCGGTGCGCACGTCGACGTGCATGTGCAGGTTCTGCTCGGCCAGCACCTCTTCGGCGATCTCGAACGCGCGGAACAAGGTCGACGTCACGCGGCTCTTCCAGTTCGGCGCCTTGGAGCTGCCTTTCACGGTCAAATCGACCGCGACGATCACGTCCGGGCGCAGGGACTTCGCGAAGCGCAGCGGCACCGGATCGACGATGCCGCCGTCCATGTAGTTGTAACCGCCGTTTTCGAGCGGCTCGAAAATGCCCGGCAGCGCGCAAGAGCTGTACACCGCGTCGACGAGCGAGATCTCGCCGAAACCCGGCGCGCCCCAGAACACCGTGGAACCCGTCTCCAGCCGCACGGCATTGCAGAAGAACGGGATGTCGAGCTGCGCGATCGTGCGCTTCGGCAAGATCTCCTCGAGGCGCTGGCGGAACGTGTCGCCGCGGTACATGCTCGGCGCGCGCATGCCCTTCAGCAGCAACTTCACGAAGTTCAGTCGGAAGTAGTGCTCCTTCTCGATTGCCGCGATCATCTCCTCCATGCGGTCCACGGAGTAGCCGCCCGCAGCCATGGCCCCCACCAGGGAGCCGATGCTGGTGCCCACGATCGCATCGCAGCGCAGGCCCAGTTTGTGCATGGCCTTCAGCACACCGACGTGGGCCATGCCGCGCATGCCGCCGCCGCCGAGCACCAGGACGATCCGGGGGCGGGCCGCGAAGGGCGCGATGGGGCCCGGATCCGGCACGGAGACGCCGGGGGCAGCGACGCCGGGGGCAGCGACGCCGGGAACGGCGGGACGGTGCGGATCGGGGCTCACGGGGGGATCGGGGCGCTCTGCGCCGCCCGACATCATCGGCCGGGAGACCGCGGTCCTTGCACGATCTGATGGCCCGCGGCCGCCCGGACACCAGCTCCAGGAATCCGGCGGGGCCGAATGCCCCCGCGGGTGCCTGCTGTGCCCTTACTGGACGGCGCCCCTCACGGAACGGCGCCCCTCACTGAACGGTGTCCCTCACTGAACGGTGTCGAGCGTGCCCGGCCGGCGCAGCATCTTGTCCACTTCGCCGAGGTGTATCTCCTCGTCGTGGATCATCGTGCGGGCGTACTCCTCCAGCATCACCGAGCGGCCCTCCACCTGCGCGAGCAGTTCCCGGTAGACCCCGAGGGAGCGCCGCTCGTGCTCCAGCGACTCGCGCAGGATGTCGCCGATGTCGTGTTTGTGGGTCTCGAGCAGGGGTCCGATCCCGAGGGACGGGTGCCCGCCGAGGAGCGTGATGCGCTCGCCGGCCTGCTGGGCGTGGGCCAGGGATTCACCCGCCTGGTCGCGCAACCACGAGACGATCGGGATCCGGCTGTAGCCGAACACCATCAGGGAATAGTGCGTGTAGCGCACGACACCTGCGAGCTCGAGTTCGAGGATGCGGTTGAGGGTCTTGACGACCTGGTCGGTGTCGAGCGTCGCAGTTCCCATGGGATCGGGCGGAAAGGGGGTGTGGGGACGGGCGTGGAGAGCCCACGACGATAGGGGCCGCGTGCGCCGCCCTCAACCGCGGGGCTCGAATCGCTGCCCCGGGGCGCCTCCGCGTGGGTCGCACGGCACGGGGCGCCGATCCAGCCGCTCGCCGCGGACGGCGAAACACCAACGACGCGGCCCTCCTCCGCATTCCTGCCGGTGGGATCCGGCCCTCGGACGTGGAATCCGAAAGCCCGGTTCGCTCCAATTCGGCCCACCGTAACGGTGCCGGGCGCGCGTCGAGCGCGCCGGTCCTTCGCACCCCACCGTTCCCCAGCCCTCTTTGCACCCCGTGAGCCCCGCCCAGCCCTCCGTTGTCCTTGCCGCGGGCCTGCGGCTGCCCCAGGCCCGGGCCGGGGGCGCCTTCGCTTCCGAGGACGCGGGCCACCTCGGCGCCGCGGTCGCCCGGGAGCTGATCGCGCGCACGGCCCTCGATCCCGCGCTCTTCGACGAGGTGATCGCCGGATGTGTGGGCCCACCCCACGACCAGGCCAACGTGGCCCGGGTGATCGGCCTGCGCGCCGGCGTGCCGCGACACGTGCCCGCGCGCACCGTGGCGCGCAACTGCGCGAGCGGATTGGAGGCGGTGACCTCGGCCGCGGCGTCGATCCAGGCCGGACACGGTTCGCTCTACCTGTGCCTCGGCGTGGAGGTGATGAGCGCGTACCCCTTGATCTACAACCGCGCGGCGACGGCCCACTTCGCGCGGCTCGCGCGGGCCAAGGGGCCGGCGGCCAAGGCGGCGGCGATCGCCGCGTGGCGACCGGCGATGATGGCGCCGCGCATCGCGCTGACGGAGGGACTCACCGATCCCGTGTCGGGGCTCATCATGGGCAAGACCGCGGAGAACCTGGTGCGCGACTTCGGACTGACGCGCGAACAGTGCGACCGCTTCAGCGTGGAGAGTCACCAACGCGCCGCGAAGGCCGTCGCGAAGGGTCGTTACGCGAAGGAGATCGTGCCGTACCTGCCGCTCGGGTCGCGTCCCGAGCAGGCGGCGCTCGAAGCGGACGACGGCATCCGCGCGAACCAGAGCCTCGAGGCGCTCGCGAAGCTGAAACCCTACTTCGAACGGCCCGATGGTGTGGTGACCGTCGGCAACTCGTGTGGCATCACCGACGGTGCGACCGCCCTCGTGGTGGCGGAAGAGGGCCGCGCGCGCGAGCTCGGCCTCGTGCCCTTGGCGCGTCTCAAGGGCTTTGCGTGGGCGGGTTGCGATCCGGCGCGCATGGGCCTCGGGCCCGTGTTCGCGACCGAGAAGCTGCTGCGCGACCAGGGTGTGGGTTTCGGCGACCTCGGGCCCATCGAGATCAACGAGGCCTTTGCGGCCCAAGTGCTCGCCTGCCTCGAAGCCTTCGCCTCGAAGCGTTTTGCCGGCGAATGCCTGAACCGCGGCGATGCGCTGGGCGAGCTCGATCCCGCGCGTGTCAATCCCAACGGCGGCGCGATCGCGATCGGCCATCCCGTCGGCGCCACCGGTGCGCGGCTCTTGTTGACCGTGGCCCACGAACTGCGCGAACAGGACGCCACCTTGGGCCTTGCGACCCTGTGCATCGGCGGCGGCCAAGGCGGCGCCGCACTGCTCGAGAGGTGCCCCTCGTGATCGACTTCTCCGGTTTGCCCTTCCCCCAAGGCAGTCCGCCCGCGGGGAGCTGCGTGCGCCTCGAGCGCAACGCCGACACGAAACTGGCGCAGCTCGTGCTCGATCCGCCGCACCGCAGCCTAGCCGTCTTCGACGGACCGCTGCTGCGCGACTTCGACCTGGCCCTCTCCGACTTGGAGCGCGACCACGGCGGCTTCACCGGCCTGATCGTGCGCGGCAAGGAACCGCTGCGGTTCTGCGCCGGAGCCGACGTCGAAGCCATCTTCGCGATCGAAACCGCCGAACAGGCCCGCCGATTGGCACGCCTCGGGCAGGAGCTCTTCCAGCGCATCCACCGCCTGTCGAAGGGCGGCGGCGGATCGCTGTTCGTCGTCACGGCCGCCGGTGGGCCCGTCCCCGGGGGTGCGTTCGAGTTGGCGCTCGCCGGCGACGCGATCGTGCTGGCGGACCACGAATCGACGCGCATTGGGCTGCCCGAGGTCAAACTCGGCATCCTGCCCGGTTGGGGCGGGTGCCAACGGCTGCCGCGGCGCGCGGGCGCGGTCGTCGCGCTCGACGCGATCCTGACCGGCAAACTCTTCCGCGCCAAGGACGCGCTGCGCAAGGGTCTGGTGGATCGGGTCACCCACCCCGAGTACCTCGACCGCGTGGCGCGCGACCTGGCGCTCGGCGTGGAGCGGTTGCCGAAGAAGGACCACCGCGCGCGGCAGTTCCTGGTGGACCGCAATCCGCTGGTGCGCGAGGTCGTGCGCCGGCGCACGCAGGCGACGGTCGAGCGCACCACGGGCGGCCACTACCCGGCGGCGTTCGAGGCGCTGGACCTGGTGCTCGACGCGGCGCGCACGCCGCTCGAACGCGGGCTCGAGAAGGAAGCCGACGCGCTGGCGCGGCTCGCAATCTCGCCGGTGGCCAAACACCTCGTGGCGATCTTCCGCGCGAGCGAAGCGCAGAAGAAACTCGGCGCGGATGAGGACGGCGGCAAGGCCCAGCGACTCCGCCGCGCCGCGGTGGTGGGCGCTGGCGTGATGGGCGCGGGCATCGCGAGCCTTTTGGCCCAACGCGGTGTGGACGTGCGCCTCTCGGACTTGGCGCGCGGGGCCCTCGACAGCGCCTTCCGCAGCCACGAGGCCGCGGTCAAGAAGGCACTCAAGCGGCGCCGTGTGGAGCGCCCCGACGCGGACCGGGCCATCGACCGATTCGAGCTGTCGACCGAGCCCGTTGGTTTTGGCGCCTGCGACTTCGTCATCGAGGCGATCGCCGAGAAGTTGGGCGCCAAACGCGCCGTGCTGGGCAACTTCGCCAAGCTGATCCGCAGCGATGCCGTGATCGCGACGAACACGTCGTCGCTCTCGGTCGACGCGATCGCGGCCGAGCTCGACGATCCGAGCCGGGTCGTCGGCATGCACTTCTTCAACCCGGTGGACAAGATGCCGCTGGTCGAGATCGTGCGCGGCGCGAAGACGAGCGACCGCACGGTGCGGCGTGTGGCGCGCCTCGCGCTCGACCTCGGCAAAACGCCGGTGGTGGTCGCGGACCGCCCGGGATTCGTCGTGAACCGACTGCTCGGCCCCTACTTGGACGAGGCGCTGCGCCTCTTCGAAGAGGGCTCCAGCCCGCGCGAACTGGACCGCCGCGCGCGCGCCTTCGGATTGCCCATGGGGCCGTTCGAACTGCTCGACCGCGTGGGTCTCGACATCGCGGACCACGCGGCGCGTTCGCTCAGCGAAGCCTTCGGCGAACGCATGCGCGCGTCGGAGCTGCTCGCCCCGCTGCTCGCCGCTGGCGATCTGGGCGACAAGACCGGCCGCGGCATCTACGTGCGCCGCGGCAAGGAGAAAGAGCTCAATCCGCTCCTCCTGCGCCCGCCCCACGCCCCGGCGGCGAGCGAACTCTGGGGCCCCGAGCAGTTGGAGCGGCTGATCCTGCCGCTGCTGAACGAAGCGGCACTCTGCCTCCAAGAACGTGTGGTGCAAAGTGCCGCGGAGCTCGACCTGGCCGCCGTCTTCGGCATGGGTTTCCCGCCGTTCCGCGGCGGCCCGCTGCACCTCATCGACGACCGCGGGGCGCACGACGTGATCGCCGCCCTGGAACGCTGCGCCGCCCAACCCACCGTCGCGCGGCGACCGGGCGGCGTCGAACGATTCACGCCCGCGCCCATCCTGCGTGAGCTGGCCCGCACGGGCGGCCGCTTCCACACGCCGGCCGCGCGCCCGACGACCTGATCCCCCCGAGGGCGAACGATCGCACCGCCGCTCCCCCATCGGAGCGCGGCGGTGCCGACACGTCCCCCGTCCAACGCCCAGCCCCCCACGCCCATGAGCAGCTTCAGCGCCATCGATCAAGTCTGTGTGAACACACTGCGCGGACTCGCCATCGACGCCATCGAGAAGGCGAAGTCGGGCCACCCCGGTCTGCCGCTCGGCGCGGCCCCCATGGCGTACGTGCTGTGGAGCCGCTTCCTCAAACACGATCCCAAGCACCCCGAGTGGCCCGATCGCGACCGTTTCGTGCTGAGCGCCGGGCACGGTTCGATGCTGCTCTACGGCTTGCTGCACCTCTTTGGCTACGACCTTCCGATGGAAGAGCTGCAGCGCTTCCGCCAACTCGGCAGCAAGACGCCCGGCCACCCGGAGTTCGGCCACACGGTCGGCGTCGAAGCCACCACGGGCCCCCTCGGCCAGGGATTTGCCAACGCCGTGGGCATGGCGATCGCGGAGCGGTACTTGGCCCAGCGCATGAACCGCGGCGGGCACACCGTGGTCGACCACCACACCTACGCTCTCGTCGGCGACGGCGACCTGATGGAAGGCATCGCGTCGGAGGCGGCGAGCCTCGCGGGACACCTCGAGCTCGGCAAGTTGGTCGTGCTCTACGACGCCAACGACATCAGCCTCGACGGCCCGACGACGATGGCCTTCACGGAGGACGTCGGCAAGCGCTTCGAAGCCCAGGGTTGGCACGTGCAGCGTGTGGCCGATGGCGACCGCGATCTCGCGGGCATCGAGGCCGCCATCGGCGCGGCCCGCGAAGAGAGTGCCCGTCCGTCGCTCGTGATCGTGAAGACGACCATCGGCTTCGGCTCGCCGGGCAAGGCGGGGACGTCGAAGGCCCACGGGGCGCCGCTCGGCGCCGCGGAACTCGAAGCGACGAAGAAGGCCCTCGGCCTCGATCCGGCGAAGAGTTTCGGCGTTCCTCCCGAGGCCTCGGCGCACTTCCACGCCCTGGCCAGCGAGGGCGCCGTGTGCCGCGATTCCTGGAACACACGAGTGGAGGAATGGCGCCGCGCCCACCCGCAGCTCTACACCCAGTGGCTGAGCGCGGAATGCGAGGAGATCTTGCCCGCCGGTTGGAACGAGCGCCTGCCCAGTTGGGACGTCAACGCGGCCGCCACGGCCACACGCGACGCGGGCGGCGCCGTGCTCAACGAACTCGCCAAGCGCCTGCCGTGGCTCTTCGGCGGCGACGCGGACCTGTCCGAATCCACCAAAACCGCGCTGCACGGCGAAGCGGACTTCGACGGCCGCACGGGCGCGGGCCGCAACCTGCGCTACGGCGTGCGCGAACACGCCATGGCGGGCATCGCCAACGGCATCGCGTACCACGGCGGCCTGCGCACCTACACGGCGACGTTCTTCTGTTTCGCCGACTACATGCGGCCCTCCATGCGCCTCGCGGCCATGAACAAGTTGCCGGTCGTGTACGTGTTCACGCACGACTCGCTCGCCGTGGGCGAGGACGGCCCGACACACCAACCCGTCGAGCACCTGCTGTCGCTGCGCGCCATCCCGAACCTCGTCGTTCTTCGTCCCGCGGACGCCAACGAAACCCGCGAAGCGTGGTGCGCGGCTCTCGAGCGCAAAGGCGGCCCCACGGCCCTCGTGCTGTCGCGCCAGAAGCTGCCGCTCCTCGATCGCAAGACCGCCGGTTCCGCCGCCGAACTGCGGCGCGGCGCGTACGTCGTCTCCGAGCCCCAGGGCGCCGAAGCCAAGGTCGTCTTGATCGCCAGCGGTTCCGAGGTGTCCTTGGCACTCGAAGTCCAGATCCGCTTGGCCGCGTCAGGAGTCGGCGCCCGCGTGGTCTCGATGCCGTCGTGGGAGCTCTTCGCAACCCAGGACACCGCCTACCGGAACACCGTGTTGCCACCGCAGATCCCCCTGCGGGTCTCCATCGAGGCCGGCCGCACGCTGGGTTGGGAGCGTTGGATCGGGGACGGCGGCCTCGCGATCGGCGTGGATGGCTTCGGTCATTCGGCCCCCGGTGACGAAGTCTTCGCCCACCACGGCTTGGAAGCCGGCGCCATCGCGCAGCGCATCCTGGCCCACGGAAAGGGCGCCTAACCCGACGCTTACCGCCGAGGATCGGCCTCCGGTGCCGGTGCGCTCCGCGGGAGCGCCGCCGCACCGGGTGTTCCCCCGTCGTTGCGACCCGCGCGGGTCGGGCCAGGGGTTTGGACGCTCCTCCCGCCCGCACTACCATCCCCCCCTATGAGCACCCAGAGCGCCCCCTCCGCCCCCCTGGAACCCGCCACCTGGCAGCGCATGGGTGTGGCCCTCGTGGCCGTGATGTTCCTGATCTGGCCGTTCCTGTATGCGCCCGCGGCCCGCACGGGGGGCTCCCAGGGGGCCGAGTTGGTGCGCGACGGACGCGCCCTGATGGTCGGACACCCCGAGCTCCGCGCCCTGGCCGAGGGCACGGGCAGTTTTGGCGCGGTGGTGGGGTCGGATTGGTGGGGTGGTGCGCGCCCCGAGGTCGCCCTCCACCGGCCAGTGGCCAGCGCGCTGATGGGCCTCGGCACGCTCGTGGTCGGCGAGCCCTACAACCCGGCGCAGCCCGGCGGCGGCGCGATCCCGTTCAAGCTGTTCTCCCTCGCCCTGCACGCGATCGCCGCCCTGCTGGTGGTCGAGCTGGGCTGGCGCCTCTTCCGCAAGGCCCCGCACGCCATCGCCGCGGGGCTGCTCTTCGTCGCGTTGCCCGTGCACGCGGACGTCGTGCTCGACGCCGGTGGGCTGGCGCTGCAACTCGGCGCTGTGTTCTCGCTCGCCAGCCTGTGTGTGTGGTTCGGCGGTTCCGCGGATGCGCGGGGCCCCGGCCTCGCCGGCGCCGCGGGTGCGGCCGTGCTGGCCCTGTTCGGCGCGCTCTCCCACGAGGTCGCGTTCCTGGTCGTGCCGGTGATCTTCGTGCTCGAGGCCTCGCGCGCGCGTGCCGGGTCGCTCGCAGCGGCGCTCGGCGGTGCCCTCGGCCGCGCGGGTCTGTTGGCCGTGCCGGCGCTCGCGTTGGCGCTCGCGGCGGGGCTGCGCGTCGCAATGGGCGGCGGTCTGCTGCCGAGCGGCGACTTTGTGGACCCCGTGGCCAATCCGCTGGCGGCGGCGGGTGGGCTGGATCGGGTGCTGGGCGGCCTGCGCATGGCCGCGGCCGGACTGCCTGCTGTGCTCGGTTTCGATCCGCTCGCGAGCCGCATCTTCGGCGGCAGCCCGGACCACTCCGCCGCCCAGGTGACGGCGCTCTCGGCCTTCGCGCCCGCCAACCTCCTCGGTCTCGCCGCGCTGCTCGGCGCGGTGGCGCTGACCTTCGCGCTGTTCCCCCGCTGCCGCACCCGCGGGGCTCTGTTCCTCGCGGCGCTCGTCGCGCTGGTGCTCGGTTCCAACGCGCTGTTCGTCCTGCCCGAGGCCTTCTCCACGCGGCTGCTGCTGTTGCCGGCGGCCCTGATCGCGCTCTTCGCGGCGCCGTTCTTCGGACGCCTCGGCAAACCCGGCCTCCTGGGAGCCTTGGTGCTGGCGCTGGCCGGTGGGGCCTGGCTGCACGGCGAAGCGCGGCACTGGCGCACGCCGACGGACCTGTGGCGCCACGTGGCGGACCACACCGCGCGCCAGAGCGCGCGCGCACACACCGAGTTGGGCGGATTGCTGCTCGGCGAACTGCTGCACGCGATGGGCAAGAACAGCCTCGAGCGTGCCGTCGCCCTCGCGCCCGGCCATGTGGCGGCGCACGCGTTGCTCGCAGAAGCGCAAGCCGCGAACTTCGAGGGTGAGGCGGCGGCGGCTTCCATGCGCCGCGCCGTCGAGCTGTCGGCCGAGCGCAGTGGCTGGCGCTACGACCCGCGTCGCGACGACATCGTGCCGTCGCCCAGCCTGCTCCTCTGGCGCGCCAACCAGCTCGAAGTGGTCGAAGGCGCGCGCTCGCCCGAGGAGCACTTGGAGTGGCTCGACAGCCTGCTCGAGCGCGGGTACGACAGCCCCGCCGTCGAGCTGTACCGGGCGCGCACGTTGCTCGACATGGGCGACGAGGCCCGCGCGGAAACGGCCTTGCGCCGCAGTTTGGAGCTCCTGCCGACCGTCGAGAACGTGCGCTCCCTGGGCCGCCTGCTGCTCAACACCGGGCGCGCCGAGGAGGCGCTCGCCCTGTACCGCGAAATGGCGCCCCGCTTCGAGGATCGCCAGAACGTCGAAGCCGAACTGCTGCTGCACCAGGCCGGTGCGGAGTTGGCGGTGGCGCCCGAGCGCGCCCTCGAACTCGCCACCCGCATCCTCGACGAGGCCAAGGATCTGAGCGCGGAACAGAGGTTCCAGGCCAACTTCGTCGCGGCCCAGGCGCTGCTCGACCTGCCCGGCGATCCGGTCGAGGTCGCGCACAACAAGTACCGTGCGGCCGACCACCTTTCCGTCGGGCTCGCGGGGTACCGCGAGATCAACGAAGACACCTACTTCGCGATGCACTCCCTCGGCCTCCTGCTGTTTGGCCAGGGGCGGTACGACCGCGCCGAAACAGTGATCCGCGACGTGCTCGGGAATCGGGAGGGCGCCAGCCAGCGCTGGATGCTCGGCACGATCCTGGCGCGCACGGGACGCTACGCGGATGCGGTGCAGCAGCTCGAGTTGGCGCGGGCCGGTCTGACACGCGGCGCGGAGCCCGTTTCGCCCGAGCTGTACATGTCGGCGTCGCTCGAGCGCTTGGCGGCCCTGGAGGCGCTCGCGGACGACAAGGCCGCCGCGGAGTACGCGGCGGCGCTCGCCGAGCGGGAGTTCCCCGAAGACACCGAGGTCGTCGCGCGCCACCTGGCCGCCCACGGGCGCGCCGCGGAGGCGCTCGAGATCGCCCGTTCGCGCGTCAGCGAGCAGCCGCGGTTCGCCACACTGATGCCGGCGCTGGAACGCGCGGTGGTCCTCGACCGCGACGACTCGGCCGACCCGGGCAATGCGGCGCTGCTCGCCGAGCGGTCGAGCCTGCGGCTCTTCCTCGGCAATGCGGCCGCGGCGCTCGAGGACGCCCGCGCGTCGGTGGACGCCACACCCGCGGGCCCGGATCGCGGCGCGCGCCTGGTGTTCCTGGCCCAGGCCCAGGCGGCCATGGGCGCCACGGAGGACGCGCTCGCCACGTGGCAGGCGGCGGCCGACGACCCCCAGACGCCGGCGCAGGACATGGAGCGTGTGGAGAGGGAGATCGCGGTGCTGAAGGCGCTGCTGGGCCGCTCGTAGGTTCGCGGCGGGCCGGGTGCGCTGCGAGCCGGATGCGCGGTGACACGGGTGCACGGTGACACGGGTGCGCGGTGACACGGGTGCGTGGTGACACGGGTGCGCGGTGACACGGGTGCGCGGTGACACGGGTGCGCTGCGAGCCGGGTGCGCGGGCCTCCAGGCCCGCCTTGTTCCAGTCCCCGCGCTGCGGTCTGTAGGGGCGCGGCCCTGTCCGCGCCCAAGCGGAATCACACTGCGGGGACAGCCCCGCGCTCCAAGGCGGGCCTGGAGGCCCGCGCACCGGGCCCGCGCACCCGGCCCGCGCACCCGGCGCCGCGTCCGTTTCAGCCTTCGATCAGCACCAGGCGTTCGCCGCTCGCGACCGCCTTGCCGGCTTCCGCGAAGAGGCGGGCGACGGTCCCCGCGACGGGTGCGGCGATCTCGTTCTGCATCTTCATCGCCTCGAGGATCAGGAGCGGCTGCCCTGCCGTCACATGGTCGCCCTCTTTCACCATCACCTGCACGACGACGCCGGGCATGATCGCCTTCACGGTCCCGCCCTTCGCGCCCGAGGCGCGACTCGCGGCGCTGGCGGCGCGTTCCCGCTCGTCCTCGATTTCGATGCGGTACTGCTGCCCGGCAATGGTCAAGGCCTGGCTTTGCTCGTCGCCGTCGATCGACACGCCGTAGCTGCGCTCGCCGACGATGATCGCGAACTGCCCCAGTCGGTCGACCTCGACGAAATCCATGGCGATCGGATCGCCGTTGACGGAGAGCAAGACCTCGCCGAGGCGCTCGGTGAGCTCGACCACGTGCTCGACGCCGTTCACTTCCACGAAGTACTTCACGACTTGGCCTCCGGGCGCGGGGTGCCGTCGAGGGGACGGGCGGAGAAGGGGGACTGACGGGCGCGGCCGCGGGCCTTCCAGCCGTCGCGACGCGCGCTGGTGGGATCGAGGGCGCTGCGGCGGGCCAGGTTCCAGCGGTGCACCGCGGCGGCCGCGGCGGCGATGGGAGCAAGGCCGAGGATGTCGTCCTTCTGGTCCAAGCTTTCGAGGAAGTGGGTGTCGTAGTCACCCGACTTGAACCGCGCCTCGCGCAACACACGGAGCGCCGCGGGCGCGCCGGTGCGCACGCCGCCGACGTTCAGTTCTTCGAGCGCCCGCTTCATGCGCCAGATCGCGCTCATGCGGTCGGGACCCCAGACGATCAACTTCGCGAGCATCGGGTCGTACTCGAGGCCCACTTCGAGGCCCCGGTACATGGCCGAATCGAGCCGCACCCAAGGCCCACCGGGTAGGCGCAGGTTGCTGATCGTGCCCGTGGACGGCAGGAAGCCGCTTGTCGGGTCCTCGGCGTTGATGCGCACTTCGATCGACCAACCGCGCGGTTGGATCGAGTCCTGGGTGTAACCGAGGGGCTCGCCCGCGGCGATGCGCAGTTGTTCGCGCACCAAGTCCACGCCGTAGACCATCTCCGTGACGGGGTGCTCCACCTGGAGGCGGGTGTTCATCTCGAGGAAGAAGAACTCGCCTTTCGACCAGAGGAACTCGACCGTGCCGGCGCCCTCGTACCCGACCGCGCGCGCCGCTTTGAGGGCCGCTGCGCCCATCGCCGCGCGCTGCTCGGGCGTGATGACGGGCGAGGGGCATTCTTCCACCAGCTTCTGGTGGCGGCGCTGGATCGAGCACTCGCGCTCGCCGTAGTGCACACCGTTGCCGTGTTTGTCGAAGAGCACCTGGATCTCGACGTGGCGCGGTTGGTCCAGGTAGCGCTCGGGGTACATGCGCCCGTCGCCGAACGACGCCTGGGCCTCGCCCGAGGCGGTGCGGAACGCCGCTTCCATCTCGCCCTCGGAGCGCACCACGCGGATGCCCTTGCCTCCGCCGCCAGCGCTGGCCTTCAGGGCGATCGGGTAGCCGATCTCCTTCGCAGCGCGCACCGCGGCGGCCGCATCGGCCACGGGCTCGGCCCAACCGGGCACGATCGGCACACCGGCCTGGCGCATCAGCACGCGGCTGCCAATCTTGTCGCCCATGTCGATGATCGCCTTCGGGGGCGGACCGACCCAGATCAGCCCCGCTTCGAGCACGGCGGTCGCGAACTTGGTGTTCTCCGCGAGGAAGCCGTAACCCGGGTGCACTGCCTCGGCTCCGGTGGCCTTGGCCGCAGCGATGACCTTGCCGATGTCGAGGTACGACTCGCGCGGGGTGCGCCCACCCAAGGGGTAGGCGATCTCGGCGAAACGCGTGTGCAGTGCGGCCCGGTCGACCTCCGAGAAGATCGCGACGGACTCGATGCCCATTTCGCGCGCCGTGCGGATGATGCGCAGGGCGATCTCGCCGCGGTTGGCGATCAAAAGGCGCTTGAACATGGCGGCCATCAGAGCGGGATGTTGCCGTGCTTGCGCTGCGGCCGGTTCTCGTACTTCGAACGCAACAGCTCGAGGCTGCGAATCAGGAGCGGCCGCGTGCGGCTCGCCTCCACCACGTCGTCCACGAAACCGCGCGCGGCCGCGCGGTAGGGATTGTTGAACTTGTCCTCGTACTCCTGGGTCTTCTTGCGCTCCATGGCGGCCGGGTCGGAGGCCTCCTGGATCTCACGGCGGTGGATGATCTTGGCCGCGCCGGCCGCGCCCATCACCGCGATCATGGCCGTCGGCCACGCGAGGTTGATGTCCGCGCGGATGTGCTTCGACGCCATCACGTCGTAGGCGCCGCCGTAGGCCTTGCGGGTGATCACGGTCAGCTTCGGCACGGTGGCCTCGCAGTAGGCATAGAGCAGCTTCGCGCCGTGCAGGATGATGCCGCGGTACTCCTGATCGGTGCCGGGCAGGAAACCGGGGACGTCCTCGAACGTGACGATCGGGATGTTGAACGCGTCGCAGAAGCGGATGAAACGCGCTCCCTTGATCGACGCTTCGATGTCCAAACAGCCCGCCAGCACGGCCGGTTGGTTGGCCACGATGCCGACCACGTGACCTCCCAGACGCGCGAAGCCGACCAGGATGTTGCGCGCGTAGGCGTCGAGCACCGGGAACCACGAACCCTCGTCGACGATGAGCTCGATCACCCGAGTCATGTCGTAGGGCTTCGTCGGATCGAGCGGCACCAGGCTGTCGAGGGCCTCTTCGCAGCGGTCGCGGGGATCCTCGGTGTGCGCGAACGGCGGATCCTCCGCATTGTTGAGCGGCAGGTACGACAGGAGCTTGCGCACGAGCTGCATGCAAGCGCGGTCGTCCGGGCTGGTGAAGTGCGCGACACCCGAGCGCGTGGCGTGCACGTCGGCGCCGCCCAGGTCCTCGCTGCTGACGTCCTCGTGGGTCACGGACTTCACGACCTCGGGGCCCGTGATGTGCATGAACGAGGTGTTCTCGACCATGCAGATGAAGTCGGTGATCGCAGGCGAATACACCGCGCCGCCCGCACACGGCCCCATGATCGCGGAGACCTGCGGCACCACGCCCGACGCCTGGGTGTTGCGCCAGAAGATCTCGGCGAATCCGCCCAGGCTCTGCACACCTTCTTGGATGCGCGCGCCGCCCGAGTCGTTGAGGCCCACGATCGGCACACCGACCTTCAAGGCCATGTCCATGATCTTGCAGATCTTCTCCGCGTGGGTCTCCGACAGCGAACCGCCGAACACGGTGAAGTCCTGGCTGTAGAGGTAGACCGGCCGCCCTTCGATCAACGCGTGGCCCGTGACCACACCGTCGCCGAGAATCTTCTGCTCGGCCATGTCGAAGTCCGTGCAGCGATGCGTCACGAAGCGGTCGATCTCGACGAACGAACCCTCATCGACGAGGAAGTCGATGCGCTCGCGCGCGGTCAGCTTGCCCTTCTTGTGCTGGGCCTCGATGCGCTTCGCACCCCCACCCTCGAGGGTCAGTTCGCGCATGCGGCGCAGGCGCTCCAGCGGCGTTTCGGCGCTCATCGCTTCGGTTCTCCTTTCACTTGCATAGGGGCGGGACACTCGACGAGTTCACTGAGCACCCCGTG
Source organism: Planctomycetaceae bacterium (assembly GCA_016125265.1). Classification (GTDB taxonomy): domain Bacteria; phylum Planctomycetota; class UBA1135; order UBA1135; genus RI-242. Next base: position 22,516 of record WGMC01000018.1, read on the forward strand.
GGTGCCCTTGGGATGGACAAACGCGATGCGTGTGCCGTGGGCGCCGGGCCGCGGCGCGGTATCGATCATCGGGACACCCAACGACACGAGGTGTTCGACGGCCGCGGCGACGTCGTCGACGAGCCACGCCAGGTGGTGCAGCCCGGGGCCGCGCTTCTCGAGGAACTTCGTGATCGGCGAATCGGGCGCGGCGGGCTCGACCAGTTCGATGCGCTGGCCGCCGGCATAGAGCACCAGCACGTTGACCTTCTGGTCGGCCACGTACTCGACTTCGCTGGGCACGAGGCCCAGCGCGTCGACGTAGCTCTTGCGGGCGGCCTCCAGGTCGGGCACGGCGATGGCGACGTGGTGCAGGCCGCGGACCAGGCCCGCGAGGGCGTCAGGGGGGGTCATGTAGGCGTGGAACAGGCTCGTTGTCGCCCCGCGTCCGAGCTGGCGGGGAGCGGGGACCTTCGGGGTGCCGCGAACGTCCGGTCGGCGACCGCGCGCGGCCCGTCCGGGTCCTCTTCGGGGCGGGGAGTGTAAGCACGGGTGGCCTTCCCTGCGAGCGGCGAGCGCCGGACCCGGCACAACCGGCAATGGCGTCCCAACCGGGGCGTAAAGTGCGGGCCATGGCGCGCCGTTCCCCCCTGCTGCTCCTCCTGCTCCTGCCCCCCCTCGCCCTGGCCGCCCTGTTCTTCCTGGGCGGCGGCCCCCGCCCCCCCGAGGAGGGGGTCGAGGGTGCCCTGCGCGAGGACGCCCCCCGGGCCAGGAGCGCCGACTTGGCCGAGGCGGACGGGGCCGCGGCGGGTGCCGAGGGGGCGCTCGCAGGTGTCGGGGATGACCGGAGCGGGGACCAGGCCCCCGCCGGCAGCCGCCGGGTCGGCCTCGGCACCCGGGTCGAGGGACGCGTCCGGTTCGCGGACGGAGCTGTGGCCGGGGGGCCCGTGCTGGTGCTCGCCCGACCGGCCCAGTTCCCGTCGAACTGGCAGCGCACGGCGCGGCGCCTCCACGCGGGCCAGCACGTGGACGCATCGGTCCACACCTTTGCCGACGCGGATGGCCGCTTCGCCCTCGAGTGGAGCGGCGACGGCGAGCGACTCGAGCTCGCGGCGATGGCTCCCACCGCTGCGACCGACGCGGCCGCCGTGTGGAACCCCGAGGAGACCTCGCCCGTGACCCTGACCCTTGGGCCCCGCGCCGCCCTTTTGGTGGAGGTCCGCGCCGGCGGCGGCTTCGCGGCTGGCTCGCCCCCCAGCTTCGAGGGCGAAGAGATCGAGCTGGGTCCCGCCGAGCGCTCCCCCGGCGCGGTTCTCGAGGACATCACCTCCAGCGAGGCGTGGAACCCGTCTTCGAACGACCGCCGGGCCAGCGCGTGGGTCGACGGCGAGGGGCGCGCGAGGATTCTGGCGGTCGCCGTGGGGCGCGAGCTGCGACTCTCCTACGACGGCGAGAACGCCGCGGAAAGCTCGCAGGCCGTGGCGCCCCTCTCGGCGGGCGAGCAGCGCCCGGTGACCCTGGTGCTCGGCGCCGGCGCAACCGTGCGAGGCCGCCTCGTGGACAGCGCAGGGCACCCTCTCGAGGGCGTCCGCGTGCGCGCGCACGCGGCGGGGCCGTTCGGGATGCCGGGCGAACAACGGGACGAGACCAAGACGGACGCCGACGGGCGCTTCGAACTGACCCACGTGGGAAAGGACGCCGTGGTTTTGGTCCTTTCCAAGGAGGGTTTCCTGATCAGCCGCGCGCCGCTTCCCGACGACCTCTCCGACGGGGACCAGCGGGACGTCGGCGATGTGGTGATGGAGGACGGCGCACAACTCGCGGGTGAGGTGCGCCTCCCCGACGGCGCGCCGGCGGTGGGCGCCGAGGTGATCGCCCAGGTGGACCCCATGAGCCTGGGTCAGTCGGGCGGCATGACCGCTTGGCGGGGATTCCGCTCGCAGACGAAGGCGGACGATCGGGGCCGTTTCCTGCTGGCGGGTCTCGTGGAAGGGGGCCGCTACAACTTGGAAGCCAACCTCGAAACCGACGGCGCCAGGCTGCACGTGCGCCAGCAACGTGTGCGCGAAGGCGACGGCGAGCTGCTGCTGGTGCTCGAGCCCGCGCCGAAGCTGCTCGGTCGCGTGCTCACACCGAAGGGCGAGCCCCTCGCCGACGCGACGGTGCGCGCGACGTCCGAGGGCCCTACCGGCAACCCTTGGATGGGTGGCCGAACCACGATGCAATCCACACGGACGGACGAGCAGGGCAACTTCCGACTGGAGTTGGACGAGGCGGGCACCGTGTCGCTCGAGGCGCTGGCGCCCGGCTACGCGCCGAGCGCGTCGCTCTCGGTAGTGGCCCCCACCGACGCCGTGCACGAGCTCCGGTTGCGCCCCTCCCTCACCCTCGCCGGAAAGGTCGTGGACCCCGCGGGCAACCCGGTCGAGGGCGCGAGCGTCGCGAAGGCGATGACCTTCTTCGCGCGCATGCAATCCGCCGAGACAGAGAGCGGCCCGACGGCGAAGACGGACGCCGATGGGCGTTTTGCGTTGGTCGACCTGCCCGCGGGCGAAATCGTGCTCAGCGCCCGCCACCCCGAGCACACGGTCAGCACGGAAGTCGCCGTGGAGTTGGTCGAGGGTGAAGCTCCTGAGGAGATCGTGCTCTCCCTCCGACGGGGCGCGTTGGTGCGCGGGGTGCTCTTCGCGAAGGACGGTCGCACCGACGCCGGTGTGCAGATCATCGCCAACGCGATGCCGGCGATGGAAACGCGCATGGCCACCACCGATGGCGCCGGAGAGTTCGTGCTGGAGCGCCTGCCGCCCGGCCGCTGGCAAATCATGTCCATGGGCGGCTTCGACATGAGCTCGGACAGCGAGGAACGGGGCCTGGCTTCGATGCTCGAGAACCTCAAGATGCAGGTGCTCGAGCTGGAGGAGGGTGTCGAGTACGTGGTCGAGCTCGGCGCGCCCCCCGCGGATCCCGTGACCGTGCGCGGGGTCGTGCGCCGGGCCGGTGAGCCGCTCTCGAAGGGCATCCTCAGTTTCGTGCCCCAATCGGGCGGCTCCGCGGGCCTGAAGCTCGCCAGTTTGGACGGCGCGGGACGCTACGAGATCGTGTTGCCCGAACCGGGCGGCTACCTCGTGACGGCCGGCACCGGGGAGATGGGCGGCCCCGGCAACGCGGGCACACAAGTGGAGTTGCGCTGCGATGTGCCGAAGGCGGAGTCGTTCGACTTCGACGTGAATCTGCCCGGGGGAGCGATCCGCGGTCGTGTGCGCGGACCCGACGGGCGCCCGGTGGCCCAGACCATGGTGACGTGGTCGCGTGAGGACGGTTCGGCCGTCGGCACGATGACGGGCGGCGGCTACGGATCCGCGTTGACGGACGACCAAGGCCAGTACGAACTTGGGCTGTTGGCACCGGGCCGCTACCGCGTCGCCGCAGGCGGCAACAACTTCGGCGGCATGGTGGACGAGTCCCCCACCACGGCGCGCGGTCTGCGCACGGGTGTGCAACTTGGCAAGGACGAGGTGCGCGAAGGTGTGGACTTCGAACTGGTGACCCCAGGCGAGGTGCGCGGTCGGGTCCGCGATGGCTCGGGCAAACCGGTTTCGTCGATGGCGATCTTCGCGCGGGATGCTTCCGGCGCTCCCATCGAAACGATGAGCTTCGTGCAGAGCGACCCCTCGGGCAACTTCCGCTGGCGCGGCCTTGCACCCGGCGACTACACGTTCCACGCGCGCGGGGGCGAGCGCGCCAGCGCCGAGAGCGCACGGATCAAGGTGCGCGCCGGCGAAGTGGCCGAGGTCGAACTCGTCGTGGGCGAAGGTGCGTACCTGATCGTGCGAGTCGAGGGCACGGAAACCGCGGAACTACTGCAGGGGCTGGTGCGTGTCGACGTGCGCGACGGCGACGACCGGCAAATGGGTGGGCTCTTCAGCATGGAGGACTTCGCCGAACTGTTGAGCACCGAGCGCTCCTTCGACGAACAGCGCTTCGGGCCACTCGCACCCGGCTCGTACCGCGCCTCCGCGACGGGCCCCGACGGCAACCGGGTCGAAAAGCGCGTGGAGCTGAGCCCCGGCCAAGAACGCCGCCTGCGCCTGCGTTTGAAGGACTGACCCCCCCGCCCGCGATCGGCAGCGGTACATTGGGCGGCATGGCACGCCGCTCGCCCATGCTGCTTCTCTCGTAGTTGCCTGCCCTTGCGTTGGGCGCGGCCGAAGCGCACACGTGGCGGTGGCTGCGCTCTTGGCGTGGGACGCAACCGGGGCACCCATGGGATCGTGGCACACGATCCAAAGCGACGCTGTGGGCAACTTTCGTTGGCCTGGCTTTGCGCCCGGGGACTACACGTTCTACGCGCGTGGCGGCGGCTTGGCCAGTGCGGAAAGTGCGCCGATCACTGTGCGGGCCGGGGAAGTGTCCGAGGTCGAGTTGGTTCTGCGCGCCGGCGCCTTCTTGATCCTGAGTGTGGACGGCGTCGAACCGGGCCAGATGGCCGAGGGCATGGTGCGAGTGGACGTACGCGACGCGCAGAACCGCCAGGTGGGTGCACTCCTCGGCGCGGACGCGTTCGGCAGTAGGCTGAACAGCACGAACCACTTCGACGAGCGGAGTTTTGGACCCCTGGCACCGGGCAGCTACCGAGCCATCGTCACAGGTCCCGATGGCCATCGGGCCGAACGCTTGGTAGATCTTGTAACCGGCCAGAAACTTCACCTCCGCATGGCTTGGGAGGACTGACCCAGCCCCCCCACAAACCAAAGCGAGCGGTACAGTGGGCAGCATGGCACGCCGCTCGCCCCTGCTGCTTCTACTTTGGTTGCCGGCCTTCGCGCTCGGCGCCCGCTTGCTGCTCAACAGCCCCACCAGCGCGTCCGCGGGCGTGGCCGAGTTAGCCATCCCAGAGTTCTTGGCGGAAGCGGCCAAGGGGGCCGCGGAAATCGCGTTGAACGCGGCTGAAGCGCCTCCGATGGAGGCGAACACCGCCACCAACCGCCGCGTGGCCACCCGCATCGAGGGCCGCATCGCGTACACAGACGGAGCCGTACCCGGCGGGCCGGTGTGGGTGGTCGCGGGAAAGCCACGAGCCAACTGGCAATGGCAGCGAGCGGCGCGGCGCCTGCACGCGGGGCTCGGGGCGAACGCACTGGCACACGGCGTCGCTGACGCCGACGGACGTTTCGCGCTGGAGTGGACAGGCGAACAAACCGAGCTCTACGTAGCCGCCCTCGCCCCCACCGCGGCGACCGAGACGCCGTTGCGCTGGAGCGCCGCCGATGGAACGCCGCTCACCCTCACATTGGAACCGCGCGCGGCGCTGATCGTGGAACTGCGGGCTGGTGCGGGCTTCTCCGAGGGCTCCGCCCCCAACTTCCACAAGGCTGGGTTGCGCTTGCAAAGCAGCCTCCAGACTCCGAAGGAGCCCACCGAAGGTGTGGCAAACACCCGTTTCGACACCATCGCGTGGGTGGACGAAGCAGGCCGGGCCACGTTTCTAGCCGCGCCCGTGAACCAGAACCTCGAGGTTGCATACGAGGGCAACCTCGCGGTCGCCGCCATGAAGTCGGTTCCCCTCCTAGTCAGCGGCGAGCAGCGATCGCTCCCCATGCAACTCGACGCCGGTGCACACCTCCTCGGTCGAGTGGTGGACGAAGCTGGCGCGCCGATCGAGTCCGCGCACGTGCGTGCCCGTGGTGAACTGGGGATGGGCGCAGTTGGAACGCTGGTCTCAGCGCGTACGAACAAGCAGGGGCGCTTCGACCTTCGTCTGCTCAGTCCCACCGTCACCAGCATCGCGATCACCAAGCAGGGCTATGTGCGCGGCCAGCACGACGTCGGCCCAGCGCTTCTGCACGGCAGCCGCAGGGATCTGGGCGATCTCGTGCTGGAGCAAGGCGCCAGCCTCGCCGGCCGGGTCCTCGACTCCGATGGGCGCCCCGCGGCGGGGGTCGCGGTCTTGGCCCACATGAATCCCACGAGCCAACTTCAGACCGGGACAACTGCCGGTTGGAGTTCGGACGCAAACGCGGCCACCACCGATGCCGAGGGTCGCTTCCAGCTCCGTGGGCTGGCAAAGGGCGTTCACTACGATCTGACTGCCAGACGCGACACCGACGGCGGCTTCCAACTGGCAGTTCAAGAGGACATGCCGGACGGCGAAACGAATCTGGTCCTCGTGCTCGTGCCCGCCCCGGGCGCGATCGGCAAAGTGCTGGATCCGAATGGCCATCCCGTGGCCGGGGCCGAGGTCCGCGCCAAGCGTGAGGAAACCTCCGCATGGCCGTGGGAAGATGAGCTCTTCTACACCCCCGCGCGGACGGACGCGGAGGGCAACTTCCGCCTTCAGATGGAAAAGCCGGGCACCTTTTCCATCCGCGCCGCAGCAAAGGGCTTTGCCCCGAGCCTGACCGTCTCCATCGCGGTCCCTGGCGACGTGCCCCTCGAGCTGCAACTGCGCCGTTCGCTGACCGTGAACGGCCGAGTGGTCGACACCACCGGCGATCCGGTGCAAGGGGCCACCGTGAGCAAAGCCGATGCGTACACGGATCGGTGGATCGCGTTCGGATCCGACATCGATTTCGAATCCGCGGAGATGCGCAGCGACGCGGATGGACGTTTCCAGATGCTCGCGCCCGCCGGGCAGCTCGTTCTGCGCGCGCAGCACCCCGAGTACGCCCAAGGCACCAACGTGGTCGTCGATGTACAGGAAGACCAAGAGGCGCATGAGGTCGTCATTCCTCTGGCGCGCGGCGCGACGGTGCGCGGTGTGCTCTACGAAGGGGGCGAACGCGCAGGCGCCGGGGTGAGTGTCACGGCCAGCGCATCGCGCAACCCGTTTGGCACCACGGTATCCACCGATGCCGCCGGCGAGTTCGTGTTCGAGCGGCTAGCCGCGGGCCGCTGGCATCTTTTCTCGATGGGCAGCAAAAGGTTCCCGGCCGACCCCACGAAGCCAAACTTCGCCCAGGCATTCGAGAACATGCGCACGCAAATGCTCGTGGTGGAGGACGGTGGCGAGTACCAGGTGGAACTCGGCTCGCCCCCCCTCGACCCCGTCCACGTTCGCGGTCGGGTGCTCTGCGCGGAGAAACCCCTCGCGAAAGGTGTGCTCACCTTCCTGCCCCTTCGGAGCAAAACCGCAAGCACGCGCATCGCGAGCGTTGACGAGACGGGTCGCTACGACGTGGTTCTACCCGAGCCAGGCAGCTATGTGATGACCGTCCGCAACGGCGACCTCGACGCCAACGGCAACCCGGGCACGAGCCTGGAGCTGCATTGCGAGATTCCCGCGGCACCGAGTCATGCACTCGACTTCCACCTGCCTGGAGGAGTAGTCCGCGGGCATGTTCGTGGGCCCGATCGCAAGGCCGTGGCGCGCGTGCTCGTCACGTGCGTCAGGGAGGATGGCTTGGCGGTAGGCACGATGGGCGGCGGCGCCTACGGCTCTACGAGCACTGACGCAGAGGGGCACTACGAAATCACGATGCTGGCCCCGGGAAGCTACCGGGTCGCTGTCGGCGGCGAGCGCCACCCCGCATGGAGCGATGGGTCACCCACGGCCATCCACGGCATGCACACGGGTGTGTACATCGGAAAGGATGAGGTGCGCGAGGGAGTCGACTTCGAACTCGTGGCGCCTGGCGAGGTACACGGCCAGATCACGGACGGCGACGGCAAGCCCGTCGCAGACTCCACGGTATTCGCACGGTATGCATCGGGCGTCCCAGTCGAATCCATGGGCTCCACACGAAGTGACGCGGTTGGCAACTTCCGCTGGCGCGGCCTGCCACCCGGGGAGTACACGTTCCACGCCCGAGCTGGCAACCAGGTCAGCGCGGAAAGTGCCCCGGTGACCGTGGAGAGTGGCGAAGTAGCGGAACTCGACTTGGTCTTGGCGATTGGCGCGTACCTGATCGTCCGCGTGGAAAGCGCCGAGTCGCTGGAGTTGGCGCAAGGACTCGTTCGCGTTCAACTTCGCGACGCGAAAGACCGTGTGACCGGTGAAACCTTCAGCCGAGAAGATTGGGGCGACCGACTGAGCACCGAGCGCTCCTTCGACGAACAGCGCTTCGGGCCACTCGCGCCCGGCTCGTACCGCGCCTCCGCGACGGGCCCCGACGGCAACCGGGTCGAAAGGCGGGTGGAGCTGAGCCCCGGCCAAGAGCGCCGCCTGCGCCTGCGTTTGAAGGACTGATCCGCCACCCGCAGGCGGCAGCGGTACATTGGGAGCCATGGCACGCCGCTCGCCCCTGCTGCTTCTTCTGTTCCTGCCCGCGCTCGCGTTGGGGGCCTTCTATCTGTTCCACGGAGAGCCGCCCTCCTCCCAGGGTGTCGCGGGCGCGGCCCTGCTCGGGCCCGAGGTGTCGGCGGTGAGGCCTGCGTCGGCGGCGGAGACGGAAGCCGCGCCGGCGGCAGAGACACCCCCGGCCCGCCGCGCCAGCGTGGCCGCCCGCATCGAGGGCCGTGTCGCCTACGCGGACGGAGCCATACCCGGTGGAGGGGTGCTGGTGTACGCAGGGACGCCCGGCGCCGCCTGGCGTTGGGAGCGCGCGGGAAGGCGCGTCCACGCGGGCTTGGACGCGGACACGCTGGTGCGCGGGTTCGCCGATGCGGAGGGGCGGTTTGCCCTCGAGTGGAGCGGCGACAGCGCGGAACTCGCCGTGGCGGCCATGGCCCCCACCGCCGCGACCGAGGCCCCGGTGCGCTGGAGCGATGCGGACACGGCGCCGCTCACGTTGACCTTGGAACCGCGCGCGGCATTGTTCGTGGACGTGCGACGCGGTGCGGGGTTCGATGCCGCGACGGCGCCAGACTTCCGCGATTCGGAGCTGCGATTGCGGCTCCCGAGCGGGTCCGACGAACGCGCGTCCGGCCTTTCCGCCACCCGTCGCAACATGTCGGGGTGGGTGGACGAGCACGGGCTCGCGACGTTCCTAGCTGTACCCATCGAGCGCGACTTCGAGCTCCACTACAAGGGACCCGCCGCCGTCGAAACGGCAAGGACCGTAGCCGCCCTGGCAAGCGGCGAGCAGCGCGCGATGGTGCTCGAGTTGCCCGCCGGCGCGCACCTGATCGGGCGTGTGGTTGACGAGTTGGGGGCACCCGTAGCAGGCGCCAGCCTCATTGCGCGTGAGCCAGCGTCGGACGCTCGCTCTACGGCGAGTACCGACACCGAAGGGCGCTTCGAGATGCCGCGGGTCGCCACCTCGGCGAGGTCCCTAGACCTCTCCAAAGATGGGCACTTGGCGGCCACCCACACATTGGCAGCTGACCTCGTGAACGGCGTGCGCCGGAACCTGGGAAACCTCGTGCTCCCCCACGGAGCCCGTTTGGCTGGCCACGTCCGACACCCCGACGGTCGACCCGCGTCGCGAGTGGTCGTCACCGCGTACGCGAACCGGAAGGCGCTCGAAGACCAGGCAGGAGTCGGTTCCGGGCACTACGGGACAGTCGATGCCATCGCGGACGAGGAAGGTCACTTCGTCCTCCGCGGACTGGCGACGGATATGACCTACGACCTCGTAGCAAAGTGGAAGTCCGACGAAGCGCATTTCCTGGCGCGCCACGAGGACACGCGGCGAAACCAGATGGATCTGATCCTCGTGCTCCACCCCGCGCCTGCCATCGTGGGGCGGGTGCTTGCACCCGACGGGACACCGGTGGCTCGGGCCGAAGTCGCGGGGGAACCCAAAACCTACTCTGTGCATTTCGTGGCGGGCGCGCATCTTCCAAGCACGGTGCGAACCGACGCAGAGGGACGTTTCCGCCTGGAGTTCGAGAGTCCCGGGCCAGTGACCGTCGAAGCGAATGGCAGGGGTTTCTCTCCCAGCGTGGCCCTCTCCGTCATGGCGCCAAACGACGTGCCAGTAGAACTGCAACTGCGTCGGCCCACCGGCCTGCGCGGCATGGTCGTCGACGCGGCGGGCAAGTCCGTGGCCAACGCTGCCGTGATCCAGAGCGAGGGGAATGACAACTATGGCGTGATCACCATCGGCGGTTCGGAGCCCACTTTGGCGACGAGCGACTTCGAAGGGCGCTTTGTGGTCGAAAACCAGCCACCTGGCCCCTTGGCTTTGCGCGCGAAGCATCCTGAACACGCGGCCAGCGCAGACGTGGTCGTCGAATTCAAGGAGGACGTGCAAGTCTCCGACCTGGTGCTGACCTTGAGACGGGGCGCAGTGGTGCGCGGCGTGCTGTACCGACGGGGCGAGCGGGCCGGAGCCGATCTTCACGTTACAGCTAGTGCGGCATCCGAGGCTGCCTGGGAGATGACCTCCACCGACGCAGCCGGCGAGTTTGTGTTCGAACGGCTCGCGCCGGGACGTTGGCAGTTCAGCTCTTTTGGAGACGAAGGCGACACAGAGGAGGAGGACTTGGTTGCGGTGCTCGCCAACTCACACAGCCAGACTCTGGATCTCGAGGATGGGGTGGAGTATCTCCTGGAACTTGGCGCTCCGCCTGCGGATCCGATCGTCGTGAGCGGCATGGTGCGCCAGGGTGGCAAGGCCATCACGGAGGGCCTGGTGGAGTTTCTGCCGCACAACCCTGGTTCCTCAGCAAGTTTCACCGCGGGGGTGGACCGCACGGGTCGCTACGAGGTCGTTTTGGCCGAGCCGGGCGGATACGCGGTGATGGTGAGCCCGATGACCGAGAGCGACTTCGGCAGTACGGTGGAATTTCGGTGCGAAGTCCCCCGTGCTGACAGCCATGAGTTCAACATCGAACTGCCCAGCGGGGCGATCCGCGGACAGGTGCGTGGGCCCGACGGTCGCCCCCTGCAGTATTCCGTTGTGCTCCTAACCAGGGACGACGGTGCGGCGCTCGGGTCGCTTACGGGCGGCGGACTTGGCTTCGTGTTCACGGACGAAGACGGCCGCTACGAACTGACGCTATTGGCCGCGGGCAGCTATCGGATCGAAGCCGGCGGCTCATTCCCCGGTGGCATGCAGGAGATGGCCCCCAACACCGCCCGGAGCCTTCGCACAGGTGTGCGGCTGGAACCGAACGAGGTGCGCGAGGGCGTGGACTTCGACCTGCTGTTGCCGGGGCAGGTGCAAGGGCGTGTCGTCAACAGTGCGGGGAAGGCCGTGGCAGCCGCCGCGGTGTTCGCCCGCAATGCGGCGGGGACGGCGATGGAGGCCCTCGGTCTCGCGGAGAGCGACCTCACCGGCAGCTTCCGCTTCTATGACCTGGCACCCGGCGAGTACACGTTCGAGGCACGCCGCGGCGGCCTGGTCAGTGCCGAGAGTGGCCGTGTCGCCGTGCGCGCCGGCGAGATGGCCCAGGTGGAGCTCCCGTTGGCCCCGGGCGCGTTCTTGACCGTGTGCGTGGAGGGGGCGGATCCGGCCGAGCTGGCCCAGGGACTGGTGCGCGTCGATATGCGCGATGCGCAGGACCGCCAAGTGCTTGGACTTTTCGACCCCGAAGAGCTCGAAGAGTCGCCGGTCGCGCTGGCCCCCAACGAACACAGGGTCGGCCCGCTCAACCCCGGCTCCTACCGCGTCTTGGCGACCGCTCCCGCGGGCAAACGCGCCGAGGGGACGGTCGAACTGAAGGCGGGTCAGGTGCAGCGCGTGACGCTGACACTGAAGGACTAGGACGGACCGACCAACTCCGGAGACGAACGATACAGTGGAGCCCATGGCCCGCCGAGCGTCTTTGCTGCTTATCGTGTTGTTGTCGGCGCTTGCGTTGGGCGCGCTCGTGCTGCTCGACAGGACCCCCAGCGCGCCCGAGGGCGCGGCCGGGTTGACCGATGCCCGGCCCGAGTTGGCCCGACCCGCCTCCGCCCTCGCCACAGCCAATGTGCAACCCGTCGGATTGCCCGACGACGCGGCTGCGGCACCCACCGCCGCACCCGCCGACCGCCGCGCGGGAATCGGAGCACGCATCGAAGGCCGCATCGCCTATGCGGCTGGCGCCACACCCGGCGGGGAGGTGCTAGTGCTCGCCGGCCCCGCCCGGGCGTCATGGCAGTGGGAGTTCGCCGCGCGGCGGATCGGGGCCGGACTCTCCCACGACGCCCTCGTGTACGGGTTCGCCGAGGCGGATGGTGCGTTCGCGCTCGAGTGGACAGGCAGCGACACCCAGTTGGCGGTGGTCGCGCTCGCGCCCACCGCCGCGACCGAAGCGCCGGTGCGTTGGCATTCCAAAGAGGGTTCCACCCTGACCCTGACCTTGGAACCGCGCGCGGCGCTGTTCGTGGACGTGAAGGCGGGCGCGGGTTTCGGCGCGGGCACGGCGCCCGAATTCCGTGGCGCGGAGCTGCGATTGCGGAAGACGCCAAATGCCGAGGTCGACCACGATGCCGCGCGCATCCCGGCCGCCCGCCGGAACCTGACCGCGTGGGTGGATGAACAGGGGCGGGCCTCGTTCCTGGCCGTCTCGGTCGACGCGGAATTCGAGCTTCGGTACGCGGAGAACGAAGCGGTCCCAACGGCGCAGCCGGTGCCCTTCCTGACCAAAGGCGAGCAACGCACGGTCGCGCTCGAACTCGTTGCGGGCGCAACACTCCTTGGGCGGGTGGTGGACGAATCCGGTATTCCAGTCGCAGGCGTCAACGTGCGAGTCGTTGCGCCAGGCACAGGTGATCGCAGGCCCCGGTTGGTAGCGGCGAGCGATACCGACGGAGAGGGGCGCCTTGCGTTGAAGCACGTGGACGGCTCGGCCAGGACACTCGAGTTCTCCAAGAACGGATTCTTGGATGGCGACCACGAACTTCCGCCGGGACTGGCCGACGGAGCGACCAAGGACCTCGGCGACCTTGTGCTGGACCATGGCGCGCGCTTCGCGGGGCACGTTCGCTACCCGGACGGCAGCCCTGCGGTGGGGCGAAAGTGTCGGCCACGCTGAACCTCAGCAGCATCGACTCCATGTCGGCGGTCTAATCGTACAACCCCAAGAATGCCGTCGCCACGACGGACCAGCTCGGCCATTTTGCGTTCCGTGGCCTGGTGGAAGGGATAGCGTTCGATCTGGAGGCTGAGAAACACAGCGAAGCCTTCCGCTCGATCGCCCACCTTACGGCCGTGCGAGATGGGCAGATGGACTTGGTGCTAGTCCTTGACACCGCGCCGACGATCGTGGGGCGCGTCCTGGCGCCCAACGGCGAGCCGGTCGCGACGGCCGTCGTCTACGCCATGCCGCAATCCGATTCGCAGTACATCACGCTGGGCGATTGGTCCGGCGGCACCGCCCGTACGAGTGCCAAGGGCAACTTCCGGCTGCAGCTAGACAGACCCACGACAGTCGCCATCGAAGCCCGAGCCAAGGGCTTTGCTCCCAGCTCGACAGTGTGGGTCGACGTTCCCAATGACGTGCCGGTAGACCTGCACCTGCGCCCATCACTGACGGTCATGGGTCGAGTCGTCGATGCCACCGGGAACCCCGTCCGGGGGGCGACCGTCGAAAGGGTGGAGGACTCCGACGACCCGATGGATCTCGCAGCGCACTCGGGAGTTTCCCGCGCGCTGCGGACCCGGAGCAACTCGAGTGGCAACTTCAAGCTCGCCGACCAACCTGCGGGTGCGTTCTCACTGCGAGCTCGGCACCCCGAGTACGCAGCCAGCGCCGAGGTGACCGTCGAGTTGGAGCTCGGCGTCGCGACTCCTGAGGTCCTCCTGGCTCTGCGGCGGGGAGCGGTGGTGCGCGGCGTGGTGTACCGAGACGGAGATCCTGTGGGCGCGAACACGGAGGTTTGGGCAAGCGCGTTGAGTTTCACGGCATACGAGTCCGCCTCCACCAACGACGTCGGGGAGTTCGTCTTCGAGCACCTGACTCCGGGCCCCTGGCAGTTCTCGTCGGCGACGTACACGCACGAATCCGACGCAGGTGGAAAACGGGGTATTGTCACCATGGTCGAGAACGAGGCGAGGCAGCGGCTAGTACTCGAGGATGGGATGACGTATGCGCTGGAACTGGGCGCGCCGCCGCCGAATCCCGTCACTGTGCACGGTGTCGTGCGGCAATCCGGCAAGCCCATGGCTGGAAGCGTGGTGCGTTTCGCGGCTCTGGATGGCTTTCATGCGCAGGCGTACGACACCAGCGCGGACGATGCGGGCCGCTACGAAGTTGTCGTACCTGCACCGGGCGCCTACTCGGTCATGGCAGGGATGACAGCCGACGGCGGCATGCGGTCCTTCGTCGAATTGCGCCGAGAGGTTCCCCTCGTCGCGCGCCATCGCCTCGACATCGAGTTGCCGGGCGGCGCGATCCGCGGGCAGGTCCGAGGTCCGGACGGCCGGCCCATGCGAGACGTCTTGGTGAGCGGTTCCAGGGACGACGGGCATGGGCTCGGATCGTTGTCGGGCGGCGGCGGATCTTCCCTCGTCGCTACGGACCAGGAAGGACGATACGAACTCGCGCTGTTGGGCCCGGGCAGTTACAACGTGACGGCAGGTGGCTCGTTCCGCAGCGAGGTGCCGATCAGGGCTCCGAGCGCAGCGAGAGCGCAGCGCACGGGCATCGTCCTCGGAGCGGACGAGGTGCTCGAAGGGGTGGACTTCGTTCTGGCACGTGCAGGAGAAGTGCGCGGCCAGGTACGCGACAAGGCGGGCAACCGCATTCCGTCCGCGAGCATCTTCGCCCGGGACTCAACCGGCGTCCCGCTGCGCGAGCACGTGCCGAGCGACGCCTCTGGAGCTTTCGTTTGGGCTGAGCTTGCGCCGGGCAACTACACGTTCGAGGCCCGCCGCGGCGGACTCGTCAGCGCGGAGAGCGCGGCGGTGACGGTGCGAGCCGACGAAACGAGTCAGGTCGACTTGGTGCTGTCCAAGGGCGCATTCTTGGTCCTGCAGGTCGAGGGGGCCAGCGACGCCAGCATCGCGGAAGGACACGTGCGGATCGAGGTACACGACGCGCGCAACCGTCCGATCGTCGAGCTCCTCGATTCGAACGACCCATACGGCGGGTCCACGGCCCACAACGAGCACCGCGTCGGTCCGCTCTCGCCCGGCCCCTACCGCGCGGTTGCGACGGGGCCCGGCGGCGCGCGCGTCGAGCAGGCCGTGGGCGTGGCCGCGGGCGACGAGCAGCGTGTGGTCCTGCGGCTGACGGACTGAGGGCGCCGCTCGGCGCTGCCGCGACGGCCTTCGTCAGCGCGGCGCCACACGCTCTGCGAACGCGCGCGCCTCGGCGATCGGGAACGGGATCCCGATCGCGGTGGTGGCCGCGTCCAGCGGGACCTCGAAACGCCGCGCGGGAAGCACGTGGCGCTGCTCCGGGTCGCCCTCCAGTGTGAGCACCACGGTTGCCTCCAGTTCCGTACCGCCGTCCCAGGGCTCCGGCTCGGGCTCGTTCGGGTCGAGGGACATGCTCGGGTACAGGGCCATCGGCGGACGGCCGGGTCCCAGCGATAGGCACTTCACCTGCACCAGGACGCCGGGGGGCAACTGCCCTTCGACGTTCTCCCAGTGCAGCGCCACGGTCCGCGCGCGCTCGAGCACCACCCGCTCGCCGTCCCGCGGCGCAGCCACGAGACGGGACGTGAACCCCTCCGCGCCGACGAACAGCTCCGCCGGCGCGGCGCGAGAGAAGATGTGCACGACGCCCGAATCCTCTCCGTACTCCACCGGCCCCCACTCGTCCGCGGGGTCCACACGGGCCCGGGCCCAACCATCGGCCACCGGTGCGCCCTCCGCGTCGCAGAGCGAAATGCCAATCCAGCAGGCGCGCCCCCGCAGGTCGAGCTCCTGGAGGCGCGGGTCGCGCGTGACCTCGCCCGCGACCACGGACACGCGCTCGACCCGATGCAGCGGCGCGCTCTCGGAACCCATCCGCAGCGTCACGGTGTAAAGGCCCGTCGCGAGTTCCCCGATCGCGAGCTTGCCGGTGGCGTGGATCGAACCCAGCACCTCTCGCGACGTGGTTTCCGAGTGGGCCTGCACCTCCACGAAATCGCGCAGCCACAGCTCGTCCATCAACACCGTGCCCTCGATGCGCCCCGAGGCAACCAGTTGGATCCGCAGCCCGCGGGAGCCGGGCGCGACGTCCGCGATCTGTTGGGAGTGGAACTCCGGGTGGTGCACGCGCAGCCTCATGCTGCGCCGTTCGGTTTGGACAGGTTCCGTGAATCGGCTGTGGCTGAAGAGGAATCGCCCGCTCGCATCCGTGGTGGTGTGGCGGATGCCAACCCTGTGCCCCGATTCGTTCGACCACTCTTCGGAGACGCGGACACCACCGACCCCCGCACCCCCGGCGTCGACCGCCGCGCCCTCGACGCTCACGGGCAGGGGATCGAGCACCACCGTGCCAAGATCCCAGGTCGCGCCCGCTCCAGGGACGACTTCGGCGCGCGCGGCAGCGGTCGGCGCGTGCACGACGCCGTGCCAACCGCGCACGCCCAGCCAACACTCGATCGGAATCGACCCCTGTCCCGCCTCCGCAACGCCGGCGGAGTGGGGTGTGATGCGGAGCGCGGAACCGTCCTTCGGCACCGTCAGTCCAGGCCCCGACGCAGGGCGCACCAACGCGCCACCCAAGTCGGCGCCGTCGCTGGCAGCGAGCCGCACACGCCACTGGGCCGCGTCGGCCGCGAGTTGCAGGGTCACTTCGCGCTGCTCCCCCGCACCGGCGAGCACCACCTCGGCGAGGTCCACCCCGGGCGCGGACGTCGGGACGACCACGACCGCCACGCGGGCACCCGGGGACAACTGGGGGAACCGCGCGCCGCCGTCCCGCAACTCTGCTTCCACGCCGTCCCCGCGGATGTCGTCCCCGGGCGAACCGTCCTCCGACGGCGCGTACCCGTACACCGTCACCGTGCCGTCGCCGACGAACGGTGTGCCATCCTTGGCGAGCATACGCACGTGAAGGCCGGTGAACGCGCCCACAGGCAGTTCCACGTCGTTATGGAGATGGCGGAACTCCAGTTTGACCCGCGCGCCGTCGTCCATTCCCGCCGCGGGCTCCACGGCCAGGAACTCGATGTGGGGCCAGAACCAGGTCATGTGTTGGCCGAGGCGCTCCATGCGCACACGGCCGTCCGCATCCGACACCCCCGCGTCGCACCGCTCGGCCAACGTGGTCTCGTCGTAGTAGTAGTTGAGCTGCACCTCGACGCCGGGAACGGGCCGGCCGCTGGAGCGGTCGATCACGCGCACCAGAACGCTGCGGTCGGGCTCGATGGTGAGCACGAGCGGGCCGTCCTCCGCCTTGTGGTCCGCGAGTTCGAGGCGCCCCCAGAGCCCGTCGGCTTCGGCGTCCACCGCGACGGCCTCGGGGTCCTCGGGAAAACTCGCCAAGCCCTCGGCGTCGCTCGTCGAGGTCGCGAGCGCCTCCAGTTGGCGATGTCGCGCCACGGGCAGGCGGACGCGACCCGCACGTGATTCCGCGGGCCGATGGGCCAAGAGGCGCACCGCGGCGCCCGCCACGGGGCGGGGCGGCATACCCGCGACCACCCGAACGGTGTGGAACTCGCCCGCGGGCGCGGCGGGCACGATGGGGCTGACGGCGAGCTCCGTGCGCACGCTGCGCGAACCCGTCCCCGCTTCGCCGTCCTGCCCACGCGCGGCGTCGCCCGCGGCCGCGGCGCCCCGCGGCAGGACCGCGCCCGACGGGTCCAGGGCCGCCGCGCGGGCCGCACGGGCCTCGCTCGAGCGGGAGCGCTGAAGTCCAAGCAGCGCAAAGACTACGCCCAGGCCGACGGCGGCCGCGACGAGCAACGCGACGGGGGCGCGCCTGGACGGCCCAGGGAGGGCTTTCAAGGGATCGCGGGATCGCATGGGGGTCTCGGACCAAGCCCTCTACTCCGCGTGCCCTCGCGCAGCAACGCAGTTGTTCGGCGGAAATCTCCCCCATCCGCCTCGCGCGGGACGCGGTGAACCGCCGCGGGGCAGGGACAGAGCGGCCCAGCGCTCCAACGTCAGTTCCGCTGGCTAACGGGGCGCGGGGGAGCCGAGGCGAGCGCGCAGCTCGGTCGCGAGCCGCGCCGCGACGACCCGATTGCCGAGTTCGTTGAGGTGGCCGTCGCCGACGTTCATCGTGCGTCCCGTGTGCACCACCTCGAGCATGGCCTGGTCCACGGAGAAAACTCCGAACCCCAGCATCGCGCCGGCCTCGCGCAGCCGGCGGGTCAGGTGGGTTTCGTACGGTTCAGCCCCTGGTTCGAGGTGCCGCTCGATCCCCACCGGCATGGGAATCCCGGGTGTGTAGAGGTACTGGTCGTGGTTGTGCGCGATGGCAAAGACCACCAGAGGGATGCCGCGCTCGCGACACACACGCGCCAGTTCGCCCAGGAGGTAATGCGTGACGGAATCGGGCGCCACCAGTTCGTCGCACAGCGCGCGCACGGTCTGGTTCATGCCGGCGAGCACGGCACTCTGCTCGGGCGACAAGTCGGCCTCACTGCGCGGGAAGTCCAGACGTTCGAGCGCCTGCACGGCCCAGGCCTGCGCGCGCCGGGCGGCGGCGTCCGGCGGGAAGAGCGCCTGCAGCAGGGCCGAATGCGAGTAGAACGCCTCGCGCCACGGCACGTCGCGGGGCCCGTCGCCGCCGTTCGGTTGGGAAGTCGGGCCATGCCAGTCCGGCGCGGGCACCGGATGCCCGACGAGTTGCCACTGGCCGTCCTCTCCGCGCCGGTACAGGGGCTTGCGCTGGTCGATCGTCCACTCTTGCCCGGTGATGTTGCCCGTGACGTCGTTCAGGACGAAGTTCAAGAGCACAAGGTCGGGGTCCCAATCGCCGACTTCCCGTTCGAACCGAAGCAACTGCTGGTCCGTGCTGTAGCCGGGCACCGCGAGGTTGACGATCTCGACGCTGGGCCCCAACTCCCTTTCGGCAATCGCCGCGTATTCACGTCCGTCGTCGACCCCCCAACCCCACGCCAACGAGTCGCCGAGCAACAGCACCCGCCGCGTCCCCGGCGCCTTGGCGAGCGGCCGTTCCTCGCCCCTTTGTCCGCGTGAGTTGTGGCGGACCACGTACTGGAAGTTGGGGCCCTCCACCCGTGTGGTCACGTTGGGTTTGTTCGCCCAGCCCGCGTGGGGATCGTGCATCGCGATGGCGTGCACGGGGCGACCGGCGGGCGGCAAGCCTGCCGCGAAGCGCGCCCCGAGGTGCCAACGCGCCCCGATTTCGCACACCGCGGCCAACGCGACGCACACGAGCGCGGCCGTGGCGAGCCCGTACAGCGCGCGGCGCCAGAGCGGGAGGCTCCACTCCTTCAGGGGACCTCGGTTCGACGGACGCTCCATCGCGATCAGAAGATCGGGTAGATGAACGACACCTCGGGCGGACCATTCGACAGCACCGCCCAAGCGACCGCGGCGAGGACCGCGGCGATGGGCACGAGGTACCAAGCCGGATGGTGACGCAGGAAGTAGCGGTACTCGCGCCAGAGTCCGGGGTGCCCCGGAGTTTGGAACTTCGAGCCGTGCTGCATGGGAACGCGGAAGAAGGTCGCCGGAAGGAGGCTCCCCTCAAATCTACCACCCGCCTGACGTCGTCGGCGCAAGCCTGGAACCGACGCCTCGCCGCTCTGGAGCGAAATCCGCGGCCGGCCTCAGGGGCGAAGATCCACGGTGGCGCGGAACTCGCTCCGGCCGTGCAGGTCTAGGTCGACTTCGCGTTCCACCGTTTCCAGCTCACCCGAGGCCAGCTTGAACTTGGACGTCAGGTGCAGTGTGTAGTGGCCCTCCACGAGGTCGAAGGGTTTGCCGGAGTTCCAGCGCAGGGGCAGCCCGGGGCCGTCGCGGTCGCCGCGGCGCCGCAGCTCGGTCGCGATGGAAGTTCGTCGGGCGCCGTCGGGGTACACCGTCGTGAGCTCGACGGGAACCGCGCGGGCGCGGGCGGGCACGACGATGTCGATGACGTGGCGCTGCCCCGCAAAAGGCGCCGGGACCGTCGTGGTCAGGAGGGGCACATCGGGGCCGATGCCGTGCACGGTCAACGTGGACTCGGGTTGCACGGCCACGGCGAGGATCGCCGAACGGTCGTCGGCGGGGTTCTCCAAGGCGATGCCCCCAGGTGGCCAACCCCGGTTGGAAACGATTTGGTACTCGAGGTGCCGGGAACGCTCGTTGGACAGCTTGCCGCGCCCCGACTCGAACGCTTCGTGCTGCCAGCGGTTCAGAACGAGCGAACCATCTGCGGAGCCGGGATCGAACCAGCGGATCCAGAGTTCGGTGCTGTTGTGCCGCACGAGGACTTCGCGTTCCGCGTCCGAATCCGCCCGCACCAGGAGCGTGGTTGGCGCAGGGATCTCCTCGGCGTCCGTCGAAGCCGTGCGTCCCGAATCCCAGCGACCGAAGTCCCACGAAAAATCGGTTTCGACGATGAGCCGGTATTCCCCCGGCGCGAGCGGTCCGATCGCGAACCGGCCCTCGGCGTCGGGGCGCTGGTTGCGGTGGCGCTTGCGACGAAGGTCCGGCGGAAGGTCGTCGTTCGTCGGTGCCGAACCGCCCGCTTCTTCGGGAACCAGTTCGATCGCGACCGCGACCCGCGGCGTGCCATCGGGCCCGACGACGCGGCCGCGCACGTAGGGCAAGGGATCGAGTCGGATCTCCATGTCGGTGGGCCAGGCGTCCGCGCCGAGGGGCACACGCACCCACCCGGTGCTGTTGTCGATGGCGAGCAAGTCGAACTCGCCGCGCGAGTCGCACTCGAAGAAAAAACTGCCGTCGGGACCGGTCTCGAAGAGTCGGCCCCGGTTCTTCAAGAAACCGCGCTGCTGGGCTCCGCCCGGCCGCACCAACAAGAGCTCAGCACGGGCGGGCCGACCCGCAAGATCGAGCACACGCCCCGCGGCGCGTCTGCGTCCGGGGCCCTCGGCCAGGAACGTCGTCGCCGGTCGTATCGAGTCCCCCAGGACCGGCGCGGGCTCGGCCTCCACGCGTTGCGGCGCCAGCGAGGCGAGAGGACGCAGGCGGTCCTCACTCGCCGCGCGTTTGGCCCCGTCGCCCACCGGAAGCGCTGCGCGACGCGCCCCACCCGAAAGAGCGAGGAGCGCAAGCAGGGTCCCAAGGCCAATGGCGGCGAACAGCGCGATGCGCAACATGGCGAAACCAAAGCCACGCGCCCGACGCGACGCGCCGGCTGCGGGGTCCTGGATGGTACCCCCCCCCGTACCCGGTGCGTGGCCCCGGCGCGTGCGGCGGGGGGCCGCTCACTCTCCCGCGTCGCGAAGCCAGTCCACCCCACGAACGAGGGGATCGGAGATACTGGAGCGTCGGCGGGCGACCCCGCCCATGAAGCTTCCCGCCCGGCAACCGCCGTGCGTATCCCTCTCGCCGGGGACAGCCACAACCCTTCCACCATGGCACGATTCACGACTCTCGCCGCGTTGCTCCTCGCACCTTCCACCACCTGGGCCGCCGACCTGTTCGTCGCCCCGGGGGGCGGACCGGGAACCTTCGCCTCCATCTCCGCCGCCGTCGCGGCCGCCGCGCCGGACGACCAGATCCACGTCGCCGCCGGCACGTACATCGAAACCGTCTTCGTCGACAAACCGCTCGCGATCTTCGCGGCTCCCGGAGCGGTGCTGCAGCACCCCGTGGTGACACTACTTTCGCCCGAGACCTTGGAAGTGCGCGACATCGCTCTCGGGGAAGAGGTCGTCATCAGCGGCCTCAAGGTCGTCGGAACCAGCGGGAGCCAACTCTCCCAGATCGTGATCCACACCATCGGCGTGGAGAACTGCGCGGGCCGTGTGGTGCTGCACGACATCGAGGTGGAGACACGTCGGTTCTCGGCGCTCGTACTCGCGGACGCAGACCACGTGCAACTGATGGACAGCCGCATTTATCCCAACGTCGGATCCGTCAGCGAATGCTGCCTCCATCCCGCGGTCCAGGTCGCGAACTCGACCCTGTTCGCGAGCAACAGTTCCATCGACGGGCTGCCGATGCCGAGTCCGGGTTCGTTCCCGTTCGCGATCAACACCGAGGCCATGGTGGCCAACTTCTCGCGGGTGGTGCTCCACGGCTGCGAACTGACGGGCGGAGCCGGTGGTCCGAATGGACTCACCGCGACGTGGGGAGCGCCGGCGATCGAGGCGTTCGGCTCGATCGTCGAACTGCGCGGGACCTCGGCCCAAGGGGGCGCGGGCGGTGTCCTTCCGCCGTCGCCACTGCTGCCCCAGGGTGCCATCGGCCAAGGTGGGCCGGGGGTGACGTTGCTCAGCTCATCCCAATCCGTCGTCGACCAGGGCACCACCACCGTGGGCGGCCTCTCCGGGGACGGACTCGCGCAGGCGGCCGGACTCGAGGCCTTTTCCGGGTCGAGCGCGGTGACCTCGCCCGTGAGTTTCCCGCTCCTGCGCGTGGCGGCGCCGTCGGGACCCGGAGCGATCGGGCAACCGATGGCACTGGCGCTGACGGGGCTGCCGAACGAGCGGCACTTCCTCTTCCTTTCCGCCCAATCCGCCATCCCGGGCGTGCAGCCGGGGATCGCCGGCGAGTTCCTGCTGGATTCTGTCGGGCTCAACTACCTGGGCCGGGTGCCGCTCGACGCCCAGGGTGTCGGGCAGTGGTCGACCACGGTGCCCGCCGACCCAGCCCTCATCGGGCTGACGGCGTTCTTCCAAACCCTGAGCCCCGTGACGGCCTTCCCCGCCTTCGGCAATCCGGCCCTGCTGCCCATCACGGGCTGACCGCGGGCGCAGCCGCCTCCCCGGCCCGCTGACGGGGCCGGGGAGTGGAAGGTGGAGTGGGGCGGCCTGGGGGAAGTTGCGGCAACGACCGCCAGAGGCGAGCGGCAAGCCACCCATGCCCGGGTGTTGGCCCGGCGGGCGCTGGCATCGGAGCCGAGACCGGCCCCACTCCTGGGCCTGGCAGGGGCCCACAGGTCTAAGGCGTGGTGCTCCTCCCGATCCGCCAGGGTTTGGGCCTTTTTTTCCGGCGGACGGCCGAAGGCCTCCGGAAGGGAGGGCCGCATCCGCCTGGCCGGCGATTTGGCCCACGGAACGGCGCGCCAGCGTTAGCTTGGTGTCACTGGACGGGCCCGCGATCCGTTGCCCCACGGGGGCAAGGGCCGCGGGCCAAGGAACCGACGCCCCCGCGAACCGCCCGCACAGGGCCCGCCTCGCCATGGGACACCTGCACCCCCAACTGACCCTGGGCACGCTGGTCGCAGCTTGCCTTTCCGCCCCCGCCCTGGCCGCCGACCTGCACGTCGATGCCGCGGGCGCGCCTGGCACCTTCGCCACGCTCAGCGGCGCCATCGCGGCGGCTGCGCCCGGCGACCGCATCTTCGTTGCGGCCGGCGACTACGCCGAGATCGTGCAAGTGGACAAGCCGCTGCGCATCCTCGCCGAGGCGGGGACTGTGCTGCGACTTCCGCCCAGCCAATCGACCACCAACCTGACGATCCGCGATCTCGCGGCCGGGGAAGAGGTGCTCGTGAGCGGAATCCAGGTCGTCGGAGCCGCGTCGGGCATCTCGTTCCCGGGCTTCGAGCCGCACGCGGTGCAGGTGATCAACACCGCCGGACGCGTCGTGCTGCACGCGCTCGACGTGGACACGACGGCGTTCAGCGCGCTGATTGCGATCAACACGCCGCAACTACTGTTGCTCGACTGCGCTTTCGACGCGGACCTGACGGCCGCCCAGAGCTGCAGCGTGTACCCGCTGGTGCAGGTTGCGGCGGCGAACCTCGTGGTGTCGAACAGCGAGTTCCGCGGCGCCAACGCATTCATCGACCCCACCTGCCACCGCCCCGGGATGCCGGCGTTCCAGGCCACGGGTGCCAGTTTGGTCGCGCAGAACAGCCTGTTCGTGGGCGGCTCCAGCTCGGTGCAACTCATCACCGCGAAGGACGGCGCGCCGGCCGTGGTGGCGGGCGGAGGAAGTGTCGTGGATCTGCGCGGAAGCACGCTGGTGGGCGGCAACGGCGGAATCGTGTACCCCTCGGACATTCTGTTCGACGGCGCGATTGGCGACGGCGCGCCGGCGCTCGCTCTCACGGGTGGATCCGCGGCGCTACTCGCCGACCTCACCAGCGCGACCGGCGGACTTTCCGGCGACGGGCTCTTCCAGTCCGCGAGCACGTCGGTGGACACCGGCTCGGCGGTCCAAACCTCTGGGATCCGCTACCCGACGCTCGATCTCGTGTCCCCGAACCCGCTCCAAGTGGCGCCGGGCTGGAACGTGACGCTGGCCCTCGGCGGGCACCCGGGCGACGTGCAGTTCCTGCTGCTCGCGGGTGCGGCGAGCGCGCCGCTCTCCATCCCCGGTCTGGCCGGTGAGTTCCTGCTGAACCCCATCGGCCTCACCAACCTGGGCGCCGTGGTGATCCACAGCACCGGGGCGTCGTTCTGGAACGCCACCGTCCCCAACCAGCCGGCACTGATCGGCGTGACCGCCTACTTCCAGACCGTCGCGCCCATCGGCCCGACACCCGCGGTCGGCAACCTCGTGCTGGTGCCGATCGGCGGCTGACGGGGTGTGAGTTCAGCCCGCTTGCGGGCGCTTCAGGATCACCACCACGTCACGGCTGTTGCCACCCGCTTCGTTGGTGTCGAGGGCCGCGGCGAGCTCCCAGCCGTCGCGGCCCAGTGCGTTCAACGTGGCGTCGAGTTGGAGCTCGTCGAGCTTGCCACCGGTGAAGCCGGTCGTCCTGAGCTTGACGGTTTTGTACTCCCAGATCATCGCGCGAAGCCTCTCCAAAGGGGCCGGTGTCGAAGTGCGGGATCGAACTATTGGCCGGCGCGCAGGGCGTCCAGCAACTCGGCCAGGTCCTTCGCGAGCGGCGCCTCGGCGCGTGTGCGTTCGCCCGACACGGGGTGGTCGAACTCGAGCGACAGGGCGTGCAGCGCCTGGCGCGTCGGTGTGGGCAGGTCCTTGCGGCTGGGGCGGCGCGCGCGGCCGCCCGTGTAGAGGCGGTCGCCCAGGATCGGCAACCCGATGGATTCGAGGTGCACGCGGATCTGGTGCGTGCGTCCCGTACGCGGATGGCATTCGAGCAGCGCGCTGTGCCCGAAGCGCTCGCGCACTTCGTAGTAGGTCTCGGACTCGCGGCCCGTACCGGCCTCGGCGATGCGCATGCGCTCGAGCGAGCGCGGGTGGCGCTCGATCGGCGTTTCGATCCACTCGGAGTCGAAGCGCGGATCGCCCTGCACGATCGCGAGGTAGACCTTCTCGACGGTGCGGGCGCGAAACTGCTCCGGCAGCGCGGCGCCCGCGATTTCCGTCCGTGCAAGCAGCAGCACGCCGCTCGTGTCCATGTCCAGGCGATGCACGACACCGGGGCGCTCTTCCCCGTGCACCGGGGGCAGCGGGCCGAACTGCTCCTGCGCCAGTTCCGACACGGAATCGCCGCGGCCGCGGCCCTCGCGCGGGTGCACGAGCATGCCCGGCGGTTTGTGGATGGCGAGCACATGCGGGTCGTCGAGCACGACTTCGAGGCGCACACTCGCCGCGCGCTGCACCTCGGGCTTCGCGGGCGGCGCCACACGCACCATGTCGCCGGCGAGCAACACCTGGCTCGGACGCACGGCCGGCGCGTCGCCGATGGTGACGCAGCCAGAGCGGATCCACTCCTGGAGACGGGCCCGGGACAGGTCCGGGTACCAGATCGGCAGGAGGTGGTCCAGGCGCTCTCCCGCGAACTCGGGGGGCACGGCCTGGAGCAGCGGCAGGGGATCGGCGGGCTTCACGCGCGGGATTAGACCACGGACCGGCTCCCCGACCGGGGGCCCGTGTAACATGCGACGTCACGCGGCCTATGGGACCCTGGACCGGTCCCTGCTCCACGAAGACTCGAATCGTCCCCATGCGCATGCAATCGCTACCGCTCCTGGCTGGGCTGGCCCTGGCCGGGTCGCTCGCCCTCGCTCCCCTCGTCCGCTGCGCGAACGGTGCCGGGACCCCGGACCCCGCCGCGCCCGCGACCTTCACGGGTGCCCGTCGGGGGATCCCCGCGCCGCCGCCGCCCTTGGACGCGCAGGAAGACGAGGCCCAGGGCGAGGCGACGGCAGACGCCGCGCCGGCGGCGAAGGCTCGCGCCTCCGCGCCGGGCACACTTTCGGCCACGCCGCCCAGCACGGTGCTGATCCCGACCCGCACGCGGGTCCCGGTCGGCAGCGACGTGAAGGACCTGGAGGCCGTCCTCGAGGAGGCGCCGGGCCTCGCCTCGATTTTCCTCGCCGAGACGCCGGCCCACACGATGCGGGTGGACGAGTTCCACCTGATGGTGACCGAGGTCACGAACGAGCAGTACGCGGTCTTCGTGGAGGCGATGGGTGCCCAGCCGCCCATGTCGTGGGGCACAGCCGCCGTCACCGACGCCCAGCGCGCCTTCGTGGAAGCCGAGGGCGAGCGCATCCGCGAGGCCCGCGAGAAGGGCCTGCCGGCGCCCGAACGGCGCAGCTTCGACCCCATCGAGTGGTGGGAGGCGAACTGGAAGGACGCCGAGTGGTCGCTGCCCGATCGCATCCGGACGGCTCCCGTGTCGCGTGTGAACTACGCGGACGCGCTCGCCTACGCGCGATGGGCCGGCATGCGGCTCATGACCGAGTTCGAGTTCCAATCGGCCGGACGCGCGGAGAAGAAGCAGCTCTACCCGTGGGGTGACGAGTGGAAGGACTCCGGCGCCGCGATCGCGCAGGGGGACCAGGCCGATCCGATTCCCGTCGGCAGCCGACCGGACGGGCGCACGCCGGAAGGTGTGCACGACCTGCTTGGCAATGCTTGGGAGTGGACCTCCAGCCCGTACATGCCCTTCCCGCGCTACAAGCAGGTGAAGCTCGAAGTCGGCAAACGCGGCGAGCGGCGCGAAGTCACCGGCCAGCCCGAGTGGGATTCGTCGAAGCGTGTGGTGGTCGGTGGTTCGGTCCAGAACACAGCGATCGCCGCCCGCCTGACCACCCGTCGCGGCACGGAGCGTATCCAGCGCACCAACTCCCTGGGCCTGCGCTGCGCGGCCACGCCGAAGCCCGGCGTCGACCACGCCGTCGCGTTGCAACTGCGCGCGGGGTTGTTGGGTGAAGGCATGGCCGACACGACCCGCACACTGGCACTCGACCGTTGGCGCGTGGAACCCGGCACCGCCAAGGTCGAGAACTACGCGGTGGTGCAGGGCTATGAGGCCGTCGTGGTGGTACCGCCGGAACGCCTTGGGTTCCTGAGCGCGTCGGAACTCGCGACGGCCACCTTGACCGATGGTCCGCAGCCGCTCGTGGTGCTCTCGACGACCCTCCCGCTCTCCAAGCCCGAGTTGCCCGCGGGCGACTACTTGGTGTCGTTCCGCGGCCCGGGCAAGGACCGCTCCAAACCCGACGAGCCGGTGGAGCAGGCCGCACGCCAGACGAACCAGGACGGCGCGTCGGCGTCGCCGCTGGCGGAGATGCTCGACACGGGCACGGCGAGTTTCATCTTCAGCAAGCTGGACGGGACGCCGGTGGCGGTGCTCGGCGGCATCGAGGCGCCGCGCTACGAGCGGCCCGACAAGGAGATCTTGAACGGCCGCGTGGCGGTCGTGGTCGACGAGGACGGCAAACGCGGCGCGGATCTCCTGCGCTTCACGGTCGTGGTTCCCGGACGCACCAACGCCACGAGCGCGTTCGTGTTCGACCTGCCGCTGGAGTTGGCCTCCAAGGCGCTAGCGGGCCCCTGGCGCCCCTACAGACCGCACAACGGGGTCCGGAACAAGGCGGGCCGGGAGGCCCGCGCACCCGGCGGCGCGTCGCTGCGGCGACGAGACGCCATCGCGTAGACACTCCTTCGCGACAGGACCCAGAACCCGTTCTGTAGGGGCGCGGCTCCGTCCGCGCCCAAAGGGAACGCCGCGTGGATCCGCACTCCTCGCGCTCCCCGCGAAGTTCACCTACGCAACCAGGCCTCACCTCCGCAACGATGCGCGGCTGGGTGCGCGGGCCTCCAGGCCCGCCTTGGGGCGCGGGGCACTTCCCGCCGTGCGACGCCCCTTGGGCGCGGACAGGGCCGCGCCCCTACAGACCGCACCGCGGGGGCTGGAACAAGGCGGGCCAGGAGGCCCGCGCACCCGGCTGCGGGCCACGCGACCTCGGCTGCGGGTCGCGTGCAACAGGCTGCGGGTCGCGTGCAACAGGCTGCGGGTCGCGTGCACCAGGCTGCGGGTCGCGTGCAACAGGCTGCGGGCCGCGACCTCCGGTCAGCCGTGCAGCCCGGCGAGGTTGCGCTCCAGCAGCGCTAGCTCCACGCGGTGCTCCTCGGCGCGCGCCTCCTCGGCCGCGATCAACTCGGGGTCCGCGTTCGACCGGAACCCCGGGTTCTTCAGCTTGCCCTCGATCGCCGCCAGCGCCGCGCGGGCCTTCTGGGCGCGGCGGTCGAGTGTCTCCAGGAGCTTCGCCGTGTCCGTGCCCGCCTCCAGCACCAAGAACACCTCGACCGATCCGGAGACCTCCGCGGCGGAATGCGGCGGGCGCGCGGCCGAAGCCTCCACGCGCAGACTCGCCAACCGGCCGAGTTCCACGAGCCGCGGCGAAAGCTCGCGCAGCACGCGCCGCTCCGCCTCACCCGGCGCCACGAGCAGCGCGTCGAGCGGGGCGCGGTCCGACACCTGCGTCAAGGCCCGCAGGTTGCGCAGCGCGCGCACGACGTCCTGCAAGAGGCCGATCTCGAGCTCCGCCGCCGCGTCGCGTTTCAGGCCCTCGCCCGTGGGCCAGGGGCTCGCCGCCAGGAACGCCTCGCGCCGGAGGCCGAGCACCCCGTGCAACTTGTCGAACAGCACTTCGCTCAGGAACGGAATCACGGGGTGCAAAAGCGCCAGCGAATCGCGCAACACACGCGCGAGCGTGCCGCGTGCCGCCGCGCTGCTGGCGGCGGGCGCGGACTCGTCGAGCCGCCCCTTCACCAGCTCCAAGTACCAATCGCAGAAGTCGTTCCACACGAAGCGGTAGAGCCCCGTGGCCGCGTCGTTGAAGCGGTAGGCCTCGAGGGCTTCGGTCGCCTCGACACGCACCGTCTCGAGCCTCGACAAGATCCAGCGGTCCTCGAGCTCGAGCTCCAACCCGTCCAGCGCAAACTTGCGCTGCCCATCGGCTGGCCCCATGCGCTGCAACACGAAGCGCGCCGCGTTCCAGATCTTGTTCGTGAAGCGCCGGCCCTCTTCGAAACGGTTCTCCGAGAGGCGCACGTCCTGCCCCTCGCGTGTCAGCATCATCAGCGAGTGCCGCACCGCATCGGCGCCGTACTGCTCGATCATGTCGATCGGATCGATGCCGTTGCCCGCGCTCTTGCTCATGCGCTTGCCCTTGCCATCCAGCACGGTCGCGTGCACGTAACACACGCTGAAGGCGCAGCGCTCCTCGAGCGGAATCGTGTCGACGAACTCGTAGCCCGCCATGATCATGCGCGCGACCCACAGGTAGATGATCTCGCGCGCGGTCGACAGGAACTGCGTCGGATAGAAGCGTTTCAGATCGGCCGTGTCGTCGGGCCAACCAAGGGTCGCAAAGGGCCAGAGCCACGAGCTGGCCCAGGTGTCGAGCACGTCGGGATCCTGGCGCACGATCGGTTTGCCCGTCACCGGGTGCGGCGCGCCGATCTCGAGGTCCTGACGGCTGCCCGCGGGCACACCGTCCTCGTCGTACCAGATCGGGATGCGGTGTCCCCACCAGAGCTGGCGGCTGATGCACCAGTCCTGCACGTTGTGGAGCCAATCCAGGTAGACCTTCGTCCAACGTTCGGGCCGCAGGCTCAAACTGCCGTTGTCCACCGCGCGGATTGCGGGACCGGCCAACTCCTTCATCGCGACGAACCACTGCTCGCTGACGAGCGGTTCGATCACCGACTTGGAGCGGTCCGAAAGCGCGACGCTGTGTTTGATGTCCTCGACCTTGTCGAGCAGGCCGAGTTCGTCCATGCCCTTGACCACCGCGTCGCGGGCCTTTTCGCGCGAGAGCCCCGCGAAGGGCCCCGCGTTCGGCGCCATGCGGCCGTCCTTCTCGATCACGATGAGGATCGGCAGGTTGTGGCGTTTGCCGCGCTCGTAGTCCGCGGGATCGTGGCCGGGGGTGAGTTTGACGGCGCCCGTGCCGTAGCTCGGGTCGACCGTGGTGTCGGCGACGATCGGGATCGGGCGGTCCAAGAACGGCAGCAGCACGCGGCTCCCGACCAAGTGACGGTAACGCTCGTCCTCGGGGTGCACGGCCACACCCGTGTCGCCGAGCATCGTCTCGGGACGTGTGGTCGCGACAGTCAGGAACTCACCCGGCCGACCCTCGAGCGGGTAGCGCAGGTACCACAGCTTGCCCTTGCGCTCTTCGTATTCGATCTCGTCGTCGCTGATCGCCGTTTCGAGCACGCAGTCCCAATGCACGAGCCGCGCGCCGCGGTAGACGAGCCCCTTCTCCCAAAGGCGCAGGAATGCCTCGCGCACAGCGCGCGACAGGTCCTCGTCCATCGTGAACTTCGTGCGCGACCAGTCGCACGATGCGCCGAGGCGGCGGTACTGCTCGAGGATGAGGTTGCCGTGTTTCTCCTTCCAGTCCCAGACCTCCTTCAAGAACGCGTCGCGGCCCAGGTCGTTGCGCGTCAAACCGCGCTCGGCGAAGAGTTTCTTCTCGACCACGGCCTGCGTCGCGATGCCGGCGTGGTCCGTGCCCGGCAACCACAGGGCGTCGTACCCCTGCATGCGGCGGAAGCGGATCACGATGTCCTGCAGCGTGCCGTTCAGCGCGTGGCCCATGTGCAGAACCCCCGTCACGTTGGGCGGCGGGATCATGATCACGAACGGCTTCTGGCCCGGGCGCGGCTCCTTCGCCGGAGTGAAACAGCCGGCGTCGAGCCAGGCCTGGTAAGTCGCCGCTTCGAAGAGCTTGGGGTCGTAACGGGAATCGAGTTCCATCGGTCGCGTCCTGGGGTTGGGGCGGGCCACTTCAACGGGACCGCGCGCCAGGGTCAAGGCGAGGCGCGCCGGAGTGCGACGTCGAGCGCGAGCGGCGCCCGTGCGAGCAGCGCAGCGGCGCGGCTTGAAGCGAGGCACGTGTCCCGGGGCCGCGACTGGGCGCCACGGGCCGCCCGCGGGCCCCGGTCGAACGGCCACGGAGGGCGCTGGAACAGGCGTTCCGCGAACTCGGCCCGGGTGAGGCGCTCGGGGCCGGGGAGGTGCACAACGCCGCGCGCGCCCGTCTCCAGCAGGTCCACGAGCAACTCGGCCCCGTCGCGCGCGTCGAGGGGCGTGCGCCACTCGTCTTCGAACAGGAACGGGCGCTCCCCCCGCGCGACCGCGGCCAGAAGCGCGTCGCTCGCGCCCAGCCCCCTCCCGCGCGAATCCCCGAACAGCAACGGGAGGCGCACGACGAGGCCCGACGGATAGGCGTCCAGGAACGCGGCCTCCCCCTCCGCTTTCGTGTGGCCGTAGACGGAGAGCGGCGCCACCGGAGTGTCCTCGAGGAAACCGCCGGGCGGCGGCGGCTCGGCCCCAAACACCTGATCGGTCGAGACGAGCAGCGCGCGCGCGGCGCGCCCCGCCGCCCAATGGCCGAGGTCCGCCGGCACGTCGACGTTCAGCCGGCGGGCCGCGTCCGGGTCCCGCTCCGCCACGTCCACGCGGGACACCGCCGCCGCCAGGACCACGGCGTCCGGCCGCAGCCGATCCAGCAGCGCCACGAGCACACCCGGCGCGGCCAGGTCCGCCGGGTGCCAGAGGGCCGCCGTGCCGCCCGCGCCCCCCCGCCGCGCGACCGCGTGCACCCGTTGCCCCCGCTCCAAGGCCACGTCCACGAGGTGCACCCCCAGGAAGCCGCTCGCCCCCAGCACCACGAACCCACCGCGCTTCTCCCCCACAGCACGCGGGATCGTGCGGCCTGGCGCCCCCGCCGTGCAAGGATGGAGCCGCGCCCTTGGCCGCTACCATGGCACACCCATGCAGCCCGCCCTAGCCACCGCGCCCCGCCCCGGCGACCAGCGCCTGGCCGCGGACGCACCGTTCCGGCGCGCCCTGGTCGTCGCGAACCCGATCGCCGGCCGGGGCCGCGGCGAGGCGGCCGCGCGCGAACTCGCGGAGGCCCTCGCCAGCCTGGGCATCGCCGCGGACCTGCATCTGACGCGCGGACGCGGCGATGGTGCCGAGCGGGTGCGCGCCGCGGACAACGAGACGGACCTCTGTTTCGCCGTCGGCGGCGACGGCACGCTGAGCGAAGTGCTCGAGGGTGTGGGCCAGCGCAACACCGCGGTCGGACTCCTGCCGCTCGGCACCGCGAATCTGCTCGCCGTGCAGTTCCGCCTGCCGCGCGCCATTCCCAAGGTGCTCGAGATGGTGGCCGGCGCGCGCACGACGCTCGTCGACACGGCTCGTGTCAATGGCTCGCTCTGTTTCCTGTGCGCGGGCATCGGCATCGACGGCTGGGTCGTCAAGGAGTTGGAGCACCGCCGCCGCGGTGCCATCACCAAGTGGGCCTACGTGCGCGCTTTGGCGCAGGTGCTGCCGCGCTACCGAGCACCCGAGTTGGAGCTCGTCATCGACGGCAAACCCGTCGACGGGCGCTTCGGCTTCGTGCTCGTCTCGAACCTCGCGCTCTACGGCGCCTTCTTCCGCCTGGCGCAAGCCTCCCGCGCGGACGACGGACTGTTCGAGGTCTACGCGATTCCTCGGGCGGATGTCGCGGGCTTGCTGGCCCTCGGCGCCCGCGGGTTCTTCTCGCGGTTGCCGGGCGGGCGTGGCAAGCTCTGGCAGGCGCGCCAGGTCACCGTGAAGAGCCCCACACCCGTGTCGTTCCAAGTGGACGGGGACTACCGCGGCGAGACGCCCCTCGAGCTCTCCCTGGCGCCGGAACGGCACCGCATCCTCATTCCTTGAACCCCGCGATGTCGAGCCACCCTGAGAAGTCCGCGCCGCGAAGCACGGCGCCCGTCGAGTTGGCGAACGGGGTCCGCCTGGGCGGTGGCGGCCCGCTCTTCCTGATCGCGGGCCCGTGCGTCGTCGAGAGCCGCGCGCTGACCCTGGAGATCGCCGGCGCCTTGGCGGAAATCGCCCGCGCGCGCGGTTTGCCGCTCGTCTTCAAGGCCAGCTTCGACAAGGCCAACCGCACGTCCATCGGCTCGGGCCGCGGTGTCGGCATGGAGGCGGGGCTCGCGGCGCTCGCCGAAGTGAAGGCGCAGCTCGGGTTGCCCGTGCTCACGGACGTGCACTTGCCGGAGCAGTGCGCTCCCGCTGCCGAGGTCTGCGACATCTTGCAGATCCCCGCGTTCCTCTGCCGGCAGACGGACTTGCTGCTCGCCGCCGCCGCGACACCCGCCGCCGTGAACGTCAAGAAGGGCCAGTTCCTCGCGCCCTGGGACATGCAACACGTCGTCGCGAAACTGAAGGGCGGCGGCAACGGCCGCGCGATCGTCACCGAGCGCGGCAGCAGTTTCGGCTACGGTCGGCTCGTCGTGGACATGACCGGCTTCGACGAACTGGCGCGCATCGGCTGCCCGGTTGTGTTCGACGCGACCCACGCGGTGCAGCGCCCCGGCGGCGCGGACGGCACGAGCGGCGGCGACCGCGAACTGGTGCCGGCGCTGGCGCGTGCCGCGGTGGCGACCGGCCACGTGGACGGGCTGTTCTGCGAGGTGCATCCGAATCCCGACAGCTCGCCGTCGGACGGGCCGAACATGCTGCGGCTCAGTCAGTTCGCGGCGATCCTGGATGGTGTGCTGGCGGTGCACGCCGCCGCCCGCAGCACGTTGGGCCGGGGTTAGAGCTGGGCGAGCGCCCGTTCCAGGGCCCGGGTCACGACGCCCAACGCGTGTTGGCGCGTGGGCGGCAGCCCCCCGGCGTCGGCCACGAGTCGCGCGAGGTCGAGGGCGCCGGCCTCCGCTTGGCTCCGCCCCGCAAGTGCCCCGCACACAAGCGACGCCACGGCCAGCACCCCGCTGCAGGCCTTTGCCTGGAAACGGGCCTCCAGCAGGCCGTCGGGCCGAAGGCGCAGGTGCAGCAGCAGCTCGTCCCCGCAGGGAGGGTTTTCCGCTCTTCCCGTCGCGACGGCGCCCGGCTCGCTCGCCACGAACGCGCCCGCGCCCCTCGGCTCGAGGAGATGGCCGCGCAGGATCTCGGAAAGTCCTTCCACTCGCGCCCAGGGTGGCAGAGTGCGATCCGCGCGCGCAAGTGGGCCCCAGTTCGGCACTTGCGACATCCTAGCCACGGCCGATTTGCCCCGCCCCGGGGCGCCAGTATGGTTCCTCGCCTCGAAGATGGACCGAGAAGGGCAAACCGACCGCGAGGTCGGGGCGCAAAGCCACGGGCCCCTAGCGGGTAGCCGGGTTACCGAAGACCTTCTTTGCCTTCTACACACGTCAATCCGAGGGGCGAGGGAACCTGATCCCTCTTCGGTTTCGAGACGCCTCCTGCGAACGGACGTCGTGCGCGCCCCGCTCCGGCCCTGTGCCGGGGCGGGGGGCCACTTGCCGCGCGGGTGGGGTCCTCGGGGACGAAGGGGCGCGCCAGAAGTGCGCACACACGCCGCCATGAAGCTCGAACGACGTCACCCAGGAAAGCTCCGAACAGAGCTCGCACATGGGAGTTCGGCTTCGACTTCGCTTTCGACGGCGGCGCGATCGATGAACGAACACCCGAGGCGGACGAAACGATCGCCTGCGGGGACGGGGGATGGGTCGGGGAACGCAGCCCGATCTCCAATGGACGCCGCACGCACCACGCGCGGCGCCCGGCGGAGCGGACTGCACCCGGAACGGGCGGAACGGAAGTTCCGTCCGGCCCGAAGCCGAAGTTGGAGGAGCAGCACTGGCGGACGGGGACCCGCCGGTGCCCGTGGATCCCACCCGAACTCCACACGGGGACGGAGCGGCTAGCGCTGGGGACCGCATCCGATTCGTCGGATGCGTTGCGCGCCGACCTGCAAAGGCAGGCGGGAGGGATCCCAGAGGGCACGGGGCCGCACCCCGTGCCCTCACTTTTTTTCGCGGCGCCCCAATTGGGCGGCGCCCGGAAGCAGATGGGTTCGCTGGCGCGCACCGCGATGAGTTCAAGAGTCCGGCGGCGGCGGGAGGAGTGCGGCGACTTCCGCGTGCAGCTCGGCATCCGGCTCGATGCCCGCTTCCTGGCACGCGTCCATCGAGTGGCGCCCAAGGGACGTCGCCAGGCCAGCGAACGCGAGCGGGGTGCGGCGAAGATGGGGTAGCAGAACGCGCAGACCTTCCTGGAAACTCGCAGCCGCCGCGCCAGGATCGAGTCCCCGCCATATGCTGCCCATGGCACCCAAACTTTCAGCCAAAAGGGGCTCGTACCTTTCGGGACGCGAGACGGCCAGCCGCCGCCTGAGGCGTACCGCATCCTGCACCGCTTTCAGCGCTTCGTTCCTAAGATCCAAGCTCAAGTAGACCAGCGCCAAGTTGTTGAGCGCAAGACTGAGGTCTGGCTCGAAGACATCCGGTCGAGCCTTCGCCAACTGACGATACAGCGCCACAGCCTGCCGTGTCGGCTCGAAGGCTTCATCTGCAGCACCTAGAATCGCAAGTCGGTTACCGAGATTGCTGAGTGCCGAAGCTAGGTCGGACTCAAACTCACCTGGACGCGCCTGTACCAATCGGATCCTAATGCCCAGGGACTCTTGCACCGCCTGCAGCGCTTCCGGCTCTTGGCCCAGCTCCGATAGCACGGTGCCCAAGTTGTTAAGTGCGGTCGCCAGGTCAGGCTCGAATGCCTCCGGATGCACCTGCGCTAGTCGACGCCTAATTTCCACGCTCTCTTCCGTCGCCCGAAGCGCGGCCCGACGATGACCCTGATCCAGCAGCGCCAAGCCAAGATTGTTGAGCGCGGAGGCCAGATGGGGCTCGAACGCCTCCGGGCGCGTCTTCGCCAGATCGCGAAACAGCGACTCAGCTTCCCGTAACGCCTGCAGCGCCTCTTCTCGAAGCCCTAGAGAGGAGAAGCGAAGGGCTAGATTGTTGAGGATGCCGGCGCGCTGAGCCTGGTCGGACTCGCCCCCGGCCTGCAGGCAGGCCCGTGTTACGAAGAGGGCCAAGTCGCTAAGAGCCGTCGACTGTTTAGGCAATGACACTACAGCTGTATCACGGGCCACCGAGCTGACGCTTACCCACCAGTCCTCATCTTCGAGGATCCTCCACGCTTGGCTGTCGAAGAGGTCCTCGCACATCCGGATGAGGAAAGCGCCAACTTGTACTGCCCGTTCTGTGGCGTGGGCGGCGAGTTGCACGAGGAGGCGTTTGCGTTTGGCCGAAGGTGTCCCGTGTTCGCGTAGCCACTCCAGCACGGCGTACTCGGCCATCAGATCGGGCTCGAGGGGTGCGATGTGGGGTTCCGCTTCTGCGGGAGATCGGCCGAGGTAGGTTGCTAGGAATGACGAGAGGGCGGCGCCGGAGGGAGCGTCTCCGAGGGCCCAGCGCTCGCATTCGAGCCGAGCCAGGCGTTGGAGTTCGACCTCGTCGTCGGGTAGGCCCGCGCGCAGGCAGGCGAGTACGAGGAGGGCTCGCAAGGGAGCCAGAGGCAAGCCATGGGCGACGGCGAGCCGCTCTAGGATCACGAGCTCTTCTTGCCACCACCGACCCAGGAGATCGAGCAGCGATTGGATCTCGCCATCCACGATCCCGGTCCGGAAATGCACGGCGAGCTGGAGCAAGAGAGGGGTCGAAGCTTCCAGGCGCAGTTCGGGCAGGATCGCGGCGAGGCGAGCGGGGTCGGCTGCCTCGCCATCCGCGACCACGAAAGAGGCCGCCAGAGTCTCCAGCAGGAACTCGGGGCGGTGTTCAAATCCGGCGAGCTCAAGATCCTCGCCGGGACGGTACCAATCGTTGCGCGCCTGATGGCCGCTCCCTCCCAGATGCGTGAGGAACATCGCGAGGGTGCCGGACTCCAGTCCGCGGTGCCTCTCGAGGAGTAGGACCCGGAGGCTAGGCAACTTCGAATCGAAGCGCAGTTGCCGCTCGATGAGCGCGAGCAGCTTCTCCAGTTGCTCGACGCGAGCGGCGGCGTAGTCGATGACGACGAGGGTTGGGGAGCGCCAAGCCCAGTTCCGCGTCAGATCGCCGAGAAAGGCGTCGAGATCGGAGCGGCCCAGGAAGCCGGCGTGCCAGCCCTCGACGCGGGCCATGTCGCACAGCTCCTGGGCGAGGCGCGTCTTGCCGGTGCCGGCGAGCCCGGTCACGAGTCGCAATGCCATCGGGCGCGGGTCGCCGAGCCAGGCGAGGAGCTGCTCGATCTCGGCATCCCGCCCGAGCAAGGGGATTGCCCGCTGTTGGGCGCGCAGGGCAAGCGTGAGGCTCTGGGTTCCGGCTTCGAGCGGCTCGCGCTCGTCGAGCGGGAGTTCGGGTGTCAGCTTCGCGTCGATGGTCGCAAGCTGTGCACTCAAGTCGGTGTCGAGTTTGCGCAGCCGCCGGATCACGGCCCGGTGGCGCCAGGCCGCGTCGCCGCGGGGATCCTCCAACTCCGCCACCACGGCCGAAGCAACGGCCATCGGTAGCTCGCGCCGCATCTCACCCAGCGAGGCGAACAGCGCGGCGGCGAACTGCCGACCATCGGTGGCGGCGTCTTGTTTGAGGAGTTCGAAGAAGAAGAAGCCCGTGCGCGCCGCGAGACGCTCGGTGGCTTTGGTGAAGGCGGGATCGGAGAGCTCAATACCGTCCGAGTTGCGGAGCATGCGGTCGAGCACCGGCGCCCACGATTCGGCGTCGAGCAGAGCAGCAGTCGCGCCTCTTGCGCCAGCATCACGCGCCGCCGCGAGGTGGCCGTCGATCGCTTCCCGGAGTTCGGCTTCAGTCCACTTCGCGGTGCCCGGATAGGTGGCAATCCGCGCCCAGAGCCGCGGGGCGCGTTCGGCGAGTTGCGACAGTGCGCTCCGATCGGCTTCCACGCGGATCGTGTCCTCGTCGCGGGCGAGTTCCTGCAGGCACGCCTGAATCGCACCCCCCAGGCAGTTGGCCAGGTCGTGGTTGACCAGACTTGCGTCGCTCGAGGCCCAACGCCGGGCGAGCATGCCCGAAAGCGATTTGGACACCCCGTCGGCACTCAGGGATGCGAAGACTCCAGGGCCCAGTTCGACGAGCTTCGCCCCCACCGCGGCGATGGAGAACGTGGCCGCGGGGGCCCCGACCGCCAATGCGGCGGCGAGCAAGCCGCCGGTCCCTGCGGCCACGGTCAGAAGCCCCAAGTGCACCACGGCTCGACCGAGCGCGCGGAAGTGCTGGGGATCCTGCGGGTTGCGGGCGGACTCGTTCATCTCCAGGGTGTGGACTGCGAGTGGAGTCGCTGCATCCGGTGGGATCGCTTCGGGAGCACCAGCGAAGTGTTAGCGAGACGCTAAGTCCGGCCCTTCGTGTCGTCAACGGGGCCGGCGTCTCCCGCGAGATGGCTGAACGCAGTCTTCGAGCGAAAGTGGTTATCCCACAACAGGTTGGGCCGGTCGCCCCACTTCCCAAGGCGGGCCAGGAGGCCCGCGCACCCAGCCGCGCATCGCTGCGGCGGAGAGACGTCGTTGCGTAGGTGAAGCCCTCGCGACACGACCCCGGACCCCTTCCGTGGGGCGCGGCCCTGTGCGCGCACCGGGTCCGCGCACCCGGCGCCCCTACGCCCGGTCCACGTGTTGGCGCAGGCGGTCTTTCAGGCGCTCGATCAGGCGCAGGTGGATCTTGCACACGCGGGATTCGCTGATGCCGAGCAGGTCGCCGATTTGGCGCATCGGCAGCTCTTCCCAGTACTTGAGGTAGACGATGCGGTATTCCTGGTCGGTCAGCTTCTGCGCCACCAGGGCCAGCAGTTCCTCGCGTGTCAGTTGTTCGCCCGGCTCGTCCGAGCGTGTGTCCGCCACAACGTCGAGGCTGCTCTCGAAACCCTCCTCGCCGTCCTCCGTCGCCGCTTGGCCACCGGTCGGAGCGCCCGGCAGGCCCACGCCGAACAGCAACTGGTAGTCCTCGAGCGACACGCCGAGCACCGCCGCCACTTCGCCGTCGCGCGGGCTGCGGCCGAGTTCACCGCGCAGGCGTTCGAGCACCCGTTTGTGCTGTTCGATGCGCTGGCGCCACGGCCGCGGCATCCAGTCCTGCGTGCGCAGTTCGTCGAGCAGCGCGCCTTTGATGCGCCGCTCGCCGTAGGCCTCGAAGCGCACACCGCGGGCCGGATCGAAGCTGGCGATGGCCGAAATCAGACCAACGCTACCCGCCGTCAGGAGATCGCCGCGGTCGACACTGCGCGGCAGGCGTGTCGAAAAACGACGCACGATCTCGCGCACCAGATCCTGGTAGCGCTCGACCAGGGGATTGCGCGTGAGAGGACTGGGCGCGGCGAAGTACGCGGCCCAGAGCGGATCGTCGCCGGAGACCGCGCAGTCGCCCAAACGCGGCAGGGCGGCGGCCGGCAGCTCGAGCAGTTTGGCCGGTTCGAGCACAACCTCCGGCGATCGTGCGGCGGCCGGCGGCAACACCACGCCGCGCTCGACCAAACGCAACCGGGTGGTCCGCGCCGGCTGTGGCGGGAGCGCCGCACCAGCATGCCGACCCGCGCGATCGGAGGTCTCCTTCGAGGTCCGTTTGGTCCGCCTGGACGACGTCGCGCGGTCGGCCGGCTCGGTCGACTCCGACAACACCTGGCCCGCCGAGCGGCGTCGACGGGGGGGCACCGCTGCATCAGCAGTACCGCGGCGGGCAGTGGAATCGTCGCGCGACTTGGCCGGTAGGCCCATGGGGCGTGGTGTGCAAACGAGCAAAAGACGTGCTCGTTTGTGCACGTTGCAACGGGGACCGGACGCGGCGCAAGTCCCAACAGCGCGCCGCGCGTCCCGCGGCCCGCCCTTGCGACTCGCGGCCCTGCGGCAAGGTCGAACGCGTCGAGCGATTCGGCGCGCGTTCGGTACTCAACCCTCGATGTCGTGGGGAGCGGTGTCCGCTTCGAAGCCGAGCCGCGTGAGCACCCGCGTTTCCGCCGCCCGCATGCGCGCGCGGTCGTCGGGCTCGTGGTCGTCGTGGCCACAAAGGTGCAAGGTGCCGTGCACCAGATACAGCGCCAGCTCCCGCGCGAAACGAACTCCGCGCTCCGACGCCACCGCCTGTGCCCGGTCCACACTCACGTAGACCTCACCCACCGGCCCCACCGACTGTGCTTCCGTGCCCTCGTCGCCCTCGAGGTCGAAGCTCATGACATCCGTCGGTGTGGGGTCACCGAGTTGCTGGCCGTGCAGCTCCGCCAGGGTCGCGTCGTCGACAAGGACGACCGAAAGCTCGACACCCGCTCGCCCACCCTCGTCCAGCGCCGCCGCGACGATGTTGCGGATCTCCGTTTCGTCCGGGCCGCCGAGGGCCCCGACCCGCGCCGGGTCCACGTCGTAAGTGACGTCGATCGAGCCGGGATCCGGGGCCCGGGGCGTTCGACTCAAGGGATCTGGGCGCCGAACTCGCCGTCGGGCGCCGAACGGGTCTCGGAGCGCGTTTCGATGCGGGTCTCGACACGTGTCTCGCCGCCGCGCGGACCGTCGGGCCGGGAGGACTCCGGCGTTTCCTCGCGCAGGGGCTGTTCGTAGGCGCGCACGATCTGTTCGACCAGCGGGTGGCGCACGATGTCCTTCGCCGAGAACTCGACCACGGCGATTCCTTGGAAACCGCGCAGGCGGCGCACCGCGTCGCCGAGGCCGCTCTTTTGGGCCCGGTCCAAATCGGACTGCGAGGGGTCGCCCGTGACGACCATGCGCGACCGTTCGCCGAGGCGCGTCAGAAACATCTTCATCTGCGAGACCGTGGTGTTCTGGGCCTCGTCCAAGATCACGAACGCGTGGGAGAGCGTGCGGCCGCGCATGAACGCGAGCGGCGCCACTTCGATCACACCCGCTTCCTCCAAGCGGCCGACGTCCTCGAAGGAGAGGATGTCGTAGAGCGCGTCGTAGATCGGTCGCAAGTAGGGGTCGAGTTTGGCCTGCAGATCGCCGGGCAAGAACCCCAGGCGTTCGCCCGCTTCCACGACGGGGCGAGTGATGATCAGGCGGCGCACTTCCCCGCTGCGCAACGCGCGCACGGCGGCCGCAGCCGCGAGGTAGGTCTTGCCCGTGCCCGCGGCGCCGAGGCCGAAGGTCAGCGCGTGGCGCTCGATCGCCTCGAGGTAACGGCGCTGGTTCTGGGAGCGCGGCTCGATGCTGCGCGGGCGAATGTGGGTCGGATCCACCGTCGGCCGCGGCCCCGCGAAGCTGCGGCGCAGCGCGCTGGGCGCAGAGGTTCCGCCGCCCTCGGAAACACGGCTCGCGCTCTGTTCGCTGCGCCCCGGGGCCGTGGGTCGTTTGAGTCCGTTCTCGTCGGGGACCGGCGTGCCGAGGATCTCGTCGATCTGGTCCGGCGCGAGTTGGCGTCCCTTCCGGTGTTTGCCGAGCAGGTGGTCGATGCGGCGCCGCGCTTCGAAGACGTCGTTCTCGAGGCCGCTCAGCTTCAGGTTTCCGCTGCTCGCGTGGATCTCGATCGCCAGCACCTGCCGCAGCAACTTGGCGTGGCGGTCGTAGGGTCCGAGCACGAGGATCGCCTCGTCATGGGAACGCAGCGGGATGGTGACTTCGGTCAAACGCGGGCGGCGGGTTCGGAGGGTGAGACGTGGTCCTGGGACCGCCATCCTGAAAGCCGGCCGGGCCCGCGTCAATCCGCGAGCCGTGGAGCCCGTCGCGCCGCGAGCCGGCGCGACCGGCGGACCCGGGGACGCGCCCGGGCGCTCAGCTTCCCGCGCCGAGGACCAGCGGCCACAGCAGCAGCGCGGCGGGCACCGTCAGCAGCAGGCTGTCCGCCAGATCGAACAGGCCGCCCGACGGCCCGAACCAGGTGCCCGAGTCCTTGACGCCCGCCCGGCGCTTCACGAAGGACTCGAGCAGGTCCCCCGACTGCGCGGCCACGTTGATGAGGAGCCCTGCGACGAGTCCCTGCGCCCACGTGCCGGGCAGCAGACCGAAGTGCGCGGCCCCGGCTCCTGCCAGCACACCCGCCAGCGCGGACACCAAACAGCCCTCGGTGGTCTTACCCGGACTGATGCGCGGAAACGGGTGGTGACGCCCCATCAGGCTCCCGCCGTAGTAGCCGGCGATGTCGCCGATCTTGCTGAGGGCCAAGAGGGCCACCAAGCCCGCATGCCCGTAGCCGTCGCGCACCAGGGCGAGCCCGGGCAGGGGTGCGAGCAGCCACAGTCCGAGGGCTAGGGCGAGCAGCAGCCCGCTCCCCCGCGCGCCGCGCAGCGCGTGCACCGCGAACGCCGCCACCGCCGCCGCACCGGCCGCCGCCGCGTAGGTCCACGCAATCGACAGGTCGAGCCCCGCAAAACCCACCGCCGCCACCGCGGCGACCCCGGCCAGCAGCGCGGGCCCGAGCCGCAGCTCCCGGTAGCTGCCCATGCGCGCGAACTCGATCGCCAGCAGGGTCGCGAGCCCGAGCCCGATCACCAACACGGGCCACGAGCTCGCCGTCAGCGACGTGAGCCACAGCACGAGCGCCAACCCCAGCGCCAGCGCTCCGCCCACGCGGGTGCGGCGCCAGAGACGCGCCGCGCGGCTGGGCGCGGCCAACTCCCCCACCGCGGATCCCGGACCGCCCGTCACGGTGCGCTCAACCTTCCGCCGCCCGGCGTTCGGCGCGCACGGGCGCGGGGGCAGGGCAATCCTGGATCAGGCCGCCGAACTTGCGCACGCGCCGCGCGTAGTCGGCGAACGCCTCGAGCAACTGCGGCCGGCGGAACTCGGGCCAGCACGCGTGCGACACGAAGATCTCCGCGTAGGAGGCCTGCCACAGGAGGAAGTTGGAGAGGCGCAACTCGCCCGCCGTGCGGATCACCAGGTCGGGA
Source organism: Planctomycetaceae bacterium (assembly GCA_016125265.1). GTDB lineage: Bacteria > Planctomycetota > UBA1135 > UBA1135 > RI-242. The sequence continues at coordinate 65,149 of WGMC01000018.1, forward strand.
TCGGCGGCCATCGGCGCGTAGAGGTAGCGGCGCAGGGTCTCTTCGTTCACGTCCTCCGGAGCCAGCACACCGGCCCTCGCGTCCTCCGCGACGAGGCGCAGGGCATCGGCGATCTCCGTGCGGCTGCCGTAGGAAAGCGCGAGCCGCAATTGCATGCCGTCGTTGCCCGCCGTGCGCCGTTCGGTCTCGCGCAGCGCCGACATCGCGACCTCCGGCAGATCGTCGAGCCGACCGATGGCGGACAGCCGGATGCCGTTGGACATCAGGGTCGGGCGCTCCTCGATCAAGTAGCGCGCGAGCAGACGCATCAGGTACTGCACCTCGCGCCGCGGGCGCTTCCAGTTCTCGACGGAGAACGCGTAGAGAGTCAGGCTCTTCACACCCATCTCCGCGCACGCCGTCGTGATCTCGCGCACGGACTGGGCGCCTTCGCGATGCCCCCACACTCGCCGCCACCCCAGGCGCTCCGCCCAGCGGCCGTTGCCATCCATGATGATGGCGACGTGCTCGGGGAAGGGGCCCCCCAAGTCGGGGCGCTGGATGCGGGGTCGGGCCATGGCGTTGCCGGCTCTCGGAAAGATGGGGGGCGTTGGGATGCGCGGGGGCGGAACGGAAGCTCGAGGAAACTAAAGACCGCGGTGGATGACCTGGTCGCGGCGCGGGCCGATGGAGAGCATGCGGATCGGCACGCCGACGGCGTTTTCGACCCACTCGACGTAGTTGCGGGCGGCGGGCGGCAGGTCCTCGAACCGCCGCACGGCGGTCAGGTCCTCGGTCCATCCGGGCCTCTGCACGTATTCGACCTCGACCCCGTCCAGGCTCGACCAGTGGGCCGGGAAGGTCTCGAATCGGCTACCGCCGCGACGGTACGCGACCGCCACAGGCACGTCCCCGAGCCCCGAGAGCACGTCGAGGTTGGTCATGATCCAACCGTCGGAGCCGTTGAGCTCGAGCGCGTAGCGCAGGGCCACCACGTCGAGCCAACCGCAGCGGCGCGGGCGGCCCGTGGTGGCGCCGTACTCGTGGCCCGCCTCGCGCAGCTCGGAGCCGCGGGGCCCGTGTTCCTCGCTGGGGAAGGGGCCTTCCCCCACGCGCGTGCAGTAGGCCTTCGCGATGCCGATGGCGCGGCCGATGTGCTGCGGCGGGAATCCGGTGCCCGCGGGGATGCCGTCCACGCCGGTGTTGGAGGACGTCACGTAGGGATACGTGCCGTGGTCCAGGTCGAGCATCACCCCCTGGGCGGCCTCGAAGAGGATGTTCGCCCCCGCGCGGTGGGCGGCGCGCAGTTCCGCGCCGGTGTCGCCCACGAAGGGCTCGAGGCGTGCGCCGAGGCGCCCGTACACGTCGAGTTGCTCGCCCAGTTCGAGCGGCGCTTCCTTGTGCACCGCTTGGATGAAGCTGTTCTTCTCCGCGAGCGCGACACGCAGACCCGCCTCGAGGCGGTCCCGGTCGAGCAAGTCGCAGACCCGCAGGCCGACACGGGCCGCCTTGTCCGCGTAGGCCGGCCCGATGCCGCGGCCAGTGGTGCCGATGCGGCCCTCCCCGCGCCAACGTTCGGCCAGTGCGTCGAGGCGCCGGTGGTGCTGGAAGATCACGTGAGCCCGCGCCGAGATGCGCAGGTTGTTCGGCCCCACCGCCACGCCGCGGGCCACCAGACCGTCGATCTCCTCGAGCAGGAGAACCGGGTCCACGGCCACGCCGTTGGCGATCACGTTGACCTTTCCGGGGTGCAGGACGCCGGAGGGCACCAGGTGCAAGACGTACTTCTCTGACCCGACGACCACCGTGTGGCCAGCGTTGGAGCCCCCCTGGTAGCGCACGACGTGGGACACGTCGGCGGCCAAGTGGTCGATGATCTTGCCCTTGCCCTCGTCACCCCATTGGGCACCGAAGACGCAGAGGGAAGGCATGGCGTGTGGGGGCGCGCGGGGCGGAGGGGGCCGATGTGAGGGCCGCGGACCGGGGGGCTCCGCGGCGGGCGGGCCGATTGGCGCCGCCCTCGTGGGGTGGGATTGTCGGACCCTGCCCGGGGCCGCGCCAAGCGAATTGTCGAAGGCTCGGCCGCTATGCCCCGCGCTGCGGCCCGCGGGGCGACCCGGGTCTTGTCACCGCGCGCGCACGTCGCCGTGGCCCCCGCCGCCGGGGCTCTCGATGCGAACCCGGTCACCCGCGTGGACCTCGACGGCGGCGCTGCCACCGAGGGGCTGCCCGAAAGGCGCCGGGCCCCGGGCCACACGCAGAGCGCCGGCGCGCCCCTCTCCGCCGCCCCCGCGACCGGCCGGGCCGCGGGCCTGGCGGGTGGCGAGCCAGCCGAGGCGGCCGGGGGCGAGGAACATCAGCTCCTTCGCGATGCCCTCGCCGCCGGCGCGCGCGCCGGCACCCCCGGAAAGCTCCCCGCCGCGCTCGCGCAGTCCCAGCGCCAGAACACGCACGGGGTACTCCCGCTCGAAGGCCTCGATCGGCGTGTTGCGCGTGTTCGTCATGTGCGTCTGCACACCGTGCGCCCCCGGCCCGTGGGGCCCCGCGCCCGCGCCGCCGCCGAGGGTCTCGTAGTAGGTCGCCGCGGAGCCGTCCGCGCGCGCCACGCCGAACCCGAGGTTGCTCATGGTGCCGGCGCTCTCGGCGGGCACCCGGCCCGGATCGGCAGCCGCAAACCCCGCGAGCAGAAGATCGACGAGGCGCTGGCTGGTCTCGACGTTGCCCGCGGCCACCGCCGCCGGGTACCGCGCGTCGAGCACACTGCCCGGCCGGGTGACGAGTTGCACCGGTGCGAGCAGCCCCTCGTTCGTCGGTACACGCGGCGACGTGAAGAGTCGCAGCACGTAGAGGAGCGCCGAAAGGGTCACGGCCCTCGGGCAGTTGAGCGGCGTGGGCAACTGGTCGTCGCTGCTCGAGAGGTCGACCTTCAGCTTGGGGCCCGCGAAGTGCAGGGTTGCGCGCAGCACGGCGGAGCCCGGCTCCAACTCCGCTTCGACGGTGTAGCTGCCCCGCGGCCAGTGCTCGAGCATGCGGCGCGCTTCGCGCGCGCTCCATTCGAGTTGGTCCGCGGCGCGCTCCGCCAGCACACGCGCCCCGTGTTCGCGGGCCAGCTCTTCGAGGCGGCGCACACCCAACCGTCCGGCCGCCCACTGGGCCAAGAGGTCGCCTTCGCGCTCGTCCGGTCCGCGCACGTTGGCGAGCAGCAACTGCGTCAACTCGGTCTGCACCACACCTGCGCGTACCCACTTCACCGGCGGGATGCGCAGGCCCTCGCCGTGCACATCGGCCGCCGGCCCCATCGAACCCGGGTGCGGCCCGCCCACGTCCGCGTGGTGTGCGCGGCTGGCGACGAAGAACTCGGGTTCGGCGGCGTTCCCGAGGAACACCGGATGCACCAGCGTCAAGTCCGGCAGGTGGGTACCACCGGCAAACGGGTCGTTGAGCAACACCGCGTCGCCGCGTTCGAGCCCCGTCGGTCCGAAGCGCTCCAGCACGGCGCGCACGGAGAGCGGCGCGGAACCCAGGTGCACGGGCAGGTGCGCGGCCTGGGCCACCAGTTGGCCGCGGCGGTCGAAGAGCGCGCACGAGTAGTCGCGGCGCTCCTTGACGTTGACCGAGAAGGCCGAGCGGCGCAGGGTGGCGCCCATCTCCTCGGCCACGGCGGCAAACAACTGCGCGAACGTCTCGGCGGCCAGGCCGTCGAAACGGCGCCGAGGCGCGCCCTTCACCGGTCTTCCCCGGGGTAGTCCAGGATCTCGTACGGTTGGTAGTCGAGCACCTTCCAGCGCTGTATCGGCACGAGCTCCGCACCCTGTTCACCGGTCCGGCGCCACACCACACAACGCACGGTGCGCACCAGTTGGCCGGCGGATTCTTCGTAGCGCTCCTGGTCTTCGCGCGTGGCGAAGGCCGCGCCCGCGCGGGTCGTGTCCGTGTCGATGCGCGCGGTGATGTAGATCGTGAACACCTCGCTGGAGACCCCCACCAGGTTGAGGATGTCGTTCTTGACCTGGGGTTCCATGCGCGTCCACTCGTCCATCGACTCGAGCTCCTGCGCGTTCGAGAAGATCTTGCGCACGAGGATGGGCTCGCCGTACTCGTCGAGCACGGGCTCTGCGTCCGGGTCGTTTTCCTCCTCGTCCTCGAGGTTTCGGTGTTCGATCACCTGGTCCCAAAGGCGCGGGTGCACATCGCGGTCGTCCGTCAGCGACTTGAGCACCACCGGCGGCGCGGTGTTGAGGTTCACCTTCCACGCCTCGCCGGCGCTGCCGCCCGAGAGCAGCCCCGAATCGGCGCGCGGCGCTGCGTTTCCGGCTTGGCTACCGCCGGCTTGCAGGCCAGGAGGGGTGGATCCGCTACCGCCGCTGCCCGCCGCCCCGGGGGCATTGGCCGCGGCTCCTGCCCCGCTTCCCGACCCAGCGCCGCCCGCGCCGCCGCTGCCTCCCGCACCGCCTGCGCCCGACGGCCCCGCGTTCCGCGACGCGATGAGGTCCGCTTGGGTCTGCAGTGAGCTCCACACGGTCAGGTAGCGATCGAGGCCGTGCAGCACGATTTCGTCCTCGTTGCGGCGGTCCCGGAACCAGTCGGCTTCGAAGGGCACCGCCACGACCATCTCGGCGAGGGTCAGGGGCAGGCCCACATCGTCGGCCTCGGGATCGTCGCTGAGCAGCGGCGCACGCGGCAGCCGGGAGTCCGAGCGGCGTGTCAGGTGTTCGCGGATCGCCCGAGCGGCCGTTTCCGCATCGCCTCCGGACACGTCGTCGTCGGTGCCCTCGCGGAAGAGGTCGATCACACGCACCACACGCTGGTAGGCGAGTTCGGCCTGCTCTTCGTCCTCGGTGAGCATGCCGAGCACGTTGAGCTTGCGGCTCTCGTCCTCGATCAGGATGCGCAGCGACACACCGTTGATCTCCGTGCGCTGCGGCCGCGCCCAGTCGTCGCGGCGCGAGTCGATCGCACCGGCCGCGCCTCCCTCGGCCCCACCCGCGCCGCCCGCCATCGCACCGCCGAAGGGGCTTCCGGCTGCTCCCCCGGCGCCGCCGATCCCGCCGGCCCCACCCTCCGCGGCAGCGGCCTCCGCGTCGGCCTTCAGTTGTTCGAAGACCTCGAGCATGGCGGACTCGATCGCGAGGTCCATGGTCGAGAGACTGATGTCGTTGCGCGCCACGCGGGCGTCGGTCGTCGTGGCGATGTTGATCTGGAAGACCACCGCGACGAGCACCAGCAGCACGAGCAAGGAGAGCATCAGTGCGGCGCCGCCGCGGCGCTGGGCGCGGGGCCCCGTGGCTCCGCGGGGCCACAGAAGGCCCCCTGCCGCCGCCCCCGGGCGGCGGGCAGTCGTCGTCGCATCGTGCATCATGGTGGGACGACAGTAACGCCCCCGGCTTCCCGCACCAACGCGGGCGGTCGTGGGCGGGTGCGCGGGCGTGGGAGAGCCGGTGCGCGGGCAAATGGCGCCCGTGGACGCAGCAGCGCCGGGTGCGCGGGCCTCCCGGCCCGCCCTGGAGCGGGGGGCCGTCAGGCCACTGCTGTCCCCTCGGGCGGTCTGTAGGGGCGCGGCCCTGTCCGCGCCCAAGGGGAATCGAACCTGAGGTGCACGCCCGCCGCTCCAAGGCGGGCCAGGAGGCCCGCGCACCCGGCTCTGCCGCGCCCTCAGCGAACCCGCGTGCCCGACTCTTCCGCGTGCCCGGGAATCCCGCGTGCCCGGTGGACGTCGTGGGTGGGGGACGCCGCACCGGGCGGGGCGACGCGTCTTTCCCCTTGGGCGCGGACAGGGCCGCGCCCCTACTGGGGCTGGCGCAGGTCGGGGAACACGCGGTTGAAGTCGGCGCCCTGCAGGATGCGCGGGCGGATGAAGAACAGCACGTTGGTGCGTTCCTTGCGCGTGCGGTCCGAACGGAAGAGCAGCCCGAGGAGCGGCAGGTCCCCCAGCACCGGCACCTTGCGCTGCACCTCGACCGTGCGCTCCGACACCAGGCCGCCGAGCACCACCGCCTGGCCCTGTTCCAGGTACACCACCGTGCGCGCCTGGCGCTTCGCGATCACGGGCGCGGCGATCTCGCCGCCGCCATCGGTCACGAACGAAACGGACGTCCCGATCTGCTGCGAAGCCTCGATGAATAGGTTGAGCGCCAGCGTGTTCGTGCCCACGACCCGCGGCGCGACCGACAGCTTGACACCCACTTCCTTGTACTGGAGGTTCGCCGTGAAGTTGCCGGTGGCGCTGATGCCGCTGAAGCTGAAGAACGGGATGTCCTGGGTGTTGAGGATCTCCGCCACACCGCCCTCGCGCACGGCGATGCGCGGCTGCGTCGTGATCTCCACGTTCTCCCAACCCTGGATGGCTTCGAGGATCGCGTTGAACACCACGCCGTCCTGGATCGCGCCGATCTGCAGCAGCGCCTCGTTCTGGTCCACGGAGTTCGGCACCGAGTACCCGAGGCTCTTCACGAACGTGCCGTCGGGGAAACCGAAGATCGGGTCGTCCCCCACCGGTCGCACGCCGTAGTCGAGTTCGTCGACGTCGGTGACCTCCACTACGCTGGCCTCGATCTCGATCTGCGGCACGCTGGCCGCGAACAAGTTGATGAACGATTCGACGTCGAGCAGCAAGTTCGGCGCGGCGGTCACGACGAACCAGTCGGCGATCTCCAGAAGGTTGCCCTTGCCGGGCCACTGCGGGGCGGCCACGGCGAAGTCCTGGTAGAGCTCCGCGTCCCACTTCTCCAGCAGCACCACCTGCACCACGGTCGGATCCTCGGAGCCGCTTGGCCCGAGGAGAACCGAGTTGCCGTCGAGGGGTTTGTTGCCATCCACGATGTGGAAGTCGAGCGGGAAGCCCCCGAACAGGGCCATCATCTGGAGCAACTTCACGCCGCGTCCGACGGGCAGCGGGTACGGCTTCGTGATGCGGCCATCCTCGCGCGGGATGATGCGCTCGCCGAAGATCAGGTAGGGGTTGCCCGTGAACGGCATGGGGGCGATCAGCGCCTGCCCGGCGCCGCCCAAGCTGCCGATGCCCTGCTCCAGTTGTTCGTCGTCCGCCGGGGGCGCGGTCGGTGCTCCGCCCTCGGGCGGGGCGAGGTCGTCCTCCGCGCCCGCGGGCGCCGCCAACAACGCGGGGACGGTGCTATCGCCGCCGCTTCCGAGCGAACCCGCAGGCATCGCGGCGCGGGCGGGCGCGGCGGGCGGCGCGGTTTCGGTGCGCTCGCGCACCTCGGCCTTGACCTCGCCCTTCGCTCCCCCGCGCAGCATCGCGGAGAGCTCCTCCATGCTGCCCCGGCGGTTGGCCTCCGGGTTGGGCTCGGGATCCGTCGTCCGGCAGGCCGACAGCGCGGGCAGCAAACCAACGCCGAGTCCCAGGGCCACCGGCAGCCACCAGCGCATCCGTTCGGACCGCCCGCGGGGCGCGTCGTGCGGCGGGTAGCTAGGGCTTTGGGGACGGTGCATGGGATCGCGGGGCTCGTGGCCGGGAACCCCATCGACTTCCTAACCGATCGCCCCCCAGTGCGGGTGCCGCCTAGCGCCGCCGCCACCCGGATCGGGGACGGGAAGACGCTGCCCGAGCGCCGTGGGACCGCCCGCGTGGGCGCCCAACTACATCTTCTGGCGCACGAGGTCGGTCACGTCGGTGACCGCGCGCCCGTCGCTGTGGCGGATCGAGCTCCAGATGCTGCAGTGACCCTGGTCCTGCATGATCGCCTCGCAGGCGTTGGCGACCTTGGAGCGGGCCGCGTCGCGCAGTTGGATGCCTTGGGGCGAGTTCGGGTCGATGCGCTCCTTGCGCAGGCGCTTCATCTCGTCCGTCTCTTCGAGGAGAGCCGGGAAGTCCACCTTCGCCGGGTTGGAGAGCTGCCGCGCGTCGCGCAGGCCGCACACGTTGTCCTGACCGCGCGTGATCCAACCCTGCGTTTGCGCCAGCTCGGCGGACGCGGCCAACGCCCCTCCGGTGGCGCCCGCGGGAGTGCCCGCGACCCCCGAGCCGACGAGGGTGCACAGGGCGGCGGCGAGGGCGATCCAGGGGGTGGTCAGCTTCATGGCGCGGGGGCGCTCGTGGGCGGCTCTTTGGGATGCGGCGTGCGGAGGAGGAGGGTGCGGCGCGCCGGCCTTGGGTCTGGGCGGGGTGGGATTCCTACCCTAGATCGGCCGGTCGATGGCACGAGGTGGAGTCGCCGAGGGACCTCTGGGACTCCAGCCGCGCATTGTGGCGCCATCTGCGTTGGGCGGGGACCCCAGATTGTCGGGTTCTTGGAAAAAAAGTCCCGCGGGCGGCCTTTGGGGTCGGGGGACGGGAACGGGGGGGCGCGCGGGGGGCGGGCCCGCCCCCGCTTCCACGGGGGGGCTGGGCGGATGCTTGCATGAGCACGGGTCTGGGCACCAACCAGGGTTCAGCCCGCGCGAACGTTCCGCCGGGTGTGCGGGCGCCCGGGTCCGCCTGGGGCGGGGGGCAGTTTCCTCGGTGAGACACCCCTTGGGCGCGGACAGGGCCGCGCCCCTACAGAACGCACCGGAGGGTTGGACCGCGCACCCGGTGGAACGTCTGGTGGGAGCGAAGCGCGGCTAACGGGCGCGGGGGCCCGCCGACCATCGGTCGACGGGCCCCCGCGGGGAGCGCCCCGGGGGGCGCGGCGGAACGTTTCGGTCAGACGTTCTCGGCGTCCACCAGCGTCTGCTTGTGGGAGAGTTTGACCTTGCCGCGGTCGTCGACGTTGATGATGACCACGTCGAGCTTGTCCCCCACCGAGACCACGTCGCTCACACGCTCCACGTAGCCCTCGGCCAGTTCGGAGATGTGGCACATGCCCTCGACACCGGGCAGGATCTCGATGAACGCACCGAAGTCCTTCACCGAGCGCACGGTGCCGGTGTAACGCGAGCCGATCTTCGGCGTCTCGCACATGGCCTGCACGGCCTGGGTCGCTTGGCGCAGAAGCTCGCGGTTCACACCGCTGACCGTCACGCGGCCAGTTTCGTCGACCGTCACGCGCACTTCGAACTGCTCTTCGAGTCCCTTGATGGTGCGCCCGCCGGGCCCGATCAGGAGGCCGATGCGCTCCGTCGGGATCTGCAGGGTTTCCATCTTCGGCGCCCACAGGCTGACTTCGCCGCTCGGGCGCGGCACGGACTCCAGCATCTTCTTCAGGATGTGGATGCGGCCCTCGCGGGCCTGCGACAGCGCGCGCTCGAGCAGCTCGCGGCTGACACTCTCCACCTTGATGTCCATCTGCAAGGCGGTGATGCCGAGGCCCGAACCGGCGACCTTGAAGTCCATGTCGCCGTGGTGGTCCTCGCCGCCGGTGATGTCGGAGAGGATCGCGTACCCGTCGTCTTCCGCGATCAAGCCCATCGCGATGCCCGCGACCGGTTGGGCGAGCGGCACACCCGCGATCATCATCGAGAGGCAGCCGCCGCAGACACTCGCCATGGACGAGGAGCCGTTCGACTCCATGATGTCCGACACGATGCGGATCGTGTAGGGGAAGCGCTCGGGTTTCGGCAACACGCTGGAGAGGGCGCGCTCGGCGAGCATGCCGTGGCCGATCTCGCGGCGGCCGGGGGCGAGCACACGCTTCGTCTCCCCCACGCTGTAGGGGGGGAAGTTGTAGTGCAGGTAGAACTTCTTCCTGTACTCCTCTTCGAGACCGTCGATGATCTGTTCGTCGTCGCGCGTGCCGAGCGTCGTGCTGACGAGCGCCTGGGTTTCGCCGCGCGTGAACAGCACCGAACCGTGCTGGCGCGGGATGAAGTTCGGGACGATCGTGATCTGGCGGATGTCCGCGTGACCGCGGCCGTCGGCGCGCTTGCCCTTCAGGATCTCTTCGCGTTCGACCTTCGTGGCGAGGTCGCCGAAGATCGGCTTGATGGCCTTGGCGCGCAACTTGACGGCGTCCGCGTCGAGGCCCTCGGTGAGGGCTGCGACGACGCGCTCCAGCACACCCTTGATCGCGGCGGCGCGTTCCTGCTTGCCGGGTGTGTGGGCGACGGCGCGGATGTCTTCCTTGTAGCGCGCGACCTGGGCGACGAGCTCCGGATCGGGCTTGGGCGCCTCGAAGGGCATCTTCGTCTTGCCGGCTTTCGCGCGCAGTTCGTCGAGGGCGCCGCAGAGCACCTTGATCTGCTCGTGGGCCATCTCGAGCGCGTCGATCATCTGGGCCTCGGGCACTTCGCGCGCACCGGCCTCGACCATGCAGAGGCCGTCGCGGTGACCGGCGACGACCAGGTCGAGGCGGTTGTCCTCGCGGCGGTCCTTGTCGGTCGGATTGACGACCAGGCGGCCGTCCACGATGCCCACGCGCACGGCGCCCATGGCGCCGCGGAACGGAACCTGGCTGATGTGCGTCGCGGCGAAGCCGGCGATCATCGCCAGCACGTCCGGGTTGTTGACGCCGTCGTAGGCCATCACGTGGGAGAGCACCTGCACTTCCTGGCGGAAGCCGTCCGGGAACATGGGCCGGATCGCGCGGTCGATCAGGCGCATGGTCAGGATCTCCTTGGTCGTCGGACGTCCTTCGCGCTTGAAGAAGCCGCCGGGGATCTTGCCCGCCGCTTCGGTCTTCTCGCGGTAGTCCACCGTGAGCGGGAAGAAGTCCAGGTCGTCGCGGCCAGCGGCGGTGCACACGGCGGCGAAGACCATCGTGTCGCCCAGGCGCGCGATCACGCTGCCGTGGGCTTGGCGGGCCACTTGACCCGTCATCAGGGTCAACGTCTGTTGCCCGAACTGGCACTCCACGATGTGGGGTTGCATATTCATCTCGTCTTTGCCGCCATCCGGGCGGCCCTCTTCTGGTTGCTTCGAAACTGGGGATGTGTACGGGTCGCCGGTTTGCGATACGGCGGAAACGGGCGCGGTCCGCGGCCTCGGTCCCAAGGGACGAGGCGGCGGACCGCTTGCTTTCAGCGCACGGGACGCGCGGGAGCCGCGCGATGGTGCGCAGACTGCGTGTGGCTCGCGCTGGTCACCACTAGCGGCGCAGACCGAGGCGGGCGATCAGGGCCTGGTAGCGGGCCGGCTGGCGCAGGCGCAGGTAGCGCAGCAGCTTGGCGCGCGCGCCGACCATCATCAGCAGGCCGCGGCGGCTCGTGTAGTCCTTGCGGTGCACCTTGAGGTGCTCCGTCAGGTTGAGGATGTGCTCAGTGAGCAGGGCCACTTGGACTTCCGGCGAACCGGTGTCGCCCGCTTCGGTGGCGTACTCTTTGATGATCTCTGCTTTGCGGTCGGAAAGGATGGGCACGGCTGGATCCTCGATGTGGTTGGCTTCCGGGGGCGATGTGCCGCGCGGAAGGGATCGTGGGCGCGTGGGATGCGCCCGGAACTTGCCCGGGGCCCAGGTCGTCCCTGCCGTAGGGAGCGCCCGAGCCGAGGGTGCGGGGGGGTCCTCGGGGACGTGGAAACGGCCCGCGAGGGCCGACAGGGTAGCGCCGGCGCCAGCCCGCGGCAATGCGAGCCCACGGCCGGGATTCGCGCGCTACCGACAGGCCGTCCCGGATCGCCCGCCGGTCCGCTGGCTCGATCAGCTCGGGTTGGCGGCGCCGGGGGCGGTGCCGCCGGCGGGTGCACTTGCCGGCGCGCTGGCCGGTGCTTTCGCCGGCGCGCTGGCCGGTGCTTTCGCCGGCGCGCTGGCCGGTGCGCTGGCGGGAGCGCTAGCCGGTGTCGCCGACGGCGCCGGCAGCGGGCTGGGCGCACCGCCCTCGCCGGGTGCGGCGATGGAGCCGCGGGCCGGCAGCTCGGCCAGGATCTCGGCGCCGACCCGCTCGGCCACCATGCGCATGACGTCCGCGCGGGGCGAGCGGCGCACCACCGCCCCGTCGACACCCAAGCGGCGGGTCAGGTACGTGCGCCAGACGACCAACGGCGCGCCGTCGACCACCCGCACCAGCTCCGCCTCGATTTCGGCGTCCACCACTCCGGCGGACTCGAGGGCGCTGGAATCCCAGCGCGAGATCGTCGTGCGCAGGACCAGTTCGCGGTCGTCGGCGACGGTGGGCTCGGCGCGCCAGGTCTCGATGCGGCCGTCGACGAAGCCGAGGGCGACCGGGCTGAACAGCCGCGCCACGAGCCCCTGGTAGAGCACCTGGCGCAACGGGTCCTTCGGCGAGTCCAGCGCTCCGCTCGTGTCGCGCACGGGCGCGACCATCACGTCCGCGGGCGCCTTGGAGAACCCGAGATCCTCCACGAAGGTGCGCGTCACGCCGGGCGGCGTGTGGGACGCCGACGGGGCCACACAACCCGCGGCCAGGAGCAACACGAGTCCGGCGGCCCCGAGGGCGCGCCCGACGGCGGAACGAACAGGGACCCGGGACGTGCTCATCGCCCCAGTGTAGTGACCCGGGGAGCTCACGGCACGGTCACGGCGATCGGCGCACTTTGGGAGCGGAACGCCGCGCGGCGCTCCAGATCGCTGAACTGGAATGCCGCGGGGTCGAAGCCCGCGTAGGCGACCACCCCGGCCCGCAGGGTCAGGTCGCCGGCCGCCAGGGCGCTGCCCCCCGACTGGGAGAGGTCGGGCACGAAGAGGCGCACGAGGGCGCTGGCCCCATCGGCCACGTCGGGCCGCCACACCGTCCACCCGCGGCCGCCGTCATCGACCAGCTCCACCCGGTACAGCCCCGCCCCGTTGGGCGATCCCGCGAAGATGCCGTCGAGCAGTGTGTTGGGCACGATCACCTCGAAGGCCTTGGCCGCCAGCACCTCGGCGGCGAGGGGCGCCGTGGGCACCGGCACCGGCGGCAGGAACAGGGTGTTGCCGAAGGATGGCAACTGGGAGAGGTTGAGCGACACGCGGCTCGACGCCCCGGCGGTGTCGCGCACCTCGGCGGCCACGCGCAAGAGCTCGCTCGGGTCGCCGATCTCCGCGCTGAAGGCGAAGATGGCGCCCGGGTACGCCGCGCGGCCGGTCCACGCGCCCGCGCCCGACGGGTACGCGATCCCGAGGCCGACGGTGAGCGGGGCGATCTGCCCGGGGAGCGTCGTCTCGACCACCAGCCGGGGCTCGGCGCCGAAGGCCGGATCGTCCACCAGGTTGTCGAGGTCCACGCCGGTCGCGAGCAGCCCGCTCACCGGAGTCGGCGGCAGGGCCACGGGCAGGTCGTCCACGGGCACACCCGATTCGTTGAGCAGCCGCTCCACCCCGATCGCGTCCGCGCCCACACCCAGGGCCGCCACCGGCGGGCGCACGGGCGCGAACTCGAAGGCCTTGATCAGGCTGGCCGCGCTGAAGTTGGGCTCGGCGAGGTCGAAGTCGCCCGCGAGGAAACTGCGCGCACCGATACGCACCGGCTGGATCGGCAGCGGGCCATAGGGGCACGCCACACCTTGGCCCCCGAAGGGACTGCCGACACACGCGCCCGCCGGCGCCGTGGGGGCGGCGGAGGGCGCGCGCCGCGTGTCGTCCAGGGCCAGATCGCTGGTCGGCAGCGTGAGCGAGCCGAAGACACTCGACGTCGTCACGGTTCCGCCGACCCCCGCCGTCGGCGCGGGGCTGCGGCGCAGCGGAATCGAGAGCCGCGCCGCCTCCACACCGTGGAAGGTGATTCGGTCGTATCCCAGTGCGTCGACACTCAGGATCGTGCCGACGGCCGGCGCATCGTGGGCCGCCACGGTGGTCAACCCATCGGCGTCGGTGGTCGCGTCGGCGATCGGCGGGTACGCGCTGCCGTCGCCGAGGTCGCCGTGGGTGAAGACACGCGCTCCGACCACGGGCGCGAGGCTCAACTCGTCGAACACCTCGACGACAAGCGACTCGCCCGGGACCAGCGCGCCGCCGCCGACGGCCCCCAGTTGGCGGTAGAGACCCGGCGCCAACGCGCTCGAGTTGAGTGCGCGATCGAAGAGCTGGAACTCGTAGTCGAGCGGCAGCTCGGCCGCGGCGATCGCGCCGAGCGGCACGGGTCGCGCCACGAACCAGCCGTTCTCGTCGGAACCCACCACATCCGGATCGGGGCCGTTGTCGCCGAGTGTGGTGCTGACCGCGACCCGGCGCAGGGTTTCGGACGCGCGCCCCACCAGCGTCAAACCCTCGAGATCCGAGCGGTAGAGGTCCCCTCCCCCACCCGGCGCGATCAGATCGACCAGGGTCGGACGCACCGTGTCGAGCACCGGATGCTGCACCCCGGGGGCACTGTCGTCCACGTCGAAGAGCGAGATGGGACTCACGACGGAACCGCGCGCGAGGCGCAGCGCAAAACGCAGTTCTCCGTCGGCAAAACGCGCTTCGAGCGGCGAACCGCCCGTCGTCAAGTTCAAGTCGCCGAGGTCGAACACCGCCGTATCGCCGACGCCGCCCGGCAACTGGATCGTGCGCTGCACGGCCACGAGCACCGGCGGATCGGAGAAGTCCTCGCCGAACACGAACACCGTCAAGCGGTCGCCGCCGACGGCGCCCTCGAGGTCGACCTCGAGCTGCAGCGCTTCGGGGTGCCCCGCGGTCAGGTTGTCGATGCCGATGGCGTCGTCGGGCGCCGACAAGAAGCGCGCGCCCGAGGGCGCGGAGAACGGCGCCGTCGCGAACTCGACGACGGTCGGCGCAAGCTCGCCGCCGGAAGTCGCGTTGAGCTTCGCACCCGCGGGCGACAGCGAGAGCGACACGGTCACATCGGCGCCCAAGTCCGCGGGTTCGCCCGCCCCATCCACACTGCGCCAACGCCAAATGCGTGTGTCGGGAAGCCCCAGTTGCCCGCCCAGGGAAAGCGGCGACGGCGCAGGATCCAACGCCGGCGGCACACCGTCGACCGTGACCGCCCAGCCGTTGCCCGCGAAGTCGGTGGACACCATCGGGCGGTCGAACAGCACGACGATCTCGCCGCGCGCGCTCTGGTCGTCGTCGCCGTCCTCCGGGTACGTCGCCACCACCCGCGGCGCGGCGGGATTCGTGCCGCCGGTGGTGAAACTCGCGACCACCGCGCCGGGGGTGGTGCTGAGCGCTTGCCCCGTCAGGTCGCGTGCGTTCGCGCTTTGGGAGTAGACCACCCGGTAGGTGGTGTTCGCCGAAAGCGCCGTCGCGGGCACCAACACCAACATGCGGCCATCGCCGACCAAACTGGGTGTGGCCACGATGGGCAACGAGCCGAAGTCGTCGAAGCGCTCCAAGCGGAAGGCCGTCAGCGTCGTGCTCTCGGCCAGGGACTCGCTGAAGAGCACCGCGACCGGCGTGGTCGTCGAGGCGCCGGCGCCCGTGGGCGACACACTGCGCACGGCCGGGGCCGCGTCCTCGATCCAGCGCCCCGGCGACGGCGCGAACGCCTCGGCGCCCAGCAGGCCGCCCCCCGCGCCGCCCTGGCAGTTCCCGGGACCGAACACACAGGCCGGGTTGTCGCAGCCCGAGAGGGTCAGGCCGACGGCGGCCGCCAGGAAGGCGGCGCCCCAGCTCGCGCCACGGAGCGCGACAGCGGGCTGGGCCCGGGATCCAAAGGAGGGCATGGGCAAAGTGGGTAGCGGGATCGGAACGCGGAACGGCGCGGCGGGCCGCCGGACGGGCACCCACCGAAGTCGGCGGACATCTGGCGACGGCATCGGGCCCCCGGGCCGAAGGCGGAGGGGCCGGAGCATCGGCCCGCGGGGGGCACCCCGTCAAGGGCGACGGGGCGCGCCGCACGGGCCCGGCAGCTAGTCGCCGCCAGACGCTCCGCTGCGCCGATTCTTCCAGTTCTCCCTGCGCGCCGACCGCGGCGGGTCCCAGAATCCAGGCTCCCAGCTCGGACGCACGCTGCCCTGGCCCGGAAATTGCGGGCTTGGGGCCGGTCCGGCCGTTCTCCATCCTGCCGCCCATGCTCCACGAATCGCCCCCGCGCCTCCCCTTCGGCGCATTGCTCCCCCGTCCCCGGTTGGCAGTCACCGCCGCACTGGCGCTCGCCGCGACTCTGGCGATCGGTTGCCGCGCCGCGGAGACGACCCCCGCACCGGAAACGGCCGCGGCCGACGACTTCGTGGCCCAGGCGGCACCCGCGGACCTCACGGGTTGGCTCGAGTGGCTGCGCGGGGAATCCGACGCGACCCTGGAAGGCGCGCACGCGGAGCTCGGCGACGAGCTGGTCCGCCGGTACACGGCGCTCGCCGACGAGAGCCGGACGGGCGGCGACCCCGCCTCGGCCCTGCCGCACCTGGACCGGGCGCTGCGCATCCATCCCGACAGCCGCACCCTCCTGCTCGCGCGCGCCGAAACGCTGGTCGAGCTCGGCGACCGGCTCCGCGCGGAGAACCAGAACGGGCTCTACATCCTCGGTGCGTACGAGGACGCCCGCCGCGCCTACGAGCGGGCCGGCCGCACGCCGCGGGCGCTGCTCGGCGCCGCGCACACCGAGTGGTTGCTCGGCGACGGCGCGCGGGCGCACAGCCTGGCCGAGGAGGCCATCGCGAAGCTCTCCAGCGCCCAACGGCGGTGGGCCGCTGGCGGCGCCGACGCAGCGGAGGTATGCGAAGCGGACCTCGAGACCGCGCCCTTCGCGAGCCCCGCGGCCATCCGCGCGCGGGCGGCCGGCCAGGCCTTCGCACAACGGGTGCAGTCGGGCGGCGAGGGCCGCGCCAACTTGGAGGCGACCACACGGACCGCGATCGACACGTGGCTGGCCGAGGCGCCCGGCGAGCTCGAGCCCTGGACCGCCGCCGTCGACTTCGAACTGTGGCGCGACGACGGGGAAGCCGCGCTCACGGCCCTGCTCTCGGGCCTTCGGGAAACGGGCAACGCGGCGCCGCTCGAGGCGCGCCTCCTCGACGTCGCCACCCGGGCGCGCGGACCGGAGGGCGCGGCGGACCTGCTCGTCGCGCGCGCGGACGGTCCCGACGGCACGACGCAGTCCCGCTGGCTCGCCGCGCGCGCCCAGTTCGACGCGGCGCGCGCCAACCTGCCGTCGCCGACCGACACCGCCGCGTCCTATCCGGACCAGCGCCAACGTTTTGCCGACGCCGAGCAGCGCTTCGTGGAGGTGACCCGCGAATTCGCGCCCGACGACCCGCGGGTGGCCGAGGCCCTGGGTTGGCGCGTGGTCGCCCGCGCCGGCCGCGGTTGGGTCGAGTACGCGGAGCTGGACCTGGGCCGCGCCGCCGAGACGTTCCTCTCGACCAACGATCTCGTCGACCGCGGCGTCGAGTGGCGCATCGACGGTTCGATGCGCTCGGCGCTGGTCGGCCTGCAGTTGGTCGCCGAGCGCCAGATGCGCGCCGGCGACCTCGAATCCGCCGCAGAGCTGCTCTGGCGGACCCACCTGCTGTCGCCGGAGGACCCGCTGCTCGCCAGCAACGCGGGCCTGTTCCTGCGCGACCTGGGCGCCGCGTTGGAGGAGAGCGGCCGGCTGCTCTGCCACCTCGCGCGCGGCGAAACGCGGGTCGTAGAACTCGGCGACCGGGCGGAGAATCTGCGGCAACTGGCAGGTCTCGCACCGGACGGCAGCGAGGACCGCTCGCCCCGCGCCCTCGAGACCGCCAGCGCCCTGATCGCCCGCGGCGTCGAAGCGACCGAGCGCTGCTTCCAGGCCTACACCGCCGCCATCCGCCTCAGCCCCGAGGACCCGTGGATCCTGCGCGACGGCGCGCTGGTGTTGATCTACTCACTGCACCGCGACCTGGACCAGGCCGTCGCGTGGCTCGAGCGCGCCATCGAGTTGGCCCGCCCGCTGGCCGAAGACGAAGTTGCGGCCGAGGTGGGCCCGGGCAGCGCCACCGAAGTGTGGGGCGACGCCCACGAGAACCTCGGTGTGTACCACTCGAACTTCGGCGGCGATATGGACAGGGCCGCCGAGCACTTCCAGAAGGCCCTGGACATCGGACCCAAACCGGCCATCCAACGCACCTGGGTGCGCCAATGGATGGAACATTACCGGGCCGGCAACCTGGACGCGGCGCGCGCGCTGCGCGACGTGCGCTCCTTCGGCCAGCCCTGCGACTGACCCTTTTCGAGCACGCCACCATGCCCCAGATCCCCTTCCGCTCCCTTTCGCTGGCCCTCCTCGCGCTGCCGTTCGCGGGCGTGCTGCCCGCGGCCGCGTCGGCCCAACCGGCTGTGTTCCTCGCGCAGGCGGAGGACCCGGCCTCGCTGGTGCGCACCGGCCGCGAGCATCTCGACGCCGGTCGCTTCGACGCGGCCCGCGAGGCGTTCGCCGCTGCGCTCGAACTGGCGCCCAGCCCGGCCCACCAGTTGTGGGTCTGGCGCGCGGACGTGGGCCTCGGCCAACACGATCGGGTGCTCGGCGAAGCCTCGTCGAAGCGGCGCTCGGGCGAGCGCGGCCCCGAGATCGACTTCGCCGTCGGCATGGCGCTGCTTGCGAAGTGCGAGTTGCAGATCGCCCAGGGCAGCAGCGGCCAAGTCGGGCTCTTGCTCGACGATGCCGTGGCCAACCTGAAGGACGCGATGGCGGCGAGCGAGGGCAAGGGCGACCTCGGCGACGGGTACGTGTTGCTCGCGCGCGCGGCGCACCTCTCCGGCAAACCGGAAGAGGCCCTCGTCGCCGCGCGACGCGCGCAAGAGCTCTTCCCCGACGCCGTCGAACCGCGCGTGCTGCGCGGCAAGGCGGCGCTCGCGCAGGTGCGCGCGAAGGAGGACGCCGGTGACGCGGCTGCGGCGAAGGAATTGCTGGCGGAGGCCGTGGAAGCGCTGGGTTCCGCGGTGGAGCGACTCGGTGCGGCCAAGGAACCGGCGCAACAGACGATGGCCGCCGAGACACTGGTGCAACTGGGCTACGCGCACGAGTTCGCGAAGGAGCCGAAGCTCGCGGACGAGGCCTACGTCCGTGCGCTCGCCCACGCTCCCGACGCGGTGGACATTGGCGCGCTGCACGGGGTGCTCGGCGCGGAGCGCTTTCTCGATGTGCTCGAGCGCGGCGCCGCCGCGTTCGCCAAGCGCAACGGCGCGCGCGATCCGCGGGACGCGACACTCTTGTGGTGGCTAGGTTGGGCCAACTTGACCAGCGACGAATCGAAGCGCCTGCCCGCGGCCGAGGAGGCGTTCCTCGCGGCCGTCGAGAAGTGGCCCGCCTACGTGAACAGTTGGTACTACCTGTTCCGCGTCCGCTACAACCTCGAGAACTGGCTCGGCGCGAAGGAAGCGCTCGAGCGCTACAGCCAACTCGCCGAGGAGGGCCTCATCGACACGCTGCGGCGGGGCGGCGAACTCGAACTCGCGCGTGTCGAGTTCCTCGTCGCGCGTTTCGTGAACGCCGGCCCCGAGCGCCTGCCGGATGCGGCCTGGGTCTCCGAGTTTCTCGCGCGCGCGACGCCGCCGGAAGCGACCGAGGACGTGGCGCGCCACTGGAACAACGCGGGCCTCTTCTGGCGCGACGCCGGCGACAGCCGCGGGGGTCGCAACAGCAAGGTGCGCGGGGATGAAGAGCGCTACGCTCCGCTCGCCGAAATGTACGAGCGGTCGTGGAAGGCGTACTCGAAGGCGCTGGAGCTCGAACCCGAGAACCCCGCTTTCCTGAACGACGGCGCGGTGCTCTTGCACTACAACTTGCAACGCGACTACGACTTAGCGCTCGAGATGTACGCGAAGGCCACGGTGGAAGCCGAGAAGTTGCTGGCCGGGAAGGGACTTTCGACCGAACTGCGCGGCATCTACCAACTGGCGCTGCGGGATTCGGTCAACAACCGCAAGTTGCTCGAAGCGCAGATCGAAAAGGAGAAGCGCGACCGCGAGAAGGAGCAGGAAAAGAAGGGCACGTGAGCCTTCGCCTTCGACCGCAGCTCGTGGAGGGTGCGCCGAACGGCCCCGTCCTGTCCGTGGACGGCGCCTTCGACGCGCCCGGCCTCAACCTCTCGCATTGGCCCGGGCACCGCACGCCCGCGGCGCTCCGCCACGAACTCTCGACCGGTTCCGCGCTGCTCTTCAACCGCCTGCCCGCCGCGGAGCGCGCCGAGTTGACCCGCGGGCTCACGGCCCTCGTCAACAACCACTACGACACGGACGGCACCCTGGCGATGTTCGCGCTGGTGCATCCGGAGCGCGCGGCGGACCTCGAGAAGCCGCTGCTCGATGCCGCCGCCGCCGGGGACTTTTTTGCGTACCCCAGCGACGAAGCGGTGGCCTTGGACGCGCTCATCACGTTGCTGCCGGATGGGGAGCGCTCGCCCCTCCGCGGCGAACTGCGCGGCCTACAGGACCTCGCGCGGCGCCAACGGGCCCTCGACTTCGCGCTCGAACACCTGGCGGATTGGCTCAGCGAGCCGCTCGACGGACCCGCTTGGGCGCCGTTCCTCGACCACGTGCGGCCGGTGCTGCGCGTGTTGCACGCCGACGTCGCGGATCTCGCCCGCGCCGAGCGGCACTCACGGCCCGAGCGGGACTTCGTGCACTGGGTCGGCGACCGCCCGATGAACCCCGGGCGCCACGCGCTCTTCGCCAAGGGCGCCGCGGACCGTGTGCTGGTCAGCGCGCCGCTCGGGTCCGGCTTTGCGCACCGTTTGGTCGTGGGCACCCTTTCGTGGTTCGACCTGCCCACGCCGCGCGGGCGGCCCCGTCCGGATCTCGACGCAACCCTGGCCGCGCTCTCCGCGTTGGAGCCCGCCGCTCGACCCGACCGCTGGCGCGCGCAGCCCCAACTCTCTCCGTCGCCGGAGCTGTGGTTCGGCACCGGCGATCTCGAGATGTTCGCCGAACACAACGGCGCGCTGCGCGCGAGCGGGCTCGATCCCGAAACGGTGCGCAGCGCGTACCTGGCCGCGGCGGGTTAGTGGCCGTTGGCGCCGGCGCCGTTGCGCGCGCCGTTGCCGTTGCTGCGGGCTCCGAATCCGGGCTCGGCGCGCGCCTTCCAATGGCACGCCGTTCCGTCCACCGGGTGCACGCCGACCAGCGAGAGCACGTTCTCGACGAGCCGCACACGCTCCTGCATCGCGAGCGACTCGACCGGCAGGTACGGCACCGCGAACAGCTCCAGCAAGAGCTTCACCATGCCGTCGATGCGCACGACCTCGTCCCAGGCGACCCCCGCGCGCACGCCGTCCTCGCTGAGCAGCTCGCGGTGCGGCCGCAGGAAGAACACGATGCCGTGGCGCACCGAATCCATGTAGCTGCGCAGGCGCGGGTCGGCGGCGATCTCGGGCAACACACCGGAGTGGTGCGCCGCGTAGGCCAGGTTGCAGAACGCGCGGTCCGACACGAAGGGCCCCGAGTGCTGGGCCTCGGCCTCGAGCTGGCGCTCGAACACCTCGCGCTGGTAGCGGCCGACCAGATCCAGGTCGGCGCGCAGGCTGTCGAGTTTGGCCTCCATCTCGGCCAGCACACCGCGCGCGACCTCGGAGATCATCGGCAGGCCGTAGCGGTCGCGCACCCAGCGGGCCAGGGTGGTTTTGCCGGTGGAGTGGGCGCCGACGAGGTACACACGCAGGGGGCGGTTCTGGTTCATGGGGGGGCTCCGAGGGGACGGCAGGCACACTACCCCTAGTGGGCAGGCGAGCGCCAGCCCCTACCCCTGGTGGGAATCGGGGCGCTCGGTGGGCTGCGCGGCGCCGCGCGCCTTCCCCGCCAGATGGACCCACACCAGCGCCAGCACCGGCAGCCCCGCGGCCGCGAAGAACACGCCGCGGACCCCCAGAATGGCCGCCAGACCGCCGCCGGCCACCGCGGCGACCGCCATGGCCAGGGCGCCGGCCGAAAACACCGAGCCAAAGGCCGCGCCGCGCCGGGAGGACCCCGTCTCCTCCGCCGCCACGCCGTACGCGTTCGGGCTGAGGCCCGCGGACGCCGCACCCTGCAGGGCGCGGCCGAGGAGGAGGAGGCCGTACTGCCCGGCGAGACCACACACCGCGAGCGCTACCGCCGAGCCCGCCGAAGCCTGGAACAGGGCCCGCCCGTGTCCTCCCCGGTCGCCGTGGCGCCCCCACCACGGCATCGCTAGCACGTTGAGCACCGCCGCCGCGCTGAACAGGGCACCGGTCAACTTGGCGCTCGCCAGACCGAACGGCGCGTCGCCTAGGTCGCGCACGTAGAGCTCGAGCAGCGGCGTGGTCGCCCCGAGGCCGAACTGCGTCGCGAACAACACGAGGAGCGCGCCGCGCATGCGCGGGTTGGCGAGCAGACCCGCGATCTCCCGGGCCGACGATTGCACCACCGCCAGGGGCGACGTGCCGCCCCCGTGCGGGAGCGCGCCGCCGGTCACCGCCAGCGAGGTCTCCATCGGCTCCTTGGCCTCCTCCGCGAACACGAACACCAGGCCCGCGGCGATCGCAGTCGTCACCGCCACCGTCGCAAACACCGACTCGAGGCCCAGGTACGCCGCGAGCACCGCCCCCAGCAACGGGCCCGCGATCGCGCCTAGGGCCATCGCCATCTGCAGGCCGGCCGCGATGCGGCCCTGGTGTTCGGGCCGGATGCCGACGGAGACGAGCGTGATGCTCGGCGCGATGAAACCGGAGAAGGCGCCCTGGGCGAGCCGCAGGAGCAGCAGTTCGAGGGGGGTCTCCGCGAATCCCATCAAACCCACGAACAACGTCAGCGCCAGGAGCGAGCGCAGCACCATCAACTTGCGCCCGAAGCGATCGCCGAGGGCCCCCCACAGCGGCCCCATGATCGCGGCCATCAGCGGCGCGGCGCCGAAACACAGTCCCGACCAGAACTCGAGCGGCCCGCGCTCGACCACCCCCATGTTCTCCAGCAAGCTGGGGAAGAAGGGCAGGAAGCTCATCATGCCCAGCGCCGCCACCAGATTGGCGGCAAACACCGCCCGGTAGGTCCGTTGCCAGCGCTCCATGGGGCGCACAGTCTCGCAAGGTCGAGGGCCGCCCGCCAGCGCGCAGCGGGCTACCCTATGCCGATCCCGTGATGCCGAGCCCCCATCGAATCTCCGTCGCCGCGGCGCTGCTGGCCGCGCTGGCCCTCGGCGCCGTGTTGGTGCGCCTGGCCTGGGTCGGCGACGACACGTACATCACCCTGCGCGCGGTCGAGAACTTCGTCGGCGGCCTCGGACCCGTCTGGAACGCCGGCGAGCGTGTGCAGGTATTCACCCACCCGCTGTGGTTCTTGCTGCTGAGCGCCGGACGGGCCCTTTACCCGGACAGCTACATGGTGACCGTCACCCTGTCGTTCGTCTTCGCGGGGCTCTCGGCGTTCCTGCTCGCCCGCGCGGCCAGTTGGCGCGGGGCAGCGCTGGTGTTTCTGCTTCTGCTGGCGTCCCGGTCCTTCACGGACTACGCCGTGTCCGGTCTCGAGAACCCGCTGAGCTTCGCGCTGCTCGCACTCTTCGTGGGGCGGGCCCTCCGCACGGCCGGGGACCCCGAGCGGCGGCTGCTCGAACTGTCGCTGCTCGCCAGCGCCATCGGCCTGACGCGCATGGATCTTCTGATTCTGTGCACGCCCGTGGTGCTCGCCGCCCTTCGGCAGATGCCATTCCAGTCCTGGATGCGGGCCGTGGTGCTGGGCGGCCTGCCGTTCCTCGGGTGGCTCGCGTTTTCGAGCTTCTACTACGCCTCGCCGTTCCCGATCACCGCCCACGCGAAGGCGTTTGCCACGGGTGTGCCCTCCGCCGACCTCTGGATGCAGGGCCTGCGTCACGCGCAGTACCTCGTGCTGCACGACCCGCTGACGGCGATCGCGATCGGAGCTGGCGCCGTGTATGGCGCCGCTTCGCGCAGGCCCGGCGCGCTACCGGTGGTGGTGGGGCTTTTGCTCTACCTCGTGTACATCGCGAAGATCGGCGGCGACTTCATGGGCGGGCGCTTCTTCACACCGCCCTTCGTCGTCGCCGTGGCGCTCCTCGCGCACGCGCTCGGGAACCTGGCACCGCGCCGCCAATTGGCGTTCGCGGGGCTCGTCCTGGTGGCGCTCTTGGTGCCGGGTCGGCCCGCGTGGACCACCGCCGCGGGATCCGAACCCATGCCGGAGGACGTCTTCCACCGGATCATGGACGAGCGCGCGTTCTACTACCGCGGCTACGGTCTCCTCAGCCCCTACCGCCAACTTCCGACGGCCGGCGGGCTCAGCATCGGCCTGCGCGCCATGGGACGCACCGAGCCTGTGTACACCGCGTGGGGCATGGTGGGCAGCTTCGCGTTCGAGGGCGGCGACATGCAGCACGTGGTGGATCCCTGGCTGCTCGATCCCCTGTTGATGCGCTTGCCCGTGGGCAAGCTGGACGGCTGGCACGCCGGCCACTTCGTGCGCAGCGTGCCGACGGGCTACTTCGAGACCCTCGCGTTCGGCACGAACCGCCTGCACCATCCGGGATTGGCGCGCTACTACGACAACTTGCAGCTTGCGATCCGCGGCCCGCTCCTCGCGCGGGAGCGCCTCGCCGCCGTGTGGCGCCTCTGGACCGGCGCACTGGACGAGGGCCTCGAGGACTTCGTGCGCGACGAATACCGCACACCGCCGCGCATTCGGGTCGCCGCGGCCGAGCTCAACACTCCGCTGCCGCAAAGTCCGATGGGCATGGGCCCCCAGTGGTTCGACGAGCCGCGGGCGCGTGTCATCTACCCCGGCGGGTTGGAGTTGCTGCTCGACGAGCCCAGGACGGCGCGCGCCCTCTCCGTGCAAGTGCACCCGGGCATCTTCATGCTCTACGAGTTCCGCCTGATGTCGGGCAACCGCGAGGTGGCCCGGCTCAGCGCCGACGCGCGGAACGTGCGCAGCGTGCACGGGATGCAGACGTTCGAGCTAGAGATCCCGAGCGATACAGGAGCGTTCGACCGCATCCTGGTGGACGTGCCCAACCATCCCTCGCACATGATCGCAGCACTGGGGAGCGCCGTGCTGGTGCCCTAGGAGCGCGGGCCGGGTGTGCCGCGCGGGTGCGCGGGCCGGGTGCGCCGCGCCGGGTGAGTTGGCCGAGTTGGTGGGTTGGGTGCGCCGCGCCGGGTGCGCGGGCCGGGTGCGCGGGCCTCCAGGCCCGCCTTGGAGCGCGGGGCTGTTCCCCGCAGTTCCACGCCCCTTGGGCGCGGACAGGGCCGCGCCCCTACAGGTGGCGCGCCAGTTCGGGGTGCGGCTGGGCGATCACCACGTCGCGCGCTAGGGTGCCCGATGCTGTCGTTAGGCGCACGGCCGCGGCTACGGACGAGCGCACGTCCCCCACGCCGCCCGTGATCGTGAAGAAGGACTTGCCGCCGAGGCCGTTGGCGATGCGCAGGTCCAAGAGATCGACGGTGGCGGTTTTGAGCGAGAGGTCGGCGGCGAGCAGTGCGCTCGCCACTGTGTTCGTTTCGATCACGCCGATGGCGTCGAGTCGGCCCTGGATGTGACCGCCGCGGCGGCGCAGGCCGACGAGCACTTGCGGATGCACCTGCGGCAGGAAGAGTCGATCCACGAGGTCGCCCTGCGCGAGCTCCACACCGCGGTCGAGGCCTTGGCGCACGTCCTCCACCGACCCCGTGAACAAGAGCACGTACTTGCCCGGGTGCACCGGCGACGCCAGCAGCATCTCCACACTCGCCTGCCAGAGCACACCGTCGGCCACCGCGATGCCGCGCGCCACCGAGCAGCATTCGATCAAACCGATGGTCGGCGACAGCTCCACGTCCTCGCGCAGGGCGGGGTTGAAGTCGTTGCGCGGCAGGCTGCCGTTCGTTTCGCTCGTGGCGGGCATGGGCTGGAACTCAGGAACCTTCGGGCAGCTTGGGCAGGAAACGCTCCAAATCGTCGGCGGGGCGCGGGATCACGTGCACGGCGATCAGCTCGCCCACACGGCGCGCGGCGGCGGCGCCGGCCTCGGTCGCGGCCTTCACGGCGCCGACCTCACCGCGGATCATCACGGTGACGAGCGCGCCGCCCGAGTTCTCCTTGCCGAGCAGCGTGACCTTGGCGGCCTTGCACATGGCATCGGCGGCTTCGATGGCGCCGACCATGCCCTTCGTCTCGATTAGGCCCAGGGCGATGAGGGAGTCCATGGATTCGTGGGTTCAGGGAGCTGGGGTGGGCCCGGGCGCCAAGGTGCGCGGGCGCGGGATCGCAATGGTACGTCAGGCCTTGCACGCGCCGGTACGGGTGTCCTGGTGGGGGCAACCGCGGCACGGGCCGAGGGGACAGCCGGCGCCCTGCTGGAGGGCGGCGGAGGGCTTCGGGATCGCCTGCGCGATGGGCCGCGGAGCTTGGGCGGCGGGTTTGGCGGCGGGCGCGCCGCCGCTGGGCGCCTGGACGGAGCTGTAGGGACGAGGGGCCTGCGGCGCGTTTTGTGCGGCCACGGGAACGTGCACGGGCGCAGCCACCCGGGGCGCTCCCCCCGCGGGCACTTCGACGGGCGGCGCGGCCCGGGTGGCGCTGACCGCCCCCCGCTCCATGGCCGGATCCCCGCTCAACCCACTCCCCCGCGGCACACCGTCGAGCCCCACGAGAGCCTGCGCCCGGCGCACGTCGCGCTCGTAACGCGCCTCCCAATCGGGCGCGGTCAAGCCGACCCGCTTGATGTTGATGAGGTGACGCGCGCTGATGTTGTCCGAGGTGATGTTGCCGGCGAGCGGACCGCAGCCCAGGCTCATCGACGGCATCAGGCCGCTCGAGTACCCAACCGCGCCCTGGCTCGTCGGGCCGTTCAAAACGATGCGGCTCGCGGGCTTTTGCGCGAACCAGGCCTCCTGCACTTCCCTGTCGCCGGCCCACAGGCCGATCGTGTGGCCGAGGCCGCCGTGGTGCAGGATTTCCTTGCTGAGCTTGCAGCCCTCCTGCCAACCGTCCACGACGTGCACGGAGAGCAGCGGGCAGAGGATCTCGATCGACAGCGGGAACTTGGGGCCCACACCGCCCTGGTGCGCGAGCAACAAGCTGGTCGAGCGCGGCACGACGAACCCCGCTTGTTCGGCCACACGCCAGGGATCCTGGCCCACGACCTCGGGGTTCATGTGCCCGCCGCGGTTGGCGTAGCGCTCGAGCTTTTGTGTTTCTTCGGGACTGCAGAGGTGCGCGCCGCGGCGCACGAGTTCGCCAAGCACCTTCTCCGCGATCGGCCGGTCCAGCACCAGCGCCTGCTCCGAACAGCACAGCGTCGCGTTGTCGAAACTCTGGCTGGCCACGATCCAACGCGCGGCCTTCGCCACATCCGCAGTGCGGTCCACGTACACCGGCACGTTGCCCGGACCGACTCCAAAAGCCGGTTTGCCGCTCGAATAGGCCGCTTGCACCAATCCGGAGCCCCCCGTCGCGAGGATCAGCTTCACGTCCGGATGGCGCATGAGCGCGTTGGTGGATTCCACCGTCGGATCGCTCAAGGACTGCACCAGGTCCGCGGGCGCGCCGGCGCGCTCGAGCGCCCGCCGCATCACCTCGACCGTCTCGCCGATGCAGCGTTTGGCACGCGGGTGCGGGCTGATGACGATCGCGTTGCGCCCCTTCAGCGCGATCAGCGCCTTGCCGATCGCCGTCGACGTCGGGTTCGTGGTCGGCACGATGCCCGCCACCACGCCGATGGGGCTCGCGATTTCGATCACACCGCGCTCCTCGTGCCGCGCGATGACGCCGACTGTCGGCTCCTTTTCGATGGAGCGCCAGATGCCCTCGCTGGCGTGCAGGTTCTTGAGCGTCTTGTCGGCGACGCGACCGATGCCGGTTTCCTCGACCGCGAGCCGCGCCAAATCCGCCGCTCCCCTAGCCGCGGCCGCGACCAGGGCCTTCGCCACGTCGTCCGTGCGCCGCTGGTCCCAGGTGGCAGCCTCGGCCTGGGCCAGGACGGCCCGGCGCACGTGGTCGCGCACCTCCTGCAGGGCGCGCAAATCGGGATCGAGATGCTGCACGGGTGGTGTCGCGGCGCTCGAGCGTGAGCGCCGCGTCGGGACCGATCAGTCCGCGGACCCGCCGCCCTTCGACCCGCCCGACTTCGCCGCACCGGCCGGCGGCGTCATGGGCGGCAGCACACGCACGAGTTGTTCGTGCGGCCGCGGGATCACGTGCACGCTGACCAGCTCGCCGACACGGCGCGCGGCGGCGGCGCCCGCGTCCGTGGCGGCCTTCACCGCGCCCACCTCGCCCATCACGTACATGGTGACGAGTCCCGCGGTGGCCTTCTCCTTGCCAAACAGCTCGACCTTGGCGGCCTTGACCATGGCGTCGGCGGCCTCGATGGCGCCCACCAGGCCCTTGGTCTCGATCATTCCCAGCGCACGCTGCTGCAACGTCTGACTCCTTCGCGGTTCGCGCCGAGGTTGGCGCGGTGGTTCGGCGCCCGACCCATGCGGAGCACCGGGGGCGGCGGCGCCCCTTGGGGGCCCCGAGTGTAGCGCCGGCGGCCCGCGGGAGGAGCGCCGCGGAAACGGCCGCCCCGGGCTAACTGCCCGTTCCCAGCTCCACCGGCTCCGACTGGGCCACGATGGACCAATCCGGTGTGCGCACCAGCAACACCGCCCAGACCGGACCACCCGCGAAGGCCGCCCGAGCCGCCTCGGAAAGCTGCACCCTGGCCCGGCCGTCGGCCCCGAAGGCGCCCTTCAGCTCCGGGAAGTCGAGGGCGGCCTCGAACAGCTCGTCGCGCAGCAGCGGGATGCGCGCCTTGCCCAGGGCGAAACCCGGGCCGGTGGAGCGCGCCAGCAGCAACGAGAACTCGAGGCCCGGCTCGAAACCCAGGTCCAACTCCGCGGCCGCGGCGCCGGGGCCGGGCAGGGGCTCGAGGCGCAGGGTCGGCGCGCCGCGCTCCCGCAGGGCCGCGGCCACGTCGCTTCCCGGGTCGCCCTCCACCAATCCCGCGCTCAGAAGCGCGCTGTGGATCGCGGCGGACAAGAGCTCGTACCCCTCCCGCCGCGGGTGCGCGTCGTGGAAGAAGAGGCGCTCCTTGCCAAACTCCGCGATCCAGGGTTTCGCGAGCGCCGCCTGGTCGACCAGCAGCGCGCCGTTGGCCGCCGCCGCGCGCCGGATCGCCGCGTTGACCGTCGGCAGCACGAGCCCGTCCTCGATGGCGTAGGTCAAGAAGACCACCTCCGCCCCACCGGCCCGCGCCTCCCGAGCGATGCGCCCGAGGTCGCGCTCGATCCAGGTCGCCGCGAGGGACTCCTCGCCCTCCTCCAGCACCCCACCGCCGATCTCGAACTCGACCAGTTGCCCGTCGCGGTCGAGGGTGCGCACCAGCGCGCGCCCGTCGCCCAGCTCCGTGCGCTGCACCTGCCCCGGCGCCGGCGGATTCGCGAGCACCGCGGGATCCGTGACGGGCCGCGGAGCCGAAGCGCCGCTCGCATCCGCACGCTCCTCCCCCCCGGCCCCCGGCCGCAGCCCAAACCGCTGCGCCAAGATCAACGTGAGCTTCGCCGTGCGCAGGTGCATGTACCAGGGCTCACCGCCGTCCTCCGACGCCATGGCCCCGCGCGACCAAGCGTTGTTAACCCCCGCGAGCACGAGCACAACCGCCGGCCGGTAGCGCTCCAAGTCCCCCGGCAACCCCGCCACGAGATGCCCCGTGTGCTTCCCGACCTGCCCGCGGTTCACCACACGCGCCGTAGGCTCCGCGACCCGAAGCCGCGCCTCGAGCTGCGCCGGCCACGTGTGCTCCGGAGCGACGTTGAGCCCATAGGTATGGCTATCCCCCAACGCCAAGAGACTGACACCCTGCCCCGCCCCGTGCCCCGCCCGCGACCCACCCCCGACGACGAGAGCCGCCCCCTGCAGCGCCACCTCGAGCAACAAGAGCCCAAGCCCCAACGCCAACACCCGTCCCCATCCACGCGACATAGACCGTTACTCTACGCCTTCCCGCACCCCTCACCCAGGACCCGCAGGACCGAAGTTGGCGGCCGCCTCACTGCCTCATGTCTCCTTAAGGCCCAACAGAACGGTCGTAACTCGTTCACCAAACGGCATAGGGCACAACCTGAACTGCGGTCGAACCGTCGACATTTGCGGCGCCCAACGTGCGGCCAAATATCTGGCCAGTGAAAGTTTCAATGTGGCCCATAGCGGTGGGAAGCTCTGAGTGGGGCAGCTGGGCATTGAAGATGATTGCGCCGACCCCCTCGGCGGAGAAATATTCGCGAGATAGTTGGTACCCCTCGGGGTTCGGCGTGACCGCAAAAGTTCCTCTTACGATGACGTAGCGAGAGTCGTTAACCAGCTCTTCTCGATGAGCAGACACCGCGCTCAAGGTGATCGCGGTCCTTGCGCCCTTGGCCGAATCGGGATCCACGACGATATCCTCCCGAGCAGCAAAGACTAGCAGGCGATCGAGCTCCTGAATGCGATCGTCTTGCAGAACAAGCGCCTCGTACTGAGTGAGCTGACCAAGGCCGTATAGATAGTTGATTACCTTTGTGGCTCGCGCACCCAACGTAAGGCCTGCGGCGACAAATTGGTCGGTTCGTTTAGTTAGGCTTGACGCGCTGCCTCCCGCAGACAGGATCGGCGCTTGGATCGACCCTTCTGTTTTGTTGATGTCCTCCGTCGTTTGCGTAGACGACTGCAACGTTAGTTGCCCCTGGTCAAACTGAGTGAAAAGTTGATTTAGTTGCGACTCATGAAGGTATAAGTAGTCAACAGGTGCCCTCAAAAGACCCTGCAAGCCCTGTGCCTTCAGCTCCTCGATCTTCGCAAGATTGGCGCTCATGTCTTCGACAAGTTTCTCGATCCTCGAAGTCTCGCCCCAGTCACGGACAGGAGCGGATGTCGACAGGATCGTAATGGCCGCGGCCCCTGTGAGCCACACGCCCAGGAACTTGCCAGAAACAGAAGGCATTGGGCGCTTGGACAGCGCGCGCGCCGCAGTAACCGCATATAGAACTGCTGCGCTCGAAAAAATTAGGCGAATAATCGAAAGGTTGCCCTCGGTGTAGCCGAACGGCCATCGAATAATGTATCGGGCGCCCGAAAGCCAAAAGGCCAGATCTCGCCATTTTTCAGCCCAAAAGAACTCCCTCCACCAATCCGGAAATAACAAGGAGCCTGCGCCAACCCAAGTTGATACCGCGAGAGCAATCAAACCTAAACGGCGAGACCAGCAGCGCCATCGGGATGTAGACCGAGATGATGACGTCCGCTCGATACAACTATCTCTCGCTGTGGTTTCGGGTGCTTGTGTCATATTTTTGAGTCGGGCCCCTCTACGCAACCAAGGCCATCGCAAAAAAAAACGCGCGAACGCAACTACAGTCCTGGCGCGAGTTGCGACAGGGGTGAGAAAACTAGTTTACTACGGCCGCAACAGAGAAGGGGCGTTCGTTTCGTCAGTTCTTCCGCAAAAACTGTCCACCTCACGCTCGCGGCTGTGGTTTTGGCCTTGACCTTGCCGGTCATCGGCGAATTGTGCAGCATGCGGGCGGGGCCCGCTTCTGCCGCATCGCGGCCGCATCGAGCCGAGTCTTTCACTGGCGTCGGTTGGAACGCACCTTCGGAGCCTCGGCTTCTTCCACCATCTTTCGGAACGGGTGGGGGATCGACTTGCCGGGCTCCTTCGCCGCGTTCCGAAGGTAGTCCGCAACACTCTTCCTCAGTCGCGAGGCCCACTCCGGCTCTCGAGTTTCATAAATTATTACTCGCAGATGTCGGAGGTCGAACGGTACATCTTCCAGTTGGCCCGCCGTGAAAACGACGGGCTTTCGTGCGGCGTGGGCGAGACCAAGTTCGTAGAAGACGTTCGGGTTCTTGCCAGATAGGTCTGCGAGTAGGAGCTTCGATTTCTCGATCTGCTCCCAAATCTGCTCCACGACGCTACCAGTCGTGAAGAGTTCATCAGCGCGGATTGGCTCGAAGCCCGCATCCTTTATTGCCGGCATATAGATGTCGGTGTAGTACCTGTCGAACCACTCGCCGAACGGCATCATCACGAAGCATGTGTCGAGAAACTCCCGAATCCTGGGTTCCTTCGAAACCACCGGGCTCGGGAGCTTATCCGCGGGAGTAACCACGACGGCGCTGGTGGAAAATGCGCTAGTATCCTCCGAGGTAACCGCCGCTGGCGCGAAAGCGCGCAGGTACCTGAGGTTCTCCAAAAAGATTCTCGCAAACTGTTCAGCGCGGTCCCGTGGGATGCTAAATTCGCGCGTCAGCGTATTCAGGAAGAACTCGTCCTCAGGAATGCGTTTGCCCCCGTAGTGCTTTTCAACTGCCTCGAACTCTTTGACGCTTCGAAATGCACGCAGCAGTGCGTCCGACCGCTGGTTGGGAGAGCCTGGCGCGACTACATCCTGGCCAAGCTGCGCGAGCTGCACCGTTGCCTTCGGACCCGAGCCTGTCACAAGTGCATACTGGTTTGCAGACCGTAGGAGATCCAGAAAACGCCAGTCGGCAGACTGCCTGAAGCCTACAGCAACCGCGACATCCTGCGCAGGCATTGGATTGCCGGCGTTTTTCTCTTCGATCGCCTTGGCGATACCGAGCGCGTCTTCTAAGGAATTCTTTGGGAAGGTCCACGGCTTTCCTTTGGCCGAAGTCGCGTCGCCCGCAGCGCTCGGGCGCTTCTTGGCCGGCAGTCGCTTAGCCACCTTGTCGGAGTTTTTAGCCATTCAAACCTCCTCAAAATTCCGTCTTGATACGGCAAACGTGTATTCGGCGGGGTCGTGGGCTCCAGGTAGGTACGGACGGCGGGGGTAGCGCGCTGCCAGGACCGATTGCGGCTGGCGGTCGGGAGACTCTGGAGAAGCGAGTCCAGGCGCTGGACCCAGCTGGCGCAAGCGACGTGGCCGCGGGTGTGTTGGGTGCGCACGCGCTCGGGCCGGGATTCCTCGGGGCGCGGGCGGAAGCGGTGCACGCACACATGGCTTCGCGGGCGCAGACCGGGGGGGGAGACTCTGTTCCTGGGTGCTTTGGCCAGCTCTTGGCAGCCCGGCGACCCGCGAATGGGTGTCCCGCCGTTGACCCGAGGCGGCCCGCCAGACAGATGTGCGGGTCTCTCTGTCCGGACGGCGTGCGGAACGACGGTGACTTGGCGCTGCTCGCGAGCATTCTGTGGGGCGAATGACCGTGAAGCTGCAGGGCCGCGGGCGTAACCCGAAGCGGGACGAACTGCACAGCGGAGAGAGCCTACCTTGCGGCTACGAAATGCGCAACCCCCACCATACGGATCCAGGGCCCCCACAATGAACCGAGGGTAGACGCGTGGTCGAAGGGCACCGGTCCGTCTGGTGCGTGGCCCTGGGGATCTAGCCTGTCGCGGGACTCACTCCCGTCGACGTTGAGTGATTCTCGGGCGGCTAGGCAGGGGATCTGGAGTCGGGCGTGGACCCCGAGCGCCGGCTGCCGCCCATCCGGGTCCAGGGGTGCGCGCTGGCGACGGTCACCAAAGGTGAACGCTCTCGTGTCGGGAGGCGTGCCCCATTTGGTGGCGAACAGTCAAATGGCCTCGCGTCCCCCACCTTACCACCCCGTACATCCATGGGGGCACCCCCCCGCGGAACGCCGCGAGCGAACGCGGCGACTGGTCGAGTTCAGGCGGGAACTGCTTGGACCTTCGCGGCCCGGAGAACAGCCTGTCCGAAGTCGGGGTGTTCGCAAAGACGCATCGGGTTACTTTTTTGCTTGCCACAACTTCGCGGTCGGGAGTCCGGAGAAGGCTCCGAAATCGAACCGAGAGAGTGGGTTGAGCGCTGCGCGCAGGCGCGCGAGCGCGGGCTTCGAAGCGCCCATTTGGTCACCGAGGGCGCCTAACAGGGCGATCACGCGCGGAGGTTCCGTCGCTGCGACCTGCAGCAGTCGCCGGTAGCACCCGTCCCTACCGAGGAGCTGGAGTGTGCGCCGGATCGTGTCTTCGGGCGAAAGCTCGCTCTCGCGTCCGCGGCGGCGCAGGAAGTCGAGCAGCGCCGCGTCGGTCTCACGGAGGGCAGCCCACGCCGCGGGCCTTCGCGTGCGAACGACAGTGCCGGCGCCGACCAACTTGCGGGGAAGATTGGAAGCGCTGGTGGCGAGGTCCGCTCGCGCGGCGCTTTGTGTGGTGAAGCCAAGCAGCGCGGCCGCCGCGAGGCCCGCCGGAAACATGGGGCGGTCGCTGGCCGCGAGTTGGCGTAGGACGGAGGGATTGGGGCGACTCTGCCCAAGTGCGGTGGGTCTTCCGCGGTAGTAGACACCCTTGCTCAAGCGCTCCACGAGCTTGGCCCGAGTCAAGCGCGACAAGGCCTGGGCCACGGCCGAAAAAGGAAGATCGCTGAAGTCGTCCAAGCGCCACACCCGCTCGCCCCCACGCTCGATTTGGCTTCGCACAGCTTCCGCCACGCTGCGATGGGCGGGCGCCTTCTTCCTGCTGGCCATGCGTGAAGGATCGTCCGCCCGGCGCTAGGCGTCAAGTTTTCCCGCAATAAAACATGACATTTGCCGCCGGTGGCCTAGGGCAGCTCGACGTCGATGATTTCGCTGCGGCGGACTTCGAACTCGAAGGGGGCGGAGTTGGGCAACTGGTAGCCGTGGTTTGTGCTGAACAGCACACAGAGTTCGGCGGGCAGCGCGGTCGGGCCGTACGGGGGGTCGCCCCACCACAGGTCGATGGATCCGGCCAGGCGTAGGAGCCCCGTGGCGGTGGTGCTCAGACCGCGCCGCGGGCCCAGCATCAGCTTGAGGGGGCCCGGCTCGGGGTGGTGGAAGCGCACCAGCCCGAAGTTCGGATCGAGGCGCAAGTGCAGGACAGAACCCTCGGGCTCGACGCAGAACGTGTCCGGCACATCGGACTGTTGGAGGGACTTGATCACCCCGGAACTGGAGCGGAAGTACACCATGTGGTCGCCGGTCGGCACAGCTCGAAGCGTCAGCGTGCCGCGGGTGCCCGCAGGGACCGAGTATTGCGCGATCTGATTGTCGCGGATGAGGCCGAGCGTGCCGAAGCTCATCCCCCCACGCAGGGAGGACAAGAGGTCGCCGCTTGCCTCCTCGTCCATCCCGTCGATCGTCAGACGCACCAATACATTGGCGCCGGGCTGGCACACGTCGACGACCAACGGAACCACCGGCGGCGGGCCGAGCGGCACGGGCTCCATGGGCGCGGTGACGGACACCGGCGGGCAGCCGGGCCACGCCACTCGAACTTGGACGGAGGGTGGGACTGGACTGTCCATGGCCAGCATCCACAAATCCGGCTGGCCTGAGTCGAAGGCATGGAGGAAACCGAGTTCCGCCGCGACCTGAATCCAGGGAGAGCTCGGAAAGAGCAGCGGCAGCAGGCCGATTTTGGGGTCGACGGTGGGGAACTGCACGCTAAGTGCACCCATGGGCAGCCCTGTGCGAAGGTCGAGGACCTCGCCGTCCTCGCCGCGCGTTTCCACGGCGGCCCACCACATCGGCACGAGGGGCACCTCCAAATCGGCAGCGCAGGGTCCGACGGGCCGCTCCAGCGGACGGCTGACGAGTCCGGGGCCAAGCACGACGCAGCGAGTGGCCAGGCCAATCGGCACACCGGCAAACACGAACTCGCCGGTGGCGGGATCGACGGGAGCCGCACGCACGTCGCCCGAATCCGCGTCGGGTCGCTCCAAGTCCGCGTACGCCCAGAGGGCTCGCTCGACGATCCGCCCATCGCTCGCCATGGTCCGCGGGACCAGAAACGCAACAACACCCTCGAACCCATCGGCGTCCACTGCCCGCCGCACGCGACCGCGCACCTCGCAGATGGCGGACAGAACGATCTCGATGGGCGCGTCGCGGCTGCCGACGTTCGATTCCGAGCGGAACTCCCGAAGAGTCACAACCGCCGCACCGTGCCCGATGGCACTCGCCCGCAAGCGCCCGGACCGGGGCCCGGCCAATACCAACTCCGCCAAACCCATCGCATCCGTTTGGCCCACCGCGCGCCACGAGTCGCGCTCAAGATCGGCGTGCTCCACCTGCGCACCAAGAAGCGGCAGCCCACCCGCCGACCGCACCCTCACCCACGAAGGAGGCGCGTCGAGCGCCGCGTGGACCACCTCCGCACGAACGTCCGTTGTCGCGCCGAGCGGAGCCGACCGCAGCTCCGCACTCGTCGGCTCTTCCGCCGGCATCGGAAGTGCCGCCTGTTGGCCAGCCGTGTCCGCGGGCAGGCGCCAGTAGAGGAGGCCCGCCACCAAAACGACCGCAACGAGCACCAACAATGCCACCCCAAGCGCGCGACCGTCGCGGTGTTGGATTTCGTGTTCCATGGGCTCGTCTCGGGGCCTCGCGAAGGTAGTGGGCACTTGTTCCGCGGGAGACAACCGCGCGACTTCGAGCTTAGCAGCCGACTCGGCCCGGTAACGCCCGAGGCTAGTCCCGGAACGCACCCTCGTCTAGGCTCGGCTCCTCTTGGGCGGCTAGGCCCAGGGCCAGGCCGAGGGCGGCGAAGCTCGTCAGCATCGACGAGCCGCCGGTGGAGAGAAGGGGCAACGTCAGGCCGGTCATCGGGACTAGGCCTAGGTTGACGCCCACGTTCACGAAGAAGTGGGCGGCGAAGTAGAGCGCGACGCCGCCTACGACCAGGCGGGTGTAGCGCTCGCGCACGCGGCCGGCGGCGTTGAACAGCAGGGCGATCATCAGCGCGTACACGATCAGGAACGCGGTCGCGCCGAAGAAGCCGGCCTCCTCGGCCACCACGCAGAAGATCGAGTCGCTCTCGCGCTCGGGTAGGTGGCCGGCGGTCGAGGCGATGCCCTGGCCCAGACCGGTGCCGCCCATGCCGCCGTTTCCGATGGCCACACGGGCGTGGTAGACGTGGAAAGCGGGGCCGTTTTGGCCCTCGATCAGGTCCTCCGGCGCAAAGGACGCCGCCCACGTGTCGATGCGGCGCAACTGGTAGTCCTCGACCCAGCGGAACTGCCACGCGGCGGCGCCGAGGCCCAGCCCCAGCACACAAAGGAGCGCGATGCCCCGGCCATTCGCGCCGGCCAGGTAGAGCATACCCAGCGTCACTGGGACCAGGGTCAACGCGGTGCCGAGGTCCGGTTGTTTGGCGACCAGCGCCATCGGCACGAGGGCGAGCAGCGCGGGCTTCAGGTAGTCCCCGAGGGACTCTGGGCGGCGTAGCGAAAGCACGCGCGCGAGCGCGATCACGAGGCCGATCTTCGCAAACTCCGAGGGCTGCAGATCGAACCCCACGGGCGTGGGAATCCAGCGGCGCGCGTTGTTGCGCTCTTCGCCGATCCATTCAACGGCGAGCAATCCGAGCAACGTCAATCCGTAGACCAGGTACGCGCGGCGCCGTAGCCAGCGCGCGCGCACGAAGAGGCCCGCGGCGAGGAATGGCAAGGTGACCACGACCTTTTGGATGTGGCCGCCGAAGCGGATGTCGTCGCGGTCGAAGAGGTCGTCGCGCGCCGACATGGAGCGCACCAACAAGAGGCCAACACCGAGCAGCAGCGCGGCAATCAAAAGCACGTGCCACTCGTAACGCCGCCACGCAAGGGTCGGCGCGACCAGACGCGGTCCGCGGCCGCTGCCCATCGGCGCACTCATCGCACACCCCCGTCGGATGCCGAAGGGGCCGGGGAGGAAGTCCGGGACGGCGCCGGAGCGCGCTCGCGCGCGAACGGGTCGCGCGGTGTGCCGTGTTCCTCCAGGTAGCGAATCACGGCCGGCTCGAGCAGCAGTTGGCGCGCGATCCACGCCGCCGATTGGCTCGCCGTCGCCAGGGTGTCGTGCACGAAAACACAGAAGACGAGCGCCGGTCGCTCGGCCGGCAACCAACCGGCGATCCAGGTGTGTTTGGGTTGGCGCGGATCCTCGTCGAGCCCGAGTTCGCCCGTGCGCCGCGACGCCAAGTCCGCGCTGCCGGTTTTGGCGGCGACCACCCAACCGATTTCCTCGGGCGCGAGGGCCTCGCGCGCCGAACCCTCCACACCCGCGGTCACACGCACCAGGTAGCGACGCACCTCGTCCAGGGTGGCTCGGTTGTAGGGCAACGCGGTGGGCAGCGGCCGGACGAGGCGCTCGTCCCCCACCCGCTCGATGAGCTGCAGATCGTGCAACTGGCCGGTCGCGAGGGCGTGGAACGCGCGCGCCACTTGCATCGGCGTGCCGTCGAGGACCTGCAGGCCGTTGGCGGCGCGGCGCAGTTGCCGCGCCAGGTCGATGCGCGGCTCATACTCGAGGATGGTGGGGACGGTTTCGAGCTTGATGCGGCTCGGCCCGAGGTCCTCCACGCCCGTCGCGAGCCCAAAGCCCACGGCGTGTGCGAGCTCCGCCATCGCATCGGGTCCGAGGTCGTCCGCGAGCCGCGCGAAGTACGTGTTGCACGACACTTCCAGCGCGCGCGCCAAATCGACGGGCCCGTGGCCAAAGCGCGCGTGGCAACGCACACCGCCCCATTCCGCGTGGTCGCCACCCGGCGGAATCTCGCACACGTGCTGCAGGCCGGGCGATGTGCGGTGCGCGAGCGAGTAGAGCGCCACGAACGGCTTGAACACCGAACCCACGGGCTGGAAGCCGGGTTGGCGCAGGGTGCGCTCCAAAACTTGCGCACGCTGGCCCTCCGCGTCCACTGCCGCGGGATAACTGGCGTTGGGAGCGGAAGCGGCAGCGAGCACACGGCCCTCGCGGTCGAGCAATACGATCGCACCCACCGGCGCCGCCAGCCACGCCGGGTCGCCGGGCAACGACGGCGGCGGCGGTTCGGGGCGGTTGATCGTGCGTTCGGCAGCCCGCTGCAGGTCCATGTGCAGCGTCAACTGCACGTCGCGGCCGTTCTCGACGGGCGCCAGTTGGATCGCATGGGCGCCGCGGCCGAATACGTCCTCAAGGCCAAGCCGTTCGCGGTAGCCATTGCGGCCGCGCAACACGGCGTCGGCGTAGCCCTCGACGCCGCTGACGCCGCGGGTTTCGCCGGCGAAGAGCAACTCGCCCATCAGGCTGCGCAGCTCGAGCGTTTCTTCGGCCGTGCGGTTCGTCTTGGCGCGCAGTTCGCGGAAGCGAGCCGCGTCGCTGCGCTGGCGCTGCACCTGTTCGGCGCTCACACCCGAAACCAGGCCCAACAACTCGGCGGCGGGCAGCGGCACATCCGCCGCCTGCTCGGCCGCTTCGCGCTCGCGCGTGGGGCGCACGCGGAAACCGGGATAACGATCCGGTTCGCGCGTCAGGAGGTACACAACCTCGTAGGAGGGCCCCTCGGCCACCGTCGCGCGGCGGCTGCCGTAGTCCTTTTGCAGGTGGCGCGCGCGTTCGTTCAGGCGGTCCAAGCGATCGGGCCCGAAGGCCAGGCGGCCATCGCTGCGCGCCGACGGCGCGGGCAATGCGGACAGCTCGGCCAACCGGGACGCGAGGAGGTGTTGGAACTCGTCCTCGAGCGCTCCCAAAAGTCCCAGCGCGGCCTTTTGGATGCGCGCGCGGTTGGACGCCCGGTGGCGCACTTCGCCGCCTAGCGCCACGCGCCAGAGCCCCGCGAGGGTGCCCGAGAAGTTGCGCCGGAAACTTTCTTCGCCCAGCTCCTCGAACAGCGCCGCTTCCAGCGCCTCGGCGCGCGGGCCGCTCAGTTCGGAGAGCAAATCCCAGCGCCGGTCGCCGTCGAGCTGGGCGGCGCGCGCGCGGAACGTTTCCGACTGCCACGTGGGCCGCGCGGATCGGGGCTCGAAATCGCGCGGCGCGTCCAGCGCGAGCACCGACTCGAGATCGTCGATCGCGGCGAGCCGCTCCAGTTGCCGCCAGTCCACGGGATCGCCGTCCAGGGCGCGCGCCAACGTGCCCGTGCCGAACACCGCGAGCAGCGTCGACAGCGCGCGGTCGGCGTCGAGCGGCGCGGCCCGCTCCACACGCAGTTCGGCGAGTAGCCGCGGCAGCGCCCACCCGTCGCGCCAGGATGTGAGCCACGCGCGTCGCTCCTGGCGCGCGAACTCCTCGAGGCGCGCCCGGTCCCAGCGCATCTCGTGCGCGAGCCAGTCCAGATCGAGCCAACGCAAGAGGATCTCAGGCGCCAAGCGCCCCGCGGGGAACCCGGCCACCTCGCGGAAGAGTCGGCCCGCGGCGGCGCCGTCCACCGCGACACGCCAGTCCTCGAGTTCGTCGATCCAGCGTTCGAGAGCGCCGTTGGACGTGCGGCCCGCGTCCTGCTCCAGGCGCTGGCTGAGGAACGCGAGGTCGTCGACGGAGGCCCGCCAGCGCGCCTCCTGCGCGCGCAGCTCCTCGTCCACCGTGCGCCCACGGTGCGCGGCGGTCCATTCTAGGTACGTGCCACGGAAGTCGCGGTCGGTTTCCACGCTGCGCAGGGCGCGCAGTTCGGTGCGGTCGAGTTGCAGCAGCGCGCGCGCGTAGAAACCGAGGTCGCCGGCGCGGGCGGGGCGGCGTTCGGCGGCGGGTTCGGAGGTCGCGGCGATGTGCAGGTCGCCCACGTCCAGTTCCACGCCGCGCGCAAAGGACCACAGTCCGCGCGGCGAAAGTTGCACGAGTTCGCGCGCCCAGGGCACCAGGTTCGCGCGCGCCTCGTGCAGGGTCACGTCGCGCAGCACGAGGGCCGAGCGCGCGTGCGCCACCTGAGCGAGCGGCGCACCGCGGCGGAAGTCGCGGTACTCGAGCTCCACCTGGTACCGCGTGCTGTCGCGCACGAGCAGCGCGCCATCGGCGTCGAGCAGCGCGCCGCGCTCGTACGGCAACAACGCGCCGCTGCGCAGCAGTTTGCGCGCTTCCTCGGCCCAGATGCCGTGCTCGAGCGCCTGCACCTGGTAGAGCCGCGCGCCCAAGATCGCGGTGCCCAGCACCAAAAGACCTATCAGCGGCCCCGTGCGGCGAGCTGCCACGGTCCCTCCTCGCGCCACAGCGGTCCCAGGCCGGGCAGGTGGCGCAGGCGCCTGCCGATGACGAGCGCGACGGCTGCCGTCGCCAGACCCACGGTCCAGGCGCTGCTCCCCAACTCTTGGCTCGAAAGGAACGCGCTGGGAGTGCGCAGGTCCGCGCACAGCGCCAACCAACGCGCGAGGGCCGCACCGCCCAGCGCTCCCAAGAGCGCCCGCAACCACGGTCGGTCCAGGTCGAGTGTCGCGGCGACGGGCGCCACCGCCAACGCCAAGAGGAGGTAACCGAGCAGAATCGCCGCCGCCGGATCGGCACTTTGCGCCGCGCGCGCGACGCCGAGCACCAGCGCCACCCACAACGAGCGTTTGCGTTCGCAGCGCGCGGCGATCGCGAGCAGGAGCACCACACCCATGTCGGGCACCAGTCCCGCCGGCACGTTCCCCGCAGCGCACCAGCCCTGCACCGCGAACAGCCACGTGGCCCACAGCGCCACACACAGGTACGGCAAGAGGCCCTTCACGGCGCTCCTCCCACGTCCAAGATCCGGCTGTCGCTCTGGCGCACCCAGAGCGATTCTTCGCCGCGGGCGGCATCCTCGGCGCCCTCCAGCAGCACGACGTGCCCCGCGCCGCCGCTCGACCCCAGCGGCAGGTCTGCGTATCCGAGCAAGAGGCCACCGGGCAGGCCGAGGTCGCCCGCGGCCGTGTAGAGCCGCGCGCGCGCCGTGCGCACGCCGTTCTCCGGCGGCAAAGGCACCACGTCGCGCCACACGAACCGCGGTTGACCGCTCGCGGGATCGCGGCCCGTGCTGACCCAACGGCCGAGCAGGAGCGGAGCTTCGTCCGGTGTGTCCAGTCGCTCCGCCAGCACCGTGAGTTCGAGACCCGGATCCGCCAGGAGTCGCACCGTCGCGCCGAATCCGCTCACGGCGCCGAGACGCCCGACCAGCCGCGCGCCGCGCACCACCGCGGCGCCGACTTCGAGACCGCCGCCGCTGCCGCGGTCGAGCCGCGCGCTCGCACGCCACGGCGACGGATCGCCGGCGTTGAACGCGTGTGCGGCAAGTCAAAGCGGCTGCTCGAGCGGGTGCGCCGGCGGCGGGGGGAGCTCGGCGCCGGAGGGGGCGCCGGGCGCGAGCAGGACCACGGACGAGAGGCCGTGCAAGAAGTCCAGCACGGGCTCCACGCGCCAATCGCCGTCGCCTCCCGGCGCAAAACGGCCCAGCTCGTACCCGGCGGCGAGTGTGCCGTGGGGGTCCAGGCTGGGGAGGAGCTCGTCGACGACGACCAGGCTGCCGCCCCATCCGGCGGCGTCGTCCGCGCGGCTCGGGTGGTGAGCCGCGAGCCAGGTCTTGGGCTCGCCGCCTTGCACGCGGCCCGCGGTCGCGATGCCGCCGACGACGAGGCGGCAGAGCTCGCGCCCCGCCGCGTCGCGCACACTGGCGCCCACGTGGAAGTTGTTGCCCGTCACGAGGTCGACACGCACGAGGCCGCGCTTGGTGTCGACCTGCCCGATGCGGCCGATGTAGGCGTCGCGCACCACGGCGGGCAGGCCGGGCACGAGGCCCTCCAAACTCCACGGTCGCACCAGGAGTTGGTCGCGCCGCAGGGCCGCGCGGCCGAGCACCTCGCCGGGCACGAGACGCCGACCGATGCGGCCCTCGGCGCGCTGGGGCAACGCGGATTCGTACCAGCGCTCGAGCACGCGCGCGCTGGCGGCGCGTTCCGCCTCGGCGAGCGGCAACGCGCCGCTCTCCGCGGCGGCTTCCGCAGTCGAGATCTCCACGCGCCCGAGGCGCGCGATGGGCCAGGTGGTTTGCGCGAGGAACCGCGTGGGGCCGAGCAGCCGCTCCAAGAGTCCATCGACTCTGGGCTCGGGACGCAGGGCAACCAGCGCCAAGAGCAGCAACAGAATCAGTATCCAGGGTCGCGGTCCCATGGCGGGTGTTCCGTGCACGATACGCCGCCCGCGCGCGCCTTCGCCCTAGCGGATCGCATTGTGTCCCACGGCGGCCAAGACCCGGGCGCGCGGGCCGCCTGGCCCGCCTTGGGACGTGGGGCGAGAGCTGCGTCGTCGTGCGCGCCCGCGGAAAGGCGCGACGCCGTGCAACTCGCGATGACCGGCAGATTTTGCCCGTACTCGGTAGCGTCGCGCGTGATCCGCCCCACTTCCCAAGGCGGACTGAGAGCCGGGTGCGCGGGCCTCCTGGCCCGCCTTGGGACGTGGGGCGAGAGCTGCGTCGTCGTGCGCGCCCGCGGAAAGGCGCGACGCCGTGCAACTCGCGATGACCGGCAGATTTTGCCCGTACTCGGTAGCTCGGTAGCTCGCGCGTCCGTCCGAGCGGGGCAACGCCCCGCCCGATCGTAGCCTGGGGCAACGCCCCAGGTAGGTCGAGATTCGTAGCCCGGGCTGAAGGCCCGGCCCATGGCCTCGACGCGGTGCGTTCGCCTCGCGCGATGGGGCGGGCCTTCAGCCCTTGTCCGGTGCTATTTGCCGACCTGGGGCGTTGCCCCAGGCTACTATGGGGCGCGCCGTTGGCGCGCGCAGCGAACGCAGCGAACGCAGCGAACGCAGCGAAACGCGTTGAACCGCGGGGCGAACGGGCCGCCCTCAGTTCTCGCTGTCGCTCGCGAGGGCGGCCGAGTAGACGTCCAGGTTCTCGAGGAACACACCCGTTCCCCGCGCCACCGCTGTCAGCGGGTCGTCGCCGATGCGTGTGTGGATTCCAAGCTGCGATTGGATCGCCTTGTCGATGCCCGGCAGCAGCGCGCCGCCGCCCACCACCACCGCGCCCACGTCCACCAAGTCGGCGGAGATTTCCGGCGGCGCTTGCTCCAGCACCTGGCGGATCGCCACGGCGATCTTTTCGACCGGAGCCTTCAGCGCCTCGCGGATCTCGATCGAGTTCACGACCGCCGTGCGCGGCAGACCCGTGATGCTGTCGCGGCCCTTGACCTCCATCTCGAGCTCCTGCTCGAGCGGCCACGCGGAGCCGATGTTGATCTTGATGCTCTCGGAGGTCAGTTCCCCGATCAGGAGGTTGTGGGCGCTGCGCAGGTACTTCGAGATCGTCTCGTTCATCTCGTCGCCCGCCACTGGGAGCGACGCCGCGACCACGGCCTCCGCCAGGGCGAGCACGGCGATCTCGGTGGTACCACCCCCGATGTCGATGATCAGGCACCCCCGCGACTCCGCCACGGGCAGGCCGATGCCCACGGCCGCGGCCAGGGGCTCGTCGACGAGGTGCACCTTGCGCGCGCCGGCGCGTTCGGCCGATTGGATCACCGCGCGGCGGGCCACCGTCGTCACACCGATGGGCACCGAGATCACCACCCGCGGCTTGACCAGGGTGTTCGAACCCGCGGCCTTGCGGATGAAGTAGCGCAGCATCTTCTCCGCGATCTCGAAGTCGGCGATCACGCCGTCCTTCAACGGGCGCACGGCGCGCACACGACCCGGCGTGCGGCCCAGCATCGTGCGGGCCCCCTCGCCCACCGCCTGGCCGTCGTTGAGCACCTCACCCGTGTCGCGGTTGACCGCGACCACGCTGGGCTCGTTCAGCACGATGCCTCGCCCCTTCACGGTGACGAGGGTGTTCGCGGTTCCAAGGTCGATGCCCATGTCGACCGAGAATCGGCCGAGGAGCCAGTCAAAGGGCTTGAGGACGTTGGCCATACCCGGCGGGAGGCCCCCCGAGGGCTCGAGCGCCTACGGGGTGGTCTTGGGGGGAGAGACTGCCGGGAATGCACCCGGTTTGGGACCTCGGGGCGGGCGTCGGCGCGCGGCCAAACTCCCGCAGCTAGGGGGGCGCCGATCCCCGCGGGACCGGTACGCCAGGGGCCCCTTCGTGGGGCCGATGGACACGCCGCAAAGGGCCCGCGCGGGGCACGCTTCGACAACGTCGTCGCAGTCTACCGAGTTGGCCCGTGGACGGGAATGCGGCGGCGCACTTCGATGTGGGATTCGGGAGCGCGGGCACGGGCGCCAACGCACAGGCGCCGCGCCCCCAGGTCGTGGGAGCGCGGCGCCCGAGTTCTGCGAACCAATGGGTCGGCCTAGATCAGAACAGGAAACCTTCGCCGAAGCGGGTCCCGAGGTAGTAGTCCACGGTCCCGAGGCCGAGCAGCAGGAAGAGCGTGGTGACGATCACCAGTCCGTCGGCGAGGGTGAGTCCACCCTCTTCGCCGTCGGCGGTGGTCGTCGCATCCGCGGCCGCCGGGCGGCGGCTCTGGGCCGTGCGTGCCCCGGCGCGGGGCGCGGCAGCGCGGGTCTTGGCGGGTCGTGCCATGGTTTTGCGGCTCCGTTGAGGGGGTGGGTTTACAGCCGGGTGGAAGCGCGGTCGCCCTGGGCGATCGG
This sequence comes from Planctomycetaceae bacterium, assembly GCA_016125265.1. Taxonomy (GTDB): domain Bacteria; phylum Planctomycetota; class UBA1135; order UBA1135; genus RI-242. The sequence continues at coordinate 109,947 of WGMC01000018.1, forward strand.
GGCATTGCCCTTGCGCTCGACGGTGGCCGAAGCCTTGTCGTCGAACACGTTCACCACGCGGACCTGGCCCTTGTAGACCCCACCGGCGTGCACCTCGAAGGTGTTGCCGACCTTCACACCGTGGGTCGAGCCGCGGTTGAGGATGACGAGCCCCAGACCCGGATCCAGGGCCACGACGGCGCCCTCGATCAGCGGCTGAGCCACCACGTCGCTGAGGGACGTGTTGGTGATGTGGGCCAGGGTGGTGAGCTGGGTCTCGGTCGCGGAGAGGGTCTCCTTGGCGACGGTCAGTTCCGACTCCAGGTCGGCGATCGTGCGCTGGGCACTGGCCAGTTCTTCCTGGGCGGCGCGACGGGCCTGCTCGGCGGTGCGCTGGGAGGCGGCGGCCGCGTCACGGGCCTGTTCGGCCTCGCGGCGGGCGGTTTCGGCCGCTTCCTTCGCGGAGCTCACCGAAGCGATGGTCGCGTTGATGTCGTCGAGCGAGTTGCTGACCTTCTTGAAGCTGTCGTTCAGCTCCGCGTTTTCGCGCTGGGCCGCGGCCAGGTCGGCCTGCAGGCGGTCGGCGCGGGCCTTTTCCTCGTCCGCCCGCTGGTCGGCGGTGGAGCGGCTGTCGCGGGCCGCTTGCAGGTCCGCGCGGGCGGAGCTGAGGTCGGCCTGAAGGGCCGCTTCCGCGGTCGCGGCGGCGGTCTTCGTTTCCTCGACCTGCTGCTTGTAGTTGGTCGTGATCTCGAGGGCTGCCGCGGAGTAGGCCCAGAAGCCGACCGCGAAGAGCAGGTTCACGACGATCAGAATCTTGACGAAGGGGTGCATGCCGATCGCGGTGCGGGGGGGGTTGGGGAGAGCCGGGCGTGGCGCCGTGGGCTCGGTGGGGACGCGGGTTTGGGAACGCTCGCGGCCGGGGCCGCGGAACCGCGCGGCTTGGGGCCGCCGGCGGAAGGGGGGCGACTCTAGCGGCGCCCAGGAGCACGGTCAAGACGAGCCGCGCGGGCTCGGGATCCTCGACCGATGCCCCCTATCCAACCTCGGGCCCGAGGTTGCGCCGAACCGCACCAAAGCCTCAACGCCGCGCCGATCGGCGCCAGAGAAGCAGCGCCGGCGCGAGCAGCAGGAAGAACCAGCGCAGGGCGGGCGCCAGGGCCGCCGCCAGGGGCCGCGGCGCGGCGCCGTCGGGACCGCGCACGGGCACCGGGACCTCGACGGCCAGGGCGCCCTCGACGAGCCGATCCCGCCCTTCGACCCACAGCCGCGCGACCTCCCGCCCGTCGGAACCGATCAGGCAGGTGATCCCGGAGTTCGTGACCCGCGCGACCGCCCGACCGGTGATCACCGCCGCAAGGCGGGAGAAGGCGATCATCTGGTCGAGCTCCCACGCGGTGAGGTACCAGGCCTCGTTGCTGGCGACCAGGTGGAAGTCGACGTCCCCCACGTCGAGGAACGACGCCACGAACGCGTTGTCGAAGCAGACGCTGGCGCCCAGCGTCCACTTCGAACCGTCCGCACCCACGAGCGGCAAACGCCCCGGCTCGGCCGCGGGCACGAAGTCGGGCACGTAACCCGCCACCGGCGCGATCCAGCGGCGCACCCACGCGTAGCGCTCGAGACCCATCAGCGCCTCGGCGCCGGGCACGAGGAACCGTTTCGCCGCCACGGAGCGGTCCGCCGCTTCGTCGGCTGGCCAGAGGGCGACGGCGTTGAGCCGGCGCAGCTCCCCGTCCCGCTCGGTCCACACTTCGAGCCCGGCGAAAAAGCTCGTGCCCGCGGGCAACAGCCCCTCGCCGCGGTAGCGCGCGCCGCGCCCGAACAGCTCTCCGTGCACGATCGCCGCTTCGACGCGGTCCGTGTCGAGCAGGTCCGCGGGCTCGAGCCCGGGCCGGGACCAGGGCGCAAAGGGCACACCCTCGGCGATCCCCCGCCGCGCGGCGTCGTCGACGGTGTCGAGGGGCAGCATCGTCTCCGCCCACGCCACGAGGTCCGGGGGTGCGTCGCCGCGTTCGGCGAGTCGCGCGAGGCCCCGTTCCGTGCTGCGGAGTTGGGTGTCGAGCAGTTCCCGCGCGGTGCCCGGCGCCATCTTGCGCGACTGCGGCACGTTGGCTTGGACCAGCAGCAGTCTCGGGCCCGCCTCGGCAGCCGGCGGCGACGTCAGCGCACCACCCGCGAAGGCCAACAGGAGCGGGGCGATTCCGACCAGCGTCGGCGCCGCCATGTGCCGCCAGATCGGCGGACCGTCGTCGAGCTCGCCCCGGCGGCGGCGTTCGTTGAGCCGCGCCATCGCCGCCGCCAACCCGCCCAGGCTGGCGAGCGCAAACGACAGGCCGAGGACACCGAGCAGCCGTGCGCCCCCCAGGAACTCGGGCCAGGCCCCCGCAAGGTGCCCCAGTTGGATCCAACCGTGCCCGATGGGCGGCGGGTACCAGGCGCGCAAGGCCTCGGCCGAAGTCCAGGCCGCCGCGGCCGCCAGCGGGAACACGACCCCGCGCCGGACCAACTGGCGCAGGAGCGGCCCGGCGAGGGCCGCGTACAGCCCCATGCCGATCCCCGTCGGCACGAGCGACGGGGGCGCCACGTGGCGGATCCACTCGAGTTGCACTGCGAAGCCGAGGGAAGCGGCGAACCACTCAATCGGGAACGCCAAGCGGCCCGGGCGGGCGGCGCTCGCCGCCCACAGCGCGAGGCCGAGCACCGCGAGCGCGGGGGTCCCGTCGGGCTCCAGGAAACCCGGTCCGGCCAGGGCGACCAGCCCGAACGCCACGAGCATCGCCAGGAGGCGAAGTCCGGGGCGCAGCGGGCGCTCCGCGGGCACCGCGGCGGCGGGTTCGGCGGCGGTGTTCACCGGGCCAAGGGGCGGAAGGCGAGCAGTTCCCCGCCAGCCAGGGACACGCCGGGGGGGACCACCGCAAGCGCCTCGGCCTCGGCCACGGCGACCACGTCCGCGGAACCGCGCCAGGGCAGCGGGCAAAGGCGCGGCGGTCCGGCGGGGTCGCGCTCCAGCCTGCACGGCAAGTTCTGCTGGCGCTCGTCCGCGGCGACGGCGCCACCCGACCAACGGCCGGTGTGCAGGGCCTCCTCCAGCTCGGCGCCGCGCACACCGCCGAGTTTGGCGAGGGCGGGCCGCACAAAAAGCTCCATGCCGAGCAGCGCGCTGACCGGATTGCCGGGCAGTCCAAACACCGGTTTCGAGCCCGCCATGCCGAACCAAATGGGTTTGCCCGGTTTGACGGCGACCTTGTGCAGGATGGGCCGCGCGCCGACCTTCTCCAGCACCTTGCCGACCAGGTCGTACTTGCCCATCGACACTCCGCCGGTCGTGATCAGCGCGTGGGATTCGTCGAGGGCCGCGCGGAATTCGCTCTCGAGGATGTCCTCGTCGTCCGGCGCGATGCCCACGCGCGTGACTTCGAGTTCGAGCTGCAAACAGCGCGAGGCGAGTTGCAGCGTATTGCCCTCGCGGATCTGGTCCGGGCCGGGCCGGTGCCACGGCGGCACCAACTCGTCGCCCGTCGTCAACACCGCCACACGCACACGCCCGAAGACGGGCACGGGATGCGCGCCGATCGCGGCCAGCACACCCAGGTCCGCGGGCGAAAGGCGCCGACCGGGCCCGAACACGGGGGCGCCGAGCGCCAGGATCTCGCCCCGCTGGGCCACGTGCTGGCCCGCCCGCGGGTGGTCGAGTAGCGACACCCGGTTGGCGCTGCGGCGGGACTTCTCGACGACCACAACCGCGTCGCAGTCGTCGGGTACGGGCGCGCCCGTGTAGATCTCGACACACTGGCCCGGCGCCACCGAACCCGAGAAGGCGGCCCCGGCGCGGCTCTCGCCGACGCAGACGAGGTCGAACTCGCCGCGCGCGGTGCGCGGACCGGCGGCGTCCTCGGAACGCACCGCGAACCCGTCCATCATCGCCTTGCGAAAGGGCGGCACGTCGACGTCGCTGTCCAGACTCCGCGCGAGCACCCGGCCGGCGGCGTGCACGAGGGGCACCTCCTCGACCTCCCCGAGGGGCTGGATGTGCTCGAGGATCTGGGCCAGGGCCAGCGCGGGGGTCAACATGGCGGGCAGTCTACGGCCGGAGCCGCGCGTCCACGCGGTTCTGGGTCGGCCGCGGCCGGGGCGCCCCGCCGAGGCGGCGATTCGCACCTGCAATCTCCCCCACCGCCGCGCGTATGCTCCCCTTCGACTCGACCGCCCGCACCGACGTTTCCGCGCCCCGTTCGTCCCCGCCCAGTGCATCCCTCCGTGGGCCCCCCCGTGGGATCCCCCTGCCCCCCATGCAGCAACGCTCTTCGTATCGCGCCGCGGGCGCCTCTCTGGCTGCCTGGTCCCTGGCCCTCCTCGGCGCGGCGTGCGCGCCGGGTGTCGAGGGCGCGGGCGACGCACAAACCGATCGCTCTGGCCTCCGCGAAGTGGAAGCGCCGATGGTGCTGGTGGCCGAGGTCGTGCGTCGGGAAATGGTCCAGCGCCTGACCACGACCGCCGTGGTCGAGTCCGAGCTGGAGGTGGCCGTCGTGCCGCGCAGCATGGGCGAGACCGTCGAGGTGCTGGCGGAGGAGGGCGACGCGGTGGCCGCGGGTGACGTGTTGGCGCGCCTCGACGACCGCGAAGAGCGTCTCGCCCGCGACGAGGCGCGCATCGCCGTCACGGACGCACAGCAGAGCGCGGCGCGACTGGACGTGGCGACCGAAGAGGCGCGTTCGCGCCTGCTCGCCGCCGAGAGCAGCCTCGGCCAGGCGAAGCGCGACTACGAGCGCGACCTTTCCCTGGCCGCCAGCGGTGAGGGGCGATTTGCGAGTGTGTCCGCGAAGGCGCTCGAGGGCAGCAAACTCAGCCTGGAGCGCGCCGAACAAGACAAAGCCCAGGCGGCCCTGGCGGTGGAGCGCTCCATCCTCGAAGCGACCGCCGCCCGCACCGCCGTCGAACGCGCGGAAGTCGCGTTGGCGCGGGCCGAGGTGGCCCTCGCCGAACGCAGTGTGCGCGCGCCCTTCGCCGGGCGTGTGGCGCGGCGCGACCTGCGCGTGGGCCAACAGACCAGCGCGGGCGCGGCCGCTTTTGTGCTGACGGACCTCGATGCGCTGCGAGCCGTGTTCTACCGACCGCAGCGGGAACTCGGTGCATTCCTCGGCGCTGGCGACGCCGGCGCGGCGAACGGCGACGGGCAGGGACTCGAACTCGAAGCCACGTGCGATGCCTGGCCGGGCGCGCGTTTCCGCGGACACATCCAGCGTGTCAGCCCGACGGTCGACAGCGCGTCGGGTTCGTTCCGCGTGACGGCGTCGCTCGAACCTTCCGCGACGGAGGGCGCCGCGCGGCTCCTGCCCGGATTGTTGGTGCGCCTCTCGCTCGTGACCGACCGGCGCCCGGAGGCGCTGACCGTGCCCAAGCGGGCCGTGCAGCGCGAGGGCGAGCAGGCCTTCGTGTGGGCGGTGCGCGACGGTCTGGTGCAGAAGGTTTCGGTGCTCGAGGGATACGCGGACGACGAGTCGGTCGAAGTGAGCCCCCTCGGCGACGCTTTGCTCGCCGCGGGCGAACGGGTGATCACCGTCGGCACGCGCGACCTCGAATCCGGTGCGCCGGTGCGCATCGCCGAAACCGGCGCCGACGACCAGCAGGTGCGCTGACATGGCAGCCCTCGAACCGGCCGCCGCGGCGGGCGGAGTGCTGTCGGTCGTCACGCGGCGGCCGATCGCCATCGGCATGCTGATGTTGGCGCTGGTGGTGTTCGGCCTCGCCAGCTTCTTGAGCCTGCGCCAGGACCTGTTGCCCGAGATCAGCTACCCGACGCTGACCGTGCGCACGAGTTGGCCCGGCGCGGGCCCCGAGGACGTCGAACAACGGGTTTCGGTGCGTGTGCAGGAGGCCCTCGGCACGCTGCCGGGCTTGGTGCGCACGTCGTCGACCAGCCGCGCGGCGACGTCGGACGTGGTGCTCGAGTTCGACTGGGGCACACCGATGACGTTTGCCGTGCAGGACGTGCGCGAGAAACTCGACGGTGTGTTCTTGCCTGCGGGTGTCGAGCGGCCGTTGATCCTGCGTTACGACCCCAGCCTCGACCCGATCCTGCGCATCGGCATGACGAGCCGACGCGGCGAGGGCGACGAGCGCTCCCTCGTGGCGCTGCGCTGGCTCGCCGAGCAGCGAGTCGAACGCGAACTCGAGAGCCTGGCCGGAGTCGCGGCGGTGCTCGTGCGCGGCGGTTTGGAAGAGGAGATCCACGTGCAACTGGATCCGGACCGCGTCGCGGCCCTCAACCTCGATCCCGCGCAGATTGGCCAGCGTTTGGCCCAGGAGAACGTCAACGCCGCGGGCGGCATCGTGCGCGAAGGCTCCACCGACTACGTGGTGCGCACGATCAACGAGTTCCAAAACCCCGACGAAATCGCCGACCTGGCCCTCGCGCGGCGCGGCAGCGCGGTCGTGCGCGTGCGCGACGTCGCCACGGTGAAGAGCCACCACCGCCGCCGCGAAGTCACGAGCCGCATCAACGGCGCCGAGGCCGTCGAGATCGCCATCTACCGGGAAGCGGGTGCCAACATCGTCGACCTGGCCGAACGCGTGCGCACCGCCGTGTTCGGGACCGAGGCGCAGCGACAGGAAGCCGAACGCATCGACCGCGAGGGCAAAGCGGGCACGGTCGGCGAGCGCAACGCCTCCGACTACCTCGCGCGCAGACTGAAGGACGACGCGGAGTTGACGCTGCTCTCCGACCAGTCCGTGTTCATCCGCGACGCCATCAAGGACGTGCAGTCCGCGGCGGGTATCGGGGCGCTCCTGGCGGTGGTGGTGATCCTCGCGTTCCTGCGCCGGGCCGCGCCGACGTTCATCATCGCCGTTTCGATCCCGATGTCGGTGGTGGTCACCTTTGCGCCGATGCACTTGGCCGGGGTGTCCCTCAACCTGATGTCCTTGGGCGGTTTGGCGCTGGGCGTGGGCATGTTGGTGGACAACGCTATCGTCGTGCTCGAATCCATCGCGCGCTGCCGCGAGGAGGGCGACGACCTGCGCAGCGCCGCCGTGCGCGGTGTGCGCGAGGTGGCCAGCGCGGTGACCGCATCGACCTTGACCACCGTCGGTGTGTTCGCGCCGATCGTGTTCGTGGGCGGCATCGCCGGTCAAGTTTTCCGCGACCAGGCGCTGACCGTCGTGACAGCGCTCTTGATCTCGCTGCTGGTGGCGGTGCTGTTCATCCCCATGCTGGCCTCGCGCGGCTGGCTTGTGGGCGAGCGCAAGGCGACCAACTCCGCGAGGCGGCCGCTGGTCGCGCCGTGGCGGGGTTTGAGCTTCCGTCCGGCACAGTTCCTCCCGAGTGTGTTCCTGTTCCTCGGCCGCTCCGTGCTGTTCGTGCTGGCGGGGCTCTCCGCCGTGGTCGGCTTCGTGGTGCTGGCGCTCTGGCGCCTGATCGCCCTACTTCTGACACCGCTCGGGAAGGCGTTCGAACTCGCCTGGTCGCTGTTTGCGCGGACCTACCAGACGGTGTTGCGCGCGGCGCTCGCCGCACCCTCCTTGGTTCTGCTCCTCGTCGGGCTCCTGGCCTACGACGCGTTCCGACGCGTGCCCAACCTCGGCGTGGAACTGCTTCCCGAGGTGCACCAGGGCGAGTTCACGGCATTCGTGCAGTTGCAGCCCGGCACTCCGCTCGAGGACACCGCGAGGGTGCTCGGCGAGTTGGACCTCCTGGCCCGCGCCGAACCACTGGTCGAAACGACCGCGCTGACCGTCGGGGTGGAAGCCGACACGTTGACGCGCGACGTGGAGGGATCGCACACGGCGCGGCTCTCGGTGCGATTGGAGCCCGACCACGGCGGCAAGGACGGCGAGCGCGAACTCGCCGAACGCCTGCGCGCCACCATCGCGGGGCACCCGGCGGTGGTCGGTGTGGAGTTGCGCCGGCCCACGCCGTTTGCGATCGAAGCCCCGCTGTCGGTCGAAGTGCGGGGACACGATCTCGAGCGAATGGGCGAAGTCGCTGCCCAGGTCGAGCACCGCCTGCTCGCGCTTCCGGAGCTCGCGGACGTGCGCTCCAGCCTGCGCCCCGGGTTCCCCGAGCTGCAGCTCACCTTCGACCGGGATCGCACACTCGAGTTTGGCCTCGATCTGGCCGCCGTGTCCAAGTTGGTGCGCGACCAGGTGCTCGGCGACGTCCCGACGCGCTTCACCCGCGGCGACGAGCGCATCGACGTGCGCGTGCTGGCGGACGAGGCGCGGCTCGGGTCTCTCGAGGACGTGCTCAACCTGTCCGTGAATCCCAGCGCCGACGTGTCCGTGCCCCTGCGCGCCGTCGCCTCGGCCAGCCTGATCCAGGGCCCCGCCGAGATCCGGCGTGTGGGCAACGGACGCGCGATCGTGATCGACGCGACACCGGTCGGCATCGACCTCGGCGGCACACGCCGCGCGGTCGAAAATGCGCTCTACGACCTGACCGTGCCCGAAGACGTGACCGTGTCGCTCGGCGGCCAGACACGTGAGATGGACGAGGCCACCGGCGAGATGCGGTTCGCTCTGCTGCTCGCGGTGTTCCTCGTGTACGTGGTGATGGCGTCGCAGTTCGAGTCCCTGCTGCAGCCCCTCATCATCCTGGTGTCCGTGCCGCTCGCGGCAATCGGCGTCGTGTACGTGCTCGAGGCCGTCGGCACCCCCCTGTCGGTGATTGCGTCGATCGGTTTGATCCTGCTGGCGGGCATCGTCGTCAACAACGCCATCGTGTTGATCGACCGGGTGAACCGCGAGCGCACCCGCGGCCACGACGCTCGCGAGGCCCTCCTGTTGGCGGCCTCCGCGCGGCTGCGACCCATTTTGATGACCACGGCGACGACCGTGCTCGGGCTGCTCCCGATGACGGGCTGGCTCGGCGGTGTGCCCCTGATCGGGGCCCTCGGCGCCGGGGAGGGCGCGGAACTGCGCGCGCCCATGGCCGTCGTCGTCGTGACCGGCCTCGTGGGGTCGACGCTTCTCACCCTGGTGGTGATTCCGGCGGTGTACCTTCTGATCTCGCGTTGGGAGCGCCGCCCAGCGGCCATCTGACATGCACGCGGAGATCGACAGGCTTAGCGAACCCAAGGGCTTCTTCGGCGGAGCGATCGGGCGCCCCGTCGGGCTCCTGATGTTGCTGTTCACCCTGCTGGTCGTCGGCGCGATCGCGTACACGCGAATCCCGATCCAGTTGATCCCCGGTGGCATGGAGAGCCCCCGCGTGTGGATCTGGATCCCGACCGAGGGCGCCAGCGCGCGCGAGAACGAGGACAAGGTCGCGCGGCCGATCGAAGAAGAGCTGCGCACCCTCGCGGGCGTCACGCGGCTCCGCAGTTACTCGGGCGAAGGTGTGGTGCGTATCTCGGTGTCCTTCGACCCGAACCTCGACCTGGACCTCGCCAAGGCCGAGGTGCGCGACCGCATCGAGCGTGTGCGTCCGCGCTTGCCGAGCGGCGTGGACCGCATCAACTTCTGGTCCGAGAACGCGGACCAAATGCCGCTCTCGTGGTTCGGGATCCTGCACCAAGGCGATTCGGACCGCACCGATTTCCTGGTGCAACAAGTGGTCGTGCCGCGCCTCGAGGCCCTCTCCGGCATCGCGAAGATCGACGTGTTCGGGGACCTGGCCGATTCCGTCCGCATCCTGCTCGACGAGCAGCGTGTGCAGGCCGCGGGTGTGGACATCGGCGAGCTGATCGGGCGCCTCTCGCGCGAGGCCGGCACCGAACCCCTCGGCGAAATCGACGATGGCGGCCGCCGGTTCCTACTGCGCGCGGACCTGCGCCCCGGCGACGTGGAGGCGCTGGCCAACTACCCGGTGCGCCGCGGGCTGACCCTCGGCGATCTGGGCGAGGTCGTGCGCGCGAAGAGCGTGCGTCAGGACCTCGCGCGCATCAACGGCAACTACTCCTACTTCGCGGTGGCGCGCAAGGAGGCCCAGGCCAACGTGGTGGAGGCCAGCCGACAGTTCCGCGCGGCCCTGGAGGAGCTGGCAGAGGATCCGCGCCTCGCGGGCGAGCTCTCGTTCCTGCCGTTCTTCGTGCAGGGCGACCTGATCGAGAACAGCCTCAACCAACTCAAGAACACGGCCGTCTCCGGGGGCTTCCTGGCCGTGCTCGTGCTGCTGGTGTTCCTGCGGCGTGTTCGGCTCACCCTGTGTGTGGCCCTTGCGATCCCGATCTCCGTGGTGATCGCGATCAGCGTCGAGTACTTCGCGGGGCGCTCGTTCAACCTCTTGACGATGACCGGGATCACCCTGGCGCTCGGCATGCTGGTCGACAACGCCGTCGTGGTCGTCGAGAACATCGCGCGCCTCGGCGAGGGAGGCATGTCGCGACGGCGGGCGGCGGAGCTCGGCGCGCGCGAGATCGCGCTGGCCGTTACGCTCGCGACGCTGACGACGGTGGTGGTGTTCCTGCCCCTGATCTTCATGGGCGAGGACCCCCAGACCCGCACGATTTTCGAGGGTATCGGGCTGCCTCTCTGTGTGTCCCTCCTCGCCAGCCTGTTGGTGGCGGTTGTGTTCCTGCCCGCTGTCGCGGCGCGGCTGCTGGGGGACCGCCCGCGGTCGGTGCAACGAATGGGCGAGCGCCTGGCTCCCGTCGCCGCGCTGCCCGCCCGCGCGCTCGGCGCGGCGCTCTGGCTGTTCCGAGTGCTGCTCCACGGTTGCTCGCGCGTGGTGCACGGCGCCAACCGCGCGATCCTCGCGTTCTTGGCCCCGCGCGGCGCCGTCCTCGGGCTGCTGGGACTTGCTGTGCGACTGGTCGCGGCGGGGTTTGTCCTCAACGGCGCGCGCAAGTTGTCGCTGGCACTGCGCGCCGAGGTCTCGCCGTGGCTCGACTGGACGACGACCGGCGGTGTCGCACAGGCGAGTCCCTACGCGGCCCTCGCGTCCATGCCCGAGGCCCAGCGCGAATGGGCATTCCTCCTGCCGTACATCCCCGCCGCGCTGGTCGCCGCGGCTCTCGTCTGGTTGCCGCCGTACCTGCGTCGGCACTCGAGACCGCCGGGCGCAAGGCCGACCGCCGCGGGCAACGCCACCTCGGTGGTCGAGATGGTCGCGGATGGCATCGCGTCGGTCACCCGTTGGAGCCTGCAGCACCGATTGGCCGCGTGTGGCATCGCGTTCGTGATGCTGGTCACCGTGTTCTTCCCCGCGGGGCGCATTCCGTTCGGCGCGTTCGCCGGCGAGGAGGGTGGCGACTCCGTGCGCTACTGGGTGGAGTTCCAGGCGGACTTCACGCTCGCGGAGGCCGCACGCGAGATCGCGCGCCACGAGGAGGCCCTCGAGGGTTGGCGCGAGGAGCTGGGATTCGGGGACTGGATGACCCGCTTCGACGAACGGGGCGGAACGGTGACCATGTTCTGGTCGGAGCCCCAGGCGCCCAGCCAGCGCAAGGCCTACGAGAAGCGCGTGCGCGAGCTCGCGCCGCGGCCCATCGGCCACGAGCTGCGCTTCGAGGACGACACCGAAGGCACGGCGTCGAAGTCCCTTTTGACCTTTGCGATCGGCGGGCCGGAGAGCCGCGAACTCGACCGCCTCGTGCAGGCCGCCGTGCCACTGCTCGAGCGGGTTCCCGGCCTGCGCAACGTGCGCACGCCGCTCTCCGATGCGCCGCGCCAGATCGATCTGCGCATCGATCGGGACGTGGCCCAGTCGCTCGGAGTCAACTCCGAGAACACCTTCCAATCGATCGCGTGGAACCTGCGCGGATTTCCCCTGCCGCGCTATTGGGACCAGGGTCGCGAGGTTCCGCTCTACATCGAGTTCGACCAAGAGCGCACCGCGGGCCTCGACACCCTGCGCGACCTGCGTGTTTGGGGCGAAGCGGGGCCGGTCGCACTCAGCGCGTTTGCGTCCTTGGGCTTCGAACGCGGCTCGCGCGAGATCGTGCGCGAGGATGGCCGCACCACCGTCACCGTGCAGGCGGAGATCGACGATCCCCTGCGCGCGCTCGAGCTCGAGCGCGCCGGCTACCTGGCGCTCGGCCAGTTGGACCTGCCGCGCGGCTACACACTCGGCAACCTGGACAGCCTGCAGAACCGCCAATCCGCCGAACAGGCCGCTCTGCTCAGCGCGCTGCTGCTTTCGCTCGTGCTGGTGTTCCTGCTGATGGGCATCCTCTTCGAGTCGGTCGCGCTGCCGTTCAGCGTGCTCGTCACCGTGCCCTACGCCTTCCTCGGCGCATTCTGGACGCTCTACATCACCGGTGCGCCCATGGACGCCATGGCGTGGATCGGACTCATCATCCTGGGCGGCGTCGTCGTGAACAACGGCATCGTGCTGATCGACCGCATCCACCGCCTGCGGGCCGAGGGCGCGGAGCGTGGCCGGGCGGTGGTGATCGGTGTGCGCGACCGCGTGCGGCCCGTGTTGATGACGGCGGGCACGACGGTGGTGGGGCTCTTGCCGATGGCCATGGCCGAGCCGGCCAGCGACGCCATCGACTACCGCGGGCTCGCGACCATCGTGGCGGGCGGCCTCGCGGTGTCGACGTTCTTCACGCTGTGGGTCGTGCCCCTCGCGTACACCCTGATCGAGGACGGTGTGTCGGCCCTGCTCGCCGGACTGCGGGCGCCCTGGGCGGGCCGCGCCGCGCGTGCGACGGAGGGTCCGTCGGGCGCCGAACTTTCGGGCACGCTGTAGGCCGCGCGGTAGCCGCGACAAAGGAACGCTTCCCGAACACCGCGGTCCCGCGGCCGAGGTGTAGCCTGGCGGGCACCATGACGCTGCGCGCTTTTTTCCTCCCGTGCCTGGTTCTCGCGGGATCGTTCGTCGCCTTCGCACCGTCGCGTGCGTCCCAAGACTCCCCGGCGGCCGAGTTGGGCTCAGGGCCGACCTGGCGCGGCGTGCGCCCGGCGGGCCAGAACGAGGTGTTTGCGACCGCCGACGGCTGCGCGCTCTGCCATTCCGCGGCGCCTCGGGCGGTCGCGATGCGCTCGCCGACGGGCGAAGATCTGTCGCCCCACGGACTGTGGCGCGCGACGCCGATGGGCAACGCGTTCCGCGATCCGTTCTGGCGCGCGCAGATGGCCCAGGAGGTCGCCGCCGCGCCCGAACGGCAACGCGAGATCGAAAGCTCTTGCCTGGTGTGCCACGCGCCGATGGCGCACCACAGCCGGCGGCTCGCTGGCCTCGAGCGCCCGACCTTCGACGAGGTCAAGGACGACGCGTTGGCGCAGGACGGCGTGTCGTGCACGGCGTGCCACCAGGCGGGCGCGGAAGGCCTCGGCGAGTTTGCGAGTTTCGGCGGCAACCTCGCCATCGAACGCGGCCGTCGCATCTTCGGCCCCCACGCCGAACCCTCGGGCGCGCCGATGATCCAGCACTCGGGGTACACACCCGAGCACGGCGCGCACATCTCCGAATCGGCGCTGTGCGGCGCGTGCCACACGCTGATCGGAGAGCACGCGGGGCACTCGTTCCCCGAGCAGACGCCCTACCTCGAGTGGCGCAACAGCAGCTTCAGCACCGAAGCGGGCGACCATGCCGACGCGCGTTCCTGCCAGTCGTGCCACATGCCCGAGTTCGGCGACACGAAGATCGCGCGCAACCCCGGGGGCAGGGACTTCAACATCCCGCTGCGTCCCGATTATTCGGCCCACCTGTTCGTGGGCGGAAACGCGTTCTTGCTCGACATGCTGCGCGAGAACGCCGACGAACTGGGCGTTTCGGCCCCGCCCGAGGCCCTGGAAAAGATGGCCCTCGCCACCCGTCGCCAGTTGGCCGAGAAGACCACCAGTGTGACGATCGAGAACGCCGTGCGCCAGGACAGCGAACTCAGCTTCACGGTCGTCGTCGAGAACCTGACCGGGCACAAGTTCCCGAGCGGGTACCCGGCGCGGCGCGCGTGGCTCGAAGTCGACGTGCGCGCGGGGCGGGACGTGCTCTTCACGAGCGGCGCCGCCGACGAACGGGGCCGCATCCAGGGTGTCGCGGACGAGCGCAGCTTGCCGCACGTCGACCAGATCCGCAGCGCGTCCGACGTGTTGGTGTGGGAGCTCGTCGCCCTCGACGACTCCGGCGAGCGCACCACGCTGCTCTCGAAGATGGCCACACGCGCGAAGGACAACCGGCTCTTGCCTAAGGGTTGGCGCGCCGACGGTCCGCACACGGAGCTGACCGCGCCCGTCGGCACGGACGGCGACGGGGACTTCGGCGCCGGCGGCGACCGCGCGCACTTCACGGTGCCGATCGGCGACAACAGCGGCCCCCTGCGTGTCGTCGCGTGGGTGCGCTACCAGGCGATGCCGCCCAGTTGGGTGGATCCGCTGCGCAAGCTCGGCCATCCCCACGCGGAGCAGTTCGTGCGCTTCTACGACGCCGCCGACCCGCGCCCGGAAACCGCGGGCCTGGCCGTGATCGTCGTGCCCGGTTCGTAGGGTGCGCGGGCCTCCGCCGGTCCGCCGGCCACCACGATGGGGCGGCCTGTCAGCGGGTCGCGGACCACACGCAGACCCGGGCCGTACGCGCGGCTCAGGTAGCCGGACGCGAGCACCTCTCCCGGCGGGCCGTCGACCACGAGACGACCTCCCGCGAGCAGAGCGACGCGGTCCGCCCACGCCGCGGTGAGCGACAGGTCGTGCAGGGCCACACACGCAGCGGCGCCGCCATCGACGCGACGGCGCACCGCGGCGAGCGCGAGATCCGCGTGGGCGGGATCGAGGCTCGCGGTTGGTTCGTCGAGGAGCAGGAGGGCGCGCTCCACACCCGCCATCTGCACGAGCGCCCGGGCGAGCTCCACCCGCTGCCGCTCGCCGCCCGAGAGACGGTCCATCGGCCGATGGGCGAGGTGCGCCACCTCGAGTTCCTCGAGGGTGCGCCGCGCTAGACGCAGATCGAGCGGTCCCCCGGGACCGTGGGGCCGGCGCCCCAGCAGCACCCTCTCGATGCAAGTCAACGCGAGATCGGACGGCCCCGACTGCCCCATCCACGCGCGCCGCCGCGCCAACTCGGCGGGGCCGAACCGATCCATGCGCGTGCCGTCGAAACGCAGCGCGCCGGAGGCCGGAGGTGCGGCGCCGGACAGCAACTCGAGCAGCGTCGACTTGCCGCAGCCGTTGGGCCCCGCCAGCACCACGAACTCCCCCGACCCCACGCAGAGGTCGATGCCCTCGAGCACCGCGCGCGCGCCGCGTCCACGACCCCGCACAAAGCAGAGCGCGTGTGCGGCGATCACACCGTCCTCCGCCCGCCGAGCCCGAGGAGCAGCGCGAGGAAACAGGGCCCTCCGACGGCGGCCGTCAGAACGCCGATGGGGAGCTCCGCCGGCGCCGCCGCGATGCGCGCCATGCCGTCCGCGGCGACGAGACCCGCGGCCCCGAGGAGCGCACAAACGGGCAAGAGCACACGATGGGACCCGCCCACCAACAACCGCGCCACGTGGGGCACCAGGAGGCCCACGAATCCGATCGCGCCTCCCATCGAAACCGACGCGGCCACCGCGAGCGCCACCCACGCCACCACCCGCCGTTTGGCGCGCGCCACGTCGAGCCCGAGGGCCCCCGCTTCCCTGTCGCCCAACTGCAGGCAATCCAAGGTCTGCGCCGCGCGGAGCAGCGCGACGCTGGCCAACAGGAGGCACGGCGCGCCGACCGCCAACGTGCCCCAGGTCGCGCGGGACAAACTGCCCAGGGTCCAGAACGTGGCGTCGCGCAGCGCCGCGTCGTCGGCCGTGAAGAGGCACAGGCCCGTGCCGGCGCCGAGGATCGCGCTCAGCGCCACACCGACCAGAAGAAGGCGCGCGCTGCCCATGGCGCGCCCCGCCAACGAGAGCACAACGCCCGTCGCCGCCAGCGCGGCCACGAACGACGCCGCAAGCAGGGCCGAGGACTGGAGCGCGCCGGAGCTTGCGCCCAACGACCCCGCGCCCAAGACGATCCACGCGACCGCGCCGAACGACGCGCCCGCGGAAGTGCCCACGAGGCCGGGCTCGACGAGCGGGTTTCGCAGCAGCGCCTGCAAGCCGGCGCCCCCGAGGGCCAGCGCCGCGCCGACCAGCGCACCGAGCACCCAACGCGGCCCGCGCAGGTGAACCAGCACACCCCATTCGCGCTGGCTCGCAGCTTCGCCGAAGCCGAGGCTCGCTAGCAGGATCTCGAGCAAGCGTGCGATCCCCAACCCGCTCGGCCCACTCGAAAGCGCAAAGAGCGATGCCAGCACGAACAGCGACGCCGCGAGCAGCACCGCGAAGCGACGGCGGTTCGCCAAACCGCGCCACTCCCCGAGGCGCTCACCGCGCACCGGACCGGTGCGACGCAACGCCGCCGCTGCGTTCACTGCGCCGCGCCTCCCCCGCCGCGCGCCACCCGTTCGAGCGCCGCTCGCACCGCCTCCGCGTGCCGCGGCAACGACGGCCCACCGCCGAGCGCGGCGGGCTCGAGCGCGACGAACCGCGGCGCCAGGTTGCGCTCGGCAGCAGCCAGGGCTGGCCAGAGCTGCGCCAAGGCCGCGGCATCGATCTGCCCCGGTTCGAACCGCGGCGACGCCACGAAAGCGACCTCCGGGGACAGCTCGAGCAGCGCCTCGAGCGAGAGACTCTGCCAACCCCGCAACCCGTTCGCGCAGTTCTCCGCGCCGGCGAGCGCGAGCACTGCCTCAGCCGCCGTGCCGCTGCCACCCACCAAGGGCGCGCCGCCGCCGGGCTGCAGCAGCCAAAGGGCTCGAACCTGGCGCGGCGCGCTCTCGACACGCCGGGCCAGTTCCAAGAGTTCGCGATCCAGCGCAGCCGCCGCGGACCGCGCGCGCTCCTCCGCGCCGAGCGCTTCGCCCGCCGCGTGCATGCGGGCGCGCACCGCTTCGACGCCGTGGCCGTCCGGCAGGCACACGACCCGCACGCCGAGCGAATCCAACTGCGCGAGCGACTCCTTCGGGCCGAGCTCCGCGGTCGCGAACACGAGGTCCGGGAAGAGCGAAACCACGCCCTCCACCGGGACCGCGCGCACGTAACCGACGTTGGCAACACCCTCACGCAGGTCCGCGGCCGCGAGTGCGGAGCTGTCGGCGCCCACCACGTGCTCTGCCATTCCGAGCGCCTCCACCAGCTCGCCCGCAGCACCGCCGAGGACCACGATCCGGCGCGAAGCCGCTTCGGCGCGGTCGCCGCCGGGCCCCGCGGCCATTTCGCCGCACGAGCTGAAGACAAGCAACCCGACCAAGGCAAACGGCGCGGCCGAGAGCAAGCGGAGCGCTCCCTCCAGCACCTTCACGGCGTCGTTTCTCCCCGGCCGCCGTCGCGCGAGAAGAGCGCGCGGTGGATCTCGCGCCACTCGGGCAGTTCGTCTTCGCCCGGCTTGCGTTTCCCGAAGAGTGTCAGCAGCAGCTCGCCGTCGGAGGCGAACACCTCGAGGCTGGAGACGATACGGCCCGACTCGGCCGGTTTGCGCACGGCGTAGACGGCATCGATTGCCGATTCGCGCACGTGCAGGTCGACCTCCGGGTCGAGCACGTTGAGCCATCCGCCGGAGCTCACGATGCGATCGAGCCGGCCGGTGTGGATCTGGATGCAACCCGGATTGCCGACGAAGACCATCAGCGGCACGTCGAGGAGGCGCGCAGCTTTGAGTGCGTCGGCAAGTCCGCTGGGATTGAGGCGTCGCGATAGGTCGCGCGGCACCAGATCGACCGCCGCGCGGCGGGTGACACCGTGGCGCGCGAGCAATCCGTGGTATTGGTGCGGATCGGTCATCGCGCGCCAGCCGGCCTCGAACGCAGCGACGTCGAAATCCAAAGGGGGCGCGAGCGCCGGCGCGGCCGGTGCGGACGGACGCACCGCGATCGTGCGCGCTTGCTCGGCGCTCCGGTGCTTCCCGACGAATCGTTCGAAGTTGTCGCCATCGCTCCCTTCGACCAGAAAGAGCTTGTGGACGGCCTCGCCCGTCGGCCCGTAGAACTGCACCGAACGGGACCGCCGGCCGCGGGCCTCGACGTCGACCGCGAAGGCGAAGGCGAACTGCCGCGGGAAGATCCGCAGATCGATCGGGCCGCCGATCACGAGGCCGTGGTGCGGCCCCAAGTCCAAGCCGCGCCACGGGCCGACGACCTCCAGCACCGCATCGCGGTTGCGCGTGATCGCCTTCACCGGACCCAACTCGGCTAGGTCGGCGAGCAGCACCTTCAAGTCGAGTTCGAGGCGCGTCGCGCCCTGGGTCACACGGGCGGCAAGAAGCTCCGCCTCGCTGATCCCGAGTGCCTTCGCCGCGTCGCTGGGGAAAAGGCGCCCGCCGTGTTCGTGGACGAGGCGGTCCTGGGCCTGCAAGAGGAGGTCGGGATCGCTGGGTGTGGTTGTCGGCGTTTGCATGGCGCGGCTCGAACGGTATGGGAGGGGGCTACGGTCGTGATGGAGCGAAGTGGGGCCCCAGGCGATTCGGGCCGCCCGGGGCCCCGAGGCCGTCCCTTCCGGACCGAAGGGACGGCTTTGCGTTGGCGATCAGAGCGCGAGGTTGCGCAGGTAGCGCACGGCGAACTGGGACGCGGGGTCGCCGCCGAGCACACCCGACGCCGGCAGCATCACTTCCGCGTCGCCGTCGAGGTCGGCGTCGAAGAGGACGCCGTCGCCGGCGATGAAGTTGCCCGGCTGGAACGAAAGATCCCGTTCGAAGGCGCCCAGCGTTCCGCCCTGGCGACCACCCTGGTTCAGGAAGAGCAGTTGGGGCGCCGGCGGGAAGAAGTCGTGGGTGCAAAGCAGCACGTCCAGGTCCCCGTCGACGTCGACGTCGGCCACACGCACCTTCAAGCGGATCCCGGCCCCGTGGAGCGGCTCCAGGAAACTCGCCGCGTCGTCCGCGAAGAATCCCGTCACGCCGCCTTGGATCCCACCCTGGTTGATCCAAACGTCGTTCGACTGCGAAGTGGGTGTGGTCATCACCGAGTTCGCCGCCACGATGTCGAGGTCGCCATCGAGGTCCAAGTCCGCGAACACGGCGTGCGCCGTGCGATCTGCGAACGCGCTCGCTTGGAAGTTCGCCGTCACGTCGACGAACACCCCGTCGCCCACGTTGAGCAGCAACACATTCGGCACGCCGTTGCTCCCAAGACCGTTCTTGGCGATGAAGAGGTCCAAGTCGCCATCGTTGTCGAGGTCCCCCACCGCCACGGCGGTGCTGCGGTCCGTATCGACGTTCCACGCATCGCCGAGGAAGCCCGCGTACTCCGAGAACGCGCCCGTGCCGTCGTTGCGGTACAGCCGGTCCAAACCGCCCATCTCCGCGAGGTGGCCTTCGGGACCGTTGACGATGACGAGGTCGAGGTCGCCATCGCCGTCGAAGTCGCCGAAACCGAAGTCGGAGGCTTGGCCCTCGCCCGCCGGGAATGCGAGGTCTTGTTGGAAGTGACCGGCGCCGTCGTTCCGCCACAGGCGGTTGGGCACGCTGTTTGCCGAGTCGAAGCCGCCGCCCGTAACGAGATCGAAGTCGCCGTCGCCATCGACATCGGCGACGGCGAGCGCGAACACCGCGTCGCCCGGGTGCGGCAGGTTGGCGGTGGCGTCGACGAAGGCTCCGGTGCCGTCGTTGACCCAATAGACGACGTCCGTGCCGTTGCTGAGCACCACATCGGGGTACCCGTCGCCGCTGAAGTCGGCCGCCCGCACCAGCGCACCCGCGAAGCCGTCCGCGCCCGCGGGCAGCGCCGCTGCGTCGGCCACCAGCGAGCCGGACGGCAACGGGTCGGGCTGCACCGCCGAGGCGGCGGCGTTCGAGACCACGAACGATCCGTTCGGCGCGACGGCGACGAACTGGGCGAAGAGTTCGAGGCCCGTTCCCGCCGGGAACAACCCGAACACCGTGGGCAGCTCCAGCCGCACGCGGCCCGCTCCATCGGTGGCCACAGGCACGAACGCCGACGCGGGCGCCACGCCGAGGGCGGGCAGCTGGAAACCCGGAAGCACCGTAGGCGCGCCGGAGAAACCGAGCAGCAAGAACGCCGTGGTGTTCGGCGCGCCGCTGCGCCAGTCGAGGATCAGGTCCTGGCCCGACACGAGGGGCCCGAGGAGGAGCGGCGCCCGATCGGACTGGGGCAACTGGGCGGCGGCGGTGGGACCAAGCAAGAGTGCGGCCGCCGCGAATCGGAAGCCGGGCCGCGACGGGCGGAATCGGGAAAGGTTCATGGATCGATGGCCCCTGCGGGGGGGCGGAGCGGTGTGGGGTCGCGCGCGGCGGAGAACCCCTTGTCCCCCGCCGCCAGCCGAGTCCGCCCCGAATGTCCCCCTGCCGGGCGGCCGCCTCCCGAACGGCGGCCAACCCTGCAACTGAGACGCAGTCTCAACTAGTCGGGCAGAGTTTGCCCGTGCCCCGAGGCCGTGTCAAGGCGCGCCGAAAAAAATACGGCGCTCCCCTACCGCGCCCGCCAGTCGGTCCGGCGCCGCCCTCGTCCGGCACGGGCCCGGCTCGCCTGCGGCGCCGCGCGACTGCCGCAGGCGATCACACCACGACGATCCGCAGCACCGGGGTGCCCTCCTTGTCCTCGCTGACCTCGATGCGATCGAGGACCCAGCCATCGGCGATCAAGTCCGCCAGGTCCTCGAGGCCCGCCGAATGCTCTGTGCGGAGGTCTTGGAGAGCGGTGCGCGCACGCTGCGTGTGGTCGGTGCCATGACGGTTTCTCCCGGTTACTGGTGGCGAAGGGTGGGAACGGCATCCAAGAAGCGTTCGACACGTTCGGCGGTTCCGTCGTCGTCCGTGCCGGGGCTCGTGTACTTGGTCAGGAACTTGCGCAGGTCCTCGTCGCTGGGATTCAACCCCAATCCCTCCCGCGCCTTCTTGGGCGCGAGGCCCATGAGCACGGCCAAGTCCGCGGCGCGTTGCAGTTCCGCGGCAGAAAGGGGCTGCAGCACGACGTCGCGGCGGGCGCGCAGGTCCCGCGTTTCTCGCGAACGGACCTCCTGCTCCGCGACCTTCCGCGCGAGTTCCGTCGCGGCCCCCTCCGCAACGATGCGAGCGCCGAGGGTGCCCCGGATCTGCGGACTGCTGGCGAGGTAACTCGCCGCCAGCCCCGTCGCGTAGAACTGATCGACACCCGCCTGCGCGTCCGTACCCGACGAGTCCGCGTTCGCGCCGGTCGTAGCGATCATCGAGGGCAGGAGAATCTGACCGTCCTTCTCGTGGATCGGCACCACGGCGAGTTCCTTGCGCTTCCATCCCAAGTGGACACCCTGCGGCAAGCCCGTCGTCGTGGGTAGATCCACTCGGAAGCCGAGTGTCGTGTGCGTGCCGAAGAAGTAGGGGCGCGCCTCGCTCAACTTTCCACTGACGGCCGCGGTCTTCTCCGACAGTCCGTCGGTGAACAAAGCGGACAGGTCGTGCTCCTCCGCTGGATTGCCGTTGTCGTCGATGTACCGCGCCAGGATCAGTGCGGCGTTGCCCACGGCGAAGCTCTGGGCCACGCGGAAACCAAACGTCTGGGACAGCAGCCCGCCGCGACCGGAAAAACTGGACATCAGCGGGAGCACCGCGCCGGCGTCTGTTACCGGGGCCACGCTGCCCTCCTGGCGCGCAAAGCCGAGATCGAAGGTGGGAGGCGATGCGTCGACGTCCACGCCCCAGGTGGTCTTCGTGGCGAAGAACACGTTCTTGGTGGGCGAGATGCAGGCCGAGAGCGACGTGCCACAAAGAAGCAGCACGCAGAAGGGTGTGCGGTTGCGCATGGGGGGGGCTCGATGGGGTCGATTCGGGTCGGTGAAGCGCGCGCAGCCCAAGGCTCGAAGGACCGGCGCGGACGGGATGCGAGGTCAGTCGGGTCAGGGGCCCGGCGCTGGCGACGGCCAGCGAACACGTTGGGAGCGCCGCCCCGGGTCGCGGGACAGGCGAAGCAAGCCGTGCTCTGGCGGTCGAAGGCTGGACTCCTGCAGCACTCCCGCGCCTACGCCGGCGCGGTGGCGCGACGCGACGACCTGGGCGCCGAGTACCGTGCGGGTGGTGGTCGTGGCGTCGGCGGGAACACGCAGGAAGAAGGCGCGCCACGACCGCGTCGGGGGGCCGGCCCGCGGCAGCGGCTCGAGCGCGGCTCCCAAGAACTCGTCCGGGGTCTGGGGATGGAGGTCTTCCGGGTAGCGGCGACGTTCGGACAGCCAGCCGAGCGAGACGCCGCCGCCGATCCCCCCCCACTGGATCACCACGCCCGGCACCCACCACGAAAACTCTCGGGCGCCACCGTCCTCGGTGTGCTGGGCGAGCACTGCCCCCACGAGGACCAGTTCGCCGGCGGCCGATTCGTAGCCCAGCGCCAAACAGCCAGCACACGGGCTGACGAGCAGAGCCACGAGCAGGCGCTTTTGCGCGCTGGCCAGACGGCCGCGGGAGGACGACGCTTCCACCACCCTTTACAACGCATCGCGACCCGGCCGTCTGCCAAAAAAGGCCGGCGGCGGCCGGGTCCGGGGAAGCCGTCCGATCGGCGGTATACTCCCGCCCCCCCCTCGGGACTCCGATCTTTCCCACCCCCGCTGCCCCGTCGAGCCATGGTTCAGGACCCCGGCACCCGCGCCCCTCGGGACGTGCCCCAACCCCAGCGCCTTCCGGCGGGCACACGGCTCGCGGCGGTGACGTCGAGCTACCACGGCGAGCTGACCAGGGGCATGTTGGCGTCGGCCGAAAAGACCCTCAGCGACGCCGGACTCGCGCCGGGCCATCTGCTCGCGATCGACGCGCCCGGCGCCTACGAATTGCCGTTGCTCGCCCAGCGGCTGGCCCAGCGCGAGGACGTGCACGGTGTGTTGTGTTTTGGCCTCGTCCTCAAGGGCGAAACCGAGCACGACGTGCACATCGCCGGCGCGGTGGCCCACGCCCTGCAGCGGGTCTCACTCGACTCGGGCAAGCCGGTGCTGTTTGGCGTACTGACCTGCGGCACCCTCGAACAGGCGCAGCGGCGGGCGCGGCGGCGCCAGGACGGCGGCCTCGACAAGGGCCACGAGGTCGCGCTCGCGGCCATCGGCGCGCTCTCCGGGTTGCGCGCGGCGTCGGCCGCCTTCCCGCACGGGGGCCCGCGATGAAGAAGCGCACCC
Organism: Planctomycetaceae bacterium; assembly: GCA_016125265.1. Lineage (GTDB taxonomy): Bacteria > Planctomycetota > UBA1135 > UBA1135 > RI-242. The sequence goes on from WGMC01000018.1 coordinate 132,908, forward strand.
GGGCCCGCGAGCTCGCCCTGCAGTTCCTCTACCAACTGGACGTGCGCGGCAAGGAGATCCTGCCGGAGTTGAGCGCATTCCTCGGCACGGAAGAGCGCGATCCCGAGACGCTCCAGTACGCCAAGTCGCTGGTGCAGGGTGTCGAGGAGCACCGCGACGCCATCGACGAACACATCCGCTCGGTCGCGCAGAACTGGGAGATCGGTCGTATGGCGATCATCGACCGCAACGTGCTGCGGCTCGCGACCTACGAGCTGTGCCACGTCGCCGATATCCCGCTCAAGGTCGCCATCAACGAGGCCATCGAGCTGGGCAAACGCTTTTCGACCCAGAACTCGGGCGGCTTCATCAACGGCGTCCTGGACAAGGTGAAGGACCGCTTCGCCTGCCCGCGCGCCGCGGAGTCCAAGGCACCGAAGAAGGGCGCAGGACGCCCGCAGGTCGAGTAGTCGGGACCACGCCAACATGGGACTCTTCGATCGTCTGAAAGCGCGCCTCGTCAAGACGCGCGAAACACTCACCGACGGCATCACCGGCCTCTTCAAGGGCGGCCGTCCGCTGGATGCGGCGCTCCTCGGCGAGTTGGAGGAACTGCTCTACACCTCGGACCTCGGTGCCGCGGCGACAGGAGTCGTGGCCGAGCTCGGGCGCCTCGCCAAGCGCGGCGATGTGAAGGACGAGGCGGGGGTGCGCGCGGCGCTCAGGCGCATCCTGGTGGCGCGCCTCGACGCGGGGGGCGAGTTGCTGCTCCCCCACCATCCCACGGTGGTGCTGGTGGTCGGCGTCAACGGCTCGGGCAAGACGACGTCGATCGCCAAACTCGCGCACCGATTCGTTTCGCAGGGCAAACGCGTGATGGTCGGCGCGTGCGACACGTACCGCGCGGCGGCCGCCGACCAACTCGAAGTCTGGGCCGGTCGCACGGGTGCCGCGATTACGCGCAAGGGCGAGGGAGCCGATCCCGCCGCCGTGGCCTTCGACGCGGTGGATCGGGCGGTGCGCGAGGGGTTCGACCTGGTGATCCTCGATACGGCTGGCCGGCTCCACACCCAGGTCAACCTGATGGCCGAGTTGGAGAAAGTCCGACGTGTCATCGAACGCCGTTTGCCCGGCGCGCCGCACGAGGTGCTGCTGGTGCTCGATGGAACCAACGGCCAAAACGCGATCCAACAGGCGCGCGCGTTCACCGCCTCCGTGGCCGTGACGGGCCTCGTTATCGCCAAACTCGACGGCACCGCCCGCGGGGGCGCGCTGTTCACGATCCAGGACGCGCTCAAACTGCCCGTGCGCTACATCGGCACGGGCGAGTCGATGGAGCTCTTGGAACCGTTCGAGCCCGGCGCCTTCGTGGACGCGATCCTGTCCAACTGACCGGCGACACAGTGTCACCTCGGCGGGACGGTGATCCGCACCCCGTCGAGTCGCCCGCCGGCAGCTGGCACCACGAGCGGCGTCGGCAAGGAGTGACCGCGCGAGAGAACAACCCGGGCCCCAGGCGGCAGGCCGCTGAGTTCGAAGGGCGCCGATTGGCTGGCCGGCATCCCTGCGGCCAGTTGCGCGTCCGAAGGCTGCAGGGACACACGGGCGACGGCGCCCGAAGGGAGGTGCAACTCGGCGCGCACGTGGAGCGACGTCAACCGCGGCTCGCCTTGCACGACGATCTCGCCCGCGATCGAAGAGCCGGGCTCCAGTAGAACTCGCTGCCGCGCGCTGTCGTGTACCACGTCCACGGGCCCCACGTACACGAGACCGCCCTGATGCCGCGCGGGCCCTAGCGCGCCACCCGGCTGACGTGCCCCGGGTTTGGGCTCCAATCGAACGACCAACGTGTAAGCACCCGGCGGCGCCTGGAACTGCGCCAGTGACCCGACGGCGTTCCACTGCACCCGGCCTCGCTCCCCCGCCCCGCCGGCGTCGGGCAGCAGATCCGCTTGGGCCGCAAAGTAGAGCTCGTCGAAGGGCCACGGTTCGGGTGGGCCGAGGGCGGATGGGTCCAGCTCCACCTCGAGTCGACCGACCCGCTCCACGGGGATCTCGAATCTCTCGAGCTGACCGGCGGGGGCGAGCGTTCGAGTTCCTCTATTGCCGATCAGCAGCGAGGGCAATCGCCACTGGGGCAGCAACGCGGCTCGGTCGAAAGGAACGGGGTCCAGCTCGTACGACTGTGCGCCCTCGTCCAGGGAGAGGCTGACTTCGAGCGGCGCTATCCCGACGATTCGAAGCCGCTCGCCGAGGGCGATCGGCACCTGCATGGACGAAAAGTCGCGTGGATCGAGGCCCGAGTGCACCGGGACCCGCAACCAGTAGCGCGCGGCACTGGGGTCCACGAACACCTGCTCGGCAGCCAGCTCTGCGCCTTGGGTATCCACAAGGGCCAAAACCACGTCGACCGAGGTCTGCCATCCGGGCGCCAGCAGCCCCAGGTCGCGGGCCTCGCCCGCGGTGAGAGTCACGAGACAACGCGCTAACGAGAACTCACCAGGCGCACTTTGCCAGCGCGCGAGGAGCATGTGCTCCCCGGTCGGCACGTTGTCGAGTTGCACGATCCCCATCGCATCCGGCGCTTTGCGATCGAGGCCTCGCAGGGAGCGCACGCGGCCGTTCGAGCGCGCCTCCACGAGACTGTGCACCACCAAGCCCCGTGCGGGGCCGATCGCCCGGCCGTCTCCGCCCACGGGCGGCGGCACAGTCAGCCAAATGGTGCTCACACCGGCACCATCGAGGTGAAGGACACGCTCACTACCCGGCGGGACAAGAAACGTGTGGGAGTGGGTGCGTCCCGCAAGTCGCGGCGGCAGCACTAGGCGACTTGCAATCTCCAGCCCGGTTTCGTGGCGCGCGGGCGGAAGGGGTGTGCCCAGCGGTTTGGAAACGGACCAGACCCACGCCAACCGAGCCGGCAGTTGCCGCCAGACGAGGCCGCCCGCGGTCCGTTCGGGTGAAAGCTGCATGGGCAAAGCCCAGAGGGCCGACCTCGGAGCTTCGGACTCCATCTCGGGCACCAGCGCACGGGCCTGGGTGTGCAGAGCCAACAGCGCAATTGGGTCCGCCGGGTTGCCATTGTCTAGCGCGCTGCTCAAGCCCTCCCGCAGGGCCGCCCAGGTGAGAAGTTGGAGCTCCCTGCGCGTCAGCGCACTGCGATCGTGCTCCTCGTGCCAAACCGGGTCACACCGGGGATCCAGTTCGTCCAAGTTCAGCAACGTCGACGTCGAATGCGCGATGCGGAGTGAGCCAGTGGGCTCCAGGATCTGGGGCACAAAGCCCTCATCCGGTGGCGGCGACTCCACCCAGAACAGCGTCGCCGCATGGCCAGGCGCGCGGGCCACGCCGATCACGGGCCAGGAACAATCGGCAAGACTGACCCGACCAATGCCGTCCGATTCCACGGTGCGGTAGACACCCGTCCCGTCGAACCAACGGCAGATCGCGCCGGCGACCCCCGCGCCGGGGTTGCCGTCCATTTGCATCGCAAGAAGCACAAGGCCCGGGCCCCTGATGGCCACGTCCGAGCGCCCACCGACGGCACCAACCTGCGCTTGCTCCACTGTGACGTGTTCCGCACTTCGGGTCGTGTCGGGGCCTTGGAGCCCAGGGGCCTTTCGCGGATCCACCGGGGCCTCCGCTCGCTCGCGCTGGAACAACACAGCAAACAGGGCGGCCACGGCGCCCAACGCTAGAACGGCAACGGCGAGCCGTCCGAGCAACGGCCGCCGACGGGTCCGATGCGCGTGGCGTTTCGTCATTCTTCGTTCTCCGGGCACGGCAGCAGGTGGAACGAGCTCTCTAGCGTGCTCTTGACCTCCATGGCCAACTGGGCGGGGAACAACGGACTGCCATCCACCCAGCCGGACAGCTTGCTGTGGGTGCGAATCTGACGATCGTACTTCGTGAGACAGGCAGGCCGGCGAGGACGGCAACCCGAGGGAGCATCGGGAAGAGGAGCGGGTGCGGCTGCATGGATCTTCACTCCAAGGAGAGGAACGGCGGTGGGCGGCTCGATCGGCCGCCCACATTCGCCCGGTAGGCGGAGGGCGCCGGCCAGCGAACGTGGGAAGGACTTGCCGCGGCGGCCCGGGTTTCCGGGTTTTGTCGAAGAGTTCCGCGCCGCGGGCGTCGTTGCCGGGAGCCCTCGTTACGCTCTTCGCCCATGGCCACGGATCGCGGTTTGGCGCTCGCCCTCTTGTTGCCGGCGCTGCTGGTGCTTTTGCCCTGGCCCCTGGCCCTTGGCTCCGGCGATCCCATGCCTTTGGCGACCGCCGCGGGGCTCTGCGCCCTGGCGGCACTGCCGGCGGCCGCGTTGGCAGTCCTGCGGGGCGCCCAAATGAGCATGGGCCACCTGCCGCTCTTCGTGCTGCTCGGGCTTTGTGCCCGCTCCGCCTGGCGCGCGGGCGGGGTCACGGACACCTTGGAGTTCGACGCCGCCCTGGGCAGCTTCGCGCTGTTTGCGTTGGGGTTCCTGGGCGGCACATCGCTCGGGCGACCCGGGCGCCGGGTGTTGGCCATCGGCTTGCCGTCGCTCGCGTTGGTGGCGCTGGTCTCGACCTTTGCCGACGAACAAGGCGGCGGCGCGCTCGGCAACTCGGGCACCCTGGCGCAGGTGGCGTTGCCCGGAGCCGCGGTCGGCCTGGCCCTCGTGCTCGTGGGCAGCAACTGGGTTCTGCGGAGTTTGGGCGGACTTGCGTTTGTGGGCGCCGTGCTGCACGCCTACCTCGCCCCCGTGTGGACGACGCTCGCGGCCCTCGCACTCGCCGCGCTCGGCCTCGTGGTGCGCGCCACCTGGGCGCGTGAGGGCTCCCGCACCCCGCCGCTGCCGCGTCTTGGGCTTGCGCTCGTGTTCGTGGCCTTGGGTGCAGCCGCCGCGCCGAGACTCCTGCCGTGGAGCGCTCCCACGGCCCCGGAAGGGGCCCGCCTGGCCCCGTCGGCGGAGTTGGGCGGGTTCGACGCGCGCCTGGCGATTTGGTCGAGCCTGCCCGCCATGGTGACAGACCTGCGCTGGCACGGATTGGGACCTGGCCAGTTCCAAAGCCACTACCCGCCCTACCGGAGCGAGGCCGAAATCCAGATATCGAGCGCGGGCCGCGCATTGCCCTTCGAAACCGAGGTCGAGCATCCCCACAACGACCTGCTGCGCGCCTGGATCGAGATGGGGCCCCTGGGGGGCGCGGCGTTTGCGGCGCTGCTTCTCTTGGCGCTGCTCGCCGGCCTGCGCCGCCCGTCCCGCGACCCGGTGACCGACACGTGCCTTTGCCTGGCGGCGATCGCGCTGTGCGCGAACGCGGCGGTGCATTCGCCGATCCTGGGGAATGCGGCCAGTGCGTCCCTGACAGGAGCGGTCTTCGGTGCAGTGCTGGCCCGCGCGGACACCGAACCCCGCAAGCTGCGCTCGGTGCCGGCGTGGCTCCTGCTTCTGCTGCTGCTCGGCTTTGCGCCGCGCGCCGCGTCCCTCGTCGCGCACGGGTCGGCGTTCCTCGACCGCGCGCGCGCCCTCGACGACGAAGACGCGGCGTTGGATGCGGCGGAGCGCGCGGCTCCGGCCCAGGCCGCGTTGGCGCTGGAGCAGGCCAGGGCCGCGGCACTGCGTGGGCGCGCGGCGTTGGAGCGGGCGCTCGCCGCGCGCGCCGATTCGCCGATGGCGCTGGGTTTGCTCGCGCGCGAGGCGTTGGCGCGCGGTGAGCTCGAAGAGGCCCGCGCCCACAACGAAAGTCTGCTGGCGCTGCGGCCACACCAAATCGAAGGTTTGGTGCGGCGCGGTTTGCTGGAGCTCTGGGCCGGTGAGTTCGAATCGGCGCGCGCGGCTTGGGAGCGCTGCCTCGAACTCGACGCGCGGCACCCGACGGCGAATGGGAACTTGCTGCGGCTCGAGTTGGAGCACCTCGATCCCGCGCGCGCCGCGGACCGCGCGGCCAAGTTGCGGGCGTATGGTGTGGACCCCGACGGCACCGTGCGTTGGGTCGCGGACGCAGCTTTGGGCGGATGGGCCTCGCCCGCCCAGTTGGCGCGGGTGCTGGTGGCGTCGGGCGCGTGGCCGGAGGCGGGTCTCGCTGAAGCGCTTTTTGCCAACGCGCAGGGTTTGGCCAGCGCAGCGGCCGAACTTCCGGCCGGGCGCGAGGGCCCCACCGCGTTGCGCGCCGCCGGACTCGAATCCCTCGCCCACAGCCTGTGGGCCGAAGAACACATCGCGGGCGGCGACTGGGAATCCGCGCGCCGCTCGCTGCGCCAGGCCCTGCGCGCGAGCCGCGGACAGGGTCGCGCGGGCTCGCCGTGGGTTGCGCTGGAGCTGGCCGCGATCGAAACGCAACTCGGCGACACGTCACGTGCGGCTGGCCTGCTCGAAGAGACGCCGCCGACGGCGCGCGCCCTGCGAGGACTGCCCGCCGAACGGCTCGAACGGCTGCGGAACGCGGGCCTCGTGCCCCCGCCCGGATGACGGCAAGCCCGTCAGGGAACGACGACCAACACCGCCTCGCCCGCCCCGGCCCCGACCCGCGCCGCCCCCGCGCCCCGGCCCGCGTGCGAGTCGACGCGCACGCGGTAGTCGCCGTGCGGCAGCCCTTCGAGCACCACCCGCCCGAGCGCATCACTCACCAGCGATTGCTGCGCCAACCATCCCGCTCCCATCCAGGCGCCGACATGACCGCCGAGAGCCCCGCGCAGAGCATCGTGCTGGCGCACCCCGAGGTGCTCGAGCACGACACCCGCACCCACGACAGGCACCCCCTCCCCATCGACGACCCGCAAGCGGAGGGACCCGAGGGGCCGGAGTTCGATGGCCGTAGCGACGCCTTGCTGCGGCGGATCTAGCACCTCGCTGAACGGCCACGCCCCGGCGCGTCGGACCTCGACCAGCACCGGCTCCGAGGCGATTCTCGCGGAACGAAAGCGTCCCTCCCCGTCGGTAAGTCCATTCGCAAACTGGGAGATTCCGCGCGGCCCGCGCAACACCACGTCCGCGAGTGGCGCGGGGGCGCCGTCGATCACAACTTGCAACAGGAGCTCCCGGTCCGCGTTCAGCACGACATCCAAGCTCTCGCCAGGCGGAGGCAAAACGATCGATCGCTGGATCACCCTCGAACCGTCCGGATGCGTCAACCAAAGGAACAACGAGGCAGCGCGCAGACCGAAGAGCTCCGCCTCTCCGTCCGCGTTCGTCTCGGCCCTGGGGTAGGCCAAGGCGCCCACCTGGGAGAAGTCCTGCAAGTGGATGCTCGCGCCCGGAACGGCCGTTCCGGCCGCGTCGACTACACGCAACGTGACCCCCACCGCACCCAAGGTCAACTGCACGTCCGCGGCGCCTGCCTCGTCGAGCCACACGGCCTCGGCCGCCAACGCAATGCCGTCCTCGTCGTGGACCGCGAAGTGCGCCGCCCGCGCGGGAACACCAGGCAGTTCGAAAAAGGAGCGCTCCTTCAGCAGCAACGACCGCGCTCCCCAACCCACGTCCGGGTCCTCCCAGCGGATCTCCAGCACGTGCGCTCGATCGTCCTCGCCAGACACCTGCACCCGAACCGTGCCCGGCACGACGGGCAGTTCGATGACGTCGGTTCCAAAAAGGCTCTCGAGCAGTTGGAAGTGGTCGAAAGTGCCATCCGGATGGCGCACCACGACGAAGCGACTCTCCAAGGTTCGTGTGGCGAGGCACTCGCCATGGGCATCGAGGGACTGGAAAGAAGTCGCCCCCGGCGTCTGCATGCGGTAGCCGTCGAACGCCCCGGACTTGACACCCACCAGCCGGTAGCGCTGGGCAGCCGCCGGAACGAGCAGGACTTCGCCGACGTCGTGCGCCGTACCCGCCGTGAGCGACGGGAGGTCCATCTGGCGAACCCGACGACCGGGAGCCCTGAAAATCAAGTGAGCCCCGCGGACCGGAATGTCGGCCAACGCGAACTGGCCCTGGGCATCCGTTGGCAGACCCACGTAGAGCGCCTCGGCAAGGGTCTCGCCGTTGCTCAGCGCGACGTCGATGGTCGCTTCCCCCACTCCTTCCCCAGTCTCCCCGTCGCGCACTCGACCGACGATCTGCGCGAGCTCGAGCAGCTTCAAGTCGAGCCGCGCGTGCTCACCAGAAACGACTTCGACCGTCTCCACCGCGGTGACCCGCTGTCCCAGCGCCAAGGCATGCACCTGGTATTCCCCCGGAGCGAGATCGTCGATCTCGTAGCGCCCGAGTGTGGCCCCGCGGACCTCGACGAGACGCGGGGCGCTCGACTCGCCCACAGTGGCCAACGAGAGGCGGAAACGCTGCACGGGCGCCTCCCCGTCCAGCACGACGCCGGACAGTCTCGCGGGTCGGTGCATGTCGAAGGACACAGCAACACCTTCGAGAGCCTTTTGCACGTAGATCGGCACACGCGTGCGCGCGTAGCCCGCCGCGGTGCCCTCCACGAGATACGAACCCTCCGGAACTCCGGTCAGGTGCACATAGCCGTTGCCCACGGCGCGCCGATCCCACGCGGGCCCCCCAGCGGCGCGCAGAAGTCGAACCGTCACATCAACGACGTCGTCTCCGGTCGCGGCATCCATTGCCTGCAGGTAGAAGGCCACCCCGAGCGCCGCGTCAAGCTCCACTTGCACGTTCGTTCCAGCGACGGGACGCTCGACGCGGGTCTCCGCGAAGGAGTCGGAGTTCTGCAGCCACACACGGAGTGCGACCAGATCCTCTGCAAGCGGCACCAATACCGGTCCAAACCGGCCATCGGACCGCACGTCCGCTGCGGTGACTCGCCCCAGTTCCGCGTCACCCACGCCGAGCCCATCGACCGCTACGGTGGGCCATGGCCCCAGCGGCCCAGCGGAACGGACCACACCGCTCAGAGTAGCCCAGGGCCCTAACGTGATCGTTTCGCCGTTGGGGTCGGTGTCGCGAAGCCATCGAGCGGCGAGTGCGCCGCTTTGCACCACGATCTCCTGGGGCAGTCCGAAAGGAACCACCGCCGCCATGCCGTCGGCATCCGAATGGGACGAGCGCGCGAGAGCGCGCACCGCCACGTCCATCACGTTGTCCAAGGGCACCTCGAAGTCGAGCTTGGGCAGCGCTTGGCGCTGGATCGTCGCACCCTCCACGACCTGACCGCGCGAGTCCACGACCTTCAAGTAGGACGGCGCGCACGCCGCGAGCGAAAGTCGCTCGCCCATCGGCCAATCGGTTCCGTCTGCGGCGAGCTTCTTGCCGATCGGCAACGCTCCGGGGTGCGTGATCCACAGAACTGTATCATCCGTCCCGAACTCCTCCGGGCGCTCCAGCCGAACCCTGCCCTCCGCATCCGGTCGGGACCGCACCGTGGAAAGGTGGATGCGCTCCGTTCTCGTTGCGGAGAAGAAGAGGTCTAGGGTGGCATCGCGCGTGGCCCAATGCCCGACCACGTCGTTGTCGAGGCGCGACCAGGAAACCTCGGCATCGGCTGCCTCCATGCCCTCGGGCGCCACCACCCAGAACTCCAACGTCGACACAGCGTCGATCAATTGTCGCGCGGGCAGTTCCGGCAAATTCGCTGTCGCCGCCCCAACTTCAGGGGCCGCGGCGGGCCGCACGTCCGACCCATGGGCGAGCGGCGCACCATGCTCAGCCCTCGGCGGAGCCGCACCTCTGGACGGCCCCACTCCTCCAACGCGCCAAAGCGCAATCACGACCAGAGCGCCCACAACCAGGCCTGCCCCGATACCCGCGCCACGCCGGAATCCGGTCCTTCCTTTCCTGTCGCTCACTCCCACTTCGTTCCAGTCTCCCACGACCTCGGCACGTCCATTCGAAAAGACCGCCGCGCGGGCGATGCGGTTGCAAGATGGCTCAAACCAAGGGCCGCACGGGAGGCGCCGCCGGGGCTGGCGCCGTGCCACCGACATCGTGGCCGCGCGGGGTCACGGCCGGAGTCGCACCTTTTTGGTCCGTGGACTTGTTGTGGATACGCGCGGCAGGTGGGGTGACGGGGGTCACACCACCTTGTCCGATCGCGACGCTCGCGAGCCCGGCCAAACTAAGGCCCGTTACGCACGCGAGGACCGCTGCGCGGCGCAGCGCTTTCATGCCACCCTCCCTGGCCTGACGGACGCAATCCAGTCCAACCCCTCGTGCTTTCGCAACACAGCTTCGGCCGCATCCGTCCATTGCCAGTCGCTCGCACGCGATGCGGAATCCAATCCCGCAACCAGACTCTCCCTACAGCCCGTGGACACTTCCCACTGGGGGCGCAACTCCACACCCAACTGCACGGCCAGCACACCGTCACCGGCTTGGATCGCATTCACGAGGGCCCACAGCCCGGTCGTAGTCGCCCCAGAAGCAGCGTACGCGAAGCGGTAAGAATCGGCTGCATCGACCCACTGGGCGGCATGCGCTTGGCACGCTCCGAGCCACGTCCAAGCCACGTGCCGAACACTTGGCGACGCCTGCTCCGCGAGTAGCTCGCGGCAGATCCGGGCCGCCGCGACCGACGCTCCCAAGTGCAGCCAAGCCGCGGCGGCACAGAGTCGTGCCATCGGATTCGGTGCGAAGCGGTGCGCGATCGACGCAACTTCGACCGCGAGCTCTGCGCCCGCGCGCGGGGTCCGCAGCAGCCACGCCGCCTTCGCGATCGGATCGGAGGTCCTGCCATCCGGAAAGAGCAGGAATGCGGCAGTCTGGGCGAGAAGCTCCTCCCGGGTGGCAACCCGGAACCAACGATCTGCACCGGATTGGGAGTAGCAGCGACTACCGACTCCGTGGGTGCCGTCGACCAACAGTCGGGCCGCGACAACCTCGAGCCAGCGCGACACTTCTTCGCGGTGGTGCGAGAGCAGGTGGCGTTCGGCGCTCGACAGGCGCGGTGTATTCGGGCTGAGCGCGGGCGGCGGTTCCAGCAGTTCGCGGGATGCGGACCTCGGTGTCGTCGCGAGCAGGATCGAGCGGGGCTGGAGCGCCACGTCCCGCAGGACCGTGTACGCGTCGTCGCTCAAGGAAGGATGGTGGGCCGGGGCATGCATCACAGGAAGTCCTCCTCGCGGATCGCGAGTTCGCCCAAGGTCGGGCGGCGTGGGTCGGAGAGGGCCTCGAAGGCCCCGCGCAGTTGCTGCTCCAGTTGGTGGGCTGGCGTCGACGTGCGCTCCGCGAGTGCGGCCAAGCTGGTGCCCTCGAGCGCCACGGTCCAAAGCACACGGCGATTCTCGCGCGGCACCAGGTGGTAGCGTACCGACGCCAGGCGCGTGAGCGGCGTTTCGATGCCGAACAGCTCGGCGAACAGCCGGAACAGCACCTCGTCGTCGGCCGAGAGCGGCTCGGCCGCGTACTCCCGCTCCAGATCCTCGCGCAAGAGCTCGCGCACGGACTGGCGCACGATGGTGTCGCACCACTCGTCCAAGGTCGGGCGGCCGGCGTAGAGCTGGCCCCTGTACGCGCACAGCGCGAGCGCGCGCAGCAGAAGCCGATCGGCGTGCACCAAGAGCGCGCTGGTGCGGATGCGCAACAGCACCCGGGGCCGCAGCGAGAGCGGGTCCCCCGTCGCCAGGCGCGCGAGCAACTCCCGCGTCGAGTCCGCGTCGAAAAGTTGTTGCCACGCGAGCGATTTCGGCAGCGGCGCCGGCGGCACGAGCAGGTCGCGGGCCTGCAACTCGGCTTGCTCGCGCAGCTCCCCCGGGGGCATGGGGTCCGGCCAGGCGCTGGCAGCCTGGCCGGTCGATGCGCCCTCGGGGGATGGGGTTTCGGACTCGCTGGATGCCATGGGGCGGAGCCGCGCCGCCCGGGGGCGGCCCACTGTGTAAGGATCCGATGTACGCGGCGGGTCGGGCGCCGTCAAGCCCCCGGAGCCGGGCGGGTGCAGGAAGGGACACGCGGGCTTCGCCAGCCCCCGCCGCCGGGTCGCCCAGTGGGCGCCGGCCCCGGCTTCAGGCCCGCGGCCCCGCGACCACGTGAAACAGGTACTCCCGGTTGGTCAGGTGTCCGACCTCGCCCACACGGGCGCCGCTGGGATCGTGGATGCCGATCTTCGCGCCGACGTAGCGCGGGTTCGCATGGCTCGCCACCGTCAGCGCGCCGCGAGCGCGGAGCAGTTCCTCGAGCACGGCGCGCGGCAAGTGCCCCTCGTCGTTGAAGGAGAGGATCCAACGGGGTGCCGCCAATCCGTCGAGGGTGGCGGCGAGCGCGGCAAGGCAACGGCGCTTCGAGTTGAAGTCGCTCCGTCGCGCCTTCACATCGACGCGTTTGCACGCGACGCCATACACCTCGGGCCGATCCCACCGCACGAGACTCTCCCACACGTGGTAGTTGCCGAGGTAGCTGTGTTGGTTGTACGGCGGATCCAAGTAGACGAGATCCGCAGCCAGACCCGCTGCCTCGCGCGCGTCGAGCCGATGGGCCTCGCCCTTGCCGTGCCGGGCCCGCGGAAGCACCTCGGGAAGGCGCAGCTCGAGGTCGCGCAGCGCGCGCGGTGCCCAACTCTTCAGGTAGGCCATTTGCACACCCACCGTCGAATCGACGCGGTCCGCGGCCTCCATCAGGGCCACCAGCAGCACCGCCTCCAGCTCCGGATCCAGGCACTTCGCGGCGATCGCCTCGCGGATCGCGTCGATGCGCGCGCCGTTCTTGGGGTGGAAGTAGCGCGCGCGCTCGCAGTGGGTCTCGGTCACGTACCCCGGTCGGCCCGGCAGGCGGGCGAACTCGGCGAGCAACCGCTCCGCGTCGTGCACGACGTCCTCGGCGTCCGCCTGCACGTAACAGAGAGCCATCGTGTGCGCGTAGGCATTCTGGTCGTTGGCAATCACGCGGTATCCCGCAGCCTTCAAGGCGTGCCCGACCCGCGACGTGCCGCTGAAGAGGTCCAGCACGGTGGTGACACCTTGGCCCTGTTGGCGCACGAGTTCGACGATGGCGGGGATGAGCCGCCGCTTCGAACCCAGGTACTTGATCACGGTGCCACCGGGGCAGCGGGGACGTCGGTTCCGAGGTGAACCGGCTGCGGCGCGCGTTCGAAACCCTGCGCCGCGATCGGGGCGACCCGACGCAGGCCGAGCAACGCCCCGAGGAATCGATCGGGCACCGTCTCGAGGCGCGTCGCGAACTGGGTCGCGATCCCGTTGTGGTAGTCGCGCGCCAGTGCGATGCGCTGTTCCGTGTCGACCAACTGGCGGTGCATCTCGGCGAACGCGCGGTCCATCAAGAGCTCCGGGTAACGCTCTTCCAAGGCCACCAAAGTGGGGACGGCCGCGCGCGCGGATCCGCCGGATGCACCGTCCTCGGCGCGCAGGTTCGCGAGGGCCGCCTGGGTTTCGCGTTCGTGCACGGCGGCCGCGCGCAGGAGGCGCTCCAGAGCGGGGATCAGGTCGTGACGCCGCCGAAGCTGCACATCGACCTCGGCGCGGCCGCGTTCGACGCGGTGTTTCAAGTCGATGAGATCGTTTGCCGCGTTCCAGACGTAGGCCGCGCACCACACGAGGACGAAAACGAGGCCCACGGCGACGAAGTGCTGCGGCGGCGGAGGTGAGTCGAGCGCGGCACCGCGCAGCACCGGCGCGAGCAGCGCGAGGCCCAAACCCAATGCCGCCCATCCCGCCGTCGCCCAACGGCGGCCGCGCAGCACACGGGCTTGGCCACGCGTCGAAATCACGAAGGGGCCCTCCCCCGCAACCTTCTTGATCTCGGGAGCCACCACGTCGTCGCAGAGGCCCGCGCGACCCAGCACGTAGATGCGCGCACCCAAGACAAGACCGTGCTCGTCGAAGCGCCGCTGCCCCGTGGAGTTGGACACGGCCTCGGGCGGTCCCTTGCCGTAGTAGATCGCATCGTCCCGCGTCGCCGTCTCGCCGTGCAGCGACTCACTTTCGATCGCGGCGCCGTCGGGGCGCACCAGCACGGCGCCTTCGTCGTCCACCAGGTAGAAGGGCTGGCTGTTGCCACCGCTCGCCACTTCCTTCCACCCCTCTTCGGTGCGCATCCGTGTGCGTGTTCCGCCCTTGGGGTCGCGGACCGTTTCCACCACGGTGCGACGCCAGTGCTCACTCACGGTCCAGCGGTGGTGCACACAGGGAAGGCCGGAGAGGTGCGCCACGTGCGGCGCGTCGCTCTGCACTTCGCCTTCGAGTTCCACGAGCCCCAAGAACACACCGCGCGTCTTCGACGTCGGCAGGTTCTGGATCAAGCGCGCCCTTCGCAGGGCCGACATGCCGAGCAGCAGGGCCCCGAAGGCCAGCAGAAGGGCGCCGAGGGGAAGCAGGAGCGACCAGGGATTCATCGCGCAGCGGCGAGCAGCCTAACGCGCCGCCGCCCGCGCCGTTTGCCGAGGGCTCTTGGGTCCGCGGAATGGGTCCGCGCGGCCGCGCGCACTACGGGCCGAGCCGCGCGACGAGCGCGTTGCTCAGTTCGAAGGGAGCGGGGGCCAACGCGTCGATGGCGAGGCCTTGGAGCGCGACTTCGACACCCTTCAGCACCGGCAGGTCCGGCACGCCCAGGGCGAACTCCGCGGCGCCGAAGAACAAGGGCAGCACGATCACCGGCGCGGGCGCCGGCGAGAGGGCCAACAGGATTTCCCCGGCCCCAAGCAGCGGCAGCCCACAACCCTGCCCGTCGGCGCCGGGCACTCCCACGTAGAGCACAGCCAACCCCGTCTGGGCGTAGGTGCTTTGGAGTTCGAACTGCAGGGCACTGCCGAGGGGCGCAGCCGGCGCCGAAGCGCCGAGCGTCGCGGTGTTCGGTCCGCAGCCGGGCACAGCGACGATCGTGGGCGGCCCGCGCCGCGCCAAGAAGCTGTCGCCCGCGGGGCTCAGGAAGAAGTCACCCGCCAAGAAGAGCGCGGTCCCAACCCCGTCCTCGGCAGGGGCCGCCGCCCGCACGACGCCGTCGAAGTCGCCGCCGGGGGCGCTCCAGGTGTTGCCGTCCCAGCGCGCCAGGCGCAGCGCTTGCAGGGCGCCCAACGCGGTGAACGAGCCGCTCGCGAACAGCGCGGATCCGGCGCCGTCGTCCGCTACACCCAACCACTGGACCGTGTTGTTCGCGCCGGCGCCGACCGCCGACCACTGCCCCCCGGACCAACGGGCGACACGGGCCGCCGCGTTGCCACCCGCCGTGGTGAACGCTCCGCCCGCGAACAGCGAGCTCACGCCCGCCTCCTCGAAACTCGCGAGTGCGAACACCGAGCCGTTCATGCCGAAGGTGACACCACTCCACGTGGTGCCATCCCAGCGGGCGATGCGGCTGACGCTGATCTGGCCGGACATTTCGAAGTCGCCGCCCGCAAACAGTTTGGGCCCGCTGCCGTCGTCGTGCACCAAAAGCGCACGCACGGTGCCGCCCATCAGGCCCTGGCCCAGGCTCGACCAAGTGACACCGTCGAAGCGCGCGACACGATCGGCGGCAACACCGCCGGCCGTCGAGAACTCGCCGGCCGCGTAGAGCGCCGCGCCGGTGCCGTCGTCGTGCACCGCGAGGTCGAAGACCGCGCCGGCGATGCCTCCGCCGACGTCGGACCACGCTGCGCCGTCCCAACGCGCCACACCCACCGCGGGATTGCCGCCGGCGTTGGCGAACGAGCCACCCACGTACAGCGCCGCGCCGGTGCCGTCGTCGAAACGAACGAGGCTCTGTGCGTCGCCGTCCAGCCCCGCGCCCAAGGGATGCCAAGCGGAACCGTCGTACCGCGCCACCCGAGACGCCGGTGCCGACGGTGCGTTCTGGAACGCGCCGCCCGCGTAAAGCGCCGCTCCGCCCCCCAGATCGACGCGCGTGAGGTCCAACACCGCGCCGTCGAAACCGTCGCCGAGCGACCGCCACGTGGTGCCATCGAAGCGCGCCACCCCGCTCGCGACCTCGCCGTCGACCTGGTCGAACTGCCCGCCCACGAACAGTTCGCCCTGCGAGTTGCTGCCAAGCGCCGCCACGACGGGCTGACCGCTAGCGAGCCCGAACCCCGACGCCAACGCGGTCCACTGGCTGCCGTGGAACGCCACGAGACGGTCGGCCGCCGCGCCCTGTCCCTGCGTGAATGCACCCGCCGCGAGCAGTCGCGGCGCACCGCCGCCGTTCCACACACGCAGGGCGCGCACCTCGGCCGGCAAACCGCCGCCGACCTCCTGCCACACGTTGCCGTCGAACCGCATCACCCGCCGAGCGACCTGGGCGCCTACCAGGGTGAAGTCGCCACCCGCGTGCAATGCGGGGCCATTGCCGTCGTCGAACACCGCGAACGAGCGCACGACCCCGTCCAGGGTGCCGCCCACGTCGCTCCACACCCCACCGTCCAGGCGGCTGATCGGGAAACCCGCTCCGCGACCGCAGTAGAGCGCGGCGCCGGCGCCGTCGTCGAAGCTGAAGAGCGCCTCCACCACACCGCCACCGGGCAGCGGCGGCACGGCGCTGAACGCCGCGCCATCCCAGCGGGCCAGCCCGGCGGCGGGCACACTTCCGGCCACCGTCGCGAAGTCGCCGCCCACGTAGAGCGCCGCACCGTCACCCGCATCGTGCACCGCGAGGGCGCGCACACTCGAGAACTGGTTGCCGACGACGAGGCCCGTCCAGGCGCTCCCATCCCAACTCGCCAAGTTGAAGGCGAGCGTGCCGTCAAGAGCGAGGAACCGGCCGCCCGCGTAGAGCCGCCCGCCGAAGGGCGCCAAGTCGAGGATGTTGGCGTTGATGCCGCCGATGGCCGCCCCAAGGGTGCCCCAACGGGAGCCGTCCCACTTCGCGACGCGCGCGGCCAACGCCGCGCCCGCGCGCTGGAAGCCCCCGGCCACGTAGACGGCGGGGCCGGTGCCATCGTCGTACTCCGCGAATGCACGCACCTGCTCGGGTTCCGTCGGCACGAGGGACGGCCCGACGCCGGGCAACTCGCCGAACGCCGGCAGCCACGTCGGGTCCTGGGCAAGGGGAGCGGGGAAGGCGGCGGACAGGAGGGCGGCGAGGGTCAGCGAGAGCATGGCCTTGGGGCGGAGGGGGCGGGGCGGGGGCGGCCCCGGCGGTAAGCGGAGTCCTACCCTTCTACTGGCCCGGCCCCGAGGGCGCCACCGTCGGGCGCGGCTCGAACTCCGGCCAGGGCAGGCACTTGGGCGCCCGGGGCGGCGCCGAGGTCCCGTCGGCTGGTTGCCGGGTCCAGGAGGCAGGCTAGTATCTGAACATGGGTTCAGCTTCACATTCAAATGCCACCGGCACCGAGACCCAGGCTGCCCCGCCTTCGGGTCGACCTCGCCCCCGTCAGGCCCGGAGCCGCGCCAAGGAGGAGGCCCTCCTCGGCGCCGCGGAACGGCTGCTCGGCCGGGCGCGCATGGAAGAGATCGGCGTGGCCCAAATCGCCCGCGAGGCCGGGGTATCCGTCGGCACCTTCTACACGCGGTTCCGCGACAAGGACGCGCTCGTGCCGTGCCTCCAGGAGCGCTACTCGGCGCGGCTCGGGGAACTCGCACCCCGTTTGCTCGATCCCGAACGATGGCGCGGCGAGGACACCGAACGGCGCGCGCTGCGCCTCGTGCGCCTCGGCCAGCGCTTCTACCTGCGCAACCGCGGACTGGTGCGCGCGCTGTCGCTCGATTGGCGCGTGCACGGCGCCGGCTTCAGCGCAGAAAACCGGGCCGAGCGCGACACCTTCCACGCGCAGCTCGCGGCGGCACTGCTCGGCGGTCGCGCGCCGAACGACCAACGCGAACGCGAAGCCGCGGGATTCGCGCTGCTCTGGCTCGGCGCGGCGTTCCGCGACGTCTACCTCTGGAGCCGCGCCGACCACCCACATCCCCTCGCGATCGACGAGGCCCGCTTCGCGCGGGAACTCGCCCGCTCCACCGCCGCCTACCTCTTGGCGGCGCTCCCCCACCTCGAAACCGAATCCTCCCGATGAATCCCGCACTCTTGCTGCTCGTCCTCGCGTCGCCCCAGGAACTGCTCGTCTCCGACTACGGCGCGGACACGGTGCACCGTTTCGAGCTGCAGACGGGCGCACCGCTCGGCAACCTGGGGCCCGTCCCCGGCGCCCAATCCCTTCACTACGGGCCCGACGGGCACCTCTACGCGGCCGCGGAGAAGTCCCGCGCCGTCCTGCGCTTCGAAGGCGCGAGCCTTGCGCCCCTCGGAGCCTTCGTCGCCGACGATCCGCTGACGCCGGAGGACGAAACGGGAGGGCTGCTAGCACCGACGGCGGCGATCTTCGGGGCGGACGGGGCGCTCTACGTGGCCGACTTCGAGGGCGATTGCGTCAAACGCTACAACGGCGTCACGGGCCAGTACCTCGGCGACTTCGTGCCGAGCCTCTCGGGAGGCATGAACGGGCCCGACGCGGGCATGGTGTTCGGGCCGGATGGGGCACTCTACGTGCCCTGTTGGTTCTCGCGCGACGTCAAGCGATTCGACGGCACGAGCGGCGCGTTCGTCGACACGTTCATCCCGCAGGGCACGGGCGGCTGCGACCGCCCGCGCACGCTGCACTTCCGCGGCGATGGTTCCCTTCTTCTGACGAGCTGGGGCACCCAGCGTGTGCTGCGCTTCAGCGAGACAGGACAGTTCCTCCAGCTCGTCGCGAGCACCGGCCGCCCGACGGGCCTCGTGCCCCGGGTCGGCACCGGTGAGCTCCTGGTCGCGAGCGACCAGATCGGCGTCGTGCGCCGCTACGACGGCACGCTCGGCACCTCCCTCGGCAACCTCGTGAGCGCGGGAGGTCCGCTGACCGGCGGCACGTTCCTCGGAATTTGGCCCGATCCCGACCTCCGGCTCGCGCGCCCCACGCCCGGGCAGGCGGGGTTCGTGAACCAGTTCGCCGCGACCGGCGCGACTCCTTCGGCGGCGGTGGTCCTGGGTGTGGCCGTCGCCTCGGCCAGCTTGCAACTCGCGCCCGGCGAATGGCTCGGCGCCCTGGACGGAATTCTCGTCCTGCTGCCGACGGATGGGCTCGGGCACGCATCGATCGAGGCGGCCGTCCCCGCGGCCCTCGTGGGAGTCACCTGGCGCCTCCAGGCGTACGACCCCTTCGCGCCGCGGGCGTCCAACCTGGTGCTCGAAACCCTCTGACGGGTGTTCCCGTGGGCTGCCCGAGCCCCCACGGGCGAAATGTCCCGCAGCCCTTGCGTCGCGGGTCCGAAGATGCATAGATATGCCGCTGGAGCGCATAGCTATGCAGAGCAAAAGAGACACTGGAGAGGGCCCCGGGGCGCGTCGGCGCGCCATCGTCGAGCTATTGGCACGCGGACCGATCGCCAGCCAAGAGGAACTCGGCGAGCGCCTCCTGGCCCGCGGTTTCGACGCGACCCAGGCGACCCTCAGCCGGGACCTGCGTGGCTTGGGTGTGGTCAAGGGCCCCCTCGGCTACCAACTGCCCACACCCGCCCAGGGTGGCGACGGCGCGCCGCCGGAGGTGCGCCTCGCCCTCGCCGTGGTCACGTGGGTCAGCAGCATCCGCGTCGCGGGGCACTTGCTGGTCGTGCGCACGCCGCCGGGCGGTGCGTCGGCCTTTGGTTTGGCCCTCGACCAGGCGGGCAACAGCGATGTTGTGGGCACGGTTGCCGGCGACGACACGGTGCTCGTCGTCGCACCCACTCCGGCGGGCGCCCGGCGCCTTGCGCGGCAACTGGAGCGGCTGCAGCAGCGGAGCGCACGATGAGCGAGTCGCGCGTTGGCCAGCGGTCCAAGGTGGCCGTGCTCGGCGCCAGTGGGTACGCGGGGCGCGAGCTCTGTGGGCTCGTGGAGCGCCACCCCGGCCTCGCGCTGGCGGGTCGGTTCAGCGCGCGACTGGGTGTCGAACCCGAAGCGCCGCAGAGCCCCGTGGACGCGCCGATCGAACGTTTGGACCTTGAGCGCCTCGACGGGCTCGACGGTGTGTTCGTGTGCGCTCCGCACGGAGCGTCGGCGCCGCTCGTCGAAACGGCCCTCGCGCGCGGCCTCAAGGTCGTCGACCTGTCCGCGGACTTTCGCCTCCGCGACGGCGCGCTCTACGAGCGTGTCTACGGCGCGGTTCACCCCGCTCCGCAGCTCCTCGACGGCGCCGTCTACGGGTTGACGGAGGAGCGGCGCGCCGACGTGCAGCGCGCCCAGCTCGTGGCGAACCCCGGCTGCTATCCGACCTCCGTGTTGCTACCGCTCGTGCCGCTGGTGCGCGCCGGTTTGCTGGCGAAGGACAGCGCGGTGATCGCCGACTGCAAGAGCGGCCTTTCGGGCGCGGGCAAGGAACCGAGCGCGAAGACACACTTCGGCGCCGTGCACGAAAACTTCGCCGCCTACGGCGTGGGCACCCACCGCCACCAACCGGAGATCGAGCAGGAAGCGCTCGGCACGAAGGTGGTCTTCGTGCCGCACCTCCTGCCGGTGTTCCGCGGCATCCTCTCCACGCTCTACCTCGATCCCGCGCCGGGCATCGCGGCGCGCGACGTCCTGAACTGCCTGCAAGCGCGCTACGCGGGCGAGCCCTTCGTGCGTGTGTTCGAACGCGGCCTGCCCGACCTGTCGCGCGTGCAGCGCACCAACCAGTGCCACATCGGCGCGGCGGACGCCTTCGGCAAGGTGGTGGTCGTGTCGTGCCTCGACAACCTGGTGAAGGGTGCGGCGGGGCAAGCGCTGCAGAACATGAACCTGATGCTCGCACGGCCGGAAACGGAGGGCCTCGTCTGATGGCGCCGCTCGCGCTGATCAAGATCGGCGGTGCGCAGTTGGACGGGCACGAGGGCCGCGCGCGCCTCGGGCGCTCCCTGTTGGCCGCGAAGGAAGCCGGTTGGCAGCTCGTGCTGGTCCACGGCGGCGGTCCGCAGATCGCAAACTTGGCGAAGCGCCTCGGCCTGGAGGAGCGCCGCCACCTGGGCCTGCGCATCACCGACGAGGCGACCGCGGAGGCGGTGCAACTCGCGCTCGCGGGCGGTGTGAACAAGGACTTGGTGCGCTCGCTTGGCGCCGTTGGGCTCGCAGCGGTCGGCCTGTGCGGCGCGGACGGCGGGCTCTTCGACGCGCGGCCGATTCGGCACGAAGGTGTGGACCTCGGTTTTGTGGGCGAGCCGGACACCATCCGGCCCCACATCGTGCACAGCCTGTTGGCCGCGGGGTACGTGCCTGCGATCGCGACTGTCGCCGCGCGCGGGGCCGACGAGCCCTTCTACAACATCAACGCCGACCACGCGGCGGGACCGTTGGCCGCGGCCCTCGGAGCGGCGTCGCTCGTCTACCTGACCGACGTGCCGGGTGTGCTCGACGGCGAGCGCCGTCCCTTTGCGCAACTTTCGCCGGAATCCGCGAAGCGCTTGATCGAAGAAGGCACAGTCTCCGGCGGCATGATCCCCAAGGTCGAAACCGCCCTCGCCGCGCTCGCGGCCGCACCCGCGGCGCGGGTTTCCATCGCCCCGGGCGCAGGCGCGCCGGGCCGCGCGGACGAGGCCGTGCTCGATGCCCTCGAGGGCAGAACGGGCACCCAGTTCGTCGCCAAGCAAACCCTTCGCACTTGACCACCATGGACGAACACGTGATGCGCCTCTACGCGAGGACGGGCGAGGTCTTTGTCGGCGGGTCCGGCGCGACGCTCGTCGACGAGAAGGGAAACGAGTTCCTCGACTTCCTCGGCGGCATCGCCGTCAGCGCGCTGGGCCACGGGCACCCGCGGCTTATCGAAGAACTGCGCGACCAGACCGGCCGTCTCGTGCACACCAGCAACCTGTTCCGCCACCCGTACACCGAGGACGTGGCACAGCGGATTGCGCGCCTGACCGGGCTCGCGAACGTGTTCTTCGCGAACAGCGGCACGGAGGCCAACGAAGCGGCGTTGAAGCTGGCGCGTGTGCACCACCACCGCCGTGGCGAACTCGAGCGCACTGGCTTCGTGGCGCTCGAGGGCAGCTTCCACGGCCGCACCATGGGATCGCTCTCCGTGACCCACACGGCGAAGTACCGCACGCCGTTCGAGCCGCTCGTGCCCGGGGTGTGTTTTGTGGCGCCCGAGGACATTGCGACGCTGGAACAGGCCCTCGAACCGCGCCGCACCGCCGCTCTCATCCTGGAGCCCATCCAGGGCGAAAGCGGCGTGCGCAACCTGTCGCCCGAGTTCCTGCGCGCCGCCCGCGACATCTGCACACGCACCGGCACGGTGTTGATCCACGACGAGGTGCAGGCGGGCTGCGGACGCACGGGCACGTTCCTCTCCGCCGATGCTGCGGACGTGAAACCCGACGTCGTCACCCTCGCCAAACCCATCGCCGCGGGCCTGCCCATGGGTGTCATGGTGGCTTCGGCGCCGTTCGCGGAAACGCTGCAGCCCGGCGACCACGGCACGACGTTTGGCGGCGGCCCCTTCGTTCTGCGCGCGGCGCGGGTGTTCCTCGACGAGCTGGAGCACGGAGGCCTGCAGCAGGCGGCCGCCCAGCGCGGCGAGCAGCTCCAGGCGGGCCTCTTGCAACTCTGCGGCGACTTCGAGATCGCGCTCGAACCCCGGGGCCGCGGTCTGATGGCCGGCCTGCGCCTCTCCGTCGACGTCAAGGACGTTCAGCGCCGCCTCTTTGCCGCCGGCCTCATCACCACCACCGCGGGCGCCGATGTGCTCCGCCTCCTACCCCCTTATGTCGTCACCGCAGCCCAAGTGGACCGCGGCATGTCCCTGATCGCCTCCGTCTTGAAGGAGTTGTCCCCTCGATGAGCACCCAAAGCTTGCCCAAGATCCCGCGCCCGCCCACCAAGGACATGCTCGCCATCACGCCCTTAGGGGGTGGCGACATCGACAACGTGTTCGCGTTGACCGCGGACATGAAGCGCAACAAAGCGGCCTACCGCCGGGTGCTCGACGGCAAACGCCTGGCGATGCTGTTCGAGAAGGAGAGCCTGCGCACGCGTTTCACCTTCGACCTCGGCATGCAGGATCTGGGAGGCAGCGCCGTGTTCCTGGAGCACCGCCACGCGCGCCTCGGCTCGCGGGAATCGATCCCCGACATCGCGCGCAACCTGGAGCGCTGGGTGGACGGCATCGTCGCGCGGGTCTACAAACACCGCCACGTGGAGGACCTGGCGCAAAACGCCAAGATCCCGGTCATCAACGGCCTCTCGGACCTGATGCACCCCTGCCAGGCGTTGGCGGACTTCTTCACCCTGCACGAGAAGTGGGGTAGCGTGAAGGGGCGCCTCGTCGCGTACGTAGGCGACGGCAACAACACGTGCCACTCGCTGATCCAGGTGGCCGCGCGTTTGGGCGCTCACATCAACGTGTGCACGCCCGAAGGTTACGAGCCCAACAGCCGCATCCTCAACGAATCCATGGTGGTCGCGCGCGAAACCGGCTCCGAGATCCGCATCCTCGAGAGCGCCGACGAGGGTGTTGTGGGCGCCGACGCGGTCTACACGGACGTGTGGGCCTCGATGGGCCAGGAGGGCGAGATCGAGGAACGCGCGGCCGTCTTCCACGACTACCAGGTCGACGAGGACCTGATGGGCAAGGCCAAGACGGACGCGCTCTTCATGCACTGCCTGCCCGCCCACCGCGGCAGCGAAGTGACCACCGCCGTCATGGACAGCCCCGCCTCCGTTGTGTTCGACATCGCCGAGAACCGCCTGCACGTGCAGAAAGCCCTGATGGCCATGCTGCTTTGCGAGCGCTGATCCGCCCCACCACCATGAGCAAGAAAATCGCCCTCGCGTACTCCGGCGGACTGGACACGTCGATCATCATCCCCTGGCTGAAGGAGAACCACGACGCCGAAGTGCACGCGGTGTGCGGCGACGTGGGCCAGGGTGAGGAGGAGCTGAACGGCCTCGTCGAAAAGGCCCTGAACAGCGGCGCGGCCACGTGCCGGGTCGTCGACGTGCGCGACGAGTTCGTCACCGACTACCTTTGGCCGATGGTGCGCGCGTTGAGTGTGTACGAGGGCCGCTACCTGCTCGGCACCTCCATCGCGCGCCCGTTGCTCGCCAAGGTGCAGGTCGACTACGCCCGCGAAGTCGGCGCCACGGCCGTCGCACACGGCTGCACGGGCAAGGGCAACGACCAGGTGCGGTTCGAGCTGGCGTTCCAGGCGCTGGCACCGGAGTTGGAAGTGATCGCGCCTTGGCGCACGTGGAAGATCCGCAGCCGCGAGGACGCCCTCGACTACGCGGACGCACGCGGCATCCAGGTGACCGCGAGCCGCACCAAGATCTACTCGCGCGACCGCAACCTGTGGCACATCAGCCACGAGGGCGGGGCGCTCGAGGATCCCGCCAACTCGCCCCCCGACGACGTGTGGGTGTGGAGCGTGGACCCACGCCGCGCGCCGGACCAGGCGGAGGAGGTGACACTGTCGTTCCGCGCCGGGGTGCCGATTGCGATCGATGGCAAGAGTTTCGGTCCGGCGGCCCTGGTCGCCGAGCTGAACCGCCGCGGCGCGCGCCACGGGGTGGGCCGCGTGGACATCGTCGAGAACCGCCTCGTGGGCATGAAGTCCCGCGGGGTGTACGAAACCCCCGGCGGCACGATCGTGTACGAAGCCGCGCGCAGCTTGCGCGCGTTGACGCTGGAGCGCGACACCGCGCGCATGGCCGAGCGTTTGGCGCTCGAGTTCGGCGACCTGATCTACACCGGCCGCTGGTTCGCGCCCCTGCGCGAGGCTTTGGGCGCCTTCTTCGACGAGGTCTGTGCCCCCGTGACCGGCGAGGTGCGTGTGCGGCTCTTCAAGGGGCAGGCCACTGCCGTGGGCGCGAGTTCCGAGCGCTCCCTCTACTCCGAAAGCCTCGCCACCTTTGGCGAGAGCGCCAGCTTCGACCACGCGGACAGCAAGGGCTTCGTGAAGCTCTACGGCCTGCCCAACCAGGTCGCGGCGGCGGTGCGTCGGCGTGCGGGAGACTCACGATGAGCAGCGGAACGGGGCTCTGGGGTGGGCGTTTTGCCGAAGCGCCGAACGAGGTGTTCCTGCGCTTCCAGGAGAGCCTCTCCGTCGACGCGCGCATGTGGCGCGAGGACCTCGCGGGATCCATGGCGTGGGCGCGGGCCCTGGCTGACGCCGGCGTCATCACCGACGAGGAAGCGGGCCGCCTGCAGGAGGCGCTCGAGGCGATCGGCGGCGAGCTGGAGGGCGACGAGGCCCGAATCGCGCGCTCCGAAGCCGAGGACGTGCACAGCTTCGTGGAAGCCGCGCTCGTCGCGAAGGTCGGCGCCCTTGGCAAGAAGCTGCACACGGGCCGCTCGCGCAACGACCAGGTCGCGACGGATTTGAAGTTGCACCTGCGCGGGCTGGTGCACCGCATGGACGAAGCCGCGCGTGACCTCCAACTCGCGCTCGTCGAGCTGGCCGACCGAACGGCCGATCTGCCCCTGCCCGGCTACACCCACCTGCAGCGCGCCCAACCGATCACCGCGGGCCACCACGCGCTTGCCTACGTGGAGATGCTCGCGCGCGACCGCTCGCGCCTCGCGGATGCGGAGGAGCGCATGGACACGTGTCCCCTGGGTTCGGGGGCGCTCGCGGGAACGGCGTTTCCCATCGACCGCGAGGCGCTCGCGGAGGACTTGGGATTCGGCGGCGGTGCCACGCGCAACAGCTTGGACGCGGTTTCGGACCGCGACCACGCGCTCGAGCTGACGTTTGTCGCAAGCACCGTGATGCTGCACCTCTCGCGCCTTGCGGAGGATTGGATTTTCTTGGCGAGCCAGGAAGCCGGCCTGATCGAACTGTCGGACGCGGTGTGCACCGGCTCCAGCCTGATGCCGCAGAAGAAGAACCCGGACGCGCTCGAACTGGTGCGCGGCCGCGCGGGACGTGTGTTTGGCAACCTGCAGGCGCTGCTCGTCCTGCAAAAGGGCACCCCGCTGGCCTACAACCGCGACTTCCAGGAGGACAAACGCCTCCTGTTCGACGCGCTCGACAGCGCCATCGATTGCCTGGTGGTGACGGCCCTCGTCGTGCGCGGCGTGCAACACCGCAAAGCTGCCTGCCGCCGGGCCGCGGCGGCGAGCTACCAGAACGCCACGGACGTCGCGGACCTGCTTGTCGCCGCGGGTGTGCCCTTCCGGGACGCCCACGAACGCGCGGGCCTCGCGGTGCGCCGGGCCCTGGAGCTCGGTGTGGAGCTCGAAGCCATGCCCGCCGCCGAGCTCGAGAAACATCTGCCGGAACTGGGTTCGGACCTGTCCGAACAGTTGAGCGTCGACGCGGTGCTCGCGCGCCGCGATGCCATCGGCGGCACAGCCCCTGGACGTGTGCGCGACGAAGCCGCCCAATGGCGCGCCGCGTTGCACGACGAGACCCAAGATCCCCTGGAGTAGCCCAACACCCATGTCGCCCCAATCCACCGTTCCCTCCCTCCCGAAGGGTTTTGTGGCCTCCGCCGCCCAGGCCGGCATCCGCGCGCGCAAGAGCTGCCTGGACCTCGGCCTCCTGCTCAGCGACGAAGCGCGTCCCGCCGCCGCGCTCTTCACGCAGAACCTGTTGCTGGGCGCCCACGTGCCCGTCTGCCGCGAGCACCTCGCCCAATCGGGCGGCAAGGTGCGCGCCGTGCTGGTCAACTCCGGCAACGCCAACTGCTCGACCGGCGAGCAAGGCCTGATCGACAACCGGCGCATCGCGGGGGCACTCGCAGAGCTCATCGGCTGCCCGCCCCACGAGGTGCTCTACCTTTCGACCGGTGTGATCGGAGCGCGCCTGCCCGTCGAGAAGATCCTCCACGCACTGCCCGAACTCGTCGGCGCGGACGGCCAGCGCGGCATCGGCGCGTTTGCGCAGGCGATCCTCACCACCGACATGGTGCCGAAGACCGCTGGCCTCGAGAGCAGCGACGCCGCGGGCCATCCCTTCCGCATCACGGGCATCGCGAAGGGCTCGGGCATGATCCACCCGAACATGGCGACGATGTTCGGCTTCCTCCTGACGGACGCGCAGTTGCCCGCCGATCCGCGCACGCTGCTCGCTGGCGTCGGCTCGCGCACCTTCAACCGCCTGACGGTCGACGGCGACACCTCCCCCAACGACACGGTCCTCCTGTGGTCGACGGGCACAGCCGGCGAAGTGCGCCAAAGCGCCCTGGCCCACGGTCTCGAGCGCATCGGCCGCGACCTCTGCCGCCAGATCGCCGTCGATGGCGAGGGCGCGACCCGCCTCGTCACCGTGCGTGTGACCGGCGCCCCCACCGAAGATGCCGCCGCCCACGTGGGCCGCACCATCGCGACGAGCCCCCTGATCAAAACCGCCGTGCACGGCCGCGACCCCAACTGGGGCCGCATCCTGGCCGCCGCCGGCCGAGCCGGCGTGCCCTTCGACCCCCAGGTCGCCAAGGTCTGGATCGGGCCCGCCGACGTCTACTCGGGCGGCAAACCGCACCCCGAAAACGAAAACGCCGCGCACCTGCACCTCCTCAACCAAAAGGAAGTGGAGCTGGGCATCGACCTAGCCGCCGGCGAGTCCGAAGCCGAAGTCTGGACCTGCGACTTCTCGGCCGACTACGTGCGCATCAACGCGGACTACCGCTCCTGATCCGGTGCCAGCTTCGGAGGGCTTGGATCGCGCTGGAACGGCGCGTAGCCCATCCAACAGCCGGTTGTCACCGCCTGCGGCGGGCAACCTAGTGCACCCGTGAAGACGTGCGAGGATCGCTGGCACTCGGGGGAGGTGCTCGAGGTTTCCGAGGAACGCGGGCGGATGCGGCCGCGGGAGCTCCTTGGTCCGCGAGAACGGTGCCCCTCGGCGGGAGAGCGGGGTCACAGGGCCCAGGGCGACGCAACGCCCTTGGGGCGACGCACCCATGCGTAAGCTCGACCTGCGTACCGGCAGGCCGGTTTGGAGGGCCTACCGGGCGCCGTCGGTCGCCACGGAACTGTTGACCCGGGACATCGTCTGCGACGTGCTCGTCGTCGGCATGGGAGTTTCCGGGGCCATGATGGCGGAAGCGCTGACAAGTGAAGGCCATCGGGTCGCGGTGATCGACAGGCGTGGTCCGCTCTTGGGCTCCACGGCGGCTACGACGGCGCTGGTGCAATACGAGATCGACGTCCCGTTGTCAAAGCTGGCGCGGGCCATTGGCCGGGCTCCGGCGGAACGCGCCTGGCGCCGCTCGCGGCTTGCCGTGATGAATCTCAAGGCCCACATCGAACAGCTTGGCCTCCCATGCGACCTGGCGACCCGTTCCACGCTCTACCTGGCTGGCAACGAACTCTCCGGAAGTGCGTTGGAGGAGGAAGCCGCTCTGCGCCGCGATGCCGGAATGTACTCGCGGTACCTGACGGCGAAGCCGTTGCAGGAGGAGTTCGGCATCGAACGCGATGGCGCGATCCTGAGCCGCGACAATCTGGCCCTGGACCCGCGAAAGTTGACGGCAGGGCTCCTGAACCTGGCGCACGAGCGGGGTGCCCGCTTCTACCGAAAAGTTGAAGCCACCGAGTTCGCCCATGGGAAGGATCGCGTTGCCGTCGCAACCAAATGTGGCCGCACGATTCTGGCCCAACATGTGGCCCTGTGCACAGGTTACGAGCTGCCGGCGTGTGTTCCGGCCGACAACCACCGGGTGCTCTCGACCTTCGCCATCGCCACCAAGCCGCAACCGAGAAGGCTCTGGCCCGAAGAGGCGTTCGTGTGGGAGGCCTCCAGTCCCTACCTCTACGTGCGTGCTACGAAGGACGGGCGTGTGGTGTGTGGCGGTGAGGACGAGGACTTCCAGGATGAGGCGCGGCGCGACGCGCTGCTTCCCGCGAAGACGGCGGCGATCGCCGCCAAGTTGGCCAAGCTGATGCCACAACTCGATACGACGCCGGAGTTCGCCTGGGCCGGCGCGTTTGGATCCACGTCGACGGGGCTCCCGATCATCGGTCCACTCCCGCGGAAGCCGCGCATCCACGCCGTGTTGGGGTATGGCGGCAACGGAATCACGTTTTCACGCATCGCCAGCGAAATCGTGGCGGCTGCCATCGCTGGGCGCACGGACAGCGATGCGAGCCTTTTCGACTTTCGCGGCGCGTCGCGAAACTCGGGTTGATCGCGCTGGGGTGTGGCCGCGCGGAACGGCGCGCTGGGAAGAGCGTGTCCGCCGGGATCCGGCACGCGGACGCGCAGCCGCCCTGGCGGCCTGGGTCGTGGCCGTTAGAGGCCACTGCCCCTTGCGCAAATCGCGGGTGGCGTAGAAGCTTGGTTGCGCCTTCGGCAAGGTTCACGCCGCACGTTGAACGAGCGCTTGCGACTCCACCCATGAAAACCACGCAGTTCGCGATTTGTGTGCTTCTAGCCTCCTCCCCGTGGCTCCATGCCCAGCAGTTCGAAGTGCGGGTGCAAGGAACGCTCGAGTTCAACCTGGTGACGACCGGGCCCCTTGCGTCCGTGCCCGTGGGTTCGCCGGTCGAGATGACCGCGCGTGTCGACGCCGCGGTGTTCACGGACAGCCCGAACTTCCCGACGCGCGGTTATCCCTTGGTACCGGGGAGCTTCGCCCTGGACCTCGGGCCCGGCGTCGTCGGGTTGCAGCAGCCCTTCCCCGCTGGCCAGACGCCCTACTTCGTGTTGCGCAACAACGACCCCGCGGTCGATGGATTCTTCCTGTCGAACAGCGTCGACTTCCCGATCGGTGTACCCCTCAACGTCAACGGCGGGCTGGGGCCGCTGCGCGCGGACTTCTCCGTGACCTATGGCGGCGCGACCTTGCCGTCGTTGGACATCGCGGACGCGGTTGGCAGCTACGACTTCACGGGTTTGAGTGTCTTCAACTGGACGCTCGACGACGGCCCGTTCCAACCGGTGGGGATTCTGTTCGCGTCGCTCGAGATCACCGAGCTGACTCCGTGCGGCTACAGCACCTACGGCGTGGGTGTTTCGCCCACCAACAACTTGGTGCTGCAAGGCGTGGGGAGCCCGGCCGTGGGCGGTGTGTTCCGGGCCGCGGTCGCCAATCCGCCGACGACCTTCTTCAACTTCCTGGCCCTCGCCCTCGGCCAATCCAGCTTGCCGCTGCTCGGCGGGGTGCTGCTCGTTGATCCCGCGCTGGCTTTGGCGCAGGTGCAGATGAGCCCGGGCGTCGGCGCCGCGACCGTGCTGTTGCCCATTCCGGCCAATCCCGCGCTGGCGGGGCTCAGCGTCCACGCGCAGGCCTTTGGCGTCGACCCGAACGGCCCCGAGGGCTGGGCCCTCTCCAACGGGCTCACGGCAGTGTTCTGCCCCTGAGACATCTGCGGCAAGACAAGCGGCCGGGCCCCCCGCTGGTGGGGAGCCCGGCCGTGTCCGTTGCGCGCGATCGCGCCGCTGCCGATCAGCGCCCGCTGCGCGCTGCGGCGACCAGGTCGAAGCGGTCCAGGTGCATCACCTTGGACCAGGCGGCCGCGAAGTCCTCGGCGAACTTCGCCTTGGCATCCTCGCTGGCGTAGACCTCGGCGAGGGCGCGCAGTTGCGAGTGCGACCCGAAGATCAGGTCCACGGAGGTGGCCGTCCACTTGACCTCGCCGCTCTGGCGATCGACACCCTCGAAGAGGTGCTCAGCGTCGCCCTTGCGCTTCCACTCGGTGTTGAGGTCCAAGAGGTTCACGAAGAACTGGTTGTCCAGCACGCCGGGTTTCGCGGTGAAGACACCGTGCTTGGTAGCCGGGCTCGTGACGCCGAGGGCGCGCAGGCCACCGACGAGCACCGTCATCTCCGGAGCCGTGAGGGCCAGCAGGTTGGCCTTGTCGACAAGCGCGGTTTCGGGGCGCAGGAAGCTGCGATCCGTGTGGTAGTTGCGGAAGCCGTCCGAAAGCGGCTCGAGGGGTTCGAACGAGGCGGCGTCGGTCATTTCGTCCGTCGCGTCGGTACGACCGGGGACAAAGCGCACCGTGACGTTGTGACCGGCGGCCTTGGCGGCAGCTTCCACCGCCGCGGTGCCACCGAGCACGATCAGGTCCGCCAGGGACACACGCTGGTTGCCCGACTGACCTTCGTGGAAGCCCTTCTGGATGCGCTCGAGCGTCGCCAGCACCTTCGCCAGCTCGGCCGGTTCGTTCGCCGCCCAGTCCTTTTGCGGGGCGAGGCGCACACGCGCGCCGTTGGCACCACCGCGTTTGTCGCTGTCGCGGTAGCTCGCGGCCGCGGCCCAGGCAGCGCCGACCAACTGGCGCGTGGTGAGCCCCGAGTCGAGGATCTGGCGCTTGAGCTCCGCCACGTCCGCGTCGCCGATCAGTTCGTAGTCCGCAGCCGGCACCGGATCCTGCCAGATCTGCGGCGGCGCCACCTCAGGACCCACGAGGCGCGGGTGCGGCCCCATGTCGCGGTGCGTCAGCTTGTACCAAGCGCGCGCGAACGCCGCGTTGAACTCCGCGGGGTTCTTGTGGAAGCGTTCGGAGATCGGCCGGTAGACCGGATCCATGATGAGCGACAGGTCCGTCGTCAACATGATCGGCTTGTTGAACTTGCCCGGCACGTGGGCGTCGGGCACGTTTTCGCTGCCGTCCACGGGAGTCCACTGCCACGCGCCCGCGGGGCTCTTGGTCAGTTCCCACTGGTATTCGAACAGGTTGTCGAAGTAGCCCGAAGACCACTTGGTCGGCGTCTTGGTCCAGGCACCTTCGAGGCCGCTCGTGATCGTGTCCTCGGCGTTGCCCTTGCCGTGGCTGCTCTGCCAACCGAAACCCTGCGCTTCGACGGGTGCGGCCTCGGGATCGGGCCCCACGTGGGTCGCCTTGCCCGCGCCGTGCACCTTGCCGAGCGTGTGCCCGCCTGCGATCAACGCGACGGTCTCCTCGTCGTTCATCGCCATGCGCGAGAAGGTCTCGCGGATGTCCTTGGCGGCGAGCAGCGGATCCGGGTTGCCGTTCGGGCCCTCCGGGTTCACGTAGATCAGGCCCATTTGCACGGCGGCAAGCGGCTTCATCAGCTCGCGGTCACCGCTGTAACGCTGGTCGCCGAGCCACTCGCCCTCCGGTCCCCAGAAGATGTCTTGTTGGGCTTCCCACACGTCCTCGCGGCCGCCGGCAAAACCCATCGTCTCGAAGCCCATCGACTCGAGGGCCACGTTGCCCGCGAGCACCATCAAGTCCGCCCACGAAACGCTCTGACCGTACTTCTGCTTGATCGGCCATAGGAGGCGCCGCGCCTTGTCCAGGTTGGCGTTGTCGGGCCAACTGTTGAGCGGAGCGAACCGCTGCGTGCCGTCCGACGCACCGCCGCGGCCGTCGCCGATCCGGTAGGTACCGGCGCTGTGCCAAGCCATGCGGATCATCAGCGGGCCGTAGTGACCCCAGTCCGCGGGCCACCAGGGCTGCGACGTCGTCATCAACTGCGCCAACTCCTGCTTCAGCTTCGCGAGGTCGACCTTCGCAAACTCGGCCGCGTAGTCGAAGTCGCTGCTCAGCGGGTTGGTCTTGCTCGAGTTCTGCTGCAGGATGCGCAGGTCCAGTTGGTTGGGCCACCAGTCCTGGTTCGTCTTCGCCATCGCGCGGGGAGACATGTCGCTCTTCGGGGTGGATTCGTACTCACCTTGGGCGGAACCGGTGGACTCCAGGGCATCCACGGCAGCCGATCCGGGGGAGGAAGCACAGCCCGCGGCGCACAGCACCGCGAGGCCGGCCGTGGCGCGGAAGGAATGGATCTTGGATCTCATGGTGGGTTCGAAGAGGGGTACAGCGGGTCGCGCGTGCGGGGCGGATCCCAGGTTTGCGGCCGACGAGGCGCGGGATCGGACGGAAGTCCATCCAGCCACTTGCGCTCCAGACTAGGAGGTGTAGCCGCCGGCCCGCCGCTCGACAAGGCGCGGGTCTCGCTCCCGCCACTGTCCATAAGCGGGGCTGTTCAGCATGATCGGCGGCGGTAGGCACAGTCGCCGGGAGCGCCCCACCAACCGGCCGTCGCGGCGCTGCCCGCACGGCTCCCGACGGACCCACTTCGGGACGTTGGCCGCGCCCCGGACCCAGGCAGTGCACCCGTGGCTTGGTCGGACTGTCCGATGAACGGGGCCCGTGGTAGGGTCCCCAACCCATGCAGGGCGAGTCGAACGATGTCGGATCGAGCGACGCGGACCCGTCAGCCGAGTTGCCCCTGCGCACCGACCCCGCGGCATTCGAGCGCGCCCTGGAGGCCATGCGGCCGGAGCTGACGATCTACGTCCGCCAACGCCTGGGGCGCACGTTGCTCCGGCGCATGGACCCCGAGGATGTGGTCCAACAGGCCTTGCTCGAAGCGGTGCGGCGCTCGGACGAATGGCGCGCCGCCACGACCTACACCCTGCGGGTATGGGTCATGCTGCTGGTCAGCCAATGCCTCGACGAAACGCGCCGCCGCAACCTGGGCGCGCAAAAACGCGACGCGCGTCGCGAGCGCCGCATCGAGTCGGGCAGCGCTCCCGACGCGCTCGCGCGGCGCTGGGCGTCGGAGCAAACGGGAGTGAGCCACGGCGCGCGCTGGGAGGAACTGCGCCTCGCCATGGAGTCGGCCCTCGCCGGGCTCGAGGAACGGGACCGCAGGGTGCTGGTGATGCGCCACTTCGACGGTCTTTCGAACGAAGAGGCCGCTGGCCTATTGGGGCTCACGGCCGGTGCGGCGAGCAAACGCTACCAGCGGGCGCTCGAGCGTCTCCGTCCGCACCTCGAGCGATTCACGGACCGCACGGGCTGAGCGCCGCCCAGCCTCATTCGAGGTTGCGCGCTGGCCGCACGCCGATGGTGACGTCCTTGATCTCAGCCGTGACATGGTGCCGTGAGGCGGAACGCGCGAGCTCCACACCCTTCTGAAAGCAACTGCCGCGCAGGACGCGGTTGGGATACCCCTCGAAGGGAGTGACCGGGTCGAGCAACCATGCGCCCTCGTAGGCGCCGCGCAGATAACCGTCGAGGCACCATTCGTGCAGGTTGCCCTCCATGTCGTGCAATCCAAACGGATTGGCGCGGTAACTGCCGACGGCCGCGTGTTTGCCGGCGCCGTCGTCGAACTCCGGCCACTCGTAGATGGCGTCGAACGTGGAACCGTCCCTTGCTGCCGTCTGGTCCGCCAGATTGGCGCAACCGACCAGACTCGTGCGATCGTTTCCCGACCAGAACACGGTGTCGGTGCCACCGCGAATGGCGTACTCCCAGCGCGCTTCCGTGGGCAACCACATGCCGATGCGCGAGAACACGTCGAACGCTTCGTTCCAGGAGACGCGCTCGACGGGGTGTGTGAGCCCGGAGATGCTGCTGCTCACCTGGTAGTAGCTCGGGTTCTTGCCCGTCAGCCGCAGCCATTGGCCCTGCGTCATTTCGTACTTGGAAAGCAGGAAAGGCGAGAGCTGTGCCCTGCTTACCGGCTGCTCGTCGTCCGTGGCCGCGGGGTCGTAGTTGCGGCCCTTGGGTTTCTCGGCCTGGGCTCCCATCCAAAAGCGGCCGCCGGGCAATAGGACCATCACGAGCCCTGTTTCCGCCTGGATCTCGAGACGGCCATTGGCGCCCCGCTGGGCAGGGACGCCGCTCGGCAGATGGGCGAACTCGAGCAGACCCGAGTCGGGATCGGGCCCAAGCGGCACGAGGTCGGGTTGGCGCGTCCATTCGACACCCCGGTACACGGGCGCGGTTTCGAGGAACGCAAGCGCATCGGCCCAGGCCGCGGATTCGGGGCTGTCCGGGGCCAATCTCGCTTCGAGATCGCGCGCCATCGCGAGGCGCCGCCCGATGCCCCAGCCCTTGGTCACGTGCATACCGGGCCCGCCGAGCCCGAGGTCCGGATGCGCCAGATCTTCGATCCCCGCCACCAGCACACTGAGCCGCGCGTGCCACCAGGAATCGTCGGGCTCGGGCAACATCAACTCACCGGTCAAGAGCCCCAGCGACACGATTCGGCCGTCCGCCTGCACAACTTCCGCGCGCCGTGCCTCCCTGGCTTCGCCAATCCAAGGCGCCGCGCGTTCGCGCAGGATCTCCACCGAGCGCTGGAACACTTGCCCGCCAGCTTGCGTCAGGTTCCACTCGCCCAAGGCGATGGCACCCTCGGGATCGCCTGTGCGAAACTTCGCCCAGGCGAGTGTGTCGTAGAGCCCCGCGAAGGTATCGCTGCCCGCCTGCTCGATCGCCATTTCGATCAAAATCAGGGACCCGACTTCGCCGCCGAAACGAGTGGCGCGGGGATCGATGCTCCACCACGCCCGGTTGCGCAGGTTGTCAGGTCCCTCGGGCAAACCGTCCGCACGCAGCCCCGCGAGCGCCGCTTCGCGGTCCTTCCACGGTTCGATCCCGAGCATACGCGCCTTCCAAAGACGCTCCGCCTTGAGGTCCTGGAGCTGCTTGTAGAGCACGTGGTCGCGGGCCCGCTCCAGAACTTGGGGGTCGGACTGCGGCTGGGCCTGGGCCACGAGCCCCGCCAAGGTGGTGCGCAGACTTTCGAGGCTGCGGCGCTCCGGTTGGCGCCGTTCCGGGTCCGCGGAGCGACCCTCCCGCAGCGCGCGCGCTCGGTCAAGCCACTCCTCGTAGCGCGGAATGAGCGCCGGCACCGGCGGCCACAGGGTTTCGGCGTCTTGGTGCAACGTGTCCAGGTCCTGTTGCGCCGCGAGGGCAAGCACGTCCGCGGTGCGGGCTTCGGCGAGCTTCGCCTGTCGCGCTGCTTCCGCCGCTTCGGCCTCGGCGCGGGCCGCATTGCGGCCGGCCAAGTCCGTTTGCGCG
This sequence comes from Planctomycetaceae bacterium, assembly GCA_016125265.1. Lineage (GTDB taxonomy): Bacteria > Planctomycetota > UBA1135 > UBA1135 > RI-242. The sequence continues at coordinate 168,340 of WGMC01000018.1, forward strand.
AGCAGATCGAGGTTGCTCTTTGCGAGATCGCGGTTCGCGCGCACGTTCTGCACGAGCAGTCCGCTCACCACCATCACCGCGACACTTCCCACGGCGGCGCCTACGGCCACGGCGGGCCGACGTCGGCACCACTTGCCGAGGCGCACGAGGGCCCCGGGCGGCCGCGCGTGGATCGCCTCGTGGGCCAGGTGCCGGCGCAGGTCCGCGGCAAAATCGCGCGCCGTGGCGTAGCGCCGGTCGGGTAGCTTCTCGAGCGCCTTGCCGCAGATGATGGCGAGCTCGCCCGGGCACTGGGAGCGCAACTTCGACGGATCCGGCGGATCGGTGTACAGGATGCGCAGCGCGAGCTGGTGGGTGGTGTCTCCCTCGAAGGGTCGGCGCAGCGCCAGCATCTCGTACAGCACCACACCCAAGCTGAAGATGTCCGTGCGGTGGTCGAGGCCGATGCGTTTGGCCGTGACCTGCTCGGGGCTCATGTACGCGAACGTGCCCGCCATTTCGCCCGACACGGACAGGAACGAATCGTCGACCACCCGCGCCAAACCAAAATCCGTGAGCTTCGGCCGATCCTCCGCCGTGATGAGCACGTTCTGCGGTTTGACGTCCCGGTGGATCACACCGGCGTCGTGCGCCGCCTGCAGACCATCGGCGATTTCCGCGACGAGAACGGCGACCCGCCGGTAGTAGTCGGAGGGCACCACATCCGCGGCGCGCATGTCGTCGAGGAAATCCTTCAGCGTCCAGCCGTCGCCGACCAGCTCCTGGGCGATCCAACCGCGACTGCCGTCGCGCCCCGACGCCAAGGTCGTGACGATCGCCGGGTGCGACAGCCGCCCCCCCGCCCGGGCCTCCCGCGCGAGTCGGTCCGCGTGGTTCAGGTCCAAGCGCTCGGGCGCGACCAGTTTGAGCGCCACGCTGCGCCGCAGCTCCGCGTCCCAGGCCTCCCACACTTGCCCCATGCCACCGCGCGCCAGGAAACGCAGCAGCGTGAAGGGCCCCACCCGGTCCCCCGCCGCCAGCTCAGCAGCGGCCGCCTGCGGTTCGTCGAGCGGGGACGGCCGCACTCCGCCCCGACGGAAGAAGCTGCTGGCCCCCGACGCGCCCCCATCGGGTTGCCCGGCGGATCCATCAGATGCGTCGGTCGGCTCAAGTGTCATGGGGAGGATCGGAATGCTAACGGGCGCGACGCGATCGGGTCAGGTGGGTCCGCTGGCGGAGGGATGCGCGCGAGAGTGTGGGCTCGGCGCGACCGGCGTTGGTTCATCTGCACCCCGCGCCAAGGGAGGACAAAAGAATCCCGGGAGTCCAGGGGGCCGGCTCGGACCCGCCGCCGGCCGCGCGGACCTGTCTCGGTTCGAAACGATCGGCAGATGGGAGTGGACCCACCTCCTGCCCCCAAGTCCCCGACTCCCATGCAAAAACGGTCCAGCCTTCTGCCTTGGATGGCAGCGCTCTTCACAAGTCCCCTCGCCGCCATTGCCAGCCCCTTCCCGGGGGAGCCGCCCGTCTCCGACCACCAGGCGGCGGCCCTGAGCGGCTTCGGCCTGGTCGAGCAGTTCGGTGAACTGTCCGCCCAAGGGCCCGACTACCGCGCCCACTTCCACCCTTTGGGCTTCGAGTTCGTGCCCGCGCTCGGGTTGCTCGCGCCCAAGGAGTACCCGCTTGCGTTTGAACTCCAATCGGTCCGGGGCGGTGACGTGACGTTCGCCCAGGGCGGTCTCGTTCTGCCCACGCGCGAGGACCCCTTTGCTGTGTATGAGCGCGGCGCCGTGCGGGAGCGCTACGAGGCCCGCGCCGACGGCGTCGAGCTCACCTTCGAGTTCTCGAGCCTGCCCACGGGCGGCGGCGATCTCGTGGTCCGCGGCCGCATCGACTGCGAACTGCCCGCACGGATCGAACCCTCGGGGTCGATCCTGTTCGAGGCCGAGGGCCTCGGCGGCATCCGCATCGGCGGAGTGGTCGGCATCGATGCCAAGGGACGCCGCGCCGTGGGTTCGAGCCGCATGGACGGCGATGTGCTCGAACTGCGCCTGCCCGCCGACTTCGTCGGGTCGGCGGAACTGCCGCTGATCCTCGACCCGCTGATCGGCACCGTGCAGCACGTCACCGGCGTCAAGACGGACCCGCAACTGCACGTCATCGCCAGCTCCTCCCAAACCCCCGGGTACGCGGTGGCGTTCGAGCGCGAGTTCGCCGCGAACTCCATCCAGGTCTACGGACAGCGCCTGGACACAAACGGCAACCTCTTGGGCGCGCCCATCCCGATCTCGTCCCCGGGTGGCGGAGGCGGCGGTCTGCACAACGCGCCCCGGTTGGGCTTACCACCTGTGTCCTCGTCCTTCTGGGTCACGTGGGAGTACCGCACGGGACCAGGCGCGAACGCATCCACCATGGTCGGGCAGCTCAGCACCGCTACTCCATTGGCGCCCGTCGAACTTCCGAAGTCCAAACTCGCCGCCGACTCGCAACCCACCCTGGGTGCCTACTCCGGAGCATTCGCGACCGGGAGCTGCATGCTGGCCTTCCTTCGGAGCGACAACGGCCAACAGCAGATTCTCTACGGCGAGGTCAAGGTGGGGATCGATCTCTCCACCTTGACCAACTTCATTTCCGTCGGTCCGCTCGTGGCGGTGCCCGGCGCCGGCACCGCACCGGCGGGCGTGGCCATCTCCGCCGGCGTGGACGCCAATGGGCTCGCCGTCATGGCCTATCGGGTTCGTGTGCAGTCCTCGCCCGTGCGCCACCAGATCCACTGCCGCACGCTGCGCCCCGCATCCGCTGTCCAGCCCACCACCGTGCTGGGGCCGACCCTCGTGATCAACGACCCTGCGGTGGACTTCGCGGACGTGGATGTCGCCGGAGGTAAGGCCTTTGGGTACAGCCACGGCCGCTGGCAGCTTGCCGTGGAATCGCGAGCCGTATTGCCTCCGCTCAGCCTGCAACGGGTCGAGACCATCTCGGTGAATCTGACGAACCCTGCTTCGTCTTCACTCGCCGCAGGTCCGCGCAAACCCGTTTCCACGAGCGTGACCGCGATCAGTTCGCGTCCCGCCATCGCAAGCACCGGTGCCAAGTACCACATCAGCTACGCCGAACGCCCTACGGCCATCGGCTACCGCCTGCGCTTCGCGGAACTCGACTTGACCGACGCACCCGCTCGCCTCCTGGCGATCCCTTCGGTGGGCTGGAACGCGGCCCGCCACACGGCCGTCGCGACCCGCTGGCCGACGGCAAACGGTTTCGGACTTGCCTGCGCGTCGTCTCTCGGAACGGACTGCGACGAGGGCATGCTGGTCTGGCCGGTGACGGCGAGCCCGGTCAACGGCGCCCCGGGCCTCCAGTCGTCGCTGTTCGAGTCCCTCGGCACCACGGGTTCGGCGCTCGTGTCGGGAGTGGGCTGTGGGCACGGCCAGATCAGCACCAATGTGGCTCCCGCCGTGGGGCATCCGGACTTCCGCATCCAACTGGATGGTGCATCGCCCGTGTTCCACCCCAGCATCCTCAATCTCACGACGAACCTGGGGCTGACGTTCTCCTGCGGCGGATGCCCGGTGTTGGTGCCCGAGATCCTGATTCCGTCGGAGACGGTGAACGGCAGCGCCCAAGTCTCCCTCCAACTGCCCAACCAGACGGCCCTGATCGGCGTCCAGATCGCCGCCCAGTGGTTGCGGCTGGACATGCCTGGCACCCTCTGCCCGGAAGTGTTGGGCCTCGGAGCGTCGAACGCCCTCGTGCTGACGATCGGCGAGTGATGGGTGTGCCAGCGGCGGCCCAAGCGCTGGCCCTTTCCATGGCGCGGCGGCTCGGCCGGGATTGCGGTCCCGGTCGGAGCTCCGACGGCGTACGCTGGTGCATATGGCCAATGTGCGCATCGCGTGGTCGCGGGACGAGCGCTGGCTCTCCAACTCGTGGCTCGTCTGGGATCGTCCCGGAGGGTCGGCCGTGCTCGTCGACACCGGCGCACCGCGGGAGCCCCTCGAGACGTTGCTCGAGCGGTGGCGACTCGAGTTGGTCGCGGTGCTCTGCACGCACCACCACGCGGACCACGTCGAGCACAACGGCGCCTGGAGCGAAGCGCACGGCTGCGCGGTGTGCGCGCACACGCGGGAGGCCGAGCTCGTCCCCCACCTCACACGCGCGCTCGAACACGGCGAGGAACTGGAGTTCGGCGAACTGAGAGTCCGCGCGCTGCACGTGCCGGGGCACACGGTGGGACAACTCAACTACCTGGTGAACGGCACGGACCTGTTCACCGGCGACACGCTCTTTCGCAACAGCATCGGCGGCACTCGGGCGCCGGGCCACGGCACGATCGAGGAGTTGCGCGAATCGATCGTCGGCACGCTGCTGGGCCTGCCGCCAGAGACCCGGGTGCATCCCGGGCACATGGAATCGACGACTCTCGGCCGCGAGCGGGACCACAACCCCTTCCTGCGGGCATGGCTCGACGGGGAAGTGCCCGCGCCGCGCCCGTGCACGGCCTACGGCCAGCCGGCCACGCTGCTGCTCCTCGCCGCCGACTACGACGGTGGGACGAAAGCCTGGGTCCGCTTCGCGGACGGCACCGAAGACGTGGTGCCGGGCTCGCGCGTGCAGCTTCCGCCGGGTGCCTAGCCCGGATTATCCACCACGTTTCCGATCGGACGGCCCAACCGGCGGCCTTCGGCCGCCTTTCGCCGCCTGGTGGCACTTTGGGGCCGCGGCCGTCCTCGACGACCTGTTCAAGGTCGACTGCGGATGCCACGGCCCCGAAGCACCACCAGACAGCGACTTGGGCTCGTCGGATCGGAAACCTGATGAAGAATCCGGGCTAGGAGCGCGTTACGCCTTCACTCGGGTGCGCCGGCATCGGCCCAGGCGCCGATGACTTCGAGTCCCACCGGATCCACGCGGTTCGAGCCCAACGCGGGCATGCGGAAGAAGGGCAGCAGCGTCTCCATGCGGCGCCAGGCCACGCTGTCCTCCTTGAAAAAGGTCTTGATGCGCTTGGGTTCGCTCAGGCCGAACGGATCGAAGTTTGGATCGACATCGATGGCGTTCATCTCCGCTTGGCTGACCTGGGCCCGCAAGTCCATGTTCGGGAACAGGGTTTCCGCGTTGTGGCAGTGCGAGCAGTTGGCGGCCAAGTAGGAGCGCGCGCGCAACCCGAGCGGCGCGTGCGGATCCGCCGGATTGGCGTACTTCAGGAACTCCGGGTTGTCGGGCGGACCGATGTCCTCGGTAAACAGTTCGATGTGGTTCCAGGCGCGCAGTTGGTTGTCCACCACGGAACCGTAGGCGAAGTCGCGGTTCAACTGCGCCGTATCGACACCGAGGGCCCGACCCGCGGGTTCGTTGTGGCACGTCAGGCAGTCCGCGGGGCTGGGGAAGGCCCACTCGAAAGCCAGGGTGCCCCCGGGTTGGGTGTCGTCGAGCACTTCCACCGCCAGGGTCTCTGCGCTGCTGAGCAGGTAAGCGTCGGTCTGTTCGTCGTTCCAACGGTAGGTCAGCCCCTGCCACGCGCCGTTGTCGCTCCACAGAACCCGTGTTTCGAGGCGACGCAGCGTGCTGTCGGCCAGCGTCAGCTCGAAGTGTTTGACGAACACCGTGCCGTCGGGGAACACCCACCGGCCCACCGGATCGAACTGGATCTGCTCGAGCCCGGGCAGGGCGATCCAACGGCGTTTCGCGGCACCATCGGACCAAAGCGGCGAGACCACGTCGTAGGGCAGCACGCCCGGCACGGGCTCGAGTGTCCTGAGGTCCGCAAAGATGCCCGTTTCGGAGAGCAACTGCGGAATCGTCGGTTCGCCCTGTTGGTTCTGCGTCTCGAGGTGCAAGAGCTGGCCGTTCGACGACACGTAGAGCTCGCCCTGGTCGTCCTGGGCGAAGTTGACGAGGAACGTGACGCCGTTCGCCAGTTCCTCCACTTCCACGACGTCGCGGCCATCCCACGTCAGACCGAAGATGCGGCCGGACACGAAGTCGCCGAAGATGTAGACGCCGTAGAGGCTCGGGAAGTTCGCCCCGCGGTAGACGTACCCGCCGATGACCGCTTGACCCTCGCTGTGGGGGTAGAGGTGGACGGGCGGTTCGAAACTCTCCGGCGGCAAGCCGTTCGGATTGACGAGCTCGGTCACACCCTCGTAGATGGGCCAGCCGTAGTTGCGGCCCGGGAGGATGACGTTGATCTCCTCGAAGGAGTCCTCGCCCACATCGCCGGCCCACAGGTCACCCGTCGCGCGGTCGAACGAGAACCGCCACGCGTTGCGCAGACCCAGCGCCCAGACGAGCGGCGCGTCGCCGGACCCTGTGAAGAACGGATTGCCGGGCACCGGCGCGCCGTCCTTCGTCATGCGCAGGATCTTGCCCAGCCACGATTGGCGGTTCTGCGCTTCGTCGAACTGCGTGTCGTCGCCGAACGACGCGTAGAGCGCGCCGTCGGGCCCGAAGGCGAGACAACCGCCGCAGTGGATCGTCGCGATGCGCGGCCGCTCGAACAGGATCTCCTCGCTAGCGGGGTCTGCGACCAGCGGGTTGCCCGGGGAGCGCGAGAAGCGAGAAATGCGCGAGCGCAGGGGGCTGTGCGCCACGTACGAGACGTAGATCGGACCGGTCTGGCCGTCCGCGGGATCGAAGGCCACCCCCAGGACTCCGGCCTCGCCGTCGATCGCCACCCGATCGGAGATGTCGAGGAACGGCGCGCCCACGGAGGTGGTTCTGTCCAGGGAGTCGAACGACGAGATCAGCCCGTTCTTGCCTCCCGTGAAGAAGCGCCCGCTGCCGTCGGTCGCCAGGCTGAGGCCGCCGCCACCGAGGTTGGGGTACCGATCGACCAGCACCACGGGGCTGAGGAGCGGCACTTCCGGCGGGAACGCCAGGCCCTCGGGCACGACACGCTCCGAGAGGCCGAAGGCGGGTTCGAGGCTGCCGCCCGCATCTCCCCCGCCGCCTCCGCCGCAGGCAGCCAGCAGCGGCAATGCCAAAAGCACGGAGGACGTAAAACGACGAGCGGGCCAGGGGGCGGCCCCCAGGGGAGCGTGGGGCATGGGTCGCATGGCAGATCCGGCGCCGCCGAATTGCAGCGCACCCAGGAGTCTATCCCGTCCCCGTAGCCCGGGAACGACTCCCGTGCCAGGTAGCGATCATTTTCTGCGGCCGGCATCTGCTGCGACCGGGGGCGCACGCCGCCGCCCGTCGAGATCGCGGCAGCCCTGCCCAGACACCGCGCCCTTGCGTCGGCCTCACTCCGGAGCGCCGGCGTCGATCCAGTTGCCCAGCACCTCGAGGCCCAGCGGATCCAGGCGGTTCGACCCAAGGAGCGGCATCCGCAGGAACGGCAGCAGGCTGGCCATGCGTTCCCACAGCACACTGCGCTCCTTGTCGAAGGGCTGCACACGCACGTCGCCCTCCAGGAAACCGGGGTACGCGAAGGTGACCGGGACGCCGACCAGTCCCGTGTCGACGAGCGCGACACCGGGCGCCAGATCCATGACCGGAAGCGGTGTGGCGTCGTTGTGGCAGTGCGCGCAGTTGGCCGCCAAGTAGGAGCGTGCGCGCAGCGCCACGTCCGCACCCTCGTCGGACGGATCCACGAGCGGCTCGGTTTCGATCGCCTCCACCGGCCCGATGTCCGCGCCGAAGAGCTCGATGTTGTTCCAGGCCCGCAGTTGGTTGTCCACGATCAGTCCGTACGCGAAGTCGCGGTTCAGTTGCGCGGCGCGCACACCCAGCACGTGGCCGGCACTCGCATTGTGGCAAGCCAGGCAGTCGGCCGGACTGGGAAAACGCCAATCGAAGACGATGGAACCTGTGGGCGCGGACGCATCGGGCACCTCCAGCGAGACGGTCTCGGCCTGCGACAGGAGCAGCGCGTCGTCCCCGGCCTCGTTCCAGCGGTAGGTGACCCCCTGCCATTGGCCGCGGTCGCTCCACAGCACACGGGTCTCGAGGCGGCGCGTCGTCCCGCCCACCAGTTCGATCTCGAAGTGTTTCACGAAGACCGTGCCGTCGGGGAACGTCCACGGTCCCTGTTCCGCAAAGCCAATCGTGTCGAGACCCGGCAACGCGATCCAGCGCTGCTTCTCGGCGCCGTCCGACCAGAGGGGCGACACGACGTCGTAGGGCAGCACTCCGGGAGCTGGGTCCAGGAACACGAGGTTCGCGAAGATGCCCGTCTCCGAGAGCAACAGCGGAATGGTGGGCGCTCCAGCGGGATCCTCGGCTTCGATGCGCAGCAGTTCGCCGCTCTTCGAAAGCCACAACTCGCCACTTTGGTCCTCGAGGAACGTGACCATCCACGCGGCGCCGGCGGATAGCTCGTCGACCTGCGCTTCGCCCTGGGCATCCAGGACAAGACCCCAGATGCGACCGGAGACGAAGTCGCCGAAGAGGTAGCGACCGAAGAGCTGCGGGAATGCCGCGCCGCGGTACACGAAACCGCCGATCACACTTTTGCCTTCGGTGTGCGCGTAGGTGTGCACCGGCGGCTCGAAACTCGCGTAGGGCAGGTTCGAAGGGTTGTAGAACTCGAGCTCGCCTTCGAAGGCCGGCCACCCGTAGTTGCGTCCCGGCAAGATGCGGTTGATCTCTTCGCGCGAACTTTCGCCCACATCGCCGCACCACAGGTCGCCGGTGCCGCGGTCGAACGAAAAACGCCACGCGTTGCGCAGGCCCAAGGCGTGGATCCACGGCGCGTCGCCCGGCCCGGCGGCAAACGGATTGCCTGGGGCGGGCGCGCCGCCCCGGTCCATGCGCAGGATCGAGCCGTGGTAGTTGCCGAGGTCCTGCGCGTTGTCGGGGTTGAGGTCGTCGCCGAACGATGCGTACAGGTAACCGTCGGGACCGAACGCGAGGCCGCCGCCGCAGTGCAAGGTGCTGCTCCGGGCGCGCTCGAACAAGACGAACTCCTGGGTCGCATCGCCGACCAGGGGATCGGCGCTGGAACGCGGGATGCGCGCCACGACCGAGCGCAGCGGATTGTCCGCCACGTACGACAGGTACAGCGATCCCGTCGCGCCATCGGCCGGGTCGAAACACAGTCCGAGGAGGCCGGCCTCGTTGCTGTCGACCACCTTCGCGCTGAGGTCCACGAACAGGCTTTCGCCCCCGCCACCCGCGGCGTCGAAGGACCAGATGCGCCCGTCCTTGTCGCCGCGAAAGAAGCGCCCGGCCTGGTCCGCCGCCATGGCGACCCCACCCCCACCCAGACTCGGGAAGGCATCCACCAACGCAACGGCACTGGCGGCGGACAAGGGGGGCGGGAACGCGAGCCCCTCGACGACCACACGCTCGGCGAGTCCGAATTGCGGCGCGGCCTGCGACGCACCCTCCGGCTCGGGGCCGCCGCCGCCACCGCACGCGGACAGGGTCAGCGCGACGGCCATGGCCGCCGGCACGGGGGCCGCAACTACGGGGTTCGAACGGCGACGGAAACGGTTCTGCATGGGCGCCGGTGCGAGGGGCGGAGTCCCGCCAGCATAGTGCGAGGCGGCGAGCCCCGTCGGAACACACCCCCAGGGCCCGCGTGACGGGCCCTCAGCCCGGCCCCGCGCCGCGCTCCGCCGCCGGTCGGGCATGCTGGGACGCGGGGCTGGGTGGCAGCGTGGCCACCAGGTAGAGCCAGTTGGCCACCAGCAGGGCCACGAGCACCCACGGCGCCAGCCGGGCGCGCCGCGCCGTGGTCAAGACCACCAGGCGCCGCCGGGCCACCAGGCGCAGGGCGAGGAGTCCGATCCCCGCGGCGAACGCGGCGAAGACGAGCGGATTGAGGGCGACGGCTTCGAAGACCTCGCCCCGCCCCAGCGCCTGCACGAGGCGGGTGCTTCCGCAGGTGGGGCACGGCCAACCGGTCAGCCGGTGGACGTTGCAGAGGTCCGCGGAACCGAGTTCCTGGACCAGCGCGACCCCCACGAGCGCCACAAGGATCGCCGCCGCCGGGGCGAACGCCACCCGGGGCCAACGCGAGGGAACGGATTCGAGGCGCATGTGTGCCGTCCGGGAGGGCGCGTCCGAAGGGCGTCGGCGACTTAGAGGCCGGACAGCACGCCGGCCGGTAGGGCCACGAGGCCGAAGAGGAGGAACAGGACAAACGGCGCCAGGAGCAGCACCGTGCCGACCATGCCCAGTGCGAGCCCCGCCTGGGTCAGCCCGCGGCCCTCGGGGTCGATGCGGCCGCGTTTGATCTCGCCCAGGTCGTTGCTGGCGAGGATCCACACCACGGGGCAAAGCAACTGGCAGACGAGCAGACCCGCGATTCCGAGAACGAGGAGGAGCGTGCCGCGGTGGGGCAGCGTGCCCTCGATGCCGCGGACCTCCGCGTCGCCCACCGGGGAGAGGCCGCGCAGCGGACGCGCCGAGGGCGGCGGCGGCGGCGGGATCGGCTCGCTCGGCGGCGGTGGGACTGGCGTTGCGGCGCTCCCCGCCGGGGCCGGGGCGGCGCCGCGGCCCAGCAGGTCCGGCGGCCGGGGCGGCGTCCAGTCCGCATCGTCGTCCGAGCCCCACTCGGGGTACCGCGCCGGGGGATCGTCGTTGCGCGAGACGTGTGGATCCCGCTCGAACGGGTCGTTTCCTCGGCTGTCGGGCTGGCTCATGGGTTCGGGGGGGTCGGCGCCGTGGTCGTGGACGCGGCCAGGCGGACGAGGAGGAACAGCAAAGCGCATCCCAATCCGGCAAGGCCCAGGCCGAGCTGGAACGAGCGGGGTCGGTACAGGAACACCACCCGATGGCGGCCCGACTCCAAGGGCACACTTCGGAAAACCGCGTTGGCGGTTTCGACGGCGCGCCGCTCGCCATCGACTTCGACCACCCAGCCGGGGAAGGCCTGCTCGGTCAGCACCAGAAGTCCGTCGCCCTCGAGCTCCACCAGCAGTTCGACACGCGAGTTCGCGATGTGCGGTCCCTCCAGCACACGCGCCGCGCGCAACGGCTCGCGCGGTCGCCAGGGTGCGTCGAGGGCCGCGGTGACGAAGGGGTCGAAGGTCCCCGAGGCGAGACGCGCGGTCAGGTCGCGGCGCGTGGTCACCTCGGGCACGACGAAGGCGCGCGGAAACGGCTCCCGGTCGCGGTAGATGTGCACCTCGGCGTACTCGGGATGGTCGGAATCGGGCCCCGCGATGGCCTCGAAACGGGGATGGTCGAGCGGCGCGTTCAGGGCGAGCAGCTTGACACCGAGCATGCGGTAGACCGGCGCGTCGAGGTCCACACCGCGCGCGTTCCAGCCGAGGAGTGGCTGCACACCCGGCTTGAGCGCGAAGCCGCGCAGCGCGTTGTAGTCGACCACGTCGAGGCCGTCGTAGCCGTCGAGCGCGCGCAGGCCGCGCACCAGACCGGTATCCGGCGGCAGCACGCCGGGGTCCGAGAAGAACCGATGCACACCCTGCTCGCGCGCCAGGATGCGCTCGGTGTGGGTCATCGGGAAGGCTTCGCCGAGCGGCACGGCGGGGTTCAGTCCGCGCGCGAAGTTCTGACCTTCGGCGGCCGCGAGCGCGACGAGCGCCCAACGCGCCGCCGCCGCACCGCGTCCGGCCCGGGCACAGCGCGCGACGAGCAACAGCCCGAGCCCCGCGCCGACGAGCACCAGCGTCGCGGTCGAGGGCAGGAGCGGCCGCGTCACCTGGAAGACACCCGCGCGGCGCGACCCGACCTCACCGCCCTCCCCATCCAAGAGCACCACGTCGAGGCGCCAGAGGCCCGGGGCCAAACGATTGGTCTGCAAGTAACGCGACGAGAACCAGCGCGCGCCCTCGGGGATCGCAACCGCGGACTGCGCCGCGACCTCGCGCGCACCGGGGCCGGGGCCGGACGCCAACTCCGCGGGCACCTGCATCGCGGGCCTCGCCGCGTCGATGATGTCCTCGCCCGACGCGCGGATCGGCACCACACGGGCGCGCGCGCGCTCGAACACCACGTCGGGATGCACCCAACCCTCGAGGCTCGGACTGCGTCCCCGGCCATCCGCGGCGGGGTGCAACACGAACTGCAGCCAATCGCCGCTCTCGGGCGCCGTGGCGAGCTCCGGCCCGGGTTCGACGCCCGTCGTCGGGCGGCACCAAACCAGGGCGAGCACGACGAACAACACAACGCCGCCGCGCCGCGCGAGGGGCCCCGCCGATCGGAGCGCCTCTCCGGCGAGCAGCGCCAGCATCAGCCCCGACACGGAGGCGAGCCGCACCGTTGCGCCGAGGCCGACCACGGGCAACTGCTGTTTCAGGTCGAGCAGACCGGGCGCGCGCAGCGCCAGCCACCAGGCGACGAATCCGAGCGCGAGCACGAGCCCGCGTCGCTGCAGCGCCCCCACGCTCGACAGTGCCGCGGCGAGGGCCAGTGCGAGCCCGGCGCCGGGGATCCACGCACTCGCTTCCTCCACGTGTGTGCCGGGACCCTGGTACCCGCCGCCGCGGCCGGGGGCGCCGAAGAGGTCGTGCACCAACGCGAGCCCCGCCGTTTCCGGCAGCCCGCGCCGGCTCAGGAGGAGCGCGAGCGCGCCCGCGGCGAAGGCGAGCAGCACCAGCGCACCCACGCGCGCGCCGCGACCGAGGCGCGCATCCCCCATGCGCGCTGCGCCGGCAACCAGGACGCCGGCGAACGCGACGAGCGCGCCGAGGCTCACCACGTCGACGGACCGCTCCACGACCGTCGCCGCCCGCAGGGCCTGGGCTCCCGAGCGGCCGAGGTACTCGACGAAGGGCAACACGGAGGGCGCCGCGAGCAAACTCCCGGCCGCGAGCGCCCCGAGTGCGAGGAATCCCGCGCGCCGCTCGCGCGCACATAGGCCCACGGCCCACACACCCGCGGCGGCGCCGACGTAGAACGCCGTTTCGGGATGGCCGCCGAGCACGGCGCCCGCGAGCAACAGCGCGACGGCCACCGCGGACCGCCCGGGCCGCGCGCCGCGGCAGCCCTCGATCCCGACGAGGATCCACGGCAAGAACGGCGTGACGTGGCCGAGGCTGAAGTTGAGCCAGAGCTGCACGTATCCCGACGACTGGAACACCACACCCGCGAGCAACGCGCCCGCGAACCCCAGCCCCAGGCGGCGCGCCAGGACGAACGCACCGAAACCCGCCGCGAAGAGGCGCAGAAAGGCCAACCACGCGAGGCCCAGGTGGAACCCGTCGAGGCCGAAGGCCGCCTCGAGCGGCCACAGCACGAGCACCTGTGGATCCAAGACGCCGTACTGCGGATTGCCGAGTCCCGGCGCCCCCAGATAGAGCAGCGGATTCCAATACGGTGGATCCCCCGTGCGCCAGCTCGCCAGCACCCAGCGGTAGAAGGGATAAAAACCCACACCCTGGTCCGAGAGCGCCGGATTGCGCGGGCGGGGCACGGGATTTCCCTCCGCGTCCTGCACGTCGCCCACGGCCGCGGACCAGGGCATCTGCACGCTGGCCGTGTCGACGGCGAGCGCGACTTGGGTCGGATCGAAGAGCGGGCCCGCGAGCGGCAGGGCCGCGAGGATCGCGAGGACGGTGGCCGCGAGCAACGTGGCCGAAAGCAGTGCGCCGCGGCGGGGGCCCGTCGGTGCGGTCGGGGGGCTTTGGGGCTGGGCCACGCGGTGCAGCGGTTGGGGGGGTGGGCCGCTCGGGGGCGGGGACGGCGCGGCTCCAAGCTCGCGGACGGCCCAGGGTTGTGGCCCGGTGGGACGCTCGGGGCCTCCGGCGAGGCAAAGTATAGGGCCCCATGGCAGAGAGCCCCCCCATGTCCGCCGCGCCGCCGGCCCCGCCGCCCCCGCCGCAACTCAGCGTGGTGCTGCCGGTCTACAACGAAGCCCTCGTCCTCGAGCGCAACCTCGCGCGTTTGGTCGAGCACCTCGAATCGCTCGGGCGACCGTTCGAGGTGCTGTGCGTGAACGACGGCTCGGGCGACCGCTCGCCGGAGATCCTGGAAGATGCCGCGCGGCGCGACCCCCGCATCGTCGCGTTGCACCTCCCCAAGAACCGCGGCAAGGGCGCGGCCGTGCGCGCGGGGATGCTCGCGGCGCGCGGCGAGTTCCAGATCTTCATGGACGCGGATCTGTCGACGCCGCTCGAAGAGATGGCGGGTTTCCTGGGAGCGCTCGAGTCGGGGTACGACGTCGTCCTGGGCAACCGCCGCTCGCCGGGCAGCCGGATCGAGCGACGCCAACCCAGGCTGCGCGAGTGGCTCGGCCGCGGCTTCACCCTCCTGACGCGCCTCGTGCTCGCGCCGGGTGTGCAGGACTTCACCTGTGGCTTCAAGGGCTTTCGCCGCGCGGCGTCGCAGACCATCTTCGCGCGCTCGACCCTGGACGGTTGGGCGTTCGACGCCGAGTTGGTGGTGATCGCGGAAGTGCACGGCGCCAAGCTGGCCCAGGTACCGGTGCGCTGGCAGCACGAGGACGACACCAAGGTGCGGCTGCTCTCGGCGGTGCTCGAATCCTTCAGCGAGCTGGCGCGCATCGCGTGGAAGCGTCTTCGCGGCGACTACCGCTGAACCGGGACCGTCGCCCATGGATCCCAAGGCCTACGACGAAATGCGCGCCCTGGAGGACCACCATTGGTGGTTTCGGGGCCGGCGGCGCGTGGCCCGGAGGCTCGTCGCGGAGGCGCTGGAGGCTCGGCCCGGCGCGCGCCTTCTCGAGGTGGGCTGCGGCACCGGCGGCAACCTCGTGTGGATCGAGCGCACCTGGCCCGGCGTGCGCACCGCAGGACTCGACCTGGACCGCCGCGCCCTCGCCCACAGTGCCGCGCGGGACCTGCGAGCCGCGCTGCTCGCGGCCGATGGACTGCGCCTGCCGCTCGCGGACGGCTCGGTCGACGTGCTGCTCGCCTTCGACGTGATCGAGCACTTCGAGGACGAGGCGCGGCTCCTCGACGAGTTCGTGCGTGTCCTTGCGCCGGGGGGTGTGGTGCTCGCCTCCGTGCCGGCGTACCCGTCCCTTTGGTCGCCGCACGACGATTTCTTGCACCACAAACGGCGCTACCGCACCGGCGAGTTGGAGGGGCGACTCGAGGAGCGCGGACTCGTGCTCGAGCGGCGCCACGGATTCAACTTCCTACTGCTGGGGCCGATCGCCCTCGCCCGCGCGCTCAAGTCCGCGGCCCAGGGGACGGCGCCGCCGGCCAGCGATTTCTTTCGCCTGCCGGCCGCGGCGAACGCCGCGTTCGGCCTGCTCTTCGCCCTCGAGGCGGCCCTCGTGGCCTGGCTCCCCATCCACTTCGGACTCTCGTTCCTGCTGCGGGCCGCGAGACCGCAGGCCACGGATGGCCGCTCCGGGTAAACTCCGCGCGCCTCGCCCCCACCCCCCCTGCCCCATGTTCCAGGAACGATCCGTAGTCGTCGTGGTCCCCGCGTACAACGAAGAGGCCACCATCGCGGACGTCGTGACGGAGTTCCGCGGCGAGTCGTGCGTGGACCGCGTGATCGTGGTCGACAACAACTGCCGGGACCGGACCGCGGAGTTGGCCCGGGCGGCCGGAGCGGAGGTGATCCAGGAATCCGCCGCCGGGTACGGCTGCGCGATCCGCGCGGGCCTCGACCACGGGGTGCGGACCGGCGCCGACATTCTGGTGGTGACCGAGGCGGACGGCTCCTTCCGGGCGAAGGACCTCTGGAAACTGCTCTACTACCTGGTCGACTGCCAGATGGTGCTCGGCACACGCACGACGCGCCAGATGGTGCAGCAGGGCGCCAACATGGACAAGAAGCTGCGCTGGGGCAACGTGGCGATGGCCAAGTGGCTCGAGCTGTGTTGGTACCTGCCGCTCGAACCGCGCCTCACCGATGTCGGCTGCAGCTACCGCGCCCTTTGGGCGGACACGTGGAAACGCATCGGTCCGGGGACACGCGAGAAGGGGCCCCAGTTCAGCCCCGAGATGATCTGCGAGGCCTACCGCGTGGGCCTGCGAGTCATCGAGATCCCCGTGCACTACGGCGCGCGTCTCGGCGGCGAGTCCAAACACTCCGCCTCTTTCTCCAAAGTGGCGAAGACGGCGATCGGCATGTTCCGCACGATCTGCCGCAAGCGTTTCCTCGGCACCTGATCGAAGGCCCTGCGAGCGGGTTCTCCCGACCCGAGACAAACTGGGGTTTCTTCCCTAGGCAACTTCGGGACCGAAGGCACGATAGTCTTACCCTGAAGCGCCCCCTCGGGACGCTCTAGCGCGGCGCAGGGCGACGGAGCAGAATGTCCGCCCCCCCTCACCCCCCCCTTCTAGCGATGAACAGCAAGACCTCAACGACCTCCTCTGCAACCGGGCGCATTCTCATCGTCGAAGACGAGGAACCCCTGGCTCTCGGCTTGCGCGACGCCCTGCAACACGCGGGTCACGAGGTGACCCTGGCCCACGAGGGCCCCAAGGCACTGGAGCTCATGCAAAAGCAGAGCTTCGACCTCGTGGTGCTCGACCTCATGCTGCCCGGCATGAACGGGCTGGACGTGCTCGCCCGCCTGCGCGAGCAGCGCCACGATGCGCGTGTCCTGATCCTGACGGCCCTGGCGGACGAGGACAGCCTGCTGCGCGGCTTCCAACTGGGTGCGGACGACTACGTCGCAAAACCCTTCAGCGCCCGCGAGCTGATGGCCCGCATCGACGCTCAGTTCCGCCGCCGCAAGCTCGATTCCACGCCGCCGCGCATGATC
The DNA here is from genome assembly GCA_016125265.1 of Planctomycetaceae bacterium. Classification (GTDB taxonomy): domain Bacteria; phylum Planctomycetota; class UBA1135; order UBA1135; genus RI-242. Next base: position 184,919 of record WGMC01000018.1, read on the forward strand.
GACCTGCCCGGCAACATCCGCGTGGACCTCTCGCGTCTCGAGGTGCACCGCGGCAAGGAAGTCGTGCCGCTGACCCCGCGCGAGGGCGACATCCTCGAGTACCTGATCAAACACCGCGACCGCGTGGTCACGCGCGAGGACCTGCTCCTCGAAGTCTGGCATTACCAGAACGCCAACATCGAGACCCGCACCGTCGACATCCACATCGTGGGCCTGCGCCGCAAGGTGGAACCCGACCCCCAGAACCCCACCCTCATCCAGACGGTGCGCGGCAAGGGCTACCGCTGGTTCATGTGATGCGCCCCTGCCGCCGCCCCCCTTCGGGAGCGGCGGCGACACCCGCGTTCGCCCCCAACGCGCCCCTTGGCCCGACCCAGTCGAAAGCGCACGGCGCTACTGCTGTACGGCATCCTCCTGGTGCTGCCGACCGTCGTCCTGGGCGGTCTTCACTGGCATCAACTCTGGCTCGATTACCAACACGCGCTCTCCAACCTGCCCGCCGACGCAGCCCGGGCGGCCGACCGCCTGGTGGAGCAGATCCGCGGTCCTCTCCAGGAACGGCTGGAGCGCGCCCAGGACCTCGGCTTCGACGAGTTCGCGCCCCTGCGCGCCGAGCCGCCGCGCGGACAGAACGACACCGCACCGCAATGGCAGACAACGGCCCTGGCCGGGAGCGCCCCTGAAGCCGGTGTGCTGGGCTGGTTCTCCGCCGACCTGGATCGAATCCTGAACGCCGAGGATCGGCGCGATTCGGAGCCTCCCCCTCCCTACTTCATCGAGACCGGCTCGCAGGACGCCGAGGGCCGGGCGCGGATTCGCGCGGTGGCGGAGAGCGCGGTGCGCCACCTGATCGCGATCGGCTTCATGGAGCGCACGACTCGGCTCCGCGGTTATCGCATCGAAGCGCTCCCCTGGCAGCGCATCGCCGCGCACCTCGCCCAGTTCGACCCCAACACCGCGTCCCCGCGCCCCATCCCCGATTGCCTGGGCGAGCACTGGCGCCGCCTCGCGGGTACCGGCGAAGAAGTGGTCGTATCCGAGTTCTTCCTCGAGATCCTGAACGGTCCGGAGGGCCAACCGGTCGCGCTCGCGACACGCCGCGTCCTGCCGGAGGACAAGCCGCGCTCCGACGACGACCTGCCCGAGTGCCTCAGCGACATGCGCCGGGACTTCAACTTGTTGCAGGGCATGGTGCTGGACCTCGATTGGTTGCTGCGCACCCTGCCACGCGAGTCCGCCGAGCACCTCGGCCCACTGGAGCACTACCTGCCCCCCGGCGAAGCGCAGAAGTCACCAGGGACGGACATCGTGCACCACGTGAATCTGCTGGCGGCGTTGGGTTTTGCCGGGGACGTCAGCGGGCTGGGGCAGCGCGCCGTGCTTGCGGTCGAAGTGGAACAGCGCGCCCTGGACCGCGGCTTCCGGGCCCAGACGATGCGCTTCCTGGGAGTGGCCGCCATGCTGGTGCTCTCCCTCGGGACGGGATTGGGCCTACTGCTGTTCAGCGTCAACCGCGAACTGGAGCGCGCCGAACGCACGCGCAACTTCGTCGCGGCGGTGACCCACGAACTGCGCACCCCGCTCTCGACCATCGCCCTCCACATCGAGATGTTGATGGAGGGATGGGCCCAGAGCCCCGAACGCCAGCAGGAGTACTACCTGCGGATCGCGCGCGAGACCCAACGGCTTTCGACGCTGGTGGAGCGTGTGCTCGAGAAGAGCCGCCTGTCGGAGGCGGTCTCCAATCCGATGGACGCCGGCCGCGAGCGCGTGGGCGACCTCTCGAAGGCCGTGGAAGCCGTGCGCCCGCTCCTGGCCGCGGCGGACGCGCGCGGTGGGCTGGACGTCGAGTACGACCTGGCCGCGGACCTACCTCCGGTGCGCATCAACCAGGAGTCGATCACGAGCATCGTGGTCAACCTGGTCGAGAACGCGCGCAAGTACGCACCCGTTCGAACCGGAGGGGAACCCATCCTCGTGCGCACGGGGGCCGAGGGTCACCAGGTCTGGTTGGAAGTCCTGGACCGCGGTCCGGGTGTTCCCGAGGCCGAGCGGCAGCGTGTGTTCGAGGCCTTCTACCGGATTGGCAACGAGACCACTCGAACCTCGACGGGTACGGGTCTCGGGCTGCACCTCGTCGACCTCCAGGCTCGGGCCCTGGGCGGCCGAGCGTGGGTCGAGGACCGCCCGGGCGGCGGTTCGGTGTTCAAGGTTCAGTTGCCCGCGCACGGCTGACGAAGCCCCAGGTGCGAATTGATCCGGATCGGGTGGTTCTGGGAGGCCGAACCTTCCCTGCGGGATAGACTTTGTGGCCTCTCGCGTCGCCCGGAACCCGCCGGGCCCGCGGGGGTCCATTCCCCCTCCCAAGAGACCACGCGCTGGGGCCCCGAGAAAGGGGTCGGCCCCGGCTCGCCCCCTTGAGCCCATCCATGCACGTCGTCGTACTCGGAGCCGGCCTGGCCGGACTCTCCACTGCCTACGAACTCGCCAAGGCCGGCACCCGCGTCACGGTTGTCGAGCGGGACGATTTCGCCGGGGGCATGGCTTGTTCGTGGCAGAAGGGGGGGTACTGGCTCGACCACGGCCCGCACCGCTTCCACAGCCGCGACGAGGAACTCGTGCGCCACTTCTACGAGGTGCTCGACAACGAAGTGGTGATCCGCGACCGCATGTCGCGCATCTACATGCAGGGCAAGTTCTTCGACTACCCGTTGAAGGCGATGAACGTGCTGAAGAGCCTGCCGCCCGGGCTCTTGGTGCGTGCCTGCTGGGACTACGCGTGGATCCGTTCGGTCCAGCTCTTCAAGAAGATCCCCGACGACAACTTCGAGAACTGGGTGCTGAAGCGCTTCGGCCGCACGCTCTACGAGATGTTCTTCGGGACCTACACCTCGAAGGCCTGGAAGATGCCGTGCACGGAGATCAGCGCCGACTGGGCCAGCCAGCGCATCAGCCAGGCGAACCTTTGGGACACGATCGTGAAGACCCTGAACCCGCCGAGGGAAGGGGAGGTCCGCAGCCTGGTGAGTGAGTTCTGGTACCCCGCCGATGGCGGCATCGGACAACTCGGCCGCAAGTACGCACAGAAAGTCCGCGAGATGGGCGGCGAAGTGCTGCTCGAGTCCCCGGTCGAGCGCATCGAGGTGGAGGGCGGGCTCGCAAAGCGTGTGGTCTGCCGCCAGAAGGACGGTTCGGAACTCGTGCTCGAGCCCACCGAAGTCGTGAACACCATCCCGCTGCAGCGTTTGCTCGAGACCCTCCGGCCCGCGGTGGGTCCCGAGGTCAAGGAGTCCATCTCCAAGTTGCGCCACTTGGGGATCGTGTTCGTCTACCTGGAGGTGGACCAGCCGTCGCTTTCGCCGGACCACTGGGTCTACCTGCCGGAGAAACACCTCACGATCCACCGCATCTCCGAGTTCAAGAACTTCTCCGACAACTCGGCGCCCGGCGACAAGACCGTGGTGTGCTGCGAGATCACCTGCAACGTGGGTGACGAGCACTGGAACTTGACCCTCGAAGAGGGCGCGAAGATCGCCGAGCGCGACCTCGTGACCGTGGGACTGCTCAAACACGGCATCTCGCGGGGCGTCGACATCCACAAACTGCCGTACGCGTACCCGGTCTACGACCTCACCTACAAGGAGAACCTCGAGGTGCTGAAGCAGGCCGCGCGCAAGGTCAAGAACCTGCGCACGACCGGTCGCCAGGGGCTCTACCGCTACAACAACATGGACCACTCGATCGCCATGGGGCGGCGCACGGCCAAGACCCTGCTCAAGGGCAGCGACAGCCGCGCGGACGAGGTGGCAGCCGGCCAGGAGTACTTCGGGTGATCGAAGTCCCCGGTCTGGCGAAACGCGTCAGCCCGGAGCACCTGCAGGATGTCGCCTGCGGGCTGTGCGGCGCCGCGGAACGCGAGGTGCGTTTCTCCGACGGCCCGTTCCAAGTGGTGCGCTGCAGCCGCTGCCAACTGACCTACGTGACTCCGCGGTTGGCGGCCGGCGCGTTGATCGCCGACGTCTACGACGAGGGGTACTGGAGCTCCAGCGCGGCCAAGGATCGGGGGTATTCGGACTACCGCTCGGACGCGCCGCTCTACCTCGCGACCTACAAGAAGCGCCTGAGCGTGGTGCGCCGGCACTTCGCGAAGCCCGGTCGCGTGCTCGACGTGGGCTGCGCCGCGGGGTACTTCCTCAGCGTGATGAAGGACGAGGGCTGGAACGTCACCGACATCGAACCTTCGGACGCGATCCGCGGCCAGGCGATCGAGCGCCTCGGCAAAAACAACGTGCACGCGGGACTCTTGCAGGACGTGCCGCTCGAGCCGCACTCCTTCGACCTCGTGACCTTCTGGGACGTCATCGAACACGTGCCCGACCCTGTCGCTGCGCTCGCGCATGTGCGTAGCCTCCTGCGGCCCGGCGGCAAGCTCCTGATCGAGACCCAGAACGTCGAGAGCCGCGCGGCCAAGGTGCTGGGGAAAGCCTGGCAGCACTACAAACACGCCGAGCACATCTACCACTTCGACCCGAAGACGATCCGCGATCTGATGGATCGCGCGGGATTCGAGATCCTCGAGAACAGTCCGCGCCTCGGCGGCAAGTACGTGTCGCTCGGTTTCGTGGCGGAGCGCGCCGCGCGCCTGCACCCGGCGCTTTCGTTCCTGCTCTCGCCGCTCAAGCTGGTCTCGCGGACTTCCGTCTACGTGAACCTCTTCGACGAGATGATCGTGGTCGCCGCGCCGAAAGGAGCCTGAGCCGCCCGTGGACCCCAAGGCCTACCAGCAGTTCCTGGAGCTGGAGCGCGACCACTGGTGGTTCCGCGGCCGGCGCAGTGTGTACTTCGGGCTTCTGCGGCACGAGCTTGACGGAACACGACCCGAGCGTGTGCTCGACCTCGGCTGCGGCATGGGCGGTTTCCTGGACGGCTTGACGGAGCTCGGCTCCAAGGTCTACCCCAGCGACATCAGCGTCGAAAGCCTGGTGCGCTGCCGCGAGCGCGGCCATCCGATGGGCGTGGTTTCGAGCGGTTACCGCCTGCCGTACCGCGATGGGGCCTTCGACCTCGTCTGCATGTTCGACGCGATCGAGCACATCCCCGACGACCACCAGGTCATGCGCGAGGTCGCGCGTGTGCTGGCGCCCGGCGGCCGGGTGTTCGTCAGTGTGCCGGCGTACCAGTTCCTCTTTGCCAACAACGACCGCGTGGCGCAGCACCAGCGGCGGTACACACGGGGACGCCTCGCCAAGGTCTTCGAGCAGGCCGGGCTGAAAGTCGAGCGCAACAGCCACTCGAACATCTTCTTGTTCCCCCTGATCCTGCCGGCGGTGCTCCTCGCGAAGTTCTTGGAGACGGTCTTCCAGAAGGAAGCATCCAGCGACCACACCAACCTGTCGTGGCCGATCCCCAAGGCCGTGCACAACCTCTTGCACGGCATCTTCGCGGCGGAACTGCCGTTCACGCGCCGCTTCGACTGGCCAGTGGGCCACTCGATCGCCGCGCTCGCGCAGAAGCGCTGACGGCGCAGCCGTCCGCGCGGCGGGGCCACGCTCGAGGGATGGAGCGGGCCTTCGGCCCTTGCATCCATCTACCGAACAACCTGGGGCGTTGCCCCAGGCTACTATGGGGCGCGCCGTTGGCGCGCGAGAGCGCCTCGCGACGCGCAATGCGTCCGACATTCGGTGCGCGCCGACATCCGTGCGCGCCGACATCCGTGCGCGCCGACATCCGTGCGCGCCGACATCCGTGCGGGCCGACGTTCCGTACGCGCCGACGTTCCGCGCGCGCCAACGTTCCGTGCGCGCCAACGTTCCGTACGCGCCGACATTCCGCGCGGGCCGACGTTTCGTGCGCGCCGACGTTTCGTGCGCGCCAACGTTCCGCGAGCGCCGACATTCCGTGCGCGGCGACCTTCCGTGCGCGCCAACGGCGCGACCGATCGTAGCCTGGGGCAACGCCCCAGGTATTGCGGCAGAACAGGCCAGGGCTGAAGGCCCGGCCCATGTCGTCGGCACGTGGCGATGGAGCGGGCCTTCGGCCCTTGCATCC
>WGMC01000045.1 GCA_016125265.1 Planctomycetaceae bacterium
CCCAACCGGCGGCCTTCGGCCGCCTTTCGCCGCCTGGTGGCACTTCGGGGCCGCGGCCGTCCTCGACGACCTGTTCAAGGTCGACTGCGGATGCCACGGCCCCAAAGCACCACCAGACAGCGACTTGGGCTCGTCGGATCGCAAACCTGATGAATAACCCGGGCTAGCGGGAGCGCGCACCTCTCGATCCGGCGGATCGATCCAGAGAAAGAAGGCGCGCCGCACCCCGTCGCGGGGCGCAGCGCGCCAGTTCGCTCCGCGCGAGGCACGGGCACACCGCGGTGTGCCCGGCCGCGCGGCTGGGGCTGTTCAGGACGCCGGCTGGGCGGCGGCGGCGGCGGCCTTCTTCGCGGCGGCGCGGCCCTTTTGACGCTCGGTCTTGCGCGCGGCGCGCTCGGCCTTGATCGCGATGCGGCGTTTGGCCGTCGCGGTGTCCTTCGTGCGGCCCGTGCGGACGCGCTTCTTCGGCTCCGGCAGACCTTCGTGCACCTTCATGCGGCGCAGGATGGAGGCCACCGTCGGGCTGGGCTTGGCGCCGTGGCTGAGCCAGTGGCGCGCGGCCTCCACGTCCAACTTGAGGCGCAGTTCCGGAACCGAGGAGACCGGATCGTAGTGGCCGAGCGTGGCCAGGATGCGACCGTCCGTCGGCTTGCGCGAGTCGGCCACGGCGATCCGGTAGGTCGGGTGGTTCTTGCGCCCGATGCGCTTCATGCGGATGACAACAGTCATGGAAAGATGCGTGAGCCTTGGAAATCGGGGGAGGGGCCGGGGGGGGGGCGGTGAGCGCCCCCTGGGGCGGGCGATCGGTGCCCGCGTGCGCGCGGCGCGAACTTCAGGGCCGAAGAGTGTACGGGGCCCCGGGCGCCTGCCGCAAGCTCCCCGGGCCCCTCGGACGGGCCCCGGGGGAGCGAATCAGCGCTTTTTCCTGTTCTTGCGCTTCTGTTTGGCCTTGGCCTTCTCCTTCGAGCGGTCCCGGGGAGCCCCCTTGCCGGCCCCGGGTTTGGCCCCCCCGACGCCGGCCAGGCCCTCGAGGCCGCCGAGGCCGCCCATCCCCGGCGGCAGGCCACCGCCGCCCCCGAACATGCCGCCGAGCCCCCTGAGTCCCCCGCCGAGCATGCCGCCGGCCCGCGAGAGCAGGGACGGCCCGGACAGGTCCGCAGCGAGTTCGCCACCGGGAGCCATGGCCTCGAGGGCGGCGCGCTTCTGCGAGGCTCCCATGCCCCCGCGGCCGCCGCCCATCTTGCCCATCTGCTTCATCATCTGCTTCATGCCCTTGAAGGACTTCAGCAGTTCGTTGACGGCGCCGACGTCCTGACCGGCGCCCTTGGCGATGCGCCGCCGCCGGCTCATGTCGATCACGTCGGGCTGCAGACGCTCGCGCCGCGTCATCGACGTGCAGAGCGCCTCGACGCGCTTGAAGCGCTTCTCGTCCATGTCGACGTCCTTCAGCATGTCCCCCACGCCGGGCAACATCCCGAGCATCTTCTTCATGGGCAGCTTCTGGATCATGCGCAGTTGGGCGAGCATGTCCTCGATGGTGAAGTTGCCCATCACCATCTTCTCGTAGGAGGCCTGCGCCTCCTTCTCGTCGATGCGCTCGGAAGCCGCTTCGACGAGGCCGACCACGTCGCCTAGGCCCAGGATGCGGCCCGCCATGCGTTCGGCGCTGAACGCGTCCAGGTCCTCGAGCTTCTCGCCCGTGCCGAGGAACAGGATCGGCCGGCCAGTGATGGCCTTGAGGCTCATCGCCGCACCGGCCCGCGCGTCGCCGTCGAGCTTGGTGAGGATGACTCCCGTCAGGGAGAGCTTCTCGTGGAACGCCTGCGCCGAGCGCACCGCGTCCTGGCCGGTCATGCCGTCGACGACGAGCACCTGCGCGTGTGGATTCGTCCGGCGCGCGATCTCCGCGACCTCGGCCATCAGCTCGTCGTCGACGTGCAGACGCCCCGCCGTGTCGAGCAGCACCACATCGCGGCCCGTGCGGCGCGCTTCGGCGATGCCGCGGGCGCACAGCTCGGGCGGTGTGAGGCCGGCCTCGTGGTAGACGGGCACGTCGAGCCGCCGGCCGAGCACCCGCAGTTGTTCCACCGCCGCGGGGCGCTTCACGTCCGCCGCGACCAACAGGGGACGCTTCTGGTGGCGCGTGACGAAGTGCCGCGCCAACTTCGCGCAGGTGGTGGTCTTGCCCGCACCCTGCAGGCCCGCCATCAGGATCACGGTGGGCCCGGACTTCGCGAACTCGATGCGCGCGTCCTCGGGGCCCATCAGCTCGACCAGTTCGCGGTGCACCGCGGCGACGAACTGGTCCGAGGCGCTGATGTTCTTGTCGGCGATCTTGGCCTGGCCCAGGGCCCGGGCCTTGACCTTCTCGACGAACTCCCTGCCCACGCGGAAGTGCACGTCCGCCTCGAGCAGGGCCTGGCGCACGTCGGTGAGCCCCTCCTCGATGTTGGACTCGTTGAGTTCCTTCTGGCCCCGCAGGCCCTGGAAGGCCGCGGAAAGGCGACGGGATAGGCTTTCGAACATGGTGGCGGGTAAGGATAGCGACGGCTTTCGGTGCTGTACCCTACTGGTCCCGGGGAGCGCGCCGCCGGCCCGCCCGTTCCCATCCGCAACGCGCCCGACGCCATCCAGCGGCTTTGGCGCCCCACTCCCGACGACCCGTGCCCCAGCTCCCCCGCCCCGCCATCGTTGCCCTAGTTTCGTTCGGCCTCGCCCTGGGAGCCTGCTCCGAAGGGGAGCCGAAGGCCGCCGGAGCGGCGTCCGCGCCTACGGCCGAGGTCGCCTCGGTCGAGTCCCGAGAGGCGCCGCGGTCGCCCACATCGGCTGCTCCGGCCGCTCCGGCGACGACCGAAGTCCCTCCGCCGCAGGGCGCCACCGCGGCTGCGGCAGCTCCCGCGCCGCCCGCCGCGGCGACCAAGGCGACCTACGCCGAGGGCGAGGACTACCTGGTGCTGGAGCGCGCGCGGTTTCTCGACACCGCGGGTTTCGACCAACCGGTCGAAGCCTTCAGCGTGCTGTTGCCGCGCGGCTGGAACAACGAAGGCGGTGTGCGCTGGCGCGGCTTCCAGGAGTGCCGCGGCGACATGATCACGTCCGCGTTCTCGAGTGTCGCCCCCGACGCGTCGATCCGGCTCGACGCGTTCCCGACCGAGACCTTCGTCTGGTTCGACGACGCGATGCTGCGCCAGTCCTCTCAAGGTGCCGTCGCACAAGGTGGCTGCCAAGTCAACGCGCCCTTCACTGCGAAGGAATACCTCGAGCACTTCGCCGCCAACACCCTGGGCGGCGCCAAGGTCAGCGCGGTGGAATCGAACCGCGAACTCGCGCAACTCCTGCGCAACCTGGGAGAGGAGAGCGACCGCATGGCCGCGCAGTACGGCATGTCGACCCAAAGCCAGAGCAGCGCGATCACGGCGCGGCTGACCTGGCCGAATGGCGACCAGGGTCGGGCGCTCATCGCCGTCACGACCTCGGCCACCGCTAGCCGCGACATGTTCACCGGGGCGCCGAACGGTTTCTCGAGCACGCAGGTGCTGCAACGTGTGGTGCTGCGCCACAGCAAGGAGAAACGCGAGCAGGCCGAACAGGTGCTCGCCACGGCCGTTTCGAGCTACCGCACCAACCCCGCATGGCAGCAGGGCAAGGACCAGTTCCTGGCCCAGCTCAGCAACATCGAGCACAAGGGCAACATGGAGCGCATCCGGATCGCGGGCGAACAATCCCGCGCGTTCGCGCGCTCGGCCTCCGAGGCCTCCGATGCGCGTATGCGCAGTTGGGAGCAGAGCCAGAGCAGCTCCGACGCGCAGCAAAAGCGCTTCGTGCAAGCGATCCGCGAGGTGGAGACGTGGAAGGACCCGTCGGGCGGCGGCGTCGAACTATCCGCGGGTTTCGACCAGGCGTGGAGCCGCGGCGACGGGAGCTACATCCTGAGCAACCGCCCGGGCTTCGACCCGGCGGCCGTGTTCCTGGACCAAGCGTGGCAGCCGATGAAGCGGGCCGACTGAGCGAGTCACGCCGCGGCGATGGCCGCCGGTTGCGCGGGCCGGTTGCGCGGGCCGGTTGCGCGGGCCGGGTGCGCGGGCCGGGTGCGCGGGCCTCCTGTCCCGCCTTGGGAAGTGGGTGCGGGATCGATTGGGAGGTGGCACGCTCCAAGGCGGGCCAAGAGACCCGCCTACCCGGCCGTGCCCCTACGGCCCCTCTTCGTCGCGCTCGCGCAGGATGTCGGCGCCGAGGTTCACTAGGCGCTCTTCGATGCGTTCGTAGCCGCGGTCGATGTGGTACACGCGGTGGACTTGGGTTTCGCCCTCGGCTACGAGGGCGGCCAAGACAAGTGCGGCCGACGCGCGCAGGTCGCTTGCGGTCACGTGGGCGCCCGACAGGCGCTCGGTCCCCTGCACGATCGCGACGGCCTCCTGGCGCCGGATCCGCGCGCCGAGGCGCACCAGTTCCGGCAGGTGCATGTAGCGGTCCGGATAGATGCGCTCCGTGATCAGGCTCACACCTTCCGCGCGGCACATCAGCGCCATCCACTGGGCCTGCAAGTCCGTGGGGAAGCCCGGGAAGGGCTGGGTCGTCACGTCCGTCGGTCGGGCCCGTTGGCCGTCCGAGCGCACCTCGAGCCAATCGGGGCCACGCTCGACGGCGTACCCCGCCTCGAAGAAGCGGTCCGTCAAAACGGAGAGGTGCTGGGGCCGGCAGCCGGTGGTGCGCACACGCCCACCCGCGATCGCGCCGGCGACCAGGTAGGTGCCCGCCTCGATGCGATCGGGCAGCACCGCGTGGGTCGCGCCCTTCAGCTCGGTCACACCCTCGATCTCGATGCGCGGGGAACCGAGGCCGTGGATGCGCGCCCCCATCGCCAGGAGGCAGTTGCCGAGGTCCTCCACCTCCGGCTCGCAGGCCGCGCCGTGGATCACGGTGGTGCCCTTCGCGAGGGTCGCCGCCATCATCACGTTCATCGTGCCGGTGACCGACGAACCAAACGCCGTGCCGAGGAAGAGCTCCGCACCCACGAGGCCGGAGCGCGGCGCCTCGGCGATGATGTAGCCGTGGTCGATGCGCAGTTGTGCGCCGAGGGCCTCGAGCCCCTTCAGGTGCACGTCGATGGGGCGCACGCCGAAGACACATCCACCCGGCAGACTGACTTCCGCCCGGCCCGTGCGCGTCAGCAGCGGCCCGAGCACACAGACCGAACCGCGCATCTTGCGCACCAGGTCCCATCCGGTGCGCGAGGCCGGCCGCTGCGCCGATTGCACGGAGACGCCGCCGCGGCTCGAGAACTCCACGCCGGAGCCGAGTTCCCGCAGCACCTCGCACATCGTGCGCACGTCGGAGAGGCGCGGCGCGTTGGGCACCTCGAGCACCTGGTCGGTCAACAGGGAAGCGGCCAGCACCGGCAGCACGGCGTTCTTGGCGCCGCCGATGGGCACCTCGCCGTCCAGTCGCCGGCCGCCGCGGATCGTCAGTTTGTCCATGGAGAGATGGGGTACTGCGGCACCCGCGGTCCGACGCGGAGGCAAGGGAGCCGCTCGAAAGCGAAGGTAGCGCCACGGGCCCGCCTCCCGGGCGCCCCGCGCGAGCGGTCGTCCCATCGGCGCGGCAGGGCGAGCGAAGGCCGCCGGGGAGCTCTCCCACCGCGGCGGCGCCCCGGCCGGGGTGGGGGCATTCTCGAGCCCCAGGGGCGGGGCACCTCGGCCCCCCCCGGTTTGACCCGCCGACCCCCGCCTCCGTAGGATCTGTGGTTCCTCTCTTCCGATTGCGCCGCGCACGGGCGCTTCGGCGGACCGCCCCGGCGGGCCCGGAACCGGATGGACGACGGCTCTTCAGCCCCTCGTCGAAGATCCATCGCCGCACCTCCGCGCCGCCCCACCGCTCCACTCCCCGCGTCGAAACCCATGGCCAGCGACCTCACTCCCGCGACTGACGACTCCGACTTCGAGCTCAGCCACGAACACTCCGAGGAGTCCGCCTCCGACGAGAGCACCCTCGAGGGCCGCAAGCCCACGGGCGACGTGGCCGGTTCCGACATCGACGAGGACGATGATTCGGGCACCGACTACGCCAGCATGGGCGGTCGCGACGACGACGACGACGACGACGACGACGAAGAGGAAGAGGACGACTTCGAGGACGAGGCCTTCGACGAGGCGGACTTCGAAGCGGCCGCCGCCGCCCGCGCGGAACTGGCCCGCGCCGCCGACGCCGCCCACGGTCCGCTGTTCGACATCGCCGGCGAGGCGTCCTTGAGCTTCGCGCTGCTGCAGGAGGCGCGCACGTCCGTGTTCGCCACCGTCGGACGCGCCGAAACGTTCCGCAAGACCGTCGAGGCCATGGGCACGACCGGCGAAGCGGGCCGCCGCCGCGGCCTCGGGCTCTGGATCCTCGGCCGCTACGAAGCCGCGGACGCCGCGCTCGCCCCCCACCAGGGCGACGACGTCGCCGACTTCACCCGCGCGCGCGCCCTGGAAGCGCTCGAGCGCTGGAAGGACGCCAAGCCGCTGTTCGAACGCCTCGCGAAGTCCTATCCCGACGAACCGCGCCCGCTCGGCGGTTTGCTCGAAGCCGAGTTCGAGCTCGCACTCGCGGCCAACCCCACCGATCCGACGCCCGCCGCCGACGCCCTCGAGAAGGCGCTCGACAACGCGCCCGACGGTTTCCTCGAATCCGCCGAGGGCCACTACCTGCGCGGTCGCCTCTGCGAGATCGAGCGCGACCTCGAACCGGCCCTCGACCACTACAACGCCGCGCGCCGCCTGGACCCCACCCTGCGGGGGGCGTTGATGCACGGCGCGTACCTGTCCGAGCGCTCGGGCCTCGACCAACTCGCCGTCGACTTCTACACGACTGCCGTCCAGATGAAGCTGGCCGACCGCGCGGTGTACCTGAACCTCGGCGTCTTGTACGAGGACCTCGGCCGCGACCAGGACGCGGCGGCCTGCTACGACGTGGTGCTCAAGAACTTCCCCGCGGACCAGCGGGCCCGTCGGTACCTCGAGGACGCGCGCTCCTCGATGGACATGTACTACGACGAAGATCTGGAGCGCAAAGAGGACAAACTCAACCAGATCCTGCGCATCCCGATCACCGACTTCGAACTGTCGGTGCGCGCGCGGAACTGCCTCAACAAGATGCAGATCCACACGCTTGGCGACCTCGTCACGAAGACCGAGCAGGAGCTGCTCTCCTACAAGAACTTCGGCGAGACCAGCCTCAACGAGATCAAGGAGATCCTGCGCTCGAAGGGCCTGCGCCTCGGCATGCCGCGCGAGGAAGCCGTCGCGTCGATCGAAGCGCGCACCCGCCGTCCCGCGGGCCCGAGCGGCGAGAGCAACGACGTCACGCAGCGCCCGATCACCGACTTGGCGCTCTCGATCCGCGCGCGCCGCACCGTCGAGAGCCTCGGTTGCCTGACGCTCGGCGACATCACGAAGCACTCGGCCGACGAACTGCTCGGCATGCCGAACTTCGGCAGCACGTCGCTGCAGGAACTGCGCTCGAAACTGACCGAGCACGGCCTCAAACTCGCGGGCGACTGATCCCGCCGCGCGGCGACCGGCACCTTGTACGACTTCCTCGAGGGCGTGGTCGCCGGGCGACACCCGGCCCGCCTGGTGCTCCAGGTGGGCGGGGTCGGTTACGAGCTGACCGTTCCGGCGGGCGCGGCGTTTCCCTCCGAAGGGGAAAGCCTGCGGGTCCACACGCACCTCGTGGTGCGCGAGGACAACCACATCCTCTACGGCTTCGCGACGCGGGCCGAGCGCCAACTCTTTCGGCTGCTGCTGCGTGTGCAGCGGGTCGGGCCGGCGCTAGCCCTCGCCATCGTGTCGGGCATGGGTTCCGACGAGCTGCTCGAAGCCCTGCGGCGCGGCGACGCCGTGCGGCTGGCGCGGGTGAAGGGTGTGGGCAAGAAGACAGCGGAACGGGTGCTGCTCGAACTCTCCGACCGCATGGAGGAGTTCGTCGCCGAGGAGTACAGCGTGCACCTCGGAGCCGCGCCGCCCACCGTGCGGCCCAGCGACGCTACCGAGGACGCCGTGCGCGCGCTCGTTTCGATCGGTTTCAGCGAAGCGGAAGCGCAGAAGAGTGTCGATGCGGCCGCGACGCAAGTGGAGCGCACCGATCTCGAAGCGCTGCTGCGGGTAGCGTTGCGCGGCTGAGCGCGCCGCTCAATCGTCCGACGCCACGCCGGAGCGCCGCGCCAACTCGAGGGCCAGCACGCGCACCTGGGCCGGGCTGAGCCGGTGCAGTTGGTGCACCAACGTGCGCGAGCGATCGAGGGCACCGAACGCCTCCGCATCGCGGTCCATCTGGCGGTCGAGCTCCGCCAGGAACTCCGCGAGCAACTCGCTGTAGGCACGCGCGTGCGCGCCCGCGGACGCCCGCGGGATCTCGGCCGCGTCCAGAAGGTCGACCAGCGCAAACCGCGGGTCCTCCAACTCGCAAAGGGCCACGAGCTGCGCGCGGCGCTCCAACTCGCGTTCGATGGCAGCCGGCGAAAGGCCGGCGCGCAGGCCCAGGCCCAGGACGCGCCACAGGTTGGCGCCGAGGGGCAGGTACCGCGTGCGGTCGATCAGGTGGCCCTCCTCGTGAACGGCCACCACCTCGAGGAGCTCGTCGAGCGACACCGTGGGCGTACCCGCTGTGCGGCGCTCCGCGAGCATCGTCAGCCGCAGTCGATCCGCGGCGCCGAGGGGCGGGGCGAGGCGCGAGCGCTCGAGCCGCGCCAACTCGGAAACGGCCGGATCGCCGCCGAGTTCGAGCCCTGGCAGTTCGAGCAGCGACTCCAGCTCCGCCTCGGCACCTGGCGCCAGGAAACGCGCCTCGAGGTCGCGCCAGCGCGTGAGGCGGCGGCGTTCGCTCTCGATGTCGATCCAGTAGCCCTCGTGCAGCGCCGCACCGCTGACCAGCCCGCCGAGCCGCGCCAAGCCGCCGGAGACCTCGGTGCCTTCGCACCAGATCACCATGCCCTCGAAGGGCACCCCCAGGCGTGTGCCGCCGACGACACCGTGGGCGAGGCGGCGCAGCAGCGTCCCGTCGGGCCGTTGGCCGACCACGTCGCCGACGAGCGCCGCGCGCCCCAGCCGATCGAGCAACTCCGCGACTCCCGGCACGGTCTCGCCGGCCGTGCCGACCCCCATCACCTGGTCTCGCCCGGTGAAGCGGGGCCCCGGCACGAGCACCGTCGCGAAGGGCCCGTAGTCGAGACCGGGAGAGCGGCGGATGCGCTCGGCCAAATCCGCTCCGCCCAGGCCGAGGGGGCCGCCGTAGGTCTGCGCCAGGCTCGCGACGCCGTCGAGCAGGCCCCGCAAGCTGCGCGCGGACTCCCCGCGCGCGTGCACCGCGGGAACCGCGTGGATGGGTTCGTCGGCGGCGCGCGGCTCCGGGTTGGGCTCGAACCACCACGACCGCCCGTCGGCCTGCACGGCGCCGATCGCGTGGGCCAACTCCCCCACCAACGCGCTGCCCGACCGCGCCGCGCGTTCGAGTTCGTCGAGTTCCGCGCGCCCCGGCTCCGCACGGGCGATCGCGCCGACGACCGCCAACGCCTCGTCGAACCAGCCCGCCGCGACCGCGGCGCGCGCAAACGCAATCCGCGCGGCGGCGTCGTTCGGCGCGGTTTCCAGGGCGCGCGCCGCCGCGACGACGTCGGCGAGGCGCGCATCCCGCGGCAGCCCGTCGTCCGCGAGCACCACGTCGGGGAGCGCCGCGCGCCAGGCCTCCACGGCCGCGGACGTGTCGCCGCGCCGCACCCCAGCGAGGCGCCGGGCGGCGGCATCCTCGGGTAGGTCGTCGGTGGACAGCGCAAACGCGAACAGCACCAGGTCAGGCTCGGCGAGGGCGCGGCGGTCGAGGCCAAAACGCTCCGGCGCGCCGGAGCGCGTCAGCGCGTCGCGCACGTCGAAGGACCACGCCTCCGCCGATCGTCCCGCGCGGCCCGCGCGCAGCGCGCCGAGCAAACGCACGAACTCGCCGCGCACGAGGCGCCCGGATGCAAGGAGTGCCAGCCCGCGCCGGTAGCCGCGCTCGACGAGCACCTCCTGCCCGGTGCTGTCGAGTTCGCGGAACGCTAGGGCGAGTTCCAGTTCGAATGCGTCGAGGCTGCCCAAGTCCGGACGCGCGCGCGCGCGCTCGAGCACGCTGAGCGCCTGGGCCCCGCGACCCGCGCGCACCCAGAGGTCCGCCAGGCGCCGTGCGAACAGGCTGGCTTCGAATCCACCGCGGGCCCGGTCCAGAGCGCGCCTCGCGGCGGAGAGCGCCGGCCCGTCGCGGCCCGCCGCTTGGTGCTCCACGGAGAGCCCGTGGTGCGCCCACGCCAGCGACGGGTCCGCCGCCAGCGCCTGGGCGAACCGCTGCGCGGAGGAGTTGGGCTCGAGGCGCCCGACCAGGTAGAGCGGCAGCGCAGGCTCCGCGGCTGTCTCGAGTTCATGGAGCCGCTGGCCATAGGCCCAGGGCCCGCGCAGATCGCGCCGCGCCAGGTCGTCCTCGAAGCGGCGCGGCGCCGCCCACGAGGGGTCGAGGGCCGCCGCCTCCGCCAGCGCGTCGAGCGCCCGCCGCCGCAGTGTCTCGGCCAGCTTGGCCTCGGGCGCGGGGCTGGCCTCGAGCTCGCGCAGGGCCGAACGCGCCACCTCGAAAGCGTCCCGCGCGGTGGGTTCGGGCGGCGGGACCGACACGGGCCGCGAAAACGCGCACGAAAATCCGCCGAGGCTGATGCCGAGCACTGCCGTCCACTGCAGCAGCACCCAGAGCGCAGCCCATTCGCGGCGCCCATGGCCCACGACGGTAGGTCGGTTTTCCGTGTGCATCAGCGTCGGCGAGGGCCGAGAACGAAGGCCTCGAGCACCGCATCGGGCCCGCACTCGCGGTCCGCGCGCCCGTCGAGTTCCAGCTCCGACAGCGCGTCCGCCAAGCTGTCGCCGCGGCCCCCGCGCACGTCACCCGTGTAGATGCGCAGTTGGTCGACGAAACCCGCGCGCAGGAACGCTTCGAGCAGGCGCGGCCCCGCCTCGATCAAGACGCGCCGCGCACCCTGGTTCCAAAGCCACTCGAGGGCCCCGCGCAGGTTGACGTGGCCCTCGGGCCCCGGGTGCAAACCGTGCACGTGCGCTCCCGCTTCCAGCAACGCTCGGTGGCGCCCCGCGTTGGCGCCGGCGACGCTGAGGATGTGCACGGCGCCTCCGCGCTCCAGGGGTCCGGGCGCGAGCAACATCTTGGCGCCCGGCGGTGTCGAGAGCTCGGTGTCGAGGACCACCCGCAGCGGCGCGCGCGAAAGGTCCGCCGGGGGCCGCACCGTGAACCGCGGATCGTCCGCCTTGACCGTGCCCACGCCGGTCACGATCGCGTCCACGTCGGCGCGCAGCAGTTGGAGATCCCGCAGGCTGTCGGGCGAACTGATCCAGCGGCCGTCACCCACGTGTTCCGGCGGGCTGAGTTGGCCGGAGAGGGTCTGCGCCCACTTCGCGATCGCCCACGGGCGCGGCCGGCGCAGGCGCTCCCGGTCGGTCCAGCGCAGGAAGTGGCGCGCCACCCGTTCGAGCGGTGACGCTCCCTCGCGAAGTTCGACGTCGACGCCGCGCTCGCGCAGGGCGATCAGGCCCGCTCCCCGGTGGCGCGGGTCGGGATCGAGGGCGCCGACGACGACGCGTTTCACGCCAGCGGCGAGGATCGCCTCGGTGCACGGCCCGGTTTTTCCCTGGGTGCAGCAGGGCTCCAGCGTCACGGCCAGTGTGTGAAAGTCCTCGCGGGGCACCCCCTTCGCGCGGGCTTCCTCCAGGCAGTGGATCTCGGCGTGCGGCCCCCCCCAACGCTGGTGGAAGCCCTCCGCCAGCACCGCGCCGTTGGGACCGAGGAGCGCCGCCCCCACACACGGGTTCGGGGCGACGTCGAAGCGCCAGGCCTGGGCGCGTTCACCCAGGCGCACCAGAAGGGCGCCCAGGTCGGTTCCCTGGGGAGCGGCGAGCGTGTCGTTCATGGGTGGCGCCCTTGGGACCAACGGAACCAAGGGCGCACGTACCATAGGCCCCAGGGCGCCCCCTTGGAGCCGTTTCCTTTCGCCGGTCGACTCGGGATCGGTCCCGCGCCCGATCCGCGGAGCCCGCCGCCCCCAGGGAGCGGACCTCGACGCTGCAACCTCGGAGCCTGCCCAGGTCCCCCGGTTTCCTCCGCCATAGCCGGTAGCCCTTGCCCGGGGGCCTACGCACGGGCATCCTGTTTGCCTCGAGCGCCGCCCGATTCCGCCGGTGCGCACCCACGCCCCTTCGACAAACCGCACTAGATCATGACAAAGGCACCCCTGCGCGTGGCCGTCACCGGCGCCGCCGGACAGATCGGCTACGCCCTGCTCCCCCGCATCGCCAGTGGCCAGATGTTCGGGCCCGACCAGCCCGTGATCCTGCAGCTCCTCGAGCTGCCGATCGAGAAGGCGATGAAGGCCCTCGAGGGTGTGGCCATGGAGCTCGCCGACTGCGCGTGCCCGCTGCTCGCCGGCATGGTGCTGACGAGCGACGCCGCCGTCGCGTTCGGCGGCGCGAACTGGGCGCTGCTCGTCGGTTCCAAGCCGCGCGGTCCGGGCATGGAGCGCAACGATCTGATCCGCGAGAACGGGCCCATCTTCGTGGCCCAGGGACGTGCGATCAACGCCCACGCGGCCAGCGACGTGCGTGTGGCGGTCGTGGGCAATCCCTGCAACACGAACGCGCTGATCGCGATGCACTCCGCGCCGGACGTGCCGAAGGAGCGCTTCAGCGCCATGACGCGCCTCGACCAGAACCGCGCCGTCGCGCAGTTGGCGGCGAAGGCCGGTGTGCACGCGACGCGTGTCACGAACACGCTGATCTGGGGCAACCACTCCGCCACGCAAGTGCCGGACTACATCCACTCGCAAATCGACGGCAAACCGGCCCACGAGGTCATCACGGACAAGGCCTGGCTGCAAAACGAGTTCTTCAAGACCGTGCAGCAGCGCGGCGCCGCGATCATCGCAGCGCGCGGCGTGTCCAGCGCGGCCTCCGCGGCGAGCGGCCTGGTGGACCACGTGCGCGACCTCGTCAACCCGACGCCGAAGGGCACCTGGAACTCGGTCTGTGTGCGCTCCGACGGCAGCTACGGCGTGCCGGAGGGCCTCATCAGCTCGTTCCCCGTGGTCGCCGACGGCAAGGGCGGTTGGACGATCCAAAAGGGCCTCGTGCTCGATGACTTCCTGAAGTCGAAGGTCGCCGCCACCGTGGCCGAGCTCGAGGCCGAGAAGGCCGTCGTGGCGGACCTGCTCGGCTGAACGCGCCCGTTCCCTCGCCCGCACCGCGCCCGTTCCGACGGACGCGCACGCGGGCGGGCCTTCTCCGCGTCGCAGTACACACTCAGCGCCGGGTCCCCATCGACTACGGCGCGCACAACCCCTTCCGGTAGCGAGCCATGAGTACGAACCACACATCTTCGCGGGCCAAGGCCCTCATCGGCGGCCTTGTCGCAAGCCTCGCCCTCGTCTCCTGCGGCGGATCCGAAGCCGAGGGCGGCGGCACCGCCCCGTCGAACGGGTCGGCGATCGCGCAGGAGGTCAGCGACAGCGCCTCGCGTTTGGCCGAAGCGGCCAAGGTCGACTGGGCATCGGTCACCGAGTGGACCGAAGCCCAGCGCACCAGCTTCCTCGAGTACGCCCAAGCGCAGTTCACCGAGGCGCAGAAGGCCGGGCAGTCCTACCTGGACCGGATGGCCGAAGTGGCTGAAGAGAAGCGCCCCGAGGCCCGCAAGGCGCTCGAGCGTTACCACGAGAAGGCCCAGGGCCTGCGCATGGAGATCTTCAAGGCCGGCGAGAAGCTGAAAGAGGCGTCGGCGACGAGTTTCAGCGAAAGTCGCACCGCGATCTCGAAGGCCCGCGCCGAGCTGTTCCTCGCCTACGACGAACTGAAGAGCTACTTCTCGTCCTGAGGGCCCTGGTCCGGCGCCCGCCGCAGTTCGAAGCGCAGCGGCGAGCGCGACGACACCTCGGAGAACTCCACGCGGATCTGGAGCCGCTCGGCCCCTTCGCGCAGGTAGTGCACCCGTTGGATCTCCTCCGTCGCGTCGCGGGCGCTGAAGGTCCACTGGCCCTCGTGCGCGCCAGTGAGCACCAGTTCCCGCGCTGCGTCGCCGCGCACGGGTCCGTCTTCCGCCGCCGTCGCGCGGTTGCCGAGGGCCTCCAGGGTCGCCCCGCGCTGCAAGAGCCGTAGCACCACGCCGTCGGGCTCTGCGCGGATCGACAGCAGTTCCACCATCGACGTGCTGCCCCCGGGGGCGATCCAGCGGAACAAGCCGACGATCGTGTCGCCGAGGGGCTCGCTCCAGATCTCCTCCACCAAGGCCTCGCCGGTGTTGCCGGGAATCGACCCGCGCCACGTCCCCGCGAGGGGCGCGAGGTCCTCCAGCGTCGCTCCGGCGGCCACACGCGCGCCCGGCCGCTCGACCACTTCGGGTTCCCGCAGGGCCCCGAGGCCGAGAAGGAACACGACGAGGGTCAGGACCGCCTGCAAAGCCGCGTTGGAGTGGTGCATGGGTGGAGCCTCCCGAGGTTTAGTCCCGGCCGCGTCGACGGTACCCACACCAGGCCCGGGGGCATCGATTTCGAACCCTCCCGCGCCGATCCAGACCTCGGGACGGGACGCGGATCAGAGAGAGGGAAAAAATCGGGGCCTTGGCCGACTCTTTCCCAGCGGATCAGACGTCGGCGGCGCGCCCCGTCAGCCCGAAGGGCGAAGCCTCGCCCACCAGGACCTTGGCCCGTGTTCCCAGCAGCGCGGCGTCGCCCGGGAACGAACACAACTGGCCCTGGCGCGTCTTGCCCTGCAGCCAACCGGGCCAGCGGGAGCTCTCCGACTCGACGAACACTTCGACTTCGCGGCCGAGGAAGGCCTCGTGGCGGACCAGTTGGGCGCGCTCGGCCGCGAGCAACAGGCGCTGGTTCCGCCGCTTCTTGACCTCGTTGGGGACGTCGTCGTCGACCGTCGCCGCCTTCGTGCCCGGCCGCGGGTCGTACTTGAAGACGTAGTTGAGCCCAAAGCCCATCTCGGCCAGGAACGCCTCGGATGCGTCGAAGTCCGCGTCCGTCTCGCCGGGGAAACCCACGATCCAGTCGGTGCCGAGCTCCATGTCGGGCACGTGTTTGTGCAGGAGCTCCACACGCGCGCGGTAGAGGTCCGTCGTGTAACCGCGCTTCATGCGTCGCAGCACGTCGTCGCTGCCACTTTGCACGGGCAGCGGCAGGAAACGCTCCATCTTGCTGCTGCTTGCGATCGACTCCGCGAGGGCCTCCGTCACGTACGCCGGGTGCAGCGTGATGAGGCGCAGTCGCTCCAGGCCCGCGACGTCCTCCAGCGCGTCGATCAGGTCCGCCAACGACGGGCGTCCCTGTCGACCGCGACCACCGCGCGTTCCGGCGCGCGGCGCGGGCAGGTCCTCGCCGTAGCTGTTCACCGTTTGCCCGAGCAACGTGATCGCGCGCGCCCCCTGGTCAACGAGCCAACGCGCTTCGTCGACGAGCGCCGCGATCGGCCGGCTCATCACCCGCCCGCGTGTCGTCGGCACGATGCAGTAGGTGCAGTTGAGGTCGCAGCCACGCATCACCGCCAAGAACGCGTGCAGGCCGCCCGAGTAGGTCTCGCCGGCGCGCGCGACTTCCACGTCGTCGCCGAGTTCGACGTCGAGCAGCCGCCGCTCGCGCACCGGCGCCTGACGCTCGGCACGGCGTGTGTGCAGCTCTTCGACCAACTGCGGCAGGTGTTGGAATCGGCGTGTGCCGACGACCAGGTCCACGTGCGGCGCGCGGCGGAAGACGTCGTCCTGTGCGCGCTGCGCCATGCACCCCATCACACCGATCACCAACTCGGGCCGCGCTGCCTTGGCGCGCTTCAGTTCGCCAAGCCACGAGTAGACCCGCTCCTCCGCGTGGTCGCGCACGCTGCACGTGTTGAAGAGCACCACGTCCGCCTCGTCGAGGGTCGGGCTCAGGCTGTACCCCGCGCCCAGGAAACGCCCCTCGACCAGTTGGCTGTCGTACTGGTTCATCTGGCAGCCAAAGGTCACCACGTGCACCCGTTTGCCGGTCGGGGCGGCGCCTTCGAGCTGGGCCAGGCTGGCGGCGGAGGTGTGTCGGTTCAGGGTCATGGGGCAACCATCATCGCTCGCCGTCGGCGGCGTTCAAGAAGGCGCGGAACTCGGTGAAGTTCGAGGCGCGGGCGCACTGCTCGGCCACCTCGGCCGTGGAGAAGCGCCGCCCCACGTCCGCCAGGAGGCCCAGGTGCACCTCGGCGTCGTCCTCGGGCGTCAGCATCAGGAGGACGACCCGCACGGGCTGCCCGTCCGGGGCGTCGAAATCGATGCCCTCGGGGGCCAGGCCGACGGCGATGTGGGCTTCGCTGAGCCCCGGGATCCGGGCGTGGGGCAGAGCCAGGCCGTTGCCAAGGGCGCTCGACACGAGGGCTTCGCGGTCCAGAACCCGCCGCCGCGCCAGGGCGGGGTCGACCCCGGCGGCCTGGGCGGCCTTGTCGGTCAGCAGTTCGATGGCGCGGAGGGGCTCGCGCTCGGTGAGGGCCGCCACGAAGGTCTCCGCCCGCACGTGGTCGACGATGCGCACGGCGCGGCGACGGGCCAGGACGGCCTGGATGATCCAGCCCGTCGAAGCCGACGTCACGAGCGCCATGATCACGAGGGCGACGAACAGCCGCTCGTCGATGATGCCCGCCCGCAGCGCGATGGTGCCGAGGATGATCTCCATCGCGCCGCGGGCGTTCATCCCAAAGCCCACGGCCACACTCTGGCGGGTGTTGAAGCCCAACCACCGCGCGGCCAGACCACAGCCCGCCACCTTGCCCACGGTGGCCACCAGCAGGACCAGCACGACGAGCAGCAGATCGAAGTTGGCGGCGAAGTCGACGTAGAGGCCGATGCTCGCAAAAAAGAGCGGCGCGAAGAGGAAACTGACGAAGCGCTCGATCGTCGAGCGTGTGGCGTGGCGCAGGTGCGGCGAGTCGCCGAGAGCCACGCCGAACAGGAACGATCCAAACACCGCGTGCACACCAAGCCACTCGGTGAAGGCCGCGCACAAAAGCGCGAGCCCCACGGCAAAACCCAATACCCCCCCGGGCCAACTGGTGTGGGCCTGCACGAACGGCAGGCTGCGATGGAGGAGGTAACGCCCTACCGTCAACATGAGGGCCGCGAACACGAGCGTCGCGGCGATCGTGGTGACGAGGTCCGGGCTGGGGCCCTCGCTCCCCATCAGGGAGAGGACGAGCACGAAGACGATCCAGCCCGACAGGTCGTTGACGATCGCCGCGGCGATCAGCACCACACCCAGCTCGGAACGCAGCAGCTTCAGATCGAACAGGATCTTCGCCAACACGGGCAACGCCGTGATGGACATCGCCGTCGCGAAGAACAGCGCGAAGAGGAGCGGCTTCGCGGCGCCGGAGGCCCCCAGCAGCTCCGGAAACTGCCACGCCGGAAAGAACCCCGCGGCAAACGGCGCCGCGATGCCTACGACGCTCAACCAAAGCGCCGCCTTGCCCTGTCGCCACACGGCGGACAGGTCGATCTCCATGCCCGCCACCAAGAGGAACAGGGTGATCGCAATCATCCCCAGGGCTTCCATCGCCACCGGCACCGGCCCGGTCGATGGGAAGAGCGCCCCCTGCAATCCCGGACTGATGGCGCCGAGCACCGTAGGCCCCAGCAAAATGCCCGCGGTGATCTCGCCGAGCACCGCCGCCTGCCCGAGCCGTTGGGCGATCTCCCCCAGCAGGCGCGCCCCGAGCAGCAACACAGCCGTCGCCGCCAGCAGCGTGGCGAAGTGCTCGTGGTTCCACTCCATGGATCAGGGTCGCGCGGGCGAAAGCCCCGTGGGGCGGGAAGAATAGCAGGGACGAGCCCGGAACCGGCCGAATCGGCGGTGCGGCCCCGCTTCCCGGTGTGGACGGGGCACCTCCCCCGCCGCCCCGTCCGCGCGCTCGCGGCCTAACCCGCGGCTTCGTCGCCCAGGTAGCGCCACACGCCGCGCTGGCCCGCGGTTTCCTCGACCGTGATGCGCGCCTCGCGCACGTCGAGCTCGCCGTGGCGTTCCTCCAGGACACGCAGCAACTCGCGGCCGATGAACGCGGCGAAGTTCTCGGCACTGGTGTTGTTGATCGGCAGCACGATCACGTCGCCGGTTGGAGCGGCGTAGTAGGAGTCGCGGTAGCGCACCTCGGTGACGCCATCCGGGCGGTGTTCGAAGCGCAGTTCCTGGTGCTGGCCGGGCACCAGCCAGTGTTCGTCGAGCGCGTCGACGATCTCGCGCACGATCGGCTTGATGTGTTTGAAGTCGATCACCAGGCCGTGGGCCGACAGGCGCGCCTCGATGGCCGCCGTCACCTGGTAGTTGTGCCCGTGCAGGCGTTCCGCGCTGCCGTCGGGGAAGATCAGGAAGTGGGCGGCGGAGAACTTGAGGTACTCCTTGTAGATCTCGATGCTCCAGCGTTCGCGTCCCATGGCTCCCGTCCGCGGGGGGCCGATCGGGCCGCCCTCGGGGACGGGGGGAGCTTCGGGCCTCGCCCGGCCCAGTTCAAGGGCTGGAACCGATCGCTGCCCCTCCCGAGGGGCCTTGCCGCGCTACCCTTAGCGCCATGGCCTCCCCCACACACCCCACCCACCCCAATGCGAAGACCGTGCCCGTGGCACGGCTCGGCATCGACTTCGACGTCCTGGCGGACGACACGATCATCGGCCCGTCCATCGAGAGGGGTTCCTGGGAGGACCACGAAACGGAGCTCTTCCTGGCGCACCTGCGGCCGGGCGATCGGGTCCTGGACCTCGGCGCGAACGTCGGTTGGTTCGCGGTGCAGGCCATCCTCGCGGGGGCCGAGGTGCACGCCTTCGAACCCGTGCCCTTCATCGCGGATCTTGCCGAGCGCAACATGCGCCGCGCCGAGGCCAAGGGCCCCGGGCGCGGGCACCTGCACCGCGTGGCGGCGTCCCACGCGCCCGGCCGGGCGGAGATCGTGCTCGCACCGAAGAACCACGGCGACAACCGCGTGCTGGACGCGGGTGCGCCGCCGCCGAAGGACCTGGGACAAGCGCAGCGCATCCCCATCGAACTGGCGCGTGTCGACGACCTGGTGAAGGGCCCGGTGCGGGTCATGAAGATCGACACACAAGGTTCGGAGTGGCTCGCCCTGCAGGGCGCGAAGGCGTTGCTCGCGGCCAGTCCGGAGGTGGCGATGTTGCTCGAGTTCTGGCCCTACGCGCTGCGCGGCGCGAAGCCCGAACAGTTGCTCGACTTCCTGGTCGGCGAGGGCTTCACCGTCGGCAAGGCCACCGCAGCGCCGTACCCGATGGAGCCCGCGCGGCTTCTGCGCCAGGCCCTCGCGCGGGACCCCGTGAAGGGCGGTCTGGACCTTTGGGCCACGCGCAAACTGCCGTTCCACGTGCACGGCCCCAAGGGCCGCCTGCGCGCGATGTGGCGCTCGCTGCGCGAAGACTGACCCCGCGCCGACACAGCGCTCCCACGCCGTGGACGCGCGCGACAGTCCAACGGCATGGCCCGGGCCTTCAGCCCGGACTGGTTGTGCCGCAATACCTGGGGCGTTGCCCCAGGCTACGATCGGCCGGGGCGTTGCCCCTTCCAGACGGTCCTTCGTCGGTGGAATCGTTCCGCATCGCCGGCGCGCCAACGACGCCTTGCGCATCGCCGGTGCGCCAACGACGCAATGCGCGTCGCCGGTGCGCCAACGACGCAATGCGCGTCGCCGGTGCGCCGACGGCGCGTTGCGCATCGCCGGTGCCGCCCGGCGCGCCAACGATGCGTGGCGCAGCTGAAGCGCCAACGGCGCGACCGATAGTAGCCTGGGGCAACGCCCCAGGTATTCGGGAAGCTTGGCGCAAGGGCTGAAGGCCCGCACCAACGCACGTCGCCGCCGCACCGTGCCAACGGCATGGCCCGGGCCTTCAGCCCGGACTGGTTGTGCCGCAATACCTGGGGCGTTGCCCCAGGCTACGATCGG
>WGMC01000011.1 GCA_016125265.1 Planctomycetaceae bacterium
CCCGATGGCGCGACCCGATGGCGCGACCCGATGGCGCGACCCGATGGCGCGACCCGATGGCGCGACCCGATGGCGCGACCCGATGGCGCGACCCGATGGCGCGACCCGATGGCGCGACCCGATGGCGCGGCCCGATGGCGCGGCCCGATGGCGCGGCCCGATGGCGCGGCCCGATGGCGCGGCCCGATGGCGCGGCCCGATGGCGCGGCCCGATGGCGCTCTCCTGCTCCTGCGCGCGCGGTTGGCCGGAAGGGGCAACGCCCCGCCCGATAGTAGCCTGGGGCAACGCCCCAGGTGTGGTTGGGGGGCGGGGCCAGGGCTGAAGGCCCGGCCCATGCCGTTGGCGCGCTACGTTGGATCGCGACCTCGGATCGCGACGTCGGATCGCGACGTCGGATCGCGACTATGGATCGCTGCGTTGACGCGTCGCGCGCGCTCGCCGCGCGGCGGCGGCGCGCGTCGCTCTCACGGGATGCGCAGGCGGGTGCCGACCGGCACGCGGTCGGGGTTGGCCAAACGGTCGCGGTTCGCGTCGTAGACCCGCGTCCAGCGCGCGGCGGTGCCGTAGTAGCGCTCGGCGATGGAGCTGAGCGTCTCGCCGTTCTGCACGACGTGTTCCACGAAGGAACCGCCGGCGTCGCTCACCACCGGCGCACTGCCGACGTCCGCCGGCACGGCCGGTGCCGGGCGCGGCGCGGGACGCGGCAGGCGGGGGTCGGCGGACGTGTTGCGCGATACACCGCCGATCTGCTCGGGCACCACCACGAACGTTCCCGCGCTCGGGCTCGCGTCGTCATTGGCGACACGCAGGTCCTCGGCGAACGCGCCGGATCCGTAGAGCCGCTGCGCCACGCCCGTCCACGTATCGCCCGCCGCCCACGTGTAGAGCCAGCGGCCCTCCGTCGGCGAGCGCTGCAAGCCCGCGAGACTCCGCAGCTTCCCGTCTGCGCCGGCACCCGGCGCAACGGGATCCAGATCGCCCTGGCCACGCGCGGACGCCGGATTGCCTGCCTGGCCCGTCGGGGTGCCTGCCTGGCCCGTCGGATTGCCTGCCTGGCCCGTCGGGGTGCCTGCCACGCCCGTCGGCGCGTCGCCGTCGTTCGTCAGCACCGGTGCGGCGGGGGCGCCCTCTTCCGCGGTGGGAGCCGCCTGGTTTCCCGCCTGCACGCTCGAGGAGAGCAGCGGCAACGGGCCGCGCCCGCTCCCCTGCGACTCGCCGGACGTCCGGCGCGGGTCCGCCGCTGTTGGGGCGGGCACCGAAACGGCGGGCTCGGACCGCGGCGCCTCGGCGACACGCTCTCCGAGCGGCGAGCGCCCCTCCTCCCCATCGGCCGGTTTCTGGCTCGTAAGGGATACGGCGAGGACAACCGCGGAGAGGAAGAAGACGGTCGCGACGACCAGCTTCTCAAAGCTACCCATGGGACTGCGTGGGGGCGGGGTTCGGGGGGCGGCGGGACCCGACCTCGGGCCCCGTTGGCGGAGCGTACCGCCAGGGACGAGTCTCTCCGGCGGGCAGCGTCCGGGTCAACGGAGGAGGACCCCGATTCCCGACATTCGACCACGACCCGTGGTGGGCAAGTCGCGCCGCACCCCAGCCGGTCGGGGGTCGGCCCGAGTCCTCCGAACGGGAGGCCCACGCTCCCAACGGCGACGCATTCCCGGTCCAGGGACCGATCCGGGTCCCACTCCGCCGCCGGGACGGATACCGTGGGAACCCGGATGCTCCCGCCCCCCCCGCCGACCCGAGCCCCCACGCCCGCGCGCCTGCCCCGGGCCCGGGAACCTTGGATGATCCTCGCCATGGGAGTGGCTGTCGCCCTGCAGCTTTGGACCTGGTCGCGGCTCGAGGGGTACGAGCTCGCCGACGTCATCGAGTACATGGACCGGGCCGATCAGTTCGTCCGGGGCGAGCCCCTGGACCCGCTGACCCTGCGGTCCTTCGCGTTCTCGGCGCTGCTCGTCCCGCTGTTCGGCGTGGTCAAGCTGCTCGGCCTCCACGACGGCGTGGCGGTCGACCTTGCGCGGCTCTTGCAGATGGCGTTCGGCCTCGGCGCGATCCGACTCGTTGCCATGAGCGCCGCGCGCATCGGCGGCCGCTCCGCGGGCATCGGTGCGGCCTTCGTGCTCGCGTTGAACCCGGTGCTGGCGCAGTACGCGGTGACTCCGCTGTCGGGAACCGCCGCGCTGTTCTTCGTGGCGCTCGGCACGGACCTCTTGCTGCGCGAACCAAATCTACGGCGCGCCCTGGCCGCGGGCGCGTCCCTCGGCGCGGCGGTGCTGATGGCCTACCAGTGCCTGCCCATCGCGCTGCCGATCGCGTTGATTGGGTGGGCGCAGAACGGCTGGCGGCACCTGCGCCACGCAGGCGCGCTGGCCGCCGGCTTTGCGCTGCTGATCTTCCTGCAGTGCCTGAGCGATTGGGCGATCTACGGCACCTTTGGCTCGAGTTTGGGCGGGTACCTCGCGCAGAACGTGTACGGCATCGTCGCCACCAAGCTGTACGTGGTGGGGCTCGAGGGACCCGCGCGCTTCTTCTACGACCGCCTCGTGGTGGCCGAGGAAGACGGCGTCTACCAGATGCAGATGGGGCCCTACTGGTACGTCACCGAGTTGGCCTGGCGCTGCTTGGTGCCCGGTGTGCTGTTCCTGATCGCAATCGGCGTGTTCTCGTCCCTGCGCCGCGGCCGCCGGGTGGCGCTGGTCCTTTTGCTGCTCGTCGTCGCGAACGTGTGGCTGATGAGCTCCAAGGGCTCCAAATCGTTCCGCCTCTGGCTGCCGCTCCTCCCGATCGTTGCGATGGTGGGCGGTTTGGGTTTTGGCGCGCTCTTCGCGGGAACGCAGGCGCGCCTACTCGCACGCACCGCGGCGGTGATGGCCCTCGCGTTCGGACTGTCCGGTGCGATCGCAGCGCTCGAACGGGCGAACCTGACGAAGTTCGGTCCCTACTGGCAAGCCGTGGACATCCTCGCGGACGCCTTTCCGCGGGATACCGGGGCCGCGCCGGCGCGGTTCGCCAGCACGTACCACTGGGCGGTCCGTTTCCGGGCGCCAGAGCACCTCGCACTGGTCAAACTGCCCCACCACTTGGACCGCTGGCGCCTCTTGAGCGCCGAGGAGCGGGACGAAGTCGTGGCGTCGCTTTCGGAACTCGACGGCCTCGTCGGCCACCTGCAGTCGTTCTCGCAGGACCCCGCGGTGTACGCGGAGGTGAACCGCTGTTTCGAGGTGCTCGACGTGATCGACGACGGGCCGTCGATGGAAGAACTGGAGCCCGTCTTCGTCTTCCGCCGGCGCACGGGCGCGCCGAACGCGCACACTCTCTACGAGGTGTTCGAGGACACCGGTCCCGGCGAACCCAACGAAATCGAGGCTTACGTGTCGCGCATCGGGTACCCCGGCCGAGTGGATTTCCGCCGCGTGGGCGAGGACGGGGTGATGCGCCAGATGCAGTTCCTCGGATTCGACGTCGATCCCGACGTGTCCTCCGGACGCCAGGTTTGGCTCACCTACCACTGGCTCGCCGGCCCGGGCCTGCTCGGAACGAACTACACGATCGTGGACCGGGTGATGGACGGCCTCGGCGCCGGTTGGAACCAGAACCACCAGCCGACGCTCGGCGCGTTTCCGACGTCGCTCTGGGAAGAGGACATCATCGTGCGCGAGAGCCTGCTCACGAGTTGGCCGGAGGTGCCCGCGCAGTTCGGCGGCGGCTTCCTGCGCGGCGAGTTGGTGGCGATCTACGTGTCGCTCGCGATCGCGCAGTTCGACGAGAACTTCCAGTCGGTGCACTCGCTCAACGCCTACATGCCCTCGGGCGATCGCCCCATGGTGCGGCGGCGGACCGAGGCCGAGTTGGGGCGCAAGTGGAGCGCCGACGGTCTGCTGGAAGTGGGCGGGTTCTGGTGGGCGCCGCCCGAGAACCGGCGCATCCCGGACGACGGCAAGCCGTTCGCGGGCGAGCGCTAGGCTCCCCCGCGCGGGCCCCACACAACGTGCCCGCACGTCGGGCCCAACCGCGGCCACACATCCAGGCGCCCCGCCGCGGGTGGTAGCGGGATGCGCCGCGGGGAATCGTGCCGCGGACGGGTCGGCGCTTGAGACCCGGCGCGGCGGCTCGATATGCTGCGCCCTTGGCCGCCGTGAACCGAACCGAGCAGAGATTGGATCGACGCCTCGGCGTCGCGCAGCGTCGTCCCGAACCGGCCGCACGCGTCGCGCTGGCCGCACGCGTCGCCCTGGCCGCACGCGTCGCCCTGGCCGCACGCCTCACCCCGTCCGCCGCCGGCGCCGCCATCCGCCCCGGAGCTGCGTGGTTGCGCATCCTGCCGGCGCTCGTGATGGCCTGCCTCCTTGCGGCCTGCGCCTCCACACCGCCGCGCAGCGCGTTCGCGGGACGCGTCACCCTGCTCGCGTACAGCGACGAGTTCCGCATCGAGCTGCGCAGCGAGTCGCACACCTCGCCGGTCGATTTCTATTCCACACGCCGCTCCGCGGCCGACACCAAGATCGCCTCGGACGAGATCCTCCAAGCGCTCGTCGAGTACCTCGACCAGAACGGTTTTGCGGACCACGCGGCCAACGGGCCGGCTCCCACGACGGCGCCGAGCGGCGTCACACGGGCCCTCGAGGTGGAAGTGGACGGTTCGGTCCGCCACCTGCTGGCGGGCAACGCGGTGCCGCGCGAATCCAGCGTGACCCTGCACAAGCTCACGCGCAACGTCTTCGACATCTTCAACAAGGTGCAGGCGTTCCAACAGACGGACGCGGAAGCGGGTAGCGACGTGTTCGTGGGGCCCGCGACGGGCGGCCAACCGCGCTGAGACTGCGATGGATCACCAGGGAGGCAGACCCCTACCGCGCTCGCTCGCGGTGGTGCCCGCGCGCTTGGGCTCGACGCGTCTGCCGCGCAAGATGCTGCTCTCGGACAGCGGCGCCCCGCTCGTCGTCGAAACGGCGCGCAACGCCCTCGCGAGCGGCGTCTTCACGCGGCTCGTGATCGCCGCGGACTCGAAGGAGGTGCTCGAGGCAGCCCGCCAACACGGCCTCGAGGCCCTGGCGACCGATCCCTCCCACCCCAGCGGCACGGACCGTGTGCGCGAGGCGGTGGACCGGCTCGCCCTGGACGACGTCGATGTGGTCGTGAACGTGCAGGGGGACGAGCCCGAGCTGGCGCCGTCGGACCTCGTGGACCTGGTGGCTGTGTTCGCGGACCTCGACGTCGAGATCGCGAGCCTTTGGTGTCCGCTGCCCGCCGCCGAGGTGGCGGACCCCTCGGCCGTCAAGGTGGTCCTGGACCAGAACGGGGACGCACTCTACTTCTCGCGCTCCCCCATCCCCGCCCTGGGTCACGGCCACTCCGACGTCCCGGTTCCGGGCGGCGACGGTTCGACGTGGAAACGACACGTCGGGGTCTACGCGTACCGCCCGGCGGCCCTGCGGCGCTTCTGCGCGCTCCCCCCGGGGCAACTGGAGGTGCTGGAGCGGCTCGAGCAGCTCCGCTGGCTCGAACAGCGCGGATCGATCCGCATGGTCCGCGCAGCGCATCCCACCTCTGGCATCGATACCGCGAGTGACTATGCTGCGTACGTGGAGCGCGCGCGGCGGCGCGCCCCCCGGACGCGGAGCGACGAGGACGACACATGACCAAGTACATCTTCATCACGGGCGGTGTCGTCAGCAGTCTCGGCAAGGGCCTGACCTCGGCCTCCATCGGCATGTTGCTCGAGCGCCAGGGCCTGCGGGTCTCGATGCAGAAGCTCGACCCCTACATCAACGTGGATCCGGGCACGATGAGCCCGTTCCAACACGGCGAGGTGTACGTCACCGACGACGGCGCCGAGACCGACCTGGACCTCGGCCACTACGAGCGCTTCACGCACGCGAAGCTCAGCAAGTCCAGCAATTTCACCACCGGCAAGATCTACCAGTCGGTGATCCACAAGGAGCGCCGCGGCGACTACCTCGGCCGCACCGTGCAGGTGATCCCGCACATCACCGACGCGATCAAGGAGGCGATCTACGCCGGTGTCACGGACGAGGGCATCGACGTGGCGCTGACCGAGATCGGCGGTACGGTGGGCGACATCGAGAGCCTGCCCTTCTTGGAGGCGATCCGGCAGTTCGCGCTCGACCACGCGCGCGGCGACGTGCTGTTCGTGCACGTCACGCTGCTCCCCTACCTGCGCGCCGCGGGGGAGCTCAAGACCAAACCTTCGCAGCAGTCCGTGGGCAAACTCCGCGAGATCGGCATCATGCCCGACGTGCTCGTGTGCCGCACCGAGAAGCCGCTCACCGAGGAGATCGCGCGCAAGATCAGCCTCTTCTGCAACGTGCGCCGCGAGGCGGTGGTGGAAGAGCGCGACGTCGAGTTCTCGATCTACGAAGTGCCGACGAACCTGGTGCAGGCTGGCCTCTCGGACTTCGTGATGCGCCACCTCAAGCTGGAGCCGCGCCAGGAACTGCACCTCGCGGACTGGTACGAGATGCTCGAGGGCATCCGCACGACCCGTTTCGCCTGCGAGATCGCGATCGTCGGCAAGTACATCGAACTCGACGACGCCTACAAGTCGATCTACGAGGCACTGGCCCACGCGGGCATCGCCAACGGGTGCAAGGTGCACCTGCGCAAGATCGCCGCCGAGGACGTGCTGGACCGCGGCGCGGAGAACCTGCTCGAGGGTGTGGACGGTGTGCTCGTGCCCGGCGGCTTCGGCGAGCGGGGCCTCGAAGGCAAGATCGCCTCCATCCGCTGGGCCCGCGAGCGCCGGGTGCCCTTCTTCGGAATCTGCCTGGGCATGCAGTGCGCCGTGATCGAGTTCGCGCGCAACGTGGCGGGTCTGGACGGCGCGCACACCTACGAACACTCGCCGCACAGCCCCCACCCCGTGATCGACCTGATGGCCGCCCAGCGCGGTCTCGAACAGAAGGGCGGCACCATGCGCCTCGGCGCCTACGACTGCGAGGTGCGCGAGGGCACATTGGCGCACCAACTGTACGGCACACGCCGCATCCGCGAGCGCCACCGCCACCGCTTCGAGTTCAACAACGACTACCGCGAGCGCCTGCAGGTCGCGGGTCTGGTCACGAGCGGGCACCATCCCGAGTTGGACCTCGTGGAGATCGTCGAACTCGAGAACCATCCCTTCTTCATCGGCGTGCAGTACCACCCGGAGTTCAAGTCGCAGCCGCTCGCGCCCCACCCGATCTTCAAGGGCCTGGTCGCCGCGGCGCTCACCCGCGCGAAGGAACGCGGCCGCGCGAGTGCCGCCGAGCGGAGTGTGCGCACGTGAGCGATGCGGAGCGCAGCCAGACCGCCTCGGACGTGCCCTTGCCGGGCGGTGATTTTTCCCTCTTTGTGACGCGCCTCGGGGTCCAGGCCCTGCTGTCCCTGGGCCGCATCGTGAACCCGGTCACGGGCGTGGCGCACAAGAACCTGGACCAAGCGCGGATGCTGCGCGAGGACCTGGCGATGCTGTTCCTCAAGACCGAGGGCAACCTGGACGCGCGCGAAGAAGAACACCTGCGCAAGGTGCTGAGCGACCTGGAGCATCAGCTCGAGGACGCCGAAGACGACGGAGAGTGAGCGAGCGCCAACGACGACTCGGCGTCGTCACGATGGGGCGGGCCTTCAGCCCTTGCGTCTTCCTACCCGCAAACCTGGGGCGTTGCCCCAGGCTACTATCGGGCGGGGCGTTGCCCCTCCCGGACAACCGCGCCGTCGCCCCGGAGCGACGAGGTGCGCGGCACCAACGCCGCGCCCAGTCAAGCGCGATGCGCTCCAGCGCGCCAACGGCACGCGATGCGTACGCCGAAGGCGCTCGGAAGCGCCAACGGCACGCGATGCGTACGCCGAAGGCGCTCCGAAGCGCCAACGGCGCGCGATGCGGACGCCGAAGGCGCTCGGAAGCGCCAACGGCGCGCGATGCGGACGCCGAAGGCGCTCGGAAGCGCCAACGGCGCGCCCTATAGTAGCCTGGGGCAACGCCCCAGGTTTCGTCGGAAAGTTGGAGCAAGGGCTGAAGGCCCGCTTCATTGCAGCGTCACCGGAGTCCGCGGCGCTCCCGTGGCTTGGGCGACGATTGCGGCGGGACCCTCGATCCACCCCAGCCCGGACGCCTTAACGGAAGGCGGGTATGCCCGTCAACTCAGCGCCCACCGCCAGTGTGTGGATGTCGTGCGTGCCCTCGTAGGTGACCACGGATTCCAGGTTCAGCATGTGCCGCCCGGTCTGGTACTCGAGGCTGATCCCGTTCGCACCCAGCATGTCGCGCGCGATGCGCGCCTGCTCGAGGGCCATGCGCACGTTGTTGCGCTTGGCGAGGTTCACCATCGCCGGCGTCATCTTGCCCTCGTCCTTGAGGCGGCCGAGGCGCAGCGCCAGGAGCTGCGCGAGCGTGATCTGGTTGGCCATCTCGGCCAGCTTCGTCTGGGGGATCTGGTACGCCGCGAGGGGCTTGTCGAACACGGTGCGCTCCTTCACGTAGTTGAGCGCCTCGTCGAACACCGCCGTCGCCGCCCCCACTGCACCCCAGGTGATGCCGTAACGGGCCTGGGTCAAGCACGACAGCGGGCTCTTCAAGCCGGCGGAGCCGGGCAGGCGCGCAGAGTCGGGCAGACGCACGTCGTCGAGCACCAGCTCCGACGTGATCGAGGCCCGCAGCGACCATTTGTGCTTCTGCTCGGGCGCCGTGAAACCCTTGGTGCCCTTCGGCACCAGGAACCCGCGGATGCCGTCGGGCGTGCGCGCCCAGACCACGGCCACGTCGGCGATCGTGCCGTTCGTGATCCACATCTTGCGGCCGTTGAGGATCCAGTCCGATCCGTCCCGCCGGGCGTTTGTGTTCATGCCGCCGGGGTTCGAACCCGCGTCAGGTTCGGTCAGGCCGAAACAGCCGATCGCCTGGCCCTTGGCGAGCCGCGGCAGCCACTCGCGCTTTTGCTCCTCGGACCCGAACGCGTGGATCGGGTACATGACGAGCGAACCCTGCACCGACACGAACGAACGCAGGCCGCTGTCGCCGCGCTCCAGCTCCTGGCAGATCAGACCGTAGGTGACGCCGTTCAGACCCGCGCCGCCGTACTCCTCGGGGATGGTCGGACCGAACACACCCAACTCGCCGAGTTCCTGGGAGAGTTCGAGAGGGAACGTGCCCGCCTCGAAGTGCTCCATCACGAGGGGGAGGAAGCGCTCGGACACCCAGGCCCGCACGGTGTCGCGCACCATGCGTTCTTCGTCGCTGAAGAGCTCGTCGGTGAGCAGGAAGTCGAGCTGGCGGTACGGCTGCATGAATGGTGGTGGGGTCGTGGGCCGGATTTGGACAACCGGGCGGGATTTCCCAGGCTTTGTGCAAGGGACCCGAGGCACACGCCGAAGGTCCCAGGCGGCCCGGGGCGCCGTGGGCCCGATTGGGCCGCGGCCTTTGGGCTCGCAAACGGCACCTTATAGCACGCGATTCGCCCGCCCACGGCCCCCATGGCATCCCTTCCGCCCATCCCCTGCCCGCGCTGCGGCTACCACGCTCCCGCCGCCACCTGCCCGCACTGCGGCGGGGAGGCAACGCGCCCGGAGTTCCGACGGGAACCCGGGCGTTTCCCCATGGGCCTCGCTCTCGGCCTGATGGCCCTGCCCCGGGGGCTCGGCCTGCTGCTCAGCGAGCGCGGCATCAAACGCTGGATGGTGCCGCCGCTCGTTTTGACGGTCCTGGTCTTCGCCGCGACCTATGCCTGGCTCTGGGGCCTCGTGTCCGATGCCCTCGCTCAGGCAGTGCCGCCGGAGATCGACGTGGAACTCTTCGGCCTGACCTGGTTGGCCGGTGCGCTCGAGTGGCTCTTCGCCAAGGGCTGGGCGCTGCTCGCCGCCAAGACCACGGGGTTCCTCGCGCTGGCGGTCGTCGGCTCCCTCCTGTGGTGGTACGCGTTCAGTCTGGTGTTCGAAGCCGTCGCGGGGCCGTTCCTCGACGAGGTACACGGCATCCTCGAAGAGCGCTGGTACGGCGCCGACCCACGGGCGTCGCTGGAGCGCCCGAGGGGCTTGGCCGGATCCCAGGTGACGCGCTACACGCTGATCGCGGGCGCCGCCGGTGCCCTCGTGGCGTTCCTGGCGCTCCGCCACCTCGACGGCGGCTGGAAGTGGCTGGCGGTGCCGGGATTCGGCCTGCCCGCGGCGGTGCTCAGTGCGTTCGTGCCCGCCTACGGCCGGTGGTTGGGTTGGTTCGTGCGGGTCGAAGGCGGTGCCGCGCGCGCCAGCCTGCTGGCCTCGGTCGCCACGGGGCTGCTCTTGGTGTTCGCCCTGCCGCTGTACCTCGTGCCCGTCGTCGGTTGGTGGCTCGTCGGCATGATCGCTGGGTTTGCGACGGCGATCGGATTGCTCGACGTGCCCTTCTCTCGCCGCGGCTGGGGGCTGGCCCAACGCGCCAAGTTCCTGCGTGTGCACGCGGCGACGCTGGCGCTCTACGGCTTCACCGCCGGCCTCGTGTTCGCGATTCCCTTCGTGGGTCCGGTGGTGATGGTGCCCGCGGCCAGCGTCGGCGGTCTGTGGCTGTTCGCGCGGCTCGACAAACGCGCCGTCCGCACGTGGGCCGAAGAGCGCCGCGGCAGCGCCAAAGGGTAGGATCACGGGCGCCATGACCAGGTACCTGGTAACCAGCGCCCTCCCCTACGCCAACGGGCCCCTGCACTTCGGCCACATCGCCGGAGCCTACTTGCCCGCGGACGTCTACGCGCGCACCCTGCGCCAGCAGGGCGAAGAGCTTCTGTTCGTGTGCGGCACCGACGAACACGGGGTTGCCATCACGCAGTCGGCCGAGCAAGCCGGCGTCGCCTACGCGGAATGGGTGGCCCGCTGGCGCGACCAAATCGGCGGCACGTTCGAGGCCCTGTCGATCCGGTTCGACGTCTGGTCCGGCACCAGCGTCGCCCCGCGCCACGGGGAGTTCTCCAAGGAGTTCTTCCGGCGCCTCAACCGGAACGGCTACCTGGTGCGCCAAACCGCGGACCAGCTCTACAGCGCGGCCGAGGGTCAGTTCCTGGCGGACCGCTACGTGGTCGGAGGCTGCCCCAAGTGCGGCTACGAGAAGGCCCGCGGCGACGAGTGCCCGCGGTGCGGTTCCTGGCTCGACGCGCTCGAGCTGATCGAGCCGCGCTCGCGCCGCAGCGGGGCGCCGCTCGAGCGCCGCGCCACCACCCACTGGTACCTGGACCTGCCGAAGCTGCGGGACGAACACCTCGGCGCCTGGGTGGCGAACAAGGACTGGAAGCCCAACGTCGCGCCGTTCCTGAACGCGCTGGTCAAGGACACCCTTCCGCGGGCCATCACCCGCGACATGGCCTGGGGTGTGCCCCTGCCCGAGGACACGCCC
Source organism: Planctomycetaceae bacterium (assembly GCA_016125265.1). Lineage (GTDB taxonomy): Bacteria > Planctomycetota > UBA1135 > UBA1135 > RI-242. The sequence continues at coordinate 11,358 of WGMC01000011.1, forward strand.
GACTACGAGCCCGGCAAGGTGCTCTACGTCTGGTTCGACGCCCCCATCGGCTACGTGTCCATCACCGCCCAGTGGTGTGCCGAACGCGGTGACCCCGAGGGCTGGAAGCTGTGGTGGCAGTCGCCCGACACGCGCCTCGTGCACTTCCTCGGCAAGGACAACATCCCGTTCCACGGCTTCGTGTTCCCCGCCATGCTCTACGGGCAGAAGCAGGACTACGTGCTGCCATGGGCCGTGCCCGCCAACGAGTTCTACAACCTGGAGGGCAAGAAGTTCTCGACCTCCGAGGGCTGGACGATTCCGCTCGAGGCGTTCCTCGCGCGCCACGACCCCGAGGTCGCGCGTTTCTATCTCCTCGCGAGTTGCCCCGAAACCGCCGACAGCGAGTGGCTTTGGCAGGGGTACCAATCGGCCGCCGGCCAACTGGCCGATGCGATTGGCAACCTGGCCACACGCGTGCTGCGGTTCGTCGCCAAGAACGCGGAGAACCGCGTGCCCGCGTTCGAACCGGTGGCCGGAGCCGCGGACGAGCGTTTCCTGCTCGAGCAGTGCGGCCCCATCGGCGACCCGGGCGAACACGTGCGCGGATTCCGCTTCCGCAGGGCAGCCGAGGCGCTGATCCAGAACGCGACGCTGGGCAACGTCTTCGTGGACCGCATGGCTCCCTGGACCCTGCGCAAGCAGGACCCGGAGCGAGCCCTCCTCGTGCTGCACCTGGCCGTGCAGTGGATCGCAAACCTCGCCCGTTGGCTGGCCCCGGTCTGCCCGGGCAAGGCCCAATCCCTGTGGGCCATGTGTGGCGGCCAGGGCGCTGTCGCCGACCAGGGTTGGCCCGCGGACCTCGTGCCGGGAGGCGCGTGGCGGCCGATACCGGCGGGCACGCCGCTCGGCGAGATCACGGCCCTCTTCCGCAAACTTGACGACACCGAGGTCGCCGCCGAACAGGCCGCCCTCGGCCAACCCCCTTCCTGACCGGGCCCGGCAATCGGCTCGGCTGGACGAGCGCCCGCGGCACCCAAGACTGAGGCCCGAACCCGTCGAAACGGGTCCGGGCCTCGGTACGGTCATCGAACCCCGAGGGGTGCGATGCAACGGGAGGTCGAGGTCGCCCAGCGGGTGGGAGCGGCGCTTCTAGGGCACCGCTCACGCGCGGACGGACACCGTCGACCTACGCCCGATCAGCGGCGACGGGTGGTGCCTTTGGCCTTGCGAGCGGTGCGCTTGCCGGCCTTCTTCGCCGCGCGCTTGCCCGCCTTCTTGGCGGTGCGCTTGGCGGCCTTCTTCGTCGTCTTCTTGGCCGCGCGCTTCGTGGTGCGCTTGGCGGCTTTTTTCGCAGCTTTCTTAGCCATCGGAGAATTCTCCTTGGGGACTCGGGAAAAGGTGGGCGCCTTCGGAGCGCCACTTCCTCGACATCACGAGGAGCATCGGCCACGCCCCGGCGCACCTTGCCCGAGTTCTTCGAAACTGCTGGGAATGTGTCCCACGTTTGAGTCGAGCGCGGGACAACTGCTAGCGTCCGCGCGCCGATCCCGTCCCACGGAATGTGGGACCGCGGCCGTCGCGTATGCCCACTGGCGTGGAGAACCGCGCGGCCCGACGGTCAAAAGAGCTGGTCGAGCGCGGCCGTTGCGTCGGCCGAGAACTGGCTCGACAAACCGGCGGTCCGGTCCTCTTGGGACATGCTGTCGAACACGTCCGACAGGCGCTGGCAGGCCTCGGTGGCGTAGAAACGCACCAGCCCGAGGTTCGTGCGCTCGTCGAAGAGCACCGCGAGCAAAGTTCGCTCCCCCACCAGTTGGAGCTGGATGCTGTCGCGCTTGCCCTGGTGGAACATGACCGTGAACTCGGCCTCGCCGAGGAGGCGCGCCATCTCCTTGGTGGCGGCGAACGAGCCGGCGATCAGAGCGGAAATCGAGTCGGCGGATGTGCCCACCGCTTCCCCGCGGCGGGTCACCTGGTGACCGTCGCGGTCGATGAGCAGGGCGCAACGCGCCTTGGAGAGCTCCAAGAAGGCGTCGAGCTCGCCGTTCAGGCGATCGACGTCCTTCTCGTAGAAGACCATGCGGTCGGCGCGAAGCTGTTGGTCGTGGATCCTCATGTTCGTCCTTTGCGATGTTTCCGGGCGGATGGGCAGGAGTCGGCAGGCCTGGGTCGGTGTCGGCCCGGGCCACCCGGATGTCAGATGAAGTCCAGTGCGAACTTCGCAACCACCGCCCCGATCACGGCGGCGACGATGACAAAGGCAGCCGTCTTGGCGGTGCTCGGACCCGACGTGTTCAGTTTCGGCGCCGCGGCGCTGCTGGGCTGCGCTGCGGCGCGGCGCTTCGGCTGGGCCGCGGGGGCCGGAGCCTTCGCGGCTTTGGCCGGCTTCGCGGGCGCGGGTGCCGGCGCGGCTTGTGGGCGGGCAGCCGCGGGGCGCGGACGCTGGGCCGGCTTCGGCTGGGGAGCCGCTGCCGCGGCGTTCTGCATGAGCTGACCGGCGGGTGCGGAGGCCGGCGCGGAGCTGGGCTCGGCGGCCAGCGCGGCGGTGCGCGGCTGGAAACCGGTCTGCTTCAAGGGCGCGCCGCTCGGGGCCGACGACGACGCCTGCGCGCCGGTCGGCTGCGGGCGAGTGCTCGCGGTCTGGGGCGCGCGTTGGGGCGCCGGCGGCATGGATGCCGGGCGCGGTTGCGGGCCGCTCGAGGTCACGCCCGGGCGCGCCGCGACCGAGTGGAACGCGGTCCGTCCGGTGCCGCCGCCGCACTCGTTCTGGATGTTCTTGAGCACCGCCGCGGCGAGGCCCTTGAGCGTCGGGAACACCCCCTCACCCGTGGCGGCGCAGGCTTCGAACGTCTGCGCGCCGTTGAGGTTGAGCTGGGCCTCGAGCTCCTGCACGGGCAGCGCGTCCGGCAAGTCGCGTTTGTTGTACTGGATGACGTGCGGCAGCGTCGCGAGGCTCTTGCCGTACTCGTTCAAGTTCTCCTCGAGGTTGCGCAGCGACTCGAGGTTCTGCTCCATGCTCTTGGCCGAGGAGTCGGCGACGAAGATCACCCCGTCCACACCCTGGAGGACCAGCTTGCGCGTGGAGTTGTAGTACACCTGGCCGGGCACGGTGTACATCTGGAAGCAGGTCTTCATGCCCGCGATCGTGCCGAGATCGAGGGGCATGTAGTCGAAGAACAACGTGCGGTCGCCGTCCGTGCTGATGCTGGTCAGCTCCCCGCGGTTGTTCGACGGAGCCCGTTGGTGCACGACCTCCAGGTTGGTGGTCTTGCCCGACATGCCAGGACCGTAGTACACGATCTTGGCGTTGATTTGCTTCTGCGCAAAGTTGATCTGAACCATCGCTCAAGTACCCGCCTGGTGGTGTCTGTCGTCTGTTGTCGTCCGCGCCTGCAGGGACCCTTCGTCGTCCGCCCCGGCGCCGCGAGGCAGCGCCGGCATCGGATCGGGACGGGAAGCCTGCGCGGCCGTGTCTCGTTCCTTACCCATTCCCTTCAGCGTGCGTTGGATGCGTGTCACCGCGCCGTCCATCGCCAATCGCAGCTCTTCGGGCCCCACTCCGGAATCGAGCAGGGCGATCAATACGGCACCGCGGGTGCCGAGCAGCACGAGGGTCCCGCGGGCCGCGCGCAGGACCAGACGCCGCGGCGCGTCCCAAGAGAGGCTGCCCACGGTGCGGGAGACCTCGTCCATCCAGGACGTGGCGATCGCCGCCAGGGCTTCCACGTCGTGCCCGTTGATGCCACCTTCGTTGGCCAGGCCGGGCACCGCGATCGGCACCCCGTCCACGGTCACCAGGCCCACCACGCGCACGCCCGGAACGCGGGCGATCGGCTCGAGGATCTCGATCATCGCATTCCCTCCGAAGTCCGCGCATTGGCGCCGGCCAGGTCCGCAAGGGCGACCTCGTGGTTGCGCTGCAGCTCCCCGTGGACCCACAGTGCACCCGCGTCGGATTCGCCGAGCGCGATCGCGAGCGTGCCGAAGCTGCCCTCGAGGCGCACGTCGAATGCTCGGCCGAGGCCGAGTTTGCGCGCCGCGGCGCGCGCGCCCTGGGTCACGCTGCGCACGGCGCGCGCCGTGCGCTCGGCCGTGGCGCCGCGGGGACCCTGCACCAGGGCCGTGCCGCCGCGCAGGTAGAGGGCCGCGCGCACACCGCGCTCGCCCGCAAGTTGTCGCAGGGCCGGACGCACGTCGGCGGCGCTCTCGCGGCCGTCGCTGTGCTCCTCGTCCACGAGGCGCCCCGTGCGTTCCACCTCTCGGAGCGCGCTGTCGAGGTCGACGGAACGCTCGAGCAGGGGCTCGAGCGAGCGGAAGCGCGCCTCGAGCACGTAGTCGCCGGGCTGCAGTTCGAGCAACCGCGCGACCGTGCGCCGGGCCTCGGCCCAGGCGCCCACGGACACGAGGAGGTGGAGCCGCTGCTGGTACACACGGGCATCCGCGGGCAGGAGGATCTCGGCCTGTTGCAGCGCTTCGACGGCCTTGAGCCCGACCTCGCGGCCGCGGTCCGCGAGGAACCGCTCCACACGCACCTTGGCGAGCAGGAGCTGGGCTTCCCCCCCACCGCCGAGTTGCAGCCACTCGAGCGTCAGTTCCTCGGCGCGCTGGATCTGGCCGCCCTCGAGCAGCAGCTCCGCCAGCTCGCGCTGCGGTCCCGGGCGGGGCCCTTCGCGCAGTTCCTCGCGCAGCTCCGCGATGCGGTGCTCGCGCTGCTGGCGCCGCGCCCGCTCGGCCATGCGGAGCAACTCCGCGTTGCCGGGGAACTGCACCAGGCCCTCCTCGCAGACACGCAGGGCCTCGCGCATCTCGCCGAGCAGCGCGTGCTCCTGGGCGAGCAATCCGTAGTTGCTGGGGCTGGGCGTCCGGGAGACCCGTTGGCGGGCATCGCGGACACGTCCGCGGGACAGAATCTTGCGCATCATGCTCACGGGGTCTCGCCGAGCATCCGCTCGAGCGCCTCCACGTTTCGTTCTGCCCAGCCGCGTTCGGGCCAGGATTCGGAGGCCAACTCGAGGGCCGCGCGGAAGTGCGCGAGCGAAACCTCCCATTGGCCCAATTCCGCGGCGCGCGTCGCTGCCAGTTGGGCCGCGTCGGCCTGTTCGTCGCGGCGTTCCAGCGTCAGGCGCGAGCGCTCGCGCTCGGCCGCCTCGCGGCTGCGCAGGGCATCGATGCGCGCGCGCAGGCGACCGCGTTCCTCGAGCACCCGCAGTGTGCCGTGCCAAAGCGGATGGTCCGCCATGAACGCCTCCAAGCTCGCGAGGTGCGACTCGAGGTCCACGAGCACGGCCTCGGCCGGCGTGCCGAGCCGCGCGTAGGCCTGGGCGAGGCGCTGTTCGCGCAACACCGTGAGGCTCACTGCGAGGGAAACGCAGAGCGCCGCGATGCTGAAGCGCCGCCGGCGTTGCCGCGCGGCGCGCCGCTCGCCCTCCTCGAAACGCAGGTCGCGGATCATGCGCGCGATGTCCTTGCGCGCCGGGTCCGCCACCAGGACTTCCTGCAACCACGGGATTGCCTCCGCGGGTTCGCCGGCGTCGATGCGTTCCTGGGCGCGCGCCACGTAGCGGCGCACGAGTTGGTCGAGTTCGCCGCTGCGGCGCAGGAGGGCCGCGAGGTCGCGCTCGACGGCGCGGCTCTCGCCGAACGAGGCGCTGAGCAGCGCCAAGAGCCCACGGGCGCGGTCCTCGCGCTCCTGGCGCTCGTAGAGGGCCGCGGCGCGCCGACCGTAGTTCACCATCGCGAGCCCGAGGCGCGCCACGGACTTGGGCTGTGCCAAGCCGAGCAGCACCAGGGCTTCCAGCACCTCCGGATCCTCCGCGCTGTCGCGGGCGGCGGCCACGAGCATCTCGAGGCAGGCCTCGGCCTGGCGGCGCTCGAGGCGCGTCAGTTCCTCGACGCGGCCCGCGAGGTAGCGCTCGGGCTCGGCCGGCCGCTCGTCGGCGCCGCGCACGGCGAGCACCACGTCGCTGAGGTTCCAGCCGGCGTTGGAGCGGGAGTGGGTAACGCTGTTCATCGGGGCGAATGGCAGGGCGCGACGCCGTTGGTCCGGTTCGAAGGCCCCGGGGCGGGACGCGTCAAGTGGCCGGATCGACCTCCGCGGTGGGCCCTCTGTAGGCAAAGTGAGGCTTCCACCTGGGCTGCCGGCCGAGGCTTCGGCGAACATCCTCCACCCAAGAGCACGGCCACCCGCGGGGAGCTCCCGCGGGTGGCCGTTTGCCTTCCAGGACTGCTTCGGAACCCCTGGGAATCAGGGCAGGGGCGCGATCTGCTCGCCCTGGGCGCTGTTGCCCGCCGCGTCCGTCAGTTGACCCGCCGTGAGCGTGTCGCCGTCGGCGAAGGGCGTGGCCAGCTCGAGTCGCAGCACGCGCGCCGAGAGCAGCGTCGCGGTGAGCACCGACTGGCCGCCGGAAACCGTCCAGTTCGAAGCGTCCTGGGCTTCGAGCGGTGCCACGTCCTCGCTGAAGAGCACGTCGAGCACCAGCCCCGTGTCGCTGATCCTGCGGTTCGCGAAGGCCGAGACCATGGTCGGCTCCGCCGCGTCGCCGCTGACCGCGCCGAAGACGACGGCCTGGGGTGTCAGCGCGAATCCCGCGTGGTCCAGGATGCCGTCGACCGTGACCTGCATGGACTGACCGGCGAGCAGTTCCTGGCCCGCGGCCAATCGGATGGTGACCTCGTTGTCGATCGAGTTGTAGGTCAAGGTCGCCGAGGTGAGGTCCAGGGCTTGGCCACCCGTCGACACCGCGTAGTTCGAGGCCGTGGTGGCGACGGTCGGATCGACCGGCTTGTGGAAGCGCACGAACACTCGGTCGCCGCCGAAGCCGGGGGCGATGGAGCCCTCGACACCGGTCACGAGCGGACCGGAGCTGTCCGCGGCGGTCACCAGGCGACTGAGTTGGCCGAGGTTGCCCGCCAGGTCCTCGACGTCCGCGTCGAGGGTGTCCCCGACGTTCACGGGCACGGCGAACGAGAGGCGCGCGGTGCGCGGACCGACACGCTCGGCGAGGATCGGCGCGAGGCCTTCGAGCAGGTAGTTCGCCGTGTTCGTGGCCGAATCCAGGTCGACGGCCTCGTCGAAGTCGACGAGCACGGAATCACCCTGACCTCCCGCATCGACACGCACACTGCCCGCGGGCAGCACCGGTGCGATGTTGTCGCCGAGGGCGGGGTGCACTTCGCTCTGCGAACCGCCCATCGGCACACCTTGCGCCGTGGTGAGCCCCGAGAACTCGATCGTGTACGCCGCGGTGTTCACGAGGTCGACGCCGCTTCCGAGGTGCACGGTCAGAACCGTGTCGCCGTCGAACTCGAACACCGCTCCGCTGAGCGACACGTTCTCGCCGGCACCGCTGAGCGAGTAGTTCGAAGGATCCAGCAGGCCAAACATGCTCGGGCGCCTTTCGAACAGGATCTGGAATCGGTCGTTGGACTCGCCGCTGACCGTGGTCACGCTGGACTGGGCCAAGTCGAAGTCGAGCTCCGCGCTGTCCTGGCTCTCGATGGGAGCCATCAACTCGGGGAAGAACGGATTGCCCGCCAGGTCGGTGACACCCTGGACGTCGACGTGGTTCGACGAGGTGACCACCATGCCGAAGGTCAACGTCACCGAGCGCCCGTCCGACGAGCGGGTGGGTGTGGAGACCGGCATGCCCAAGAGGAAGCCGTTCTGGTCGCGCAGACGATAGACCGCGTCCGCGTCGTCGAAGTTGGCCATGGGTTCGTCGAAGACGAGCACGACCTGGTTCTCGTTGGGCGCGTTGCGCACCCAGGCGGACTCGAGCGACGGGATGCCCGACTCCGTGTCCACGTCACCGGGGTACACGTCCGCCGTCACTTCGTTGCCACCCAGGTCTCGCATCGAGGCGAAGGCGACCGCGAAGTCCGCGCCGAACTGGAGGTTGACGTCGTCGCCGCCGTCGAAGGTCAAGACGGCGGAGTTCGACTCCGCGCTGTAGACGATGCTCGCCAGGCTCGTGTCGAGGGGGGTGCCGACCGGCGACTCGACGGTCCAGTTGGCTGGGGTCTCGACCTCGTCGGCCACCATCAGGTCGTCGAACACGACCTCGACGCGGTCGTTGTCGAGCCCCATCTCGCCGCGCAGCAACACCGCGGTCGCGGAGGGAGCGTCGACGTCCGTGGAGGTCAGGGCCTGCTGGGCCACGGCCACCAGGCTGTTGCCGGCGAGGTCCGTGACGCCCGCGACCGCCACCGTGTGCAGCCCCGGCACGATCGCCTCGGAGAGCTCGAGGCGCACCGTTTCGTTGTCGGGCAACAGGGTGGCCGACAGGACGTTCTGGGTGCCGCTCGGGACGTAGTTTCCGGCCGTTTGTGCGCTCGTCGGATCGAGCGCTTCGCTGAAGCGCACGTCGAGCGTCTCGCCGTCGAAGTCAAGCATCCGGTTCTGGATGGCGGCCAGGATGCCCGGCGCCGTGCTCTCCCCGTCGACGAGGCCGCTGAAGGTCGCCGCAAAGGCCTGGCCGTCCACGTCGAACACACCGGCCGGAGTCAGTTCGAAACCCAGTCCGTTGGTGTGGTCCCCGTCGAGCCCGATGGTGAGGGTCTTGCTGAGCAAGCTGTACTGCAGGGTGGCCCCCGAGAGGTCCACCGGGTTGCCGTCCACCTCGAGATCCCAGTTGTCCGCGTCGGTCGCCGTGGCCGGGGCCAGGGCCTGGGACGTGACGACGATCACCCGGTCATTGGCCGCGCCGCTCAGCGTCTCGAGGACCGGATCGACCGCGAAGTCGTTGGCGACGGTGCTACCGGCCGAAACGGGCACGGCCGCACCCACGAACGCATTGCCGTGGGCGTCGAGCACTTCGATCAGCAATACGGTGTCGATTCCCGGCACGACGGGCTGGGTGAAGGTCACACGCAGCGTCTCGGGCGAGGTTTGTTCCGCGGACTGCGCGAACACCGGGAAACCCACCGAGTAGTTGGACTGTTTGGTGGCGAAGACCGGGCTCATGGCTTCGCTGAACGTGAAGTCGACGACGCGGCCGAACTCGTCCTCACCGAGGCGCTGCACGGCGGAGACCAGGGTCGGCGCCTGGTTGTCCCCCACGGCGACGCCCACCACGGTGGAGTTCGCCACGGGCGTCGACGCCACGCTGGTCAAGCCGTTGACACGCAGGCCAAAGCTGGCGTGCACGTTCGCGGTCTCGTCGGTCGTGATCGTGAGCAACTGCTGGTCGACGTCGAAGCTCAGCGCGCTGTCGGCGAGCGGCAGCACCGTCGAGCCGAGCACCAAACTCCAGTTGTCGCCCAGCTCGACTGCCTCGGGATCGACCCGCGGGCCTTGGAACTGCACTTCGATCACATCGCCCCCGAGCCCCGCGACCTGGTCCGCGGACTGCACGGAGTAGGTCGGCGCGGCGGCGTCCGTCGTGGACACGTCGACGAAGTCGCCGAGCACGCCGCTCTCGAGAGCGCGGACACGGTGCTCGGTGTTGACGGGCGCGTCCCACAGCACGGTGACCAGCGCGCCGTCCACGGTGACATCGACCGCGGTCTGCCCGCCGTCGCTCTCCACCCCGGACGTGCCCAGAACGGGCGCCGAGGAGCTGAACGTCAGCACCGTGGTGAGGCCGTCGGGATCCAGGTCGAGATCCTGCACGACGCTCGCCAAGGTGGCGGTGCTGGTCTCCCCCGATCCGCCGCCGCAAGCGGCGACGAGGGACACGACGGCGAAACAAAGCGGAATACGGAGCGACTTCCCACGGGTCATGGGGCTGAGTTCCGGGCGGGCGACGGGCGCGCCGAGGCGGCGCGCCGGGGGGGAGGGACAAAACGCCGGGCCCAATGGGCGGCGCGTGCGGCCAAGGGACCGCAACCAACGCCGCTATCGGCCCCCGCCACGGGCGCTCTGAAGCGAAAGGGTGGGTGCTAGAGCAGGGTCACCCGGGGTCCCGCCTCGCCAAAACGGAGGGCCGGGACGAGTTCGAGCACCTGGAACTGGAACTCGAGGCCCCGGAGGGCGGCCTGGTTCGGCACGTCGAATGCAAACGCGCCGTGCCCGGCAGCCTGGGGCACCAGCGGCCACAGGCAGTGGGGCTGGAGCGGATCGACCAGGAGCGCCCCCTCCACCCCCGGCCAGCCGAGCGCCGCGCCCGGTTGCCCCACCAGGCCGATGGCGGGACCCGCGCCCCCGTGAAGCAGCGCGCTCGCGCCGCCCACGACCGGGGTGCGTTCGAGCTGCACCGCGCGCTCGCCCGTGTCGAACAGCACGGCGAACCCGGTGTTCGACACGTCGTTGGCGTGGGTCGCCTTGTGCGCGGCGAGCAAACGGGTTCCGCCCGCGTCGAGTGCGATCGCGAGCGCGCTGCCCGTCAGATTCGCGCTGAGGATCGCATCGCTCTGGTGGCGGTCGTAGAGCAGCACTTCCGGCTCCGTTCCGCCCTGGCCCCAAAACGCAAACGCCGCGCGCTGGCCGTCCGCGCTGATGCACGCGGCGCTGACCGTGTTCTGCTTGGACCACGGGGCACCGGTCTGTTGGTGCACGTGCAGGCGAAGGCCCTGAATCAGGTCGTGTGTCTCGGCGCGAGCCGCCTTGCCCGATACGGTGTCCCACCAACCCACGGCGAGCCAGGTTCCGTCCGCGGAGAGTGCGAGGGCCGTCGGGATCTCGAAGGGCCCGGCCTTGGGCCCGGGGTGCTCCGTCCACTGACCGGCGGCCTCCCGCCACAGGCGGAGGCGTCCCTGCGCCCCCACGGCCAGGGTGCGGCCGTCCCCAGAGAGCGCCAATGTGTCGCTCGAGAAGTCGAGGGCCGCGCTGAAGAGCAGCGCTCCCGATCCCTCGAACAGGTCGAGGCGAGTGCCGCTCGCGAGGGCCAGGCGGCTGCCGGTGACGTCGGCGGCGATGGCCCTCAGGCTCGCGCCCTGCACTTCCAACGCGAGCAGCGGGAAGAGGTCCGCACCCGAGAACGTCTCCAGCCGGATCCGCCCCAGGGCCGGATCGTGCCGCGCGACGACGACGTGTTCACCCGCCGGTGGCACCACGAGTTGCGCCGCGCCCGCGGGGCTCCCCGGCAGATCGACGCGCGCCTCGGCCACGAATGCGCCGGGGGCCGCCGACGCCCGGTGCCGCCGCAGTTCCGTGCGCCGGGCCCCGCCGGCGAGCGGGTACTGGGCCAGGGAGTAGATCTGGTCCGCTCCCCGCGCGCCGACGTGGACCGCGCCGAGCGCACCCGCGTACGAGTCGTCGACGGCCAGCGGTTCGGCGTCCCCCGCCGCGCCGCCGAGCAGCGCCAGGGCGGGGTGCCCGAGCGACCATCCCACGGCAAAAAGTTCGCCCCCGCCCACGGCGGCCGCCGCGCGGGGAATGGCGGGGCTGGCGCTGGGGCTCGACACCTGCCAGCGCGGACCGCTCTCGAAGGGGCCCTGGGCGGCGGCGAGGGGCGCTCCCGCGGGCAACGCCAGGAGGGCGCCGAGCAGGAGCCGCGGCAGGGCGAAGGGTGTTTGGCGCGCGCGTTCCATCGGTGCGCGGGGGTCGGGCCTCCCGCACCCAAACGTACCCCGCCCGTCCCTCCGCGGTCCGCGGCCCCGGCCCCGCGCGCGCACCGACGCGGATGTGCCCTGGGGAGAGCCGCCCGCCGCGGATAGACTCTTTGCCCCACCATGAAACAGACCTCGCTCTACGACGCCCACGTGGCCGCCGGCGCCCGCCTGATCGACTTCGGCGGTTGGGCCATGCCGGTCCAGTACCGGCCGATCCTGGAAGAGGTCACCACCGTGCGCCAACGGGTCGGCCTGTTCGACCTGGGGCACATGGGGCGGGTGGAGCTGCGCGGTCCCGACGCGATCCCGTTCCTCGACCGCCTCGCCACGAACCACGTCGCGAAGATCCCCGTGGGGGCCATCCGGTACGGGCTCTTCTGCCGCGAGAACGGCGACCCCATCGACGACATCCTCGTGTACCGCGGCGAGGACCACGTCTTCGTCGTGGTCAACGCCTCGAACACCGCGGTCGACCTCGATTGGATGCGGAGTCACGTCGGCCGAGCGAACGTCGAGATCGTCGACCGCACGGACGAGCTCGGCATGATCGCGCTGCAGGGCCCGAACTCGCACCTGGCCTTGGCCGAAGTGGTCGAAGGTGTCGACCTCGCGTCGATCAAGTACTACCGCTTCGGCTACGGCACCGTGTGCGGCATCCCGAACGTGCGCATCAGCCGCACGGGATACACCGGCGAGGACGGCTTCGAGCTCTACCTGCCCAACGCGTTGGCGCCAAAGGTGTGGGACAGCCTGCTCGCCGCCGGCTCGGCACACGGCATGACCCCCATCGGACTCGGCGCGCGCGACACGCTGCGCCTCGAGGCGGGCATGCCGCTCTATGGCCACGAGATCGGCCCCGGCATGAATCCCGTGGAAGCGGGACTCGGATTTGGGCTCGCCCTTACGCCCGAGAAGGCGAACACGATCGGTTTCGCGGCCCTCCAGCGCATCGCCGCGGCGCCGACACGTCGGCTCGTGGGCATCACGACGGAAGGCCCGCGAGTGCCGCGCCAGGGCCACAAGCTCGTTGCCGGCGACCGGCACGTGGGCTTCGTTTGCTCGGGCTCCGTGTCCCCCACCGTCGGCAAGCACATCGGCTCCGCCTACGTCGAGCTGGGTCTCGACAAGGCCGGCACGGCGCTCGAGTTCGAACTCGGCGCCAAGCGCCAGGCCTGTTCGGTCCAGGAACTGCCCTTCTATTCGCGCACGCGTCGGTGAGCCCGCGCGGCCGCGCTTCCCCCAACGATTCCCTTCCTTTTCGAGAGCAGAGGATCCCATCCCCCCATGCGTCCCGACGATCGCAAGTACACACGCACCCACGAGTGGGTCAAACCGGACGGCGATACGGTTGTCATCGGCATCACCGATTTCGCCGTGAACGAACTCTGCAGCGGCAACGAGGGTGACCTCGTCTACTGCGACCTGCCGGAGGCGGGCCGCACGGTGGACGCCGGCGAGACCTTCGGCGAGATCGAATCCGTGAAGGCCGTGGCCGACCTCAACGCGCCCGTATCGGGCACGGTGCTCGAAGCCAACCCGGCCATCGAGGACCACCTCGAGATCCTCTCGAAGGACCCTTGGAACCAGGGCTGGATGATCCGCCTCGCGCCCAAGTCGAAGAACTTGGACGGCGACCTCTTGAGCGCCGCGCAATACGAAGCGTACTTGGCCGAGAGCCATTGAACGCGCGCCCTTGATGCCCTGGCGCTGGTTCGTGGGCCCCCTAAAGCCCCTGGCCTACCAGATGGCGCTCGACGAGCTGCTGCTCGAGGGCGCGGGTGCGTCTGCGCGCCCGACCCTGCGGATCTACCGGATGGACCCGCCGGGGTTGAGCCTCGGCTGGTTCCAGACCCTGGACGACGTGCCGACGGCAAAAGGTCTCGTGCACGTGGCGCGGCGGCTCACGGGCGGCGGCGCGATCCACCACGGCGCGGAGTTGACCTTCGCGCTCGCCGCACCGAAGGAGCACCCGTGGTACCTCGGTCCCGTCGCGGACTCCTACACGCGTGTGCACACGCTGCTGGCGGCGGCGCTGCGCCCCTTCGGCATCGACGCCCGGCTGCGTGGCGATGAACCCTTGGCATCGGACGTGGCCGGGACGGGCATGTGTTTCCAGGAGTCCAGCGCCCTCGACCTCGTGTGGCCGAGGGCGGGTGACGGGGCGCTGGCAAAGGGTGTGGGCTCGGCCCAGCGCCGGCGCGGCGGGCGGGTGTTGCACCACGGCTCGATCAAACTCGCCGCCGATCCGCTGGAGCCGGGTGTCGCCACCGCGGACGCCGCGGGCACGGGCGTGAGCTTCGACGACCTCGCGGCGGCGCTGCTCGACGTGTTTGGGCGCGCGTGGACGCTCGAATCCCGGCCCGAACCACCCGACGCGGCCCTGGACGCGCGCGCGCGGGCCCTGGCCGAGTCCTACCGCGACCGGGCGGCCCTCGAAACTCGCCCGCGCCGCGGCACCCCGCCGGGGGCGGCGGACGTTCAGTCGCCGGTGTAACCCAGGTTCGAGAGCAGCCGGGCCCGGCGCGCGTCCACGGGGCGCGCGGAGCCCTCTGGGTCGTAGTGCTCGCGGAACCACGCCGCCAAGTCCGACGCCCGTCGGTCGAGGGCCATTTGCCCCGGCGCGTAGCGGTTCGCACGCTCGCCCGGATCGCGGTGGAAGTCGTAGTACTCGATGCCGATCGGCGCGACGTTTTGCCCCAACTCGACGATGAGCTTGTCGCGCAGCGTGCGCTCGCCAATCGACGGCAAACGCGCGTTGGTGCGAAGGCGAAGCGTGCGCACGGCATCCTGCAGGCTGCGGTCGCGAATCCCCGCGGCCAGCGACACTCCGTCAAAGGGCTTCTTGGGCGCCTTCAGATCGAGCCATTCGGCGATGGAGGGAAACACGTCCATCGGCGACACGAGCGACTGGCGGCGCTCGCCGACGGGCCCCGCGCCGAGAGGCAGTTTGATCACGAGCGGCACGTGCAGCATTTCGTCGTACAGCTCGTCGTTGTGGCCCCAACGGCCCCGCTGCCAGAGCGCCTCCCCGTGGTCGCTCGTGACGACCACGAGCGCCGGATCCAGGAGCCCCGCTTCGTCGAACAGATCGAGCACGTCGCCGAGCGCTTGGTCGCCAAGGCGCAGCGTCGCGTCGTAGAGGCCGCGCACCGCCTCCACGTCCTCCGGCGTCACTTCGATCTTGCCGTGCACCGAATCGATCAGCGTCTGCGTGTCGCCGCCGGCGAAGGGGCCCGTGTACGCGGGATCCACGTAGAGCGCGCGCAGGTGCGGCGGCGGTTGGTAGGGCGAGTGCGGTTCGAGCAGGTGCAGGTAGACGAACGTCGGCGCCTCGGACTCCGCCACTTCGCGCAGCCACTCGGCCACGAGGGGTGGAAAGTTCGGCGCGAAGATGCGCTCCATCGCCTCCGGATCGTCGAGCGCGTCCACCGCGAGGTCCAAGAAGCGCTCGAAGCCGCGGTCGATTCCGTGTTCCGCGCCGCCGTTCGGGTTCGCGACCACGGCGAAGTTGCGGTAGCCCACTTCCGCCAGGCTCTCGGCCAGCAGCACTTCCCCGTCGCGCAGGCTTTCGTTGGGACGCACCAATCCGTGGTGGTCCGGCAACCTGCCGGTCAGAAGCGACGGAATGCTCGCGAGCGTGTAGGGCGCCGGCGCGAACGCGCGTTCGAAACTGACCCCCAGCGCGGCCAGGCGGTCGAGATTGGGTGTGGTCTCGCGGTGGTAGCCGAGGTGGGATACGTGTTCGGCGTGCAGCGCGTCGAGCACCACGAGCAGGATCGGCGGGCGCCCGAGGTTGTTCTCGTGCGAGCTTCCGCACGCGGCGAGAAGGCAGGCGGCAACACACGCTGCCGCGCGCGCTCGCTTCGCACTCGGGTCGCTGCGTCGACGCGACGTTTCGGCCGGGGGTGGGACTTCGCTGCCGTGGGAGGCTTCGCGCATCGGGCCGCTTCGCTCTGGGGGACGGCCCCACTGGCACAACACAGTAGGCCCTAAGAGGAGCGACAACCGCGTCGATCTGGCGACGCCGCCCGAGAAGATGGTTACCCCGCCAGGACTCGAACCTGAAATAACAGAACCAAAATCTGCTGTGTTACCAATTACACCACGGGGTAGTGGAGGGGCGGAATGCTAGCGGCACGACGGCGCGCGGGTCAAGTGCCCGATTCGCCGCCGCTCCCAAGAACCGCGGTTCCAAGTCGCCCCGGATCCTTGGGGGGCTGCGCCGCGGCGGATCCGGGGTAGGTCCAGGCAAGGCCCGCGAAACCGAGGCCGAGGACCTCGCGGCGCACGAGTTCCAGGGCGAACTGGACCGCTTGGACACGCACCCGCTGGCGGCCGGCCGCGGGAAAGCGGGCGCAGTAGGCGCGCTCCCCCGCCCCGGTCGCGAGGCCGAACCACACGTGCCCAACCGGCTTGTCCGGCGTGCCCCCATCCGGCCCCGCGACGCCGGTGATGGAGAGGGCCAGGTCCGCGTCCATGGCGCGCCGCGCGCCGCGTGCCATCGCCAGGGCGACGGGCTCGCTGACGGCGCCGTGCGCGTCCAAGAGCGCGGGATCGACTCCCAGCGTCGCGACCTTCGCGGCGTTCGCGTAGCTGACCACCGCGCCCTGCAACACGGCACTCGCGCCGGGCACACGTGTCACACGTTCCGACAGCAGGCCGCCGGTGCAGGACTCGGCAAACGCGACACGCAGTCCGCGCTCGGCGAGCAGCCCCACCACCACGGCTTCGAGCCCGAGGTCGGCCTCCGCGTAGATGTGCGCGGCAAAACGCGCGCGGAACTCCGCGCAGCGCGCTTCGAGGCGCTCCGCCGCCGAGCCGCCGGACGCGCTGAGTTTCACCACCAGCACGCCGTCACGGGCGGAAACTCCCATGCGCGGCTCCACGCCGCGGGCCATCCAATCCCCCAACATGTCGGCGAAGGTGGACTCCGAGAGTCCGACCAAACTGAAGGCCGCGCGCGCCCACGGCTGGGCGGCCAGGAGGCGCGCGCGCACGCGCGGCAGCAACTCCGCCTGCACCATGCCGGAGCACTCCGAGGGCGGCCCGGGGAGCGCCACGACGACCCCACCCGTCGGCAGCACCGCCCAGAATCCCGGCGCGGTGCCGAGCGCGTTCGGCAGCATTTCGGCGCCGCGCGGCAAGAGTGCCTGGCGGCGGTTGCTGCGCGGCGCTTCGCGGCCGCGGGCCGCAAAACGTGCGGCGATCGGGGCCCATGCCTCGGGGCGCTCGTCGAGCGGAACGCCCAGCACGCGTGCCATCGCGTCCCGCGTCACGTCGTCGTCCGTGGGCCCGAGGCCCCCCGTCGTGACCACGAGCCCGTGACGCGCGCACAGTTCGCGGAGCCGCGCTTCGATGGCGTCCACGTCGTCGCGCTCGACGGCCGAACAGCGCACTTCGATCCCGACGTCCAAAAGGGCCGCGGCGACGATCGGTGTGTCGAGGTCGGGATGCACACCCGTCAGCAGCTCATCCCCCACCGCCAACACGGCGGCGTGGAGGGGCAACGGCGCGGCGTCGCGCGGGCCTTTCGGTGCCGCGCCCAGCGTCACGATCCGTGCGCTCCCCGCGCCACGGCCGCGGCCTGGCGCGCCGCGCGGCGCTCCACCAACCGGCCGCACAGGATGCCCAGTTCGTAGAGCAGCACCATCGGCGCCGCCATCATCGTCTGCGTGAACGGGTCTGGCGGCGTCAGGATCGCCCCGATCACGAAGGCACCGACGATGAAGTGGCCGCGCCACTTCGCGAATGTCGCGGCGGTGACGAGCCCGACCCGCGCCAGCGCCGTCATCAGGACCGGCAACTGGAAGATCGCACCCAGGCCCACGCACAAGCTCGACAGGAACCCGAAGTACTGCGCGTAGCGGAAGTCCGGCCGCACCTGGGTCAGATCGACGCTGGTGTTCAGGAAGTAGATGGCGTAGGGCACCATCACGAAGTAGCCGAACAGCGTGCCGACGACGAAAAGGCCCATGCTGGTCGGGATGTACGACAACACGGCGCGACGCTCCGCCGGATAGAGCCCCGCAGCCACGAACAACCACAACTGCCACAAGAGGACCGGGCCGCCGACGAAGAGCGACAGGTAGAACGCGGCCTTCAGGTTGCCGAGGAAGGCCTCGCCCGGCCCCGTCGCCTGCGGGCGTGTGTCGATGGGTTCGCGCAGGCGCCGGCGGCCGTCCTTGCCCTCGAGGAAGTAGAGCTCGGGGTCGAGCGCGGGATCCTCGGCAATGCGCTTCTCGTAGGCCGCGAACATGTCGGCGTTGAGCCAGCCGACGGCCTGGTGCAGCGGCCGCAGCACGATCTCGAACGTGCGGTCCTGGAAGCCGTAGGCGACGGCGAAGGCGAGGGCCATCCCCAGGATGCCGCGCACAAGCCTGCGCCGCAGCTCGTCGAGGTGCTCGGCCAGACTCATGCGCGGACCGCCGTCCGCGTCGGTCGAGGGCGGCGCCGCCCCACTGGGCACGCGGCCGTCCCCCGCCCTGCCCGGAGTTGTCGGCCCGCCCGGACCTACCGCGCGCGCCGGGCGCTCGGCGGCGGGCGGTTCGTTGTGCGCGCTTGTGGGCTTCACCGGGGGGCCTTCACCGGGGGGGGTCACCGAGGAAATCACCGCGGGAATCACCGCGGCTCGGTTGGACTCGCGGGCGGGGCGCCGGTGAAGCGACCCGCCCGCGCGGTTCGCGGAGTCGCTGCTCCGCACCATGAACCGCGGGGGCACGTGTCCCGCGCGGCGCTCTAGGATCCGTTCAGAGCACGAAGTACTCGCGGATGCGCGAGATCGGGATGATCTGCACGCCGAGCGCCTCGGCTTCCTTGTAGATCGGAAGGTCGCTGGGCTGCAGCGGCTGCTCGTAGGGTTCGTCGAACTCGTCGACGTAGATCTCGCCGCCGGCGATCAGGAAGTCGGTGGTGAGGTCCAGGCTGGACTGCACCGTGATGCCCATGCGGCCGAGGAGGGCGCGCAGTTCCTTCTCGTCGTACTGGCCGGAGAAGCGGCCGGCCAACACGGCCCGGCGCTCGCCGCGGGGGTCGTACACCGGGTTGATCAGCACGTCGCCGGCCGTGATCGGATCGAACGCGTCGACCACGTCGTAGAGGGCGATCTTGGAGCGGTCACCCTCGACCTCGATCACCTCGCCGTAGCCCTTCACACGGCGGTTCGTCTCGCTGCCGCCTTCGATGCGGAAGCGGATGCCGCGCGCGGCGCGCTGCTCGGCGCCGACGTCGATCCACGCGGTGCCCAGCTTGCCGCTGACGGCCAGCACCTTCGCGTCCGGCAAGTCGCGGGCGCTCGGCGACAGGAAGGTCAGCTTGCGGCCCTGTTCGTCCACGCGGGCCGAGAAGCGGGCGAGTTCCTGGTTGTGCGCGCGCTGCAGCACTTCCAGTTCGTTGCGCAGGTTGCGCAGGTCCTGGTCGAGGGCACTGACGCGGCTGCGCTCGGAGGCCACCGTCGCCTGCAGCTCGCTCTCGCGGTCCGCGGCGTTGCTCTTGGCGTCCGCCAGTTCGCCGCGCAACTGCGCGATCAGCGTGTCCTTGGAGCGCACGTCGGCGGCGCGGCCCTGGCGTTCCGTCGCGAGTTCACTCTCGAGGCGGCGCACGTCGCTCTCGACCTGCGCGATGCGCTGGCCGCGGGCTTCGTACTCGCGGCGCAGGGGCGGGATCGCGATTTCGAAGTCGACCACGCTGGAGTCCAGGGCGGGGAACGCGGCGCGCAGTTCCTCGAAACCCTGGCGCACGGTGTCCACGTTCGTGCGCGGGCTGGCCGCGGCCCGGTCGTAGAAACCGAGGGCGCGGCTCAGTTGGCGGGCGTACTCGGCTTCGGACTCGAACAGGGCCTTGGCTTCCTCTTCCTGGAGGGCCGCAGCCGCGGCGGAGTCCTTGGCCGCCGTCAGGTCGTTCTGGGAAATGACCGCGAAGGCCACCGCCACGAGGGCGAGGACGATCGTGGCGATGATCCAGACCACGCTCACGCGGGCGGCGCCGCTGTTGGAACGCATCATGGAGGGGGAACCTCGGAGTTGGTTGACCGGCATGGGGGGATGGGCTCCGTCGGCGTTGTTCCCCTGGACGGGCCAGGGGAGCGTTTCGGCCCGCGCGGAAGGCCGAGGCGGTCCGGGGAGGACCACCGCGGCCGGCGACGCGGACAGCGAGGCAGCGCTGGGACGACGGGGATTGGCGGGTGCGGGGGGGGGACGAAGGGGATCGAGACGCAGGCGGTGGGATCGAAACGCAGGCAGTGGGATCGGAACGCAGGCGGTCGGGCCCATCGGCCCCCGCGCGGGGGGTCAAAGGAGCTCGGGTCGCCAGAGGATAGCGCGGGCGCGGCCCCACACGACGCACCGATCCGGGCGACCGTCGGATCCGGGCATCCCGGGTACCCGGTGGCGATCGCAGGGAGAGTAAGGTCGGGGGAGTCGGCGCGGGCCGTGGCCCTGCCGTGAAACCCGGGGCGCCGGTGATACCCGAGGCCCCGGGCCCGGGCAAGGGATTTTGCGGCCCTTGACGCGGCGCCCGCGACTTCTAGCGTGGCGCCGGCGAACGGTGACGAAATCCGAGCGCCGTCCGTGGATACTGCCACCTCTCCGACGCCCGGCCGCGCCCCCAGCCGCGCCGACGCTCCCCACACAGGCCCCTCGAACGACGTTGTCCCCGAACTCCCCGCGCACCCTCGTGATCGGCCTGCTCGGCGGCATCGCCTCCGGCAAGTCCCAGGTGGCCCGGCTGCTCGCCGGACCGGATGGACGTGTCCTCGACGCGGATGCGATGGCCCACCGGGTCCTCGCCGATCCGGAACTGGCCGAGCGCCTGGCCTCCGAGTTCGGCCCCGACGCCATCGACCGCGACGGGAGCCCGAACCGAAAGCACATCGCTTCCCAAGTTTTTGGGCACCCCGAGCGACTCGCCCGGCTCGAAAGCTGGATCCATCCGCGCGTCCGTGCCAACATCTGGGACGAGTTGGCTGCCGCGCGCGCCGCGGCGGTCCCCATCTGCGTGCTCGACGTGCCGCTCCTCTTGGAGCACGACCGCGAACACGGGTGGGTGGCCGAGTGCGACGCCCTGGTTTTCGTCGAGGCGGACCTGGCGGATCGCGAACGGCGCGCCGCGGCCAAACGCGCGTGGGGACCGGGCGAACTGGCCGCCCGCGAGGCCGCGCAACTCTCCCTGGACGAAAAACAACGCCGCGCACACCACGTGGTGCGCAACACCGGCTCCCTGGACGACCTGGCCGGCAGTGTCGGCGCGCTGCGCGCTTGGCTGCTCTCGGCCGCCCGCGGACCGCGCGCTTGACCCCACATCCGCTCGCCTCCCCCATCCCCCACGTTCCGCGCGCGTCCAAGGCGCGTGCACTTTCCTCCTCCCCCCCACTGGGCACCCCCTGGGTTGCCCGCCGAATCGGCTCCGCCACCGGACCGATCCCCTTCGGAATGTCCCGAAACATGGCCAACAAGAAGCGCCAGCGCCCGTTCAAGCCCTTCAAGCCCCACAGCTTCCAGGGAGGGCCGCCGCCCCTCAGCAAACCCCGGGAAACGCCGACGCGCGTCTACGAGGAGGTGCGCATCGAGTGGGACGCGCTTCCGGCGGACCTGGAGGAGCCGGCGCTCGTCGAGTTGGACGAGGCGCTGCCGTCGCTCGGCCGCAAGAAGAAGCCCGAGCCCGTCGAGTACGCGGCGTTGCAAGGACTCGCTCTCGGCGAACTGCACACGATCGCCGAGGAAGAGGGCCTCGAGGATCTGCGCGGCAAGAAGCGGCGCGAGGTGGTCTTCGAGATCGCGCGGGCGCGCATCCAGCGCCGTGTACCGCTGATCGCCCAAGGTGTGTTCGAGTCGGTGGCCGAGGACAAGGGTTTCCTCCGCACCCACTCCGCGTCGTACCTCGGCACCCAGGAAGACGTGTTCGTCCCGCCGAGTTTGGCGCGCGCCTATGGCCTGCGCACCGGCATGACCGTGCGCGGCCCCATCCGCCCGCCGATCGATGGGGAGCGCTACTTCTGCCTGCGCTCGATCGAAACCATCGACTTCGCCGATCCGGACGCCGCCGCCACGCGCACGCCGTTCAAGGAGCTCGTACCGCTCTACCCCGAGAAGCGCATCGTGCTCGAGGGCGCGGGCGACAATCCGCTCGAGATGCGCATCGTCGACTTGGTGACACCGATCGGCCGCGGCCAACGGGGCCTGATCGTCGCGCCGCCGCGCACGGGCAAGACCGTGTTGCTCCAGCAGATCGCCAACTCGATCGTCACCAACGCTCCGGACGCGCACCTCATCATCCTCTTGCTCGACGAACGCCCCGAGGAGGTCACGGACTTCCAGCGGCGCATCAGCGGCGCGCGGCGCGAGGTCGTCAGCTCGACCTTCGACGAACCCGCCGCTCGGCACCTGAAGGTGGCCGAGATGGTGATGTACAAGGCGCGCTGTCTCGTGGAGGCGGGCCAGGACGTGGTGATCCTCCTGGATTCGATCACGCGCCTCGCGCGCGCCGCCAACGCCGAAGCGCCGAGCAACGGCAAGCTGCTCTCGGGCGGCATCGAAGCAACGGCGATGCAGATGCCGAAGCAGTTCTTCGGCTCGGCGCGCAACATCGAGGGCGGCGGCTCGCTGACGATCCTGGGCACGGCGTTGATCGAGACGGGCTCGAAGATGGACGAGGTGATCTTCGAGGAGTTCAAGGGCACCGGCAACATGGAGTTGGTGCTCGAGCGGCGGCTCTCGGACCGCCGCATCTACCCCGCCATCGACATCAACCGCTCGGGCACCCGCCGCGAGGAATTGCTGTTCACGGCGCAGGAGCTGGAGCGCATCTGGGTGCTGCGCAAGGTGCTGAACGAACTGGACCCGGTCGAAGCGATGGAGATGCTGATCCAGAAGATGCGGCGCACCAAGGTGAATGGGGAGTTCCTGATGACGATCGGCGGCTGACTGGGTGCGCGGGCCTCTGGCCCGCCTTGGAGCGGGTCCACGGGGTAACGAGCTCGCCCCCCTTCCCAAGGCGGGCCAAGAGGCCCGCGCACCCAGCGGGCCTCGAGGGGGCCTGGAAGGGGCAACGCCCCGCCCGATCGTAGCCTGGGGCAACGCCCCACGTATTGCGGTAGAACCGGTCCGGGCTGAAGGCCCGGCCCATGCCGTTGGCACGTCGCGATGGAGCGGGCCTTCAGCCCTTGCACCCTCTCCATGCCCGACCTGGGGCGTTGCCCCAGGCTACGATCGGTCGCGCCGTTGGCGCTCCGGAGCGCCGTAGGCGCAAGCAACCGCGCATGCACGAGCCACCGCGCAGCGCAAGCAACCGCGCGTCCACGAATCGCCGCGGGGCGCGCGCCATCGCACGTGCACGAGCTGACGCGGGGCGCGCGCCATCGCACATGTACGAGCGCCGCGGGGCGCGAGCCATCGCACATGTACGAGCGCCGCGGGGCGTGAGCCATGGCACATGTACGAGCGCCGCGGGGCGTGAGCCATCGCGCAGCGGATTCCACCGCGCTCCGGGACGTGCAACGGGCCGCGAGTGCCGCATTTCGCGGAGGGCGTCCAATCGTCCGAAAGGGGCAACGCCCCGCCCGATCGTAGCCTGGGGCAACGCCCCAGGTATTGCGGTAGAACCGGCAAGGGCTGAAGGCCCGCCCCATGGCGTCGGCGCGTTGCGATGGAGCGGGCCTGCAGCCCTTGCATCCTCCTTCCGACAAACCTGGGGCGTTGCCCCAGGCTACGATCGGTCGCGCCGTTGGCGCTCCGGGCCGTCGTTGCGCTTCGGGGGTTGTTGCGCGGCGAGGGAGCGCGGCTAGGGCGAGGGGGCTGCTGCGCGTGGAGACGAGTCGGTCACGACCTGGTCGAACGAGCGCACCGCGGGGCCCAGGCGCGCGCGGGATGCCGACAGTTCTTCGAGCCGCTCGAGCGCGAGCGCCATCCAGATCAGCTCGTCGCGCTGTTCGCCCAGGTACGCGTCCACGGCCATGCGCTCGAGCGCTCCGAGGTGCCGGCGGAGGCGTTCCTCGCCGTCCAGGAAGCGCCACTGGAACAGCAACCGGTTGCGCTCGATCACCGCGCGCACCAGGCGTTCGTCCACACGCCGGCGGATCGTGCCGCGGTGGTGGTGCTCGGCCACGGAATCGGCGCAATAGAGCACCTTCTTCCCGGCGCGCCACGCGGCGAACCCCAGGTCCAAGTCCTCGTAGTAGAAGGGCTCGTAGAGCGGGTCGAAACCGCCCGACGCCAGGAACTCGGCGCGCCGCAGCAAGACCGCGCCCCCCACCGCGTACGTCACCTCCGTGACCCCGGACCGGTACCTTTCGGCCTGGCCCTCGAGCGCCGGCTGGTCCACCTCGGCGATGTCCCGCCGCAGGCGCACGCCGGTAACCGATTCGATGCGCTGCTCGGCGCCGAACAGGAGGAGCCGCGGCACAGCCGAATGCACCATGGGATCGCGCAGCGCCGCGGCGAGCGGCTCGAGGAAACCCGGGTGCACGAGCACATCGGGATTCATCAGGAACACGAGTTCATGGCGCGCCGCCTCGACGCCGGTCCACATGGCCTTCGCAAAACCGCCATTGTGCTCGCGCGCGATCGCGCGCAGGGGGCCCGCTGGCACCCCGTATCGTGACTCCATCCAGGCGAGCAAACTGCCCTGGCCGGTGTCGTCGACCACCACCACCTCGTCGCCCGCGTTGCGGCGTTCGAGTTCGGCGAGGAGCGGCGGCAGGTGGCGCTCGAGGAGGTCGCGATCGTCCAAACTGGCGATCACGATGGAGACCGGCGCGGTCCCAACCGCGTCGCCGCGTTCTTGCACGTCCGCGCTCACCCGCCACCGCCTTCGGCCTGCGCCGCGCGACCTTCGTCGCCCTTGCTGGGCGCGGCGCCCCAGCGCACCGCACGCCGCCCGAGGTGCGTGCGCGCCAGCACCCAGCGCGAGCGCGCCGCATCCATGTCCGCCGCCGCCGCGCGCATTTCCCCGCGGCGCCAGCGCAGTTCCTCGAGGAATCGCTCCAGCAACTCAGCGGCGGCGCGCTGTTCGGAACCGGCATCCGCCGCGCCCGCGGCGCCCGCGGACGTATTGCCCCCCGTGCCCTGCTCCAGGCGCTGCAACCAGGCACGCGCCGCCTGCTGCAAACTCTCGGCCCGCTCGGTCTCACGGCTCAAACGCTGTTGCAGACGCGCGCTGCGCTCCTCTGCCGCGCGGAACTCCTCTTCCAGTTCGAGCCGCGCCGTCTCCAACTCGCGCTCGCGCACCTTCGCCTCCTCGGCTTGGGCGAGGCGCTGCGCGCGCTCGGCCTCCAACTCGCCCATCTGCGCGGCGAGCTGTTCCCGAAGCGCATCGACCTCCGTCTGCGACGCGCGCTGTTCATCCAAGAGGTTGTCCCGTTCGGCGGTCACGTTGGCAACGGACTGCGCGAGCCAGTCCCGCTCCTTCCCCAGTCCGGTGAGTGACTCCTCCAACCAAGCGATCTTGGGCTCCAACTCGGACTTGAGCCCCTCGAGCCATGCGACCTTGGGTTCGAGCTCCGCCTTGACCTCTTCGAGCCACGCGACCTTGGGCTCCAACTCGGCCCGCAGACCCTCGAGCCAGACGACCTTGCTGTCGAGCTCGGTCCGCACGCCCTCGAGCCACGCCAACTTCTTGGCCTGCTCCTTGCGGATGCCCTCGAGCCACGCGGCCCGCTGTTCGACTTCGGCGCGGCTCTCCTCGAGCCAGGCCTGTTTGGCGAGGGCCCCGTCGCGCTCGCCGCGCAGCCACTCGTTTTCCTTCGCGCCGGCGGCGATGCGATCCTCGAGCCACTTGCGCTCGCGGAGTTTCTCCTCGGCCAGGGACTTCAGCTCGGCGGCCAGACTGTCCCGTTCGCCGCGCAGCGCCGTGAGTTCGGCCTCGCGCCACGATAGCTCCTGGGCGCGCGCCGCGAGTCCCGTCTCGGAACCCTTCGAGCGCTCCTTCCACCAGGCAACCTCGCGCTCCAACTCCGCGACGCGCTCCTCGCGCCACCGCACTTCGCGTTGGCTCGCGCCGAGCGCCTCCGTAAACCCGGCCGCTTGGGTCTGCAACCAAGTGCGCTCCGTGCGCATGTCCGCCAGGGTTTCGCGCGTCGCGGAGGGCCCGGCGAACGCGCGCAACGTGCGTTCGGCGCCGCCCATTTCGGGAGCACCCAGAACCGGCCCGAGACGCTCCAGTCCGCGCACGACGCGCGCGAACAGGTCGTCGAAGGGCAACGCGTCGAGTTCACCGTGCCGCGCCGCGACGTCGGCGAGGTGCGCGAGCGGGGAGGGCGGCGCGCGCAACCGTCGCTTGGCCGCGGCCCTGGCCTTTTCGTAGAGGGCCCCTAGTTCCGCCACCTGGACGTCGACGTCCTTCACCTTGGGCACGCCCCGGCGCAGTTTCTCGAACAGGCCCGCGTCGTCGACGAGCCGCCCCAGCGCCGCCGCCAGCGCACGCGGATCCCCCGGCGGCACGAGCAATCCGTCGACGCCGTCGCGCACACTCTCGGGGAGCGCACCCAAGTCGCTCGTCACGACCGGCAAGCCCGACGCAAACGCCTCGCGGATCGCGAGCGGTTGGTTCTCGACCCAGATCGACGGCGCGACGAGCACGTCGATGCGCGCGAGGACACCCGGAAGGTCCCGGGCCTCGAACGCGCCGTGCCAGTGGGCGCCGAGGCGTTTCGCGCGGTCGCGCATCTGCCCCACGTACACCTTGTCGGTCGAATCGCCGTGCACGTGGAGTTCCGCGCGGCCATCCAACGCTTCGAAGGCGTCGAGCAAGACGTGCACACCCTTGTGCTTCGTCAGGCTGCCGACGTAGCCGAAGCGCAGCGGCTCGTGCGGCGCCCGTTTTCGGTCCGCGGCGACCAGCGCCGCCGTGTCGATGCCGTAGGGCAACACTTCGATGCGGGACTTGGGCAGTCCGCCGGCGATGAGTTGGTCCGCGAGGAACCGGGTGGGCGCAAGCACCAGATCGACCTTTTGGAACACCTGGGCCCGGCGGCGGTCGAGCGACACACGGCGCGCGCGCGCGGAAGTCCATTCCTCGGGCGCGAGGCCTGAGCCGGGCACGTCGCCCTCGAGCACCGCCTGAAGCGACGTGCGCACCGAGTCCGGCAGGCTGTCGGGGAACGCGCCGAGGTGGTAGTCGCCGAGCGACGTCACGGTATTGAGCCGCCCTAGCGCAAGGTCACAGCGTGTGCATGCGTCCGCGTCGCCCAACGTGCTGCAACGGGTCAGGTCCGGGCGCAGCAGCGTGAACCGGTGGCAGATCGGGTAGTAGTCGTGGGCCGTGTAGACCACTGCCAGTCCGCGTTCCGCCGCGCGTTCGATGAAACCCAGCCCGAGCTTCAACACGTGCTGCAGGTGCACGACCTCGGGGCGCTCGAGATCGAGCCAAGCCCCGAAGCGCTCGGCGAGCTGCGGCGGATCCAACGCCTCGGCGGGATCCCGCGGCGGCCGCCGGCTGTTGAGCCAGGTGACCTGGTACCCATCGCGCTCCTCGCGCCGCAGCGACAGGTCCGGCAGTTCGGGCACCGAGCGCGGCGCAAAAACGTTCACCCGGTGCCCCGCCCGCGCGAGGGCCCTCGCCAGGGCCGCCGTGTAGTTCTCCACCCCGGAACGCTCGTAGGGCGGGAACCCATGGGCCACGAGGCAGATGCGCATCCCCGGCTAGGATACCGGCGGGGTCGCGCCGAGTCGCACGGGCTCGTGCCGCCCCCTCCCGATGTCCCAACCGACGGCCGAAAAGGGCCCCTTCGTCCTGATCCTCCTGCCCCGGGGCGCACCCCCCGCGTGGCGCGAGCTGGCGGACGAGATTGCCGGTTGGCTGGAAGGCGGTCCGGGGCTCCCCGACGACGGTTTCGCCTTGGTCCGAGAGCTGCGGGTGCGCCGCGGCTCGTCGCGACGCGAACTCGAGCGGGCCGTGCGGGCACTGGACGGCGAGGCCCGCACGGCTGACGCGCACCTGGTGCTGGGCGAGGACTGGCTGCCGATCGCCGTGGCGGCCCTGTTGGGCGCGGCGGACACCCCGCGGTTCCATATGTTCCTGCCCGAGCCGCCGCAGCAGGAGGGCGAGACGGCCTGGCCGCGGGCCAATCCGGGTCCGGAACGCGACGGAGAGCTCGAATCCCTGCTCGCCGCCCGTGCGCTGGGTCCGGCGGAACGCGTCGATCCAAACCTGGATCCCAAGGACGTGGCCCAGCTCCTCGTGGACCGAACCCGCCGCCAAGTCGCGGGGGCCGCTGCGAACGCAACACCGCTGGACGACGATTGGCTCGCGATCGCCGAGGAGGTGTTCGAGGCGCAGCGGCGCCTCCTCGACTGGGGCCACGACTTGGTCCAGCACCGGCGGGACATGGATGCCAAGGGCTGGCTCGCACCGCGGCTCGGCCGGGCGCGCCGCCGTGTGCGTCGCTTCCTGCGCAAACGCGGCTGGGTCTGACCGTACACTCGTATCCCCCATGACCGCCCCCCTGCGCATCCTGCACGTCAACTCCCTCGCCGGCGCCGGCGGAGGCACCGAGGTCTACTGCAAGGCGGTGATGGCGGAGCTCGAACGCCTGGGCCACACCGTCGCGTTTTTCGGCGGCGACAGCCAACAGGAAGAGCGCAGCGAGCGTCGGCGCGTGGTGTTGCGCCCCGACTTCCACGGCGCCCACCTGGTGCACGATCCGGAGCTCGAATCCGCGTTCGCGGAGTTCGCCCAGTCCTTCCGCCCCGACTTGGTGCACCTGCACAACACGCACCAACTTTCGGTCGGGCTCTACCCTTTGGTCGCACAGCTCGGCGCAGCCGTGGTGCAGACCGCCCACGACTTTGGATACCTCTGCCCCAACTCCTGGTGCACGTGGGCCGATGGCACCGTGTGCGCGGGCGGCCCAGGCAAGAAGTGCTTCGAACACGGCTGCGAGAAGAACTACCCCTACGACGGCCGCATCGTGCTGGCGTGGAAGCTGCGCTACGAGACGATGAAGCGCTGTGTGCAGGCCTTCCCCTGCCCGAGCCAGTTCCTGGCCGACAAACTGACGAGCCACGGCTTCCCGGGTGCCTTCGGGCTGCCGCTTTGGACGGAAGGTGGGGAGGACGCGCCCCGCTCGCCCGACGCTTTGGCCCCCCACGACCCCTTGGCGGTGCTCTTCCTCGGCCGTTTGGTGCCCGAGAAGGGTGTCGAGTACCTGGTGCGCGCGTGGCCGCACGTGTTGCGCCGATTCCCCGGGGCTACTTTGCGCATCGTTGGCGGCGGCCCGGACGCCGAGCGCCTGGCGGCCCTCGCGGGCGAGCTGGGCCTCGATGCGGCGGGCATCTTCCTCGGCCGTGTGCCCCACAGCGAAGTCGGCGCGCACCTCTCGCGCGCCGCGCTGCAGGTCCTGCCGTCGATCTGGTGCGAGAACTCGCCCGTCACGACCTACGAGAGTTACGCCCTGGGCCTGCCGATGGTCGCGAGCGACATCGCGGGATTGCCGGCGATGGTGCGGTCCGGCGAAACGGGGCTGTTGGCGCGGCCGCGCGATCCGGCCGACATCGCCGACAAGATCTGCCAGATCCTCAGCAGCCCCGACCTGCGGCGGCAGCTCTCCCAAGGTTGCCTCGACGCAGCCCGCCGTTTCACGAAGGAGCGCCACATGGAGCGCCTGCTCGCGCTCTACACAGAGTGCCTGGAGACGGCCCCGCCCCGCGGCGACGCGGACACCGACCTCCTGGCCGCATCGCACAGCTTCCTCACGCGCTTCGGCGAAGTGGAGTCGTGGGCCCTCGGGATGCACAAACACATCCAGTGGCTCGAGGGGAAGAAGAGCTGACCACCCTCGGGTGAGCGGCGCGGCTGGAGCCCGCGCCCAACGCGTCCTAAAATCGCGGCGTGAAAGACTCCAGCAACAGAGCGCACAAGAGCGTGCGCAGGGTTAGGACCGACCTGCCCTCCCACTGGGTCGGCGACGGCTTCCCGGTGCTCTCCGTGTTCTCGCCGCGCACCGGCTCGAAGGCGCTGTCTCCCTTCGTGCTCTTCGACTACGCGGCGCCCCACCGCTTCGAACCCTCGAAGACTCCCCGCGGCGTCGGCGCCCACCCCCACCGCGGTTTCGAGACCGTCACCGTGGTGTACGCGGGCGAACTCGAGCACCGCGATTCCGCGGGCAACGGCGGCCGCATCGGCCCCGGCGACGTGCAATGGATGACCGCCGCGCGCGGTCTGTTCCACGAGGAGATGCACTCCGAGCGCTTCACGCGCGAGGGCGGCACAATGGAGATGGCGCAGCTCTGGGTCAACCTGCCCGCGCGCGCCAAGTCCGATCCGCCCGCGTACCAAGACATCCTCGCGGCGCGCATTCCGCGCGTGGAGCTCGAGGGCGGCCACCTGCGCCTGATCGCCGGCACCTACCGCAGTGCCGCCGGTGCCGAAACGACGGGCCCCGCCCGCACGGCGACCCCGGTGATCCTGTGGGACGGCCACCTCGAAGCCGGCGCCCGCGCCCAACTCCCCATCCCCGACGGCTACAGCGCCGCACTCTTCGTGCGCCGTGGCAAGGCGAGCGTGGCCGGCGGCGCCAAGACCATCGGCGCCGGCGAACTCGTCGAGTTCACGCCCGAGGGCACCGCCGCCCAAGTCGAGGCCCTCGAAGCCATCGACTTCCTAGTGCTCGGCGGCGAACCAATCGACGAACCGATCGTCGCCTACGGCCCCTTCGTGATGAACACCGAAGCCGAGATCGATCAAGCGATCGTGGACGCCCAGTCGGGCCGCATGTAACCACGCCCAACCCCCGAGACGCGCCAAGGGCACGGGGCGGGTGCACCGCCCACGGGCCTCCTTCGTGGCCGTCGGCGCGGATCAGTCGTCCTGCGGCGGGCCGTTGTCCTCCAACAACGGCACTTCGAAGCAATACTCGTTCACTTGCGCCGCGGGCAACAACTGACCGCCGAGCCCACCGCGATGGATGAGAGTGAATCCAGCATCGTTCGAGGAGGAGTCAATCACCCAGTCGCCGTCCAAGTAGGCGTCAGGAGTCGATAGCTGGCGAACTCCAAACTGCTCGACGCGTCCAGAACCACCAAAAATCTGACACACGACCGTGCAATCGCGCGTCGTACCAAAAAGAAGTGACTCTTCCTCGTAGAGCGCGGAAAGGAGCAGGGACGATCCGGTCTTCTCGCAATGCAGCCTTTGGACGCGCTTCCCGCGTGCATTCGGGAGGAACGCGAGCGTAGAAATTGGCGTGGTGTCTCCCCTTGCCACGAGGTCCTCGCAGTCATAGCGCCTCACGTCGAGTACGCCCCGAGAATCCGCGCCCACCAAGATCAGCTCACCGTCGACGGCCACGACGGATCGACGGTGCCTCGCCGACAGCTTCATGCGCATCACCTCATTGCCTGCCAGCGCATCCGCGTCGAACTTGCACACCACTAGCGAACGGGGTTGCGCGATGGCGAAGTACAAGACGGAATCCACTTCGAAGCTTGCGACGTCGAGAAGCCCCGATTCCCTTGGAACGGTGGCAATCGTCTTCTCGCGACCCCTGACCCTGTCGGCCGTGCAGGTGGGCGGGCTCGGTTCTACGACCGCGCGAGAGCTGACGTTCCAGTCCTGCGTCGCAACCGAGGTTGTTTCCACAAGCTTTCCATGCATGTCCAGGTGCGAGTTGTGAAGCAGAGTGGCCGTAGACTGGAAGGCGGGACCCAACCAAGTCACGGAAAGGGGTATCTCGCCGGGAACGCATGTATGCCACAGATCGTCGCCCTGCCACTGCCCCACCGCCCTACAGCCGTTGCCACACTGCAGGGCGAATACCGACTGAGGAACCAGCCCGCCCCTCTCCAGCGAGGCGCCGATCAGGTCCAGAGGAATCCGCCACCTGGCAACATCGCGCCAGTAAGGATCCACGTTCACGAAGCGGGGCCGCTCTCGGTTCGCGACGTAGGGCTCCTCACCCCAGCGCGTAGCCTCAACCCATACAACGTTCAGCTCTGCCGGATAGCGGAAAGTGCGCCACGCAACAACTGTGGCCAACAGCGCCAGAGCAGCTAGCCAGAACCGACGGGCAGTGGGACGACGCCCTAGAACCAACATCGCGACTCCGCGCTGCCGGACTCGCTGCCAGTCCAGCGGGACTTTCGGCTCGCGCCCCCGGGACGCGTCGCCGCGGAACCCTGCGCGGGATGCCCGATGTTCTCAGTGCGCGGCGGGTCTGGGAGCGCCGCGAACGGAAATGCCGGGGGGGGGCGCTTCACAGCATGAAGGCGCCGCCGTTTTGGTCGATGGCTTGGCCGGTGACGCCGCGGGAGTCGGGGGACAGTAGCCAGGCTACGGTGCCGGCGATCTCGGAGGGTTTCGACATGCGGCCCGCGGGCACTTCTTGCATCGCGATGCGGTGGGCTTCTTCGGGGGTCACGCGCAGGGCGCGGGCCATGCCTTCGAGGCCCTCGCGCGCCATTTCGGTGTCGACCCAACCGGGGCAGAGGGCGTTCACTTCGATGGTTTGGGGCGCGAGTTCGCGGGCCAGGGCGCGGGTCAGGCCCAGGATGCCGGCTTTGGAGGCGCAGTAGCCCGTGTAACCGCCCACGCCGATGCGCGCGAGGATCGAGGCCACGAACAGGAGGTGGCGCGGTTCGGGGCCCGGCGCCAGGTGGCGCAGCGCGGCGCGCGCACAGAAGTAGCTGCCCGAGAGGTTCGTCGCGACGAGGTCCAAGAAGCGGTCGTCGTCGCCGTCCTGGTTGGGGCCACCGATGCCGGCGTTGGCGACGAGGTCGTGGAACGGGCCCTGGGCTTTCGCCGCGGCGGCGAAGGCCGCGTTCACGGAGTCACCGTCGCGGATGTCGCACGCAAACGCGCGCACGGGGCCCTGGCCGCCCAACGTCAACTCAGCGGCCAGCGCTTCGAGGCGCGGCAGACTGCGCGCGAAGATCGACAGCGCGGCGCCCTCGTCGGCCAAACGCTGCGCGATGGCGCGCCCGATGCCCGTGGCGGCGCCGGTGAGCGCCACGTGGCGGCCCAAAAAGCGTTTGTGCAGTTTCAATGGGCCGCGCTCCGCGCTTCCAGCCAACGCTCCGCGTCGATCGCCGCCTGGCAGCCCATGCCCGCGGCGGTGACGGCCTGGCGGTACACGTGGTCGGCGACGTCGCCCGCGGCGAACACACCCTCGTACTTGGTGCGGGTGCCGCGCTCGACGATCAGGTAGCCGTTTTCGTCCGTGTCGAGCTGGCCCTTCAGGAACTTCGTGTTCGGGGTGTGGCCGATGGCGACGAAGAAACCGCCGCAGGGCAGCACGGTCTCTTCGCCGGAGACCACGTTTTCGAGGCGCACACCCGTGACCTTGCCCTCCTTCACGTCGAGCACTTCCTTCACGACGGAGTTCCACACGAACTCGATCTTCGGGTTCGCAAACGCGCGCTGCTGCATGATCTTGCTGGCGCGCAGGGTGTCGCGGCGGTGCACCACGAACACCTTCGTGGCAAAACGCGTCAGGAAGAGCGCCTCTTCCATCGCCGTGTCGCCGCCGCCGGTGATGACGACGTCGCGGCCCTTGAAAAACGCGCCGTCGCAGGTCGCACAGGCGGACACACCGCGGTTGCGCAGGGCGGTTTCGCTGGGCAGACCCAACCAACGCGCGCTGGCGCCTGTCGCGATGATCACCGCGTGGGCCTCGTGCCACTCGCCGTCGGTCGTGCGCAGGCGTTTGGGGTGCGAGGAGAGGTCGCACTCCTCCACGTTGTAGGGCTCGAGTTTCGTGCCGAAGCGTTCGGCCTGCTTCTTGAAGAGCTCCATCATCTCGGGGCCGGTCACGCCCTCGGGGAAACCCGGGTAGTTCTCGACCTCGGTGGTCAGCATGAGCTGGCCGCCCGGCAGGAGGTCCGGGGCTTCCGAGCTGGGCTCGCCCTCGAACATGAGGGGTTCGAGGCCCGCGCGGGCCGTGTAGATGGCGGCGGTGTACCCGGCGGGGCCGGAACCGATGATGATCACGTCGTGCACACGCTTCATGGAGGGGGAGCCACGGGGGTCCAGGGGGCGCGGAGTCTACCAGTCGGGTCGGCGCGCGCCGCCCGGTGGGATGGGGCGCTCGCCCGGACCCCCGCGGTCGCTACCGTCCACGCGTGGTCGCCCCTCGCCCTACGAAACACGAGTCCTCGAAGGACTTCGCCGCCCGTTGGCTGGCGGCCTGCGTCGAGCTGACCCGCGAGGTGCGCACGGCCGCGCGCCAGGCCCTGATCGGGGCGTTGGAGCGGGTCCCCACCGCGCCGGGCGACCGCGTCCGGCCCCTGTGGCTGTCGCCCCTCGGCGAAGGGGTGGCCGACACCACGTACCCGCTCGACCACGCGGCCGAAACGGTGCTCGGACATTGGTTCGAAGCCCGGGCGCGGCAGGGGGCGCTCTCGCTGTTCAGCGAGGACACCGGCTGGCGCCACCTCGGCCCCAAACGCGGCGGCGGTGTGCGCGAGTTGGCCGATTTCGACCACGGAGGCCCGCGCATCGTCGTGGACCCGGTCGACGGCACGCGCAACCTGATGGGCGACCTGCGCTCCGCGTGGACCGCCATCGCCATCGCGCCGCCGGGTGCGGGCGAGCCACGCCTCGTGGACGTGCAAACCGGCCTTCTGGCCGAGATCCCCGACAGCCGCGGCGCGCGTTCACGCGTGCTGCACGGGACGCGCGGGCAGGGCGCGTACGTCGAGATCTGCGACCTGATGGGCCGCGCGCTCGAACCCGCGCAGCGCTTGCAGGCGGACGGCGACGACCGCGTCGACCACGGCTACTTCCCCTTCTTCCGCTACGCGCCGGACCTGCGGCCGGCCATCGCGGCCCTCGAGGCGGACTTCTTCGCGCGGCTGGAACGCGCGGAGGGCGCGGACGTGCGCAACTGCTGGGACGACCAGTACATCGCCTCCGCGGGGCAACTTGCGCTTCTCGCCCTCGGCACCTACCGGATGGTCGTCGACCTGCGGCCGGTCGTCGCGGCGCGCCTCGGGCGCACGACGCAGCCCTCCAAGCCGTACGACGTGGCCGGCGCCATCGTCGTCGCCCAGGAGGCGGGCTGCCCCGTGCTGCACCCCGAGGGCGGGGAGCTCGACTTCGCCCTCGACGCCGTCACGCCGGTGGCCTTTGCGGGGTTCCACGGCCAGGCGACGGCCCGCCGGCTGCTGCCGCACCTCCTGGACACCCTGGGCGTTCCCGCCTCCGGGAGACCCCTCCCCTAGGCCGCCAAGGTGCGGGGACCGCTCGCCCGATGGGCAGCCCATGGCCCACGCACGTCGCCCCCGCCTGACGGCGGTCCTGATCCCGGTCGCCGCAGCCTCCCTGGTGATGCTGATCGCCCTGCCCGACCGCACGCCGCCCCCCCCGAAGAATCCCTTGGCCGCGGACCAGTGGCCGGGCTTCGAGCCCAGGGAAACCGCCATCCAAGACCTGGCGGGCCTGATGCTCAAGTTCCACCCGGAGCGCCGCGACCAGGCGCTCGAACTGCGGGTCGAGAACGGCGCCGGGCTCTCCTTCCAATGGCCCGTCTCGGACCTCTACAGCGGCCTGGACCAGCATTGGCTCGGGCTCCTGGAGCCCGGCGACTGGCGCGTGGCCGTGCGCACGCCCGACGAACCGCGTCCCATCGCGGAGCGGCGCTTCTCGCTGATCGCGGGTAGGAACCACGGGCTCGTCTTCGACTTGCGCTCGCTGGACAGCGGTGAAGACGTGCCCATGGACCTGGGTCTCACTCTGCCCGATTCGAAGACGCCGCCCGCGGCCCGCGTGGTGGCGCTCGACGACCTCTTCGAAGCGCGTCGCGCCGGCGAGGAAGACGGCGAGGGACGTTTCCTCGAGTTCGTGGGCGGCGATCCGGCGTGGCGCGCCGAAGTCGAACTCAGCCCGGGAGAGCACGTGCTGTTCGGCGACGGGTTGGGCGCGGAAGTGGTGCTGTACGCCGAACGCGGTGCCGCGCCGCTCGCGTGGACCTTCGAAGCGGCCCGCGCGGAACTCCTGTTCGTCGACGACGAGGGCGTGCCGCTGCCCACGGGTACGGAACTGTGGTGGACCGCGTCGCCCGTGCGCGCCGCTCCGACGATCATGTGGCAGGCGAAGAAACTCGTGCTCGACGGCGGCCCCCAGGTCTTCGAGACCATCGCCGGAGAGCTGCGCGCCGTGCTGCGTGTGCCCGGCGAGCGCCCGACGGCCGTGCGCGTGGCCTTGGCGCCCGGTGCGCAATCGAGCACGGTCACCTGCCCGAAGCGCCCGGGTCGCTGAATTGCCGGGTCGCTGAATTGCCGGGTCGCTGAATTGCCGGGTCGCTGAACTGCCGGGTCGCTGAACTGCCCGGGGGCGGAGGGCCGCGGGCGACGGCGAGGTGCTAAGGTGGGGACCGCCGCCGCTCGGCCCCGCCCCATGCGCATCGAAACCACCCGCACGCTGCCCCACGCGCCCTTCGAGGTCTACGCCTTCCTGACGGACCCCGCTCTCTTGACCACTTGGGTCAAGGGCCTGCGCTCCCACGCGCCCCTGCCGGGGCCGGCGCGCGGCGTGGGAGCGCGGTTCCGCCAGGAACTCGAGCTGCAGGGCGGAGCTTTCCCGTTCGACGGCCTGGTCCTCGAGGACGAACCCGGCCGGCGATTTGCCTACCGCCTGGAGCACGAGGAAGCGGCGCTCTCGAACCGCTTCGACCTCGCGGACCTGGGCGGCGCGACGGAGCTCCGCATCGTGTCCGAAGCCGAACTGCGCAGCCTGCGCCTGCGCTTCGTGAAGGGCCTGGTGGAACGCTTCCTGCGCGAGCAAATGGAAGCAAACCTGGAACGCCTGAACGCAGCACTGGGCGCCGCGCGCTGAGGGGTGTGCGCGGGCGGGGTGCGCGGGGTGCGCGAAGTGAGCCGGGTGCGCGAAGTGAGCCGGGTGCGCGAAGTGAGCCGGGTGCGCGAAGTGAGCCGGGTGCGCGGGCCTCCTGGCCCGCCTTGTAGGGGCGCGGCCCTGTCCGCGCCCAGGGGCGTTGGGCGCGGGGTTGTTCGGCGCGGGGTCGTTCCCTTGGGCGCGGACAGGGCCGCGCCCCTACAGACCGCAACTCGGGGACTGGAACAAGGCGGGCCTGGAGGCCCGCGCACCCGGCCCGCGCACCCGGCCCGCGCACCCGGCGGCGCTCTGCGGAGGGAAACGACGCTCACCCCACGAAGCGCTCTTCGTGCCACGGATCACCGCGCGCGTGGTAGCCGCGCGACTCCCAATACCCCGGTTCGGGCCGCTCGAGCACCACGATCTCGCGCAACCACTTCGTCGACTTCCACGCGTAGAGGTCCGGCACGATCGCGCGCGCGGGGCCGCCATGCCGCGCGGCGAGCGGCTCGCCATCCAACTCGAGCGCCACCAGCGCATCGTCCGCAAGGGCCACTCGCAGCGGCACGTCGGCGCTGTACCCGCGCCCGTCACCGAGCAGCACATGCGCCGCGTTCGGCGTGGGCTTGGCGCGTGCGAGCAACGCGGCGAGCGGCACACCCACCCACCTGCAGCCCAGGCGGCTCCAACCGGTGACGCAGTGGAAATCCGCTACCTGCGCGCGCCGCTCCAGCCCCGCGAGTTCAACGAAGCGCAACTCG
Source organism: Planctomycetaceae bacterium (assembly GCA_016125265.1). Classification (GTDB taxonomy): domain Bacteria; phylum Planctomycetota; class UBA1135; order UBA1135; genus RI-242. The sequence goes on from WGMC01000011.1 coordinate 48,344, forward strand.
AAGGGGTTCTCGACCGCGCCGCGCACCGATAGCCGCCAACTCGCAGCGTCGAAGTCCGGCACGCTGCCGACGTGCAGCACCGGAAACCCCTTGGTGACACCCTGACCGGGCGGCACGCGGCTTTTGCCGTCGGGGCGCTCGCCCTCGACCCCCATCACTCGGGCCTCTCCATTACTCGGGTACGTCCTCGGCCGGGTCGAATCTGTGGAGGGCCCGGCCGCCCAGTTCCACCGCGAACCACGACGCGCACGAGAGCACCAGCGCCGCCGCCCCGAACGCCACCGCGTCGTGCCCCACCACTTTGCGCACGGCCCAGAACGCCAGTGCCGCGAGGGCCGCCGCGACCATCACCGAGCCGCTGCGCAACAGCAAGAACAGCGTCGCGCGAGCGACGTGTTGCATGGATCCGCCCGGGCCGGGCATGGCGCGCACGGGCCAGATCAGGAAGAGCGCGTTGTCGAGTGCGATCCACACGAAGAGACCGAGGGGCAAGAGGCCCACGAACATGAGCGCCTCTTCGTGCTCGCGGGACGCGAAGGCCGCGCGCGCGAGGATGGCACCCACGAGCAACACCGTCACCGCCAACCACTGCGGCGTCACCAGAGCCACGAACAAGCGACGACGGGACACGGGCAGCGCCTTCCACAGCTCCATGCGATCGATCTCCTCGCGCAAGTCGATGCGCAGGGTGCCGCACAGGTAGAGCGTGCCCGGGATCGTGATCAGGAGGGCCGAAGCCAGGGCCGAATCTCGGCGCCCCGAAGACAACATCACGGTGAACCCGACGACCATCGCGAGCATCAAGGCGGCGATCGCGAAGGTCCAGGGCGAACGCCTCACGAGTCCCGTGGACTTGGACCAGACGACCGCGCCCGCCGGCCCTTGGCCCGCCCACCAGGGGGCGCGCCACATGGGCCGCGTGCCGTCGCTGCTCCGGCGCGAGCCAATCAGCACACCGCGGCGCATGCGCGACAGGCGCTCGTCGACCTTGGTCGCCGTGCGCAGGGTCGCCTCGCGCAGATCCACACGCACGGTGCAGAGCGCGACGAGCGTTCCGACGAGCAGGAGCACCACAAGGAGCGCCGGCCGCGCCGCCGCCGCCAGATGCGGAGCGAACACGATCTCGGCGAGCGGCGCGCCAGGGGCGCTCAAGGCCGCGAAAACGGCGTGGTCGCCGAGGCGCTCGAGGAAGCCGTTGGCGTCGCCCTCCCGCGCCAAGTCGCGAACGAGCGCGACCACCGCGCCGATCGCGACACCGGCGGCGACCCAGCCGCTCGCGCGCAGCCACGGTCGCTTCCCCGCGAAGACCGCGACGATGGCGCCCGTTTGCTGCGCGAGGGCCACCGCCGCGCTCCCCAGTACCAGACCGACGATCGCCGCCGGCGGCGACTTCACCTTCGCGGCGAACAGCAGGCCGAACACCGCGAGACCGGGCAGTGCGCGACCGAACGCCACGAAGACACGATGGCGCAGGAGCGCACCGCGGGTGACGGGTGCCGAGAGCAGCCGCTCCACCTCCGCGGGCGGCACGTAGACACCCGGGTGACCGAGCCCAGACAGGTACGCCACCAGGAGCAAACCGCTGACGCAGGCGCCCGCGAGGACCTCGGGGAACAGCGTGACACCCGTGCCTCCCTTGTCGCCGAAGGAGAACAGCACCGACAGCAGCCAGACCCCGAACATCGCCGCGCCGAACAGCGACAGCAGAAGGCCCTTCGGTTGGCGCATGCGCCGCCACTGCCGCCGCAGGCTTCCGCGAAGTTTGAGGCGCACCAGTTGGAAGAACGCGCGGTCGCCCGGGGAGATGCCCGGACGGGGTTCGGGGACCAGCGGGTCGGCGCGGTGTGTCGGGTTCACGCGAAGGGGTGCGTCGGGGGACCGCGGATCCGGCTCGCCGGGTTTCAACGCGCGGGGCGGCTACCGTCGGAATCGAGGAGCGACACGTGATCGTCGGGGCCGAGCGGCACCTCGCCATCCCCCGCAGTCCACTCGAGGAACAGGTCCTCCAACGTGCGGATCGACGCGGAACCCTCCGCCACACGGCCGCGCGCCTCGGCGAGTGTGCCGTGGAACACGGCCCTGCCTTGCGACAGTACGAGGAGCCGCGAGGCCAACTCCTCCACCAGCCCGAGTTGGTGGCTCGAGAGCACGATCGCGGTGCCCTCCCCCGCCAAGCTGAGCAGGCTGCGTTTGGCGGCGCGGATCCCCAGCGGATCGAGGCCCGAAAGGGGTTCGTCCATCAGCACCAACTTGGGCCGCGGCAACCACGCCATGGCGAGACTCAACTTCTGCCGCATGCCGCGGCTGAGTTCCCCGCCGAGGGCGTGCTGTTTGGCCTTCAAGTCGAAGTTGACGAGCAGTTCTTCCGCCCGCGGACGCCACTCGGGCACCCGGTACAACGCCGCGGTCCACTCGAGGTGCTCGAACACGGTGAGGGACTCGAAGGGCCGGGGATCGTCGGGCACCCAAGCGAGTTCGCGTTTGGCGAGCAGCTCTTCGCGCGCGAGGTCCCGACCGGCGATGTGCACCTCCCCCACTTGGATCGGCAGCACACCCGACAAGGTGCGCAGGGTGGTCGTCTTGCCCGCGCCGTTGGGGCCCACGAGGCCGAGGATCTCGCCCGGGTAGAGCTCGAAGTCGAGCCCCGCCACGGCCACCGTGTCGCCGTAGGAGCGCGCCAGGCCGCGGACGGAGAGCACCGGTTCCACGCGGTGCACCGGCTCGGCCAGAGGTGCGGGCGCCGGCGCGGGAGCGGGGTCGAAGTCGTCGGGCGAGGGCATGGGGACGGGGAGTGTAGGCCCAAGCGTCGGCGGATGGACTGCCGGGGCGCGCCGGTGGGTTGCCGCAGGTGGGAGCCCGCGCGAAGCGGGGACGGGAGGTGGGTGGGCGGCGGCGTGTCCCGGGGCCCAGTGACCCGGCGCGGTGATCCGGCCCTGCGCCCCGCGCGGTGCCGGGACCGGGCTCCGGCGGCGCCGCCCCGACGAAGCGCGGGTCCCCCGGGGCTATGATCCTCAGGCCCGAAATCCAGCGACGTCCCAGCCAAGGGCGTGCAAACCCTCCCCCGGGCGGACCAGCGCCGCCCTGTGCCCATTACGCGCCCTATTGGGGCGCACGACGCCTCCGGTGAACGCTCCCCTGCGCCCCGACCTCGGCCCCAGCGACCTCTTCGCGCCCCGCCACCTCGGTCCCAGCGACAGCGATGTCGCGGACATGCTGAAGAGCCTCCGGCTCGCGTCGTTGGACGCGCTCGTCGACGAGGCGGTGCCGGCCTCGATCCGCATCGGCCGAGAGTTGGACTTGGGAGCCGATCTCGCCCGGCCCCGCGGCGAACACGAACTTTTGGCAGACCTTTTGCGCACGGCATCGAAGAACACGGTGCTGCGCTCGCTGATCGGGCTCGGATACCACGACTGCATCGTGCCGCCGGTGGTGCAGCGCAACGTGCTGGAGAACCCCGGTTGGTACACGCAGTACACGCCCTACCAGGCCGAAATCAGCCAGGGACGGCTCGAGGCGCTGCTCAACTACCAGACGATGGTGACGGACCTCTGCGGTCTGCCGCTCTCGAACGCGTCGTTGCTCGATGAGGGCACCGCCGCAGCCGAGGCGCTGTCGATGTGCCTGGGTGTGTCGAAGGGCAAGGGCACACCGGCGTTCTTCGCGAGCGAGCGCTGTCATCCGCAGACCCTCGCGGTCGTGCGCACCCGCGCCGAGGCGGCCGGCGTGACGCTGCACGTCGGCGATGCGGCCAGTTTCGACTTCGAGGCGACCCCGGTGTGCGGCGCGCTCGTGCAGTACCCCGACACCTACGGCCGCATCGATGACCTGGCGCCGATCGCGGCGCGCCTGCACGGCGCGGGCGCGAAGCTGGTCGTCGCGACGGACCTCCTAGCCCTGACGATGCTGCGCGCGCCGGGCGAGTTTGGCGCGGACGTGGCGATCGGCTCGGCCCAACGTTTCGGTGTGCCCATGGGCTTCGGCGGCCCCCACGCGGCGTTCCTGGCCTGTGCCGAAGAGTTCAAACGGCAGATGCCGGGCCGCATCATCGGCCTTTCGAAGGATCGCCGCGGCAAGCCGGCCCTGCGCATGGCCATGCAAACGCGCGAGCAGCACATCCGCCGCGACAAAGCCACCAGCAACATCTGCACGGCGCAGGTTTTGCTCTCGATCATGGCCAGCTTCTACGGCGTCTACCACGGGCCCGCGGGCCTGTTGCGCATCGCGCGGCGTGTGCAGGGGCTGACGGCGGCCATGGCCAAGCTGCTCGAGGGTTCGGGCCATGGGATCCCCTCCGGTGTGCACTTCGACACGCTGCGTGTGCAGCTCGTGGGGCTCTCCGCCGCGGAGGTGCACAACGCCGCGCGCGCCGCGGGCTTCAACCTGCGCCACATCGACGCGACGCACGTGGGAGTTTCGCTGGACGAACGCAGCACCCCGGCCGAGGTGGCCAGCCTGCTCGGCGCGTTCGGCCTCGTGGTCAGCGCGACGGACGTCGAGGCGTCCGCGCCCCCGGCCGACCGCGAACTTGCGGCCCCCCACGGCCGCAAGAGCGGCTACCTGAGCCACCCCGTGTTCCACCGCTACCACAGCGAACACGAGATGCTGCGCTACATCAAGAAGCTGGAGAGCCGCGACCTGTCGCTCTGCCACTCCATGATCCCGCTGGGCTCGTGCACGATGAAACTCAACGGCACGTCGGAGATGCTGCCGGTGACGTGGCCCCAGTTCGGCGCGCTGCATCCCTTCTGCCCGCCCGAGCAAGCGGAGGGGTACCACGAGCTCTTCAGCAAGCTGGAATCCGCCCTGGCCGAGATCACGGGCTTTGCCGCGGTTTCGCTGCAGCCCAACGCGGGCAGCCAGGGCGAGTACGCGGGGCTCTTGACCATCCGCGCGTTCCACCAGGCCCGCGGCCAGGGCCAGCGGGACGTGTGTCTGATCCCGACCTCGGCGCACGGCACGAACCCTGCCAGCGCGGTGATGTGCGGCATGCGTGTCGTCGGTGTGCGCTGCGACGAGCGCGGCAACGTCGACGTGGCGGACCTCGCGCAGAAGGCCAGCCAACACGCGGACCGTTTGGCCGCGTTGATGGTCACCTATCCCTCGACCCACGGTGTGTTCGAGGAGTCGATCGCGAAACTCTGTGCGATCGTGCACGAACACGGCGGCCAGGTGTACATGGACGGCGCCAACATGAACGCGCAGGTCGGTCTCTGCCGCCCGGGCGATTTCGGCGCCGACGTGTGCCACCTCAACCTCCACAAGACCTTCTGCATCCCCCACGGCGGCGGCGGTCCGGGCATGGGCCCGATCTGCGTGGCTCCGCACCTGGCGCCGCACCTGCCCGGGCACCCGCTGGTGCAGAACGGCGGCACACTCGGCCCCGTTTCGGCGGCGCCCTGGGGCAGCGCGAGCATCCTTCCCATCTCGTGGGTCTACATCGCGCTGATGGGCCCGAAGGGCCTGCGCCGCGCCAGCGAGATCGCGATCCTCTCGGCCAACTACATGGCGAAGCGCTTGGAAGAGCACTTCGACATCGTCTACACGAACACCAAGGGCCGTGTGGCCCACGAGTTCATCCTGGACGTGTCGCCGTTCGAGAAGAGCGCCGGGGTGAGCGCCGAGGACATCGCCAAACGGCTGATGGACTACGGGTACCACGCCCCGACGATGAGCTGGCCCGTGCCCGGTTCGCTGATGATCGAGCCGACCGAGTCCGAATCGAAGGCCGAGCTCGACCGGTTCTGCGAGGCGCTGATCTCGATCCGCGCCGAGATTCGCGCGGTGGAAGAGGGCCGCTGGACCCGCGAGGACAACCCGCTCGCCAACGCCCCGCACACCGCGGACGAGGTGATCGGCGACGGCTGGAACCACGCTTATAGCCGCGAACAAGCCGCGTTCCCCGCGCCGTGGTGCCGCGAACACAAGTTCTGGCCCCACGTCTCGCGCGTGGACAACGGCTACGGCGACAAACACCTGGTGTGCACGTGCCCGCCGGTGGAAGCCTACGCCTGAGCGCGCCGTGTAGGCCGGGTGCGCGGGCCGGGTGCGCGGGCCGGGTGCGCGGGCCTCCTGGCCCGCCTTGGAGCCCGGGGGCGATCTCCGCGCGGTGCGACGCCCCTTGGGCGCGGACAGGGCCGCGCCCCTACAGATCTCAGGGCAGGCACTCGCGAAGGAACAAGGCGGGCCAGGAGGCCCGC
>WGMC01000026.1 GCA_016125265.1 Planctomycetaceae bacterium
GTGCATCCCGGATCACCGTGCGTCCCGGATCACCGTGCGTCCCGGATCGACGTGCGTCCCGGACGATGTCCGTCGCGAAACAACCTGCGTCGCGAGTCGACGTTTGGCTCGGACCGGTGTTCGGCGCGGCGGAATGCGCGCTTGTGGATGGCGCGCATTCGTGTGCGCCAACGGCGCTCCGAAGCGCCAACGGCGCTCCGAAGCGCCAACGGCGCACCCCATAGTAGCCTGGGGCAACGCCCCAGGTCATCCGAGAAAACGATGCAAGGGCTGAAGGCCCGCTCCAACCACTACGCTTGCGCACGTGGGCCGCGCCGGGCCCGTCAGCGCAGCGCCGCAAGGATCGCGCGGGTCGCGTGGCTCTTGTTCAGGGTGTAGAAGTGCACACCCGGCGCGCCTTTTTCGAGGAGCTCGCGGCACTGCACGATCGCGTGTTCCGTGCCCGTTGCCATCACCGCGCCCGGGTCCTCGCGCACGGCTTCCAGGCGCGCCTTGAGGCCCTCGGGGATGGTGGAGCCGCACATCTTGGTGAAGCGCTCGATCTGCGCGACGTTCGTGATCGGCATGATGCCCGGCACGATCGGACACTCGATGCCCGCCGCCCGGGCGCGCGCCACGTAGCGAAAGTAGTCCGCGTTGTCGAAGAAGAGCTGCGTGACCAGGAACTGGGCACCGGATCGCACCTTGTGGGCCGTCCAGTGGAGGTCGTCCGACGCGGTCTTCGACTCGGGGTGCACCTCCGGGTAACACGCTCCGCCGACGTCGACCAGCGCCTCCTCGCGCAAGAACGCGGCCAGATCGCTGGCGTACCCGAACCCACCCTCCGTCGCGACGAAACTGTCCGTGCCCTGGGGCGGATCGCCGCGCAGCGCCAATACATTCTCGATCCCCGAGTGCGCCAGCCGCGCCACGATCTGGCGCAATTCGTCCTTGGTGTGGCCGACGCAGGTCAAGTGCGCCATGGTCGCGACGCGCAGTTCCTTCTGGATGCGTGCCACCAAGCCCAACGTGCGCTCGCGCGTCGAACCGCCGGCGCCGTAGGTCACCGACACGTAGTCGGGCTGGTGCATGGCACCGAGCTCGCCCACGGTGCGCAGCAACTGGTCGGCGGCCTCCTCGGTCTTGGGCGGGAAGAACTCGAAACTGAAGATCGGACCCGGTCGGTCCAGCATCTGGCTGATCTTCACGCGACACCTCCCTCGGCAGCGGTGGACCCGTGCACTTCGCCTGGGCGTTCGAGGATCTGCTCGAAGCGCGTGCGCCAGGGGGCGGGGATGTCGAGGCTCTTCAACGTATCGAGTTCCACGCAGACCGTGGTCATGCGCGCTTCCACGCAGAGCGTCCCGGCCAGGTCGTAGCGGTAGCGCAGACCCAGGGACGAGCGGCCGAGGTGGAAGCAGGTGACCGTCACGATCGGACGATCGCCGAAGCGCAGGGGTGAACTGAAGTCGACATCGGAATGCACCAGCGGGAAACCGATCCGGCGCTCGCCGAGCAGGTGGTAGTAACGCTCCCCCACGTGCACGTCCCAGAGCTCCTCGAAGGCCTCGTGGACGTAGTCGAAAATGCGCGGGTAGTAGGCGATTCCGGCCGGATCGACGTGGCCAAAACGCACCTGCTGCTGGGTCTGGAACGATCGTCTTGTGGGAGCACTCGGAGCCATGGTTGCCAAAGAGCCTAACCCATGGGAGCCGCGTCGGGACCCCCGAACAGCTCGGGCCAGGCCTCGCGGACGGTGGTCACGATCATGTCGGCCAGGGCTTCGACACGCGCAACTCCCTCCTCGGCGCTCGCGGCGGCCGGATTGCCGCAGTAGGCATCGACGGCTCCCACCTCCCGGAAACTCGTGGCGCCCGCGCGGGTTCGGCCCATCAGGTCCACGGCCAGGGGCAAAAGTGCGCTGCGCTCGGACTCGCGCACGGCGTCGGGATCCGCGGCCAGCACGATCGAGGTTTCGTACTGGCCCGCGTGGCAGTCGCCGCTCTGGAACTCCTCGCCGAGGGTGCCCGCCCAGCGGCGGCGTGTGTTGTCCGGGAACAGCACCTGGGCCTTGTGGTGCGAACGGCCCTCGTAGTCGAGGGCCAGACCTCGCAAGACCTTCACGTGCGCGCCCTCCAGGTGGCCGTTCGAGAGCACCACACGCCGCAGACCTTGCTCGGAGAGCGACTCGATGAGGTCCTCGAGCACGGCCCACAGTGTGCCCGGGTGGATGCTGACGCGGCCCTCGAAACCCTCGGTGAAGAAGGTCACGCCGAAGGGCAGCGCGGGCAGGAGCAACGTCGTCACACCCACTTCGCCAAGGCGTTCGGCCGCGCGGCGCGCCTGCGCCGTCGCGATGGTCACGTCCACGTCGAGGGGCAGGTGCGGACCGTGCGGTTCCGTCGAGCCCACGGGCACGAAGGCCACCGTGTCCCCGTGGAACAGTGCGCGGGCCTCGGGCCAGGTCAGGCGCGCCAACTCCCGGGGCTCGATCACGTCGTCGCCCCCGCGCCGCTGGCCAAACTCGCCTTGAGCTGCATGCGCGCCACTTTCCCGCGATCGTTCTTCGGCAGTTCCTCGCACCAGCGGAACCAACGCGGGTACTTGTGCGGCGCCAGGCGGCTCTTCAAATGGGCCTTCAGCTCGTCGGCCAACGCGGGGCCCGGGGTGTGGCCCGCGCGAGGCACGACGAACGCCAGGGGTTTGACCAGCCCGTCGCCCTCCTCGTGTCCGACCACACACACTTCGGCCACCGCTGCGTGGGCGAGCAGCGCGTCTTCGATCTCGGCCGGCGAAACCCACAACCCCGCGCACTTGAGCAGGTCGTCCGCGCGGCCCTCGTAGTAGTAGTAGCCGTCGCCGTCGCGGCGAAAGATGTCCGCCGAGGTGCACCACTCGCCCGCGAAGGTCGCCACGGTTTTGTCGCGGTCGCCCCAGTAACAGATCGCCGTGCTGCCGCCGCGCACCGCCAGACGGCCCGGTTCGCCGTCGGGCACGGGCGCGCCGTCTGCGTCGACGATGCGCGCCTCGTAACCCTCGACCGCGCGACCCAAACTGCCGGGCCGGACGTCGCCCGGGTGGTTCGAGATGTAGATGTGGAACATCTCGGCCGAACCGATGCCGTCGAGCACCTCCACTCCGGCGCGCTCCTGCCATTCGCGAAGTAGCGCGCTGGGCAGTGCCTCGCCAGCCGAAAGCGTCACACGCAGACTGGAGAGGTCCACGTGCTCCATGCGTTCGGAACGCAGCATGTTGTTGATCATCGTGGGCACGCTGGTCAACAGTGTGGGCCGATGGGCGGCGATCTGGTCGAACAGCTCGTCCGCCGTCGCACGTCCCTCGAACAGCACGGCACTGGCGCCGACGCGGAAGGGGAACATCAGGTTCGTGCCGGTGGCGTACCCGAAGAAGAGTTTGGGCACCGACAGCGTCACATCGCTTTCGCAGTAGCCCACTACCTTTTTCGCGTAGGTCTCCGTCGAGTATGCGAAGTCGCGGTGCCGGTGCACACAGGCCTTGGGTTTGCCGGTCGAGCCCGAGGTGAACAGCCAACCCGCCAAGTCGTCGGGACCGGTGGCCTCGACCCGCGCCAGATCGGACTCGGGGTCTTCGGCCGCCAACGCCTGCTCGTAGGACGTGAACTCCGAGCTGGCGCCGACGGCAAGGAGCGTCTTCGCGAGCCGCGCGCCCTCGAAGGCGGGCCCGAGTTCCGGAAGGGTCGACGCGTGCGCGATCACGACTCGGGCCTTCGAGTACTCGAGGTAGTAGCGGTACTCCTCCTGTTTGAGGAGCGGATTCACCATCGCAAAGACCGCGCCGGCGCGCAGCACGCCGAAGAACGACTCCGCGAACTCGAAGCCGTCCGGTAACACCAAGAGCACACGCTCCTCGGGCCGCACACCGGCGCGGCGCAACGCGGCGGCGAGGCGCGCGGAGCGCTCGGCGATGCGGCCGTAGGTGCGCACCTCGTCGCCGACGTACAGGGCCACCTTGCCCGCGCGGCCAGCCGCCAGGTTGCTGTCGAGGAAGTACTCGGCCAGATTGAAGGGCGCCGTGAACTGCATGGGGATGTGGGGTGATCTCTACGCGGAGCGCCGCCAGGAACCGCGGGCGGCGCGGTGGGGCGAATCAGGTGGAGGCACCGCCCTCGATCCCCCACGCGTCCGCCAGTTGCTGCAACGCCGCGCGGAACTCCGTAGCGCTGGAGTAGCGCAACTCGCGGGATCCGTGCAGGCCGCCGCGCAGCACACGTTCCAACTCCTCGGGCACAGCCACGTCTGGCGCGCGCTCGGCCATGGTCGGCGGCTTCTTGGCGAGCTTCGATTGGAACACTTCCAGGAACGTGCGACCGGCCCAGGGTTGCACGCCGGTGGCGAGTTCGAACAGCAAGGTCGCGGCGCTGTAGACATCCGATTGCACGTCCGGCCGCTCGCCGCCAAAGAGTTCGACGGGTGCGTAGTACGGCGTTCCGATCAGAGCCGTGCGGTCGCCCCAGCCCTTGGCGCTCCAAAGGCCCGGAGTCGTGCCGCCGTCGACCAGCACGGGACCGGTCGTCGAACTCGGCCGGGCGCGCTCCGCGTCGTCGTCGAGCTCCACCCAGACCGTCGACGGCTTCACGTCCCCGTGCACCAGCCCCGTGCCGTGGATCGCCATCAGCCCGTCGAGGATGCCGAGCCCGAGCCGCACCACCTCGTGCGACGACGTGGGTCCCGAGCGCTGCAGACGCGCGCGCAGCGGCTCGCCCCGCGGCAGATCGGTGACGAGAACGAGGCCCGTCGCGCCGACACGCTCGATCTCGCGCACGGCGAGGACCCGCGGCGAATGCACGCGCTTCCAGGCATTCCAGCCCTCCGCGAACTCACCCAGTTGTTTCTCGCCGTCGAAGAGCGACGACGGGAAGACCTGCACTTCGCAGGGTTCGCCTCCGGCCGCAAGGTCCTTCGCCTCGAAGGCGACGGACAGGCCGCCCTGGCGGTTGGGGCGCACCACTTCGTAGCGCTCGGCCACGATCCGGCCGGGTCCGATTTCGTACTCGCTCAGACTGTGGGGCATCGCGCGCTCCGGGGGAAAAAGAGGGGACCCACCCAATCTAACGGCCGGGCACCCCGCCGTCGACCGAAGACCGCGACGCCGGGCTTCCACCGGCGCTCCCGCGCTCACGCCGGGGGCACGTCCCGACCGGTGAGCTCCCCGTCGGGGATCCGCAGGCGTTCGACCGGGCGGCCCTGGACGACGTGGCTCTCGATGATCTCGTCCACGTCGTCCACGGTCACGTGGCCGTACCACACCGCTTCGGGGTACACGACGACACAGACACCCTTCGCGCACTGGTCGAGGCAACCGGCCTTGTTCGGCCGCACGATGCGCTTGAAGCCCCGTTCGAAGAGCTTCTCCTTGAACGCCGCGGCCACTTCCTCGCCGCCGGCGGACGCGCAGCATCCCGTGGGGTGTCCCTCGGCGCGGCGGTTGGTGCAGATGAACAGGTGACGCTGGAACTTGGCCATGGTTCAGCCCGCGGGCGTGGGACCGGATTGGGCGAGCACGAGTTTGCCGAGGATCAACTTCTGGATCTCGCTGGCGCCCTCGTAGATGCGCAGGGAGCGCACTTCGCGGTACAGCGACTCGACGATGTGCCCGCGGCGCACACCGAGGCCCCCGTGGTGTTGCACGGCGCGGTCGCAGATCCAACCCGCCACTTCGGTGGCGAACAACTTGGCGCGGGCCACTTGGTGGCCAGCATCCGCGCCGGAATCGACCGCGGCCGCGGCTTCCGCAACCAGCAGTTGGGCCGCGCGCAGCCGGGTATCCATCTCCGCGAGGTCGAAGCGCAAGCCCTGGTTGTCGGCGAGCGCGCGCCCGAACTGGCGGCGGCGCGTGAGGTGCGCGCGCGACTCGTCCAGCGCGCGCCGCGCGAATCCGTTGGCCGCCGCGGCGACGGTGGTGCGAAAGCGCGACAGTGTGGCGAGCGCCAACTCCAAGCCGCTGCCTTCGGGGCCCAATCGCCAGCGGTCCTCGAGCTCGACACCGTCGAAGCGCACTTCGCCGATTGGGTGCGGCGCGATGACCTCGAACGGCTCGACCGACAGACCCTTCGTGTCGCGCGGCACGTAGAACATCGTCAGCGCATCGGCGCGGCGATCACCGGGCTCGCCAGCAGTGCGCGCCAGCACCGTGAAGAAGTGCGCGATGGGCGCGTTCGAGATGAACGTCTTGTGACCGTCGAGGCGCCAGCCGTCGCCCGCGCGGGTGGCGCGGGTGGCGACTTCGTCCAAGCTGGAACCCGCGCCCGGTTCGGTCAGGCAGTAGCCGGCGATCGACGTGCCGCGCACCACGCCGGGCAGCACTTCGCGCGCCAACTCCCGTTCGCCGCCGCGCGCCAGCGGGTAACTTCCCAGACCCTGCATCACGAGCATCAGGTCCAAGAGACCATCGCCGTACGCCAACTCGTCGCGCAGCCACGACAGCGCGCGCACGCTGACGTCCTGCCGCGGGGCCAAACCGAGGGTCGACGCTCCGCCGAGGGATTCGGGCACCGCGTAGCCGAGGAGGCCCGCGTCGGCCAGCAGCCCAAGGGCCGCCGCCGGCGCGCCCGCGGCGCCGTGTCCCCCCACCGCGTCGAAAGCACGTGCCGCGGACGCAGCCACCGCGCGGGCGCGCCCCAGCAGATCTCCGCGCAGTTCCGCAGTGCCGTGCATTTCGCCGGTCACGCCTTGGATCCGCTCGTGTCGCGGAACTGGGGTTCGCGCTTCTCGAGGGCGGCCTCGTAACCGCGGCGGTAGTCGGGGTGGCGCATGCACTCGGCCTGGATCCAACCTTCGGCGGAGAGGGCCTCTTCCATGGTCATGGACGCCTCCAAGTTGAGCATGCGCTTGGTGACCGCGAGACCAAACGCGGGGCCATCCGCCAGTTTGCCCGCCCACCTCTGGGCTTCCGGCAACAGCTCGTGCTCGAGCACCACACGGTGGTAGAGGCCGATCTCGTAGGCCCGCTGGGGGCTGACGAACTCGCCGGCCATCAGGAGTTCGCTGGCGTGGCCCAGCCCGACGATGCGCGGCAAAAGCCACGCCGCGCCCATGTCGGCCCCCGAAAGGCCCACTTTGGTGAAGAGGAACGCGATCTTGGCGTTCTCCGTCGCGATGCGCAGGTCCGCGGCGGCCGCGATGACCGCGCCGGCGCCGCAGGTGATCCCATTGAGCGCCGCGATGACGGGCTTCTCGAGGCGCCGGATGTTCGCAATCAGCTCGCACGTCATCCGCGTGAACGCGTACAGCTCCGCCTGGGGCACGTCCATCAGCGCGCCGATGATGTCCTTCACATCGCCGCCCGAGCAGAAGGCGCGCCCCGTACCCGTGATCACGACGGCGCGCGCGGATTCGCGCGTGCGCAGCGTCACGAAGAAGTCGCGCAGCTCCGCGTAGGAGTCGAAGGTGAGCGCGTTGAGGCGGTCGGGTCGATCCAGGCGGATCGTGCCGACACCGTCCTGCTCGTCGTAGCGGAAATGCTTGGGTTGCATAGGGATCCCGGGGGGAAAGGCCAAAGCAGAGCCTATCCGATGGGGCGATTCGCCCCCAAGATCCAGTTGGGCAACCCAGACGCCGCGGCTAGAGCCCCTTCACTTCCCAGCCCCGCCGGTAGGGCTCGTGCAGGAACCGGTTCGCCTCCGCCTGGCGGAACTGCCCCGAACGGCCATCCCAGTCCAGGGTGGTGTGGGGGTGGTGGAGGGCGACGTTCCCGAGCAGGGCCACCTCGGTCAGGTGTGCCGAGTAGTCGAAACCGCTCGCAAGGCGTTTCCCGCTCAAGCACGCATCGACCCACTCGTGCCAGTGTTGGCGGTCCTCCACCTCGGGCAGCTCGACTCCCGCGAACCGCGACTCGGGCAAGAGGCGCGGCGGATCGTACGGGCTGGCCAGGAGCGCTCCCTTCTCGCCGAGGAACAAACACGCGTTCTTCCAGACGTCGTCACCCGCCTCGATTTCGTCGAGCTGCGTGCGCGGCATCTTTCCGCCGTCGTGCCACGTGAGCAGCACGGGATCTCCCTTGGTGTGCGGCGTGGGGGCGAACTCGTAGTGCACCCGCGACCAGAGCGGGTAGCTGTCGGGGCCCGGGGGCGGCCCTTCCGAACGGATGCGGCGCGGCGCCCCCAGTTCGAGGAACCACAGCGCGGGATCCATGAGGTGGCACGCCATGTCGCCCTGCGCACCGGTGCCGAAGTCGCGCCAACCGCGCCACGCGAATGGGTGGTAGTTGCCCTTCACGTAGGGCCGCATCGGCGCCACACCGAGCCAAAGGTCCCACTCCAGCGCCGAGGGAACCGGATCCTCGCCGTCCGGGCGTTCCACGCCTTGCGGCCACCAACCGGCCGGCCGGTCGGTCCACACGTGCACCTCGTGCACCGCGCCGATGTGGCCCGCGCGAAGGAGCGCCAGGGCCTGGCGGTAGTACGGCGCCGCGCGGTTCTGAATGCCCATCTGCGTGGCGGTGCCGGCGCCGCGCGCCGCAGCCGCCACGGCGCGGGCTTCGCGCACGGTGCGTGTCAGTGGCTTCTGGCCGTACACGTGCAGGCCGGCGCGCAGCGCCCCGATCATCGCCGGTGCGTGCATGTGGTCGGGGATCGACACGTGCACGCTGTCGAGCGCCCCGTCCTCCTTCGCCAACATCTCGCGCCAATCCCGGTACCGCCTCGCGCCGGGGTGCTTCTGGGCGGCCGCCTCGAGGCGCTCCCCGTCGACATCGCAAAGGGCCACCACGTCGACTTGGCCGTGGGCCGAGATCTGGGCGAGGTCGCTCTCCCCCATGCCGCCGCAGCCGATGGCGGCGTGGCGCAGGCGGCCGCGAGTGACCACCGGGCCGCCGGCCGCGAGGGATGCGCAGGAGCCGAGCAGGGAAGCCGAACTGGCGGCCAAGGCGGCGCCGACGGCGGTGGCGGCCGTGCGGGCGAAGAGAGCCCGGCGGGAGAGGTTGGTGCTGGGATTCATGGGGGGTGTTGGGGGTGGCGTCACTTCGCGGTACGCGTCGCGCGAAGGCGTTCGAGCAGCGCTTTGGTCAGGAGGATCCCGCGCTCCTCGTCCGGGTTGGCCCCTTCGTACTCGACGCCGATCCAACCGCGGTACCCCGAATCCAGCACGATCCCGAGCATGCGCCCGTAGTCGGTGCCGGTTTCGTTGCCCTGGTCGTCGAACTCGTGGCTCTTGGCGCTGACCGCCTTGGCGTAGGGCATCAGCTCCTTCACACCCTGGTAGCGGTCGTACCACTGGCCGTCGCCGAGGTGGAAGTTGCCGAAGTCGGGGAGCGTACCGATGCGCGGGTGGTCGACGGCAGCCATCACTCCGGCCAACCACGCGCCGTCGGACGAGAGGCCGCCGTGGTTCTCGACGATCACGTTCAACCCGCGCTCTTCGCCGTGTTCGACGAGGCGCCGGAGGCCGTCCGCGGCCCTTTGTGTCTGTTCCTCGCGGGTGCCGTCGCTTTGCGCATTCACGCGGATCGAATGGCAGCCAAGTGCTTTCGCCGCGTCGAGCCAGGGCAAGTGCCGTTCGATGGCCTGCGTGCGCGCGGCCGCGTCGGGGTCACCGAGGGCACCCAGGCCGTCGCACATGATCAGGAGGTTTTGGACATCGAGGTCCCGGCAGCGCACGCGCAGTTCCTCGAGCCACACCTTGTCCCCCACGCGGTCGAGGAAGAAGCTGTTCACGTACTCCACGGCGCCAAAACCCAGGGCCTTGGCCTTGGCGGGGAACTCCAGCGCCGCGAGTTTGCCGTCCCGCAGCGTGCGGTGCAGCGACCACTGGGCGAGGGAGATCGAGAAGGCCGGGTCGTCCTGCATCGGGTGGGCGCGGCCCGCGAGGGGCGCGAGGCAGAGGGCGGCGGCGCCCCCCAAGAAGTGGCGTCGGGTGGACATGGCCCAACTGTAGCGAGGACCCCGAAGCCGTGGGGCGCTACTCTTGGGGCCCATGCGCCTCTATGCGACCAAGAACTCCACGTACTCCCGCAGGGTGCGCATCGCGCTGCTGGAGAAGGGCCTGGTCGCCGAGGAGCTCGAACGCGGCGCGGAGGCCCGCCGCAGTCCCGAATTCCTGGCCCTCAACCCCTACGGCCGCATCCCCGTCCTCGTGGATCTGGACGAGGCCGGCGGCGAGAGCGTGCTGTGGGAATCGACCGCGATCCTCGAGTACCTGGAAGCGAAGTACCCCGAGCCGCCCCTCGTGCCCAAGCTGCCCACGGAGCGGGGCACGATGGCGATGCACGTGAAGCTGTGCGACCTCGAGTTCGCACCCCACGCCCGAACCATCCAGCGGCCCAAACGCTTCGATCCGCCGCAAGCCTGGGATCGGCCGAGCTTCGAACCGGCCAAGGCCGCGATCCTCCGACACCTCGCGATCCTCGCGACCCAATTGGAGGGCCGCCGTTACCTCGTCGCCGACCGCTTCACCCTGGCGGACCTCGTCTACGTGCCGTTCTTGCACTTCCACGGACTGCTGGAACTGGAGCTGCCCGATTCGGTGGCCCAGTGGTGGCAGCGCCTCTCGCGGCGGCCCAGTGTGCGCGCCACCGAACCCACCTTCTGATGCCCCCATGCTGCGCTTCGCCGACATCCAACCCGCGGAACCGAACCTCGACGAACTGGCGGAGCGCACCGGCGCCGTGCTCGCGCAGTTGGGACGCGCGACAACCGGCGCCGCTGCCCGCGAGGCCCTCGGGCCCTGGGACGAACTGCGCCGCGAGGTGCGCAGCTACCGCGCCCACGTATGGCTGCGCTTCCAACAGGACACCCGCGACGCCGAGCGCAAGGCGGCGCGCGAGCGCTGGGACCGTTTGGCGCCTGGTTGGACCGAGCTCGAAGTGCGCGTGAAGCGCGCGCTGCTCGAGCACCCCGCGCGGCGCGCCCTCGCGGCGGATCTCGGCGACCAGGCCTTCGCGCTCTGGGAGTCCGATGCGCTGGCCTTCGATCCCGCGATCAAGGGCGACCTCGTGCGCGAGGCCCGTCTGGGCGCCGAATACACCGAGCTCCTCGCCTCGGCTTCGATCGAGTTCCGCGACAAAAAAGAGAGCCTGACGACGCTCACACGCCACCGCCAGAGCCCCGACCGGAGTTTGCGCGAAGCGGCCGAACGGGCCCTTTGGAGCTGGTTTGCGAGCCGCCGCGACAGTTTGGACCGAATCTTCTCGGACCTGGTCGCCGTGCGCACGCGCATGGCCCACGCGCTCTCCCTCGAAAGCTTCGTCGACCTCGGGTACCGGCGCATGTGCCGCGTGGACTACGGCGTTCGCGACGTGGCCGCGTTCCGCGATGCGATCCGGCGCCACATCGTGCCCCTCGCGGCCAAACTCAGCGCCCGGCAGGCCCGGACTCTTGGGGTGCCGCGTTTGATGGCCTGGGACGAGGCCGTGCACGACGTCAAGGGCAACGCGCTGCCCGCCGGGGACCGCGCCTGGATGGTTCGACAGTCGGCGCCGATGTTCTCGAACCTCAGCCCCGAACTCGGCTCGTTCTTCGAAGCCCTCGACCGCGGCGGATTCCTGGACCTCGACAGCCGCGAGGGCAAGGCCGGCGGCGGCTTCTGCACGTCGTTCCCCACGCACGGCATGCCGTTCGTGTTCGCGAACTTCAACGGGACCCAGGGCGACGTGACGGTCTTGACCCACGAGGTGGGCCACGCGTTCCAGAACTACTCGAGCCGCGGCCTCTTCCCCTGCGACTACCACTGGCCGACCTACGAATCGGCCGAGATCCATTCCATGTCGCTCGAACTCCTGACGTTCCCCGAGATGGAGTCCTACTTCGCCGGCGACGCCGAACGTTTCCGCCGCACGCACTTGGCGGAAGCGGTGCTGTTCCTGCCCTACGGCACCGCCGTGGACCACTTCCAGCACGAGCTCTACCAACGGCCCCACCTGACCGCTGCCGAGCGCCACGATCTGTGGCGCGAGATGGAGCGCACCTACCTGCCCTGGCGCGATTGGGGCGATCTGCCCCACGCGTCGGCGGGTGGCCGTTGGCAGTTCCAACGGCACATCTTCCTCTCGCCCTTCTACTACATCGACTACGTGCTGGCGCAGAGTGTGGCGCTGCAGCTCTTCGCGCAGGCGAAGTCCGACCGACCGGCCGCCCTTCGCGCGTACCACGAACTCTGCGCGCGCGGCGGATCCCTGCCCTTCCAAGCGCTCGTGCGTTCGGCTGGGCTCGTCAGTCCGTTCGACGCGGGCTGCCTCGAGCACATCGCCGAGGACCTGAACGGCAGTCTCGAGCTCTAGCCCGGATTATCCACCACGTTTCCGACCGGACGGCCCAACCGGCGGCCTTCGGCCGCCTTTCGCCGCCTGGCGGCACTTTGTGCCCACGGTCGTCCTCGACGACCTGTTCAAGGTCGACTGTGGATCCCGCGGCCACAAAGCACCACCAGGCAGCGACCTGGGCTCGTCGGATCGAAAACCTGATGAATAACCCGGGCTAGCGGTTCGCGCCCGTCAGCACCACGTCGACGGCGCTGGAATCGGGCCGCAGGCGGTCAGCCAGGTACTCGGCGGCGACTCGGTTGGTCGCGCCGCTCGGATGGTGGTCGTGCGTGTGGGCGACGAGCTGCGCACCGTCGAGACCCTCGAACGCGGGCACGAGGTCGTGGAAAACGAGTCCCAGGTCGGCGCACATCGCTGCGACCGCGTCGTGCTCGACTTGGAAAGCGTAGGGCGGACCCAGGCTGACGAGATCCGGGTACATCGTGACCTCGAGGTGGAAGCCGCCCTCCTGCGCCAACTGCTTGGCATCGCGAAGCGCCTGGCGCACCGACAGGTAGCCCGGCGAACCGGGGCTCCAATCCCTTCGGTAGTTGTTG
Source organism: Planctomycetaceae bacterium (assembly GCA_016125265.1). GTDB lineage: Bacteria > Planctomycetota > UBA1135 > UBA1135 > RI-242. The sequence continues at coordinate 12,810 of WGMC01000026.1, forward strand.
CGGGTCAGCGCCCCGATCCAACTGCGGTGCAGGCCGTGGGCCAAGTGGTCGATGATGCGGGAGTGGCGGCGCAGTGCCATGGTCACCGCCTGGGGGCCGGTTTTGTCGTCGGAGGGCCCCCACACACCAGAGGTCAGGCCAAGTCGGCGCACCCAATCCGCACGCCAGTCCTCGCCGCCCGTTGGCGCCGCCGTGATCCCGGCGCCCGAAGCGTCGTTGATGTAGAGCACGAACAACACACCGTCCGGCCGCAAGCGGGGGTATTGGCGCCCGAGCAGCGCCACGGATTGGGCGGCGTTGTACGCGTACACGCCCCAGTTCCAGACCTCGGCGCGCCGGCCGCGACCGATGAGCGCCGCTTGCAACCGCTCGGACAGCGTGCCCGCTTCGTTGACGCCGGTGCCGAACACGAACGAGTCCCCGAGGATGGCCCAGCGTTCGATCGGCTCGCCCGCCGTTCGCTTCGCCACCTCGATCTCCGGCCCGCGGAAGCGGTGGGAGTTCGTGCGGTACTCGACGCGGCGCGCGGGCCCCAGACGGTCCGCCGGGTACACGGTGCTGGCCTCCGCGCGCGGCCGCAGGGCCCAGTGCAAACCGGGCACCTCCGAAGCATCGACCGGCGCAATCAGGTTCAGGTTCGCGCCATCACCGCGCGGTGGCACCGCGGGCAGAATTGCCCGGGCGGCGAGTTCGAGCACCGCAAAGCCCGCCACCGCGGAGAGCGAAACCACGCAGAAGCGACGGAGCAACTTGTTTGCCACGGGTGGGGAGACTCCGGGGGGCACGGGGGGGGGCCAGGGACTCTTGGGAACGCGGCACGCGGTGACGCGCTGACGCCTAGACCGCAATCGTAGCGGGTCTGTCCAGTCTGTGTTGGGTCAGGCGCATTTCCCTGCCCCCTGAGGCGACCTCGGGCGATTTCTGGCGATCTCAGGCCCCTGGGGGCGGCCCCAGGGCGGCCCCAGGGCGGCCCGGGGCGACAACGATCAAGCCACCGCCAAACCCCTGCACTAAGATCACCCCCATGGCCGAGCAGACCGCCCCCCCTCCGACCAGCACACGCGTCGGCCGCGGCAATCGCGATTGGACGTCGCGGCAGATCGCACTGTGGTGCTGTTACTTCCTGTTCGCGGCCGTCATCGGTGGGTTCGAGCTGCTGCGGCTGCAGTTTCTCGTCCTCGACGAGCGGCTGATCTGGGTGTCTGCGATGGGGTTCCTGGTCGTGCTGCAGGTCCTGGGTGTCGCGGCGAGTTTGCGCACGAAATTCCCTGGCAAGTGGCTGGTCACGGGTGGCACCGTCACGTTCGCGCTGGGGTGGCTGGTGTTCCTGAATCCGTTGCTGATGATCCGGATCTGATTCCCCGTGAAGCCGCGGCGCCGCGTTCCGCGTGCGCGCCCCCAGTCAACGGGTCGCAGTCAACGGGTCGCAGTCAACGGGTCGCAGTCAACGGGTCGCGGTCAACGGATCGAGGACGGCGGCAGCGCGGCGGTGGCTTCGATCTCGACCATGGCGCCCTCTTCCAGGAGGTCGGCCACTTGAACGAGCGCCATCGCGGGGTAGTGACGGCCGATGCACTCGCGCCACGCGGCTCCCACCTGCTTGATGTTCGCCAGGTACGCGCGTTTGTCGGTCACGTAGACGGTCATGCGCACGACGTGTTCGGGCGCGCCTCCCGCGGCGCGCACCACTTCGACCACGTTCTGGAGAGCGCGGCGGAACTGCGTGACGAAGTCCCCCGCTCCGACGAGGCGGCCGGCTGGGTCGAAGGCGATCTGGCCCGCCACGAAGAGCAGCTTCGCGGCGCCCTCCACGGCGACTGCGTTGGCGTAACCCTTGGGCGCTGCCCATCCATCGGGCTGGATCGACTCGATCCTCATGGTTGGCTCTTCTTCGCTGCGGAGTTGGGTTGGGACAAGGGAACGCCGGGATCCACGTCGCGCTCCGCCGTGCCATCGATTTCGCGCACGACACCCGTGGAAGTGGAGCGCAGAAGCGCCAAACAGGCCGCAGCGACCTGCGCCGTGCTGACGAGGCGCCCGCCGGGGTTCTGGCCGGCGAAGAACGCGCGTGCGTCGGCTTCGGTGCGGCCCGTCTTGGCGACGAGGTTGTCGATGGATGCCTGCAGCATCGGCGAGTCGACGTAGTGCGGGCAGAGAGCCGAGATCCGCACACCGGTGCCCTTCAGCTCGAGCGCGGCCGCGCGTGTGAACCCGAGCAACGCGTGTTTGCTGGCGCAGTAGGCGGCCACGTAGGGATACCCGACGAGGCCCGCACTGGACGCCACGTTCACCACGGCACCGCTGCCGCGCGCGACCATCGCCGGCACGAGCCCTTCGACGAGCCGCCTCGGACCGTGGAAGTTGACCGCGAGGTGCGCCGCGTAGAGATCCTCGTCGGGCGGTCGTTTGGGCAGAAGGGGCGCGCTCCGGGCCATGCCCGCGTTGCACACGAGCCACCCCAGGGGCCCCACCTCCGCCTCGAACACCTCGAGTGCCAGACTCGCGGCGGCGATCGAGCGTGGCTCGGCCACGTCCATCTCGATCACGCGCAGCTTGGCGCCGGGAAACTCCGCGAGGAGCCGATCCCGAGCAAGCTCGAGATCAGCCCTCCCCCGGGCCGCCAGCGCGACGGGCGCACCCGCCCCGACCAGCGCGCGCGCGATCTCGAAACCGATGCCGCGGCTGGCCCCGGTGACGAGGGCGGTGGGCGATCCTGTGGAGGGGGCGGACAACACAGGTGGAGTTTAGCCCGAACCGCGGTCAGAACTGGTTCCAGAGGTACTGGTTCGTGACCTCGTGGTGGAACTGGACCTCGGCGATCTTGACGCGCGTGCCGAGGGCCTTCGGGCAGCGTTCGGCCTGGGCGAGCTTGAGCTCGGCGAACTTCTCGTGCACGGCCGCGCCGAACAGGGTCTTGGCCCAGTCGCTCGACTTGAAGGCGTCGATGGCCTTCTGGATGTTGTCGGGCAGGAAGCGCGTCCGGGTGCGTTTGCCCTCGTCCTTGTCGCTGTCGGGGCCCTCGAAACCGGTGCGGAAGACCGTGTAGAGGGTCTGGTAGATGTTGGTGTCCGGACCGACGGAACGCACTTCGATGCGCGCGCTCTTCTCGTTGCCGAGCGGGATGCGGATCATCGAACCGCGGTCGACCGGCGAGACCTTGATCTGGTTTGGGGCTTCGAAGTGCGGGGCGAGGCGCCGGTACGCGTTGACGCTCGGGTTCAGCACCAGGCAGATGTCCGACGCGGAGTTGAGGATCCGGTCGATGAACTCCCACGCGAGTTTGGAGACGCCGTCTTGGCCCTTGGGGTCGTGGAAGACGTTTTTGCCCTTGCGGCTTACCGAGATGTTCGTGTGGGCGCCGGAGCCGTTGATGCCGACGACGGGTTTGGGCAGGAACGACGCGGTCATGTCCATGCGCGCGGCGATCTGGCGGCAGAGCAGCTTGTAGAGTTGGAACTGGTCCGCGGCGATCAGTGCCTCGCTGTAGGAGAAGTTCATCTCGAACTGGCTGGGGGCCACTTCGGGGTGGTCCTTCTCGTTCGAGAAACCCATCGCGCGCTGGGCTTCGGCTGCACCATCGATGAATTGGCGCAGGGGATCGCTGGGCAGCGAGTGGTAATACCCGCCGGTCGAGACGTACTCGAAGTGGCCGGTTTCGTGGAAGTGGCGCTCGGCGTCGCGGCCCTTGAAGAGGAAACCCTCGATCTCGTTGGCGGCGTAGCAGGTCGAACCGTCTTGCTTGAAACGCTCGCCGAGGAAGCGCTTCAACTGGCCGCGCATGTCGCCCTCGTAGATGCGGCCATCGCGGCCAAACACTTCGCCGAAGACCAGCACCTTGCCCGGTCCGAAGACGTCCGAGGGCAGCCAGTAGAAGGCGGACCAGTCGATGCCGAGGCGCAGGTCGCTCTCCGCCTGCACCGAGAAGCCGCGGATCGAACTGCCGTCGAAGGTCAGGTTGTCGTAGCTGCCGAGCAGGAACTTCTTGTCGTAGTCCAGCATGTGCAGGCGACCTTCGAGGTCGGTGAAGCACACGGTCACGGCCTTGACGAAGGGTTCCGCCTCGAGGTCCGCGATGCGGGCCTTGCGGATCTTGTCCGCATCCATGCGATCGAGGCGCTGCTGCTTGATGGCGAGGTTCCTGGCCTCGAGTTCGTCGTAGGGGATCTCGAGGAACTGCCGCAGGGGGGCCTTCTCGATGGCTGGGGCGGAGGACGGGGGGGCAACCTTGGACGCGCGGGAGCGGGAGGGCTGGGTGGCCATGGGAGGGGTGCGCCAGGGAGGGCTGCCGCCCGAACTGGGTCGGCTTCGCCTTGTTGTGGCGCCGGGAACAATAACTTGCGCGCGATTTATGTCAAGCGACGCCCTTCCAGCGATAACTCTCCACCCATTTATGCCACAGGCGAGCCGCAGGACAGCCACAGCCCCTCCCGCCCCCCATCCCGTCCATCCCGGGGGGCCTGCGGACTCTTATTGCGGCGGGCCCAGGTACACCGACGTCTCGGGCCCCCAACCAAAACCCTCCGCGCCGGGATCCACGTTTCCCCACACAACGACCCAGTCCTTGTAGCGGAACTCGAGGCGCTGGGGTTTGGCGTCGAGATTCATCGAGACGAACCCCTTGGCGTCCGTCGTGCCGGCGGAGCGGCCGTCCACGAGCAACTCGGCACCTTCGATCGGTGCTTGTTCACGCGTGGTGACGAGGAAGGTCTGGCCCCACCCGCGTTCGAGCCGAGCTTCGATCACACGGAGGTCCCCGTCCATCCGCATCTGCGTTTCGTTCCCGGTTGCCACGCGGTACCCCTCGGCCCGCACCACCCAATGCAGGGGAACACCTTCCGAGACCTTCGCAAAGATCCCCGTCTCCCAGTGCGCGGTGAGACGAACCTCGTCCCCCGGTTCCCCGTACCACAGACGGACCCAGCGCTCTTCGATGGGACTGCCCGTCAAGGCGTCGATCGCTCGGAACGCGAGATCGAACGTCGGCACATCGTCCTCGGCGACGAACTCCAGCCCTTCGGCCGGTGACGAGATCCGCATCGCACGAGACTCCCAGCGCAGGTTGTCCAGCGGCTGGATGCTCAGTTCGTACTCACCGTGCGGAACGCCTTCGAAGACGAAGTCGGCCGTGTACGCGCCCTTGCGCTTGCGGTATCTGACCGACTTGAACTGGAAGAAGTCGTTTGTGCCAAGAGCTCGGAGCGTGACGATCGCGCCCTTGGAACGATGCTGACCGGTGCGACTGCGCAGCACACCCGACACGGTTCCGAGGGGAACGTCCGCGACCAGTCGGATGTCGAGACGCTCCGTCCCTCCGCTTTCCACGACGACATTCGTTCGCGATGCCGCGTAGCGTTCGGTCAGAACCACCAGTTCGTACTCTCCTTCTGGGAGCCACCTGAACGCGAAGCCTCCCTTTGGATCCGCGCCGACCTCGTGGATCGGAGACGACGCCGTCGAACTGGCCATCAGTTGGATCCATGCCGTGGGGACCGGCTTGCCGTCCCCATCGAGCACGGTTCCCTCCAAGGCCCCGCGGGGTTCCAGTGTGATCTTGAGGAGTTCGGGTTCGATGCCCTCGAGCGAACGAACGGGCGCGCTGCCCGACCAATGACCGTCGCGGCTGCGGACTTGAAGGATAGAGGCCTCTTGCGTGCCAGCGCTGGGTGGCAACAGGCGGATCGGGTGGCGGAAGCGAGCCCAGACGGGTTCGCCCTGGCGAAGAGGCGCGTTGGGTTCGAGAACGTCGGGCTTCATGACGCTGCCGAAGAGAGATGCCATGCCCGAAGCCGGATCGCCTGAAACGGTTCGGTGCAGCTCTCGAAGGCCCGCGAGCTTCTGGGGGAATGTCGCATAGAACTCCCCCACGTCCATTCCGGTCGGCAAGGTCACGTCGAAGCGGTACGTCGGGCCGATGCCTACTCGAAGCTCAGCCGCTTCCGGCGGCGTCTGTTCGTCGAAGGTGTGTCGATGCTCCATCACCTCCTCGTCGAAACCTGAGGGTGCCGTGCGGGACGCGACGGACGCCGGGAGGTCGAGCAGAGCCAACTCCAAAGGCCCGGCTTCGAATCCGCCTTCGCTCACAAACTGTCCGTCCATGTCCGTGACGATCTCCTCGATCCGCCGGGGCGGTCCGCGGAGCTGGAAGGGCACGGAAGCATCGTCGTCGGCATCTGCTTGTGTTTCGGAAAGGCGAGCCTCGCCGAACGGCCCCCCGACCCGAAGCAAGAACGCCGGCACCGGTTCGCCGCTGCTTTGGTCCACCAACCGCCCGCGCAGGGGCGCGGCGACGATGCGCTCCGCGCGGAAGACGAGCTCCGCGGCGCCGCTGCTCTCTGCTTCGTCCAGCCGGTAGGAACGCGGCGCGGATCGCCAACCATCCGAGACGACCTCGACCGTGCGCCGCGCCCGCTCGGGCTCGGGCAGGAGGAACGAACCGTCGGGGCCGGTGAGCGCTTCGGCGAGCACCTGTTTCCCAGACCTCAGCCGCACGAGCAGTCCCTCGATGGGGTGCTCCGTCGCGGCATCGAGGACCCGCCCGCGCGGACCGGCGACGGGCGATCGCCGGCTACCTTCGCTGGGTGCGGGAGGCTCCGCCACCAGCGCCGTTGGCGACTCGGCCAGCGGCACCGACTCGCGAGGGTCCGGCGCGGGCGGCTGCGCGGGGGAGGGCACCGCAGCGGGCCCTTGCAGCGAGGCTCCGTCGTGCGACGTCCCGCCCTCCCAGGCGCAGCGGGCCACGAGGAGGACCAGGCCAAGGGCGACCACAACGGCCGCGATGTGGGGAACTCGCATGTTGGGTCAACCTCGCGCGACGAGGGGCGCAGGGCTGGGCTCCAGCATAGTCACTGGCGTCCGATGGCGCCCCGAGGACAGTGCGCCCTGGGCCAGACCCCCGGCCTGGCGCGCCACACACTCGGTCGACCCGGTTCTAAGGGTCCCGGGCGAAGCGGATCAGGTCCGAGTTGTAGTCCGCGGTGACCGTGAAGTGCCTCAGCAGGGTGCCTCCGACGGCGCCCCGCACCACCCGGTCCATACTGTGGATCATCCCGTGGGACCAGTTCCGATCGGGTCGGGTGGCGAATCGCACGGGCCCCACTTCGTGGCCGCCCAACTTGACCCTCGGCACCTCGATGATGTCCCCGGCCAGATCGGCCTTCGGGTAGTGCTTCCACTCGGGGTGTTCGACGCGCCACTTCTCGTAGAGCGACACCGCGATGAACGAACCGCCGAGGGTGCGTCGGTCGGTCTCGAGGAGCTGGCGTCCTTCGTCGGACAGCACCATGGTCGCCCCCGTGTCGAAGAGCACATCGATCGCTTCGCCCTCGATCTCGATCGTCATGCTCGGGTGGCCGTACAACTTCACCTGGTGTTGGTTCCTCTTGAACCCGAGCCGTTGGACCTCGGGATCGTCCGCCGTGGACTCCGGAAGCGGCGTACCGACCCAGATCTCTTGGCGCAAATAGTCGAAGGTCCACGACTGCCCCACGAAGAAGCCCTGGCCGAGGAAGGCCTCCATGTCGGGCATGCTCTTCGTCATGAACTCCAACTCGCCGTCCAAGGGAGGCTTGAGGAGATAGGGTTCGGTGACCCGCAGGAACGGGTTGCGGAGGACCAGACTCGGCAGCGGCTGGGGCCTGGGATAACTGCGGTCTCCGACGAGGTCGTCGAAGTGCACGTACTCGATGGGCAAGAGACCCTTGAGCACGCCGTAACGCGACCGAACGGCCAGATCGCGCCGCCGCTCGAGCCCGGGGATCAACATGGAAATGCCGCCCCCGGTGTCGCAGAAGGCCAGCAGCTCACCGCCCTTCCGCAGCGGGAGTTTCAGATAGAAGCGCTCCCCATCGTCGAAGTGCGCGGCGAGGCGGAGCGGAGTCTCCAACGGCGTCGATGGCTCGGTTGCCACCGCTTCGAGATCCGTCGCAGCTTCCGCGTGGTTGCGGTCGAGGCTCCGCACCGTGAAGAAGTAGGCGGCCACCAGCAACAACACCGCGAGCGCGGTCAAGACGGCGTACTTGAGCAGCCTCTTCATGTTCGATCGATCCGGTGCGTGAACAGGATTCCCGCGCGGACAGCGTAGCGGCGGTTGGGTCAGCCCGGCGCTGGCGCGCGCAGGTGGCGGCGGCTCAGCTCGCCCAAGGAGACGTCCTGCTCGCCCAGATCCGCCGTGGCTCCCTCCGCGCGCGGGCCGATCAGGGCGACGACGGCGAGCAGGGCGGCCGGTCGACCGGCCCGGGGTGCGGCCAGCACCTCGGCGCAGGCGACGAGGGCGAAGCGCGCCTCGTGTTCCGCGAGGATCGCGCGCGCCTCGGCGAGGGCGGTGCGGCCGATTTCTTGCGGGGCGGCCGGTCCGCCGGTCGGCGCGAGGCAGTACGTGGGTCCGCGCAGGCCGTGGCGCAGGGCGAGCTCGCCGAGGCACGTGCTCGGCAGCGTGTAGGGAAAGAGCGGCCCGCGCACGATCCCCGCTTCGAGGCCCGCCGCGAACTCGAGGTCCGATTCAAGGCAGCCGCGCTCCGTTTCGAACACGAGCGCGGTGTCGCGCCGCTCCTCGGCGGAAAGTCGTTTGCCAACGCCAGCGGCTCCTGCCGCGATCACGAGCGCCCGCGACACGCGGTCGAGCCGCCGAAAGGTGGGATCCACGAACCCAAAGAGGCGCCGGTGCAGCCCGGGTATGCGCAGCGGGTCGCCACCCGCGGGCCACTCCATCGGCGCGCGGTCCGTGCCGCACACCCCGACTGCGTCGACCAATCCGAGGCCGAGGAGCGCAAACGATCCCCCGTCGCGATCGTTCATGCGCGCACCACCAGCGCGGCCGCGATGCCGCCAAAACCACTCGCAACCTTCAAGCCGACGCGCTCGCCCAACGGCGCCACCAGCGCCCGCGCGGAGCGAACCAGGTCCAAGTGCTCCGCCACGTCCGGATCGGCGAGCCCCACGTTCCGGGGAGCAATGCCGCGGCGCAGCGCTTCGATCAGGAGGCAAGTTTCGAGCACACCCGCGGCACCCAGCGTGTGCCCCGTCTGCGCCTTGGTGCCAAACGCGGGCGGCGTGGGGCCGCCGAACAGGTCCACGAGGCCGAGTGCCTCGGAGCCGTCGTTGGCCCGTGTGCCTGTGCCGTGCAGGTGCACGAGGTCCACCTGGCCCACGCCGACACCCGCTTGGAGCAGCGCGCGTTCGGCCGCCAAACGCACACCCGCGCCGACCCGATCTGGCCCCGTCACGTGGCACGCGTCGTTGGCTCCGCCGCGGCCGACGATGCGCGCGCCGATCGACTCCCCCGCGTGCGCGCTGAGCAGCACCGCCGCCGCGCCGTCGCCGAGGGAAACACCGCGTCGCTCCCGATCGAAGGGCCGGCACGCCGAGGGGTCGAGGGCCCCCAAGCCGCCAAACCCTGAGAGGATGAGACCGTCGAGCACGTCGACGCCGACCACGAGCACACGCTCGACTTCGCCGCGGGCAATGCGCCGCGCGGCGAGCGACAGCGCCAACACGCCGGACGCGCACGCACACGAAACGGCACCGAGCAACGTGGGCGAGTGCAAATCGCCGGAGAGCCGCCGGGCCAGGTACCCGGGCGCGCCCAGCCCGGACCCTTCCGGGAGCGAAACCTCGCAGCTCGCACCGGAACCGAGGCCCGTCAGCTCGCCCTTGGTCGAAGCGAGCAAGAGAGGCACTTCCTCGCTCGACATCCCACCGGCGCGCGCCAACGCCTCGGAAGCGGCGAGCCTGGCGACGTGCAGCGCGCGCTCCTTCGGCGCCACATCGTCGAGTCCGGCTACTTCCGCCGCCACCTCGGTAGGCACGGGTCCACCCGCGGTGCGCCGCCGCGGCGCAATCGCGCTGCGACCGGACCAGATGCCGTCGACGAGCGCGGGGGCGCCCACCCCGAACCCGGTGACCGCACCCCACCCGGCCACGTGCACGGCGCGCGCGGGGTTCACGGCTGGCTCTCCCCCTCCGGCTCGAGACGCGTTTCTTCGTGGGTCGTGACGAGCAGGGTGTAACCGAACCAGCCGTTGTCGAGTTCGAGTCGCGGCGGCGCCAAACGGTTCGGCCCCGATGTCGGCCATTCGTAACGCACGACCACCGCGCCCGCGGGCACACCGTCGAGGCGCTCGAAACTCCGTTCGCGGAGCAGACCGTCCTCGTACCGCTCTTCGATGCGCTCGCCGAAACGCTCGGCAATGCGCTCGCCATCGGTCGGCACGGGGCCTTCGATCCAAGGAAAGAGCGCGCGCTGCACGTCGAGCAGCACCGAGCGCGCCGGGATCACAAGATCGCGGCCGCTGTGGTTCTCGACGGTCACGGCGCCGTCCGCGTAGCGCAGCACGAAACCCACCTGGCCCGCGGGCGAGAGGCCCAGCACCAGGAACTCGCCCTCGACAACCTGCACGGCCGCGTCGAAACTCTCTTCGCCCTCCGCCCAACGGGCGCGCACGGTTTGGCGCCACAGGACCTCGGCCCCCAGCGCTGCGCCCGGGCGAAGCTCGCCCGGGTATTCGGCGTCGCCGCGCACGGTGGTGACCCGTGGCGACACACACGCAGCGACCAGTCCGATCAACAGGACGGAACGAAGCAGCGAACTCATGTGCGGACCTCCCGGCCTCGCCCCCATGCCAACGGCAACAACACCACGAACGACAAGCACAAGAGCACACCCACGCCCGCGGTGGTGCCGATGCTGGACAGCGCCGTCTGTTCCGAAAGGGCGAGCAAGAGGAAGCCGAACGCCGTGGAGCAGGCGGCCACCAACACGGAGAGCAGCGTCGTACCGAGTTCGCCCCCGCGGCGTCCAACTTCCACCGCCAACACGCCGTAGTCGACGCCCATGCTCACCACCATGAGCAGCGCCACCAGGGAGAGCAAGTTGAGCGGCCGGTCGAGGAGCCCCAAAAGGGCGGCGGTGCAAGCCGCGCCGAGGAGCGCCGGCACACACGCGGCGAGTGTCGCGAAGATCGCCGCCGTGGTGCGGCGGACACCCGCGGGGCCGCTCGACGCGCCCATGCGATGCCGCGCGAAGACCAAGAGGATCACGAGCGCCAGCCCCACGAGGCAAAGGCGCACCATGCGCTCGCGGTACTGCCCGTACGCCGAGGACAACTCCGCCTCCACGTCGAGGAGCCGACCGCCGACAGCTTCCACCACGGGCCCCAGGTCAACCCCAGGGGCCACGCCGCGGAGGTAGCTGACCCAGGCCACCTGGTCGCCCACTTCGAGACGCAGGGGCCGCACCAACCCGGCCAACTTGCTGCCCTTCAAATCGGCCGGCACGAGCGGCGCGGGCGCCGGTCCCGCGAGGGCCTCGCGGAAAGGTCCGAATCCATCGACCACGAGTCCGGCTCGTTCGAGCGCCACTTCGGTGCGCGGCCACAGACTCGGATCGTCGCGCAGCACCGCGTCCACGGCGAGTTGGCGCTCCGCGCTCGGCAGGAACAGCGCGGCGCTCCAGTACCCTTCGAGCTGGCCGTCCCGCTCGGCCGCCGCCAACTGGTCCCCCACCCGATCGTTCACACGCAAGGCCCGCTCGTCGTCGGCGCCAAGGGCAACCGCGATGCGCCGCTGCTCGAAACGTGTCACACGTTCGTGCACGGCCTTGTCCTCGGCCAGAAGCTCTGGATCGAGGCGATTGAGCGACGCAACACCGTCTTCGAAACGCGCGCGGGGCAGGCCGAGCAACACGAGCAGCGCGGCCGAACCAAGCACGACACGCGCGGGTGTGCGCAGGGCTCGCGCGGACGGCCCAACGAAGCGCCGCTCGAGCCAAGCCGCCAAACGCGCTGCCGCGCCGGCTCGGCCATGCGGTGATTCCAGACTTGGCAGGAACAGGGTCGTCGCCAAGAGCGCCGCCGCGATGCCCGACGCGGCGAACACAGCGAGTTCGCGGAGTCCGGGAAAACTCGACACGGCCAGTGCCAAGAACGCCAATACCGTCGTCGCCGCGCTGAGCGCCAGCCCCGGCCAGATGCCGGCCAACGTGGCGCGCGGCCCACGCGGGTCCGGAGCGACGGATTGGTGTACGTGGAAGTGCACGGCGTAGTCGACACTGACACCGATCAGCGCGGCGCCGAACGCCAATGTCATCGCGTGCACACTGCCGAACAACGCGAGGCACGTGGCCGTTCCGGCTGCGAAACCCGCCGCCAGAACGGGCAACACGAGCACGAAGAGACGCAACGATCTGAACAGCAACCAAAAGCCGAGGGACAGTGCGATGGCGGAGCCGAAGGTGACCCGTTGGATGTCCGCGCGGATGTCGCGCTCCATCGCCAAGCCGTAGCGGTTCGCGCCGCCCATGGTGAGCGAGAGTGACCCGCCGAACCTCGTATCGAGCCGAGCAAATGCCGCGCGCACGGCCTCCAGGATCGGTCCCTGAGCGCGGTTGTCCGAGGAAGGTGATTGGGTGCCGAGCAGCAGCACGGCCGTCTGGCCGCCATCCGCCACGAATCGGCCGCGTTCGACGGCCAACCCCGAGCCTCGGGCCGTTTCCAGACGCTCGAGGAGGTGGGGCAACACCAAAAAGGGATCCGCCGGCGCAACCTTCGAGACCAGGCTGGAAAGGGGCGAAGCCAACTGCGCGACGATGTCGTCGGCGGCCCGCGCCAGGCCCTCGTCCGTCGTGCGCTTGGCCGCAGCCTCGGGACCCGCCGCCAGAAACCCGAACCGCCTGGGTTCGTAGAGGCGCCACAGGTCCTCCTCCACTCCCGCCTCCGGCCCGCCCTCCAGGAAATCGATCTCCGCCGCGAGCGCGGGTTCGGTGCGCAGTTCGCTCTCGAACGCGACGCTGATCTCCGGCGCATCTGCGTGCGCGTCGGAAGAGACCAACAGCACCATCGTGCGCGACAGTTCCCCGAAGGCCAGGCTGCGGGCGAGCTCAACGTCGCGATCGGCCTGGCCCGCGGGAAGGAAGTGGGTGATGTCCGACTGCACCCGGAAGTTCTGGGCCGCATACGCACCGACGAGGAGCAGCAGCACGAGGCCCAGCGCAGGCCGCCCCCAACCCGGCCGCACGGGTTCAGTTCCTGCCCACAGGCGGGGTCGGCGCTGCGGGTAGAGGGATGCCAAACAGCTCGTGCTGCTCTTCGGCGGTGAAACGGCGCTCGGGGTCGGCGGCGTCGATGTGCGTCACCGTGCGGTCGCCGTTGGGTTCGTCCAACTCGATCCGGAGCACCGCTTCGCCTTCACCGCGCAGGACCAGCCGCTTCACCAACTGGGGCAACGCGCGTTGGTCCTCGCGATCGGTGCGTGGAACGAGCTCCAGATGCCACCCACGCGGGTCGTCGTCGTGCGGTGTGTACGCGACGCGCCACACCTCCTCCAGCTTGGCGATGTCGCCCGCGAACACACGCACCAGGGACGTGGCGAACTCGCGCAGTTCGGGTGCGGAGGCAAAGTCGACCACACGCTCGCCGCTTGCGCCCTGGGTGCGCATGGACGTCGGCGTGAGCAGCACCGAACCGGGTTCCGGATGGGTCACCCGGCGCAGCATGTGATCCGGCGAATGGAAGTAGATGCGACCGCGGCTCTTCAAGGGACGCGCCAGCAACTTGAGTTGCTTCTCTTCTTCGAAGGTCGCCTCGAATCCGGGCGACTTGGCAAAGAGCTCCAAAAGCGCGCGCGCATCGCCGGGACGCGCGCGCAGGTGCAGCGGGACGGGCTCTGGCGCCACTTGAACGGGCGGGTCTTCGAAAGCAAGGGCCGCGCGGACGTCGCCGGCACCGAACCCGAGGCCAACCGCAACCAGCAGCGCGGAGAGCGCCCCCCACGACTTGGGAATGCAGAAGTGACTGGAACTCGACATGGTGCGCGGGCGGGTGGGCGACGGACGCCATCCTACTGCCCGCGCTTGCGGCCGCTCAAGGCGGCCCGGCGGCCGGCCCGGTGAGGGTCGGCAACCGATCGAGCAGTTCCTTTGGGGTGCGCGGCACGAGGGCCCCCGCCTGGTCCGCGATGGCGAGGAGTGTGTGCGCCCGGGCGCACCAACGCCCCCGGACCGGATCGACGAGATCGTAGGCGACGCGGATGAGGGGCTCGACCGCCGTGAACCAGGCCGTGACCGTCACTTCGTCCCCGTAGGTCAAGGGCACCATGTAACGGCAGCGCGCTTCCACCACGTACATGCGGTGCCCCAGGGCGACCATCTCGGGGATGTCGAGGCCGCGCGAAGCGAACAGTTCGCCGCGCGCCGCCTCCATCCATTCGAAGTAGCGGCCGTGCCACACGACACCCAGGGGATCGCACTGCTGGAACGCGACCTTCGCCCGGAAGGTCACGGCGTGTTCGGGACGCCTGCGCATCAACTCGCCCTCCAGAAGTCGTAGAAGTTGAACCAGTTGAAGGGAGCGCCCAGCGCGTGGTGTTCCACGCGGGCCGCAAAACGCTGCACGAGGTCGTGCATCGCCTGCTCGCGCCCCTTGCGCGGCAGGTCGATGCGCTCCGCGAAGGGTTCCGCGTGCAACTCGTAGCGGCCCGGATCGCGGTAGATGCCGAACACGAGGTAGACCGGGCAACGCAAGAGGTGCGCCATCAGGAAGGGGCCGGTTGCGAACGCCGCTTCGCGACCGCAGAAGGAGACCCGCAGGCTGCGGTCCGTCAATCCGACACGATCGCCGAGGGACGCGATCAGCTCGCCGTCCTCGAGACGCGCGCGGACCTTCGCCATGACACCGACGGGATCGTCGCCGAGGTGCGTGACGCGGGCCGCTTGGCCGGGATCCAATCGCTCGAGCAAACCGTTGATCTGCCGCGCGTTGGCGAAGTGGCCGACGATCTGGATCGAGATCTGGTCGCCGAGACCGCCGTAACGCATGGCTTCGTAACTTCCGAGATGCGCGCCGAGGAGCACCGCACCGCGTCCCGATTCGAACTGGCGGCGCAGGTGTTCCGCGCCCGTGCGCGAGAACGTGAGGCCGGCGGTTTTGCCCGTCAGCAGGAAGACGCGGTCGAGGGTCACCTGGGCGAAGGTCCGCAGGTGGCGGTAGATCTCGGAGAACCGCGGCGGGCGGCCGAGCGCCACGGTCAGCCACTCGCGCGAGGCGCGCCGCGCCGCGCCGTCGAAGAGGCAGTACCAAAGCGCGACGGCGGCGACAGGTGCCTTCATGGGCCCGCGGCCGAGCACCGTCGCCAAGCGGAACGAAAACGCCATCAACCACAGCACACCGCGCTCGCGCTGGGTGAACCAGGTGGCCTGTTCCGCCTCGGCGTTCGCTTCCTGCACGGCGCTCACGGAGTGCTCCCGAGCCGCAGCCCCAGGCGTTTGCCAATCCACGCGAGCGCGAAGGCGGTGGTGAGCCGGGCGTGCAGCGCGCTGAACGCCAGGTTGTCGCGCACCATGCGAAAATGCGAGACACCGCCCTCGGCGGGGCTCAGGTAGCGCACGCCGACGGGCAGGTTGTGGACGGGCAATCCCGCGCGCACGAGGCGCACCAGGATCTCCACGTCGAACCCCATGCGGTCCGACGCGGTGCGTGTCGCCAAGGCCGCATCGATCGGGTAGATGCGAAAGCCGATCATCGCGTCCTGCACGGCGCCACGCCTGCCGGTTTCGAGAGCCACCCAGAACAGCATGAAGCGACGCGCGAACGTGCGGCTCTTGGGTGCATCGGCACCGTACTCGGGCGCGCCCAGCACGAGGGCATCGGGATGCGCGCGCGCGCATTCCAGGAACGCCGGTACGGCATCCAAGTCGTGCTGCGCGTCGCCGTCGATCTGGAACGCGTGGGTGTAACCGAGCGCCCGCGCGCGCTCCATTCCCTGTTTCACCGCAGCGCCCTTGCCGCCGTTGCGCTCGCGGCGCACCAGATCGACACGCTGCTCCTCCGCCAACTCGCGGCACGCGTCGCGCGCCGGCGTGTCGCTGCCGTCGTCGACGAGCACGACGGGCAATCCACGCGCGAGGATGCCGCGCACGGTTGGCCCGACCGTGTGCGGATTGTCGTAGGCGGGCACGACAGCGCAGATCCTCGGGTTTTCGCCCGTGTTCACGGCGCGCCCTCCCCCTCGGGGCAACAGTGCACACGCCCCTGCGTACAGCGCGCTTCGCCGCGTTGGATGTGGAAGTCGAGCGCGTGTTCGCTCGCGCGCACGAACTGCAGGCTCAAGGTGTCCCCGGGTTGGATGGGCGCCAGGAACTTCAGCGCGCTCCACGCCCGGACTCGCGGTTTGTGGCCAAGGTGGCGCTCGAGCGCCGGCAGCACCAGCTCGGCGAGCTGCACCGCGCCCGCAAGCACCGGGTATCCGGGGAAGTGGCCCTCGAACCACGCGCTGTCCGGAGGCACCGAGACGACACGCGGTTCGCCCCGCGCATTGAGTTCGAGCGGGAAGTCGAGGGAGAGCGGCGCCCCCTTGGCATCGAGGCCGAAGTGCCGGAGGAAATCGGCCCGGTCCATGTGCCCGTTGGGGTCGCGCGCGAGGCGCTCGACCACGCGCAGCTCGACCGATTCTCGGGCGGCGGCCAGCGCAGCGGCCAGCCGGTGTCGCGCGGCTGGCTCGGACGCGACGAGCGCCCGCAGACCGGCCGGCCCACGGACGACCTCCGCGTCCTCCGCTCCGCCCTCCACGAGCAGCGCAGAGAACGCGTCCGACGCGGCGCCGCCGGGGTCGGGTTCGCACGCCAACGCGCCAACCACGGCCACCCCGTGCCGGGCGTGGAAACGCGCCGCGAGCTCCTCGGGAAGCTCCTCTCCCACCACGAGCACCGTCCGCAACGGGCCCAACGCCCCCGGCGGCAGGGCCCAGAGGCCCATCAGGTGCCCGAGCGACGTCACGAGCACCGCGGCGGCGCTCTGCCCGAGGACGTCGGCAGTCGCGCGCGCGCCGATCGGCACCTCCGCGACGAACGGCAAACCCAGGGCCAGGGGCAGGAGCACCGCCGCGAGGGCCGCCGGGGCATAACACGGTGCGAGGGTCGACAGCACAGGACCGTCGAAATGCGCCCCGATGTTCTCGACCAGCCCGTCGAGCTCGGTTTCGAGGTCCGCGAAGCTCCAACCGGCAAAACCAAGGTGCGCCAGGCCGGGGTGGGCCGGGCGCGGACTGGACGCGCGCCCCGGCACGGGTCGGCGACCTGCGGCCCAAAGCGCGTCCTCGGGGCGCGGAGCGCGATCCGCGCGCGGGGCGAAAGCCGGCGGCGCGTCCGCCGCGAAGGGCGACGCAAACAGTCCGCGCCCTGTGCCCGTGTCGTGCACGAACAGCCCCGTCGCCGGGTGCAGCGCCAGGGCGCCGAGCGCTTCGCGTCGGCCGTGCTCCGGCAGCATCGCCGTGCGGCCCGCGCTCCACGATCCGAAGAGTCCAAGCGCGAACGCCAGGCGATTGCGCCCGAAACCCAGCGTCGTGTGGCGGCCCACGGGGTCGAATCGCTCGTCGACCGCGCGCCCCAGGGCCTCGGCGCGCGCGACCACTTCGCCGAGGGACACGGTCCGACCCGCCGCCAGACAGGCGGTGCGGTGCGGTTGGTCCGGATCGAGGAAGCGGGGCAGCACGGGTGGTCTTGGTTCGAAGACGGCGCGGGAGGCGGTCGAGGACGGCCTCAACCGAAACGCCGACGGCGCAGGACGTATTCCACGGCGAAGAGGCTACTGCTGAGCAGGTAGGCGAGGAATCCGGCGTAGAAGGCCCAGACGTCGAGGGGCGCGAGCAGCGCCAAAAGGCCGGCTAGGGTGCCGTTGACGACAAAAAACGCACACCAGATCCACGTCCACAGGCGGCACCAGGCGAGTTGCTGCGCGCTGGGATCGCGCAACTGGAGGCGCGCGAACCGCTCCACCATAGGCATCGCGCCCGGCCGGAGGGTGACGCCGAATGCCAACAGGAACACGGCGTTGATCGCGGTCGGCACGAGCAGCAGGAACTCCGCCCGATCCAGGGTCGCGGCGAGCACCAGCGCGCCCACGGTCGCGAAGGGCGCGGCGCCGAGCGTGCGCGCGACACGCACCGATTCGCGGCGCTGGCTGAGGAGCGCAAGCGGCACCGCCAGGGCCAACAACCAGAGGGCGCCGCTTTGGGCGCTGCCCCGCGACAGGGCGTACCACACGAGCGGCGGGTACAGCACCAGCAGCAGGCCCAAGGCCAAGCGGGCGGCACCCGCTCCCAGGCCCGCGGCAGGGCTCACCCGCGCTCGGCGGCCGCGGCCGAGGTCGCCGGGCTGGCTTGTTTCTCGCGGATGAAGTTCGCCAGGGACGCGACGGAGTGGAAGTGCTCGCGGTTGCGCGGGTCGTTCTCTTCCGCGCGCACGCCGAACTCCGAGTGGATCGCGAGGGCCAACTCCAGGGCGTCGATGGAGTCGAGACCGAGCCCTTCGCCGAACAGGGGCGCATCCGTGACGATGTCCCCGGGCGCCACGTCTTCCAAGGCGAGGGTTTCGACGATCAACTTCTTCAGGCGCTCTTCGTACTGGTCGTCCATGGGGGTGCGTGGGCCCGCCCGCTGGTGCCCCCCGCACGTCGAGGGATCCCGCCAGGCGCGGCCAAGCCTACGGACGCGCTTCCAGGGTGGCAAGGCGCCGGCGCGCCAACCAGGGCCCATAGCGGCCCTCCACACGCGCCAGGAGCGCCCTGCTGTCGAATCCGACGTCCCGGGGATGGTCGATGGCGAGCAGGGCCAGCCGAAGCTGCGCGGTCGGATCCGGGGGCCGGAACACGGTGACCTCCTTCGAGAGGTACATGGGCTCGCATTCGATGCCGACGGAGACCACCGGGACCTCGGCGCGGCAGGCGACCTCGAACGCCGTCCGGCCAAAGGGTCGCGGGCGGTCCGCGAACGATCGGGTGCCCTCGGGGAACACGATCATCGGGTGCCCGTCGCCGAGGCGCGCCACGGCCTCGTCGACCACACGTTGGGCCGACAGCGGATCTCCGTCCGCGGCCGCCACGTGGCCAGCTCCCTCCAGGAATGGGCGCAGGAGCGCGCGCCGGTAGAGTTCGCCCTTCACCACGGTGAAACCCCGACCGAGGGCCGCGGAGATGGACGTGATGTCCATCAACGTCGGATGGTTGGCGACCACGACGAACGCACCCTCCGGCAGGCCCGGGAGCGCGTCGCGGTAGTCGAAGTGGCAGATGCGCCAGAACCGCAGCCAGTTGTGCATCAACCGGTACGCGGAGGACGTGATGCGCTGCAGCCTCTGGGCGCGGCGCAGGGGATCGCGGCGCCACACCAGGCCCAGTCCTGTGGCCAGCACACAGCCGAAGGGCGCCGCGACGGTGTAGAGCGCCACGGTCATGTACGCTGCCCCGACCCGCGCTCGGCCGCGCGTGCGCACCCAACCGCCCCCGTGTCTGGACCCCACCATGGGCCGGTATAGTAGGGTCCGGATGGCCGCGTGCGATCGGCCGTCGCGGGGCCGCCCCGCGTTCCGCCCCCACCCTGGCCCATCGCCCCCAACTTGGCCGCGCCCATGATCCAGACCCAGCCCCAAAGCGGCACCCAGTTCGACGTCGTCATCGCGGGAGGTGGTCTGGCGGGACTGTTGCTCGCGCGTCAGTTGCGCCGGGAAAGCCCCGAGCTATCGGTGGCGGTCGTCGAGAGCACGAGCCGGCCGTTGAGCGACGCGTGCCACAAGGTGGGCGAATCGAGTGTGGAGTTGGGCTCGCAGTACCTCGAGCGCCTCGGTTTGGCCGACTACCTGCTCGAACACCAGATCGTGAAGTTCGGCCTGCGCTTTTTCCCCGGCGGCGGCCACCTGCCCATCGCGCGGCGCACGGAGATCGGGCCGGCCGCGGAACCCCTGGTGCGCTCCTACCAACTGGACCGGGGCCGCTTCGAAGGGGACCTGCGCGGTTTCATCGAAGAGGACGGCGCGGTGCTGATCGAGGGCACCCGCGTCGCCTCGGTGGACTTGGGGCGGGACGGCGCCCCCCACCGCATCCGCATCGAACGCGAAGGCCAGACCGGCGAGATCTTCGGTCGGTGGATCGTCGACGCGACGGGCCGCCACGCGCTTCTGCGCAAGGAGATGAAACTGACCCGCGGCGCGCGCCACGCGGCAAGCGCCGGCTGGTTCCGGATCTCGGGGCGTTTCGACATCAATCGCCTCGTGCCCGCCTCGGAAGAGGCGTGGCACCGTCGGCCCAACGCGCACCTGCGCTGGCGCTCGACGAACCACTTCATGGGCGAGGGGTACTGGGCCTGGGTGATTCCGCTGTCGTCGGGCAACACCAGCATCGGCCTCGTCATCCACAACGACGTGCACGACCAAAAGTGCATCATGCGCCACGACCGCATGATGGAGTTCCTGCGCAAGCACGAGCCCGTCCTCGCGGAACACCTGGAGGGCGAGGAGGTGCTCGATTTCCTCTGTTTGCGCGACTACTCGCACACGGTCGCGCGGGCTTGGTCCGAGGACCGCTGGGCGCTCGTCGGCGAGGCCGGTGCGTTCGTCGATCCGCTCTACAGCCCCGGCACGGACTTCATCTCGATGGCCAACGGCTTCACCGCCGAGATGATCCGCGCCGACCGCGCGGGCGAGGATCTGGCCGCGCGCGCCAACTTCCTCAACATCCAGTACCGCGGCCTCGTGTCGGGTGCCATCGATCTGTTCCGCCTGGCCGCGCCCGTCTACGGGCACCGCGGCGCCATGACGACCAAGGTCTACTGGGACAACTTCTCCTACTGGTCCTACACCTGCCAGTTCGCGCAGCAGCGGCTCTACACCTTGCCGGTCGAGCAGTTCCTGCCGATGGGCAACATGGGGCGGCGCTTCCTGGAGCTCGGCAACCACATGCAGCGTGTGCTGCGCCGCTGGGCCGAGATGGCGCCCGACGAACAGGACGGCACGTTCCGCTCGGTGCCCACGTTCCCATCGGTGTTGATCGACGCGCACATCGCGGTGGCGGACAAGATGACGCCGGAGCAGACCCACAACTACATCGCGTGGCGGCTCGGGCAGGCCGAGGAGATCGCCGGCGAGTTGATCCTGCGCATCACCCAAGAACTGGGACCCGAGCGCGCCGCCGAACTGCTCGAGGAAGTGCGTTTTGCGACCTGGGGCATCCCGATCCGCGCGGAGCGTGTGGCGCTCGAGGAATTGCCCAGTTTGGAGCGCAGGAGGCGCCTGCCGGAGCTCGCCCGCGACGTGGAGCGCAGCCTCGGACCGGTGAAACGCCATCCCGAGGCCGCCAAGGTCCGCGAGCTGCTCGTGTCGCTCCTGCCCGCGCCCGCGCCTGCCCCTTGAGCGCAAGCGAGGCGGGTGGCGCCCGCGGGATCGATCCGCTGATCGAGCTCCTGAGCGGCAAGGTGCGCGCGCAGGCCGTGTGCACGGCGGCGCGCATCGGATTGGTCGAAGCGCTCGTCGCGGGACCGCGCAGTGCGGCCGAGTTGGCAGCGGAGTTGCAGCTCGACCCCGGCGCGCTCGACGGGCTTTTGCGGTTCCTGGTGGGCCTGCGACTTCTCGACGCGACGAGTCCGGAACTCTACGCCTTGACGCCCCTCGGCCGACGACTGGGCCGCGACGAGCTGGGCCCCTTGGCGGCGTTCCTCGGAGCCCCGGACCAGTGGGATCCCTGGTCGCGCCTCGCGGAGGGTCTGCAGGGCGGCGCTTCGCCGTTCGAGCGCACGTTCGGAGTCGATCTCTACACGTACTTGGCCGAGCACCCCGAGGCCGCAAAGCGCTACGACGCCGCCATCGACGTCTTCACACACAAGGAGGCCGAGGCGCTGAGTCGGGCCTACGACTTCGGCGGCGCCAAACGTGTGCTCGACGTGGGCGGTGGGCGCGGGGCGTTGCTCGCCGCGCTGCTGGAACGTTGGCCGCACCTCGAGGGCATCCTCTTCGACTTGCCGCACGTGGTCGACGCCGCCCGGGGAGCGCTCGTGGACCGCTTCGGCTCACGGGTGCGCGCCGACGGCGGCAACTTCCGCGAGGCGCTGCCGACCGGGTGCGACCACGTACTCATCAAGTACGTGCTCCACAACTGGCCGGACGACACGTGCATCGCACTGCTGGAGCGCGCCCGCGCGGCCGTCGCGCCCGGCGGCCACGTCCTCGTCATCGAAGCGGTCGCCGCCCCCGACGGCCGCCTCGACACCGCCGCCCACCTCGACCTCGAGATGCGCGTCCTGACCGGCGGCCGCGAAAGGCGCAAACCCGAGCTGCGCCGCCTCTTCCAAGCCGCGGGCCTCTCCACCGTGCGGTTCGAACCGCTGACCGCGTCCGCCTGGCTCGCCGTCCTGCGCCCGTGAGCCCCCCCGCGCCCCGCAGGTGGGCGGTGCGGCCGTCCCCGGTGCACGAGGTCGACAAAAAGCGTCCCCGCCAGGGAGCGCCGCGCCTCGCCGAGGTACGCTCCCCGCCCCGCGTAGCGCCTCGGCACGACGTTTGCGTACCACCCCGCGCAGGCCCGAGCCTCGAACCAACATGAAACACATTCGAACCCCGCACCGGGCCGCGGCGCTCGGCATCTGCGCCCTCGCGGCGACCGTCCTCGCGTGCTCCACGAACCGCCAGCCGGTCGCCGACGTGGCTGCGACGGCGCCCGTCGCGGAGCCGATCGCCGTGGACGGGGCCGTTTACGACTTCGCGGCGACGGTGCCGTTGACCCCGTCCGAGCCCGAGGAGCACGGCAGCCTCCACAACGTGTTCCGCTTGAGCGAGAACATCGTGTCGGGGTCGGAACCCCACGACGCGGACGCGCTGCGCCAACTGAAGGAGTGGGGCATCCGCACGATCATTTCGGTCGACGGCAGCGAACCCATGGCCGAGGAAGCGGCCGCCCTGGGCATGCGCTACGTACACGTGCCGATCCAGTACAAGGGCATCACGTCCGACGAAAAGATGCGCATCGCCAAGACCTTCCGCGAACTGGAGGGCCCGTTCTACGTGCACTGTTTCCACGGCAAGCACCGCGGCCCCGCGGCCGCGGCGGTCGGTCGTGTCGTGCTCGACGGCATCGGACGGGACCGCGCCGTCGCCGAGATGCGCCAGTACTGCGGCACCGCCAAGAGCTACGAAGGCCTGTACCAGGCGATCGCCCTGCAGGACCTGCCGGACAGCGCGGCGTCCGCCGCCTACGAGTTCGGCTTCGACCCGGTCAGCCGCCCGAAGGGCATCGTGGGCACGATGGTGCACATCAGCCGCGCCCACGACCACCTCGTCGACCTCGCCGCGCGCGATTTCGCCGCGGACCCCCTCCACCCGGACGTCGACGCCCTGAACGAAGCCAAGAAGCTGCTGACGAACTTCCGCAGCTCCATGATGTTGGAAGACATCAAGACCGGGCCCTCGGACCAGGTGGAGTGGTTCCACTCGTCGATCTCCGACAGCGAACGGCTGGTCGCCGCCCTCGAGAAGTTCCGCGCGGGGAACCAGGCCGCGAAGGACGAAGCCAAGGCGGCCTTCGCGTCGGTGAAGAAGACCTGCGCCACCTGCCACGACTCGTACCGCAACTGACTCCGTTGCGGCGGCGCGGGCTCCACCGAGCCCGCGCCTCTCAGAAATCGAACTGGATGCGCGAGCGGCTGGAGAAGGCCCAGTCCGCGATCGCGGAACACGCCCCGGGGCCCGGTGTGTACGTGGCCCACTGGGCGTCGATCGCGGTGCCATCGAGGCCCGGCATGCACGGCACGGTGAGCGACAGATTGGCGCGTCCCAGCACGACCGGCTTGGCGAAGTAGATCTCGAGGGGTTGGATCACACACGGCCCGCAGGTGATCGGCAGACTCGTCGGTTGCGACAGGTTCAAGAGCGCCACGGTTTGGTTGCCGGGCGAGCCGTTGAGCAGGATGCGCAGCGTGGTGGAGCCGATGGCGGTCGAGCCCTGCACGTCGGTGGAACCTCCGCCGCATCCGCCACCCAGGGGCGTCACGTTGGAGCCGGTGCCGAAGGAAACCGACTGCCCCCAGATCTCGCCGTCCCCACCGTCGATGCGGGACATCACCACCAGCCCCATCTCGTTGTCCACGCCGGTAGCCGTGGAAGTCGACGCCACTTGGATGCGCGAATCCGCCGAGGTGTCCCCCGACGCGATCGTGCCCAGGTTCTGGCAAGGGGCGCAGTTCGCCGAGTTGAGCGAGCGCAGGGCGAAGGAGTTCGTCCCCGGGACGAACAGGTTCGTCTGCACCCAGCCGACGAAGCTCTTGCCCGGCCGGTATGCGACGGCGGGCAGGCGGCCGTCGGAGATCGAAAAGTCGGTTAAGAACTGCTCCGCGCCAAACGCGAACGTCTGGTTCGCGGGCTGGAAGCGCATCGTGCGTGCGGCGATGTTCGTGCGCCCGCCCGACAACTGGTGCTCGTAGCTCAGCACGAAATCGAGCCCGTTGCCATCCAGCGCGGGGAACCGGCGGTCGGCCGTCGAACTGGGCAAGGACGTGAAGGCGGACGCGGGTCCCGAACCCAGCGAGACCGCGGCTACCTGAATCGAAGCCGTGGAACCCACCAGAAGCGTGCGTCGCACGACCACGGGCACATGACCGCTCGACGTCGAACGGCGCGGTACCGCGAACTGCCCATAGGTGCCGCTGAGGGCGCCGCTGGTCGCGAGCACCGCCGGTGCACCGACGAGCGACAGGGTGCCGGTCGGACCGCTCTGTACACGGGCGTAGCGGATGCCCGGTAGACCTCCGTCACGCCACACCACGAGGAAACGGAACAGCGGGTTCTCCGACCACTCGCCGGCCACCGCCGGGTCGTCGAGCACGTCGTCCGTCGCGGACGCCACGGTGAGCACGTTTCCGAGGGCCCCGGAGTCCACGTTCACGCTCTGCATGCGGATGCGGTAGCTCGTCCCGAACGCGCCCGGCACTCGCTCCTGCCACACGACGCCGTAGTGGCCGCCACCGAGGGACGCCACCCGCGGATTCTCCGCGGCCCCCGCGGACCCGAGCGCCAACACCGGACTGCTCAGGGAGGGCACTCCGTCCAAACCCAACCGGCGCGCGCGGATTCCGATGCTGTCGGCCGAGAACACTCGCTGCCAAACGGCGAGGAATCCGGTGAACTGGAAACCCGCCACGTCGGCCCGCACTTCGTCGAAGCTCCCCGTCGACGGGGTGAGGATGGGCCCCACCAGCGGGTCCACGAGCAACGGGTAACTCGCGGTGTCCACGAAGTCGGCCGCGAGCCGCAGCTCGAGCTCACCCTCCGTCCATCGCAGTTCGCCCAGTTGGGTGCGGCCCAGGGAATCGATGCCCGTGACGGCGCCGACCGAGACGCCGCCAAAATCCGGCGAGACGAACCGCAGCCCGCCGGCGCCGTCGGGCACCGGGTCGGGCAGGGACGTGGCGAGCGGCAGGCGCACGACCAGGTCGCCGCTCCCGGCGGGACGCTCGGGGACGAGGTAGGAGAACGCCACACCCCGCTCCTCCAACTGCCAGCGCTCGATCCGGCCGCCGCCCAGGTCGTACTCGACACGCTCCCCCGACGCCGCCCGCAGCGACCGCGATCCCCCGAGTGCGCCCTGCCCGTCACGCCCCACACGCGGCTCGCCGAACCGCACGAACTGAAGCGTGGGAGCCCCACGCCCGAGGGCCGGTTCGAAGCGCACCCCCGCGGCGTCGAAGTGCACCTGGTAGTGCGGCCCGATCCCGAGCTGACCGCCGCTGCCTGGCGCGAGCCCGACGCCCTCGTACCTCGCGTCCTCGCCCCCCGCGGCGCCCATGGGAACCAGACCAGCCAGTAGGAACAAAAACGCGAGGGAAGGGGTGCGCATGTGGATGTGGGGACACTGGAGGGTCTCCCCGATCCATGGGCCTCCGTCCTCCGCCGTTACCCGCCGTCCCGAAGATCACGACCTCCAGGTGCGCGAGCCGGGCGCGCACCCAGCGTCCCTGCCGATTGGCCGTGCGGATGGGGCCGTTTCGCGAAAACTTTGAGGTGTCCGTCGAGCCGGCGGACACCCTGCTTGCAACCATGGCAGGCGAGATGGGATCCGTCGGAGGGGGTGAGCTCACAGCCGAATTGCTGGCGGCCAGCGCGGACCTGGAGCGGCTCGCTCGGCGGCTCGCGCGCGACGAGGCCGGCGCGAAGGATCTGTTGCAGGAGGCCTGGCTGGCCGCAACTCGGATGCCCGCGCCGCCCCGTTCCGGTTGGCGCGCTTGGATGGCCGGCACGTTGCGCCAGATCGCGAGCACGGACCGCCGCGGCGAAGGGCGGCGACGGGACCGCGAACGGGTCGCCGCGCGGGAAGAAGCCGTCGCCGACCCGACCGTCCGCATCGAACGGCTCGAACTGCACACGTTGTTGCTCGCCGAGTTGCGCAGCCTCCCGGAACCCTACCGCTCGGCGCTCGTGGAGCGCTGGCTCGAGAACCACACCCCTTCCGCCATCGCGGAGCGCATCGGCGTACCCGTGCGGACCGTGGAGACACGGCTCGCCCGCGGTCTCGTGTTGCTGCGTGCGCGGCTCGAGCGCCGTGCACGGGGCGGACGCGGCCTCTGGCTCTCCGGCCTAGTGGCCCTCTTGGTTCCTCCCCGCAACGCCCTTGCCCTGACCATGCTCACCCAACGCCGCGCGCTCGTCGTGCTCCTTCTGGTCGGATGTTTCGCGGGCACGTGGTTCGCGCTGCGCGGTCCGCTCGCACCGCATGCGCCGTTGCCGGGCGACGCTGCGCCTATCGTCGGACTTTCGGGCGACACCGCGGGCGGCGCGTTGCTCCCCCTGTCGGACTCCGACGAGTTGCCGTCCCGACGCGCGGCGGACGACGCGACGCTGGCGGATGCAGAGGTGTCCACTCCGGCGTTGCGCGGCCGCATCGTACGGACGGATGGCGCTCCGATCGGCGGAGCGGACGTGCACGTGCGGCGCGTCGAAGCCAGCGCCGGGGTCGATGCCACCCTCGCTCCGCTCGCGGGCCAGACCGCGCGCGGGTCCTGGGCCAGCGGCACGCGCACGCGGACCGGCCACGACGGTCGTTTCCGACTCGCGGGACTCGAATCCGGATTTGTGGAGCTGGCGGTGCGCGCGCCTGGCGCGGTGCCCATCGAACGGGCGCTGATCGGAGTGGGCGAACAGGAAGTCGACTTGGGCGACCTGATGATGTTCGCTGGTGTGGAGCTCATCGGAAAGGTGGTCGACGACAGCGGTCGCGCATTGGCGGGGGTGCCCATCGCCGTGCGCGCGCCCCACGCGTCGCGCATGAACCACAGAGAGTTTGCACCGTGGTTGCCAGCCGGGGAAAGCGGCCCCGACGGCTTGTTCCACCTCCGAGGCGTGGCGCCCGGGCCCTTCGAGATCGCGACGCATTCGAACACACACCCGTTTGCCTCCGTGCAGGGCGATTGCGCGGGCGCGGTCTGCGGGGACATATTGCTGCGTGTGGGGCCGTCGCTCAGCATCGCCGGGCGAGTGGTGGGACTCGAGCCCGAGCGCGAGGTACCGCTGTTCCTGCTCGCCGAGGCGTTCCCCGAGGGCCAGGGAATGGGCGGGGTGCGCAGCCTTGAAGTGGAGCGCAAACGGGTGCCGATAGGGCCCGATGGGCGTTTTGAACTCCGCGGCCTCCTGCACGACGGTCTGTGGGAGCTGGTGCTCGAAGAGGATCGACCGAAAGTCGAAAACGAATGGTCCATCCCCAGCTCCGCGGCAGTGCGTGTATCCGCGGGCGATCTCGACGTGAAGCTGGAAGCGCCTCGCGCCACGCTGTTCTCCGCACGTCTGACCGCAGCGGGCAACGAGGTTCCACGCGATGCAACCGTGCAGGTGCACGGGAACCAAGGCGTGTCGGCCTCGGTGGACCTTGTGCCGGACGAAAACGGCATCGCGCGCGCGGAACTGTTCTTGCCCGACGACCTGGGCTCCGCTCTTGCGAGCATCCAGTTGGCCGGACACACGCCAATCGACGTGCCGTTCCGCTTGGACCCAGAGTCGCGCCACGTCGACCTGGGCACGCACACACTGCACCCACTCCCGACAGTCGAGGTCGAGGTGCGCAGCAGCGCGGGGCAGCCCCAACCCGGAGTGTTGGTCCGTGCGGCCCACGGCACGCTGCGGCAGCCGGATCCCAACCTCGGCGCCATCGTAGGTCGATTGCCGCCGGCCATGTCCGATCCCGCTGCCACCGACGGTTCCGGCCGCGCGCGCGTGACTCGGCTCGGAGGGCAATCGACCACGGTATGGGTCGAGGACTCGAGCCACGGTTCCGCGTGGGCAACCCTGGCAGCACCGACCGATGCCCCGGAACCCCTGCTGGAACTGCGCCTTGCCGCCCCGCCGATGTCCGTGCTCGTGCGCGAGGCCGGGCAGCCGCTCGCAGGCGCTGTCGTCAGCGTGGAGCGCCGCACGGCACCGGCGGGCGCGGTGCTGCCCTATGTCACACGACCGGTCTCGGCGGTCACGGATGCAGGCGGCCGCGCGACGTTTGCGGCCCTCGTCGGCGCAACCTACTACGTCACGCTCCGGCCCGCGGCCGCGCGTCACGGCATCCGCTTCGAGCGGCGCATCCGGTTCGCCGGCGACGGAGAGGACGTGGTGCTGGAGCTGCCGCCGTCCACGTGGCTCGAAGGACGCATCGCGTTTGGCGGCGTTCCACTGGCGGGCGCGGCCGTGTTTCCAAAGGGCGAGCCCATCGAAGGCGCGTTGGTCGGCGCGACGGCGCCTACCAGCGCGACCACGGTGGATCGCCACGGTCGGTTTCGGTTGGACGAGCTTGCGCCCGGTCCAGTGGAACTGCGCGTGGAGCATCCCACCCTCGGTTTGGCACTGCCGTGGTCGGTGGTACTGGCGACGGGCGCCAACCGCCTCGACCTCGAAGTGCTCCCCGCGTCGCTCGAAGGGCGCGCGGAGGACGACCTCGGGCAGCCGATCGCGGAAACCGAGGTGGTGGTCACGTCGGCGTCCTCGGGTCTTGGCACGTTTGGTTCGCATACGCGCCGCGAAGTCCGCCGCGTGACCACAGATAGCGAGGGGCGCTATTCGATTCCCGACCTGCCCCCGGACGTGCCGCTGACTGTGTCGAGCGAGGGCACACACGTGCCCCGGGACGAACCCCTCACCCTTCGCGGCGGCGAAGCGCGCCGCGGCCACGTCCTCGTGCTCACGCGCACCGCAGCGGTGCGGATCGCAATCTCGCCAGACCTCTACGGCAACCGATCCTACCTGTTGGTGAGTCTCAAGCGCACAGGGCACACGTCACACCATGGGACCGCCCTGCGAGGCGACGAGTTGCCAATGACCGGCCTCGCACCCGGTCCCTGGCAGTTGCTGGTGCGCATGGACTTCGCCCCACCGTTCGCGACACGCACCGTCGAACTACCCCCCGGCGGCCTCGTGCATGTCGCGATCGACGGCCCCTGAGTGCCGCCTCGTACCGCGAGGCCGTGCGTCGCACTCCGGCCATGCGACGGATCCTGCGATGCGCAGGGAGCCGGGTGCGCGGGCCGGGTGCGCGGGCCTCCTGGCCCGCCTTGGAGCGACGGTCGCGGCGGGTGCTGTAGGGCGCCGTTGGGGGGGTGGCGCGCTCCAAGGCGGGCCGGGAGGCCCGCGCACCCGGCGGGACGACGTTGCGCGACACAAGCGTCGATCCGTGGGTGGAACGTCGCGAGCGGGGCTGCGCCGAGACTGTGCAAGCACGCACCATTCCCCTTGGGCGCGGACGGAGCCGCGCCCCTACAGAACGCACCGAGTCCCCCGCAGTTTGCGGCAGCAGAGATCGGGGTTGCGCGTCAGTACGGCCCTTCGCCGTGTACCAGGGTGAACTGGCCGGAGCCGATCGGCGCGCCCGCCTGGTCGCGTGCTTCGCCTTCGAACACACTTGCGTACTCGGTGCGGCGCAGGCAGCGCACTTCGAGTTGCACACGTTCGGTGGGATCGATCGGCTCTTCGCGCACTTCGAACTGGCGACACGCGATCACCATGCCGGAGCGCACCGATTGGCCCTCGCGGAACGCGTCCATTCCCATGCATGCGGCGATGGCCTGCGCGATCAGCTCCATGCACACACACGCGTCCGCGGGCCCGCGCAGGGCGAGCGGGTGACCCGGACCGAGCACCGCTTCCGCGCGCGCCCACCCGGGTTTCCAATCGATGAGGTCGACGAGCGCCATCATCGGCGCGCCGTGCGGCACGAGCTCCGACACGTGCGGGTAGAGCCGCGATTGCCCTTCGCCGCTCATTCGATCACCGCGACGAAACCGCGCCCGCGGCCGCGATCGAGGCGCACGGCGCCGCGGCGACCCGCGGCCAGGTGCAACACCAGGTCAACGAGGCCCACCTGCGGGTTCAGCACCGTGCCGCGCTCGAGCGCGGCGGGCTCGAGCGACGGCACGTCCGATCCCGCGGGCAAGAGGTGCAAGTGGCCGAGATGGGGCGTTTCGCTGTCGGCCGCTCCTAGCAACACCCCCGCCGCGGCGATCGTCCAGGCCTCGTCGCCGGTCAACAGTGCCTCGGGTGCACCTTCGTCCGCGCACAAGACCAGCACCGGACCCGATCCCGTCAAAACCAGCCCTAGACCCTCGTAGAGCGCCGCGGCGGGTGTGTCGTGGTCCGCGGCGATCGACGTCGTGAAACCGCGGTTGCCTGTCGCGATCGAGAGCACACCCGAGGCCGCGTTGTGCACACTCACCGTGAAATCGGCGGGCGACATCGGCTCCGTGCCGCGCCACATCTGGTCGAGCAGACTGACCAGGGTCGCCGCCTCGCCGATGGACGAGCCCACCACCGTCGCGACCGAGCCGAGCCCCGGCTCGGCCGTGCCCATGGCCTCGGCCGCAGCGTCGGCCACCGCGCGCCCCAGGGGCCCCGCGCGGCGGCGGTGCATGCGGCCGAGCGCTTCGCCCACGGGCTTTTGCGCCGATGGATCCGCCGCCCCGCCGCGCCACGCACCGAGCGACGGGTACCCCGGCAGCCAAAGGCCGAGCCCGAGGACAGCGACACTCGGCGATCGGGACGGCGCGCTCACGGGGCCCCCACCAGCAGACTGACGTTGTTGCCGCCGAACGCAAAGGAGTTCGACAGCACCCGGCGGAAGCGGCCCTCCGTGCGCACCGTCGGCACGAACACGGCGATGTCCTCGTCTTTCGGCTCCGCGCCCAGGGACGGCGGAATCCAGCCCTCCTCCACGGCCAGCGCGGAGAAGGCAAACTCGATCGCACCGGCCGCGCCGAGGGTGTGGCCGGTGTACCCCTTGGTCGAAACCACCGGCACACGTGTGCCGAAGAGCGCGGCGATCGCCTTGGCTTCGGCGCTGTCGTTGAGCCGCGTGCCGGTGCCGTGGGCATTGATGTGGTCCACCGCGTCAGAGCCCACGCCGGCCTGGAGAAGCGCCGCTCCCATGGCCGAAAGCGCTCCGAGCCCCTCCGGGTGGGGCGCGCTGATGTGGTACGCGTCGGACGTCTCGCCCACACCCTCGACCAGCACACGCGCGTCGCCCCTGCGCTCGACGAGCGCCAGCGCACCGCCTTCGCCGATGCTGATCCCAGCCCGGCCCGCTCCAAACGGCCGGCAGGGTTTGCGATCGAGCGCCTGCAGGGAATGGAATCCGAGCAGCGTCAAGCTGCAAAGCGTGTCGATGCCGCCGACGATCGCCGCGTCGATCACGTCGGCGGCCATCAGGCGGCGCGCCGTCGCAAAGGGTTTGGCCCCCGACGTGCACGCGGTGGAGACCATCAGTGCCGGGCCCTGTGCGCCCGTCAAGGCGCGCAACACGTCGAGCACCGCTCCGTAGGTGTGCTGCAGGCGGAAATCGTAGGCGCCGGGGAACGTGCCCTCGGCCACGAAGCGCCGGTAGGCGCGCTCCGTCGTCGCGGCGCCGGCGGTGCTGGTGCCGAGCAGCAGCGCGATGCGTTCGGGGCGCCAGCGTTCGCGCGCGCGGGCGAGGGGCGCTTCGAGCCCATTCACGAGATGAAGCCCGAGGCGCGCCAACCGGGTCGAGCGCGCGACCAGCTCCGCGGGCAGCTCCGGCAACTCACAGCGCACTTCGCCGACCGCGGTCTCGAAGCCGAGGGGCTGCGCCAAACTGCCCGGACTGGGGGCGCCCAGGCCGCTTCTGCCGTTCGCCAAGGCATCGAGGATCTGTTCACGCCCCTCCCCCAGTGCGTGCACCATGGAATAGGCCGTGACCAGGAGCGGCGCGGCGGGTCGTATCACGGTTTCGCCCGCGCGGGCCGGCGTTTGGCTCCGAGCAACATTTCCTGGAACGGATTGTCCGAACGCCACACGTCGCCGGCCAGCACGCTCATGACACCCGGCCGCCCCGGCATGCCTTCCACGTTGCCGAGGAACAGGGTCTGCGCGATCTGCGTGTTGTAGAAGCGGTCGATGAGCGCGGCGAAGGTCAAGTACGCGCGCTCCATGGATTCCCCGTGGGCGAGCAGCAGCTCGGGATCGCCTTCGCGACCCTGGTCCAGCGCCGGCCCCACGCAGTCCGCGACGGATTCCGCCGCGCGCAGCGCCAGGGTCACGCCCGACGAGAACACGGGATCGAGGAAACACGCGGCATCGCCGACCGCCGCGAACCGCGGGGCGACCGGACGCGCGTTGCGGTAGCTGTAGTTGGCGACGACGTGGGTGTCGAGGCGCCGCGCGCCGCGGGTCAGGCCACTGACGAGAGGGCCGGCGAGCAAGCCTTCTTCCAACATGGTCTGCGTCGCGCGCCCCGCCGAGACTAAGCCCACGCTTAGACGCTTGCCCGTGAGCGGGATGACCCAGCCCCAGCCGTCCGAGCGCACGACGATGCGGATGTCGAAGTCGGGCCCCAGCTCGGCCATGGCTTCGTCGGAGAGGCCCTCGTAGTGCGTGAACACCGCCGACGAGCCGAACCGGTGGTAGGGCTCCGCCGTGCCGCCGAGCCGCGCACAAAGGCGCGATTGGCCGCTGGCGTCCACAAGGAATCGGCCGCGGTACCGACGACCTGCGGCCTCGACCCAGACGCCGTCCGCCTCAGCCGCGGCGGCGTCGACGTTGACGCCGTGCACGACTGTGGCGCCGTGGGCGCGGGCCCGGTCGCGCAGCAGCGTGTCGAATCGCGCGCGCTCCACGTGCCACGCGGAACGCGAGCAGCCGTCCAGCGCCTCGTCGAACGAGAAGGCCTGGGAGCGCCCCGTCGCCTCGCACACGAAGCGCGCGCCGCGTTTGGGCACGAAGGTCTCCGGGCAGGGTTCCACACCCAGACGCGCCAACACACCCAAGCCCGCGGGCAGCAGCGACTCGCCGATGTGGAAGCGCGGGAAGTGCTCGCGCTCGAGCACCAGGACCGAATGCCCACCCTGCGCCAACAACCCCGCCGTGGCCGATCCACCGGGTCCGGCGCCGATCACTAGGACGTCCCAGTCGCGCTCGGGCACGAGGCCTCTTTCGCCCGGCGCGCTCATCCCTGGAGCCCGGCCGTGCCCTGCATGCCGCCGTCGATGCCGATCACCTGGCCCGTCACGTAGGCCGCGTCGTCGGAAACCAAGTACGCCACCAGGCCGGCGACCTCGTCCGCCCGCCCCACGCGCCGCATGGGGATGCGCTGCACCACCTCCTTCGGCACGTCGGCGATCATGTCGGTTTCGATCAGGCCTGGGGCGATGGCGTTCACGGTGATGCGGCGCTTGGCCAGCTCCTGGGCCAGGGTGCGCGTTGCGCCCAGAATACCCGCCTTGGCCGCCGCGTAGTTTGCCTGGCCCCGGTTGCCGTAAAGGGCGCTGATCGAGGACAGATTGACGATCCGGCCCCATTTGAGCTGCACCATGGGCATCACCAGGGGCCGCGTCACGTGGAAAAAGCCGTTCAAGCTAGTCGCGAGGACCCGATCCCACTGCTCGTCCACCATGGCCGGAAACGGCGCGTCCGCCACCACACCCGCGTTGTTGACGAGCACGCCGATGGGGCGCGGGTCGAGCAAGAGCTCGGCGATGGCCGCCGCGGTGGCGGCCCGGTCGGCCACGTCGAACTGCGCCAC
Organism: Planctomycetaceae bacterium; assembly: GCA_016125265.1. GTDB lineage: Bacteria > Planctomycetota > UBA1135 > UBA1135 > RI-242. The sequence goes on from WGMC01000026.1 coordinate 46,607, forward strand.
CCGGGCTTCCCCGCCCGCCGCCTCGATCTCGCCCACCACGGCCTCGGCCGCGGCCCGGTCGCTCCGGCAGTTGACCACGACCGGATGCCCCATGGCCCCGAGCCGGCGCGCGATGGCCGCACCGATGCCGCGGCTCGCGCCGGTCACGAGGGCGCGGATGCCGCGCCGATCCACTGCCGTTTGGGGGCCCATCGCGAGCGCAGGATAGGCCCGAGCCACACCCTGCGTCCACGACCGCGCGACCGGATCGCGGCGACCGCGCTCGCGTCAGCCCTGGAAGCTGCGCAGGCCGTTGCTGGCGTAGATCCAGCCGGGGGCGGCCGGGTCGAAGCCGAGGATCTGGAAGTGGAGGTCGCCGGGGCCGGCGGGCCAAGTGAACTCGAAGTTGGCTTCGCCGTTCGAGCCCAGTGTCACGGGCACGCTGAAGTCGGGCGTCGGATAGAGCTGGATGCCGAAGTCCACGAGGGGCAGGTTCAGCTCGCCCGTGCCGAGCAGGAGCCAGGCCAAGCCGCCAGGTTTGCCGCCGCGCAGCGACAGCTTGGTGGCGGCGCCGGGGGCAGCGGCGCCGGTGGCGGAGAGGTTCGGGATGTGCGGCGCGGCTTGGGACTGACCGCCCTTCACTCGCCAAGGCAGGAGGCCCAGGTCGAGGCCCATGACGGCGAAATCCATGGATGCACCGGAGTGCTCGCCTTGCACGGCGCCGGGGGTGGTGGCGATGTCTTCGGAAAGCGTGCTGAACGCGACGTAGGCCCGACCCACGGCATCGAGCCCCAAGGCGCGCATGCTGTCCGTGCTATCGCCGCCCAGGTGTGTCGAGTACACGAGGCTCGCCCCGTCTGCACTGAACTTGCTCAGCACCACATCAGACGAGGGGAATCCACCGATGTAGCTCGGCTGCAGCGCATCCGGAGTGGTAGGCCAGTTGGGCTCGTTGGTCGTTCCAACTGCGACTAGATTGCCCGCTGGATCGACCCTCGCTTGGGTCAGGTAGCCTCCTCCACCGCAGCAGCCGCCGATGAACGTCGACCAGACCAAGCCCGACCCATCGGGAAGCAACTTGCTCGCGAAGCCATCGCCGGAACCACTCTTCACATTCGAGAACGCACCTGGTGTGGTCGGGAAGTCGTCGGAGCTGGTCTGTCCCACCGCGTAGATCGCGCCCGCGGCATCCACGTCGATTCCCCAGACCGTGTCCGAGTTCAAACCGCCGCCGAGGTAGGTACCGACCAACAGCGTCGACCCCGTCGGATCGAACTTCGCGATGTAACCGGCCTTCGTCGCTCCACCGGGAGGGAGACTCTCTTGGAAAGCGCCGGCAGTAGTCGGAAGGGGGCCCGTCGCGGCCGCGGAGTCCCCGCCCACGAACACACACGACGCTGCGTCGATCACGATCGAGTTGATGCGGCTGATCTGCAACCAGGTGGCCCAGTGGACTTGACTGAGGTCGTGCGCAAAACGCAACAGCAGGATGTCGTTCGGATCCTGGACCTCGTCAAAGGCTCCGGAGGTTGCAACCAGGTTCGTGGAACTGGAGTCGATGGCGACGGCGATGTCGCCATTGGGGAAAAGAGCGACCGCAGACGGAGAATCCTGGCCGTTCCCACCGAACAGCGTCGACGCCAGGAGATGCGAACCGTCGCCCGCCAGGCGAGTGACAAAGGCGTCGCTCTTGTCGTTGACCAACGAAGACATGTATGCGCCGGGCGTGAGCGGGAAGTTCGGAGACCAGGTCTTTCCGACGACAACGACTTGGCCCGACGTGCTCATTGCGAGCTTGGCCGGCTGATCGGATGCGCTACCGCCTAGGTAAGTCGCCCATTCCAGTTGTCCTCCCGATGGCGCGAGCTTTCCGACCCATGCGTCGCTCGATGTACCAGTAAGGTACTCGGGTTGGAACACTCCGGGGGTGGTGAACATGCCTGCTCCCCACTGCGAGAGCAGAAAAACGGCCCCGTTCGGCGCCACCGCCATGTCCCGCAACTGCTCCGACGCCGGACCGCCCAGGTACGTAGCAAACATCAACGTAGGGTCCACGACCAACGCGCGGCTGGGATCGCGACCTAGGACGTCAACGCCGTAGCGGACTTTCCCATCCCCGGCCTCAAGCCTCACAAAACGCCCGGTGAGCATCTCCCTCGTCTGCGAGCCAGCTTCCACCTGCCAGCAATCGCCCATGCGCTGCACGAGCATCCCAAGAGGAGTGTCCAGTACCATCGATCCGTCGGCGGCAAGGGTCGCGCCTCGCGCCCCTTCCAAGGTCAGCACAACTCCCTGCAGGTCCGCGCCTGGCGCAACCAAGAGGTCGTAGGCGAATAGGGCCCCATCCGGCCTGACTGCGACGTCCACCCCCGGGGCCACGCCCACCAGCACCGCCGCCTCGAACGCTGGCACGTGCGTGACAGGCTCGTCCCTGTTCAGGAAGTGGTGCAGCGTGGGCAACTCGCCAAGTCCGCCGAACGACACTGGGTCCGAACCGAAGAGCAACTTCACCGCCACCCCCTCGCCCTCGGCGGCCCCCTCAAGCGGACCCGCGAGCACCAGACCGTCCCGCACCAACGTCGCCTGCACCATCCCGGACCGCGCGTGGAATCGCACCTCCTCGGGCCACTGGCCGCGATTCTCGACGAAGCCGATGCCCTGCCAGGGCATATCGGTCGGGGCTTGCGCGGCGAACGAAAAAAGAAAGAAAGCGGGCACAAGCGTCATGGGAAGGGTCTCCGGGGTGGGCGAAGTGGGAAGCCTCGCAGGGAAATGTACAGAAAGTTCTTGTTGGGGGGGGCAATGTCCGGGTAAGTCTCAAGTATCTTGCACTTGAGGGCGGTCTGCCCGCCCCGGGTGTTCCCTTCCAACCACGGAGAACCCTCCATGCAACTCTGCCCTTGGACGCCCCAGCGTCCCGTCGAAGGCCATCCCGCTCGCACCACCCGCCCCCGCAACCTGCTTTGGGGCCTTGCACTCGCGGCGACTGCCGCTGTTTCGGCGGCCGCCCCCGCCAGTGCCCAGGCCCCGCGCTTTGAACACCGCCACGGCGGGGTTGTGCATGGGATCTGGATGTACGGCGCCAACGGCGGAGCGACCGCCGAGGACGGCGGGCGTATCCGCTACTGCACCGATGGCCAGACGTGGCTTCTGGCAGAGGTCCCCGCCGACGTGCGCGGCATGCTGCGCGGCGTGATGTTCCTCGACGATGAGAAAGGCTACTGCGTCGGCGACGGCGGCGTGGTGCTGAAGACGACCAACGGCGGCGAAGACTGGGCCTGGGTCAACCAACTCAACCCGATCACCAGCCTGAAGACGGACTCCTTCGACGTCCTGCTGGACGAACCCGCGGGCCTCTACGACATCGTCATGTTCGACGAGGATGAAGGCTACGCGGTCGGCAACGACGGCGTGGTGGTCTACACCGCTGATGGCTGGGACAACTGGACCAACCTCGACCTCGTCGAGGAGAGCATCAACCCCGTCGACTTCTACGACCTCTACATGTGGGACGCCGACAACGGCGTTTTCGTGGGCGACTACGGCACGATCCGAAAGATGACCACCGACGAGTTCGATGTGGTCACGATCTCGCAGCCGACTATCAGTCCCGCCCTCTGCTTTGGCTCCGGTGGCAGTACCGAGCACGGACTGGAGTGGTGGAGCGTCCAGTTCCTAGGGAACAATGGTGTGATCGCCGGAGGACTCGGCTTCAACAACGGGTTCATCCTCACGTCGTCAGACGATGGAGACACCTGGTCCCAGATCAGCTTGCTGGTGCCCTACGAGCTGGCCGAGACACAGTTGAGCGGCGCAGCACCGACGCACTACGCGGTAGGCCAGATGGTGGGCGGCCTCAACGTTGCGGGCTATGGCTCTAGCGTGTGGGACCTGTTGTTGGGCGGCATCGGTGCGGGTCCCAAGATCTTCGACCAATGCGACCCGTTGGTGCCGACGGAGTTTCTGAACGACGACGGCACGGGCGTTCCCGTGTCGTTGCAAACGCTTCCGCAAAGCACGGCCGACATCAACGGCCGTCCGCCGCTCCAGGCGATGTTTTCGTTGACCCACGTCAACAAGTGGATCGGGGGCCAGTTTGGCATCATCCAGCGCTGGGACTCGGGTACGGACTCGTGGAACCATCAGGCGACGGTGAATCACCAGCGACTCAGCGCGGGCGACTTCAAGGATCAGGATGTGGGCTGTGTGATCGGACAAGGCAACTCGATCGTTCGCACAGCCGACGGCGGCGCCACGTGGAGCGTCGTGCACCCGACAAGCGGTTTGCCCAACCTCGCGCACTCGGGTCGCGACTTGGACCTCTCGTCCAATGGCTACGGGGTCGCGGTGGGGACCGACTCGTTCTTCGCCTACTCGACCAACTCGGGTGCGGCGTGGACCGTGGTGCCGAGGCTCGACCTTCCGTCGGGCTGGGTTTCGACCATGGAGGCCTGCAAGATCGCGCCCTCGTCGACCGTCGCGTACGTCGCGGGCCCCGGGGGCACTGCGTTCAAGGTCGACTTGGCGGCCTCTCCGCTGGTCTGGACCGATGTGACGGTCGCGGGTATGTCGACGTCGGGCGACACCGTGCTCGGACTGGACTTCATCGACTCGAGCACGGGCTACGCCGTGGGCACCGAAAGGACTGCTTACGTGACCAGCAACGGCGGCGCCAACTGGACCGCGGTGACTGTGTCGGGAACGACCGCGGGACAGAGTTTCCGCGCCGTGGCGACATGGGATAGCGGCACGAAGGCGGCGGCGGTCGGCACCGGTGGGATCGTCTACTACCGCGATGGCGGCGCGTTCAACGCGGTGTCATTGGGCAGCCATGCAACGGACGTGGCGTTCAACGACGTGGAGATCCTCGACGGGGGCGACGAAGTGATGATCTGCGGCGACGCGGGGCAGATCCGGCGGTATGCGAGCTCGACCTGGTCGAGTCCGAAGAGCATGACGAGCCAGAACATCCACGCCCTGTCCTTCGACGCGGATGACCACGGCTTTGCCATCGGGCAACAGTTCGTGATTCTGGAATACAACTGAACGCGATCGGACCCGCGCGCGCGTCGAGCGGCGCGTGGGCCTCGACTCGGGTCCGCCGGGTCAGGGCGTGATCGCGGAGACGCGGCCGTCGGCGTCGAACTCGAAGCGGCGGGTGGGGAACTTGGCGGTTTGGTAGGTCAGGTCCCGCGCTTCGAGGTTCGGCGACTTGGTCGCCGGGGGGTAGCCGATGGCGAGGAACAGGGCCGGGCGCGAGATGCCCACTTCCCCGCGGCCGGCGGCGATGGCGTCGCGCTCGGCCTGGGTGAGGTCGGCGGGCAGTTCCACCGGCGTGTCCGAGAACTGACGGTCGAGCCACGCGTCGAGGGACATCATGTGGTGGCGCTCGACGAAGACGAGGGTGTAGGCGGTGCCCGACTCGTCGGTCATCGTCATGCGGCCGCGGCGGGCGGGGCCCAGTTCGAGGCGCGTCCCCACCGGGATCAACTTCGGCGCCTCGATGAAGTTCGTGCTGACCACTTCCCACGTTGCGCCCCGGCCCGGGCTGGCGCGAAGGTTGGTGGCCGCGTAGACGACACGGGTGGTCTCGGGCCCACCGCCGGCGTTGGAGCGGCAACTCGCGGTCGAAAGCACGAGGGCAGAGAGGGCCAGAACGAGGGCGAGGAAGGGCGTCTTCATGGTTGGGGCTGGGTACGTGTTCCGTCCGAAGGGACGCCGATCCTTCGCACCGACCGGGTCCTTGTCAACCGTCCCGGAACCTGAGTTCGCAAGGCGGCAGGGACACAGCGCAGCGGGTACCTTTACGGGCCCCGTTCCGCGGCCCCCTCCGACCCCTGCGGAAAGCACCCCCTCGAATGCCGCCCAGGTCCGATTCGCACCGCCTGCCCTGGTGTGCACTCGCGGTATCGGCGCTGTGTGCGCTGACCGCGGCGGCAAAGCTCTACGTGCAGGCGCCCATGACCGACGTGGCGCACGGGGACTCGTCGTTCTACCTGACGCTTGCGCGCAACCTCGCGGCGGGCCGCGGCTTCGTCGTCGACTACATCCCGGATTTCCTCGGGAACCCCAAGGGCCTGCCCCACCCGGCGACCAGCTTCTGGATGCCCTTGGTGTCGGTCTACCTGGCGGCGGTCATGGAGCTCTTCGGCACGGCCTACACCACGGCCCTGCGCGCCATGATCGCGATCACGTCGCTGGCGCCGGCGCTGGCGTTCGCGGTGGGGCGCGAAGCGTTCGGGAAGGCTCGGTACGGGCTGCTCGGTGCGCTCCTGATGGCCGTGTTCGACGGCGTGCTGACCGCCGCGTGCCAGCCCCAGACCCACGGTTTTTCGCTGCTGATCGGAGGTTCGTGGTTCTACGCGATGCTGCGGGGGCAACGCGATCCGCGCTGGTTCTACGCCCTGGGACCGCTCATGGGCCTCGCGCACTGGAACCGCAGCGACGGCATCTTCTTCTGGGTTGCCCTGGTGCTCTGGTGGTTGCTGTCGCCGGGGCGACGTTTTCCGCTGCGCACCTTCTTGGGCATCGCGGCGGGTTACGCGGTGGTCATGGCGCCACTTTGGTGGATCAACATGGGAGCCATCGGCCGCCCCATGCCGTCGGGCTCCTCGCGCGCGGCGCACTTGGTCCTGTACGAGGACCTCTACCGCCTGCCGGAGAACCTGACCCTGGCTTCGTTCGTCGAGCGCGAACCGGAAGAGATCGTCGACTCGCGGATGCGCGCGCTCGCGTCGAACGCGCGGTCGGTGGTGACCGGACCCGCGGTCGGTTACCTGCGCAAGTGGAAGCTCAGCGATCTGGAGGACCACCACTGGCCCTGGATTGGCCTCGCGTTCCTGGGTTGGATCGCGTTGCTGCGCCGGCGGTTCCTCATCTACTGGGTCTATCTGGGGACGCTGTTCGGTGTGTACACGCTGGTGCTCGCCGAAACCGGAACCGCTTCCGTGCGCTGCACGCTGTACGCCACGTACCCGCTCCTGCTCGGCGCGGGCGGCTACGGCGGCGAGCGTCTTCTGTCGCGTGTCTTCGGCGAACGCTGGTCCGCGTGGGTGCTGGCCGCGGGGATCGCGGTGCTCGGTTCGGTGGGCGTCCTGGCGCTGCGCGACTGGGTGGATCGCGGGGTGGTGTGGGTCCAGGACCAAAAGGCGAGCCATCTGGCCGTCAAGGAGCGTTTCGCCGAGCGCCACGGCCTGCTGGAGCTTCCGCTGATGGCGCTCGACACCCACCACTTCCACGTGAACACTGGGCTGCACCTCGTGCGCATCCCCAACGAGCCGGTCAACGTCGTGCACCGGGTGGCGACGGAACTCGGGGTCGACCATTTGCTCTTGCGGGGCGCGGCCGAATCGCTGCCGCCCGGGTTTGCGTACCACACGATCCCGAAGGCGCCGTGGCTGTTCCGCGAGATCGACCGCGAGGAAATCGGCGGCGAGTTGTACCGCCTGTACGAGCGCGTGCCGCTCCCCGCCAAACCGGGGACGGCGGCGCCGGCCGACTGACGCCACCGCCCGCGGAGGTGCGTGCCTAGGGCGCGTCCGCGACGGCCGCGCGGGCCGCGGCGACACGCTCGAGGTCGAGGTCGTAGAGCGCCAGGTATCCCAGCTCGGCCGCGGACAGCCGGTTCGCGTCGCGCAGTTCGGCGACGACCCGCTGGGCGTTGGTGTACGCGTCCCGGGCCGCGTCGAGGTGCGCGATGCGCTGGGCGGCGGTGACGCTGGGCAGCTTTGCTTCGGCTTCGGCGGCCATGCCGCGCCCCCACTCCAGCGCCGCGAAGTGCCGCGGCGGCCATGCGAGGTGCGGCAAACGCGCGTGCCAGGCCGCGGTCTCGCGGCGGTAGGCCTCGAAGCGCTGGCGCGCGGCGGTCGGATCGTTCCGCGCCATGCATAGCTCCGCCAGCCCCACGTAGGCCGTGGTGATCAGGTTGCCTGCGCGCGGCTCGCCACGCGCCAGGGCGGCTTCGGGAGCGAGCAACGACAGGCCTTCGTCGAAGGCCGCTTCGACCCCCTCCGCCCGGCCGAGGCGGCGCTCCGCTTCGGCGCGGCCCACCAGGCATTCCGCCAGGTCGAAACGCACGTCCTCGTCGGCCGCGAGCGCCGCGTGGCTCTGGCGCAGGAATGGTTCGGCTTCGCGGTAGCGCTGGATCGCGAGGTCCGGATCCCCGAGGCCGGCAGCGAGCCTGGCGCCGAGCAACAGCGCCCATTCGAGCGTGCGCCGCACGAGCAGGTTGCCGCGGTCGGAGCGCACCAGTTCGCGCACTTCGGCGAGGGCCCCATCGAACTCCGCCTCCGCGCCCGCTTCGCCGGCCAAGGCGCGCACGCGTGCGTGTTCGAGGCGGATCTCGAGGCGCTGGCGGTGCAACTTCGTGTGTTCGGGTGTCGCTGCGATGCCGCGGTCGGCGAGCGCGAGGGCCGCCGTCCAAAGTTCGAGCGCCTGCGATTCCCTGCCCAACTCCGTCAACGCAAACGCCTGTTGGTTCATGGCGTGCAGCGCGTCGGACACCGCCGTCGAGTCCCCCTCGACTGCCAGCGCGTCGAGTTGCTGGCGCGCGAGATCCAAGCGCGCGAGGCCCTCGGGCACATTGCCGCCGTCCAGCAGGAGACGCGCCCACTGCAGGTGCAACACGGCGCCGTTGCGCGCGAGATCGCGCTGGCGCCCCGCGTCCCCGGGCAGCAACCGCGCGAGCCCCTCGGCAATGGCTTCGTCCGCGCGCGTGTAGGCAAGGCGTGCGCCCGCGCGGTCGCCACGGGCGCGCAGGAGGTCGCCGGCTTGGCGCGCGGCGCGGCCCAAACGCTCGAAGGATGCCGCACTTGGCTCCGCCTCCGCCCACCGTTCGGCCATGGCGAGCGCGCGCTCCGTATCGCCGAGCGCGCCGTCGAGATCGCCCGTGTTCCCCAGGCTGCGTGCGCCGCGCACCTCGCCGAGGCGCAGCGTCGTGTCGATCCAATCGGCGGCGAGCGCCGCGTTCTCGGCCGCATCTGGACGCAACTCGTCGAGGTGCGAAGTGGCGCGCTCGATCAGATAGGCGCGCACCGGAACGGCCCCGGGCAACGCGGCGATACGGTCGTGCACACCGAACACAAGTTCCGATACGAGGCCGCGCACTTGCGTGAAACGCCGCGAGAGCTCCGCGTTCGCAGCTTCGGCGCGGCTGCGCTCCGCACTCTCCGCGCGCCAGAGATGTGTCGTCGCGACAAGCGCGCCGAAGACGGTCGCCACGAGCGCGGACGATGCAAACGCCGCCGCGGGATTGCGCCGCGCGAAGAGCCACAGTCGGTGGCGCATCCCTGGTTGCCGGGATTCGACGGGCAGGTGCGCCAACCAGCGCTCCAGCTCCGCCGCGAAGGCAGGGGCGCCGGGCAAACGGCGTTCGGGGTCCTCGACGGTGGCGCGGGTCAGCACCGCGTCCAAGTCCCGGTCCATCGGGGTCAAAACGGGTGCCAACAACTCGCGCGCGAGCAAACCGAGCGAGTACACGTCCGCCGCGGTCGACGCCGGTTCTCCGCGCAGTTGTTCCGGCGCCGCGTAGCGCGGAGTGGCCAGGTAGGAGCCCGTTCCGCCGCGCGGTTCGCCCAGGACCGAGGCGATTCCGAAGTCGACGAGCACGATGCGGCCATCGGGACGCACAAGCACGTTCGAAGGTTTGAGGTCGCGGTGCACGATGCGCGCGCGGTGGGCGGCGGCGAGCACCTTCGCGACCTCCGCGAGCAGCACGACACGCGCGCGCGCGTCCAGACCGCGCTCCAGCGCGTGTTGGTCGATCGAGCTGCCCTCGACGTACTCCATGGCGAACCAAGGGCGCCCCGGTTCGCTCCAGCCGCCGTCGACGAGGCGCGCGACACCGGGGTGCTCGAAACCGGCCAGAAGGGCGCGTTCGCGCTCGAATCGGGCAAAGGACGCGGAGCCGGAGATCTCGGCCCGCGGCGCCTTGATGGCCACACGCTGTTCGTAGGCACCGTCGCTGCGCTCGGCGAGCCACACGTCGCCCATGCCTCCGCGGCCGAGGGGCGAGAGCAGGCGCCAGGGGCCCACGACGAGGCCGACTTCGAAGAAGGCGACGGGCTCGGAAAGAGTGAACTCGATCAGGGGCTCGAGGCGCGGGTCCGCGCGGCGCTCGCTCGCCAACAACGCGAGGAGTTCCGCTTCGAGCGCGCGGTCCCCTTCTGCGGCTTCCCGCACAAACGCCTCGCGCTGGGTTTCGGGAAGCTCCAGGGCTCTTCCGAGGAGCTTGCGCAGCCGGCGCAGTTGGTCCGTATTCACGGGTTCTCCTGCGCGCCGTCGCCGTCCAGGGCGCGACGCAAGAGAGCCCGCGCCACGCGCCAATCGCGCTCCACGCTGGCGGTCGAACGGCCGAGCACGGACGCGGTTTCCGCGATCGAAAGCCCGGCGAAAAAGCGCAGCTCCACGAGGCGCGCCAGGTCCTCGTCGGCCGCTTCGAGTTGTTGCAAGGCATCGTCCAACGCAACCAGATCCAACTGGCGCGCTTCGACGACCACGAGCCAATCTTCGAGGGGTTGGCGCTGGCCCTGGCCCCCTTCGCGTTTGCGCCGCCCGCGCGCGCGAGCGTGGTCGATCAACACACGCCGCATGGCCCGTGCGGCCGCGCGCAGGAAGTGCCCGCGTCCTTCGAAGGCCGCGGGGCCGCCGCCAAAGAGGCGCACCCAGGCCTCGTGCACGAGGGCTGTGGGTTCAAGCGTGTGGGCCGCCCGCTCGCGCCCCATGGCACCCGCGGCGGAGCGGCGGAGTTCGCCGTAGACCAGCTCCAAGAGCTCGGCTTCCGCGGAGGTGTCGCCTAGGGCAAGCCGCCCCAGGCAACGGGTCACATCGCCAACTTCAGGCCCCTGGGGCAGCGGTTCCATCCGGACGCAGAGCATACGGGGGTGCGGCATTTGCCGCCGTACACCAGGGCGCCAGTCGGGAGAGCGGCCCATCAGGATTGCCCGGATGGTTACGCCGGGCGCGCGCTCCTTCTGGCCCGCCTTGCTCAGGGCCCCTTTGTGCGGTCTGTAGGGGCGCTGCCCCGTCCGCGCCCAAGGGAACGACCCCTCGCCGAACGCCCCTGGACGCGGACAGGGCCGCGCCCCTACAAGGCGGGCTAGAAGTCCGCGCACCCGCCGGTTCAGACTCGCGGTTCGATCTGCACACATTCCTTAGCTGGGTGCGTGGCCCTCGTGATCGGTTAGGGCGCCGGGTAGCCTTGTGCCGTGGACACCGCAGCACTGCGCGCCCGGGTCGATGGTTTGCAGGGAGAGGCGGACTCCCTGCGGCGCCGCCTCGTGGCCTTGGGCGCGCTGACCGAGCGCCTGAAGCCCCTCGGCCGCGTGCCGACTCTCGTGGGAGGTTCGGCGCTCGAACTCTACACCCAAGGCGGCTACGCCACGGCGGACGTGGACTTGGCGTTGGACCACGGACCCGAGGTGGACCGGGCGTTTTCCGATTTGGGGTTCGAGAAGCGCGGTCGGTACTGGGTCCGGCTCGACTTGGGACTTTTGTTCGAGGCACCGGCACCAGAGGGCCTACCGGGAGAAACGGCGCCTCGTTGGGAGTTCAACGTCGACGGTCTGCGGGTGGTCGTGTTGGGTCTGGAGGACTTGTTGGTGGACCGCCTGCGTGCGTGGGTCCATTGGAAGAGCAGCGAGGACCGCCGCTGGGCCGAACGACTGGTGGGGCTGTACCGCGACCGTTTGGATTGGGCGTACTTGCATCGTGTGTTGGACAGCGAACCCAACGAACGCGCCGCATTGGCGCAGCTCGAGGCAATCTGATGCAGCGGCTCGACGACTTCTTGGCGTGGGTGAAGCAGCGCAAGGCCGAGGTGTGGGCGGAGATGCTCTCCGCCGAGCCGCCGCGGCGGTCGGGTGCGTTTGTGGGGCGGCGGCCGAGGGATCCGGAAAAAGAGGCACTGCTGCTCGAGATCGACCGCTATCGGGTCGAGCGCAGCGAGCTTCTGTCTGCGGCTCGCAAAGTGCCCGCACAAACGGCCGCGGAGGCCGACGAACGGACCGACGATCGGGTCGCCGATCAGGTCACACCGCGGCCGCCACCGGACGACGCCCCCCGGGTCTAGGCGCCGGTAGGCGGCCAAATCCGTGCCCACCTGGCGCCCTCCCCCAGCGCGTGCCAAGATTCCAGGGAGTCCGACTCTACTCCCCACCATGAGCACACTCCTGCGCACGGCCCTGGCCGCCCTCCTCACCCTCGCCCCGCTCACCGCCGCCGAGGCCCAGCAGACGCACATCGTCCAGCTCTTTTCGTTGAGCTTCTCGCCGGACGACCTGACGATCCAGGAGGGCGACACGGTGCGTTGGAGTTGGGTCAACGGGTTCCACGACGTGAAGAGCGGCCAGAACTGGATTCCGGACGGCATCTTCAACTCGGGCTCGCCGGCCACCGCACCCAACACGTTCCAGGTGACGTTCGACGCTGCGTTCCTGCAGGCGAACCCGATGCCCGGCAACGTGTACGAGTACATGTGCCAGTTGCACACGCCGGTGATGAACGGAACGATCCGCGTGCAGTCGCCGGTGTTCCAGGGCGGTGTGTTGCCCTACGGCACGGCGCTGAGCGCGCCCGGCAGTTTGGCACTGCTGAACGGCGCGCCCAAGTTGGGGCAGAGCTTCACGGTCGGCGCGCGCAACACTGCGATTTCCAACTCGGCTCCGGCGTTGACCTTCCTCCTGGTCTCCAGCGACCACTGGGACTGGTGGCCGGTCGGCCAAGTGTTGCCGGGGTTCGGCTTGAACGGTTTCAGCGACGGCGAGCAGTTGATCTCCCTCAGCCCCCCGAATCCCCTGGCCGTGCTCGGGCCGGTGACGTGGGGCGGCGGCACCAGTCCCGCGGCGCCGTTCCCGCTCACGGTGCCCAACGTGCCGTCACTGGTCGGCGTCGGCATCTACTTGCAAGCCGCGCTGGTGGAGACGGCCGGCGGCAAGATCGGGCTCTCGAACGCGCTGCAAGTGGTGTTCGGCCAGTGAGCCGCCCGTGATCGGCTCCGCCGTCGGTTCGGCGGCGGCCGTGCGTTAGACTGCGCCGCCCATGGCTGCACCGGGCGGAACCCAAAAGCGCGCGCCCCTGCCGGAGGCGCGCTGGCCCTCGCGGGACGAAGCGCGCGCCAGTCGGCTGTTCTCGCCGATCCACCTCGGCCCTCTCGCGGTGCGCGCCCGCACCTGGGTGCCCGCGATGGTGCCCTGGCGCGCCAGCGACGGTGGATTCGTCACCGATGCGGTGCTCGATTGGTACGGGCGCTTCGCCGATGGGCGGCCGGCGGTGCTGGTGGTCGAGGCGACGGGGATTCGCGACGTGCCCAGCGGGCCGCTCCTGCGCATCGGACACGACCGATTCCTGCCGGGACTGGCGGAGTTGGTGCGTGTGGTGCGCGAGCGCTCGGAGGGCCACACGGCGCTACTCATCCAGTGCATCGACTTCCTCTCGATCCGGCGGCGGCCCGACCGCCAGAAGTTCCTGGAGCGTTTCCTCGCGATCGGCGAGCACCACCGCGCCGCGCTCTTGGATCTGGGCCTTGGAAGCGCCGCGGACGAGAGCAGCGTCCGCTGCGCGCTTCTGGCGCTCGACGAAACGACACTGCTGGGTGTGCTCGAGCCGCGCGAGCGCGAGGACCTGCTCTTCGGCCATCGCGAGCGCGTGACGGATACCCACCTCGCGCACGTGCGCGAGTTGCCGGAGGTGTTGCCGGGCCTCTTCGCGGACGCAGCCGAACGCGCCCAGCGCGCCGGTTTCCACGGCGTCGAGCTCCACTACGCCCACGCGTACACGATGGCCTCGTTCCTGAGCCGCACCAACACGCGGGACGACGGGTATGGGGCGACTGCGGAGGGCCGCCTACGGCTCCCGCTCGAAGTGTTCGCCGCCGTACGCGGCCGCGTAGGCGCGGAGTTCTGCGTCGGCGCGCGCTACCTCGGCGACGAGGTGATCGACGGCGGCGGCCGCATCGAGGATGCGGTGGTGCAGGGCCTCGCGTTCGCGCGCGCGGGGATGGACTTCCTCTCGATCAGCAAGGGAGGCAAGTTCGACGACGCCAAACAGCCGAAGGTCGGCGAGGCCGCGTACCCGTACACCGGCGTGAGCGGCCACGAGTGCATGCCCACGGTGCGCATCGAAGGCGGGCCGTTCGGCCGCAACTTGCCCCTCGCACGGGCGGTGCGCGGGGCGCTCCGCGACGCGGGGCTCGGAACGCCCGTGGTGGGCGCCGGCGGCATCGCTAGCTTCGACCAGGCGGAGGACGCCCTCGCGCGCGGCGACTGCGATCTGGTAGCCGCTGCGCGCCAGTCGCTCGCGGACCCCGATTGGTGGCGCAAGGTGGAAGAGGGCCGGGGCGCGGCCGTGCGACGCTGCGTGTTCACCAACTACTGCGAGGCCCTCGACCAACGTCACTTGGAGGTCACTTGCCAACTGTGGGATCGGGAGCTCGAAACGCCCGATCCGGGCCCCAAACCCGTCTCCATGGCCCAGGATGGCAAGCGGCGCCTCGTGGCCCCGCCCGAGCAACCGTCGGCCTAGGGCCAACCCCCGCGGCTTGGCGCCGTAGACTGGAGCGGGGCGCAATGGCGCGTCCGAAGGCCGCCCGATCCCATGCACTACGTCCCCCTTGCGCTCGCGATTCTCGCCAGTTCGTTCCACGTATGCCCGGCCCAGCAACTGCCCCCGGAGCAACGCGGCACGGTGGACACCGTGGTGCAAGTCGGTGTCGGCTGGTACCAACCCGCCGGGGGCGAGCGCCGCGACGATCCGAATTCGGTGGCGCGCGCGCTCGAACTGGCCGCGCCGGGCTGCACGGTCGTGCTCGATCCCGGCGACTATCCGGCCTTCAGCATCGGCTTCACGAACCGCCAGAACAACAGTTCGATGGGCACCGGCGGAGCGCCGCTGCGGCCGGTCGTGGTGCGCGGCCGAAACGGCGCGCGCATCGTCGCCGGCGCCGACCACGACACGATCAAGATCGCGCAGCAGTATCCGGTCGCGCACATCCGCTTCGAGAACCTCGAGATCCACGCGGGCCAGCGCTCCGGCGTGATCTTCTACACACCGCCGCCGGACGGATCGAACCTCGGCTTCGAGTTCCTCGACTGCACGATCGACGGCGGCTTCGACCACGCGCGGCAAGCGGGCCGCGACTCCAAGTGGGGTGTCATCGCGCACGGCCTGAAGGACTTCGTCTTCGCCGGCCGGAGCAAACGCGCGTCGGTGCACAGCATCCGCTTCGAACACGCGTTCTACCTGCAGAACCCGCGCGGCGACATCACACTCGAGAACATCGACGCGGCGCGCCTCGGTCGCACGTTCGTGCAGGTCGTCGCGCGTGAGAAGGAGGGCCCGCCAGGTCAGGGTCGCATCACGGTGAAGGGCTGCCAGGTCGAGGATACTGGGCTCGCCCAGCGCGACAACTTCAAGGGCGGCACCGCGTTCACGTTCGCCGGGCGGCTCGCCGACTGCACGATCCTGGTGGAGGACTGCTCCTACCGGGCCGGCTTCGAACCGGAGCTGCACAAGCTGACCGTCAACGGGATGCCGTACAACACCAGCGCGCTGGTGGCCTGGGACGGACGCGAGAGTCAGCCCAACGGCGCTCTCATTCTGCGGAACAACCACTTCGAGATGGCGCCCGGCACCGGCGATCGAGCCCTGGTTTCGATCGCCTCCTGCCGGAGTGTGTCGATCGAGGGCAACAACCGCTTCCTGGCCGGGGCGCACCCGGTGGCCCTCACGATCGATCCCCTGGACGCGTCCGGCAAACCGGGCGGCCTGCCCAACGGTACGGTGCACGTGGCCCTATCCACCGAGCTGCGGGGTGCCCTGCACGTGGGCGGACGCGTCGCGGACGATGCCCTGCGCCAGGAACTGGCCCGCAGCTCCGCGGACCGTTGACTCCCCCATCGCGCCGCCCCGGAACCGGCCGCCCGTCGGCTACCATCGGGCGGAACGACTCCTTGGACCTCTACCCACTGGAACCATTGAAGCCCATCACCCTGGCCCTCGCGGGCCTTGCCCTCACCGCCGCAGCAGCCTTGGCCACCCATTCGTACCAGGGCACGCGCCCCATTCCCGCCGACGGCGCCACCGTGAACACCAACCCCTCCGGCCTGGTCTGGACCGAGCTCAAAGCCGGCCAACCCGATGGCCAGCGGCCCAAGATGGGCGACAAGGTGCGGGTGCACTACACCGGCTGGCTCACCGACGGCACGATTTTCGACAGCTCCGTCGACCGCGGTGAGCCGAGCACGTTCCGCCTGGGCGAAGTCATCGCGGGATGGAACGAGGGTCTCGCGCAGATGACGGTGGGCGCGAAACACAAACTGACGATCCCCTACACCTTGGCCTACGGCGAGGGCGGCCGACCGCCGACGATCCCGCCGAAGGCCACCCTCGTGTTCGAGGTCGAACTGCTCGAGCTGATCGCGCCGCCGCCGTTCGTGAAGCTCGATCCCGACAAGAGCACCACCCTGCCGACAGGCGTGCGCTTCCAGGTGCTGAAGGAGGGCACCGGCGAACAACCGGGCCCCGATCAGGTGTTCGTGCTCGACTACGCCATCTGGACCTTGGATGGCGAAGTGCTGGACTTCGCCGCCGCTTCCAACGGACCGATCAAGGCCAGTGCGGCCCAGATGAACCTGCCCTTCCTGCAGACGATGCCGTTGACGATGAAGGTCGGCGGTGTCGTGCTGGCCGAGGTGCCGCCCGACCAGGGGCTGGGTGTGTCGCAGCGCCAGGGTCCGGGGGCCGACGCGCCGACCGTTTGGCGCATCGAACTCGTCGAGTTGGTGAAGCCGCTCGAGCTGCCGCCCTTCGAAGGTGGCCCGGAGCCCGTGCGTGTGGAGGAGCTCGACGGCGGACTCGTGCTCGAGGTGTTGAAGGAAGGCGACGGCCCCCTGCCCCAAGCGCGCAGCATGGTCGAGGTGCACTACGCCGGCTGGCTGAAGGACGGCACGCTGTTCGACAACTCCTACAGCCGCGGCGAGACCAGCACGTTTGGTGTGCACCAAGTGATCCCCGGCTGGACGCGCGGGTTGATGAAGATGAAGGTCGGCACCGTGGCGCGTCTGCGCATCCCGAGTGCGCTCGCGTACGGCCGTCGGGGCAGCCCTCCCACGATCCCGCCGGACGCGGACCTGATCTTCCACGTCGAGCTGATCGCCATCAAACGGTGAACGGCGCCGTGCGCGCGCCCGAGATCGGCTGATGGCCGGGCCACAGCCCCGCGGTGCGGGTGGCGGGAAGGCCTCGACTTCCCGCCACCCGTCGCCGGCCCTGTCCGTTGTCTTGCTGTGGCCGGCGACGGTCGGCGCGGCGGAAACCGGCAACCGCGCGACGGCCCTGCGTTGGGCGGGCCTTTGGCGCAGCCTAGGGGCCAGAGTGCATTCGCGCCCGGTGGGAGCGCGCGCCCCTGCGCGAGGCTTGCCGCGCGCGGACCTCGTGGTCGCGCTGCACGCGGTCAAGTGCGCGGGGGCCTTCCTGGGCGCGCTCGACGGGCTTCCGAACGCCAAGTCCATCCTCGCCCTGGCTGGCACCGATTGGCCTGCGCCGGAGGCCGGCACACGGCGCGCATTGCCCAACGACGCCGCGGCTGCCCTCGAGCGCGCCGATCGCATCCTCGCCCTGCAGCCGCGGCAGGGAGACGGGCTTCCGCCGGAAATGGCGCAGCGCATCCGCGTCGTCACGCCCTCCGCACGGGTGCAGTTCCCCCGCCCCGCACCGCCCGACCTCGCGCACGAGGTGCTCGCGCTCGGCAACCTGCGCAGGGTCAAGGACCCGCTGCTGCTTGCGCGTGCCATGGATCGCTTGCCTCCCTCCTCCCTGCTGCGCGCCGTGCACCTGGGGCACGCCCTCGACGAAGAGAGCCGTGGCGAGGCCGAGCGCGAGAGCGCACGCAACCCGCGCTGGACGTGGCTCGGCGGATGGCCGCGCGCGCGGGCGCTGGCGCGGTTGGTCCGCGCTGAAGCACTCGTCAACACCTCGCGCAGCGAAGGCGCGAGCGGCGCCATCGTCGAGGCCCTGGCCCACGGTGTGCCGGTGCTCGCGACCTCGATCGATGCGAATCTGGCCCTCCTCGGCCCGGACTGGCCGGCGGTGTATCCGCCAGGAGACGCTTCCGCGCTGGCGCAGCGGCTCTCGCGCCTCGAGTTGGACCGCGGATGGCGCGCGGAACTCGCGCTGCGGGCGGAGGGCCTGGCCGCGCGTTTTGCGCCCGAGCGCGAACGCGAGGATTGGCGCCGATTGTGGAGCGAACTGGGTCTACTCGCCGCCGGAAGTGACGCGCCAGCGGGTCGCTAGTGGCAACGGCGGAAGGAACGGGATCTGGAGCGCGGGCGGCAGCAGACCGACGCCGAAAGTCAGGCCCAAGAGGTGCACCTCCACACCCTCGACGGCGCCGAGTTGCACCCCGAGGAGCGGCGTTTCGAGCTCGACACCGGCGTTGGTGCCGCTGACACCGACACGCAGCGGCCACGCCCAATCCTTGCCGACGGCGTTGTGGTCCAACCGCGCTTCGATACCGGGCACGGAGCGCAGCACGGCCTCCGCAAACGTGTTGCTGTTGGGGCCCGGCCAAGCGCGGTAGCCGTCCGCGTAGCGTTGCTGCTGCCGTTGGCCCGCCCGCAGCAGCGCGCGGGCCGTCGTGCCCGCCGCTTCGCCCGTGCGCGCCGCGAGCACCTCGACTCCGCGCCCCCAGCGATCGTCCGCAAAGGCCTCGTCGTCGTCGAGTGGCTCGACCCGCACGCCGCTCCGGCGATTCAGCACTTCCATGCGGATCCAAGGACCATCGCCGCGGGTGCGCACGTCGAAGAACGTGTGGTCCGCGAAGCGTGTGTACCAAGGTTCGCTATCGGGGATGCGGACGGTCTTGACCAGCACGGCGGGCCCGTCGTCGACCAGGCCGCGGAACTCGGAAGGGCGCGGCCCGGCGCAGGCCGCCGTTGCGATCAGCAGAGGCCAACACGATCGAAGGCGCATCTCAGCTCGACTCGGGAAAGAGGTGCTGCGCGAGCAGACGGTGGAAGTGGTGGGTGCCCACTTCGTGTTCGGGGGCGTAACGACCGCGCCGCCACAAGCTCGCGCGCAATCCGCGTTGCACCGATTCGACGGCGAGTTCGTCCTCGCGCTCGACCGCGTCGAGATCACCGCCGGCGCCGCGCCCGAGGAGTTCCGGGGCAAACACGTAACTCTCGAAATCGATCGCCGTGCGGTTGTCGCCGAGGGGACGCACGCGGTTGAGGCTGACGCCCCACGGGTACACGTTGAGCATGAAGTTGGGGAACAGCCAGAAGTACCAGGCGGCGATCGCCCGCCCAGCTTCGGGATGGCCTTCGGGAAGGGGCGATTCGAACGCGAGCTCGCCCTCCGCCGCCTCGGCGATCTGCAGCGTGCCCGAGGGAAACAACTCGTGGCCGTAGGAACCGAAGTCGAGGGTGCGGACGAGCCCCGGGTGGATGAACGGGATGTGCAGGCCCTCGAGGTAGTTCTCGACATAGAGCGCGAAGTGGCCGTCGACCGTCCAGCGGCGCGAGCGCTCCGGTCTGCGCACGGCGCGCTCGAAGGGCAAAAACCCGACGCGGCGGCTCACTGGACCGATCCACGTCTCGAAGTCCACGCCGCCGCCCCCGGGGGTGCCGAGCGCCGTGAACAGCCACGGCCCCCACTGGGCCAAGGGAAGCTGCGCCAGGTCGTCCTCGGGCGCGGGGAACGACGCGGCGCCCTCGAAACCGGGGGCCGAAAGGAACGCACCGTCCAGGCCGAAGCGGCGGCCGTGGTACGGGCAGCGCAACTGCGCGCCGCGCGCCGGCGCCGAGCACACGAGGTGACCGCGATGGGTGCAGGCGTTCGAGACGCAGCGCAGACCTTCGTTCGAGCGAGTCACCAGCAGCGGCTCGGCCAAAGAGCCCGGCAACAGCGTCGCCGGCAGCACTCCGGTGGGAGCGGGCACGTCGGGTTCGTCCGCAAGCCACTGCCAGCCGCCTAGAACACGATCGCGGATGCGGGCCTGGATGGGCCCCGGTCGGTACAACCAGGCCGGCGGTGTGCTCGCCTGGGCCACGTCCGGGTGGATCGCGAACTGCGTGTCGGGTGCGCTCACGAGGGCTGTTGGTTGGGGGCGAGACCGGCGCGTTCGAGGGCGCCCTGCGCGAGGTGCGCGAGGATCTGGAACACCACCACGAACAGCACGAGCCCGAGGGCGAGCACCCACCATCCGGGGCCGTCGGACACGAAGGTCTGCAGATCGCGGGCGCCGCTGGATGCGCCCGCGTGGGCGAACCCCGTGGCGACCGCCGTGCGCGGCGCCATACCGAGCAGCGTGCCGACGAGGAACGGCACGAGGGCCACGCCGCTCGACGAGAAGGCCAGGTTCGCGAGCGCGAACGGCGAGTTGGGCGGCAAACGCAGGAGCGCCACGACTCCCGTCGAACGCAGGGGCCCGCGGCCCAAAAGACCCGCGCGGATCGCCGCGGCGCGCGGGTAGCGCGCCAACAACGCCTGCACACTCGTTCGAGCCACGAGGCGCGCGACGAGGAACCCGAGGAGCGCGGCCAAGGTGAAACCGACGAGGGCCGCGGCGGTGCCCTCCACAAAACCGAACACCCAACCGCCGAGCACGGCCTGCGCGTAGGTCGGCAGCAAGCCGAGGCCCGCCGTCAGCGCAAACAGCAGCGTGTAGATCACGAGGCCCTGGGTTCGGTCCTGCCCAAGCCATTCGCCCACCGCACCGAGTTGCACGAGCAAGAGCCCGCCCAAGAGCGCTGGCAGGATCGCCCAAGCGAGTCCCAGCACACCCGCCGGTCCCAGGTTGCGCCAGCTCCACGCGGCACCAGTGGATGCTGCGCCCGGGTTTGGGGACTCCACTCGCTCCGCGTGTTGGCCTTCGCGATCGACCTTCACCGGCCCGAGTCCGCCACGAACGCCTCGAACTCTTCCATCATCCAGCGGGTGTCCGTGTAGAGCGCCAACGCGCGGCGTTCCGTCGCGGGCCCTTTGGCGAGCAACTCGATGCCGTCGGTCGTGAACGCAACTTCCACCGTGCCCGCCACGGCGCCGTCCGCGCCCGTGAGCGCCAGGCGCGCCTTCGACGACGAGGGCTGCTCGAACTCCCCCGCCAACCCCGCCCGTTGGGCCGCGGCCCGCAACATGGCCAGGATCTGTTTGGTGTTCTTGCGCAGGTGGGTGCCGGGTTCCAGTCGCTCGTGTTGCATGGGCGGTGAAGGAGGGGGACGGTCGTGCGGAGCGCCCAAGAGGATACCCGCACCGAGCCCTGGGCCGAGCCCCCCCGAGCCCCTATGCTCCCCCCACCATGGTGGAAGCACAAATCTACGATCTCATCGTGCTGGGGGGCGGTAGCGCCGGCTCCGCGGCCGCCGCCCAGGCGGTGAAGCTGGGTCTGCGCTCGGTGCTGGTCGTGAACGAGGGCGAACTGGGCGGCCTGTGCATCCTCCGCGGCTGCATGCCCACCAAGACCTTCCTGGCCAGCTCGGACGTGTTGCACGACATCGCCGCCGCGCCCGCGCTCGGTGTGCACGCGGACAACGTGCGCTACGACTTCGCGGCAATCGTCGAGCGCAAGCGCAACCTCGTCGCGCGTTTCCAGCGCGCGAAGATCGGCTCCATGGAATCTGGCGGTTACGAGATCCTCGACGCGCGCGCGCGCTTCGTGGGTCCCGACAGCATCGAAGCTGGCGGCCGCGTGTACCGCGCGAAGAGCTTCGTCATCGCGACGGGCTCGCGGCTCTCCGTGCCGCCGATCCCCGGTCTTGACACCATCGACTACCTGCACAGCGATGCGCTGCTCGAACTCGAACGCCCGCCGCGATCGTTGATCGTGCACGGGGGTGGCGCCGTGGGGCTCGAGTTTGCGTGCTTCTTTGCGGGCCTGGGCGCGAAGGTCACACTCGTGAATCGCTCGCCGCTCTTGAACCGGGGCGAGGACCCGATCCTCTCCGAGCAACTGGCAAATGCGCTCGGACATCTGGGCATCCGCGTCGTGTTGGGGGCCGATGTGGTGCGCCTCGAACCTTCCGGCGACGGCGTGCGGGCCACCATCGGGCTCCCCGGTGGCAACGAACACCTGGAGGCGGAGCGCTACCTCCTGGCACTTGGCCGCGAGGCCAACGTCGAAGGCTTGGACCTTGCGGCCGCCGGCATCCGCCACGCGCGTTCGAAACTGCAACTCGACGCCAACCTCCGCACCACCAACGGAATCGTCTTCGCCGCCGGCGACGCCACGGACGAGCGCCAGATCCTGCACACGGGCAACATGGAGGGCCGCCACGCCGCGCACAACGCCGTGCGGATCGTGGCCGGAACGCGCCCCGAACCCTGGGTCGAGAAGGTGCCTCTGTTCGCCATCTTCACACATCCGCCCTACGCGGAGGCGGGCCTCACCGAAACGTCGGCCCGGAACCAGGGGATCGATGTCGTCAGCGTGCGCAAGAACTTCGCCAACCAGGGCCGCGGCATCGTGATGGGAGTGCAGCCCGAGGCCTCCAGCGCCAAACTGATCGGCGAGCGCGGCAGCGGGCGTTTGGTCGGCGCCCAGTTCCTGTGCCCGCGCGCGGACGACCTGGTGCACGTGGCGTCCACGGTCATGCACTTCGGCGGCGGTGCCGCGGATCTCGTCGCGATGCCGTGGTACCACCCCACACTCAGCGAAGTTTTCGTGGAGTTGGGGCGCGAGTTGCTCGCCAAGTGCCTGAGTTGACGGGGGCGGGGGCCCGCCTCGGCGGGAACGCGCCTCGCCGCGCGGCGGTCACCTTGGCGGGACGACGCCGGCGCGCGCGTCGACCGCGCCGACGACCGTGTCCTGGAACGTGCTCGCCATCAAGCGGGTGAACCGCGCCGCAAGCAGCTCCAGATCTCCCGCGTCCGCCGCCACGTCGCGGTGGATGGCGCCGCGGTCCCCCGCCGAGATCCATCGGCCCGGGCGGAAGTCCATCGCCCGGCAGCCGACCAGTCGCGCGGTTCCGGCGGGAATCGGGCCCGCGAGCGCGACGAACAAATGGGCCGCGCGGACGAAACTCTCCAGGTGGGCGGCCCAGAACGCGCGGTCGACGTCGTAGTCGAGACACGCGAGGGCCAACTCGGGAAACTTCAGGAACTCCGAGCTGTTGGGCGCGCCGAAGCGACTCAGGGGCTCCTGCAGATCCGGATCCAGGTGGAACGTGCTGAGGTGCCCCAGCGCAAACGCCTCGATCGCCCACGCCATCAAACTCGAGCCACCTTGCAAGACGAGATGTTCGTCGTGTAGGGAGCGGAGCAGGTCCGA
Organism: Planctomycetaceae bacterium; assembly: GCA_016125265.1. Taxonomy (GTDB): domain Bacteria; phylum Planctomycetota; class UBA1135; order UBA1135; genus RI-242. The sequence continues at coordinate 69,846 of WGMC01000026.1, forward strand.
GACCCACGCCAGATTGCGGCCCTGCCGCGATACGAAGCCCCCGGCCGGGGCCCTGAAGTCCGGGACCAGGGACCTTCGCCCCAACGCGATGCGTGCCTCGAGCCGATTGAAGAGCAACTGGCTCGCCTCGTCCAGGCGCGCGGCGTCCGAGGCCGACACCAACCCGGGATGCACACGGACGTCGAGGTCACAGAAGAACGCTCGCGAGCGTTGGTCGCAGAGCAACGCCCAACGTCGCTGCTCGAAGAGCGTCGCCAGGGTCGCGGATGGTGCCATCGGCTGCACCTCAGCCGTCGAGTCGCACGCAGATGAAGTATTCGATGCCGTCGACGGTCGCCGAGTAAATGGTGCCCCGGACGTTGATGTCCGGGTCCCACTCGCCGTTGTTCTCGCTGCCGAACGCGTGGAACATGACCGGTTTCCAGTCGACGCTGACGCCGTACTCTTCCGCATCGACCTGCAAGGCCTTCATGTTGGCGGCCAGGTTCAGCTGCCCGAGGTCCGCACCCCGCTGGTCCGTGCGCACCCCAAACGTGGGCGCGGCGTCACCCAGCGCGGCGCAGTACTCAGCGAGCTCGGTCGGAATGGGGTTGGTGCTGCCCGGACCCGCGCTGGCGACCACGAGAATCGACTTGGTGACGGTTGTCATGTTGGGATGGTTGTTCCGTGGGGGCTGGGAGACTGCTGGACAGGTTCAGTGGATCGCGTCCAGCGCGAGGCGGAAGCCGATCTTGATGCGCGCGTAACCGCGCTCATGGCCAATGTGGGAAAAGTGGCGCAGGTCGTGGGGAATGCTGGATGCGTCCCAGGCGGATCCGAAGGCAATGCGCAGCGTGGGGCGCGGATCCCACCCTTGGTCGGTCGGATGGCAGAACATCGACTCGGTCCACTCAGACACGTTGCCGAACAGGTGGTGCGCTCCGCTCGGCGAGCGCCCGATCGCGCGGGAATCCACGGGCTCGACGGCTTCGAGGTAGACAGGGACGGCCTGGAGCTGCGGGGCCGTCACCCTCGGATGGTTGCAGTTGGCGTGGGTTGCGACGAGCTCATCTGGGAACGGGAAGCGGCGACCCTCGCTGCCGCGGCCCTCCCAGGTCAACTCTGCCAGGGTTGGCAACCTCTTGCCAACCCACTCCGCGTAGGCCCGCGCGTCCATCCAACCGATGTTGACCACGGGCAGGTTGTCGTGCTCGGGGAAACTCAACTGCGACCAGTGGGCCGGCACCGGATACCCAGTGGCGCGCAAGAACTCGCCGTACTGGCGGTTGCTGACCTCGTAGATGTCGAGCCAGAAACTCGCCACGGGGATGCGCAATCCGTCGATCTGGCTCCACTCGCCCGGCCCGGGATCGGAGACGTACAGTTCGCCGCCCGGCACTTGCACCATGTCCGCCGTGCGCGGACGCGGCGTCGGCACGGCAGCGCGCACGGGTTCGGTTTGGCCGGCCTCCAGGTCCCGCGTGTAACTCAAGACGCGCCCGTCCGTCAGCGTCACCAGCACCCGGTAGTACCCCGGGTCGAGTCCGCCATTGTGGAGGGGCAGGCGACCGAGCTGCACACGCGACCCGGTGGGCATGCCCGTACGCAGATCCAGGCGCTGCGCCGCGACGGAGCCGTCGGCCATGCGGCCTTCCGCGTCCTTCAGTTCCACCGAAACCCGCGCCAACGCCCGCGAACGCGCCTGCACTTCGGTCACGACGCGCCCCACGACCAAACCGAGGAGGAGCAGAACGGCCGCCCCCAGGGCCACACGATGCCGCCGCACCCAGTGGGCCGCGCGATCGCCGATCCCCGGCGGCCGCGCTTCGATGGCTTCGTGCCCCAAGAAGCGGCGCAGGTCCTCTGCAAACGCCTCGGCGGTCGGGTAGCGGGCGGGCGCGCGTTTGGCCATCGCCTTCAGGCAGATGGTTTCGAGGTCTCGCGGCGTCTTGGGGTTGAGGCGCCGCGGCGGCACTGCATCGCGGTCGCGGATCTGGAGGATGACCTCGAACTCCGTGCGGCCCCGGAAGGGCGTGTGCAGGGTGAGCAACTCGTAGAGGACCACGCCGAGTGAATACACGTCGGTGCGGTGATCGACGGGATCCGCTACGGCACGCGCCTGTTCGGGGCTCATGTAGTGCGGAGTGCCCTGGGTGTCCCCCGTCTTCGTGAGCCCGATCTCCGCGCGGTCGCGGCTGATGCCGAAGTCGACGACCAGCGCGTGCCCGTCCGGTCGCAACAGGATGTTGGCCGGCTTCACGTCCCGGTGCACGACACCCCTGCTGTGGGCGTGGTGGAGCGCCTCGGCCACCTCCGCGCAGACCCGCGCGATGGAAGCGAAGTGGCCGGGTTCGTCCCCGCGAGGCAGGATCGCCGGCTTCGCGTCGGGCGCTCGGCCCGCCTTGTGGGCGTCGATTTCGGCCTGCAGGTCCTGGCCCTCGATGTACTCCATCGCGAACCAGTGCATCGGCCCCATCTGGCCGTCGTCGTACACGGGGACGATCGAAGGATGGGAGAGCTTCGCCGCCGCGCGGGACTCGCGGTGGAAGCGCTCGACCTGCGTCGCACTCGTGCCGGGACCTTCGACCAGCACTTTGATCGCGACGTCCCGCTCGAGTCCCGGCTGGCGCGCGAGGTACACGGCTCCCACACCGCCGTGGCCGATCTCGTGCAGGATTCGGAATTTGCCGAGCTGTGCCCCGTCGAGCCCCGGTTCGGCGGGCAGAATCTTGCCCTCGAGCGACAGGAAATCGTCGGGGGTGTTGCTGTGCAGCGTCAACAGCCGGAGCAACTCCGCGCGCAGAGCGGGATCGCCCGCGCACATGCGCTCGACGTAGGCCTCCCGCTCCTCCGGAGGCAGCTCGAGGGCGTGACCCAGCAGGTCGGCCAGTTTCTCGCTATTGGGTTCGCTCACGTTCCATGTAGTCTCGGAGGAGGACACGGGCCGACTTCCAGTCGCGGAACACTTGGCGCTCCGAGCGCCCCGTCAGCGTCGCGATCTCCGCGAATTCGTGGCCGCCGAACACGTGCAACTCGACGATCTCGGCGCCGCGCGCAAAACTGCTGCGCAGGCGCTCGTACGCGATGTTCATGGCCAACATGTCGCCGGTGACCTCCTGGTAGACCACGAGCAGTCGGTCCACCTCCACCCGTTCCTCGGGATCGCGCTCGCCGGTTTGGCTTCGGCGCTGGTAGTCCACCAGCACGTGTCGCATCGTCGCCGCAGCCGCCCGCAGGAAGTGTCGCTCGTCCTTCCACGTATTGGAGCCCGAGCGCAGCAGCCGCAAACAGGCCTCGTTCAACAGCGCAGTGGGGCGAAGGGTGTGGTGCGGACGCTGGCGCCGCATGAAACGTCGGGCGATGGCGCGCAACTCGGGGTAGTGCAGGTTGTAGAGGCCGTCGATCGCCTCCCGCTCGCCGCGCCGTGCGCGCTCCAGCAACGACTCCAGAGCCTCGGGCGATTCGGGCGGTCGCGACTGGATCGGGGGGGGCTGCATGAAGGAGCGGGCGCGAGGGGGTAACCCGCAGAGCCAGGATACCCGTTGGCGCCAGATGGGACCGGGTCGGACGGAGTCGGAGGAATCCGCGACGCGGAGACCCGGCAAGAACGCAGTCACCCCTCAAAAACGCAAGAGGGCCCGTCCAACTGCCAAGATTTCCGAAGAAATCTTTCCGGACCCGAATGGGGCCGCCCCGACGAGCGCGCGGGTGCCCTCGGGGCGGTCGCCGCCGGTGCTCCCACTCCAGCGACGAACTTCAGCGACGAATCGCGCGCCGGCGCCGCCGGGCGCCCCAACTCCGCCTCCCACCCCGCGGCGGAGCGCCCGTTCCCCTCGGCTCACTTCAAGGGGCGCTCCCAGTGGCGGTGGGCCCGGATGGATTCCACGAAGGCGTCGGACAGGCTCGCGACGCCCGACGCGGCCGATGTAACCACGCCGGCGTTCGACTTCGCGGTCGAGTCCCCCTTGTCGCCCATCAGGGCCGACGGGATGCCAGCCGCGGACAGAAGTCCCACACCCTCGCCGAAGGCGGCGATTGGCTTGTGGTGACGGAAGGCGTCGGCCACGAACGTCACCGCGGCGTCGATGCCGTCGAGGGCACGCACGCTGCGGGCCCCGCCCGGCACCAGCACCGCGTCGAAGAGCACCGATTTCGCCGTCAGGAACGAGTGTTGGATCTCGACGGTGGAGCCGTCCGTGGCCTCCCGCTGCCCGAGCTCCGTGGAGACGAACTCGACCACCGCGCCCTGGGCCTCGAGTGCGTCGACCACGGTCGCCAACTCACTCCCCGCGAACCCGTCGGCGACCAGCACCGCGATGCGGCGAGTGCGGATCGAATCGCCGCCCAGATTGGCTTGGCTCAGCGCCGGGGAACTCGTGAACACCTTGCCGCGGTAGGACGCGCCCGCGACACCTTCCTTGTTCGTACGCCCGCCGCCCGCGGTGTCGGCGCGTCCCTCCAACTCGTCCCAATCCAACCCGACGGCGGAAGCCACCAGGCGCGCGAGTTCCCCGTCCACGGGCTTCAGGTTGGAGAGGACGACCCGCTCGCGGATCTCCCTGCGCATCACCTTGCCCAGTTCGAAACGAAGCGCGTCGACCACGTGGTCCCGTTCGAACTTCGCCAGGCTGTTGTAGAAGAGCCGAGCCTGGCTGAAGTGGTCCGCGAAGGTGGGGCTGCGTTCCCGGTTGATCTGGCCCTCGACGGGCTGGGGGGTCGGCACATAACCGGCGTCCGCGGGCGACAGTTCCGGTTGCCCTCCGCCGATCGAGTTCGGATGGTAGTTCGCCTTCCCGGTGGGGATCCGCTGCTGCGAAAAACCGTCCTGCTGGTGGTTGTGCACGGGGAACCGCGGACGATTGATGGGAAGCTGGTTGAAGTTGGGGCCCCCGAGGCGCGTCAACTGGGTATCCACGTAGGAGAAGAGCCGTGCCTGCATCATCGGATCGTTCGAGAAGTCGATTCCGGGCACGATGTTGCCGACGCAGAAGGCGACCTGCTCCACCTCGGCGAAGTGGTTGTCGGGATTGCGATCCAGGGTCATCTTCCCGACCCGATGCACCGGCACGATTTCCTCAGGCAGCAGCTTGGTGGCGTCGAGCAAGTCGAAGCCGAAGGCCAACTCGTCCTCCTCGTCGATGATCTGGAGGCCCAGCTCCCATTCGGGGAACTCGCCGCTATCGATGGCGTCCCAAAGGTCGCGGCGGTGGAAGTCGGGATCCGCGCCCATGATCGCCTGGGACTCGTCCCAAACCAGCGAATGCACGCCGAGAAGAGGCTTCCAGTGGAACTTGACCAGCTTCCGCTCCCCCTTCGCGTTGACCAGGCGGAAGGTGTGCACACCAAACCCCTCCATCATCCGATAGCTGCGCGGGATCGCGCGGTCGGACATCGCCCACATCACCATGTGTGTGGTTTCGGGTTGCAGTGAAATGAAGTCCCAGAAGCTGTCGTGGGCCGATGCGCCTTGGGGTATGTCGCGATCGGGCTCCGGTTTGACGGCGTGGATCAGATCCGGAAACTTGATGCCGTCCTGGATGAAGAAAACCGGGATGTTGTTGCCGACGAGATCGAAGTTGCCCTCCTCGGTGTAGAACTTCGTCGCGAAGCCGCGCACGTCCCGCACCGTGTCCGCCGAGCCACGCGACCCGGCCACGGTCGAGAAGCGCACGAAAACGGGTGTGCTGCGCGTCGTATCCGTGAGGAACGCGGCACTGGTGAACTCCGCTAGGGTGTCGTCGTAGGCGATGAAGTGCCCGTGCGCTCCCGTGCCCCGGGCGTGCACCACCCGTTCGGGAATCCGTTCGTGGTCGAAGCGGGTCAGCTTCTCGCGCAGGTGGTGGTCCTGCAGCAGGGACGGCCCACGCGGCCCCGCCTTCTGCGAATCGTCGGTGTGGGTGATCCCAACTCCCTGGTCCGTGGTCATGTGGGTGCCCTCGGGACGTTCGCGGAACATCTCCAGGGCTTCGTTCTTGGAGGGCACGGTCTTCTTGGAGGACACAGCGTTCTTGGAGGACACAGCGCCCTTGGTGGGCTTCTTCGAGTTCTTGGGGTTGGCCATCGGAGGTGTGGGAAACGGGATCGGGACCAGGCGGAAACGGCGCGGGCGGACCGACGCTCTCACCGCGCGAAGGCGCCTAGCGGCGCGCCCTCCGGCCGCAATCGCGCCAGCACCTGACCCAGCGCCCCCATTGCAAGCACCGTGCCGCCACGAATAGCCCCCCTCCCACACACGGCGCCTGCGACTCCCTGGGAACCGACGCGCCACGCCCACGCTTTTGCAGAACTTGCAGCGCCCGCGCGCGATCACCGGGCAGCGCGGGCGCTACTGCTGCCGCGACGCGGGCGGCAGCAGCACGATGGCGTCGTTCGTACTGCCGGGCATGTGCGTGGGTTTCTGGTCGTTGATCAGGATCTGCCAAACTTCGACGTTGATCTGGCCGCGCGAAGGCGCACATCCCAGAGCAACAGCCAGTCCGTCGTCGCGGTACACGTAGGAGTGGAGATCGGGTCGTATGGGGGCGTTGCGGGGGAAAGGACCGTACTGCCGATCGTCCGTGCCACCGTTCTCGAGCCACTGAAGCGCGGTCTCGATGCTGTCGACCTCGATGGCACTCTCCGCGACCACTCCGCGGGTCACCCCGCCATGAGACGGCCAATGGTGCCCAGGTCCCGGCCAGTAGGCGCCGGTCTGGCGCCCCCAAGGTTCGAGCCGCGGCCACAGGTACACAGACCGCGTGCCCCCGTCCCACGTAAAGTGGCGCAGACCGTCCGCACCGGCGCGGATCTCGATCTCGAAGTCCGGCAGGCGGACGACGAGCCCACTGCCATCGTCCAAGACACCCCCGTCGAGCCCCTCGCTCGGTTCCCCCGATGGCCAACGGGAAAGGTCCGTGGGGCCGCACGCAGGGCCGATGGCCGCCGCGACCGCGAGCAGCGCGGCGACGACGCATCTCCTGCCACGCCACGAGCTGCGGACATGTGGAGTCCTGCGCCTAAGCCGAAGGACCTCGCCTGTCACCTCGCCTCCTCCCAGATCGACTCCATCGCCATACGCCACACCTGGATGTACGCGGCACGTTGGCTGTAGGAGGACGTGTCCGTCGAAAGAGCGGACGTCCTCCAGAAGATGTTGGCGCCCGTCTTCACAATGCTGTTCTCGACCCCGCGCCGAACTGCAAGGACCACGTCGGCGGCGCTCGGGTTCATCGTTTGGTGCGACCGGCCGTGTCGCCAGAACAGGGTGAGGCCGATGGAGGCATGCGCGATGAACGCTTGTGCGAGGGATGGATCGACCTCGCGGTATTCGAGTCTCACGCCCTCCAAGAGCAGCTTCTGCCCAGCGGCCGAGTCGAGTTCGTGGATGCGGCGCTGGAACATCGGATGCAGAGCGGGGACCCATGCGCGGGGCGCAAACGCCAGCGTCCCGTCGGCCCGAATGGCCCAGAAAACGGCGGGCTCTGCATTCCACCCCCACGGCGGCGTCAGGGCCGCGAACGCCGACGCGGGTTCGTCCGTTCTGGGGTGAAGCGGTGCGGCGAGCCGCGGCATGCGGAACTGCTTGTCGACGTCGACGCTGGCGGAGGTCTCCTCTACGCCCCGCTCGCGATCGCCCCGCGCGGACGGGGCCGAGCGCTCCGCCAACCGGTCGGCGGCGCAACCCGTCGCCAAGGCGACCGCCAGCACTAGCAAAACGGCAGAACCTCGAATCCTGGGTTGGATCCGGGGGTCGATGTGTGCGAACGAACTCCGCGCCTCCCCAACGGGTCGAACTCGGGTGGATTTCGGGCGATCTACCATGGTCGATGCGGCTCCTGAACCGGGTGCAGTCACATCGCAACCCGGGGCCGACATTACCACAGGAACACGGCATCGCGGGGCGAACGCACTCGCGGGCTTGGCCAGCCCCCACTGTCCGTGAACGCCGTGCGCTTCGCAAAGTTGCCGACCCACGGGTCGGTGAGGCTTTGGGCCTGCGCCAAACCTCGTCGCGGCGGATCTCACTCGAGGACCACCACCCGCACGCAATCGAAGTTCGTCGCGGAGAGTATCGAAAGCCTGAGCCGACCCGCATAGGGCTCCTGCATCGTCCGCAGCGCAGGTGGCGGGTAGATCGGTTCGAAGTCGACCGCCAACACGTCGGAACGTCCGTCGGCATCCGCGTCGAAGCCCTCGACCACCGTGCGACCAGCGCCGGGGGAATCCCCCCAGGCGTAACGCACAAGCTCCGCGCTGCGCTGCACTTCCGGGGCGAGGACAGAGCGAGCGGGTTCCCCTCGCCCCCCTGAGGGCACGCGCCAGCGCGCGAGTTTGGGCCACTCGGACACCGCGACAATCAGGACGAGGGAACCATGGTCCTTCGCAGCTTGTTGCTGCGTCAGCGCCAGAACACTGCCCCACGAAGAGAGTGGAACATAGAACGGATGCGATCGCGGGCGCACGCCCCACGAAGTGTTGATCGTGGGTGGGGTTCTCGACTGGATCGCGACGACGGACGACCGATCGATGCAGTTGCGCTGAACAGCATCGACCGCACTGCCAACCGAGATGCGCAGTCGATGGACCTGCTCGTGGATTTTTCGCTTCTCTCCAAGTGAGCGACACCCTGCGTCGAGCAGCGCGAGGTACACATGGGTCGGATCGAGCGGACTCGCATGGAGTCCGAGCCACCCCACGTCCGCTTCGCCAAGACCAAGGGAGGGATCCCCGCGATCGAGGAACCACTCCGCAAGCGGGCTGAGGTCGAGACCGGAGTGCACACGAATGACCGCGGCGTCAGGGTCTTGATCTCGCCTTCGGCGTAGTGCCACTGACCGAAACGTTGGTGCTCCGGCGGCGCGGCCAGGGCTTGCGCCCTCGTCAGTCGCTCGTCCAGCATCCACAGCCGACCGCCACCGACGCTGGCATCCGCCGCTGGTTGGGAATCCTCGCTCGGATTCTCCACGGGAAACCCCGGATCCGAAACGACGATGGGAAGGCGCGCGTCAGGGTCCGCGACCAACGACACCCGTACGGCAGAGACCTCGGTGCCCTGCCGTGCCTCGCCACTCCGAGCCACGTACTCGTCCCGCAACCGCCTCTGCTCCGCGTTGTCGTCGCCGAGCAACAGGGGCGGATGGACCAGCGCCCCGAGGCTCGTGACGAGCAGCGCCATCGCAGTGCCGAGATGCATTCCGCCCCGAATCGTATCCGCGTCGCGGCAGCGGTGTGTATCGCGGATGCAACGCACTCGGGGCGCCCGGACGGCGCCGTCGCGGTGCCAACTTGGGCCTGTACTTCCCGGTGAGGATCCTATCACTCCGGGGGCAGGAGGGTGAGTTCGTCGCGCAGACAGGAGGCCCGTTTGGCGTCTTCGCGTTCCCCGTGGCTGGCGGCGTGCTGAAGCCACTCTTCGAAGATCGGTAGTCGGCGGCCCACCCGGAGTGCGGCGGCGACCAGGCCGAGGTGGTTCGATGCCGTTGGTTCCGCCTCGAGTACGAGGCGTGCGACGGCTTCGGCATCGCCGTCGCGGCGGACGGACAAGAGGGCGCCGTAGAGTTCGTGCGAACGGCGGAAGAGCTGCTCGGCGCGGCGCTTCCTGGAGAGCGATGGGCGCCGACGAGCGCGGGTGCTGTCGCGCTGGCGCACCCAGCGCGCGCGGACCGCCTCCGCGGCCACGGCCGCCAGTGGATCCGGCTGCAATCGGAGCAGGTCGGTCCAGCGCGCGCCCCGTCCGAACGCCGCGTGGGCGGCGGTGACCGCGGCGCCGGTCGTCGGCGCCGTGGCGCGTTCCCGTCGCAGCCTTTCGACGACGACCGCCATCCTCTCGAATGCTCCGATCGCCTCGAGGACCGCGATCCACGTGTTCACGTCGCCGTAGTCTGCCCCGCCGAGTAAGAGCTGGTTCTCGAGTTCGCCTGCGTGCTGCTCGAGTGCCGCGGCGAGCTGGTCGTCCTGCCGGGCCATCTCGGCAAGCGCGTCCAGCCGATCGCGCTTGGTGTCCCACTCGTCGAGTCCCTCCCGATCGCGGAACGCCGTGCGCCAACCTCCGGCCGCGAGCTGCGCCTCGATCCGCCGCTCCAACGCGGAGCGGTCCGCGCCGGTTGCAAGGTCCTGCTGCTCGCGAGCGCCGCGTCGGGGGTCGAACGCGCAGACCGTGCGCAGGAAGAGCAGCCGTTTCAGGACATCGCTCCCCGCGTCCGAGTGCGTCGCCAGGGATCCCATCGGCCGAGCCATCGCGAGGTTCACCACGTGGAGCCGCCCGGGGGTCGCCTTTTCGCCGAGCGCGCGCGCCTCGCTCTCGCCGAGAGCAGCGAGCAGCACGTGCCGCGCCACGAAGGCGCGCTCGGCGGGACCATCGAGCACACCATCGAGCGACCGCGGCTCCTCGTCGCCCACCACACGGACGATGAGCAACTTGCCCTCGGAACGGGCACGTTGGAGCAAATCGGCGAACAAGTCCAAGCGGCAACCTCGTGGCGACGATCCACACCGCACCAGAGGAAACCTGGATCGCGGCTGGAAGTGGGCCCTGTTGGACTCGAACCAACGACCAAACGATTATGAGTCGTCTGCTCTAACCGACTGAGCTAAGGGCCCCGGGCGGGCAACGATAGCGTGCGGAGCTCCACTTGGCATGTGGCTAGGCGCATCAGCAGGCGGATGCGGCGCGCCAGGGGCCACCAGTCGTAGAGGAAGATCTCGAGGGGACGCCACATGGCGACCCAGCCGACGATCACCAGGCTCTCGCGCAGGATGCTGCGGGTCGGGCCCTGGGGGTGGGATTCGAGCGCCTGGGCGGCGAACAGGCAGGCGCCGAGGAACAGGACCCCGATCGTCAGGGCGATACGACCCTGGCGGAACAGGTCCACGAGCTCCCGGCGGCGCAGGTCGGCCTGGTAGGAGAAGTCGTTGTGGAGCGCGTCGCGCACGATCGCGGCCGTGTCCTCGCCGGGATGCGTGTGCTCCAACTCCACGACGACGACGAGGCCCGTGTCCCGCGGTTCGTCGCGGGCGCGCGCGATCAGGTACTCGCGGGCGGCCGGGTCGAGGTCCTTCTCGTGGAAAGGCGACGGGTCGAGGGAGTTGAAGAGCTGGGACAGGTCGCGGAGCCGCAGCGCGAGCACCCCGCGCCCCCCTTGGCCGATGCCTCCCGAGACGGACATGTAGGGAAGCCTACCGCGTGTGGCCTCGGCCGATGCACCGGTCCCAAAGGCAGCGATCCGCTGCGCAGGAGGTCGAGGGGGCCGAGGCGGCCGGCGGGCACCGTGGTAGCCTGCGGGCGAGATCCATGGCCCAAACCCACTTCGAAACGCGCTTCGCCGCCGCGCCGGAACGGGTGTTCGCGGTGCTCGCGGACCCGGTCGGGACGTCGGTCCATCTCCAACACGTCGAGGCGTTGGTGTGGCTGACGCCAGGCCCCGTCGGTGTGGGTTCTCGGTTTCGCGAGACGCGGCGGATGCTGGGCCGCGAGAACACCCAGGAGTTGACGATCACACGCTTCGACCCCCCTACGCGGATCGCGATGGGCGTGGAGAAGCCGTCGATCTCCAGCTCGTCGGAGTTCGAGCTCGCTCCGGACGGCGCAGGGACGCGGGTGCGCGTGCTCATCGACGTGCGGGGGCGCACACTCGGCGGAAAGATCCTCGCGCTGCTCTTCTTCCCGCTCTTGGCGCGTGCGATCCAAAGTGCCGTGCGCAACGACCTCGAGGACCTGCGCGCCACGATCGAAGGCCGCGGCGGAGCGGCGTCCGGCGAAGAGGGCCTGCCGGATTCGGCCGAGGAAGCCCGTGGCTGAGGTTCCCGGCAATCCCGTCCAGCTCGGCAGTCGCGCGCTTTTCCCGCGCCTCGGTGCGGCTGCGTACCTCGCCCACGCGGCCATCTCGCCCGCGTCCTCGCGCGTCGAAGCGCGGGTGATGGAGGAGGTGCGGCTCGTGGCGGAACGCGGGCTGGGTGCGATCGGGGTGCTGCTCGAAACCGCCGAAGAAGCGCGAACGGGTTTTGCCGCGCTCATCGGCGCGCACCCTCAGGACGTCGCCGTTCTGGCCAACACGAGCACCGCCGCGGCGGCGATCGCGACCGCGATCCCCTGGCGCGCGGGCGACCGCATCGTGCTGTTCGAGGACGAGTTCCCCGCCAACGTCACGCCGTGGCAGGCGGCTGGGGCGCGCCACGGACTCGAAGTGGTGCACCTCCCCATCGCGCCGTTCGCGGAGAGCCACGCGGCGGGCCTGGAACAGGTGGAACGGGAACTGCGCCGCGGCGGAGTGCGGCTGGTCGCGGTCAGCGCGGTGCAGTTCCAGACGGGACTCGCGATGCCTGTCGCGGAACTGGGCGCGCTCGCGCGCCACTACGGCGCCGAGTTGTTCGTGGACGCGATCCAGGCCGTCGGCGCACGGCCCATCGACGTCGTCACCTCCGGCGCGCACTACCTCGCCGCAGGCGCGCACAAGTGGCTCATGGGCCAACTGGGCACGGCGTTCCTGTGGGTGGAAGCAGAGGCCGCGAAGGGCCTGACTCCCGCAGTCGTGGGCTGGACCAGCCACGAGAGTCCGGACGCGTTCTTGATCGGCCCCGCCAGCGAGCTCACCATCGACCGGCCGCTGCGCAGGGGCGCGCGTGTCTTCGAAGCAGGTGTGTTGAACCACCTGGGTCTCGCGGCCGCGGCGGCGGGCATGGGCCCGATGCTGGAGCTCGGCACGCGGCCGATCCACGACCACGTGCAGCACTACCACGACCTCGTGGAGCCCGCGCTCGTCGAACTCGGTTTCCGCTCCTTGCGCGCCGCGGAACCGGCCGCGCGCTCGGCGATCCTGGCGCTCTCACCGCCGCGCGGTGTCGACGCGGCGGCGTTCTCGCGCGAACTCGGCGAACTGGGTATCGGCACCAGCGCGCCCTGCGGCTACCTGCGCGTCGCGCCCCATTGGCCGAACTCGGCGGACGAACTCGACGCGGTGCTCGAAGCCGTGCGAACGGCACTGTCGAAGCGAAGCTGACGGCACCTAACGCTGGCCCGCGGCGTAGAACGTGCCGAGGTCCGACCGCAGCTTCTGGAGGTCGGGCACACGCACGTACATCATGTGGCCCGACTCGTAGTGGCCCATGGTGACGTTGCCGCGGAGCGCCTCGGGCAGATGGAGGTGGTCGAAGGTGTAGTGGGTCGCGAAGTACGGTGTGGCGAGGTCGTAATAGCCGTTCGCCACGAACACGCGCAGGCTGGGGTTCTTGACCATCGCGCGGCGCAGGTTCTCGCCGACGTTGAGGTACTGATTTTGGACGTTGCTGTAGTCCCACGGCTGCACACGTCCCGTGAGGATCTCGTAGGGCAGGTCGTTCTCGTAGCCCAGTTCGGCGCGCACGTAGTGGTTCTGCGCCATCGAGTACGGCCCTTGGATCGCCGCATAGCTCGGGTCGTACTCGAAGCGCTCGCCCACGGCGTCGCGGTCGTAACCGAGGTAACGGCTGTCGAGCCGACCGACGGTGCGCTGCTCGGCGCGCAGCAGTTCCTTCGTGAACCGAGAGATGTCGATGCGCAGGTTGGCGCGCTCGATCCACTCGGCGTCGAGGCCCGTGTACCGCGCCAAACGCTCGGCGACGGCGCGGCGCTCCACCGGCGACAACCGGTCGCCGGCCATCAGCGCCAGCGTGTAGTCGCCGCGCGCAAACGCCTCCACCTCCGCGAGAAACTCCGCGAGCTCCCCTGGCACGTCCTCCCCCACTTGCCCGTGGAAGCGCGCCGTGGCTGCGAAGCTCGGCAGGAAGAGCGCGTACGCGAGATCGTTGCCGACGTCGAAACGCGCGGTCTGGAAGTTGAGGATCGCGGAGACCAAGACGAGCCCCGACGGGTAGATGCCGTGGCGGCTCTGCAAGTGGTCGGCGAGCGCCGCGGCGCGTGTGGTGCCGTAACTCTCACCAGCCAAGTAGACCGGCGAAGCCCAGCGTTCCTCACGCGTCAGGTAGAGGCGGATGAACTCGCCCATCGTCTCGACGTCCTGCAACACACCGTGGAACTCGGAGTTCGCCACGCCCTCCGCTGGCCGCGAGTACCCCGTCGTCACGGGATCCACGAACACCAGGTCGGACAACGCGAGCAAGTTGTGCGGGTTGTCGACCAGCCGGAAGGGCGGGGCCAGATCGAAGCCCTCCGGACCGAGGTCGACCCGACGGGGCCCGAAGGTGCCAAGGTGCAACCACACGGACGAGCTCCCCGGCCCGCCGTTGAAGCAGAACGTGATGGGCCGCGTGCCGGGGTCGAAGGGTTCGGGCCGCTCCAGCCCGTAGGCGGTGTAGAACACCGCCGCCCGCGCGTCGCCGGCCTCCGTGCGCAGGACCAGCCGGCCCACCTGGTACTCGTATTCGAGAGGGCCCTCGGGTGTTTGGATGGTGGCGTCGGAGAACACCCGTTCATCGACCAAGGCCGGTTTGGGGTCCTTTGTTTCCGTGGCGCCCTCGGACTGGGCCGACGGTTGATGGCGCCCCCCGAGCGCGAACGGCGTAGACGGAACCGAGAAACCGGCCAAGGTGGGCCAGACGGCGAGCACTAGCGTGGAGAGGGCGTGCATGGACGCAGATGGTAGTGCACCGACGCTTTCGGGGATCGAGAAACAGCTCGAGCAACCCCGCACCGCTGGCTGCGCGAACCCTGTGCGCCGCGGCCCAACCGGCATGGCGCCGAGGGCAGCGCGCTCGTCAGAGAACGAACCGCACGCCGGTGGCGTTGGTCACCAGCAAACCGGTCGAGCTGGCGTTGACGACGAGGGCAGCGTGGTGCGCAACCAGTCCAAGCAGGGCCGACGCGGACGCCGGCGGGACAGTGAACGTCGACGTGGCTGCTCCCTGTATGCCGAGCAACCCCAGCGAGTTGCCGAGGGGCGGCTGGTTCGGGGCGAGTTGGGTGAGCACGAAGTAGGCGTCGGCGTTCAGGGGCAGGGGGATGCCCTGCCACGTCGTACCGGGAGAGGTCCCCGAAAGGGAACCCAACACGAGGAAGGAACCGTTGGCGAAGTTCGTGCCCGCGTCGACGTAGATCTTCTGCATCCCGCCGCTCGCAAGCGAGAGGTTCCCCGGCGTGGAGGTAAGCGTCGGACAGCCGAGGTTTTGGAGCGCGTCGAACATGCCTTCGCCGTGGGCGACCTGCCCCGGTCCATCGAAGTGGACGAAGTCGCAGCCCGGCACCGAACAGCCCCACACCGAGATATCGCTGGCGTCGAAGATGCCGACGGCGGGTTTGGAACACACGACTGCCTCCTCCGCGGCTCGCACCGCGTCCGCCGAGCAAGCCCAACACACTTGGCTCCCAGAGTCGGGTTGGAACATGAATCTCGGGACCTGCGAGATCACGAACGGTGTGTGCGGGTTCGTCGTCAATCCCCACGCACCGACAAGATCCGCCCGTACCGCGTCCACGAAGTTGGAGAGGTTCGACTGGTACGCCGCTGCGTAGACCGGGCTCAGCGCATCGCTCGTGCCCTGTATCCAGAACACCCCGCGCACGTCCAAACTCTCGCCGACCGCGAACGCGGCCTGGGCTGCGATGGGAACAAGGACGTCGAGTGCGAAGTAACGCCCTCCGGTGGCCGGGTCCCAAGTATCCAGTACCGCGCCCCCGACCCCCGGGGTGGGGTGCAGGTAGGTCGAGCCAGCCGCGTACTTGAGGATGCGGACAGGCCCTCCGTGAAGTCCTGCGAGCCGATCCCCCAGCGAGACTTCGGGACCGAATCGAGGCAGTTGGGGCAGTGTCGCAGACGACTGCGTGTTGATCGTCGCGTGGAGGGGCTCCCACGTCCCCGTTGGGAAGTTGAAGATCTTGACGTTCGCCTGGGGATTCACCAGGTGCGGGTAGGCCTGCGGATCCAACTGCCCCGCTTGGGTACCCACTTGCCCGTAACCCTCCGCGTTCGACTGCCCGATCACGATGTACGTCGGGACAGGAACCAGCGGCGGGGACACCTGGTCCCGTCCGCTGGCGATCGCAGCCAGCGGCAGGAGCCCAAACCAGCCAGCGGCAGTGACAAGGGACTTCCGACTCATGGGGGTACTCCCGGTTGGGGAAGGAGGGGTTTCGGGTCGCAGGATGTCTCCTGGTCCATGGCGTAGGCCCGCCGCTCGGCCGCCGCACAAACCTCGAATTCCGGCGAAACGAGTCGTCGGGGTGGGGGTCAGGTCCGCTCGACCGGCGCGAACGAACGCCGCGCGCTGTTCGGGCCGACGCCGCGGCGGGCTGCTAGGGCACAGCTTGGGAAGCGGTCGGCGGGCGCAGCGGTATCCTGGGCGGGAACGGTGCAGGCCCGTCGCCACGCCGTCCCTTTGCCACTCCGACGAGATCTTCGATGCCCAGCGGTCCGATCACGCTCTACGAACTCCCCCCCTCCCCCAACACCATGAAGGTGCGCATCGCCTTGCGCTACAAGACTGTGCCCTTCCAGTCGGTGGTCGTCGACCCGGCGGACCGGGCCAAGGTGCTGGAGATCTCGGGACAGCCCCTGACGCCGGTCCTGGTGCACGGCGACACAGTGATCTACGACTCGAGCGCGATCCTGCGCTACCTCGACGCGAACGTGAAGCAGGGCCCGCGCCTCTTCAGCGCCAACCGCGATGCGATGAAGGCGATCGAGGGTTGGGAGCAGTTCCGCCGCCAGGTCCTCGGGGGCGCCCTCGGCATCGCGTTCGGGCAGTTCTTCTCCGGCAAGGTCGACGCCGAAGCCATGGAACGCGCCAACAACCAGATGGACGAGGCCACGGCCCGCATCGAAACCCGACTGACGGAGGGCGACTGGCTGGTCGGCGACACCATGACCGCGGCCGACATCCTGTGCGCCACGGTCGTCTACTACTGGTGCGTGCCGGAGAGCGCCGCGCCAGCCGGTTCCATCGCCGCCTACTTCCGCGAGCACCTCTCTCTTCCACCGCGTCGGGAGCGCACCCGCGGTTGGGTTCAGCGCGTGATGGCCCACCACCGGTGAAACGTCGGCTCGCCCCGCCCTAGAGGCGAGCCACAGGCGCTACTGGAGCCGGCGGATCAGTTCGAAGATCAGCCACAAGAGGATTCCCAAGAACTGGTTCATTGTTTGCCTCCCGGTGGTGGCCGGGCTCCGAACCCGTTCTTGGGGAACGGGGCCCGCCGCTTTCGCGGCCGGACCCGTGGGCTCTCCAGGGTCTACGGGGGCTCACCCGGTTGGGTTGGCGGATCTTTGCTCTCCTCCTAGACGCCGCCACCGCCCCAGTTCCCGCGCGAAAACCCGAAGAAGTCGATTTTCGCGGCGGCGCGGGCCCACAACCGGGCCGCACCCGCCCGTGAGCGGCTCAGCAGCAGCCCGTCTTCGCCCCGGGCCGGCGCGCGGTGATCTCCGCGCTGGCCACGCAGTCCGAGGGCGAAACCCCGGTGGGCAGCTCCGCGAGCATCAGCTTGTAGAGCGGATCCTCAACCGAGAGCATCGCCGCCACGTAGTCGCCCTTCTGGGTGAGCGCCACCTGCTCGAGCCCCGCCGCCTTGGCCCAGGCCACGTGTTCGTCCGCCTGGGCCGCGCCCGAGATGCAGCCGACGAGCAACTCGAGCCGCCCGCGCAGGGAGTCGGGCAAGGGCCGCAGCAGCACCAGGTCGCTGATCGCCACCCGGCCGCCGGGCCGCAATACGCGGGCGATCTCGCGCCAGACGGCGGCCTTGTCGGGGCTCAGGTTGAGCACGCAGTTCGAGATCACCACGTCCACGCTGCGGTCGGCGAGGGGCAGGTGTTCGATCTCGCCTAGGCGGAACTCGACGTTGGAAAGGCCGGTGCGCGCTTCGAAGTCGGCGAGGTTGCGGCGGGCGCGGGAGAGCATGTCGGGGGTCATGTCGACACCAATCACCCGGCCGGTGGGGCCGACTTTCGGCGCGATCAGCAGCGCGTCGAAACCCGCGCCGGACCCGAGGTCCAGCACCACGTCGCCCGGGTGCAAACGGGCGATGGCAGCCGGATTGCCGCACGAAAGACCCAGATTGGCGCCTTCGGGCAGGTTGGCGAGGTCCGCCTGGTCGTAGCCCAGGGACTGCGCCAGGGCCGCGACGTCGGAGGTGTCCGAAGACCCCGACGTCGGGCCGCAGCAGCCGCCGAGGCCCGGCTCGGCCCTCGCGATCGCGCCGTAGCCCTGGGCCACACGCTCGCGCTGGTCCTGGTGGTCTTTAGAGGTCGGAAGGGGAACGTTCGATGGGTTGCTCATGGCAGCACTCGGGGCGCCGGTCGGCGCGTTCAACAGCAGTTGCGGGAGTCGCGCGACGCGACACAGCGCGCGAGACCCTCCGCCAGTTCGGGGTGTTGGGCGCCCGCGGCGCGCACGGCGGAGAGAAGCGCCCGGTGGAGATCGCCCGGGGCGCCCTGCGCGGGTTCGACCAGGCGGTACCACATCCACACACCCTCCCGGCGCGCGTGAACGAGACCCGCCCGGCGCAGCACTCCCAGGTGCCGCGAAACCACGGGCTGGGGCCGGTCGAGAGCCGCCAAGAGGTCGCACACACAGGCTTCGCCGGCGAGGAGCAGCACCAGGAGGCGCAGTCGGGTCGGCTCCGCCAGGGCGGCGAAGAGGGTGTCCGGGTCGAGGCGGGTGGCGGTGGCCATGGGGACAATATATGCGCATTCGCGCATATAACAAGGCTGCGCGGGCGCGGCGTCTCCGGCCGGGCCCGCGGGGCTACCATCCGCCCATGCGCGCTCCGACCTCCGCGGGCTCCCCTACGCCCGGTGGCGGCCCCCGTCCGGCCGCGGGCCGCCGCCTGGCGGCCGCAGGGGCGCTCTTGCCCGCCGTTGGAGCGCTCTTGGCCTGCGGGCCGGGGCCTCGGGAGCGCCCCAACTTGGCCCTGGTGATCGTCGACACGCTGCGCGCCGACGCGCTCTCGTCCTACGGCAATCCGCGGCCGACCACCCCCCACCTCGACCGCCTGGCCCAGGGCGGCGTGCTGTTCGAGCGCATCTACGCCCAGGCCCCCAACACGGCGACCAGCCACGCGACGCTCTTCACGGGCCTCGAGCCGTGGGTGCACCGCGTCGCCAACATGACCAGCCTGGAGCACGGCACGCCCGGCCTCGACCCGCGGTTCGCGACGCTGGCCGAGCGTTTGGGCGCCGCCGGATTCCGCACGGGTGCGTTCACGGACGACGGGCCCCTCGGCAAGGGTTGGGGCCTGATGCGCGGGTACCAAACCCTCGAGGCGAAACTCGAGGGTGTCGAGGCGAAGGCCGCGCAGTCCTTGGCCTGGCTCGACCGCGCCGAGGACCCCGAGCAACCGTTTTTCCTGACCCTGCACACCTACGAAACCCACCAGCCGTTCGTGCCGCCCGAACACTGGATCGAGCGATTCGATCCGGGGTACGAGGGTCCGCTTCGCGAGCGCTTGGCGGAGCTGCGTGCCCTCGAAGCGCGCGGCGAACGGCCCAACGACGGCCTCGTGCTGTTGGCCGACTGGAAACGGCTCTCGGCGCGCGACTTCGAGCACTTGCGCGCGCTCTACGACGCCGAAGTGGCGCACACGGACGAGGTGCTGGGCCGTTGGTTCGAGGAGCTCGCGGCGCGCGGGCTGTTCGACTCCATGGCACTCGCGGTCACCAGCGACCACGGCGAGGAGTTCGGCGAGCACGGCCAGTACGGGCATCTGCAACTGCACGACGAAACGCTGCACGTGCCGCTGATCCTCAAGTTGCCCGGCGGTGCCCACGCGGGGCGCCGGATCGGCGCGCGGCTCGCGCTCGCGGACCTGCATCCGACTCTGCTCGAGCTGGCCGACCTCGGGCCCCCGCGGGAAGCGCGGGCCACCAGCTTGCTCGGGCCCCTCGCAGATGGCCGCTGGCCCGAACGGCCGGTGTTGGCGCAGACCACGGAGCACCTCTATCCCCCGCTGCAGGGCAAACCGGCCCTCAGCGCGATCCGCACCGAGCGCTACGCGCTCTTGGTGCAGCGCAGCTCGGCGCCGGGTGCGCCGGGCAGTGGCTCGCCCGAGGCCGAGCTCTACGATCTGCACGCGGACCCGGGCGAGCTGGCCGCCGTGGCGCGCCGCGGGGCCGAGGAGCCGGCGGGCTCGACGGCGGACGCGGCGCGCCTCGGGACGCTGCTCGCGCGCCTCGAGGGCGAGTTGCAGGGCTTGGAACGGGCCCAAGCGCGCATCCTCGGCGGCGCCGCGCGCGGTCTGATGCCGGGGAGCAAGGAGCTCGAACACCTGCACGCCGCCCTCGGGTACGGGCGGGGCGCGGGCGAGCGGTAGCCGCGCGGTCGGCGTCAGGATCCGCCGCGTTCGAGCCTGGTGACGGCGGCGGCGAACTCCGCGGGTCGCTCGATCCACGGAAATGCGCCCGACCGGGCGATCTTGACGAACGCAGCGCCCGCGAGGGCCGCGGCGAACTCCGCCGTCGACTCCTGGGACAGCGCGTCGCCCCCGCCGTGCAACACCAGCGCGGGCGCGGTCACCCCAGCGAGCTCGCCGCGAAGGTCGTAGTCGCCGAGTTCGGCAATGGCGCGCTCCGCCTGTTGGCGCAGGGCCGCGCCCTCGCCCGCGGGCACCAGGTAGGGATCCGCCGCGACACGTGGCGCGAGTTTCGGATCCGCGAACCGCGGGGCGAGCAACACCCGCTCCAACTCCGCGGCCACCTCCGGGCTGCGCTCGCCCGATGCCATGCGGCCCTCCACACGCGCGAAGGCCGCGCGCTCGAGCCGCCGCGCGGCCTCCTCGGCAAACCGCGCCAGGTGGGGATCGCGCCGCGCCGGCAGGGGCGCCACCAGCAACAGCCCGCCGACCCGGTCGCCGAGCTCCCGAGCCGCCAGCGCGGCAACCAACGCGTGGTACCCCTGCGCCAAGAGCAGCGGAGCCTCGCCGCCCGCGGCGAGTTCGGCCTCGAGCACACGCACCAGGTCGCGTGTGTCCTGGGCGAGTGCCGTGGTGCCTGGCTCCGGCCCAAATCCCGCCCGCGCGCGGCCGTCCAGGGCGAGGAGCGGACCCTCGAGGAATGGCACGGTGTCGGGGAGCAACCACGAGCCGCCCACGAGCACCCAGCGCGCCGGCGCGGCGCCGCGGCGCTCCACCGGCAGACTCGCGCCCCCCGGCAGCCCGAAGGACCCGGGCACGAGACCGAGCGCGGCCCGCGCCGCGGCCTGGGTCCCCGGGTCGGGGGGCGGCGCGAAGAGCGGATCTGGGACCGAGGCGCAGGCGCCCGCAAGCAGGGCGAGCAACGGGGCGAATATTGCCGGACGGAATCGCAGCGAGCGCACGCCGTGAAGGTACACGGACGGGTGTGGCCACTTCGCCTGCAACCGGCGTGGGCCCTGGGCGGTCCTTGGGAACCGCAACGGGGCCGGGCCCCATCGGCGGACCGGGGGCTCGCGCTCCGGCCCGTCCCCTGCCACGATGTCCCCGGCGGTTCCCGCTCGCCCCCGCAACCTCCCACCCGCCTGTCCCATGGGCCGAACCCAAACCATCGCGCGCACCATCCTCGCCCTGTGTGCCCTTGCGACCCTCGCGGGTGCGCAGGACAGCGAGGGTGTCTTCGTGCGGGACACCTTTGCGCGGTCGGCGCCCGACGTGGCGTGGGCCGGCCGGTGGGAGCGCCTCGAACTCCAGGTACGCGGGCCGGCCGGCGCCCCGATCCTGCTCGTCGCGGGCGCCGCGACGGCGGCGGGAAGTGCCGCCGCGGACGGCGGCGATGATTGGGACCCCGCGGTGCCCCTCGTCCCGTTGGCCGACGCCCGGCGGGATCCGACGGCCCGGCTCGACGCGACGGGGCTCTACCGCGGACGCTGGTGGATCCCGGACCGTTTCCCGCTTGGCAGCCTCATCCGCGTGCGGGCCTACGCCATGGAAGCGGGCGGCGCGCGCACTCTCGGCGGCGATCTGCTCCTGGAAGTCGTGGACCTCTTGCAGTTCGAGGCCCTGGACGTCGACAACCTCGCCGCCGCGGCCGGTTGGTCGGAGTGGGCCACCGTCGTTCAAGGTTCCGCAGCGAGTCACGGCGCCGCTGCGAGTCAGGGCGCCGCTGCGAGTCAGGGCGCCGCGGCCCGGGCGCGGTCGTTCCAGTCGGGAGAGACCGTGGGGCAGATCCAGGTCGAACTCGAAGCCCAGTTGGACTGGCCCGACGCCGGTCCCGGCGAGCGCACGTTCTTCGCCGCCGCCTCGGCGGCGCCCTGGCCCGCGGGCGAACCCGCGCCCGCCACGTTCGCGTGGCTCGCGCGCGCCCTGGCCCAGGGACAGTTCGCCGCCGCGCCGCACATCGGCGGCGATCCGGCCGCGGGCACCCGCGCCCCTACAGCCGTCTCCCTGTCGCTCGGCGTCACGCCGGACGCCGACGGTCGGCTCTGGCTCGCCGTCGGCACCGCGCCGCCGAGGGGGCGCATCGAGCGCCTGCGCGTGGTGCTGCGTCGCGCGCGCTGAATCCGCGAACTAGATGCGCCGCTCGGCGTTCTCGCCACTGTCCAAGTAGGCGACCTGGTAGAGGTCGAGGCGCCGGTCGTTCCAGTTCTGCACGGTGCCCGTGCGGCGATGGCGGCGGAGTTGCTCCACGTCCAGATCGTGGATCACGAGGGTCTCGATGTTCGGTGTGCACTCGGCGGCGATGCCGTCCCGCGCGAACCCCAGGTCGGAGGGCGTCAGGATGCCCGATTGGCCGTAGTGCACGTCGGCGTTGGCCACCAGCGGCAGGTTGCCGACGCAGCCCGAGATCACCGTGTAGACGTGGTTCTCGATCGCGCGCGCCTGTGCGCAGTACCGCACGCGCAGGTAACCCTCGCGATTGTCCGTATTGAAGGGCACGAACAGCACGTTCGCGCCGCGGCCCGCGGCGATGCGCGCAACTTCGGGGAACTCGACGTCGTAACAGATCAGGATCGCGATGCGGCCGCGGTCGGTCTCGAACACTCGCAATCGATCGCCGGGCTCCACACCCCACCAGCGTCGCTCGGCGGGTGTGATGTGCAACTTCGGCTGCTTCGCGATCGTGCCGTCGCGGCGGAACAGGTAGGCGATGTTGTAGAGCCGGCCGTCCTCGACCGTGAACTGCGAACCGCCGATGATGTTGACGTTGTACTTGATCGCCATTTGGCCGAAGGACTCGAGGTACCTCGGTGTCAGCTCCGCCAACCGGCGCGCCGCGTCCCCGGGCCGCTCGGCTGGCAGGAACGAAAGCATCTGGGTCGTGTGCAACTCGGGGAAGAGCACGAAGTCCGACTTGTAGTCCGATGCCGTGTCCACGAAGAACTCGCACTGGGCCACGAATTCCTCGAAGCTGCCGATCTGGCGCATCTGGTACTGCACCGCGCAGACGCGCATCAAGCTGACCTTGCGCTGCTTCGGGGCGGCCTCGCCTTTGTACTCGAGGTTCGCCCACTCGAGGTGCGTCGCGTAACCCCGCGACTCGGTGTCGCTGGGCAAGTAGTCGGGAATCAGCCGCACCAGGTGGAAGCCGTTGGCAACCTGGGCGGTCAACACCGGGTCGAACAGTCCGCGGTGCACCACGCGCTCGACGTATTCCTTCGCGCTGATCTGGTCGGCGACGGCGCCGTATCCCGGGATGCGCCCACCGATCACGATGCGCGCGAGGTCCATCTCCACACACAGGCGCTTCCTAGCGTCGTAAAGCCGCCGCGCCAGCTTCAGACCGCGGTAGCTCGGATGCACCATGATCTCGATGCCGTAGAGCGTGTCGCCGTCGTAGTCGTGGTTGCTGATCATCCCGCCGTCGGCGACGCGGCGCCAATCGTGCCAGTCGCTGTATTCGTCCTGGTCCACGACCAGGCTCGACGACGAGGCCACGATCTGGCCCTCGTACTCGACACAGAGCTGACCCTCGGGGAAGTGGCGCACCTGGGATGCGAGGTGCTCCCGGGACCACGTGGGCATGCCGGGGAAACACGCCCGCTGCAGCGCGAGCAGGGCGTCGAAGTCGTCCGCGGTCAGGGGCCGCACGCGGATCTCGCGCTCGAAGTCCTCGAGGCGCAGGGCCCCCTGCGCGGGAGCCGCGGCGGGGGCGCCGCTGGTCACGGGGTGGACGGATGACGCGGGTGCGGGGGCCGGGGTGGCACCGGGCAGCGACGTCGCGCCCGTGGGAGTGCGGGGAGCCTCCGCCCCCGGGCCAGCGGGCGAACGAGGATCCTGGTACGGCGGGCTGTCCGAAGATGTCATGGGTGCAGTCTAGACCGTCGCTGCCCCCGGGTCCGCCCTTCGCTCGGCCCTTCCGGGCGGTTAGCCTCCGCGGACTGCTCCCGCCAACGAGCCCGCCGCGACCCCCAACCCCGAGCCCATGCGCGAAGACCTGCTCGTCTGGATCGATCTCGAGATGAGCGGCCTCGATCCCGAGGTGGAGCGCATTCTGGAGGTCGCCGTGTTGCTGACCGATTCCGAGTTGGAGGTGGTCGCGCGCGGTCCGGAACTCGTGGTGCACCAGTCCGAAGCGGTGCTCGGTGCCATGGACGAGTGGAACCGGAGCCACCACGGGGCATCGGGGCTCGTCGACCGAGTGCGCACGAGCACCATCGACGACACGCAGGCGGAGGACCTGGTCCTGGACTTCGTGCGCCAACACGCCGCGCCGAAGACTGCGCCCCTCGCCGGCAACTCCGTATGGCAGGACCGGCGATTCTTGGGGCGATACTGGCCGCGACTCGAGACCTACTTGCACCACCGCATCGTCGACGTATCCACACTGAAGGAGCTGGCCCGCCGCTGGCACCCCGCCGTCGTCGAACGCGCGCCCAAGAAGCGCGACGCCCACCGCGCCCTCTTCGACATCGAGGACTCCCTCGCGGAACTGCGCCACTACCGCCGCGAACTTTTCCGCTAGCCCCCGCGCACGCACCATGTTTCCGCGACCCCATTTCCGGGGGCTGCTGCTCGCAGCCCTCTTCCTCGGCCCGCTGCCCGCGGCGGTGGCGCTCGAACCCCAGGACGCGATGCCGCCCGCCGCGGAAGCACCGCTCGAGCTGGTGGCCCTCGAGGAACTGCTCGAGCCAATCCGCGCCCGGCACAACCTGCCCGCCCTGGGCGGTGTGATCTTCCGCAGCAATGGCCCGATGGCCGTCGGCGTCACGGGCCTGCGCCGGGTGCGCGACGAAACGCGCGCCACCCGCGACGACCTGTGGCACATCGGTTCGTGCGGCAAGTCGATGACGGCCACGCTGGTCGCGGTGCTGGCCGCCAAGGATCGTGTGAGCATGGAGCTCACCCTCGGCGAGGTGTTCGCCGAGGACGTGCCCGACATGCACGAGGACTGGCGCGGCGTGACGCTGCAGCAGCTCCTCGCCCACCGCGGCGGCGCGCCGAGCAATCCGGATCCGGCCCTTTGGGTGCGGCTGTGGGCCTCGAAGGGCGGTCCACGCGAACAGCGCATGCTGCTGGTCACCAGCGTGTTGGCCCAGGCGCCCGAAACGCCGCCGGGCACGGCGTTCCTCTACTCGAACGCGGGGTACGCGCTGGTCGGCGCGGCGCTCGAACGCCGCCTCGGTCTCCCGTTCGAGCAGCTCATCACCGAAGAGTTGTTCGTGCCCCTCGGTCTCAACAGCGCCGGTTTCGGCGCGCCCGGGAACCTGGAGAACCTGGACCAGCCCCGCGGCCACCGCGGCACCGAGCGCGAGCCCGTCGCCGTCGAGCCCGACATGCGCGCGGACAATCCGCCGGCGCTGACCCCGGCGGGCCGTGTGCACCTGTCGCTGCTCGATTGGAGCCGCTACTTGTCGGCGCACCTCGGCGGTCGCCGCGGTTTGGTGTCCCTCCTGCCCCGCGAGGGATTCGAGCGACTGCACCGCCCGCTCGCGGGCCAGGACTACGCGTTGGGTTGGAGCCGGGCCGAGCGTCCCTGGGGCGGCGGTCGGGTGCTGACACACTCCGGCAGCAACACCATGTGGTACGCGGTGACGTGGCTCGCGCCGACCCGCGACTTCGGGGTGGCGGTGGTCACCAATGCCGCGTTCGCCAGCACGCAGGCCGCCTGCGACGACGCGATCCTCAGCCTGATCCAGCGTTTCGAGGCCCTGGCCGGCAACGAGCCGCCCCCGGGAGGCCCCCTCCCGACCCCGGCGGCCGCGCCGCAGCCCGCACCGGAACCGCAGCCCGAGCCCACTCCCGAGCCCACTCCCGAGCCCACTCCCGAGCCCACTCCCGAGCCCGTCCCGCCTCCGGAGCCCGAGCCGACCCCGGAGCCGACCCCGGAGCCGACCCCGGAGCCAGTTCCCGAGCCGACGCCCGAGCCGGAACCGGTGCCGGAACCCCCGCCGGAACCGGCTCCGACCCCGGAGCCTGATCCCGCCCCGACACCGGAGCCAACCCCCGAGCCAACTCCCGAGCCAACTCCCGAGCCAACTCCCGAGCCAACTCCCGAGCCAACTCCCGAGCCAACTCCCGAACCGACTCCCGAACCGACTCCCGAACCGACTCCCGAGCCGAACCCGGAGCCCGCCCCGACGCCCCCTCTCAGGCTCGTCGGAACTCCAGCAGCTCCAGCTCCAGCGTGACTTCGAGCTCGCCGAGCGCCTGGGCACGCTCCGCCTCGGCGCGCCGCCCGCCGCGGTAACTCGCGAGCAGCAGGTCCCCGAGCGCCTCCCGGTCCAGCGCGTGGCGCTCGACCAACCGCCGCCGTCCGACCAGTTCCATCGGGCCGGCAAACGCCGCTGCCGCCCGGTCGCCGCGCGGCAGCTCGCGCCCGTCCCCCTGCACGGCCTCGCGCAGCTCCGCCAGGTCGCCGGGCCCGGGAACGGCCAGCAACAGCACCCCGCCCGGCGCCAGCACACGCGCGAATTCCGCCGGCGCCTTAGGCCCCGCCACACTCACCAACACGTCGACGGCGCCGTCGAGGAAGGGCAGGCGCCGGTCCGCGTTGGCCACCAGGAAGAGCCCGGGCCCGCCCAACTTGGCGGCACGGTCCGCGGCGGTCGCCGAGAGGTCCAAACCGGCGCACCAGCCCTCCTCCGCCAACTCGCGCGCGATCCGGTCCAAGAGGGCCCCGACCCCGCACCCGACTTCCAGAACGCGGGCCGGGCGCCGCGGGGCGGCCCGCGCCGCCCGGACCGCTCGCTCCGCCAGGACCGCGAGGTGCCCCTCGCCAACGCCGCGGTCGAGCAGCCTCGCGCGGGCGCGGGTCGCCTCGGGCCGGTCGCCGGCGGCCAGGGAGCGCCGGTCCCCGGGCTGCAGCAGGTTGGTGTACCCCGAGCGGGCCCGGTCGAAGCCGTGGCCCTCGGGGCAGACCCAACGCCTGCTCTCGCAAGCCAGGGGCTTCCCGCAGCCCTTCACGGGGCAGGCGAGCACCGAAGGTGCACTTTCGAACATGGGCGACCAGAGTGCGCCGGGAGCGGTGCGGCGCGCAAGGGCGGGGTCCGGGCGGGAATCCCGGGGCGACTCTGTCGCAGGAGCTCCCCGGCCCCGTACCCTCAAGGACCCCCCCTGGGTCGACGCCCGACGTCTGCCCGCGCCTCTGCCACTCACGCAAGTCGTTGCCGCGGCGCAATCGCAACACCCACACCCACGACCATGCGCACACTCCTGAGCTCCCTCACGCTTGCCGCCTTCGCCGCCCTGCCCGCCTACGCGGGCGACGACGTCGCGTGGTTCGCCGACTACGACAAGGCCCTTGCGCACGCGCGCGAGTCCAAGAAGGACCTGCTGGTCGAGTTCACCGGCTCCGACTGGTGCCCGCCCTGCAAGCAGCTCTACAAGAACGTCTTCTCCAAGGCCGAGTTCGCTCCCGCCGTCGAGGGTAACTTCGTGCTGGTGAAGCTCGACTTCCCGCGCTCGCCCGACGTGATCGCGAAGGTGCCGAACCCCGAGCGCAACAAGGAGCTGCAGGGCGAGTTCGAAGTCGAAGGTTTCCCGTCGGTCTTCCTGATGACCCACGACGGCGACATCTACTCGAAGAGCGTCGGCTACAGCGGCATGGACATGACCGAGTACGTCGCGTTCCTCGAGACCCAGCGCACCACCGTGCGCCCCCTGGCGATCGAGTCGAAGACCCTCCTCGCGAACTTCGAAACCGCCGAGGGCGACGCGCGCCTCGCCTTCGTCGTGCCCGCCCGCGAGCTGATGATGAAGGTCGGCGACAGCCCGCTCGCCGCCCGCGTGGCGCCGATCGTGCGAGCCGGCATGGAGTCGGACCCCAAGGACGAAAAGGGCCACCTGTCCGCCGGCATCCTGGCGCTCCTGAAGAGCGAACTCGC
Source organism: Planctomycetaceae bacterium (assembly GCA_016125265.1). Classification (GTDB taxonomy): domain Bacteria; phylum Planctomycetota; class UBA1135; order UBA1135; genus RI-242. The sequence continues at coordinate 97,953 of WGMC01000026.1, forward strand.
CAACGACGAGGAAGCCGAAGCCGCGAAGACGCTCGACGCCGACAACAAGAAGGGCCTCTTCGAGTTGGTCGTGCTGCGCCAGATGAAGTCCGTGCGCGACGACGACATGGCGATTGCCGCCCTGGACGCCCTCGACAACCTGCTGTCCGCCGGTGAGCTCAGCGCGGAGCGCGCCAAGGAAATGCTCAGCACCGCGTTGACCTGGAGCGCGAACTACCTGGACGACAAACCCCGCGCCGAGGGGTACGCGGAACGCCTGCGCAAGCTGTTCCCCGACGACGCCGAAGTGGCGGACATGATCGAACAGGCCCTCAACGGCTGATTTCGAGGGGCTGGCGCCGCCGCCAGTCTCTGTGCATCGCACCCTGCGGGCGCCCCCGCGCGATTCGTCGCGCGGGGGCGCCCGCGTGCGTTGGTGGCCCCGTGTGTTGGAGGCCCCGTGCGTTGGCAGTGCGCCGCGGCCCAGCGCGCGCGCAAAGCCCCTGTTATCCTTCGGGTCCCCCCTCGCCACCCCGCCCCCAGGAGATCCGACATGCTCGCCAGCGCATGCCTCGCCGTCCTCGCCCTCGCACTGCCCCCGGCCACCCCCGCGCAGACCACCTGGACCGTCGCCGCCGACGGCAGCGGTGACTTCCTCGAGATCCAACCGGCCATCGACGTCGCCGCGGACGGCGACCGCGTGGTGGTGAAGGCCGGCAGCTACGCGCCGTTCCTCGCCGAGAAGCGACTCACGATCGTCGGGCCGGAGTTCCCCGGTTTCGTGCCGACCGCGCAGGTCAACGGCGCGAGCACGGTGCGCAACACCGACGGGTTCACGTTGGCCGGGTTGGTGCTCGGGAGCCTCGTCCTGAGCGACATCGAGGGGACCGTGACGATCGACGAGTGCCGCCTGACGGCCGCGTCGCTCGCCGGTGTCAACCAACCGACCCTGGATGCCGTCCGCGTCGACGGCTTGCTCCTGTCGCGCACCACCGTGAACGGGCCCAGCGGGAACTTTGGGTTCAATCCGGTGAATGCCGCCGGCAGGGCGGCACGCGTGCGCGACGGCGCGCTCGTGGTCCAGGCCTCGACCCTGGTCGGCGGCGCTGGGAACGACCCTTTCGACTGCGACGGGGCCTCGAGCGCTGGCGGTACCGCCCTCGAGCTCCGCTTCGCCGACGCGAGCATCGTCGGATCCGTGTTGCGCGGCGGGAACGGCGGGGTGGTGTGCTGCCTCTGCGCCTGCTGCTTCGACGAGGCGGACGGCATTCCGCTGCGCACGTTGGGGAGCCGCGTGCTGTTCCTCGGTGGTGTGCAACTCGAGCAGTCGCCGGGTGATTCCGGCTTGGGCTCGCTCGTCGACGCGACGGACACGGAACTGATCTGGTCGACCACCAACCCGCCGAGCGACGTGGTGCTGAGCGGTACCTCCAGCTTCACCGCCACATCGGGCGGTGTCTGGCTCACCATTCCGGGCTCCGACACACCCGGCCAAACGCGTTCGGTGCGCGTCGAAGCACCGGCCGGCGCCCTTGGACTCCTGATCCTCGGCAGCGCCGCGGCGCCGGGCGCGCTGACGGGTTTTGCGCCGGACCTCTGGATCTCGGGCGGTGCGCCGCTCTTCCTCGTGCCGATCGTCGGCACGGGTGTGTCGAGTCCCGTACTCGACCTGACCCTGCCCACGGCGCCGACTTTGGTGGGCACCCAGTTCCAGTGCCAGGCCGCGTTCCCGACGGTCGTCAGCCCGTTGGACGGGGGTTCGGGCTCGCTCAGCAATCCCGCGCCGCTCGTGCTGCGCTTCTGACCGCGCGGAGGGTGAGGCCGTCGTAGCGCCACGATCCGGTCGCGGTCGGTCCAAGCGCGCGGGAGCGCCGCAACGGCGTCGCCGCCGCATCACTGCGCCATCGCGACCGCGGGGTGGGCCATCGCGACCGCGGGTGGGCCATCGCGACCGCGGGTGGGCCATCGCGACCGCGGGTGGGCCATCGCGAACGCGGGTGGATCCATCCGGGCGATGGGGCTCCCACTGGGGGAGGCTCTCGCACTCGCGGATAGATGGTCGGGGCGAGAGGATTTGAACCTCCGACCTCTTCCACCCCAAGGAAGCGCGCTAGCCAGGCTGCGCCACGCCCCGACCGAAGGGCGGATGTTGTAGCGGCTGGTGGGCCGTCCGTCAAACGGCCGCGAAGGCCGCGCATGCGGTGCGCCAGCGCTCGAACGGCGGTTCGGCGCGGGTGGCGCTTGAGGGCCCCCGCCGCGGGGACGACAATGGCGCCATGCCGCGGATGAACCGACGCCTGGGTCCCCCGCGGAGCGGCGCCCGCCGGCGGCACCGCACTTGGATGCTCTCCATGGGGTTGGCCAGCCTCGGATGGGGAGCCTGGTGGCTCGAGTTTGCGGCCCTGCGCTTCTTCCCCGACCACGCGCCCAGCCTTGCCGTCGCCGGGACCCTGGCCGGGGCGTTTGCGGTCGTGGGCACGGTGGCTGCACTGCTCGCCCTGCGCGGGCGCAACGTCGCCTGGCTCGCCGTCGCGTCGGTGCCCCTGCTCGCCAACTTGTCGCTCTTGGCCGTCCCGTTCCTGCTGCCCGCGGGCCTCGGAACACGCTGAGCGGCGGGGGCTTAACTTCAGGGTAAGCGCGTGGACGCAAGCAGCATCCACGCACCGGTCGCGGTGGAGAGCAGCGTCAAACCCAAAACCAAAAACGCGGAGCGCCGGTGCCAGACGATCGCACGCGGGCGGCGGAGCGTCGCAATGCCCGTGAGGAGGGGCAAGAGGTAACAGGCCGTGGTGAACTTCGCGAGGCCGAGGTGGAAGGGTGTGATCCAGCCCGCCGATTCGAGGTCGTAGAGTCCCCCCAACCGTTTGGCGAAGACGATCGCCATGGCGAGGCTCGCCAGCGCCGCTGCAACCAATGTGAAGTGAAGTGGTCTGCGCCGCGCAAAACCGCTCCAAGCCACTCCTATGAGCACGAGCACCGTGAGGAGCAGGAAGAAGGGAAAGCCGATTTGCGGTGACATGTTGGTGGACTCAGGCGAATAGGCCGTCCATTTCGGAGGCCGGGGCGCGGGACATGAGGTCACCGACTGCGGAGCGTGCGTCCTTGCCCTCGAATAGGATCGCGTGGACCTGTTCGGCGATCGGCATGCGTGCGGTGCGCCCCTCGGCCTCGGGCCCGAAGAGGGCCCGCGCGGTGGTCACACCCTCGGCGACGGCGGTCATGCTGGCGAGCACGGCCTCGAGGGATTCGCCGCGGCCCATGCGCTCGCCGACGGAGCGATTGCGCGAGTGCTGCGAGAAGCAGGTGGTCACCAAATCGCCGAGCCCCGCCAGCCCGAAGAACGTCTCGGCGCGCGCCCCTTGCAGGGCCCCAAAACGGGCCATTTCGACGAGGCCGCGGGTCACGAGGGCCGACTTGGCGTTGTCGCCAAGGCCCAACCCGTCGCAGATGCCGGCGGCGAGCGCGATCACGTTCTTGAGCGCACCGGCGAGCTCGGCGCCCACGGGATCCTCACTGGTGTAGACGCGCATGTTCGCGCCGCCGAAAAGTCGCTGCACGAGGGCGGCGGTCGCAGCGTCCTGACTTGCCGCGACCAAGGACGCGGGCAGTCCGCGGGCCACTTCCTCGGCATGGCTCGGCCCCGTCAGCACACACAGGGAACGCTCGCCGATCTCGTCGATCAGGATCTCGGAGGGCCGCCGCAGCGTTTCGATCTCGAGACCCTTCGTCGCGGTCACGATGGGCGTACGGCCATCGAGGGCATCCTCGAAGCGGCGCGCCACCGAGCGCAGGTGCTGCGTCGGCACGACGCTGACGACCAACTCGGCGCCCTCGGCCGCCTCGAAGGGATCGGCACAGAGGCGCAGCTCCGCCGGCAGGTCGACGCCGGGCAAGTAACGCTCGTTGCGGCCGCTCTCGCGCATCTCGTGTGTGCGTTCGGCGAAGGCACTCCAAAGCGTCGTCTTCGCGCCGCCGGCCACGAGTTGCAGAGCGAGGGCCGTGCCCCACGCACCGTCGCCGATCACAAGCACGTTCGCCGCGTTCATTTCGCACTCCCCGCCACGCGGCGTCGACCTGTCTTGGGTTCCGTGCCCGCGAGGATGCGCCCGACGTTGGCGCGGTGGCGCCACAGCACGAGGGCGGCGAGCGCCGCCGTGCCCCACACCACCTCCCAGCCGTAGCCGCCGGGCCCCATGCGTTGCCAGGCGACGATGGGGAACGCGATGGCCATGGCCATCGACGCCGCGGAAACCATGCGCAGGGTGAAGAGGCAAAGGAGCCACACCAGCCCGCCGAACACGAAGATCAGGGGGTCGATGGCGACGATTGCGCCGCAACCCGTGGCGACCGCCTTGCCGCCGCGGAACCCCAGGTACACGGGGAACACGTGGCCGAGCACCGCCGCCGCGCCACAGAGCACTTCGAGGGATTGGGACGCGGGCGCGAGCTCGCCGAGCGAGTCCCGCGCAGCCGCCGCGAACAGCGCCGGCGCCACCCACCCCTTGGCGAAGTCGAGGGCAAACGCAAACAGCCCGAGGGGCTTGCCGAGGACACGCATGGCGTTCGTGGCGCCGATATTGCCGCTGCCGTGTTGGCGCAGGTCGACACCCTTGAGCAGCCGCGCGAGCACCCAGCCGAAGGGCACCGCACCCAGGAGGTACGAGGCCAGGAGCGCCAACCATTCGACGCCCTGGGGCACATGGAACGGGGTGGCGGCGAGGGTGGCCAACAGCATGCGGAAGAGCGTAGCGAACGACGGCTGCCCGCGGCCCCGGGCAAGCTCGCACCCGCCCTGCAAACGGGTCGCGGCCGGCGTCAGTCTTGCGCGTCGCCGGTTGTGCGTCGGCCCTCGATGCGCCAGAACACCCAGCCCCCGCGCTCGACCGACGCCACGACGAAGCGGCGTTCAATCTCACCGTAGATGGCATCGAAGTAGGGCGCGATCGCCGGGGAAGGAACGAGCTGCGGGCTGGTATCGAGGGTGGCGTCTACCACCACGGTGCCCAGGCCCAAGAGCACGTCCAGGGCGCCGGCGGCGGCCGCGGCATCCCGGGGGCTCGCCCCTCCCCTCGCGGCCTCGATCAGCCCGAAACCCAGGGCGTGCTCGCGCACACCGGGCCACCAGAGCGCTGGCGGCGGCGCCAGGCTGGCCAGGGTTACCAGTTCGCCGCGCGGCTCACCTGGCCCCAGCGCCTCCTCCAGTGCCAGCCGGCGGTCGCCAAGGCGCAGCCCCTGGTCGAACTCCAGCAGGGGGACCAACGCGAGGGCGCCCTGGGCCGCGACCAGCGCGGGCGCCCAGCGGAGGAACCGCGCGTGCAGCCGCTCGAGCGCCGCGGCCGCGGGCCACGCCAGGAAAGGCAGATAGGCCAGGAAGTAGCCGCCCCGCTCCACCACGCCCCAGGCGACCACCGCGAAACCACCCAGGCCCGCCGTGGCCGCCGCCAAGGCGAGGGCGCCGCGAGGTGGCCGCAGCAACCCCAGGAAGGCCAAGGGCGCGAGCAACCCCAGGCTGAGCAATGCCGTCGTCGTGCGGCTGAGCGGACTGAGTTGGACGCCGAGGCGCGCGCCTTCGGTGAGGTCCTGGGCCTCGAACAGCTCGCGCAGCGGGTCGATGGCGCCAAACCGAAACCAGGAGGCCATTGCGATCACCCCCGCCAGTGCGAGGGCGAGCGCCGGCGCCAGGACCAACCACTGGCGCACACGGCCCAAGGGCCGCCCCGCGTCCGCCGCGCCGCGACCCGCAAGCAGCACCAGGACCAAACCCAGGAGCGCTCCCGTCTGGTGGGTCCCGTAGAGCACCGCGAGGCCGCAGACCGCCACCGCGAAGGCCACCGCCGGCCGCTTCCAAGGCGCGCGCAGGACCGCGAGGAACACCCACGGCGCGACGCCGCCGTGCAACGCGTGCACCTCGACGGTGGTGGCGAAGAAGAGCCAACAGGGTGCCAGTGCGACGAGCCCTGCCCCCAGTCCACCGGCCAACCGCCCGAGTCCCAGGGCGCGCAGCAGCAAGAACGTGCCCGCGACCCCCAGGGCCGCGGGGAGTTGGCTGGCGAGGCGCGGACCCAGCAGCACATCCGCGCCGGCCGGCAGGACACCCGTGAAAAAACGCGCCAGGGGCAGGTACAGGACGTGGTGGTAGAGCTCGCCCCCACCCAGGTGCGCAAAGCCGACGAGGCCGGTGCCGTCGCCGTAACCCCGCTCCTGACCCAGGACCAGGTACACGAGGAGCGCAAGGGCGCCGAGTACCCCCGCCCAGACCAGATCCCGCCCCTCGCGCGCCGCCGGAAACATCGCGCGGGCAGTGTAGGTTTCGGAAGCGGTCCGCGCGGGCGCCATACTGCCGCGCGAGGAACAGCGGGTGGCAAGCAACAGGGCAAAGAGCGGCGGACGCACCGTGGGTGTGGACTCCGGGGGCACGTTCACGGACCTGGTCGCGGTCGAGGGCGACTCGGTGCGCGTCAAAAAGCGGCCATCCGTGCCCGCAGACCCCGGGGCCGCCGTGGCCGCCGGACTCGCGGACCTGGGCGGTGCGGAGCGCGTGGTGCACGGCACGACCGTGGCCCTCAATGCGCTCCTGACGGGTCGCCTCGCGCGCACGGCGTTCGTCACGAACCGCGGGTTCGCCGATGTGCTCGAGATCGCTCGCCAGGACCGACCGGACCTCTACGCGCTCGAGCCGCGAAAGCCCGCGCCGCTCGTGCCGCGCGAGTTGTGTTTCGAGGTCGACGAGCGCACGTGGCCGGATCCGACGAGCGGCGAGTTGCAGCGACAGCGGCGGCCCAGCGCAACCGAACTCGCCGAACTCGCCGCCCGCGTGGCCGCTGCGGCGCCCGAATCCATCGCGATCGGGCTCTTGCACAGCTACGGCGCGCCCGAGATCGAACGCGAAGTGGCGGACGCCCTGCGAAGTCTCGGTGTGCCGATCACGCTGTCGGCGGACCTTCTGCCCGAACACCGCGAAGTCGAGCGCTACAGCACCGCCGCGGTCAACGCGGCGCTGCGGCCCCTGATGGAGCGGTACCTCGGCGAACTCGAAGCGCGTTTGTCGGGCGCCCGGCTGCAGATCCTGCGCTCGAGCGGCGGATTCGTCGGTGCCGCCCGCGCAGCGCGCGAACCGGTGCGAATCCTGCTTTCGGGGCCCGCCGGCGGGGTTCTGGGCGCCACGGATGCCGCGCGCGAAGTCGGCCTCGCGCGTGTCCTCACCCTCGATCTGGGCGGCACCAGCACCGACGTCGCGTTTGGCCGTGTCGACGGCACACGTGCCGATGCGTTTGCGATCGAGCTGCCCAAGTTGGCCGGGCACACGATCGGCGTGCCGACTCTCGATGTGCACACGATCGGTTGCGGCGGTGGCTCGCTCGTGCGTGTCGGCTCCGGCGGCGCGCTGGAGGTGGGCCCGGAGAGCGCCGCGGCTGCGCCCGGTCCCGCGTGTTACGACGGCGGTGGGCCAGCGACGCTGACGGACGCTCACCTCTTGCTCGGGCAGCTTGCGACTGGAGCGTTCCTGGGTGGGGAACTCGCGCTCGACGTCGGCGCCGCGCGGCGCGCGTTCGAGCCGCTCGCGGCGCGCCTCGGCGCAACCGTGGAGACGACAGCGCGCGCGGCGCTCCAGACGGCGCAGGCCGCCATGGTGCGCGCGTTGCGCGTGATGAGCTCCCAACGCGGCCTCGATCCCGCGGACCTGCCGATCGTGGCCTTCGGCGGCGGCGGTGGCCTGCACGGCGCGGATCTCGCCGCGCACCTCGGCGGCGACCTGGCCGTGGTGCCGCGCCATCCCGGTGTGCTCAGCGCCCTGGGGCTCGCCCGCGCTGCGCCCGAGGCGGACGCCAGTGCGAGTGTGCTCGAGCCGCTGCCGCGGTGGGGCGCAAGGCGGCTGGCTGCGGCGTTCGTCGAGCTCGAGGCGGTGGCGAGGGCCGAGCTCGCCGAGGAGGGTGTGGCGGGACCGTTCGAGCGGCGTCGGGAGCTGGACCTCTGTTACCGCGGCCAGTCCTTCGAACTGCGACTGCCGAACGGTCCAGGACTCGCGCAGGCGTTCCACCGCGCCCACCAGACGCTCTTTGGGTACGCCCTGCCGGAACGGGAGGTCCTCGTCGTCGCCCTGCGAGTGCGGCTCGCGGCGCGCGCGCGCCCGCGGCCTCTCCCCGCTGCGCCTCGGACGAAGACCGCGCCCGCGGCGGCCCGGCTGGGCCGTGCCGCCGTCGATTTTGGGCGTGGCCCGGTGGCGACCACGACCTGGGAGCGCGAGCGCCTGCCCGCCGGCGCAGTGGTGCCCGGGCCGGCCCGCATCGAGGAGTACTCGGGCACCACGCTCGTGCCGCCGGGCTGGGGAGCCCAGGTGGGTCGGGGCGGCCATCTCTTGCTTCGGCGAGACAGGGGCGGCGCGCTTTCCAAAGGCAGGAGCCGGGTCTAGGATGGCCGCGCGCCAGGATCCGCCGCCCCGCGCGGCCCCCGGTCGATGCCTGCGCGCCCCCACGCCATGACCTACGTGATCGCCGAGCCCTGCATCGGGACCAAAGACACCGCCTGCGTCGAAGTCTGCCCGGTGGACTGCATCCACCCGACCAAGACGGCCGCCGACTTTGCCAAGCACACGATGCTCTACATCAACCCCGATGAGTGCATCGACTGCGGCGCCTGCGCGCCCGAGTGCCCCGTGGAGGCGATCTTCGACGAGAACGAGCTCCCCGAGAAGTGGGAGAGCTACAAGGCGCTGAACGCGAAGTGGTTCCAAGAAAACCGCTGACGGGGTGAGAAATTGTCGGCAAGGCCGAAACGAAGGCCCCGTCAGATGATGTTTGGCCCATCGCCTGGCGGCGCTGGAGCGGCGGAAGCCGACGCGAAGGCCCCGTCAGATGATGTTTGGCCCATCGCCTGGCGGCGCTGGAGCGGCGGAGGCCGACGTCCCGGCGCGCCGCCGGCGCGATGCATCTGACGGCGACGCCCCGAAGCGCCAACGGCGCGTTCGATAGTAGCCTGGGGCAACGCCCCAGGTATTGCAGTAGTACGGTCCAGGGCTGAAGGCCCGGCCCATGCCGGTGGCACGTTGCGATGGAGCGGGCCGTCGGCCCTTGCCCCCCTCTTCCGACGGACCTGGGGCGTTGCCCCGGGCTACTATGGGGCGCGCCGTTGGCGCGCAGGAGAGCGTTCGCAGGAACGCGGAGCACGCCGACACGTGCGGCGCGCTAGACCGACGACACACCGCGCGCGTTGCGTTCCACGACCCGAAGACGTGCAAGTCGCCGCACACGTCGCATTCGGCGACTTCGAGACGCGCAAGTCGCCGCACGCGCTGCGCTCTGCCGCAGAGGCGCGTGTGTCCGACAGGGTCAACGCCCCGTCCGATCGTAGCCTGGGGCAACGCCCCAGGTATTGCGGAAGTACCGTCCAGGGCCGAAGGCCCCACCCATGCCGACGGCCCGCCCCAACGGGGTGCGCGGGGCCGGTGCGGCGACGGAACTCGGGGTGCTTGTGGAATAGCACGGCCCGTGGGAGCCTTAGGACAGGTGCGGTTGGCACCACGTCCCGAGCCCGTGCGCCCCCGCGCGGGCCTACCCGGCCCCAAGGGCCACCCTTGCCATGATTCCGCCTTCCCGCGCGACGCTTCTGGCGTCGCTTGCCGCGTGGTCCGGTGTCCTGCTCGCTCCCGCTGCAACCGCGCAGTCGTTGGAGCTGGTCGCAGATCTCTGCAACGAGCCCAACGACAACTACTTCCTTCCCGAGCTGCGCTGCGTCGAACTCGGCGGCTGGCTCTACTTCGCCGGCGACACGGCGGCACACGGCGAAGAGCTGCAACGTGTGCCGATCCCCGGCGGGCCGATCCCGAGCGCGCCGGCCGAACTGGTCGCCGACATCCTGCCGGGCAGCCTCGGTTCGCGACCCGACATGCTGACGGTCTACGGGACACGCCTCGTGTTCGTCGCCACCGACGGTGTGCACGGCCGCGAGCTGTGGACCTCCGACGGCACGGCGGCGGGGACCCAGATGGTCGTCGACCTCCACCCGGGTCTCACCAGCGCCTTCGACCACGTGCCGCGCCTGCGCGATTCCTTCCCCACCGCGGGCGGGTTGCTCTACTTCGGCGCGCGCACACCGACGAACGTGCGGCTGTTCAGCACCAACGGCACGGCGGCGGGCACGACGCAGATCGCACTCACGCCCTTCGAGTCGCCGAAGTTCGTGGGCACGGCGGGCGGACTGTTCCTCGCCGCGACCGGTTCGGCCGGCTCGGGCCTGTGGCGGGTGAACGGCACGACACCGACCTTCGTGAGGTCCTTCTCCGAAACACGCGCCCTGCGGCTCGGGCCGAACGGGAGGGTCTTCCTCACCGCCCGCAGCGGCAACACCACCGGGCTCGAGCTCTGGTCCAGCGACGGCACCAACGCGGGCACGGTGCTCGTGAAGGACGTCTGGCCCGGTGCCCCGGGGTCCGATCCCGCGGGGTTCACCTTCGCGGGTGGGTTCTTGTACTTCACCGCCTACACACCCGCCACCGGGCGAGAGCTGTGGAAGTCCGACGGCACGGACGCCGGCACGGTGCTCGTCAAGGATCTCTGGCCGGGCAGCCTGCCGGGCGCGCAGTTGCCCACGGGACTCGAGAACGGCCTGCTCCTAGGCACCGGCACCCAGCACCACGGTCGGTTGACGCACTTCAACAACCGGCTGTGGTTGAGCGGCACCGTCAACCTGGTGAGCACGCTGTGGTCGAGCGACGGCACCGACGTGGGCACGGTGCCCCTGCTCTCGGGACCCGGCGCGCCGACGATCCACACCCTGGGTTCGATGCCCCAGGGTTCCGTCGGCGCCGCGCGCCTCTTGTTCGCCGCGCACACCGCGGCGGAGGGCCGGGAACTGTGGAGCACCGACGGCACGGCGTTGGGCACCGCCTTGGTGCTCGACCTCCAACCCGGCGCGGAATCGAGCAATCCCCGGGGTTTTTCGCCGAGCGCCTTCGGCGGGACGTACTTCGTGGCGGACGCACCGACGGGGCCGACGCTTTTCCACTCGGACGGCACGGCGCCGGGAACCACGGTGCTCGCGCAGCCGGTCGCTTCGGACGCTCCCCACAGTTTCGGCTCCTCACCGTTCGGGCTCCACACCCACTTCGACCGCGTGGTGTTCGCGGCGAACACCGACGCGGAACTCGCCAACCCGAGGGTCAGCACGGGCCAAGGGGTGCAAACACTCGGCACGGCCCAGATCGGGGCGGGGCCCAGTTTCTACCCGGACCAGAGCAACTCCCCGTACGAGACGTCGGCCCTGCCCCGTTTCCTCGGAACGCCGTCGGGTTTCTACTACCTGACCCGGCGCGCGACGAGCATGGCGCTGTGGAAGAGCAACGGCACGGACGCGGGCAGCACCGTGGTGCGCGAGTTCGACAAACTGCCGTCGATTCCCGACCCGTTCAACCCAAAGGTCCAGACGGGGCTGCGGGATTACGACTTGGAGGGCGCGACACTCGGCGAACGGCTCGTGTTCCGCGCCTACACCACGGGCGTTGGATACGAGACGTGGATCACCGACGGCACCTTCGCGGGCACCCAGTTGTTGCATCCGGCGAGCGGCCGCTACACGCGCTTGGGCGCGAAGGTCTTGATCTTCGCGAGTCCGAGTGACCTCTGGATCACCGACGGAACGGCCGCGGGCACCCAGTTCGTGGCCAACGTCGCGCCCCAGACCCTGTGGTTCGAACCGGCCCACGCGCTGCCGAACGGGCGCGCCATCTTCCTCACCAACTCGCCCGCGCAGGGTGTGGAGCCCTGGGTCACCGATGGCACGGGCCCCGGGACGCAGCTCCTCAAGGACATCCAGCCGGGGCCCGCCTGGTCCTGGCCGCGCGACATGACCCGTGTCGGTCGGCACGTCTACTTCTCGGCGGACGACGGCACCAACGGTTCGGAGCTCTGGAAATCGGACGGCACCGCGGCGGGCACCGTGCTCGAGCTGAACATCCAGCCGGCGCCTGGCGTGGGAAGTGGGCCGGAGGCGCTGGCGACGGACGGTCGTGTGCTCTTCTTCCGCACCCAGGGCATCGATCCCAGCGTGCACCGCTACGAACCGCCCGCCCTCTCGAGTTCGGCCCCGGAGCCGTTCCAGGACGAGGCGGCGCTGGTCGCGGTCGGATCGCGCCGTGTGGTCTTCGCGGGCAACGCGCTCGGCGCGGGCCAGAGTGGCGCCGGCGTGGAGCTGTGGTCCCACACGGGTCAGGTCGGCGGCGCGAAGCTCGTCGCCGACCACACGGCCGGTCAGGAGGGCTCCCAACCGAGCGAGTACGCCCTCGCCAACGGGCGTGTGTTCGTCGTCGCGGACGACAAGGTGCGCGGCCAGGAGCTCTTCTCGATCTGGCCGGGCGCCACGGCGCAGCGTTTTGGCATGGGCTGCGGCGCCACGGGCTACGCACCGGAGTTGCACGCCGAGGATCCGGTGCTCGGCGGAACGAGCCGGATCTTCCTGACGAACGCGCCTCCGCTGCAGTTCTTCGGGGTGCTCGTCGGCCCGATCGGGTCGCCGCTCCCCCTGAGCTCCGACTGCGCGCTCTATCTGGACCCCTTGCAAGTCCAACTGCTGGCAACCGGTGCCGCGGACGGCGCGGGCGCTTGGACGAGCGCGCCCCTTCCGATCCCCGCGATGCCGGTCCTCGTCGGCGCGCAGATCGGTCTGCAGGCCTTCGCGGGGCCGACCAGCACCTTGCCGCTCGGCTTCGACTTCACCAACGCGGTGAGGCTTTCCCTGGGGAACTGAGCTCCCGTCCGGGTGGGCCCTCGCGGGCCCCCCCGGAACGACCGCCGCGCTTTTTCTTGGCGGGTGCGCGGCGCGCTTTGCGTCCCCTTGCTTGATGGCCGGGGTGCACACAGGGGAGCGGTCCAGGGGGCGCGCCGTCCGGCGCGATCCCGCGACCTCGGCTAGGCTCCAGGCGGAGGTCTGTATGTCGGACGAGGCCCGGGTCGAGGAGCTGCTGGGTCGCCTGCGGGCGGGGGACGGGAGCGCCCAGGGCGAGCTCTACAGCCTGGTGTGGCGCGAGCTCCACCAACTGGCCCGCGTCCAGATGGCGGACCAGAAGGCCGGGCACACCCTGCAGGCCACGGCCCTCGTCAGCGAGGCGTTCTTGAAGCTGCGCGGCGCCGGCGGCGGCGAGTTCCAGGACCGCCAGCACTTCCTGCGTGTCGCGGCGGCGGCCATGCGGCAGATCCTGGTGGACCACGCGCGCCGGCGCAACGCGAAGAAGCGCCGCGGCGACGGTGTGCGCGTCGAACTGGACTCGCTGACCGACGAGTTGGAGCGCCGCTCCGGCGGACTCTTGGAGTTGGATGCGGCGCTCTCGCGCTTGAAGGAACGGGATCCGGTCCTGGTGGAACTCGTGGAGCTGCGCTTCTTCGGCGGCTACGACCTGTGCGAGGCCGCGGCACTCCTCGGTCTCTCGCCGCGCACTGCCGAACGCCGTTGGAAGGTGGCCCGGCTCATCCTTCGCGACGAGTTGGCCCCATGAGCGACCCGCGCTTCGAACGCATCCAGCGCATCGTCGGCGAGGCCATCGAGCTGGACGCCGCGGCGCGGGAAGCCTACCTGACGCGCGTCTGCGGCACGGACCTCGAACTGCGCCGCGAAGTGGAGCGCATCCTTCGCCGCGCCGAGGACGACGGCAACGAGTTCCTCGAGCCCGTCGCGCAACCCGGGCCCGCGGAACCGCGTGTTCTCGGCGATTTCGAACTCCTCAGCGAACTGGGGCGCGGCGGCATGGGGGTCGTGTACCTGGCCCGCCAGCGCAGCCTGTCGCGCGAAGTCGCCGTCAAGGTGTTGGTGGAGAGCCCCACCACCCGTCGGCGCGACGTCGAGCGATTCCACCGCGAAGCGCGCGCCGCCGCGCGCCTGCGCCATCCGGGCATCGTGCCCGTGCTCGCCGACGGCCAGGACGGCGACACCCACTGGTTCGCGATGGAGTACGTGCGCGGCCACGACCTGGCGCGCGAGCTGGGTCTGCAGCGCAAAGGCGAGGTGCTCGCCAGCGATCGCCCGTACCTGCCGCGCCCCGGCGAACCCAGCCATGCGGCGCGCATCGCCGAAGTCGCGGCGGACCTGGCGGATGCGCTCGAGTACACCCACCAAAGCGGCATGGTGCACCGCGACATCAAGCCGCAGAACATCCTGATCCAGGCGGACGGTCGGGTGCAGATCGTCGACTTCGGTCTGGTGCGGGACGAGGCCCAGGGCGCGATCACGCAGACGGGCGAACTCGCCGGCACACCGCACTACATGAGCCCCGAACAGGCGCGTGTGCAGCGCGCCAAGGTGGACCACCGGACGGACATCTACTCGCTCGGGGTGGTGCTGTACGAGATGGCCACGCTGAAGCGACCGTTCGAGGGCAAGACCAGCGCGGACGTGCTCTCTAAGATCCAAACCGGCGAACCGCGGGCGCCGCGCGCGCTCAATCCGACCTTGCCGCGCGATCTGCAGACGATCTGCCAGAAGGCGATGGCGAAGGAGCCGGAGGCGCGCTATCCCAGCGCCGCGGCCCTGCGCGATGACCTGCGGCGGTTCCTCGGGCACCAGGCCATCCACGCCAAACCGCCCAGTCTCTCCGTGCGTGTGGGCCGTTGGGTGCGGCGTCGGCGCGTTCCGATCGCGGCGCTCGCACTCGTCGCCGCCGCCGCGGCGCTGGGCAACTGGCGCGCCACACGCGCCGCGCACCTGCGCGCGTTGGGCCTGCTGACGGTCGACGCGCGCGCCGCCGACGGCGGCACCGTCGAGGGCACCGTGTCGGTGCAACTCCTCGACCCGATCACCGGCGTCGCGGGAGCGCGCCAGCCGCTGGGGTCCGTGCCGCTCGTCGGCCGTCGGCTGGCGCCGGGTTCATACCGCGTGCACCTCGCGCCCACCGGCGGTGCCGCGCCGCGCCTCTTCGTGCGCGAGATCGCGGCGGGGCGCTCGACCGCGATCGAAGCGACGGTACGACCCGAGCAGAACCTGCGCACGGACATGGTGCGGATCGAGGGTGGGCTGCTCGGCCTGCGCGACGAAAACGCGCCGCTCGTGGCGATCAACGGGCTCGACATCCCCATCGAGCCCTTCTGGATCGACACTGCGGAGGTCTCCAACGCAATGTACGCGGAGTTCCTGGGCGCGACCGGTCACGCGCCGCCGGACCACTGGGACAGGCTCGGCCCCGAGCACGACGAACTGCCCGTGTGCAACGTGAGCTGGCACGACGCCGTGGCCTACGCGGAGTGGGCGGGCAAACACCTGCCCTCCTTCGCCGAATGGACGTTCGCGGCGCGCGGCAGTTCGGGGCGCATTTTTCCCTGGGCCGATCCCGTGCCGGGCGAGTACCGCGGCAACGTGCTCTTCGCCAGGGTCGCGACCACGCGCGACGTGGAAGAGCGCCTCTACTTCGAACGCGCCGCGCCGGTGCGCTCGTTCCCCGAAGCGCGGAGCCCCGACGGCCTCTACCACCTGTTCGGCAACCTCTGGGAACTGACCGAAACCCCGCCCGCGGACCGCCGCGGCGACGACTTCTTGCCCATGCCGGCCCACCGCATCGCGGCTGGACACGCCTGGGACGCCGGCACCGTCGGCCACACCCTGCGCACGTTCAGCTTCGTGGGCGTCGAACGGACTTCGGCGCTCTTCCGCACCGGTTTCCGGTGCATCGCCCTCGACCCCTAGCCCCCCCCCGAAAGACCATGCCCATCGTGTCGCAACTTCTGACCCTGCGTGTATCCCGCGGCGAGACGAACTCCAACCAGCCGCCCCTTGCCATCCGGGTGTTCACACTCGAACTCGAGTCCGCCGAACCGCGCTACGTGTACTACTCGGACACGGCGACCGACGAGGAGGTGCATCTGCTCATGTTGGCGGCCCTCTCCGCCAAGATGGGCAACATGTCTTCGAACTACAGCCTCGATCCGACCCAGGGCACACGACTGCAACTGGCCCACGAAATCGACCCGGTGGATCCGGGCAAATGGAGCGACCCGACCGGCGGCGCGCGGGCCCTGATCCACCCACTCGTCGACGGATCCACGGTGTACTACGTGGGCGCCCGACTCTAGGCCATGGACAAAAGCGCTCCCCTCGAAGTGGAGTGGCGCGGCACCCTGCCGGTGGACGCAGCCCTCGACAGCGCCGAAGTTCGCTTTGCGCACACACGCACGCGGATCCTGGAACTCTGCCTCGTGTCCGACCTGGGCGTCGACCAGTTCCAGATCGAAGGCTCCATCGCGCGGGTGCAACTGGCCGTACCCATCGCGACGCGCCAGGAGCCCCTCGCGCTGACCCTGCGCATTCGCTTCGAGGGGGAGCCACCTCGGCCAATCGCGGTGTGGATCAACGGCGGCAAACGGGTTCCACTTCCGCCGTGGTTGCCCGCCGAGTACGAACCCCTGGAGACCATTCCAAGGGCGGCCGCGAAGCGATTGTGGGCCCTGGAGCGGGCGCGGGTCAGCGTGCCTGCCGAGATGGAGACCCACGACCCCGGGCCGCATCCAACGCCCTTGAGTTTGCGGGCTGCGGGCCCCGGGCCCAGTGAAATGGAAGTCTTTGCCGAGCGCGCGCGCGCGATCGAGCGCAGTGCGCTCGTCCGTCAGGCGTTTCTCGCCCACGACGAAGCCACCAACCCTCGTCTGCACCCGGCCAAGTGGGACCAGCACATGGCCCACCTGAACGTTGTGCTCGGCAGGCGCGTGGAAGCCTACATCGAAGCCGGGCGCACAGGTAAGTGGCCAAGGTACCCTGCGCTACCCGCACATCTGGCGCAGAAGGTGGGCTTCGTGACGCTCGAGTTCCAAAACGCGTTTGCCGCCGTGGAGGCCCACAACGATCCCAACCGGCCGATCGACCTCTACGATTGGGCCTTCGAGCACTTTGTCACCGGCGCCGTCGCCACCCACCACAACGATATGGAGTGGCAAGAGATCCTCGGAAGCCATGGCACGCCGGATAGCACCTACGTGCTCCGCTACGCCGCTCTCGCCATCGCCGCGATCGAGAGCAACGTGGAGGCGCACTTCTGGCGGTCGAGGCTTTCCACGCTGGTGCGCGCCGCGCACATCTACCTGGAGATCGCCGCGCCGCTGACCGAGCAGCCCTACCGCTCCCTCGAGTCGGAGTTCCGCTTCAACCCGGATCTACACTACCCAAGGGCCCGGCGACGCGAACTTCGCGCCGAGTACGCCGCGATCGCCGACCCCGACCCGGACGTGCACTTCGACAACCTGCGTGCGCGGTTTGCGAGCCTTCTGGGGCGAGCGCTGCGGATGTTCAACGGACCGAGCCCGACCGTCTCCACGCCCGATATCCCCAGCGCGCTCCTGGCGACCCTGCGCGCCCAGGGAGTCGGCGCGCCGTACACGGGCGGCCCCTGAAACCGCGCATCGCCGCCACGCCATCGTTCCCCGAGGAGTGCGTGGGTGGCGGCAGTACCTCGGCCCGTCTGGAGGGCCCCCTGGGGCCGCCTCGCGTCGAAGCTGGGGCGGCGAAACGGGGTTGACACACGGCACACGCCAAGGATATCGTCTGCGTTTGCATGGGGGGGGGGGGGGGGGGGGGGGGGGGCGTGGCGCGGGGGCCCACCTTGCGCGGGCGCGGCCCCCCCCGCCC
>WGMC01000024.1 GCA_016125265.1 Planctomycetaceae bacterium
CGCACCAGCGCACGTCGGCGCCGCACCGTGCCCGCGGCGTGGCGCGTGCCGTCGTCCCCGATTGGGAGCGCCGCAATACCTGGGGCGTTGCCCCAGGCTACGATCGGCCGGGGCGTTGCCCCTTCCGGACACGCGCGCGCGAAGGAGCGCACCATCGATCACGCGCACCATCGATCACGCGCACCATCGATCACGCGCGCACGCGCGCCCAAGCGGCGCCCAAGCGACTTCGGCAGCACGCGCGCTCGCAACGGCCGCCCGCGAGCGCCAACGGCGCGATCCCATAGTAGCCTGGGGCAACGCCCCAGGTTGGGGGAACGCCCCAGGTTGGGGCAACGCCCCAGGTCGGGGATCAGGAGGAGGTAAGGGCAGAAAGCCCGCTCCATTGCGCGCGCACCGTGCGCGTCCGGCCCTCGGCTCAGTTGGGAACCGAGTCGTCCACACGCGCCGGTTGGCCGCGCAGCACGGAGTTGTCTGCGAAGAGTTGCGTTTGGTCGATCACGGGCGTCGTCAGCAGCTTGGCCTCGTCGATCTGGCCCGACTGTCCGTAGGCGTCCAGGGCGTTCTGCCAGGTCACCAACTCGACCGCCTTCGGGTCGATGCCGCGTTCGAGCATCATCTTGGCGGTCTTCGGCACCGACAGGGGATCCGACACACCCCAATCGGCCGACGAGTCGACGATCAGGCCCTTGGGCCCGTAACGCTCAAGGATCGCGCACATGCGCTCCGAGCCCATCTTCGTGTGCGGGTAGATCGTGAACGCAGCCCAGGCCCCCGCGTCCAGCACGTCCTGCACCGTCTCCTCGTTGTTGTGATCGATCACCAGCATGTCCATGCTGAGGCCGATGTTCTTCGCCACCTCGAGCGACCGCACGATGCCGCGTTTCTTGTCGCGGTGCGGCGAGTGCACCATCACCGGCATGTTGTGCTGGCGCGCGAACTCGAGCTGCACCTCGTAGGCGTGCTCTTCCGCCTTGGTGATCTCGTCGTAACCGATCTCGCCGATGGCGACGACACCCTGCTTGAGCGCAAACCGCGGCAGGATCTCGAGCACCTCGCGCGCCAAACCCTCGTTGTTCGCCTCCTTGCTGTTGAGGCCAATCGCGCAGAAGTGCTCGATGCCAAACTGCGACGCGCGGAAACGCTCCCACCCCAACAGGGACGAGAAGTAGTCCAAGAAGGTGCCGAGGGCCGTGCGCGGCTGACCGAGCCAAAAGGCCGGCTCGACGATTGCGCGGATGCCCGCCTTGGCCATCGCGTCGTAGTCGTCGGTGGTCCGACTGGTCATGTGCACGTGGGGATCGAAGAAGCGCATGGTGCCTTGCAGCTAAAGGGTCAGGCCGGAAGCCGGTCGAAGGCGTCCGGCTCCAGATGGCGGAAGATGCCTTGGGTGTTCTCGCCGGCCAGAGCGCGGCGCCAAAGGCCCGCCACACGAAGGTCGGATTCCGCGCCCGAGAGGGCCTCGACGCGCTCGCGTTCGCCGGCGCGCAGGAGTGCGAGACCCGCGGCAGCGCGGGCCCGCGCGGTGTGCCTCGGCGGGGCGCCCACGGGGGCGGTCGCTTGGCCCAGCTCGCGCTCGGCACAGGCGATCGCACGCGCGCCGCCTTCCGTGCCGAGGCACAGCCACAGATCCACGGGCACGTGGCGCCCGGCGCTGCGTCGCTCGTCGGTGTAGTCGAGCGCCATGCGTGCCAATGTCGCATCGAGGCGCCGTTCGAGCCCGACCATGCGCCACAGGGGCGCGCCGACGAACAAGCACTTCAGCGCGGCCTGACGGAACGCGTCGTCGTCGAAGTGCCAGTCCAGATACGGCGTGTCGCAGGCGGCGGCCTCGAAGACCGAGCGCATGTTCGAGCGGCAACCCTCGCCCACGCGCCAGCGCCAGCGTTCGGAGCGGGGCAGGTGCGCGGCGGCGCGCAGGAGCGCGGCCGTCTCGCCTTCGTCGCTGAAACGGAAGGCGTCTTCCAGCGTGGCGTCCGCGGCTTCGCCGCCGCTCTCCGCCAGCGCCAGTGCGAGATCCACCCGCAGGGTCTCGAGCAGCGTCCAACGTTCGCATTCCCAGCCCGGAAGGCTCGCCGCAGCCGCCGCGCGCTCCGCATTCGTGGGCTCGAGTAGCACGCCCGGCCGCACATGGCGCGACGCGAGGGCGAGCAACTCGCCAAACCGCGCCGAGCTCGGCGTGCCCGCGCATTCCGAGCGGGCCGAGGCCAAAAACTGCGCGCCCGCGGGCCCGAGGCGCGACGCGAGAAGGGAGCCGAGAACCGGTGCGGTGGCCGACGTGACCATAGGGCGACGAGGATACCCGCCGCCAAGGGCGAGGCCCAGGGGCGACCCCGCAGGCCCGTCGAGGGGGCGCGGTGTCACCCTCGGATCACCCGTGTCACCCTCGGATCACCCGTGTCACCCTCGGATCACCCGTGTCACCCTCGGATCACCCGTGTCACCCTCGGATCACACGTGTCACCCTCGGATCACACGTGTCACCCTCGGATCACACGTGTCACCCTCGGATCACACGGTGCCCCCCCCTCGGATCAATAGACTTCCGCGGGCGGAAGGCCCCGTCGGAGCGCAAGCACCAGGTACGCCGTGCCCGCCACCTTCATGTAGTCCGAAGTCAGGAAGTCGACGGCGGTGCCCTGCTCGGATTGTGCCTCCACCAGGAGCGGTCGCAGGCGCGCGTGCCAAGTTTCGCGTTCGGCCGCGTCCGGTAGGAGCTCGATGGCCTCGGCCGCGTAGTAGTGCGCGAAGAGGTAGAAGTAGCCCGCGTTGTAGTAGTACGCCTCGTGCGGAATCGGCCGACCGTGGGCCACACGCAGGAAGCGGTGGTGCAGGAAGAACTGCTCCAGCCCCCAGCGCACACGCTCTTCCGTGATGCGTTCGTCGCCCACTCGCGCCAAGCCGAAGTGGCACACCTGGATGCGGCCCAGACTGCCCTTCACGTTGTCGATGTGCTCGCCACCGCGGTGGCGCGGCACGGCCTCGTCGGCATTGTAGGTGTAGGCGCCATTGGGCAGGGCCGCGCGTCGAACCGCGCGGATCGCGCGGTCGAGGGTCGTTTCGTCCTCGATCCAACCCAGCTCGATGGCGTCGCGGACGGAAGGCAGCACCAGTGCAGTGCAAAAGCTCGTGGCCCACTTGGGGCGGCGTGTGAACGGCGGGTCGTCGTAGTACGCCCACCCGCCCGACGGCACCTCGTTCTTGGCCAGGATCTCCGCGAACTCCTTGCCGCGCGCGGCGACACGGTCGGCGCGCTCGCCCTCCCGGAATCGGCCGTCCCGCGCGACCTGCGTGGTCGCCACCAGTCCGTAGAGCGCGCTCCAGACGTAGTCCACGTCCCAGTCGCTGCCGCGCTTCGGCAGGCGTGTGCTGCAGAGCCAATCGATGCCGCGCTCGAGGGCGGCATCCGTCTCCGGCGTGGGGTCGAGTGCAAGCAGCGCCGACACGGCAAGCCCCTGACTCGCCACCTGCCACGCGTAGTAGGTCTCGACGCTGAAGCCCAACTCCAGCACGCCGTCGAGCACCCCCACCGCCCAACTGCCGTCCTCGTGCTGGTTCGAGAGCAACCAGCCAACGGAGCGTTCGAGGGCGAGTTCCGCGGCCTCGGCGGGCAGGGTCGCGGGCAACCCGGCCGCGCCGATGCGCGGCGGCGGCGCGAGTTCCTGGGCCGAGGCGGTGCCGACGAGGCCGAGGCAAAGCGCGAGGGCGGCGAGTGTCTTCATGTCACTCCTTGCTCTCGCCCTCGGACTTCGCGCCCTTCTGCGCCTTCTCGAGGTTCTTCTGGGCCTTCGCCAGTGCCTGCTCGACTTCGAGCTTCGTGCGCTCCAAACCGCGCTTCGCCTCGGCGAGCGCAAGTTCCGCCTCGAGCACCTCGCGCTCCAACTCGCGCTGTTTGCTCGGCAGCGTGTGGCTGGTCAGAAGGGTGTGTTTCGCCTCCGTGAGCGCCAGGCCGCGTTGCGCCATTTCGAGGCTGCGGCGGCCCCGAGAGAGCACGAGTTCCTTCGTGATCTCGGCGAAGTCGTCGCCGGCGTACATCGCTTCGAGCTCGCCCAGTTCCGCCTCGGCGTCCGTCAGACGGTTCCGCGCCGCGTCCAGCCCGAGCTGCGACTCCTGCTGCTCGAAGCCACGCTCGGCGCCCGTGAACGCGGCAAGTTCCTTGCGCGCGTCCTCGAGGTCCTCCGCCGCGAACTTCAACTTGGCCTCGGCTTCGGCCAGCTCGCTCTCGCGCTGCAACTCGGCGAGCCGCAGTTCGGCCTTCGCTTCGCTCAACTCGGTGCCGTCGTCTTTCGTTTCGGCCGCGGGGCCGTCGCCTCCGGCGCGACCTCCGCCGGACGAAGCGCAGGCGCCGAGGAGGAGCAGGGAGAGGACCAGAGGCGAGGAGCGCAGGAGGTGCATCATGGGTGGATTGCTTGGGGGGGCGGTCACGGGATCGGCAGCCGGGTACGGGCCGCGCCGCGTTCCAGGTCGTCGGGCCGTGTGCATCATGCTGCCCCCTGGCGCCGCGCACCAAGGGACTCGACCCGAGGCATCCCGATCCCTAGCCCGGCCGCACCTTTCGCCCGGGGCTGCGGACCATTCCGTTCCTGTGCCGAGGCGCGCCGGATCGGGCCGTTCGGCGGCGGTCGTGGACGGAACCGGACCCCGCTGGCTACCCTGCCCGTTTGGGGGAGCGCGCCGCCGCGCCCCCTAGGTCCCACCGCACCAGCTCCCGCCCCGGCCCTCCCATGACCCACGGCGCCTTCCAGGTCCCCGCCCCCGTCAACGAACCCGTGCAGGCCTACGCCCCGGGCAGCCGGGAGCGCCAGCGCCTGGCCGCCGAGCTCGACCGTCAGGCCGCCGAGGTGGTCGAGATTCCCGTCCTGGTGGGCGGCAAGGAGGTGCGCACGGGCCGCACCGAGGTCGTGACCATGCCCCACGATCACGGGCACAAACTGGCCGTGGCGCACCTCGCGGGCCCGGCGGAAGTGAAGGAGGCGATCGAGGCCGGCGAGCGGGCGCGCAAGGACTGGGAGCGGCTGCCCTGGCCCGAGCGCGGCGCCGTGTTCCTGAAGGCCGCGGAGTTGCTCGCGGGCCCCTGGCGCGACCGCATCAACGCCTCGACGATGCTGGGCCAGTCAAAAACCTGCCACCAGGCGGAAATCGACGCGGCCTGCGAGCTGATCGACTTCTGGCGCTTCAACGTGCACTTCGCCGAACGCCTCTACGCGGAACAACCGCAGTCCGCGCCCGGCGTGTGGAACCGCTTGGAGCACCGGCCGCTCGACGGGTTCGTGTTTGCGATCACACCGTTCAACTTCACCTCCATCGCGGGCAACCTGCCCACCGCGCCGGCGCTGCTCGGCAACACGGCGATCTGGAAAGCCTCCAGCACGTCGCTCTTGTCGAACTGGTGGCTCGTGAAGTTGCTGCAGGAAGCGGGGCTGCCCGAGGGTGTGATCAGCTTCCTGCCGGGCCGCGGCGCCGACGTAGGCGATCCGGTGTTTGCGGACTCGCGCCTGGCCGGAGTGCACTTCACGGGCTCCACCGCTACGTTCCGCACCATCTGGCGGAACGTGGCGGGGAACCTCGACAAGTACGGCCAGTACCCGCGCCTCGTCGGCGAAACGGGTGGCAAGGACTTCGTGTTCGCGCACCCCTCGGCGGACGTGGACTCGCTGGTCGTGGCGCTCCTGCGAGGGGCCTTCGAGTACCAGGGCCAAAAGTGCAGCGCCGCGAGCCGCGCCTACATCCCGAAGAGTCTCTCGGGCCGGGTGCTCGAGCAACTCGCCGCGGAGATGCACAAGGTCAAGATGGGCGATCCCCGCGACTTCTCGAACTTCGTCGGAGCGGTGATCGACAAGAAGTCCTTTGCGACCCAGAAGGCCGCCATCGACGCCGCAAAGGCCTCCAACGACGCCGAAGTGCGGATCGGCGGCCGCTGCGACGACTCGAAGGGATACTTCGTGGAGCCGACCGTGATCGTGGCCAAACGCCCCGACTACGACACGATGCAGCGCGAGCTGTTTGGGCCCGTCCTCACGGTCTACGTGTACGACGACAACAAGCTGGACGAGGCCGTGGAGGCCGCGAACACCGGCTCCGAATACGCGCTCACCGGCGCGATCTTCTCCCAGGACCGCCACGCCATCTCGGCCCTGACCCAGGCCCTGCGCTTCGCCGCCGGCAACTTCTACATCAACGACAAACCGACCGGTGCCGTCGTCGGCCAACAACCGTTCGGCGGCAGCCGCGCCTCGGGCACGAACGACAAGGCGGGCTCGATCCTGAACCTGCTGCGCTGGACGAGCCCGCGTACGCTGAAGGAGACGTTCGTGCCGCCGACCGACTGGCGGTATCCGTTCTTGGGCTAGGCATGCGCGCCAACGGACCGATTCGCGCCCCCTGAGCGCGTTGCGCACCGTGTGGGCGAGCGCGTTGCGCACCGAGCGGGCGAGCGCGCTGTACACCGTGGCGGCGAGAGCGCTGGACACCTTGCGGGCGAGGGCGTTGGGACATGCCCGCCACTGCATTCGTCTGCGCGCCAACGGCGCGCGCGATCGTAGCCTGGGGCAACGCCCCAGGTAGGTCGTTCGAAGGGAAACGGGCTGAAGGCCCGGCCCATCGTTCGGCTGCGCGATGGGGCGGGCCTTCAGCCCTTGTGCCGCTCGCTACGAAAACCTGGGGCGTTGCCCCAGGCTACGATCGGGCGGGGCGTTGCCCCGCGCCCGGAACTCCGCGCCGCCTAGGTCAGCGAAGCGACGTGACGCCGGGTGCGCGGGCCTCCTGGCCCGCCTTGGGAAGCGGGCAGAATCTTGCACGACCGGGGCTTCTCCAGGCGGGCCAGGAGGCCCGCGCACCCAGGCGGCAAGGCGCAGCGTAGTGGGAATGGATTGCGTCCGTGCAGATCGCTGCGAACGACCACAACGGCGAATCGAGGCACCGACCGCGTTCTGTAGGGGCGCGGCCCTGTCCGCGCCCAAGGGGCGTTGAACTGCGGGGAACCACCCCGCGCTCCAAGGCGGGCCAGGAGGCCCGCGCACCCGAGCCGCGCCCCTACAGAACGGGGTTGGGCATTACGCGATCGCTTCGCGTACTTTCGCGCTCAGCCAGTCCATCGTCCAGACGACGGCGGTGATGAACAGCACGATCGTGCCGACTTCGTTGTAGCGGCCCAGGCCGAAGTATTGCATCAGGAGCTCGCCCACGCCGCCGCCGCCCACCAGGCCGATGATCGTGGCCATGCGCACGTTGATGTCCCAGCGGTAGATCGTGTACGAGAGGTAGGGCAACACAACCTGCGGCACCACGGCGTACCAGATCGTTTGCAGGCGGCCGGCGCCCGTTGCTTCGATCGCCTCGATCGGGCCGGTGTCGACCGATTCGATTTGCTCGGAGTAGAGCTTGATGAGGCTCGCGACCGAGTGCACGAACAGCGCCAGCATGCCACCGAACGGGCCGAAGCTGACCCACACGCTGAAGATGATGGCCCACAGCACCGGCTCGATCGAGCGCGTGAGGTTCGCGAGGAACCGCACCAGGCTGTAGAGCGCCATCGCGCCCGCGCTGTGCCGCGACAGGTTGCGCGCGGCGGCAAAACTCAGCACAAACGCCACGGGCACGGCGGCGACGGTGGCCATCAGGGCGACGAAGATGGTTTCGACCATCTTGTCGAAGACCACACCGGCGATGGACAAGTTGGGCTGCGCCAGTGCTTCGAAGATGCGCCGCGCACCGGCCAAGCCCTCGCGGGAGAAGAGCGCGTACAGGTCGACTTGGGTGATGCGCAAACCCAGCCCCAGGGTGAGCGCCAGTGCGTAGAGCACCGCGCGGCCGTGCCAGGTGCGCCAGAAACCGCCCGCGGGTTTCGGTGCGTCACCGCGCAGCAGCGGCGTGGTCCGTGCTACCGCCATGCGACCGGGGCTGGTGCGGATGCTGCTCCACAGGAGGCCTAGGAGCACACCGCCGACCAACAAGCCCAGATGCAGCGCAGGCGAGAACGCCTCCGGCGCGCCGCCGGACACCGCGGGCGGATGGGTCCACCAGCGCAGGAACCACACCGTGCCGCCGAGGATGTACCAGGCCAAGAGCCCATCGAGCAGCGCGGCGCGCCAGCGCGCGGCCCCGTGTGCGCGGCGCACACGATCGGTGTGTTGGGCCCGGGCGTCGGGAAGCGGCTTCATTGGATGCGCACCTCCTTCGCCTCTTCGCCGTAGATGCGCCGGAACCAAGCCTCGTCGATTTCTTGGGGGCTGCCCTCGTACACGATCTGGCCGGCCTGCAATGCGATCACACGCGTCGTGTACTGGCGCACCAGCGACAGGAAGTGCAGGTTGCAGAGGATCGTCACACCGAACTCCTGATTGGCCTGCTCGAGGTACCGCATGACCGAGTGGGACGTGGAGGGATCCAAGCTCGCCACGGGTTCGTCCGCCAGCAACAGGTCCGGGCGTTGCATCAAGGAGCGCGCGATCGCGACGCGCTGCTGCTGTCCGCCGGAGAGCTCCGAAGCGCGCACGTCGCCCTTGTCACCCAGGCCGACGATTCCGAGCAGCTCCGCGGCCCGGGCCCGTTCCTCGGGCGAAAAACGCCCCGCGATGGAGCGCCAGGTACCGACGGCCCCGAGGCGCCCCGTCAGCACATTCGTCAGCACGGACTTGCGCTTCACCAAGTTGAAGTGCTGGAACACCATGCCGATGCGCTGGCGCGCGGCGGAGAGGTCCTTTCCCCCCATCGCGGTCACTTCCGCGCCGCCAAAACGGATGGAACCGCTCGAGGGCTCCACCAGCCGGTTGATGCAGCGGAGCAGCGTGCTCTTGCCGGAACCCGAAAGGCCGATCACGCCGAGGAACTCGCCGCGCCGCACGGTGAAACTGACCCCGCGCAGCGCCGCGACGCCGTTGTCGTAGGTCTTCCAGAGGTCCTTGACCTCCAGGATCGGAGCATCCTCTTGCATCAGCGTCGTCCCGCCAACTGGGCTTCGATGTCGGCGCCGGAGCGCAGCACCATCTCGCGCATGCCGTCGTACTCCGAATCGTCCACGGGCGCCAGTCCGGAGAGGTTGTAGAGGCCCTCCAAGGACTCGCGGCCCTCCGGAGTCTTGGCAAAGGCGATGAGGGCGTCGCGCACCGCTTCCTTGATCGCACCGTTGCGGCCGGGCTCGGGGTCGAGTGTGCCGCGCACCACCCACGGTTCGTTGGGCACGTGCTCCGTGAACGCCAGGATGCGCACCTTCTCGAAGACGTCCGGGTACTGCGTCAACACACGCGCGCGCGCGTCGCGGTGTTCGAGCACCGTGCCGTCGGGCGCGAGGCGCGGCGGGCTGAAATAGGTCGCGCCAGCGTCCACCTGGCCCTGGTGCACCATGGAAACAACGCTGTCGTGGCGCGTGGCGAAGACGGTGTTGCCGAGTTTCACGCCCTCGCGCTCGAACAGACGCACGGGCAGCATGAATCCCGCCGACGACGAGGGGTCCGTGTACGCAAAGCTCTTGCCGTTCAGATCGCTGAGCGCCTCGATGCCGGAATCCGCGCGGACGAGAATCTGGCCACAATACGTGCGCTCGTCCACGCCGCGGACCACGGCCAGCAACGCCTCCACGTCGTAGCGCTTGATGTCCTTCGCCAGGACGAAGCTGAACGTGTTGAGCGCCGCAAGGTCCGCTCGCCCCGTGCCCAGGGCCTCGACCACGGCGACGTAGCTCATCGGGATCCGTGTGCGCACGTAGAAGCCGCGGTCCTCACCGTAGAGGCGCTGGGACACGAACTTGGCGACAAAAGCCGCCAGCGTGTCCGAGTTGGAGCCCAGGTCCTGGGCCTGCATGGAGGGCACGAAGTACATGGTGAAGGGGCGCTGCTTCGTGCCGACCGGCCGATCCGCGCACGACACCACGAGGGCGAGCAGCGCCAAGGCCCCGATCCTGCGCCCGAACCAGGTACCCATCACCGCGCTGTCGGAGCCAGTGCGTGCACGAGCGGCAAGAGTTCGTCCACACCGCCCAGGATGTGGTCGATGGGCCCGCCGATGAGCCCCTCGCGCACCCAGCGCGGTGTGTGCTCGTGGCCGCGCAGCACAAGGGTGCGCGGCGCGAAGCTCTCGCCCTCGGTGCGCACCAGGTGCGGCAGCGAAAGGTCCAAGCTGAACACGTCGCCGATCACAAGGTCCGCGCGCTCTTCCCGCAGCACCTCCAGGTACCGCGGCCGGTCCACGTGGATGCGCCGGCCGGCGAGTTCCAAACAGCGGTCCGTGGCCCCCAGCACCTGCTTGCCCGCGGTGCCGCGCACCCGCAGACCGTGCCCCACCACTTCGCCCGCATCGACACCGGCCGAGCGGAACCAGTTGATGATCTTGTCCGCAGGGGAGTTCGAAACCACCACGACCTCGGCGCCCGCGTCGACGAGGGCCGCCAGGTGCCGCGCCGCGCCGGGCACCAGCGCCGGCGGGTGTTGGTCGCGGTAACTGCCCGTGGCGGTCAAGAAGCAGCGGTCCGCGAACGCGGTGAGATTCGCGAAGCCCCCGGCCAGGATCGCCTCGCGGTAGCGCGCCGCGGCGGGCTCGCTCGCCTCGCTCAAGTACGAAGCGATGGCATTTGCCACGCAGAACGGATCCTCGTCGACGTAGGCCGTGATCCGGCCGTCCGGCGCCCAGCCGTAGCGCTCCGGGCGGGCCTGCACGCGGGCCTCGTAGCCGCGGAAGTCCAAGAGAGCGCGGTTCGCGGGCACCTCGGCGAGGCGCGCGGCCTCGGCGGCGAGGAACAGCTTCACACACTCGGCCTCGATGGCCTGGTCGGTCCAAACGCCGTCGAAGTCGGAGAGGATCTTGAAGGCCATGGGGAACGCCGCCGCCAGGGACGGGGCCGAGATGGTAGCGACCGCTGGGGCACCCGGCGAGTGCGTTACTCTTCTGGGGGCCCCCTTGCGGGCTGCCCCCCTCGGACCCACAAAACCCCGTGCACGACCCCCAGCCCCGCTTCGACCGCCCGTCCGGCACCGGCCTGCTCCTGCGGCCCGAGATGGAGCTTTGCCAGAGCGCGCTGCCGCTCGATTGGTACCAGCCGGAGTTCCAGCCCTACGCCGAGGAGTTCCTCCGCCTGCCCGACCGGCGGCCCGCCACGGTGCTCGCGTGGATGGAGCCCTACGTCCGGCCCGCGCTCGACCACTTCGGCGACGAGCTGCTGCTGCTCGCCCACTTCTACATGGGCGGCGAGATCGTCAAGGTGGTCGAACACTTCGGCGGCGTGATCGCGGACAGCTACGCCCTGGCGGTGGCCGCGCACAAACGGCCCGAGAAGAAGGTCATCGTCGAGTCCGCTGTGCACTTCATGGCGGAATCGATCGCGATCCTCGCCCATGGGGACCAAAGTGTGTGGATCACCAATCCCAAGGCCGGCTGCACCATGGAGATGCTGGCCAAGGACTGGATGGTGCTGCCCGTCGCGGACCAGTTGCAGGAGCGCTACGGCGACGAGCTCTTGGTCGTCAGCTACATGAACACGTCGGGGCGCTTGAAGGCCCTGTCCGGACGTACCGGCGGCGCGAGTTGCACCAGTTCGAACGCGCACCTCGTCGTCGACTGGGCGCGTCGCCAGAACAAACGCATCCTGTTCGTGCCGGACCAACACCTCGGCCGCAACACGGCGGCGAAATTGGGCATGGACCTCGGGAAACTCGTCACGCTGCCCGACCCGAGTCGCGGCGCCATCGACCTCGCGCCCCAATGGGCGGAGTTGGACCGCGCCGAAATGATCTTGTGGGGCTCGGCGTGCGGCGTGCACACCATCTTCACACCCGAGATGGTGCGTTGGTGGCAGGAGCGCGGCTACCGCGTCCTGATCCACCCGGAAAGCCCGATCGAAGCCGTGCGCGCGGCGGATGGCGAGGGCAGCACCAACTACCTCTGGGACGCGGTCCAAACCGCGCCCCGGGGCAGCAAACTGGCGATCGGCACCGAGGGCCACTTCGTCAACAACGCGCGCGAACTGGGCCGCCAGCGCGGTGTGGAGGTGGTGCACCTCGCGCAGATCCCCGAACCTGGTTTTGGTTCCGGCGGCTGCGGCTGCGCGACCATGAGCCGCAACGATCCGCCGCACCTCGTCGGTATGCTCGACCTCCTGCGCAAGGGCACGGCGCCGTCGATCAACCGCGTGCTCGCCGGGGACATGGTGGACGAGCGCACCATGCGCCGCGACCGTCTGCACGAGGAAGAGCGAAAGCGTCTCGTCGCCGAGGCGCGGCTCAGCCTGGAGCGCATGATTGCGATCGTCGAGGGCCAATAGCCCACCTGCGTGCCCCCTGTTAGGATGGCGGCGCCCATGACCGCCCTCGCGCCCGACCCCCAGCGGCCCACAGGCCCCGATCACCGGATCACGCCCCCCAGCGCGGCCGAGTTGGCGGGACTCCTGGAGCTGAAGCACCTGCGCAGCCACCACTTGGGTTGGAGCCCCAGGCTGCGCGCGCGATTTGGCTACCACACTCCGGACGAGGTTTACGAAGCGCTGGTGCGCCGCATGGTGGCCCCCGGCAGCGCCTGGTTGGACGTGGGTTGCGGCCGCCACCTCTTCCCCTCGAACACCCCGCTCGCGGCGGAGTTGACGCGTGTGGCGGGTCGACTCGTCGGTGTCGATCCCGATGCCAACGTGCAGGAGAACCCCTTCGTGCACGAGGCCGTACGCGGGTTCGTGGCGGACCTGCCCACGGAACAAGCGTTCCAGCTCGTCACCCTGCGCATGGTGGCGGAACACGTGGAGCGCCCCGACGAGCTCGTCGCAGACCTAGCCGCCCGCACGGCCCCCGGCGGCTTCGTGTTGATCTACACGGTGAACCGCTGGTCACCGGTGCCCCTGATCACGTCGCTCGTGCCGTTCTCGTTGCACCAACCGATCAAACGGGTGCTGTGGCGCACGGAGAAGAAGGATACATTCCCCACCGCGTTCCGCATGAACACACGCGCGGCCCTGCGCCGCATCTTCGAACGCGGCGGCTTCGACGAACGCGGCTTTTGGTACCTCGACGATTGCCGCGCGTTCGCGCGCTTTCGGCCGACGGCGTTCCTCGAGCTCAGCCTGTGGCGCGCGCTCAAGAGCGTGGGCCTCTCCTACCCGGAGACTTGCCTCCTGGGTGTCTACCAGCGCCGTTAGCCGCGCTCGACGTCCCAGACCTTGTCGCCGAAGTGGTCCCAGGGCAAGCGGCCCTCGTCGCACTGGCTGTCCGTCGAGAACTGCACGTCCACGAAGTAGACGATCACCGACGGCGACGCGGGGCGCAGGTTCTTGGCGCCGTGGGCCACACCGGGGGGGATGCGCACGAGCAGCGAGCGGGTGTCTCCAAGCACGAAACGCTGCACCAGGCCCTCCGTCGGCGAACCGGCGCGCACGTCCGCGACGACGAGCAGCAACTTGTCGCTCGGCGGCACGAACCAGATGTCAGTCTGGCGCTTGTGCAGGTGGAAGGCCTTGATGGCGAGCGGTTCCATCACCGAGTAGTTGATCTGGCGCGCGGTGAACCCCTCGAACCCGGCCAGTTGTCCGCCATCGAGGCGGCCGAGTTCGGTCATGGCTCCGCCGTCGTCGTTGAAGCGCTTCAGTTCGCGGATCTCGAGCCCGTGGATGCGGGGCTTCGGACCGTAGTCCTGGACGGCGTAGCGGGCGGCTGCGTCGGGGGAAAACTGGGTCATGATCGGGAGGGGGGCGGGCGCTTCTGGCTGCGTCGGGGGGGGCCCTTCGGGGGCGCTTCGTGCGAAAGCATCCCCCGACTTGGGGTCCCGTGCAAATTGGGGGCGAGGGAGATGTGGCGCACCACGTCCCCCACGATGGGCGAGAGGCGCCCCGTGTCGGGGATGCGCGCGAGGAGGCCCCGGGCGGCGAGGGCGCGCTCCCAAAGGGGCAGCTCTTCGTCGCTGGTCGTCAGCCAGCCCCGTTCGGACAGGGGTCCGAGGGCCGCGGCCAAGAGGGCCTCCGCGACCTTGGTTTCACGGGACAGGGCGCGGCCCTTGGGGTGACCGCGCTCGTACAGCGTGTCCGAGAGCGCGGGGAACGCCTCGGGGTCCGTCAACACACTGGCGAACCACAGGTGGTCGACGGGGTCGAGGCGCTTTCGGCCGAGGGGCGCCGTATCGACGCGCACGAGTCGCAGGCCCTCGCGTTTGCCGGCCGCGGCGAAGGCGCGCTCCAGCTCGTCGGCCTCAGGACCGGGCAGTGTGACGAGACGCACGGAGCGACGCAGCAGCACACATTCCGCCACCATCGGAACGAGCTCGGCCACGCCGCCGCCGACGTACAAACTCGCGCCGCCCTGTTTGAGGCGTTCGACCAAATCCGCGCCAAAACGCAGGCCCGCGTCGATCTGGGCCTCGCGCGCCTCGGGGCCGAAGAAGCCGACCAACTGGTCCGCCGGGATCGCCGGGTCCACCTCGCAGTAGACCCGTTCCAGAAGCGGCCAGTCGAGCTCCGCTTCGAGCGCTTCGAGGGCCCCCGCAAAACGGCGGCCGCGCTGCTCGGCGAGCTCCTCGCGGCTGAGCGCCGGCGGGTCCTTCGGGGCGCTGTCCGTCACCTGGGCCCGCCCTCGGAATCCTTGCTGGCCTTCGGCTCTGCGGGGGCCGATTCCACGAACTCGGGATCGTTGGGGCCATACCCAAGTCCGGCGAGTGTCGCCTTCTGGCCACCGCTCAACTGCACCTCGAGCGTCCCGGCCGCGGGCAGGTTGGCCCGCAGTTGCACGAGATTCTCCATGCGCCGACGCACTTCGTCGCTGGGCGCGGCGCCGCCCGCGAGGAGATCGTTCTGCTCCCTCGGATCCGCGGCCAGATCGAAGGCGTACCAGCGGTCCAGTTCGAGGTCGTGCACGACCTTCAGCGAGCCGTCGATCAGCACCTGGCGGTACTCGAACCACACGTCCTCGCCGGGCTTCGCGTTGCGCCGCGTCTCCTTGGCGCTGCGTGTCTGCGTGCCGCCGAACAGCGTTCGAGGGCGCGGCGACGAGCCTTCGAGGAGCTCGACCAAGCTCTGCCCTTGGAATGCGACGCGACCCCGCATCGGCACGTCGCAAAGTTCGAGCAGGGTGGGCAGCACATCGACGCCGCGCACCAAGTCGGCGACGCGGCGCCCCGCGTGTTCGCCTTTCGGAAGTCGCACGATCAGCGGGACGTGCATCACCTCTTCGGTCAGGAATGGATCGTGCGTGAACCACACGGGATCCCTTTCCATCAACGCTTCGCCGTGATCGCTCGTCAGCACCACCACGGTGTTGTCCAGCATCCCGCGGCTTCGCAAGCCGTCGATCAGAGCGCCCACACCCTGGTCCGCGTACCGCACGCTGGCGTCGTAGCGATCGGCGATGTACGCCCACTCCTCGGCGGAGAGCACACGCGCCTTGCCACCGACGTCGATGGGCGCGGCGCGCTCGTCGGGGCGCAGGTTGTAGAACGCCTCCGTGCGGCCGATGCGGCGGTCGGATTGGGGGCCAAAACCCTGTTCGGCGTACGCGAGCACCAAATCGTCGCCCGTGCGTTGCGTGTGCGGCCGCACGTAGTCCGCGCGCCAGTCGCGGAACCCGTAGGGACGGTGCGCATCCCAA
Organism: Planctomycetaceae bacterium; assembly: GCA_016125265.1. Lineage (GTDB taxonomy): Bacteria > Planctomycetota > UBA1135 > UBA1135 > RI-242. Next base: position 15,546 of record WGMC01000024.1, read on the forward strand.
AGGTGCACCCACGCCGCGAAGGGCTGCTTGGAGCCGCCATCGGTCCACGCGAAAAAGGCATCGACGGTGGTCTGCCAGGGCTCGAAGAAACGAGCTTGCACCTCGTCGAAGCCGCGGGTGATCTCCGTCGGCACCAGGCCGGGGTGGTTGTGCAGCGCCGCGGTGCGGTAACCGGCCGCGCCGAACAGGCCCTGCAGCGTCGGCGCCTCGGGAGTCAAGCGCCGGTCCCAGTACAACACCCCGTGGCTCTGGGGGTGCAGGGACGTCAGCAAGCTGGCGTGCGAGGGCGCCGTGAAGGGAGCGTGGCTGTAGGCGCGTTCGAACAGCACACCCTGGCTCGCCAGGCTGTCCATGTGCGGCGTGGTGTCGCGCTCGTACCCGAGGGCTCCGAGGCGATCGGCCCGCAGGGTGTCGACGGTGATGAGCAACACGTGAGGACGGTCGTCCCCACCTTGGCAGCCGACGACAACGGCCCCGAGGAGGGCCGCCGCGACGGGGTGGGTGATGCAATTCCGAGCCATGGGCACGGGAAGTCTACCCGGGCGGCCCGTTCGGCTGCTCGCGGGCCGCTGCTCGCGGGCCGCTGCTCGCGGGCCGCTGCTCGCGGGACCGGGTATCAGCGCAGGCCGGGGTCCCGGCCAGGGGGGCCGGCGCGGGTGTCGAACAGCAGCACGCTGTGGCCCAGGTGATGGAAGGGTTCGTAGGCGTCGAGCCAGGACCACTTCTCGCGCTCGCGCCAGTAGTGCAAGACGTGCACGGCGATCACGGCCCGTTCGCGGCCCTTGGGAAGGCGCGTTTCGAGCAGCCCGAATGCCGCGGGATCGCCGACGTTGTACGGCTCGTACACGAGGCCGCCGGCGGCGCGCAGCGCGTCCCGATGGCGGTTCGAGAACTCCCCGACGAGGCGCACGTCCTGCCCCCAATCGTCGCCCACCGGCGTCAACTCGGGCCCGCCCCCGGGGCCGCCGACGGTTGTGTTGTAGTACATCAACTCGTGCGGATGGATCCAGAGGGACTCCCCCGCCGCGACCAGCACGAGCGCCAACCCGACCTTCGGCAGACTCGCCGCGAACCGCGCGGCGAACAGCGCCAGGAACGGAAAGATCGGCAACACGTAGCGCACACCCATCAGCGCGTTGCCCGTCGAGAACAGGTAGAAACACGCCAGCGGGAACAGCACACACGCCGCGAGGCGCAGGGACCCAAAACGACGCGGCGTGACGAGTGCCAGCAGCAACCCGAGGCCCGCGGCCGCGAGGAACGCCAGGGGGTTCTTCACCCCCATCACGACCGCGTAGTACTCCGGGAACGGATTGCCGTCCTGGAAATCGCGGCCGGCTTGCAGCGGCACTCCCTTGAAGTAGGACCCGTGGCCGAAGCGGCCATGGTAGAGCTGGTAGTCGATGCCCTTCAGCGCCGTCAGGAGCGGGATCGGCGTGCGGTCGCCGAGCACACCGCGGGTCAAACGTTCGAAGATCCCGGGCACGAAGATCGTCTCGTTCCAATCGTCGGAGCGCGCCCGGTCGTACCACGCGCGCCAGCGCTCGAGGGCGAGTTCCGCATCGCCGCCCGCGCCGAAGTCCGTGTCGCGCTCGGCCAGTTTTGACACCAGCTCGAGGCGCTCCGGTTCGGGTAGCGCGCCGCTCGCCGGCTCCAGAAGCGCGCCCACGGCCCGTTTGCGCAGTTCGCCGGCCTTTCCGTCCAGCACTTCGAGCGTCTCGAGCAGCGCGACCGCGATCGGCGTCGGCGCAGCGACACGCGCCAGCACCGCCGCCAGGGCGACGTCCTCCGATGGCGCGCGCGCCAACTCCTGGCGCAGGCTCAGGGCATCGGCGGGGAGCGGTTCGAACGCGCGCAGCGCGGAATCGAGCGCCGCGGCGAGTTCCCCGCGCTCCAACTCCGGCCGCGCGACGGCCACAGGATAGGACGGTTCGCCCCACGCCTCGTGGATCGAGCGCACCTCGAGCCCGTACCCGAGCGCAAACACACCCAAACCGCCGAGCAGCACACGCGCGAGCACGAGCAGTGGCGACGCGTTCCGGCGCCAGACGGCGGCCAGTGCCGCCAGCGCGATGCACGCGGGTCCCAGCAGCAGGCCGGTGAACTTCGCGAGGTTCGCGAGCCCGAACAGCACGGCCGCGAACAGGGTGCGGCGCGCGGTCGGTCGCTCCAGCGCCAAGACGAACGCGACCAGCGCCATCGCCACGAACACCGCCGTGCCTGCGTCGAGGCCCGCGAGCCGTCCGTGCGCCAGCCAATTGGGGTTGAGGCCGAGGAGTGCCGCGCCGACGAACCCCGCGCGCGCGCCGAACCACGCGCGACCGACACGGAAGATCCACCACACGAAAAACGCCGACAACAGGCAGAACGGCAGGCGCGCCGCAAAGAGGTTGCGGTCGAGGTCGGCGCGCTCGCGCGCGTAGATGAGCGACGAGGGGAACGCGATCTCGTCGCGCCAGGTGGGCCTTGGATCCACACCCAGAACGAGCAGCGGCAGCCCCGCCATGTACTTGAGCAGCGGCGGGTGCTCGCGGTTCAGGCCGAAGTCGGGTGTGTGGAGGTAGCCGCGGCCAGCCGCGATGTAGAAGTGTTCGTCGTAGGTCGGCCCGACGCGCCAGGCGCCATGCACCAGGAGCACCAGGACGAGCGCCACCAGTGCGCGTGCCGCGCGGGTCCAGCGGCGCTCGACCGCGGGGTCGCGCTCGGCGCTTCCGTCGGCCGGAGCCAACCCCCGTGACGCGGGGGCAGGCTGCTCGGACTCGCCGACCTGCCCTATCCCGTGGGCGATGGCGGCCGCCGGCGCGCCGGCGTAGGCGCCGCCGCGCAGCTCGAGGGACTCGTCCGGCGCCTTCCGCCAGGGCTGTCCGCCACCCGCGCCGTCGCCCTGGCCCCCGCTCACCTGCTCCATCGGGTGCCCAGGGAACCCGAGGGCCCGCCCCGAGCGCAAGCGGGGACCCGCCGCGCGCCGTCAAGTTGCCGCTCCCCGGAGACACGAGTAGGCTTCGCCGGCTCCTTCGCGCCCCGCGTGCCCCCCCGCCGAGGCCCCCGTTCCGGGTATGTCCCAACCGTCCCCCGCCCACCGCCCCGCCTCGGCCCCGGCTCCCGCCCCGGCACACGGCTCCCAGGCCGGCCCCCTGGGGCCGTGGGCCAAGGTCGTGTGCACGGTGCCGACCTACAACGAGGCGGAGAACATCCTCGAACTGGCCGCCGCGCTGCTCGCCCTGGGCAACAACGTCGAGGTGCTGGTGATCGACGACCACTCGCCGGACGGAACGTGGAAGTTGGTCGAGGACGCCGCGCGCCGCGAACCGCGGCTGCACCTCCTGCACCGGACCGAGGACCGGGGCCGTGGCCGTTCGGGCCGCGACGGCTTCGTGCGCGCCCTCGCGATGGGCGCCGACGCGGTGCTCGAGATGGACGCGGACTTCTCGCACCACCCGAAGTTCGTGCCGACCATGTTGGAGCGGCTGGAAACGAACCACCCGCGCGCCGGCCAACCCCACGGCCTGGTGCTGGGTTCCCGCGGTGTGCGCGGCGGCTCGGACGCGGACCGGGGCGCCCTCCGCCAGGCCATCACCAAACTCGCGAACCTCTACATCCGGGTGCTGCTGGGTGTGCCCGTGTCCGATTGCAACTCGGGGTTCCGCGCCTGGCGCGCCGAGACGCTGCGCGCCATCCAGGTGGAGCGCACCTTCTCGCCCGGTCCGGCGATCGTGCAGGAGCTGCTCTACAAAACGGCCCGCGCGGGCATCCCCATCGGCGAAGTGCCCATCCAGTTCGTGGACCGGGTGCGCGGCGAGTCGACCCTGACCCTGCGCATCTTGATGCAGGGGTACACCACGGTGCTGCGGTTGCGCTGGATGGCGCTGGTCGGCAAGCTCTAGGCCGTGTGGCCCTCGGAACGAACGGCGCGGTTCCTGCTCGCGCTGCTGATCCTGGCGGCGCCCCTGGGTCTTGGCCTGCGCATGCTGCTCGCCGAGCGCTTGGACGGGCCCCGCTTCCCGCGGCCTTCGGCAACGGACTTCGTGCTGGTCACCTTCGGCTCCTGGGCCGACCCCGAGGAGTGGCCCGACGGCCAAGCGTTCCGCGAACTGGCGCGGCGCGGCCAACGTGTCGGGCCCCTCTGGGCCACCAGCGACCACGCGCCGGCCGCGGCGGCCAGCCTCTGGACCGGGCGGTACCCGGTGGCGCACGGCCTGCGCGCATCGGGCGAGCGCCTGCCCGCGGAGACCTGGACCCTGGCCGCCGCAGCCCGCGACGCGGGCACTCGCACGGCCGCGTTCCTCGGCGCCAATCTCGTCAGTGACTCCGGGCTGGCCGGATTCGAGCAGCTCGTGGAGGACCCGGGTCTCGGCGCCGAGGCCCTCGGCAAGATGGCCCGGCGCTTCTTGGTCGAGGCCACCGACCGGCGCGTCCTGCTTTGGTTGCACCTCGAAGACGCGGGCGCGGGTGGGGCCGAGGCCGAGCGGCTGCTGGGCGAACTCGTGGCCGGGCTCGTGGAGAGCGGGCGCGAGCCCGACACGCTCCTGTTCGTGACCGCGCTCCAGAACCGATTGGACGCGGCGGACGAGGGCCGTTTGCTCGTGCCGTTCGCGTCGTACCTGCCCGCCGCGCTCAACGCCGGCCGCACCAGCGCGGCGGTGTTGGGCCACGTCGATCTCGCCGGGTTGGGCGTCGCGCTGTTGCGGTTGCCGCGGCCGTCGTTGGCGCGTGGCGAGGGTGCGCTGCAAAGCCGCGAGCAGTTGCTCTGGAGCGCGATGCGCGGTACCAGCGGCCCCGAGTGGAACTGGGTCGAGGGCTCGTTCGGCGAAGTGGCGCGGCTCCCCGAGCAGCGCCTGCACCTCGCGCCCGACGGTTCGTTCCGGGCAGAGCGGCTCCCCCAGCCCCGGGCCCTTGGAGACTACTCGTCCGTGGGCGGCGGCGCGCTCGAAAACGCCCGCCGCACCTTCGCCGAGCGCCGCGACCAGGCCGCGGGCCGACGGTAGTCCCGGCGCGTCTCAGCGCGGCTCCACACGCAACACACGCCAGCCGTCGGCCTCCGCGCGTGTGACCTGGAACCGCGCGTCGAGGGCCCGCTCCACGGCCGCGAGGTAGGGCGCCACCACATCCGCACGCGGGATCCGGTCGAACGAACCCGGATCGGTGAGATCGACCAACACCGCGCGTCCCTGGGCCCAGATCGGCGGCCCAAGTGCGGTGGCCAACTGCTCGGCGGCGACGGTCCCGAACAACTCGGCGTCGAAGTCCGTGCGCAGGGCCTCGATGAGCTCCTGGTTGCGCACGCTGCGCACGACACCCGCGTGCCACATGGCCGCGTTCGGCAGGTCCTGCACGAACTCCACGACCAGGGGATTCGGCCCGCCGAGTTCGACGAGCAACGCCGCGCGCCGACGCGGGTCGAAACCCCGGTCGAAGTCGCGCACCGCGTCGACGGCGGCGTAGGTGTGCACCGCCGCGAGCCCGAGGCAGATCCCGAGCGCGGCCCTCCCCCGCGGCAGCGCGAAGTGCACGAGCAGACCGTAGACCGGCAGTTGGTGCAGGTAGTGGCCGCCCATCTCGGGCACGCGGTACCAGAGGAAGAACACGGTGCCCGGCGCCAGGAATGCGAGCAACCAGAGGCGCTCGCGACCGGCGCGCCACCAGCCGAAAAGGCCAAGAGGCAAGAGGCCCAGGAAAGTCCAGAGCCACTGGGGCCAACTGGCGCTCGCGACCGCCTGGTAACGCTGCGCCGATTCGATCATGTCGAGCTGTTCACCGCGCTGCGAATCGCCGAAGAACGAGCCGACGAAGGGCAGCTCGCCGGTGCGCAGCAGCGAACTCACCGCAATGGCAACCGCGAACGCCGCGCCGAACGCGAGGCCCACACGCACCGCCGCGACGAGTCCGCTGCGCTGCCACAGTTCGCGCGGCTCGCAACCCCGCGACCGAAGGAACAACAGCACGAAGCCGGGCAGCAGGATCGGCGTGGATTGGTGCGCCCACGCGGGTGGGATCACGCAGAGCGCCCCCACCAGAACACCCGTCGCGCCGGGCAACCGCGCCGCAAAGGTCAAAGCCAGAAGGCTCCACGCGATGGCCGCGAAGTGCAGCGAGTGGGTGTCGACCTGCGTGCTCCAGAAGACCAGCGCCGGGGTAGCCGCCAGCAGCGCCACGACGGCCGCCGCGCGCAGCGGCGCCGCGCCGAAGCGCAGCAGCAAGAGCCCGCTTCCCGCGAGCCCCAGCCCCCCACAGAGGCCCGAGAGCAGCCACGGCGCTGCCAGGAATCGGTCCGTCGGCAGGATCGCGCCGAGCAGCGCCGCGAGGGGAAGTTGGGCGACGTGCAGCGCGCGCCAGTAGTCCCCGCTGGCGTGGTGCCACAGCATCCAGCAGCCGTCGTGGTGCAGGCGGGCCTGGGGGAAGGCCGCAAAAAGCGCCCCCGCGATCGCCGCCACCAGGACCACCGGCCAAACCCGGCGCGGACCGATCGACACGAGGCGGTGCCAGGCTGGGCCGAGGTCCGGGGACCTGGACGAGGGGGGGGCGGCTGCCATGGGCAAAGAGGCTACCAGCCGAGCCGATCGGGGAAGCTCCCCGACCACCTGTTGCCCGCATCGCGACGTCGGCTAGTGGAACCATGCAAACTCCCGCCCCCTCTCCCCTCCGTCGGTTGGCTGCGCTGCCGGCGCTTTCCGTACTGCTTTGGTGCGCGGCTTGCGGTACCGACCGCGGCAGCACCGAAATCAGCCAGGACACTCGCCGCTGGGTCGAGTCCCGCGCCGAGGCCGCCTCCTATGCGAAGCCGGTCGAAGACCCCGGCGCATCCAAATCCGACGACGGGCGCTGAACGGGTCGGCCGCGAGTTGCAGCCGGGCTCCACCGTCACCACAGGCGATGGGCGCCCGACTCGATCGCGGCGCCCTCGACACGTCGGCCCAGGAGACCGTGCCAGGTCCCGAGAGCCTTCGCCAGCGCGCCGCGCCAACGTCCGTTGAAGAATCCGACCAGGACGAGCGCCGGCAGCGGCACCAGGTCGAACACGACAAAACCGAACCACCCCCGGGCGCTGCTGTGGCGGCGCAGGAACCAGAGGGTGTTGACGGCCATCATGTACTTGCGCCGCGGGCTGTAGCCCCCACCGGTGGACGCATGGGCGTCGTGCCAAGCGCTCGACTCGCCGTCGCATTCGACGGCGAAACCGGCCCGCTTCGCGCTGATGCAAAAGTCGAGGTCCTCGTGGTACGCGAAGTACGCGCCGTCGAAGAGTCCGATCGCGGCGAAGACCTCGGCGCGCACGAGCATCGCGCAGCCCGCAACGTAGTCGACGTCGAGGCGCCGCCGGAACTCGGGCCCGTCCGGCGCCCCGTGCCCCCGAAGCGTCGAGAGGTTCTGGCGGTGGGTCAGGGTCCCGCCGGCGGCCCATACGCGGTCGGGCTGGCGGGCGTAGAGCACCCGCGGACCGACGATCCCCAACTCGGGGCGCGCGACGAGGCGCGCGCACAGGGCCGCGACCGTGCCCGGCGCGAAGGTGACGTCGTTGTTGACGAGCAGCACCGCGTCCGCGCCGGCGGCGAGCGCCGCTTCGATCCCGCGGTTCGCGCCGTGGCCAAAACCCTCGTTGGTGCGGTTGGCGCGCAACACCACGCCGGGGAAACGCGCCGCGACGTCCTCGCGCGACCCATCCGTCGAACCGTTGTCGACGAACACGATCCGGCCGGCCTCGAGGCCCTCCGCGCGGAGACTCTCGAGGCAGAGGCGGTTGTGGTCGCCGCCGTTCCAGTTCACGACCACCGCGAAGACTTTCACTCTGCCGGTTCCGCCTCCGGCTCGACCGCTTCGACGCGGGAGTTCACCGTGCCGCTCGATAGGCGCGTGGCGATGCTGTCGCCCGGAGCCACCTGTCTGGCATCGCGCAGGGCCTCGCCACCCGGACCCAACGTCAGCGAATAGCCCCGCGCCAGCACGGCGAGCGGCGAGAGCGCGTGCAGACCCGCGGCCAGGCGCGACAGGGCGACGGCCTCGGGTTCGCCCAACACGCGCCCCGCCGCGACGAGGCGCGTGCCGAGCACCCCGGTGCGCCCCTGCCACGCGCGCACCCGGGCCCGCGGGCTGGCGGCGCGCAATCGCCGTTCGGCTTGGTCGAGCGCGCCGCGCCGCCGCTCGAGGGGCAAACGCGCCGCCGCGGCCAGGCGTTTCGAGAGGTGCTCCAAGTTGCGCTGGCGCTCGCTGAGGAGCCAACCGGCGCCGCTCAGCACCCGCGCACCCGCGGCGCGCTCCAGACGCTCCTTGCGCCGCTCCAGGCCGTCGTGGGCGGCCTCCACGAGGTGGGCCCGGAGGCGCTCGAGACGCTCGCACAACGCCGCGCGGTCGGGCAACACTCGCGATGCCGCGTCCGTCGGGGTGTGCGCGCGCACGTCGGCCACCAGGTCCGCGAGCGTCGTGTCCGTCTCGTGGCCCACCCCGCTGACGATTGGCACGGGGCAGTTCCACATCGCGGTCAAGAGCGGCTCCTCGTTGAACGCCATGAGGTCCTCGAGACTGCCGCCGCCGCGGATCAACACCACGACGTCGACACCGCTCGCGCTGAGCCGCGTGAGTGCCGCGCCGAGCGCCGCCGATGCACCCGGTCCCTGCACGGGCGCGTGGGCGATGCGCACCGGATACCCCGGCCAACGCAGGCTGCGCGTGCGCAGGAAGTCGCGCAGCGCCGCGCCGTCGCGGCTCGTGACGACACCGACGGGCCGGGGCCAAGCGGGCAGGGCGCGGCGGCGCTCGAACCACCCCCGCGCCGCCAGTTCGACCTTCAGCGCCTCGAGCCGCGCCAGGAGCAACCCGACACCCACGGCTTCGACGCGCTCGACCACGAGGCTGTAACTGCCCCGCGGCGCGTACACGTCGAGTTTGCCGTGCACCAGCACCTGATCGCCCTCCTTGGGCACGGCGGCGAAGGCGCGTTTGGCCTGGCTGGACCAAACCACACAGGAGATGCGCGCGGCCTTGTCCTTGAGGTCGAAGTAGACGTGGCCGGAGCTGGCGCGTTTGATGCCGCTGAGCTCGCCTTCCACGGACAGCCGGCCGAGCGCGCCGAGGCGCAGCGCCACTTCCGCGGTCAACTCCGATACGGAGAGGTGCCGCGGCGGCGCTTCGGCGCGGCCACGCGGGGCCTCGTCGAACAGTCCGGGATCCCTGCTGCGCGCGCTCACGAGGGCGTCGAGTCTAGCGCCCGGGCCGCCCTCAGGAATCTCCAGGGGGCGCCGAGAGTCCCGGCAGTCCGGCGTCGCGCCAACGGCGGGCGTCGACCCGGGGCAGGGCGATGCGCAAACGGCCGTCCAGGAAGGGAGCTTGCACGTCCCCGCGGGAACTGGATCCGTCGAAGAGGTCGAGCAGGGCGAGGTTCCCCTCCAACGAGAGGCGCGCGCGGTCCGCGAAGAGGAGGCGCTGCACGCGGCCCTCCTGATCGTGCACCTCGAGCGCCAGGTCCCGCAGTTCGTCGCCCAGGACGCCGCCTAGGAACGACACGCGGTGGCGTTCGCCCGCGACGGCCTCGGCCAGGAGTTCGTTCAGCTTGAGGCGCACGAGCGGCAGCGACCAGCGCCCGTCGTCGACTGGGCTCGCCAGTTCGCCGTCGTCGAAGAGTTCGGGGAAGGCCTCGGCGAACGGCACCGGATCGACGTGGCGCAGCGCGATGCGCCGTTCGCCGCCCGCGAAGGGGCGCTCCTCGCCGCCCGCGGTCTCCTTGCCCGCGAGCAGCGCGATGGTCAACGTGCGGCCCGTGCGGCTGCCGGAGAGGTGCAGGGCCTCGGCGCTCAGACTGCCCGCGAGCCGGCCGTCGCCGTCCAGGGTGCGAAACACGACAGGCCCCCAACCGCGTTCGCGCGCGAGCCCGGCCTCGACCAGATCGAGCCCAAAGACGCCGTGCACACGCAGCAACGCGTTGAAGCGGCGCGCGCGGTCCGCGGCGTCGTCGAGGAACGCCTGCTCGCGTTCGGCGCGCTCCCTCGCTTCGCGCGCTTCCACCGACTCCTTTGCAAGCGCCCCCGCCGAACCCTCGGGCGGTGCCAGTCCGAGGGCCGCGCGCAGCGCCTCGTCGAACGCCGAGCCCTGGCCCAACACGGCTCCGGGCGCCAGGCTCGCGACACCGCGCTGGAAGCCCAGGAACTGCTGCTCGCGCTCCACGCGCCGGTCCAGTTCCCGCGCCGCCCGGGCGCCGACCTCTTCGAGGCGCGCGCGCAGGTCCGCCTGCGCCCGCTCCGCTATTCGCAGTTCTTCGGCGAGCGCCGCCGTCCTGAGTTCCTCGGCGCGGAGCAACGCGCGGCCCGCGCCCTCCGCCTGGCGGGCGCCGACGGCGTACCCGATGGCGGCGGCCACCGCGAGCGCCACCACCCACGCCGCCGCCCACACCAGTGCGCGGAGGGAAGCGCCGCCCGCGCGCGGCGCAGCCTGGGTACTCTGGCGGTGGATCCCCAGGGCGGGCCCCTTCACCGGGGCCCCTGGGTGGGTTCGACACCGGCCAGGCGCTCGGGTGCAAGCTTCAGGGTCGAACCCGGCAATTGGCCGCTCGCCACGGTGCTCGGCGCCAGGGGCACCACGAAGGTGCTCTCCAAACCCAACTCCGCGTGCGCTCCCACCAGGCGGGCACCGGCGCGGGGAGCGCGGCCCCACAGCACCGTCACCGTGCCGCCGGCGACGGAACCCGGGGCGGAAAGCAGCCCCAACACCGGATCCGTCACACCCTGCGGATCCGCGTCGGGCGCCACGAGGCGAACCAATGGCACGAGGGCCACGCCCTCGTCGTCCTCGATCCGGACGTCGCGGTTCGGCTGTGCGCCCTTGGGCAGGTGCGCGCAGCATTCGAGACGGAACGGCTGCCCGGGCTCGAGCCCGAGCCGCGCTGCGAGCGCCTCCGCATCGAACACCTGGCGCTCAGGTTCCCGGAAGAGCGGCGCCAGGCGCACGACCAACCCCGAGGAGTTGTGGCCGAGCCACACACCGACATCGGATTCGGGCACCGCGTTGCGCGGCGCCCGCGCGACATGATCCCGGTTCGAGTCGCGATCGACGTCGCGGCGCAGCGTGCGAGTGCCGACGGCGAAAGCGACGAGCGCCGCGAGGACGACCACGGACGGGCCGAACGGCCCCGTCGTGGGACGCCCGCGCGGCCCGACTCGATGTGTGTTCGAACCCATGCTGACTCGATCGGCGCGGGGGGGACGGCGAGGGGGGGGCGCGGTGCGGCGGGCCCGCTCAGGCGTCCTTCCAGTCCTCGTTCTTGTTGTGGTTCCACCAGCGCTGCCAGGCCTGCAGGTCGGGCTCGTCGTGGTTGGTGAGCGCCTTCATGGAACCGATGATCGGCGTGGAGATCGTGTCCAAACGCTTGCGCGCCTCCTGGTCCGTCGTGTCCGAGTCGACCGTGTTCTTCACCGGCATGATCGTCTCGAGCAGTTCCTTGAAGATCTGCTTGCGCATCTTCTGCTCGACACCCGCGAAGTGCCCGAGGGATTCGGCGGCAGCGGCTTGGATGGCGGCGTCGTAGTTCTTCAGCAGGTCCATCAAATCCTTGATGCCCGGCTCGTACTTCGCCGCGCCAACCGCCAGGATCAGCTCGCGCCGCGCCTTGGGTTTCTCCTTCAAGTTCTTGTGGTCGAGATTCTTCTGCGCGACCTTGCCGCCGACCTCACCCATGCGTCCGAGGGCCGCGGCCGCCGCGAGGGCCACACGCTCGTCCGGCTGGTCCTGCGCCAGGTCCTTGCGCTTCTCGCCCAAACTGTCCCCGAGGGCCTTCGCCATCGACTCGCGGTCCTTCGGTCCGCTGGCCTCGAACTCGGTCAAGAACTTGGCGATCACCTCGACCGCTTCGGCGTCTTTTTCTCCGCGCGCCTTCAGTGCATCGCCGAACTCCTCGATGAGCGCCTTCACTTCCGGGCGCTTGTCGGGAACCTCGTCGGTCGACTGCAGGGGAGCGACGGGGACCGCGGCGAATGCCGAGCGCACGCCGAGCGGCGCCGCGGCGACAAGGAGGAAACAAAGGGCTGTGCAAAGCTTCTGCATCGCGTTCCGCATCCGATCTTCAGAGTCCAAGGGTGTGGTCGCCGGGGGGGCGAACCGTGCCAAGGGACCTTGTAGCCTCTACGACCGCACGAGTCTCAAGGATCTTCCGCGCGGCCCGTGAGTTCGCGTTCACAAAGTTCGCGCCAGTGGGCCGCCAGGGCCCGCGCGAGGGCTCCCTCGGCGCCCGGGAGTACCGCGGCGCGCCCCAGGAGGCCCCGGGCGCCGCGCACGCCGGAGACGGAACCGAGCAACAACACCTCGTCCGCGCCCTCCAGTTCGTCGGGGCGGACGGCCCTGTCGCTCCAGTGTTTCCCCGCCGGGGCGTCCCGTTCTCCGGGGAAGGTGTCCGCCAACAGCGCCCGGGCCACCCCTTCGAGCGTCCCGGCACCCGCCCCGGGCGCCACGACCCGCTCGCCCAGCCGGACCAGGAGGCACGCGGCGCTGGCGCCGACCACACCGCCCCATCCGTCCTCGAGCAGCACGTCGTCCGCCCCGCAGCGACGCGCCTCGGACAGCGCCAGATGGCGCGCCAAGCGGCCCACGTGTTTGTGGCGCCCCAGTGGATCGCCGGCGGTCCACCGCGGGCCAGCGCGCGCCAGGAGCGGCGGCCCCTGGACCGCCACTGGCCGCGGCATCAGGGCGAGGTGCGCGCCCACCCCGTCGGGCGCGGCGGATACGTGCACACGCAGCGCCCCCGCTTGCACCGCGGGAATGCGAGGTCCCAAGTGCGCGAGAGCCCGACCCAACTCAGCGAGGTCGAGCGGCAGCCCGAACGCCGCGCAATCGCGCGCCAGGCGCTCCACGTGCCGCCGCCAGAAGAGCGCGCGGCCCTCCCGCCACGGCGCGGTCGTGAACACCGCGCGACCGAAGAGCAGACCGACATCGCCCAGCGGCCAACGCGCCTCGGCGAGGGGCAGCACCTCACCCCCCACCCAGACGGGCCAATCGCGCGGTGTCGTGGGTTCGCCGGCGCTCACGGCGCGTCTCCCTCCAGAACCTCGAGAAGGTGCCGCGCCTTGTGCAGTGTCTCCTCGTCCTCGAGCTCCGGCAGCGAGCCCCACGTGATGCCGCCGCCCACGCGCAGGGACACTTCGCCGCCGTGCGGCCCGAGCTCCGCGCGCGGGCGCCACAACACACTGCGGATCAGCACGTTGAAGCAGGCGCGACCGTCGTTCGACAGGAAACCGAAGCTGCCCGTGAAGAAGCCGCGGCCCTCGCGTTCCAGCGCGGCGATGCACTCCATCGCCGCGAGTTTCGGCGCGCCGGTGATCGAACTCGCGGGAAAGACAGCGGCGAGCGCGTCCAGCGCGTCCACTTCCGGCAGGCGCTCCGCGCGTACGTCGGCCATCAGGTGGTGCACACCGGCGTAACTCTCGAGTTCGGGGAAACGCGCCACGTTCACCGTGCCCGTCCGGGCGATCCGACCGAGGTCGTTGCGCACGAGATCGACGATCATCGCGAGTTCGGCGCGCTCCTTCGGATCCGCGAGCAGCGCGCGCGCGAGCCGCGCGTCGACGTCCGCATCCGGGGACCGCGGCGCGGTGCCCTTGATCGGGCGCACGTGCAACGTGTCGCCGACGACGCGCAGCAGCAACTCCGGCGAGTGGCTGCTGAGCGCGCCGCCCTCCCGCCCGGCGAAGGTCAGGTACCCGCCGTAGGGCACGGGGTTGCGGGCGCGCAAGGCGAGGTGCAATGCGACCGGGTGCCCCTCGACCGCGCGGGTGAAACGGTGCGCGAGGTTCGCCTGGTAGACGTCGCCCGTGCGGATCCAGCGCCGCAGCGCGTCGACCCGCGCGCGGTGCACGAAACCCGGTGTGTGGCGCACGAGCGGACCCGCGGGGCGCAGCGGAGCGAGCGGCGCGGGCGGCGCGGCGAGGCGCGCCATCACGTCGTGTTCGCGCTGCGCGGTCGTGCCCTCGCCGCGTTCGTCCAGGACGAGCCACGTGCGCCCGCTGGGGTGGTGCCAGAGGAGGAAGTCGCGCACGATGCGGCCCTCGATCGGCGCTGGCGACCACGGTTCCCCGGGCAACCCGACAGGGTCCCCCGCGCAGCCCAACTCGTATCCCAGGGCCCCCAAGAATCCGCCGCAGAACGGCGCGTCCGCCAACTCCGCGGGCCAGCCCTCCGGAACACCGGCGGCAGGCAGCACACCGCCCGCCTCGAGCGCCACGCGCAGACCGACCAGGTCCCGCGGCGGTCCGACGAGGGCCTCGCCGGCCAGCGCCAAAACGCTCCACACACGCGGTTCGCCGCCGCTCGAGTCGACCGCGGCGAGGTGCGGCAGGTCCGCAAAGGTCCGCATCGCGGCCGCGAGATCCGGCGCGCCCCGGGGGAGCTCGTGCACCCGGACCCGGCGGCGCGCCGGGGAGCTCGGGACGGACGCAGGTTGGGAGGCGTGTGCCACGGGCGCCGGATCGTAGCGCGCGGGACCGGGGCGTCCGCGTACAGAGATCGCACCCGAGACTTGCCTAGGGCGCGGGAAACAAAAGCGCTGGCGACCGATAAGAGACCAGCAGGCGCGGTGTCCTTCCCTACCCCAGCGCGCGGCTCCCCCATGACGACGCCGGTAGGCGAGGACCACCATTCGCACACGCTGGCCCGTGTGGCGGAGCCCCCCAGACAGCCCGTTGGCCCGCGTGCGCAGGCCGCGCCGCTGTCGCAGGCTGCGTCGCAGTTGCAGGCCGCCCCGCGAGTATTGGCCGCGCGGCGAGTATTGGCCGCGCGGCGAGTATTGGCTGCGCCGCGAGTTCTGGCTGCGCGGCGAAGTCACTGGACCGCGCGCGCGGCCTCGCCGTGGCGCTTCCTCGGAATGGACCTCCTGCGCAACCTCGGGTTGCCCTGGTTGGCGGCGGCCGCACTCGCGTGCGCGCCGAACGCCGACGTCGAGCCGAGCGAGCCCGCTCCGGACCCCAGTCCGGTGGCGCTGGGCAGTTCGATCCCCGACGTTCAGGTGACCGACCGCCACTTCCTGCCGCGTTTCCTGTCGGAGGTCGGCCCCGCGGACGCGACCGTGTTGGTGTTCACGGCCGCGGGTTGTCCCCTGGCCGCGCGCTACCTGCCGCGCCTCGGCGAACTCGAGCGCACCTACCGCGACCGCGGTGTCCGATTCGTCGGCATCGACGTCGGCCCGGCGTCGATGGCAGAGGCGATGGACCAGGCCTTCGAACACGGCGTCGAGTTCCACTTCGTCAAGGACTTCGACGGGGCGGCCGCGGCGTCGGTGGGCGCGACCCGCTCGCCACAAGTCGCCGTGCTCGACGCCCAACGTGTGTTGCGCTACCGCGGGCGTGTCGACGGCCAGTACCGGCTGGCCGGTGTGCGCCCCGACGCGGGCCGCGAGGATCTGATCGAAGCGCTGGAGGACGTGCTGGCCGGCCGCGACGTGCGTGTGCCCGAAACGGCAACGGACGGCTGCCCGCTCGAGGTCGAGGAGATCGCGGCCGACGGCAACCTGACGTGGAGCGAGCACGTGGGACCGCTTTTTGCGCGCCACTGCGCGCCGTGCCATGAACCGGGGGCGCCGGGGCCGTTCCGACTCGACGACTACGACAGTGTGTTCCGCCGCCGCGGTGTGGTCGCCGAAGTGGTGAAGGAGCGCCGCATGCCGCCCTGGTACGCCCACCCGGACCACGGCCGGTTCGCCAACGACCGGTCCCTGCCGCCGCGCGACCGCCGCACGATCCTCGCGTGGCTGGCCGCCGACGCGCCCCAAGGCAAAGTGCAGAGCGAACCCGTGCCGGAACTCCGCGGCGAGTGGCGCATCGGCGAACCCGACCTGGTGCTCGACGCCCCGTCCACGTCCGTGCCCGCGGACGGATTCCTCGACTACGTCAACGTGGAACTCGGGCACGTCTTCGAACGCGACACCTGGGTCGAGGCGGTCGAGATCCTGCCCTCCGAGCGCGCGGTGGTGCACCACGCCCAGGCCATGTACCTGGAAGCCGAGCGATTGGGCCAGGACGAGGAGTGGTTCCGCTGGGGTCGCCTGCTCGCCGTCTACGTGCCAGGACGCGAGGCCGTCGAGAACACACCGGGTACGGCTTTCCTGATCCCGGCGGGTTCCGCCCTCTGCCTGCAGATCCACTACGTGCCCAACGGACGGGCCACCCTAGATGCACCGCGCGTGGGGCTGCGATTCCCCCGGCTGCCGGTGCAGCAGCGGTTGCGCTGCCTGGCCCTGACCGACGTCGACCTGGTCGTGCCGCCGATGGAGCCGGCCTTCGGTGTCAGCTCCCAACGCTCGGTCGACATGGTCTCCGAACTGGTCGTGCACAGCGTGCTGCCCCACATGCATCTGCGCGGTCGGGACGCCGAGCTGCGCGCGATCTATCCGGACCGTCGCGAGGAAATCCTGCTGCGCGTGCCGAACTACAACTTCGATTGGCAGCTCGACTACCACTGGCCGCCGGGGGCGAAACGCTTCCCGCCGGGCACGGAGTTCCGTTTCACCGCCCGCTTCGACAACTCGCCGTTCAACGCGTTCAACCCGGATCCCAGCGCCTCCGTGCCCTTCGGCGAGCGCACGACGGACGAGATGTTCTACGCGTGGCTCTTCTACACCGTCGCGGGCGAGCAGTTGGCCCTGGCCGTGGATCCGCGCACCGGGCAAGCCGTTTCGAGCTTCCAACGGGAACCGCCGACGCGGCGCAACCAACGTCCGGCGGTTAAGCCGGGCGGCGCGGGTTTGCGACGTTAGACGGGTTCAGGGTCGTCCTACGGCGCTGCCCGAACCACCGGCGCGTTTCGCCAACGCGAGCAGTTCGCCCTCGGGCAACACGTGGGCGAACAGCGGTTCGTCGAAGGCCCCCAGGGCGCGGTAGAAGTCCTGGGCCTCGACGTTCCACGCGCGTGTGGCCCACCACAGGTAGCGGCGGCCGGCGGCGACGGTGTGCTCCGCCGCCGCGACGAGCAACGCGCTTCCCACCCCGCGGCGCCGCGCCGAAGCCGTGACGTGCATGTCGTTGAGGTAGTAGCCGGGCGCGCCCCAACCCGTTTCGTAGGCCGGCACCAACAGCGCGTAGCCGACCGCGCTGCCCTGCAATTCCGCGAGCAGCGCCACGAAGTGCGGCTCGGGTCCAAACCCGTCGCGCAGGATCACGTCGGGCGTGAAGTTCTCCGTGGGGTCGCCCTGGTGCGCGTTCAGCTCGGCGGCGAGGCGCGCGAGGTCCTCGGCGTCCTCCCGGCGGGCGAGACGCACCTTTGGCGCCGGCTCCGGGGGACTGGGAAACGGAGGTTCGGGTCGTACCGAGGAAGTGGGCATGGGCGCTGGGGTGGGCCGGGGAGTCGCGGGTCCGGCGAGGCCGCGGATTCTAGCGACGTCCACTGCGTTCCCAACGGCCGCCGCGGGAGCACGCCCCCCGCCCCACCCGCGGCCCCCCCTAGCCCGTGTTGCGCAGGCCCCGGGCGATCCCCCGCACGGTTTGCACGAGCACCCGCTCCAGGTCCCGGTCCTCGCGGTCGCCCGCCCGCCAGCGGTGCAGGAGGTCGATCTGGACGTAGCTCATGGGGTCGACGTAGGGATTGCGCAATCGTATGGAGCGCTGGAGGGTCGGATCGCGCTCGAGCAGCTCGCGCGCGCCGCCGATCTCGAGGATGCACGCGACGGCCTCGCGGTGGTCCTCGCACAGGGTCGGGAAGTGGCGCGCGCCCGAGTCGCCGGCGAGTTCGGCGTACCGCGCCGCGATCTCGAGGTCGCTCTTCGCGAGCACCATCTCCACGTCCGCCAGCAGGTTGCGCAGGAACGGCCAACCTTCGGCCATACGCCGCACGTCGTCGAGACCGTGGGCGTCGAGCACGGCGCGCAGGCCCGCTCCCATCCCGAACCAACCGGGCACGAGGGCCCGGCACTGCGTCCACGCGAACACCCACGGAATGGCGCGGAGGTCGGCGACGCCGCGCATCTCGCGCCGGCGCGAGGGGCGCGAGCCGATGGCCAGGCGCTCGATCACGTCGATGGGGGTCATTCCCTGGAAGAACGCGGCGAAGTCCTCGGACTCGTGCACGAGCGCGCTGTACTTCGCGCGGCTCGCCTCCAGCAACGTCGCCGCAAGCCGTCGCTGCTCGTCGGTGGACGCCGTCGCCGGATCGCCGCCCGCGGTGCGCTCCAAGAGCGCGCCGAGTGTCAGCTCGAGGGTCCGCGTGGCGATGCCCTCGAGGCCGAACTTGTCCCCCACGATCTCGCCTTGCTCGGTGGCACGCGCCCGACCGCCGAGCGCCCCGGGCGGCGCCGCCAAAATGCCGGCACGCGGTTTGGATCCGCCGCGGCTGATCGAACCGCCGCGCCCGTGGAAGAGCACCAGTTCGAGGCCCAGTTCGGCTGCCACGGCGACGAGCCGCTCCTGCGCCCGCTGCAGCGCCACACGCGAAGCCGCGATGCCGCCGTCCTTGCCGCTGTCGGAGTAACCGAGCATCACCATCTGGCGTGCGCCGCGCGACGCGAGGTGCGCGGCGTACGCGCCGTCGCGCGCGAGGGCGGCGAGGATCCCCGGACCCGCCTCCAGATCGTCGACGGTTTCGAAGAGCGGCACGACGTCGAGCGGGACCTCGTTGCGCGCGTCCACACAGCCGGCGGCGCGGGCGAGGAGCAACACCGCGAGCGCGTCGTCGGCGCCCTTCGCCATGGAGATGATGTAGGGACCGAGGGCCTCGGGTCCGTACGTCGCGAGGGCCTCGCCGAGCGCACGGAACACCTCCAACGTGGCATCCGCGGCGGGCTCGAGGCGCGCGCACGTCCCGGAGGCGCACGTGGGCAGCACACCCGCGATGCGCTCCGCGCGCTCTGCGGACGTGCGCTCGGCAAACGCCGGATCCGAAAGCAGCGCCCCCACCACCTCGCGGTGCACGAGGGCGTCCTGGCGCACGTCCAACGACGCCAGATGGAATCCGAACGTCTCGACACGCGCGCGTGTCGCGAGCAGGGGCTCCAAACCCGCGCGCTCACCGCCGTTCGCCCGCAGGCTCTCCGCCATGCAGTCGAGGTCCGCGAGCAGCTCCGCGGGCGCGCCGTAGCCGCCCGGTTCGCCGCGCCCCTTGGCGATGAGGCGCGCGTCCATCAGCCACAGCAGTTGGCGGTACGGCATGCCGTCGTACCGCCGCGGGACCGCTTCGAACTGCGTCGGCAACAGCTCGCGGTAGCGGGCCACACGCGCCGTCACACACGGATCGACGGCCACGCGTGTCGTCGATTGGGACAAGGGCTCGTGCAGGGCGCGCAGTTCGGCCCGGTACGAGCGCAGCGCCAACTCGAGGTGCCGACCCAGGGTTTCGCGGATCGTGTGCGCGCCGACGTTCGGGTTGCCGTCCATGTCGCCGCCCACCCACGATGCAAAACGCACGAGCGAGCGGCGCACCGGGATCACCGTGCCGTAGGCCGACGCCAGGGCCCGCTCCAGCTCTCGCTCCAACTTTGGCACCATGGGGAACAGCACCTCGGACAGGAAGAACAGCACGTGTTCGACCTCGTCGGCCACGCTGGGTCGGCCCGGCAACTGCTCTTCGGTCTGCCAGGCGGACGCGATCTCGAGCTGCAACGCGCGGGTGAGCTCCGCGCGCTCGCCTGCGTCCGTGGCGACGGACCGCGCGAGCAGCGCCTTCGCCAGGCGCTGGTCCTTCTTCAGCAGCGTGCGGCGCACGGCTTCGGTGGGATGGGCGGTGAACACGGGCTCCACACGCACGAACTCGAGCGCCTTGGAGACCTCCTCGGCCGTCGTGCCGCGGCGCACCAACTCCGCCGCCGTCGCGGCCAGACTGCCCGCCTGCCGCTCCCCCGCCCGGCGGTAGTCCGCGCGCCGGCGGAGGCGGTGCACCTGCTCGGCGGTGTTGACCAAACCGAAGTACGCGCTGAAGGCGCGCACCACCTCGAGTGCCACGGCCGGCTCCAGGTCGTCGAGGATCCGCGCCAACTCGGCCCCGCCGCGCACGTCGCCGCGGCGGCGTCGGCGCGCGGCGAGGCGCGCGCGCTCGACGATCGCAAACACTCCCGGCGGCGCGATCTCGCGCAGGAGGTCCCCGAGGGCCGCACCCAGGCGGTTCACGTCCTGGCGCAGCGGCCGGTCCTTGGGCGCGAAGTGGATCCCGTCGGCGCTGGGTCGGGTTTCGCTCATGCGCTGAGGATAGGGCCCGCGCCGCCGATTCCCTTCCGAACAACCGGGCCCTTGCGCGCAGCCGGGCCGGCGGCGATGCTCGGCCCATGGGGCCGGTCCTTCGCACCGCGCAGCGCGCGGATCTGGTGCAGATGGCGGCCCTGGAGGCCCGCCTCTTCGGCGCTTCGGCGTATTCGAGCGAGGCGCTGCGCCAACTCTGGGACCTATTCGGGCCGCTCCACTTCGTGGCCGACGACGGCGCAGGGCACACCACCGGCTACGTGCTCGGCGCCCTGGCGCTCGGTCCCGAGGGAAGGGGCTGGATCCTGGCGCTCGGTGTGGTTCCGGAGGCGCGCGGGCAGGGACTCGGTGCCCACCTCGTCGCGACCGCGGCGCGTGCACTCGCCGCCCACGGCGCGCGCGAGGTGCGCGCCACGGTGTCCCCAGGGAACGGGGCCTCGCGGGCGGTGCTGGCGCGCGCCGGGTTCCGCGCCATCGACGAGGACCCCCACTACTTCGGCCCGGGCGCCCACCGACTCGTGCTCGCACTGTCGCTGTCCCCCGAAGCCGGACGCTGGTAGCGACCGCCGCGGCGCCTCGCTGGTTCCGGGTGGGCGCCGCGGAGTACAACGCCCCCCATGGGCAGCAAGAAGGGTGCGGGCGCGGGCGAGCCGGAAACCGAAGCCACAGGACCGAAGCGGCGGGTGCTCGGTCTGGTGTTCCTGACCGTGTTCCTGGATTTGGTCGGGTTCTCGGTGCTGTTTCCGCTGTTCCCCGACCTCCTGCGTTGGTACTTGGAGCGGGAGGGCGAGGGCAGCGGTCTGGGCCGCTTGGTGGAGTTCTTGCAGGGCATCGTGGAGGGCCGACCGGGCGCCGAGTTCGCCGTGGTCGCGCTGTTCGGCGGGCTCCTCGGCACGGTGTACTCCGCCCTCCAGTTTCTCTTCGCGCCACTCTGGGGCGCGTTGAGCGACCGCATCGGCCGGCGCCGCACGTTGCTCATCACCCTCGCGGGCACGGCGTTCTCGTACTTGCTGTGGATGTTCGCCGGTTCGTTCGCGTTGCTGGTCGCGGCGCGCATCCTGGGCGGTGTGATGGCGGGCAACATCTCGACCGCGAGCGCCGCCGTCGCGGACGTGTCGGGAGCCAAGGGTCGCGCGGCCGGCATGGCCATCGTCGGCATGGCCATCGGCCTCGGGTTCGTGCTCGGCCCGGCGCTCGGTGCGATCGCGTACCACTCGTTCGACGCCCAGGCCCTCTGGCAGGGCGGCGTGGCGTACGGATGGAACCCGTTCTCGGGGGCCGCGCTGGTGGCGCTCGTACTTGCGCTCATCAACCTCAGTTGGGCCGCGCTGCGTTTCCCGGAGACGTTGCGCGTCGCCACGCCCGAGGAGGTGCGCGCACGCGCGGCCGAGCGCGCCGCGACGGCGTTCGCGCCCTGGCGCGCCCTGAAGCACATCGATCTTCCCGGGGTGCGCCGGGTGAACCTCGTCTACCTCGCCACGCAGACAGCGTTCGCGGCGATGGAGTTCACCCTGGTGTTCCTAGCTGCCGAGCGTTTGGGCTTTGCGCCCAAGGACAATGCCTGGATGTTCGTGTTCGTCGGGCTGACGATCGCCCTGGTGCAGGGCGGGTTCGTGCGGCGGCGCGCCGCGGCCATCGGCGAGAAGCGCCTGGCGCTCACCGGCATCGCGCTGCTGCTGCCGGGGTTCGTGGCCCTCGCGTTTGCCTCGAGCACGGTCGCGCTGTACGTGGCCCTCTTCTTCCTTGCCGTGGGCAGCGCCCTGATCGTGCCGACGTTGAGCGCCCTCGTGTCGCTCTACACCCCGACCGACCGCCAGGGCCTCGCCCTCGGCACCTTCCGGTCCATGGGGGCCCTCTCCCGCGCCGTCGGCCCCCTGGCCGGGGGGCTTTTGTACTGGTCGCTCGGCAGTACGGCCCCCTACCTCCTCGGGGCGGCGTTTTTGGTCCTGCCCCTGGCGCTCGGGCGGCGCCTGCCGGATCCCCCGCGGGAACCGGCCTGAACCGCCCCGGGCCCAACTTGGGTTTGGGCGGCGGGGGGCCGATAGGGAGAGCACCATGAAACACGCCCTTCTGCCCGCCCTGCTGCTCGGCACGGCCCTCCTCGCCGGGGGCGCCTGGTCGGAGGAGCGCGCCCAGAACGCGGACCTCGAAACCCGGGTAGCCGATCTGGAACGCCGCCTTTCCGAGTCGGACAAACTCGCCAAACACCTCGCGGACGAGCAGGCGACCCTGCGCGCCACGGACAAGGCGATGCTCGCGTACCTCGAGCGCCAGGCCCAGGCCGCCGAAGCCATGCAGGCGGTGCTCGACAGCTCCGAGAAGCAGGGGTTCACCGCCGGCATCAATCCCAACTCGCGCATCACCCTGCTCGCGGGCCTGCGCTCCCTGTTCGACAGTGTGTCGAGCGACCTGCCGAAGGCCGCCGGCCCCGCCAAACGCTGACGGAGGCCGCCCGGGCGACCCGCGCTATCGTGGGCCGCATGGGGTCTTCGCCGCCGGCCATTCCGCGCAAACTGCTCGCCGCGTTCCGCTGTGTGACCGGCCCGGGACGCGATGGGCCAAACACGTCGTTCGCCAGGTTGCGCCTCTTGGAACCCGCATGCGGAGCGGGACAGCACCTGGTGCACCTCGACCCGTCCAGTCTGGGGTTGGATCGAGACCCCCGCGCGCTAGACGAGGTGCGGCACTTGGGGCGGCGCGCGCTCGAAGTGGATCTCGACGCGCCGGGATGGGCCGACGCGGTCGCTCCCCAAGGCCCCTTCGAAGGTGCGTTCCTCGCGGACTGCCTGGTGCACTTGCGACGGCCCGAGGTTGCGCTCCGCGAGCTCCGCCGACTGTTGCCCGAAGGCGCGCCGTTGGTACTCGTCGAATGGACGCGGCCAGAGCGCGAGTCCAGCGCGTGGGGTCGTGTGACCAGCCTGCTGCACGCCGCGGTCCCGGGCGCGCGCGCCCACTGGCAACATCCCGAACATCTCCACCACTGGCCCGAATCGCGCTGGTGGAGCGCACTCGCCGACGCGGGTTTCCGGCGCGAGCGCCGCTTCCTGCACAGCTTCCCACCCGCGCTTCTGGCGGTGCCCCTGCTGGAACCCGCGCTCGCGAGCTTCTGGCCCCCACGCCTGCTCATCGCGCGCTGATCGCCACACGGCGCGGTGCGCCGCCGAGCGCGCGGCCGAGCGCGCGAGCCGGGTGCGCGGGCCTCCTGGCCCACCTTGCAGCGTGGGCTTCGTCCCCGCCGTACGACACCCATTGGGCGCGGACAGGGCCGCGCCCCTACGCCGGTTCGATGAATCCCGCGCGGTGCAACAGCGCCAGGTGGGCTTCGGGCTCTTCGTCCGGCGCGGCTACCAGCGATGCGAAGGAACCGCCCACGCGCCGCGCGCCCAGCGCCAGTGCGCCGCGCAGCGCCTCGAGGCGCGCGAGGTACCTCTCCACGGCGGTGCGGTCCAGTTCCACCTCGGCGAACGCCCCGGTCTCTGCATCGACGAGACGCGCGCGCCCACCCGCCTTGGGCTCGGCCTCCTCCGACCCGAGCACCTGCACCAGCCCGACCGCGCCCGCGCCGTCGGCCAGTGGAGCGAGCGCGGGCTCGAAATCTCCCCCCAAGAAGTCCGACAGCACCAGTCGCAATGCACCCGGCCGCAGCAGCGAACGCGC
The DNA here is from genome assembly GCA_016125265.1 of Planctomycetaceae bacterium. Lineage (GTDB taxonomy): Bacteria > Planctomycetota > UBA1135 > UBA1135 > RI-242. The sequence goes on from WGMC01000024.1 coordinate 39,329, forward strand.
CGCAGGAACCAAACTCGCCGCGGGCGGCGCGGGCTGGAACGACAACTCCCGCTCCAAGTCGCCGCCGCGCGAACGCTCGAGCAACACCGACCCGTCGATGCGCCGCGGCTGCGCGCCGAGCCCCACCACCAGCAGCGGCCAGCCCGCACCGCGCGCCAGGCGCGCCAATAAACACGCGAGGTCGCGCGTCACTTTAGCCTTCGCCGGTTCGACCTCCATCGACTTGGAAAGGTCGAGCAGCAGTTCGAGCCGCGGAGCCACCTCCTCGCGCGACAGGCGCACGAGCATCTGGTCGCTGCGAGCCAGTGCGCTCCAATCCATGCGCCGAAGGTCGTCGCCGGCCGTGTACCCGCGCCGGTCGTGGAACTCGATGCCGCCCCCCAATCGCGCGCCGGCGCGCTCGCCCGGCGAAGCCCCGGCCACGCGACCCGGCGGAACCGGTCGCCAGCGCTCGAGGGCCAACTCCCAGGGGTCGGCTGCGGCCCCGCCGGAGGTTCCCATCAGGCGCGGGCGCGCTGCGCGGCGCGCGACGCACGTTCCGCGTCGGCGACACCCCGGACCCAGCGCGGAACCTGCGCCAAGAGGAGCACGCCCGAGATCGCGAGCAGCCCGGGAAGCGAGTCCTCCGTCTTGGTGCGCCCGAGTTCGAACAGCACCCAGAACGGGTTCATCAGGTGGCCACCCTCGGCCATGAGTTCGTCGCCGATCACGTTGCCGATCAGCATGCCGGCCAGGGTGCCCCCGAGGAACAGCACGGGCACGGAGAGGCGCGCCACCCACCGCCATCCCAATTTCTCGCCGAGGCGCCAGGTCAGGAGGGACGCGGCCGATGTGTAGATCCAAAAGTACGCGACCAGCGCCACATAGAACGCCATGTCCGTGGCGAGCGCCGCGCTGATCAGCCCCACCGGCGGCGCGAACAGCTTGTTCGCACCCACGGCCGAGGTCCCGATGAGCACCGCCACCAAGAGCATCAGGAGCGCTCCGCGGCCCCCACCTGGCAGCAAGGGGTGCAGCAGGAGCCTCGCGGCGAGCCCCTTCGGCAGACGCCGCTCCAGTACACGCCCCAGGCGCTCGCGTTCGGTGCTGAAAGAGATCAGCGCGGGGAGGCTCACGAAGAACGTGGCCGTGGCGACCAGCGCGTCCGAGCGGGCAAAGATCGCCGCGGTCGCGGGCACCGCGTAGGCCAGCCAGGGCAAGAGCAGCGCTCCGCCCGCCGCAACGGCCCGCGCGGGCAAGGTGGGAGCCTCCTCCGGGTGCGCCAGGTGGGCCCGGGCCCCCAGGAAACACAGGCCAGCGCTGTAGACCACCAAGAGCAACGCCGCCGAGTACCAGCCCCAGAAGGCCGCTTCCCGCAGCAGCGCGCTGGTGGTCACCAGACCGTTGAGCATCACGATCCAGAAAACGCACATTCCGAGAGACGCCACGGTGAAGAGCCCGAGCAGCACCGTGCGCACACCGCGGCTGCGCCCGACTCCTGCGAGGGCGATCGCGGCGCAACTGGAGCCCGCCGACACAACGGCCACCGTGAACAGCAGGGTGATCGGCAGCAAGGGATCCACACCCTCGAGCAAAAGGCCGAGGGCCAAGTACGGCGCAAACGACACCGAGAGCAGCGCCACTTGCAACAGCGCGCACTTGAGCTTGCCGAACGCGATGCGACCCGGCCCGAGCTGGCTCAACACCAAGAGGTCGTGTGTGTTGTCGTCCCACTCCTGGGTGAAGGAAAGGAACGCGAACACGGGCACGACTCCTACGGCGCTGATCACCAGGCAGGTGCCCAGCGCCATCAGGAGCGCCTGCCCCGGCTCCGAGGTCCCGACAGCCAGGACCAGGGCCGCGATGGCGGCCGCCACGAGCTGTGTGCCGAGGAACAGGATCGCAAAACCGCGGCTGCGCATGGATTGGCGCAGCTCCTTGACGAGCAGCGGATTCCAGCGGTCGCCAAAATCCTCGGCAACTTCGGCCACGACCTTCATTGCGCGGCCTCGCGGCCCGTCAGCCGCAGGAAGAGGTCTTGCAGGCCCATGCCTTCCCGGGAGAACTCCACGGGCTGCAATCCGGCGGAGACCAGGGCGGCGAGCAACTCGGCGAGCGCCCGTTCGTCGCCGTCGAGTTCGAAACGCAAGTGGTCCGGCTCTTGGCTCACCGCCGTCACGTTGCGCTGTTCGGCCAGGTACAGCGAAGCAGCGCGCGGATCCCCGAGCACACGCAGCCGCACCCGCTGGCGCCGCTCCAGTCCGCCCTGCACATCGTCGATGCGCCCGGCGGCAACCAGTTTGCCGCGCTCCACGATCGCCACGGAGTCGCAGAACTCGGCGAGCTCGGTCAGGATGTGCGACGACACCAAGAGGGCTTTGCCGAGCTGCGCCAAACCCAAGACCAAGTCGCGGAACTCGACACGCGCGCGCGGATCCAGGCCTGCCGTGGGTTCGTCCAGCAGCAGCACCTTGGGGTCGTGCAGCAGTGTCTTGGCGAGGCACAGGCGTTGCTTCATGCCCTTCGAGAGCACGGAGGTGTGTTTTTCCACGAGCGGCGCGAGGCCGGTGAAGTCCACGACCGACTGCAGGGCTTCGCGCCGCTCGGCGCCGGCAAGGCCGTAGGCGCGCGCGAAGAAGTCGAGGTATTCCGCGACCGTGGTGTTCGTGTACGCGCCGAAGGTGTCGGGCATGAATCCCAAGACCCGGCGCGCGGCGCGCGGATCGTCGAGCGCCGAACGCCCCGCGATGCGCACTTCGCCTTCGTCGGGGAGCTCCAACGTGGCGCACATGCGCAGTGTCGTCGTCTTGCCGGCGCCGTTGGGGCCGATGAAGCCGGTCACGGTGCCCGGCTCCAGGCGGAACGACAGGTCCTGCACCGCGGCCAAGGAGCCGTAGCGCTTCGTCACTCCGGTCACTTCGAGCACCGCGGTCACGGCCCCACCTCCAGGATCCCGATCACACCGTGTTGCATGGGCTCGGCGTTCTCCCACACGAGGGGCACGCCGAGGTCGGCCGCAAGGCAGGGGGCGCCGAGGCGCGCGGCGTAGCTCGCGGGGACGAGCCCCGACGTCAGCAGGAAGTCGGGACCGGGCTGCATCTGGTCGAGGACACGCGCCAACTCGATTTCGTCCGTCGGCACCAAACTCGCCGACGCGCCCGGCGCGAGCTGCCCAGGCGCCCGGAAGAGCGCCCCGTCGGGCGCTCGGAGGACCAGCTCCTCGATGGACCCCTCGAAGCCGTTGGTGACCTTGGGTCCGCCGCCCGCAAACTCCACATCCAGCCGCTGCCGCGTGCGACGCGCGGAGAGGACCGACGAACTCGCGCGTTTGCGGCTCGGCAGCACGTCGCCGGAGAGCAGCGCCCCATCCCGCTCCACCGAGAAGTTGGGTGCCGCTCGGAAGCCGCCCCAATCGAGGTTGGCCAACACGACCGAACCCGGCTCCGGCGCGAGTCCCGATTCCATCGTGAACCCCGCGAAGAAACCGCGCGCCTCGCCGACGGCCAGGTCGCCGCTGCGTTGGTCGAGCACCGCCAAACTTGCGCCCGTGGTCTGGATGTCGAAACCGAGTCGCACGATTCCGATGACGCCGATCAGAAGGGCGGGCGCCACCGAGAGGGCGGGGACGGTCACGAGCAACAGCGCAGGTCGACGGCGTTTCCACACCACCAGGTAGTTGACCGGGCCAATCACCACGCCGAGCATGAGACAGATGCCCGCGAGCAGCGCCGGGGGCAGCACCTTGGCGAGCTGCAGTTCCGTCCGCGGCAAGTACGGCGCCCAATTCCGGCCGGCATCCACCAGCCAGTTCGGTTCGCGCTCGAACGCCCACCAGAGCGCCGCCGACGTGGCGTCGTCCGGTTTGCCCGTGCTGCCGAGCACACGCTCCTCCCCCACGATCAGGCGGCCGAGCCCCAGGCTGTACACGTCGGCGAGGTTGGAATCGGGCTCGCCCCCCTCGAAGCTCACCTGCCGGAACCTGTCTTCGAGCAGCGGCGCGAGGACCGGCGCACGCGCGACCAAATCGGCCTTCGAGAGTCCGCCGAAGAACAGCACACCGCCCAAGCGCGCGTATTCGAGGAGCACCGCGAGGCGCGCGCCGTCCGGAAGCGGCGCGTCCGCATCGACGAGCACACCGCCGGCCGAAGTCAGCTCGATCGCGCGGCGCGGCAGGCGCTGGGTTTCGAGGGACGCGATCGCGTACGCGTTGCTCACCGAACCAGGGCCGCCGGAGGACGCCGCGGCGCCCGTCGGAATCACGAAGCTGGTTCCCCCGAAGTGCATCGTGACTTCGCTCTCGGACGACTCGTCCTCCTCCCCGTGCCAACGCGACGGATACGCGTTGCGAAAGGGCGAGGCCGCGCGGAAGGGTTCCAGATCCGGCAACGGCTGCTCGCTGAGGGCCTCGGAGAGCGCCAACAACTGGCTCGCTTGGGCCGCGGACGACGAGACGTGGAAGAGACCGATGGTCCGGTCCGAAAACCCGCCGGAGCCGCCCGACATGCTGACCGGCACCGGGAAGTCGAGCCCGGGATGGTCCAGCACCGGCGTGCGCAGATGGGCGCGGACGTTCATGCCCGCGAATGCGAACATCGGCACGAGGAGTCGCACTTGGGCGGGTTCGCGAAACGTCGCCGTGCCGCGCCACTGGGCCACCACCGACGGTTGGCGGAACCCGGCGAGAAAGCGCAGGTCCACGGGCATCTCGCCGAACTCTCTATCCACTTCGACGCGCACCAGAGCGACTGCGTATCCCTGGCGCGCGGAAGCTGCGATTAGCTCCCACTCGACCGTCAAGGGACCTTCGACCAGGCGCTTTGCATGTTGCCGCGCGTGGGCCGAAGGGACCACACCGAGCAACAAAGCGAGCGCCACCCAAAGCCAGGCGCGCCGCGCGAGAGAGCCCAACCACTCCACCATCAACGCATCCCCCCGTCCACGAGCTCCGTCACCCCGCCCAGCAACGCCGCGACCACCTCGCGCGCGGAAACACCGTCGAGCCGCGCGCGGTAGTCGAGCACCAGGCGGTGCGCGAACGTCGACGGAGCGAGCGCGCGCACGTCGTCGAAGCCGACACCCGGTTTGCCCGCGAGCAGCGCCTGGGCGCGCGCCGCTTCCACGATCGCGATCGCCGCCCGCGGGCTGAGACCCGCGCGCACGTAGCGCTTTACGGGTTCGGGGGCCGACGCGGCCTGGGGATGGCTCGCTTCCACAAGCCGCGCGATCCAGTTGGCGACGGGCCGCGGCAGGTGCACACGGCCGACGGCGGCAAACAACTGGGAGAGCTGCGCCTCGTCGATCGCGCGGCCCGCTTCCGGCGCCTGGCCGCCGCGGCGCTCGAGGATCAGACGCTCGACGCTGGCGCGGTCCGGACTCGACACCTCCAACTTGAAGAGGAAGCGGTCGAGCTGCGCTTCGGGCAGGGGGTAGGTGCCCTCGAGTTCGATCGGGTTCTGCGTGGCGAGCACGTAGAACGGCTCGGGCAGTGCGCGTGTCTCGCCGAGCGCGGTCACCCGCCGCTCCGCCATCGCTTCGAGCAACGCGGCCTGCGTCTTCGGACTCGCGCGGTTGATCTCGTCCGCGAGCAGCACGTGCGTGAACACGGGGCCGGGATGGAATACGAGGGCGCGTCCGCCGCCGGGTTGGTCCTCGAGCACCGGGCCACCGGTCACATCGCCAGGCAAGAGATCCGGCGTGAACTGCACACGCCGCCAGCCCAGTCCGAGAAGCCGCGCGAGGGCCTTCACCAACTCGGTTTTGCCCATGCCCGGCGCACCCTCGAGCAGCACGTGCCCGCGCGCGAGGCACGCGACGAGCACCAGCCGCGTGAGCTCGCGCTGGCCGAAAAGCGCCGCGTCGAGGCCCGCGAGCAAACTCGCCGCCGCGGCGCGCGCGCCGGCCACGTCGTCCGGCGAGAGCAGGCCCTCGCCGACGTGCGCCGCGCCTTCGGATTCCGTCCTCCGCTCGGAACTCAACGGGGCCCCTTGGGCGCATCGGTGCGCCCCTGGAATGCCTCGAGCGCGGCCCGATGGCGCGGAGAGAGCCGCCGCAGTCCGCGCCCGTCGCCGGCGCCGCCCTGCACACCGTCCCCGCCGACCGCCTGCCCCACGGCCTCGACCTCCGCCTCGACGCGGAAACGCTCCAACTCGTGTTCGGGGTCGTCCACACCGACGGAGCCGAGCGGCGCCGGCGCGAAGTCCGGGGAAAGGGAGCGCGCTTCACCGTCGAAGGTCAACGGCGCCGACCCGGGTCCACGGGAGACGCCGCCGCGACCCGCGGCCGCGGCGATGCCTCCGAGCGACATCCCACCCGAACACGCGCCGCCCATGCAAGGTTTCGCCGCGGCGCAACCCGTTTCGCAGGGTTGGTCGTGCGGGGCGCCACAGGTCCCGTCGCAGGGTTTGCTGCCCTCGGCGGCGGCCGCAGCGGCGGCGGCGCACGCGTCGCAGAGGTGCGGTTTCGTCTCCGACTCCATGCTGGCCAGGGACTTGGCGAGTTGGGAGAAGGCCTCGCGCGCGAGGGCCGAGCTTGTCTTGTTGCCGAGCAGTTGTTCGCCGAGTTTGCCGTCGGGCAGCAATCCGCGTTCCGCCAGACGCTCCAGGCGCTTCTCGAGGGCCGCGCGTGCCTCGTCGGACAACTGGAGGGCACTGGTGAGGTCGGCGAAGCTGCCCTCCTCCGCCAGGCGCTTGGAGAGTTCCAAGGCGCGTTGGGTGAGCTCTGGCGTCGCGCCGCGCGCGCCGCCTTCGGCGAGTTTGGCCATCGCTTCCGAGAGCGCATCCGCGGCCCCCTGGAGAACCTCGGGATCGGCGCCCTCGAGCGCCGCTCGGGCCAAGTCCAAGAGTCGGCCATCGAGGGTTTCGAGCGACGCGCCCAGTTGCTCGCGGAGGTCCTCGGCGAAGGCGCCGAGGTCCTTGTCCAGTCGGTCCAGGGCTTCCACCGCGGCTTCGAGGGCCACGTCACCGAGGCCCTCCCGCACGGACGCCAAGCGCGCGCCCAGGGCCGCTGCGGTGCGCTCGTCGAGCAGCCCCTCCTCGTCGAGGCCCTCGAGCCGCTCGGCCAGGCGCTCGGCGAAGCTGACGAGGCGCGGCAGGTGGTCCGCGCGATCAGACTCGGCGTCGACCGGTACCGCCAGGGCCAGCAGGGCAAAGAGCGCAGCCCCGAGCGCCGCCACCCAGCGAGGACCGCCGAAGGACTGCTCCGGCTGCCCCGCCGTGCGCGCCTCGCTGGCAGCGCGCTCGCCCCAGCGCCCGTCGCCCTGCTCTAGGGCGGCCAGGACCAGGCCACGCCCGCCGGAGGCCAGGTCCAGGGCTGCGGCCGCCTGCTCGCGGGTCGGCCGGGAGCCCCGGGCGCGCCACAGGGCGACGCCGAGGGCGGCCGGCAAGAGAAGCGCGAGCCAGCGCAGCTCCACGATCGGCACGCCGTGCACGGAGCGCAGGAACAGAGCCAAGAGGGCCGAGAGGGCCAGCGCGACCGCCAGCGCAAGCCCCAGCTCGCCCACGAAACCGGCCCAGAGCGCGCGGCGCTGCCAGCGGCCGAGGCGCTGCTCGAGGTGGCGAAGGGCTTGGGGGCGGGGCGAGGGATCGCTCATGGAGGGGTTTTCCGGGTCCGATTGTGGCAGAGGCCCGAGCCCCCGCGCCAGCGCACCCCCATGCGCATTCCGCGCCGCGGTCTTTTTCGGCCCGGGCGGGCCCCGAGGGTCAGGGGCCTTCCGCGGACACGAAGCGGTGCACGCGCCCGTCGAAGCTGGCGACGTAGAGTTCGCCCCGGTTGTCGAGGCCAAACCCCGCCGGTTCGCGCACTTCGGCGATCTGGATCGCCGGGGCGCCGTGGGGCCCCTTCTGGGGTGTGTCCGCGGCGCTCGCCGGCAGGGCGAAGATGCGGTGCGAGCCGAAATCGGCGAACACGTACTGCCCCACCAGACCCTTCACTTTTTCGCCGCGATAGACAAAACCGCCGGTGATCGAGATGCCCACATCGCGCGGGTAGGCATGCACGGGTTCGAGGAGCTCTCCGGGCCCGCGCCGCGCGTCCATTTCGTACGGCGCGAACCCCTCGCGCAGTTTCCAACCGTAGTTGCCGCCGCGCACGATCACGCTCACTTCCTCGAACGCCACCTGCCCGACGTCGCCGCACCACAGCCGATCCGTCGCGGGATCGAAGCTGAAACGCCACGGATTGCGCAGGCCGATGGCCCACAGTTCGCCGCGCGCACCGGGTGTGCCGACGAACGGATTGTCCTTGGGGATCGCGTAGGGCAGATCGGGGCCCGGCTCGCCATCCACGTCGATGCGCAGGATCGCGCCGAGCAGCGAGCCCACGTCCTGCCCGCTCTGCTTCGGATCCCCCGCGGCGCCGCCATCGCCGAGGCCGATGTACAGCATGCCGTCGGGTCCGAACGCGAGTTGGCCGCCGTTGTGGTTGCGCCAGGGCTGCGGCACTTCGAGCAGGAGGCGCTCCGTCGCCGGATCGATGCGCCCGTCCGCGCCCATGCGGTACTCCTCGATGCGTCCGCGGGCCTCGCCGCGCATCGAACGGTGCACGAACACACGCCCGTTCGCCGCCACCTTTGGATGCGGGCAGAAGGACAGGAGCCCCTCCTCGTTGCCGCGGCGGCTGACGGGCAGTTCGAGGATCGTCTGCATCTCGCCGGCCTGGTTCGGCTCCAGCTCGCGGAACGCGACGATGCGACCGCCCTGCTCGGCGATCCAATACCGCCCGTCGGGGAACTGACCCACGTCGAGCGGGCGCTCGAGGCGCGGCAGGTTGGGCCAGGCGGGTTCGAGGCGCACACCGAGTTCCTGGGTCGGCTCGACGGGGAACAGGGCGGCGGCGAGAAGGAGGCAGGCGGCGTTCATGGGTGTGGTGTACGCCCGGGTAGCCCTCGACTCCAGCATGGACCCCGTTACCCTTGGGCCCATGAGCCGCCGCAGCGACGTCTACCCGAGCCTCGGTCTCGTTCTGGTTCGAGCCACCGCCGGCGGGCTGCTCCTCGGTTCCGGCCGGGGCTGGCTCGGCGCCCCGAATCCGGACGGCCCGGCGATCGCGGCCCTCGTGCAGTCCGCCGCCGCCGACCTGCCCGGCCTCCTCGCGTGGTGGGGACGGGTGGTGCTGCTCGAGAACCCCGACGCCCTCGCGTTCCTGTGGCCGTGGGTCCTGACGCTCTCCGGGCTCGGACTGCTCCTCGGTTTCCTGGTGCGCCCGCTGGGTGTGCTGGCCGCGTTCGCGCTGACCCACGCGCTGGTCTTCGGCCGCGAGGAAGTCGCGCTCCTGCACCTGTGCCTGGCCGTGATGGCGCTCGCGTCCGCACTGTCCCAGGCCGGTCGCCGCATCGGCCTGGACGGAGCGCTACTCGAAGCCCTGCCGAACTGGATGACCTGGTCGTCGTCGACCCGCCGCTAGGCGCGCGGTGGGGCCGCGGCGCAGTGGACGCGAGCTTGTACCTACGCAACGACGTATCGAGTCCGCAGCGATGATCCGCCGGGTGCGCGGGCCTCCTGGCCCGCCGTGGAGCGCACCCAGCACCTCCGAGACTCGCCCCACCTCGAACCCGTTCTCATCCGTCGGCACGGGGCGTTCTACACGTTCCAAGACACGGAAGTTCGCATCCAGCGTCTGCTGCACGGCAGCATGGACCCAGACATGCACATCGAGACGGCAGAGCCAGGCGCGTAGACTCGTTCACCCCGCCGCGAAGCGCGCGGCCGACCAAATGAGGGCGGCGGCGTAGAACACGATCGCGACCAGCGGCAGTTGCAGGCGTTCGGCTTCGCCCCGGTGCACGCTGCGGATCGAGAGCACGAGCAGCACGATCGCGGCGGGCACCCACAGGATCGCGCAAACGCCCGCGACGGCGGCCGTGGTTTCGATCGCCTGCGTCAGGGCGGGGTCTTCCTGGCGGGTCACCCACGGCGCGAGGCCGTAGACCAAGGCGTGGGTCAGGAACGACCAGATACCGACGAGAACCTGCAGGCTCGATGCGACCAGGAGGGCGCCCGCCCGCACGGGCCCCGCGCGCAGTTCGGCGCGCAGCAGGTAGGCGAGCACGAGGGGGCCCGCCGCAAACACCACGACCAGCGCCCCGAGAAGGAAACCCATGGGCGCAGTTTGACGGCGGCCCGAGGGACTTGCGAGGGGGAACGCCGCAGCCAGAGTGGCGCACTACATCGACTCGGCGTCGAAGACCCGCGGCCCCACACTCTCTTCGAGACGCAGGCGGGCGCCCGCCAGCTCGACCGTCACACCCGTATGCGCGGCGCGCAGCGCTTGGGCGCTCGGGCCCCGTTGGGCCAGGAACGCCGCCAAATCCCGCGCCCTCGCCTCGAGCCGATCCTGGGTGCGCTGCAGTTCGCCGCGCCGGCGGATCATGCGGCGCAGGGCGGCGGCGCGCTCGCGGCTGAGCGGCACGGGGCCGGTGCCGGCCGCGTGGGCTCGTACCGCCTGGTCCACGGCCCGCTCTAGGGTGGCCAGCTCGGCCCCCAAGGCGGCCAGTTCCGTGTCCAACTCGCGATCGATGCCCACGACCACCAACGTCTGAGCGCCGAGCGGCGAACCGAACTCCTGCGCCCGCACGGACCGCGCCGCCCGGTACACACCGCCGCTGAGGCGTCCGCGTCCCTCGACGGCGCGGATCTCGCCACCCGATGTGATCTCGCTCGCGAGGTCCGAGTCGAGGAGCACCACGTCGCCCTCGCACAGAATGCGCGCGTTCTGCGCGTAGCGCACCGACAAACTCCGCACCGCGCGAAGACGACCGAACTCGCCGCCCAACACGCCGCCGTGCACCCGCAGGGTTCCGCCGGCGACGACCTCTGCGTCCTCGACGCTGCCCTCGACCTCAACGTCGTGCGCGGCGACGACGCGGAACGAGGAGCGCACGCTTCCGCTGATCACCACACTGCCCGTGGATTCGATGTGGCCGGTCGAAAGGTCGACGTCGCCGTCGATGTGCAGCACATCGACCACGGACAGCCGCCAGCCGTCTTCGACGACGAGCGCGCCATCCGCCTCCGCGTAGAGCACCTGCTCACCGTGCTCGCCGGGTTCGAGCCGCACGCGGTCGAGAGCCTCGAATCGCGGCGGTTCGGCGCCCTCGGCCGGCAGCTCGCTGCCGTCGACGCGGTGGCCGGGCTGGCCGGGCGCGGGCGGCCACCACACACCGATGCGCTCGCCGCGGTGCACGCTGACGAAGCGCCCCTGCGCGCGGAAATCGACGGCGTCCTCGGCCCCGTGGGTCGCGGGCGCACGCACCAGGTCGATGCGCTCCGCGCGGGGCGGTTTGGGCAGGGTGCCGCGCGCGATCGGCAGGGGACCCGGCGGCGCCTCCCCTGCGATCCAACGCTGCAGCGCCGCTTCCACACCGCGTCGGTCGAAGCCGTAAACCACCCCCGCAGCCGTCGCGGCGGCGCGGACGTCGGCGACGGTAGGCACGGCTCCCCCCGAGGCCGCCGGGTCCAGTTCGGCGCCCATGCGGTCGGCTCGGATGCGGATCGCGGCGGGGGTGAGGGTCATCGGCAGGGGCACGGCCCCCAACAGTCGCTTATCGGCTGGGCAGCGTGGGGTCAGGCTCGACGTCCCTATCGCCCCGTGCTTCCGGCGGCCGAGGGACCCCCGTGGTCCCGCCGATGGGCCGGATTGCCCCGCTGGGCCCCGCAGCGGACCCTGTCGGAAATACCGGGTATGCATACCGCGCAACCCCCGCCATGAGCGTGCGCCACAGTCTCCTGGCCCTCCTGGCGGAGGAGCCCCGCCACGGGTATGGGCTCAAGGCCCAGTTCGAGCGCTCCACCGCAGGGACGTGGCCGCTCAACGTGGGGCAGGTCTACACCACCCTGGCGCGGCTCGAGCGGGATGGGCTCGCGGAGCCCACCGACCCTGATGGCGACGCCTCCGGCGCGCGCCAGTCGTGGCGCATCACCGACCTCGGGCGCGAGGCGCTGGGCCGGTGGTTCGAAGAGCCGGTGGCGCTCGATCCGCCGGCGCGCGACGAGTTGGCGATCAAGGTCCTTCTCGCGATCGCGGCGGACGCGGAGTCCGTCGGGCCGATCCTGGTGCGCCAGCGGGCTGCCGCACTCGAGCGCATGGCGGAGCTCACGCGCCACAAGGCAAAGGCGGATCCGATGCGCGAGTTGCCGTGGGTGCTCGTGCTCGATGCGCTGCTGCTCAAGCTGGAGGCGGAGGTGCGTTGGCTCGATCTGGTGGCGGCGCGGCTCGCGGCCAGAGGGCAACGATGAGCGCGCCGATCCTGCGCATGGAGGCCGTGGAGCGCCACTACGAGAGCGCGGGGCAGCGCATACGTGTGCTCGGGCCGGTGGATCTGGAGCTCGCACGCGGTGAGTTCGTCGCCATCATGGGGCCCTCGGGCGCGGGCAAGTCCACGCTGCTGGGTTTGGCGGGTGCGTTGGACCGACCCGATGGCGGCGCGGTGTTCCTCGACGGGCAGAAGCTGTGGGGGCTGCGCGGGGATGAACTGGCTGCGCTGCGGCGACGGAAGGTCGGATACGTCTTCCAGGACTTGAACCTGGTCGAGGGGCTTACGGCGCTCGAGAACACACGCTTGCCGCTCGAACTCGACGGTTTGGCGCGGCGCAAGGCGGATCCTGTCGCACTGGCGGCGCTCGAACGTGTGGGGCTCGGGGAGTTGGCGCACCGCTTTCCGGAAGAGCTCTCCGGCGGCGAACGCCAGCGCGTGGCGATCGCGCGCGCATTCGTGGGCCCGCGGGAACTGCTGCTCGCCGACGAGCCGACCGGGGCGCTCGACTCCCTGGCCGGCGAAACCGTTATGCGCCACCTGCGCACGGCCTGCGACGGCGGCAAGAGCGCGCTGCTCGTCACCCATGACGCGCGCCACGCCGCCTGGGCGGATCGGGTCCTGCACCTCGTCGACGGACGGTTTGCGCACGACAACGCCTCGGTCGGGGGCCGTTGATCCGAGCCGTGGGAGCCCTCCGAGCCCTGTTGCGCGTGGAATGGCGGAACCACCGCCGCCATCCCTGGCGCACCGCCTTGCTGGTCGTTTGGCTGGCGCTTCCTTCCGCTGGTCTGGTCGCGGGATGGGCGCTGGTGCGGACGGTGCCCGACGACAAACGCGAGTACATCGCGGCCCGGTACGGTGCGGCGGACCTGTTGCTGTCCCAGGTGCGCGAGCCGGTGTTCGAAGCGGCGTCGACGAACTGGCCGGCGGATGCGAGCTACACACGCTTCGACCTCGGCGAGGAAGTGCTCGCGACGAACTCGGGACCACGGCTCGTGAGCACGCTCGCCTTCGAACCCGGCGCCCTCGAGCCCAAGGGACTGGCTTGCGGCATCGCGGTGGTGAAGCGGGGGCGGGCGCCCGTGGGAACTGGGGAGGTGGCGCTGTCGCCTTCGCTCCTCGCGGCCAAGCGCGCACGCCTCGGGCACGAAGTCGAATGGGGCGGCCAACGTGTGCGGGTGAGCGGAGTGGCCGTGCTGCCCGGGGATCTCCGGGCGGACCTCGTCGTGCGCGAACTCGTACGCGACGCTCCGCTTGGCGAAAGGCGCGTTCTCGTGCGGTACCACCCGTCCTTTGGTCGCAGTTGGGGACAGGAACTGCAACGACGCGGGATCGAGTGGAAAGACCGGCGTTCGGGACAGGGCCCCCACCGCCAGGATCGAATGGAAAGTGCCGTTGTCCTGCTGGTGGCGAGCTTCGGGTTCGCCGTCGCGGCCCTGGTCGTCGGCGCGGCCGTGTCGGTCGGGCTCCGCCGCCGCCAACGGGACATTGCTCTGTTGACGTCGCTGGGCACGCCGCGTTTCCTGGTGGCGCGCGCCGCGCTCGTTTCCATCGTCGCTGTCTCGCTGGCGGCGGCCGTGCTGGGAGCGGGAATGGGTGCGCTGGGCGCGGCCTTGGTGCATCCCGTCTTGCCGCTTGTGGTCGGCCGGCTCGTCGGAGAACTCGAGTTCCGCCCACTGTCGTTCGCTGCCGCGCCCGCCCTTGCCGTCGTGTTCTCGACCATCGCGGCGTGGCCCGCGATCCTGCGCGCCAGCGGATTGCCGCCGAGAGTCGCACTGGGGCTCGCGCGGCCGCTGCGCGAGGTGTCGGGGGGCGTGCCGTGGTGGCCACTCGGCGTCGCAGGCGCCGGAGCCATCGCGGTGTTCACTTCGCGACCGTTGGTCGACGGCGGTACCCCAGGTTCCATCGTGTTCGGCTCCATCCTCGGCATCCTGGGTTGGGCGAGCGCCGCCGGCGGGCTGCTGCGCCTCCTGGGGCGCGGTGCGGGGCGTTGGCCGCTGCCGCTGCGGCTCGTTGCTCGCGACGCGGCGCGTGCGCCCCTGCGCAACGGGGCCGCGGCGGCAGCGGTCCTCGCGGGCCTGTCGCTGGCCATGTTGTTGTCGAGCCTCTCCGGCGCCGTGCAGCGCGCGGCCGGCGAAGCTGGGGCGGGCCGCGACGCCACACTCACCCTGTTCTTGGCGGGCGCCCTCGGCATGGGCCTCGCCGTCGTCGCCGCCGCGACCGCGCTGAACGCGGTGGAAGCGGGGCCGGACCGGCGTGTGTTGGTGCTCACCGGCGCCTCGCCCCACACCCTGCGCCTCGTGGAGGGCGCGCGCGCGGCGTACCTCGCACTGGTGGGCGGAGTGTTGAGTGTGCCCGCGGGCCTCTTGCCGACGCTGGGTGTGCTGCGACTCGCGGACGTGCCGCTCTCCTTCGTGATGCCGTGGCCCGAGCTGACCTTTGCGCTCCTGATCCTTCCCACCGTCGCCTTTGGCCTCGGCATGTTCGTGTCGTTCCTGCTCGAGCCGCGGCGCACACACGACCGCGCTCCCCTGCTGACCCCCAACCCTTGAGCGAGCCCCATGTGCACCGCGATCCTGCCTGTGTTGCTGTTTCCGCTCTTCGCCGGTCCGATTGGCGAGGTGACCTACGAACCCTACGCGCTCGTTTCGGCGGGCGGCGACACGATCGAGGCCCGCATTGGTCGCATCCAGGTCCCCGAGCAACACGGCCAACCGACCGGAAAGCAGATCGTATTGGCGTTCTTGCACTTGCCCAGCACGGCGTCCGAACCGGGGCCGCCGATCTACTTCCTCATCGGCGGGCCCGGCCCTTCGGGGACCGCGTTTGCCTCGGAGTTCTGCACCCAACCAGAGTTCGACCTCCGCCAGTACGGCGACGTGATCGCCCTGGACCAGCGAGGCACGGGGCTCTCGGTGCCCAACCTCACCGATGGACCCGAGTTCGCGGTGGAGCTGCCACTCGTCGAGCCCATGACGATGGAACGGGTACTCGCCGCGCAGTCGAACGCCACGGCCCAGATGGCCGCGCACTGGCGAAAAGAGGGTATGGACCTCGCCGCGTTCGCCAGCACGCAGAGCGCCCACGACGTGCATGCCTTGCAGCGCGCGCTCGGACACGAACGCATCGTGCTCGTGGGCACGAGTTACGGGTCGCACCTGGCGCTCGAAGTGCTGCGCCACCACGGCGAGCACGTCGAACGCGCGCTGCTCGCGCACGTGGAGGGACCGGACGACACCTTCAAACTCCCGAGCACCGGCCAATCGGTCCTGCGTGCCCTCGATCGCCGTGTGGCCGCGGACCCGCGCTTCGCCGATTCCATGCCCAGTCTGCTGAGCACACTGGAGCGACTGCTCGCGCAGTTGGCGAAACGGCCCGTGGTCGCGGCCGTCCCCCAGCGCGCCGGCGCTCCGATCGAGATCGCCCTCGGACCCTACGACCTGGCCTGGGTCGTCGCCGACACCTTGGGGGACTCGCGCGGGCAGGCGTTTTTGCCCGCGCTCTTGGAAGGTGCTGGCCGCGGCGATTGGTCCGCCGTCGGCCATTTCGCGCTGCGCCTGCGGCGCGTAGATGCCCAGAACGGCATGGGTTTGCTGATGGACTGCGCGTCGTTCGCCAGCGCCGAACGGCGCGCGCGCATCGAGAGCGAGGCGCAGGACCCGAAGAACTTGCTCGGCGACGCACTCAACGCGCCCTTCCACCTGGGCTTCTGCGTGGCGACGGGTGTGCCCCCGCTTCCCGAGTCGTTTCGCGAGCCGTTCCGCTCGGATGTGCCCGTGCTCTTCGTGAGCGGCGAACTCGACGCGCGCACTCCGCCGCAGAACGCCGACGCCCTGCGGGCCCACTTCCCCCGTTCGGCGCACCTCGTGCTCACGAATACGGCCCACGACGGCCGCGAACGGGAGGAGGCCGAGGTCTTGGGTCGATTGCACCGTTTCCTGGCCGGCGAAACCGTTGCGGACGCGCGCCTGGAGCTCTCCGAACGCCCACTCGCCCCGCCGCGCCGTTGAGTGCATCGCGAGCGCGGCGCTACCATCGGGGCGCGGCCTCCTCCCGTCCCGACCCCCGTCGAAAGTCCCGATGAAGCACCTCGCCCCGCTCGTTCTGCCACTCGCGCTGCTCTGTCTGGTTGGCTGTGCGGGCCCCTCCGTGTCGCCCGATGAGGTGCTCGCTTGGCGCGGGGAAGGGTTGTTGGCGAGGCCCGCGGAACAGCGCGGGATGCGGGCCGACGATAGGGCGGAGGTCGAGCGGCTGCGGAACGCCGACGAACTCGATGCGGCCCGGCAACTGGCGTTGGCGTTGGTCGCGGAGGACCCCAACGTGCCCGAACTGCAGTACCTCGCGTCGCGCGCGGAATCCGATGGGCTGTTCCTGATGGACTCCAGTGACAAGCGCAGCCGGAACCTCGCGGCGGAGAGCGCGCGGCAATACGCGCTGCGCGCGTGGCAACTCGGTGCACGTGATGCGGCCGCGGAGGCGCAGCTCGCCTGGACCTACGGCACCACGACGCACCTGCAGCCGATGTTCGAGCGCTCGCGCCACGCGCGCCTGACGATCGACATTGCGGAGCGCGCGCTCGGGATCGACCCGGAGGAGCCGACCGCCCTGGCGACCCTGGCGGTGGTCAACCTGAGGCTGCAAACGCTGCCGTGGATCGCCAATGTGATGGCGTCCGACGTGCCCGATTCGAGTCTTGAGGCCGCCGAGGACTACGCGCGCCGGGCCGTGGCGGCGCTCCCGAGCCGCGAGAACCGGCTGATCCTCGCGAAGGTCCTCGTCGCGGCCGACCGCAAGGAAGAGGCCCGCCGCGAACTCGAATCCGCGCTCGCGGAGCCCGCGCGCTTCCCACGCGACGGCGCACTGACGCCTGAGCTGCGCACGCTGCTCGCCACGCTAGGTTGAAGGTCGGTTCCACCCGCCTCCGCGCCTCGAGCGCCAACGGCATGGCCCGGGCCTTCAGCCCGGACCGGTTCTGCCGCAATACCTGGGGCGTTGCCCCAGGCTACGATCGGACGGGGCGTTGCCCCTTTCGGACACCACCGACGATCGGGCTGCCTACGATCGGGCCGGGCGTTGCCCCTTTCGGGCACTGCGTACGATCGGGCGCGGCGTTGCCCCTTTCGGGCACTGCGTACGATCGGGCGCGGCGTTGCCCCTTTCGGGCACTGCGTACGATCGGGCGCGGCGTTGCCCCTTTTGGACGAGTGCCCGTCGCCGTGACTTCGACGTGATGCCCATGCCGCCGTGACGTATGTGTCTCCTGGCGCCAACGGCGCTCCGGAGCGCCAACGGCGCGACCGATCGTAGCCTGGGGCAACGCCCCAGGTTTGCGGAGAGGATGCACAAGGGCTGAAAGCCCGCACCATGGCACATCTCCATCGCAACGCGCCCACGGCATGGCCCGGGCCTTCAGCGCGCTGCGGACCTGCCTAGAGCGGCGGCGACCAGGAACCCAGCACGCGGTGCGGCAAGCCCTCGAGCACCGCGGCGGCCATCGCGATGCCCTGGCCCGGCCGATGGTCGAACTCGACCAGGAAACGCTTGCCGTCCGACGAGCCGAGGAACGGCACACGCGCGCGCGACGCTCCGCGCGCCTCCAGTTGGATGCGCAGGGTCTTGAGGGCTCGCGGCGCAGCCAGAGGTCCGAGCAGCAGCGCCGAGCGGCGTGCGTCGTCGTCGACGACCTGCTTGGGCCCGAACACGAGGAAACGGTTTTTGTTGTCGGGGCGGTCGGACAGCCCCTCGGCCAGAACATCGAGACCGTAGAGCGTCGCCAGGGTGCGGCTGCCGAGCACCGCGAAGGCGGCGTCACCGCTCGTTGCGAGTTCCTGGGCGGCCGCGGCGGAATCGTGCGCGGGCCGTGTCGCCACACCCCAGCTCGCGAGCCAATCGCGGCATTGGGCGAGCGCACTCGGGTGGCTCGTCACCACGGCGATCTCGTCGAGTTTGGCGCCCGGTGCCGCGAGCAGGCAGTGGCGGATCGAGAGGTGCACCTCCCCCACCACGTAGACCTCGGCGGCGAACAGCGCATCGGCGACGCCGTCGAAGGGCCCGGTGATGGAGTTCTCGACCGCGACCACCGCGTGGCCCGCGCGGCCCGAGGCCACGGCGCGCAGGGTTTCGGCGGGATCCGGACAGGTCAGGGTGGAGGGGCTGCCGCCGAAGTGGCGGCGAGCGGCCTCTTCGCTGTAGGCGCCGTGGGCTCCGGTGAACGCAATCGGCAGCACGCGGGTCGGGTGGGGCATGGTGGGTCCTTCGGGTCTCTCGCCGTCCCTTCGGCCATCGGGCCCAAAGAAGCGAGCACCGGGTCCAGATTTTGCCTACCTGTGCCCGGGGCGGGCCGAAACCGGCCCATCCGAGGTCACTCGGCGGCGCGGAGGGTCACGTCGCCGCGGATCACCAGTTGGCAACCCAGGCGCACTCCCTTTTCGTCGGTGCACATCTCCACGGTTTCGCGCTCCTCGTCCGTGATCGGGTCCACGTTGTCGGCCCCGGCGACGAGGACGACCCGGCAGGTGCCGCAGCTCCCCACGGTGCAGCCGAAGTCCTGGGGCACCCGATGGCTCTGGCAGAACTCGAGGTAGCTCTGGCCGGCGGGCACGTCGAAGGACTGGCCGTTGGCGGCAAACGTGATCTTGGGCATGGTCGTAGCGATGGGAGCGGTGGTGCCCGGCCGGGTGCCCGGGGGGGAACCGGCGGGGCCGCGGCGGAGGGGGACGTTCGAGGCGCGAAGAGGATCGCCGCCAGCGGCCCCGGACGCAAGGCAAAGCCAAGGTCGCGGGCGGGTTCGAGTCGCAAGGATCGAGGTACCGGACGCGGCGGCCGGGATAGGCACCCTTGGTGCCCCGGCCGAAGTGCCGCTCGTTTCCGCCGTCCTCCAGTCGGCCTCGACCCTGGGTCGATCCTGAGGGACCAGGCGGCGGCGCGCGCCCGACGCTACCCTTTGCCATTTCCTGCTCCCCCGGCCCGCGCCCCCGGGCCGGCCGCTCCGGCGACGCGATGACCCGCCTCCACTTCCCGGCCCGCCTCCAGGCCCCACGCGGGCGCGAGCTATGGCTCGTGGCCTCTGTGTCGGCGATGGCCGATGCCGGCGCCCTGGGAACCTCCCTGGCCGCCCGCGGGTTGCACCGTGTGCTGCTGCTGGAGTCGGACGTCGACCCGGGGCGAATCGCCGTTGCCGAGATCGCGGGGGAGCGCTCGGGCGCGCCGCTCGTGCGCACCGAGCCGCAGGAACTCGGCGGGGCCTTGGAGGAGGCGCTCGCCCACGCGGGCGAACGCGGATCCGTGGTGCTGGTGGCCCCGGAGTCGACCGCGGTCCCATTGCTCGAAGAGCTCCTCGGTGTGCCGCCGCGACAGCCGTCGGCCCTGGCGCTCGCAACCGGCCGCGCGACCTGCCTGCGCATGGGCGCGGCCGGTTGGCTGCTCGCCCACCACAACGTGCTGGACCCCGGTTCCCTGCACTGGAGGCCCGAGGGCCTGGGGAGGCCGAGTTGAACGCCGCGCAGCCGACGGACGACCGCTTGCGCGTGCTCTTCGTGTGCCCATTCGTGCCTTGGCCGCTCAACAGTGGCGGGCGCATCCGCACCTACCACCTGCTGAAGGCCCTCGGCGAGCGGGCGCACATCGACCTCCTGCTCGTGCGCGAACCGGGTCCGATCGAAGAGGCCGAAGCCGCGCTCGCGCCCCTCGTCGCGCGGGTCGATTTCTTCGAGCGCGCCGCACCCGGCGCCGTCATGCGCTGGTCCCGTCCGAAGATCGAACGCTGGTTCCACTCCCCCGACCTACGCGCATCGCTGGCGCGCGCGATCGCGGGCACGGACCACCCCGGTGAGCCCGATCGGGCCCCCTACGACCTCGTGCACCTCGACGAGCTGTTGCTCGCGCGCACGCTGCCGACGGGCAACCGCGTCCCCGTGGTCCAGCACCACCACAAGATCGACTCCGTGCTGTACGACCTGCTCAGCACCCACCAGGGCCCTGCGCGGCACTTCGACCTGTGGAAGCTGCGCCAGCTCGAACGCGAGGCCGCGCGCCGCATCCGCCACCACTTGGTGTGCAGCGAGGAGGACGCGGCCATCCTGCGCCGGCGGTACCCGGACCTCGAGTTGGGTGTGGTGCCCTCGGGATTCGATCCGGAGCATTTCCGGCCCTCGCCCGGGGGTGTGCCGCGCGAACGCGACCTTTTGGTGTTCGTCGGCAGCATGAGCTACGGCCCCAATGTCGATGCCGTCGTGCATTTCGTGCGCGACGTGTTGCCGCGGGTGCGCGTGCGCCGTCCCGGCGCGCACCTGGAGATCGTCGGCCTGGACCCGGCCCCGGAGGTGCTGGCCCTGGCCGGGCCGGGGGTCAAGATCGTCGGCGGGGTGCCGGACGTTCGGCCCTACTTCGAGCGGGCCTCCGCCGTGGTCGTGCCCCTGCGCATCGGGGGTGGCACCCGGCTCAAGATCGTCGAAGCGCTCGCGATGGGCGCGCCCGTCGTGTCGACCCCGGTCGGGGCCGAGGGGCTGGGTCTGGCCCACGGGGAGGAACTGCTGCTCGCCCGCGCCCCGGGGGCCTTCGCCCAGGCGATCCTGCAGTTGCTGGAGCGTCCCGAGTGGGCGCGGGACCTGGGGGCGCGCGGAAAGGTGTCGGTGGAGAACCGCTTCCGCTGGGAGGTGCTCGCGATGGGCGCGCTCGAGCATTGGAAGCGGGCCGCGTCCGGCGTGTACGGTGTGCGCGGCTAGAGGGTCCTTGGCCCTTCGCTCCAACACCCGCGCGGGTCCCTCGTAGCCCCGCGCGATCGCGCTGACCTCCCCCACCGCACCCCCCAACCGAGGAGGCCCCATGGCCGCCCGGATCGAACTCGACTCCCTGACCAAGCGCTTCGGCGCATTCACGGCCGTCGCCGGCCTTTCGTTCCAAGCCGAGGGCGGCACCGTCCTGGGATTCCTCGGCCCCAACGGCGCCGGCAAGTCCACCACCATGAAGATGGTGACGGGCTTCCTGCCCTCCACGTCCGGCCGCGCCCTCGTGTGCGGATTCGACGTGGCGAGCGATCCGCGCTCCGTGCGCGAGCGCCTCGGCTACTTGCCGGAGGGGGCGCCGCTCTATCCGGACATGACGCCGAAGTCCCTGCTCGAGTTCGCGGGCGCCGCCCGCGGCATGGGGCGGGCCGAACGTGTGCGCGCCGCCGGCGCCGCCGCCGATCGGGTGCAGTTGGGCGCGGTACTGCACCAGCGCGTCGAAACGCTCTCGAAGGGCTTCAAGCGGCGCGTGGGGCTGGCCCTTGCGATCCTGCACGATCCCGAGGTACTGGTGCTCGACGAGCCGACGGACGGCCTCGACCCCAACCAGAAACACGAGGTCCGCGGCCTGATCGGCGAACTCGCCGAGGACAAGGTGATCGTGCTCTCGACGCACATCCTCGAAGAGGTCGAGGCCATCTGCACGCGCGTCGTGTTGATCGCCGCCGGCGCCAAACGCTTCGACGGCACGCCCGAACAACTCGCCGCGCGTTCGCCTTGGCACGGGGCCGTGCGCCTGCGTGTGGTCGAGGGCAACGGGGCCGATGGCTTCGAGAAGGAACTGGGCAAGTTGGACGGTGTGCGGCGCGTCGAGAGACGCGCTGTGACCGGTGCGGCGGAATACGCCGTGTTCCCCGAGGCGGGCGCCACAAGCCGGGGCCCGCTGGCCGTGGATGTGGAGCGCCTGGTGCGCGCACGGGGCATGGCGCCCCTGGAGCTGTCCGTGGAGCGCGGGCGGCTCGACGACGTCTTCCGCGAACTGACCGCCTCCGGGGCGAGGAGCTGATCCCATGGCAACCAAGGTGCGCACAGGTTCGGCCCTCGCGGGCACACTCGCGGTGTTCCGGCGCGAGTTCGCCGGGTACTTCGCCACTCCGGTGGCCGCCGTCTTCCTCGTGGTCTTCCTGCTGCTCTGCGGCGTCTTGACCTTCAACCAGGCGGGCTTCTACGAGCGCGGCCAGGCGGACCTACTGCCGTTCTTCACCTGGCATCCTTGGCTCTATCTCTTCTTGGTGCCGGCGCTCGCGATGCGCCTCTGGTCCGAGGAGCGCCGCCAGGGCACCATCGAACTCCTGTTGACCCTGCCGCTCGCAACGTGGCAGGCGACCCTCGGCAAGTTCCTGGCGGCTTGGTGCTTTGCGGGGTTGGCTCTCGCGCTGACGCTGCCCTATTGGATCACGGTCAGTTGGCTCGGCTCGCCGGACCACGGTGTGATCGCCGCCAGTTACCTCGGCAGTTTCCTGCTCGCGGGCGGATACCTCGCGATCGGCGCGTTCGTTTCGGCGCTGACGAAGAACCAGGTGATCGCGTTCGTGCTCTCCGTTCTGGCGTGTTTCCTCCTCGTGCTCGCGGGGTACCCGACGGTGCTCGAGTTCTTCGGAGCCTGGGCACCCGACGCGTTGGTCGAAGCGGTGCGTTCCCTCAGTTTCCTAACGCACTTCGAAGCCCTGTCCCGCGGTGTGGTCGACGCG
Organism: Planctomycetaceae bacterium; assembly: GCA_016125265.1. GTDB lineage: Bacteria > Planctomycetota > UBA1135 > UBA1135 > RI-242. The sequence continues at coordinate 62,032 of WGMC01000024.1, forward strand.
CGCGGAATCGTGTTCTTCCTGTCCGCCATGGCCTGCTTCCTGATCGCCGGCACCGCCGCCGTGGAACTCGAAAAAGCCCGCTGAGGCACTCACCACGTGAACCGCACGACCACCCTTTTGTTTGCGCTGGTGGGAGCCCTTGTGCTCTTCCTCGCCGTCAACCTGCTCGCCGCGGGCACCCTGCGCGGGGCGCGGCTCGACCTGACCGAAGAGCGGCGATTCACCCTGTCGGACGCGACCCTCGGGCTGCTCGCCGACCTCGACGAGGAGATCCTCGCCCAGTTGTTCGTGTCGAAGGAGGCCCTACGGGTGGAACCCGTGCTGGCCGACCACGCGGAACGAGTCGAAGAGCTGCTCGGCGAGTACGCGTCCCGCTCCGGCGGCAAGTTCCGCTTGGAGGTGCTCGATCCCGAGCCCTACAGCGAGGTCGAGGACGAAGCGGTCAACCGCGGCCTCAAGGGGTTTGCGGACGCGCGCGGCGAGCCCAACGTGTACCTCGGGTTGGTGCTCAAGAACTCCGTGGACGGCGTCGAGACGATGCCGTTCCTGCACCCCGCCGAGGCGCCGTACCTCGAGTACGAGTTGTCGCGCACGATCCAGAAGCTGGCCAGCACCGGCGACAAGACCAAACTCGGCCTCTTGACCGTGCTGCCCATGAAGGGCAAGGAGGCCGCGAATCCGTTCGCGCGCCCCGAACCCGGATCGGAGCCTTGGCTGCTCTACGAGTCGCTGCAGGAGACCTACGAGATCGTCGAACTCGACGCGGCGACCCTGACCGAGGTGCCGAGCGACGTGGAAGTGTTGCTCGTCGCGCAGCCGGCGCGCACGCCCGACGCCGCGCTCTACGCGATCGACCAGTTCGTCCTGAAGGGCGGTCGTTTGCTGGCGTTCCTCGACCCTTGGTGCGAGATCGACGACAGCGGCGTGGCGCCGGACGACCAGTTCGGCGGCATGATGGCCGAGCGCAGTTCGGACCTCGGGCCCCTCCTCGCGGCCTGGGGGCTGTCGATGGATGCGACGCGATTTGCGTCGGATCCGACGCTGGCGCTGCAACTGCCGACACGCAGTGCCAGCGGACGCCAGGAGATGGGGCCGTATCCGCCCTACCTGGGTGTGCAGGGCGACAGTTTCGTCGAGGGCGAACTCGCGACGCGCCAACTCGGCACCGTCCGCTTCGCCGTCAGCGGTTGGTTCGAAACGGTCGAGGGCCGCACCACCACCGTGCACCCGGTCGTCGAAACGTCGGACCGCGGCATGGGTTTCCCCGTCAGCGACGTGCGTTTTGGCGCGGACGCGGCGAAGCTCACCAGCCAGTTCCAGGACGAGGGCAAGCGTCTGATGCTCGCCGCCCGCATCTCTGGCCCCGCCAGGAGCGCCTTCCCGAACGGCCCGGGCGGCGCGGAGGGCGCGACGCCGCCGGAGGGCCACGTGCCTGAGAGCCAGGGCTCGATCCAGGTGTTCGCCGTCGCCGACGCGGACCTCCTGGCCGACCGCCTCTGGGTTTCGCGCCGCGACTTCTTTGGAACGCCCCTCGTGCAACCGACCGCGGACAACGGCGCGTTCGTGCTGAACATGGTCGACCTCCTGGGCGGCGGCGGCGAGCTCGTCGAACTGCGCGGCCGCGGCCGCACCCAGCGCCCGTTCGAGGTGGTCGAAGAACTGCAGCGCGCCTCCGATGCGCGTTTCCGGGCCGAGGAACAGCGCCTCTTGGAGGAAGAGAAGCAGTTCGGCACCCGCATCGACGAACTAGTGCAAAAGAGCGGCACCCAAGGCGGTTACGTCGTGCTCTCGCCGGAACTCGAGGCCCAACTGACCGAGTTGCGCGCCGAACGCGAGGCGACGCGCAAACGCCTGCGCGAGGTGCGGCTGTCCCTGAACCGCGAAGTCGAGGGCCTCGGCACGCGCCTTCGCATCCTGCACGTGGGTGTGTTGCCCGGCCTCGTCGCCGTGGTGGCGGTGCTGTTGGCGCTCACACGGGGACGTCGACGCACCGCGCACCGGGCCCAGGCCAACGCACGGGCCCGCACCCAAGCACCCTTGACCCAAGGAGCCGCCGCGTGAAGTCCACAACGTCGTTGGGCATTGCAGCTCTGGCCGTCGCCGCCCTCGGTGCGGCACTCTTCCTGCGTTCGTCGGGCGCGAAGGCGGGCGACGAGACCGCCGAGGTGGGCGCTCCCCTGCTGGAGGGTTTTGCGTCCCGCGTGAACGACGTGACGCGCCTCGAGGTCCAGACGTCGAGCGGAAGTGTCGCGGTGTCGCGCGAGGGCGACCTTTGGGTGCTGCCCGAGCGCGGTTCGTTCCCGGCCGACATGGCGAAGGTGCGCGGTGTGCTGCTGGGCCTCGCGGAGTTGGTGACCGTCGAGAAGAAGACGGCGAATCCGGCGCGTTTTGGGGATCTCGGGTTGCAGGCTCCGGACGCCGCCGACGGATCCGCGGGCCCGCCGGCTCCCGCGGATCCCGCTGCCGCCGCGGCGGCTGCGGAGGTAGGCACGCGTGTCGTCGCGCGGGGCGCGGGAGGCGAGGCACTCGCGGACGTGGTGCTCGGCAAGAGCGCCCAGGGTGCCCGATTCGACCGTCCGGAGCGTTACGCGCGCCTCGCGGACGACGGCCCTTCGTGGCTCGTGCGCGGCCGCATCGACGCAGACGCCGGCGCCACGGGTTGGATGTCGAAGGACCTGCCCAAACTCGCGCGGACCCTCACGACCTCCGTGGAGATCGTGCACCCGGACGGGGAACGGCTCGCGGTCCAGAAGGACGCGGCGGGCACGTGGGCGCTCGCGGATGTGCCCGAGGGCCGCGAACTGGCCTGGGCCGGCGCGGCCGGCTCCCTGGCTGGAGCGCTCGAGAACTGGGCGCCCGAGGACGCGCGCGCCCGCGCGGACGTCCCCGAGTTGGACGGGGAGGCCGCCGTGCGAACCACCGTCCGCGACTCCCGCGGATTGGTGGTCGAGGTACGCACGGTCGAACTCGACAGCGCGATTTGGCTCGCCGCCGCGGCGCGGGTCGAGCCGATCGCGACGCCGGAAGCGGCGCCCGAGGGCGAGGCCGAGGGTAAGGCCGAGGGTAAGGCCGAGGGTAAGGCCGAGGGTAAGGCCGAGGGTAAGGACGGAGCAACGGCGGAAACACCTCCCGTCGACACGGCCGCCGCAGAAGCCGACGCGGCGCAGTGGAACGCGCTCTTCGGGCGTTTTGCGGTGCAACTCCCGACCTGGACGGCAGGGCCGCTGCGCAAGCGCACGGAGGAACTGCTGAAGCCGCTGGCGCCTCCCGCGCCGCCGGTAGACGAGACTGTGGGCGAGACCGTGGACGAGACCGTGGACGAGACTGTGGAAGAACCCGCGAACGTCGACGACGGAGTCGACGGCGGCGTCGAAGCGGATGCGCCGCCGACGACCGACGAGCCGCCCCCGGCTGACGCACCGCCGCAGTAACGCGCGGGCCGAGGGCGCGCGGGGTGCCGGGTGCGCGCGGGGTGCCGGGTGCGCGCGGGGTGCCGGGTGCGCGCGGGGTGCCGGGTGCGCGGGCCTCCAGGCCCGCCTTGGAGCGCGGGGCTGTTCCCTGCAGTTCAACGCTCCTTGGGCGCGGACAGGGCCGCGCCCCTACCGACCGCACACCCGGATCCGGAACAAGGCGGGCCAGGCGGCCCGCGCACCCGGCCCGCGCAGCCGGGCCGCGCACCCGGGCCGCGTCCCCGGGCCCTCTCGCCAGCCGCGTTCCTACCGCTGCCAGCGCTTCTCTGCGTCCGCGTAGACCGCCACCAACTGGTCGGTCATCTCGGCGATCGTCCGCGGGCGCGCGGCCTCGCCGCTGGCGCCTTCCAACCAACGCGCGCGCAGCGCATCGTCGCGCGCGAAGAGTTGGAGCACTCGTCGCCAGGCCCCGGGGCTGTCGCGTTCGATCGCGAGGCCCCCGCCGCTCTCGACTACGTCCGGCAGCGCGCCCGCCTTCGAAACGAATACGACACGGCCCGCCGCCTTGGCCTCGCGGACGGTCAGACCGTACACCTCCTCCCAGCGGGAGGGCGCCGCCACCGCGTCGAGCCCCGCGAGGATGCCCGGCAACTCGTCGCGTGTGTAGGGACCGTGCACGTGCAAACCGGGGTGGCTCTCGACCAGCTCCAGGAGCCGCGCCACGTAGCGCCCGTCGCCGTGGTAACTGGGCTGGTTGCCGTGCACGTGCACCTCGAGTTCGCCGGAGAGCCCGCCACTCGCCCACGCCTCGGCCAACTCGAGCGCGCCCTTCGACGGCAAAACCGTGCCGAGCACACCGAGCCGCAGCGGCTCGCCGGCCTTGCGTTTGGGCCGAGCGGCCGCGAGGCGCCGCACCTCGTCGGCCAGTTCGTCGACCTCCACACCGTTCTCGCAGACTTCGATGCTGTCCCGCTCCAGCCCGGCGCGCACGAACACCTCGCGAGCCGCCGCCGACGGCGTGACGAGCCGCGTGGCCGCACGCAGGCTGCCGAGGCCGAACTCGATGTAGGCCCTCGCCGCATCGACGTCGTCGGTCAGAGCCTCGCCCGCGGGGCCGACGGCTTCCGCGCCGCCGGACGGCACGAGGTGCGGCCAGGTCGATGCGATCGAACGCGCCCACACCGCGGCATCGGGCACAAGATGCCAACGGCCGTCGATGTCGAGCATCTGGCCGCGCGGGTCGATGCTCCAGTAGTCGTGCAGCGTCATCACCGTGGGCAACTGCCCTGCCAGTGCCCGCACGATCCCCGTGCCAAAACCCGTCGGGTGGTGCAGGTGCACGAGGTCGAGCCCGCGCTCCTTCGCCCAGCCCAAGACGGGTCCTTCGAGGTTCGGATTGCGCTGCAGGTCGGCCAACTTGCGCTGGTCGCCGTAGCGGTAGGCGACACGAGTGATCCCGATCGCGCCCTCTTCCAAGCGCACCATGGAGTAGGGCTCCTTGCCCTCGCCCATGTCGAAACAGAGCACTTCGACGCGCCAACCGCGATCGACGAGATCGCGCGCCAAGTCCTGCATGTGACTCTCGACCCCGCCGACGCTCGGCGGCCAACCCGCGCCGATGAGACCGATGCACCGGGTGGGACGGGTGGGGTCGGTGCGGCTCATGGGTGGGCGAAGTGTAGCGGCGCCGGGGTCCTCCCCGGCCCGTCGGATTTGCGGGAGCGGGCCTAGGCGGGGCTACGGCGCAATCCCAGGTAAAGGGTCTCCACACGATCGACGTGTTCGGCGAGGCCCATCGGCGCGCGGGGTGCAGGGTGTCGGCCCACGGCGCCCAGAAGCACCGCGCGCATGGCGTCGGCGAGGGCCCCCGCATCGCCCGGCGGGACCAAGAGGCCGTGCTCACCGTGGCGGATGACCTCGGCCACCCCCGCCACGTCCGAGGCGATCACGGGCACCCCCGCGGCCCGGGCCTGGAGGCACACGAGGGGCGCGTTTTCGTCCCACAGGGACGGCACGACGACGGCATGCAATCCCGCCAGGACGGCCGGAGCTTCGTCAGGCGCGAAGGCCGTCTCGAACACGACGCGGCCACGGTGGGCGGAGGCGACGAGGCGCGGCGCGTACAGGCGGTGGCGGTGGCCCGCGGGAGCGCCCCACAGGTGCAAGGTCCAGGGCTCCACGGACTCCGGCAGGCGCCCAGCGGCGATCGCGACCGCGTCCAACAACACGTGCACACCCTTGTGCGGAGTCCATTGGCCCATGTAACCGAAGCGCACCGGACGCGCGGGCGGTTCGGGCCGCGCCGCCGCATAGGGGGTTTCGTCGAAGCCGTAGACCAACTCGACGATGCGCTCCTTCGGCACGCCAAAGCGCACGAACGTCTCCGCCAGGACCCGAGTCGGCGCGATCAAACGGTCCAGGTCCGCGAGGGCACCCCTCGCCGCCGCCTCGCGCCGCTCCAGGTCTGCGGTGGTCGCCACCCGCCCAAGGCCCCCGAGAGCCGCCGCCGTGTCCCCCGCCGCGCGGTGCACCACGCGGTGCATCCACGGACCGTCGTGCACCGAATGGCGCCGCACGCAGCGCGCGCAGTCGCGCGGGGGCCGGGGCCCGCCGCAGCGTTCGATGCGCCAGTCGACCATCTGGCCGCGGTGGCAGACGAGTCCGTAATCGGTGAGGGTCGCCACCGTCGGCACACCGGCCCGGCGCGCGGCCGCGACCAAGCCGAGGCTCAACCCCCAGAGCAGGTAGTTGAAGTGCACGACGTCGGGTCGCCAGCGCTCCAGCACACCGGCGAACAGGCGGTCGATCGCGTCGTCCTGGTACGAAGCGGCAAAACGCTTCTTGGGATCGCCCGCGTTGTGCACGACGAAGATGCGCGCGAGGTCGGTCTCCTCTTCCTCGAGCGTGTGTCGCGCGCGGCTGCCGGTGCGGTCCGGCACGAACGCGGCGACCGTGTGCCCGCGGTCGCGGAGGGCTGAGGCCAACTGTCCGGTGTAGAACTCGGTGCCCCACTGGCCCCGGGGCGGGAAGCCGTTGGCGACGAACAGCACCCTCACGGGTTCGCTCCGTCGCCGGCTGCCCGGAAGAGCTGGTCTTCGAGCCGATCCAAATAGGACGCCTGGCTGTGTTCTCGGAACGCGTGGTCGCGGCCCGCCTGGGCCAACGAGCGGCGCAGGGGTTCGTCGCGCGCCAACCGTTCGAGGGCATCGCTCCACACCCCCACGTCGCCCTTGGGCGCAATCCAACCGGTGGCACCGTGTTGCACCTGCTCGGGTGTGCCGCCGGCGTCGCTGCCGAGCAGCGCCAAACCGTGGCCCATCGCCTCCAGCGTCGCGAGCGCATAGGGTTCGCCCCAAAGGCTCGGGAAGGCCAGCACGTGGCACCGCCCCATAGCCTTCGACAGTTCGTTCCGCGAGAGGGCCCCCAAGAAGTGCACCCGCCCCGAGAGCGCAGGCGACGCCGCCAGTTCGCGTAGGCGCGCGACGTAGGGCTCCTGCCCATTGCCGGCCACGTGCAGCTCGAGCGACGCGCCGCGCGCCGCCGCCTTGGCCGCCGCCTCGAGCACGACGTGCACACCCTTGCCCTCCCAAAGGTACGACGCCGTCAGGACACGCAGCGGTTCGCCTTCCGCGCGCGCGCGCACTTCCATCGGCGCCGCGAGTTCCTCCATCTCGGGCGACATCGCAAGCCGCAGGCAGTGGAGCCCCGCCGCGTCGAGACCATCCGCGACGAACTCCGCGCGCAGCGACTCGCTGGGCACGAGCATGGGCTCGAGGCGCACGGCCGCGCGCAAGGTGCGCCACAGGTGTTCGAGCACACCGCGCCGCAGGTTCTTGTGCGGGCCGCGCTCGCGCCAGAAGCGCAACCAGTGGTTGGTGGGCCAGGGATCGCAGACGAGGCCGATCGTCGGCACACCGGCGAGGCGCGCGGCGAGCACGGGCGCGAGGCTGAGCAGCGAGAGGTTCAAGTAGAAGAGCACGTCGGGTCGTGTCGCCGCGAGCACCCGCGCCGTCGCGCGGCGGTTCGCACCGCGCAAGAGATGCAGACGCACACGCTCCCAGTTCGATGCGCGGAAAGAGCGCTCGAACAGTTCGGTGTCGCCGTCCAACTCAGGGTGGAGCACGGAGTGCACGGCGCTGTCCTCGCCAAACCGCTTGCCCTTCGCGCACAGGACGTCGACTTGGTGACCGCGGCTGCGCAGACCCTCGACCGTGTCCCGCGTCAACAACTCGTAGCCGCCGGCGATGTAGGGCGGGTACCGGAGGCCAACGACCAGGATGCGCAGGGACCGCCGCGGGCCGGGCGCGGCGTGCGACCCATCGGCGCTCACCGGCGCACCCACAGGTCCCCGGGATCCTGGACGGCGCGGCGCAGCACCTCGACCCCGTCCACCCACGCGACGGCGGCTGCCTTCAGCTCCAACGTTTCGTCGTAGGTCAACCCCGAGGGCGCCCAGAGCGGCGGAAAGGGATCCTTGCGCCAGTCGTAGAAACGCTCCTCTGTGGTCTCCGCGCGCGCTTCCAGGTCGCCATACCAAGCGGCGGTGGTCGCGAGCCGCGTGTCGGGCCCGAAGAAGAGGACCTCGATGGCCTGGGACTCGCCGAACGCGGCGTACCCCGATTGGATCGCGCAGGACGCAAAGGCGTGGCGCCGCGGGCTCGGCTCGCCGCCCAGCACCGCCGGCCACAGCGACTGGCCCTGCATGGCGCGCGGCACCTGGTGGCCGGACATGTCGAGCAGCGTCGGCGCCACGTCGATCAAGCTCGTGATGCCAGCCACACGCCGGCCGCCCACGTTGCCAAACCTCGCGGGCGCCGGCCGCAACAGGAAAGGCACCTTCAGGTCCGCCACCGAGAGGCGTCCCGCATCGAGCAACAGTCCGGCCTCGCCGAACTGCACGCCGTAGGTGCCGACGACCGCGATGGTCGTGTGTTCGAGGCGCCCGGCCGCGTCGAGGCCCTCGAGACAGCGGTAAAGCGCCGCGTCGAGGCGCCGCAGGGCGCCGTCGTAGCGCGTTTCGTATTGGCCCAGCGTCAACACACCGCCCGCGAAGCGCGACGGCGGAATGGCGAACAGAGAGGGTTCCGTGGAGCCGACCGGCGGCACCGTGTCCCACTCCGGCCGGGGCTCGAAGAACGTGTCCCAGCGCGGGTCCGGTTGGCTCCACGCGCGCTCGAGGTCGGCGACGTGCACGTAGGCGAGCCAGTCGCGCGAGCGCTCCTGCGACCGCACCCACTGCAGCGTGCGCGTGACCAGGTGGTCGGCGCCCGGATCGTCGCCGGGACCGCGCTCCCACAGGGGTTCGAACGTCTGGAACCCGGACGCGAACCCGAACCCCACCGCGAGGTCCGGGTGGTCCGTGAACGCCGCCGTCGCCGCGCCGCCGACCAGGAACTCGACCCCGAGGCGCGGCATCGCCGCGGGAAGGAACCAGGACTGCTCGAGCGACACCTCGAGCCACTGGGGCACCTTGCGGCGGGCGAGGTTCGGGTCCGAGCCGGTCAGGAGCGACGCGTGGCTCGGCACACGCTGCGGCGCGGCCGCGAAGGTGTGTTCGAAGAGCACCCCGTCCCGGGCCAGTTCGTCCAGCTTGGGCATGGTCCGCCGGTCGTAGCCGAAACTCGCCAAGTGGTCGGCGCGCAGGCCGTCGATGGCGATCACGAGCACGCCGTGGCCGGGCGGCAGGGAGCGGTCCTCCAGCGCGCATCCCGCGGAGGCGGCGGCGACGAACAGGGCAAGGCAAAGCCGCGGGGCGACCATGGGGGCGCCAGCATGGCCCCCGGCCCCGTGGGCGGGCAAGGGCGGAGGGCCGGGCGGCCGGCGAAGTGGCGCAAATCGGCGTTTCCGGGGGCGCGACAGGGAATCCGGCGCCGCGAAAGTGCCCATGGGCACACGCGCCGCCGACTAACGGCGGAGCGCGAAGAACTCAGGTGCCGGGATCCAGCCGCGTTGGCCACTCTCGGTGCGCACCCGCACCCAGTCGGGCAGGCTGTCGATGCGCTCCACCTCGCTGCCCGCCTCGGCCAGTGGCCCTTGCGCGGACGCGCCAGGCGCAAGTGCGCCGGGCTCGGCGGCGAGCCGCGCGCCCGTGGGTGCGACCACCAGCCCCAGGTCGCGCCCGTCGCGGCGCTCGTGGTGCCAAAGGGGCAGCGCCGCAAGCACGGCGATAAGCAAGGTCGCGAGGGCGGTCATCCGCCAACCCGCGCCCCCGCGCAGCGCCTCGCCGAGCAGCGCGACCGCGAGCGGCAAGAGGCCGAGCAGCGCGAGCCAACGGGCCTCGGCCTCCGTCCACGTGGTGAGGTAACGCTCGAACGTCGAAGCCAGGTCGCCGCGGTCGCGCGGCGCGAGCCCCGCCTCGCGACGCGCCAAGTCGAGGTTGTCCAGCAAATCTGGCTCCCGGGGAGCCAGGGGCAGCGCCATGCTGTACCAGCCCACCGCTTCGAGCGCGCGGTCCCGGTGCCACGCCGCGTTGCCCAAGTTGTAGTAGAGGGCCCCGCGCACCGCGCCCGACGGCCCGCGGTCGAGCGCCGCGCGCCAGTGCTGTTCCGCCGCGGCGCGACGGCCCGCACGCCACTCCTCCGCTCCGGCGACGAGGCCCTCGGACGCGGCTGCAGTGGCCTCGGCTGCAGTGGCCTCGGCTGCAGTGGCCTCGGCTGCAGTGGCCTCGGCTGCAGTGGGCTCGGCGGCGGCGGGCTCCGCGAGGGGCGCCTGCGACGCGTCCTGCGCACGAAGGGGCGCCGTCCGCGCGAACACGGCGAAACACAGGGCCAAAAGCGCGACGCGCCAACCGCTGCGATGCATCACAGTCCCTCCTCCAGAAGGCCGCGGGCGCGCTCCAACAACTTCGACCGCGGCACACGTTCGAGACCGCCGTACGCGGCGCCCTCGAGGGCCTTGGCGGTCTGCACCAACTCCTCCACGACGTAGGGCGAGAGGCGCTGCCCCGCGGCGCTGCTTTCGGCCCACGTGCGGACGTCGCGACCGATCCACGCCTCGCGTTCTTCGCCGCTGCGCGCGGCGACGAAGTCGACCCACGCAGCGAGATCGCCCTCCGGATCGAGCGACTGCGCAAGAGCGCCCTGCAACTGCGACAGCGCGCGGCGGCGGCGGCGCTCCGGGCGCGCGCTCGGATCCACACCCCCGCGGCGCGCGGCGGTGCGGAGTGCGAACCACGACAACACAACGGCCCCGGCGACTGTGGCCAGCGCGGAGTTGCGCGGCGCGCGCGACCCGCCGATGTCGGCGTCCGAGAAGGGCGTCTGGCGAATGCCGTGCACCTCGGTGCGCGCCTGGCTCATCGGTTCGTCGTCGGCGAGTCCCGGCGCCAGCGGTTCCACCTGCAGCGGAATCGGGGCCGTGGCGAGGCGCGTGTAACTCCAGCTCTCCGGGTCAAACAGCGGCAGTTCGAGCGGTGGGATCTGGTCGACGTCGGCCGAGAGCGGCGCCAGGTCGTAGACCACGCGGCGGCGACCCGGCACCTTCTCTTCCACCCAGCCGAAGCAACGAAAACCCGCGAAGGCCGCCAGCCGGCGCGGATCGGGCGCTTCGAAGTAGGCGAGGTTGCCATTGCCGGTCCAATCGACCGTCAACTTGATCGACTCACCCACCCGCACCGCGCGGGTGTCCGCGCTGGCGCGCACGGAGAGGTTGCCGATGGCGCCCCCGAAGTCGAAGGGCTGGCCCTCGGTCGGCAGTTCGCGCACCTCGAGCTTCAGGTCCGAGCCGCGCGCAAACGCGCTGGCCAGCTTGCGCGAGCCGCCGAAGAAGTCCTGCTCGACTTCCGCGTACTCGAGGAAGTTGCCCGCGAGTTCGAGGGGCCCCGGCCGCGTGGCGACCAGTTCGAGTCGCAAGCGGTACGCCTTGTAGGGGCGCCCGTCGCGCACCACGTCGGTGACCGCGTCGATCGGCACCTGGTGTTGCCCGTTCACGACCACACTGCCGGCGTCGCGCGCCGGCGGGATGCGCTCCTGCAGCACGCCGGACAAACTCTCCCACCACGGCAACGAGAGGCTGGCGTAGTTCGTGCGCGCCAAACTCGCGTCCCAACCGAACAGCACCTCGAGGCCGAAGGGCTGCCCCTCCACCACCCGTTCGGCGGGCGCGCTCAGTTCGAGGAATCCCTGGGCAGCGCCGGCGATGTCCTCCACCACCACGAGTTGCAATGGCCCGCTTTCGTACCGACGCCCGTCCAGTTCGACGACGACGGGCGGGATCGAGAACTCGCCGGTGCGTGTGGGCCGCACCTGCCAACGCCAGGTCTGCTGCGTCAGGCTGGAGCGCCGCCCCTGCACGATCGTCAGTTGGTTCGATACGGACGGCCCCGAGGGGCCGATCAAGTCCACACCGTCGGGCGGTTTCGGCGTGAACACACGCACGGGCTGCGCGCTCGTCACCACCAGGGTCAGCGTCGTGCTGGCGCCAAAGCGCAACACTCCCTCGCGCAGGTTGGCGCTGACGGGGTTGTCGCCGGAGCCCTGGGCCGCCGCCGGGTCCCCGGACAGGGCCGCGAACCACACGAGCCAAAGGGCCAACAGCCCCCAAGCGGCAGCCGAGCGGCGCAACTTTCCTTTGCTTCGTTCCATCACCAGTCCTTCGTCACGGGCACGCGCCGGCGCCGAAGCAGAGCCTCGCGCAGTTCCTGGGCCTCTTCTTCGATCTCCGCCAGACGGTCGAGCAGGCGACGCGCCTCCTCCTTCGAGAGCACCGGCTGGTCGCCCTCCCGCGGGTCGCCCGTCTCGGGCCCGTTGCTCTCCTCCGCCGAGGGCTCGGGCTGCTCGCCCTCGCCGGGGTCGGGCGGAGCCTCGTTCTCGCGTTCCTGTTCCTCGCCGGGATCGCGGTCGCCGGTCTCGGGTTCGTTCTCCTCCGACTCGCCGTCCTGGGGGTCCCCTTCTTCGGACTCGCCGTCTTCGGGTTCGCCGTCTTCGGACTCGCTGCCCTCCGGTTCGCCCTGTTGGTCGCCCTCGCTCGGATCGCCCTCGTCGCCCGATTGGTCCTCGGGCGGAGGCGGCTCGGGCGGCAGGCGTTGCAGAGTCTCCTCGAGCTCGCGGAGGCGCCGCGCGATCCACTCGAGCAGCGGCCCCGCGCCGTGCTCGGGGCGCTCCGCCGCGCCGACGGTGAGCCGCACCAGGTCGAGGAGCGGTTGCCGCGCCGCGCGGTAAAGCGCCATGGTTTGGTTCAACGCGGCGACGACCGCGTCGCGCGCCGGTGCCCCCTCGGGCGTCGGCGGCGCACCCTGCTGGGACGCACCTCGCTGCGACGCGCTGGCAAGACTCGCCGTGTAGAGCGACGCCTGGGTCAGTGCCAGGCCGCGCGCGAACTCGGCGCGCTCCACACCCTGCGCGCCGCGTTCCCAAAGGGCAAGTTGGCGGCGCGGTCCCGGACCCGCGAGCACGGCCGCGCGCGCAAGGTCCCGGTCCGCCTCCTCGGCGTGGGCCGCCGCCGCATCCATCGCGGTGCCGTCCGCGTCCGGATTCCCGAGCGCCGCCGCGAGCGCGCCCCGCCAACGGCTGTGTTGCACCGCGGCGCGGGCGAGCAACGCGAGGGCGCGTTCGGGCTCCGCGTAGGCCGTAGACTCCGAAAGTGTGTCGAGCTGCGCCAGGACGTCGTCGTAGGCCACGGACTCCTCGGGCGCGGCGCCCTCGGGCACCGACTTCGCTGCCGCGAGGGCCGCCCCAAAACTCGCCGCGAAGGGCGGCGGATCGAACGGTGCGGGCGCAGTCGCGGTGGAGTCCGCGCCGCTGTCCGTCGCGCCGTCGCGCGCGTTGGTGTCGACCCGCGGCGCTCCTTGTGCGACCTCTGACGCCCACACGCTGGGCCCGCCGAGCCCCCACACCGCCAGCGCGACGGCCGCAGCCCCCGCCAACGGCTTGCGCTGGGTCCGCACACCGCGCCGGCGCTCGCCGCGTCGCAGCCCAACGAGGTACGACAGCCCGAGCAGCAACACGGCGGCTGCCAGCGGCCATTGGTAGCGGTCGAGGGGCAGGCGTTCGATGCCGCCTTCGAAACCGCGGCCCTCCATGTTGGCGATGCGCCGGCGGTAGAGTTCCTCGAGGGGCGTGGGCGAGCTCTCCGTCGACAGGAACTCACCGCCGCTGGCCTGGGCCAGGCGTTCGAGCGTCTCGGGCTCGAGGCGCGTCACCACTTCGCTGCCCGTCGCATCCCGCGCGAACGACTCGCGGCCGCGCGCGTCGACAGTGGGGATCTTCCCGCCCTCGCGTGTGCCGACGCCGACCACGTAGACCCGGATGCCCGCCTCGCCGGCCTGCTCCGCAACCGCGGCGGCGTCACCCTCGAGGTCCTCACCGTCGGTGACGAGCACGACGGCCTCGTGGGCTCCGGTGCGGCCGTCGAACAGTTCGAGAGCCATCGAGAGGGCCCGCCCGAGGTCGGTGCCACCAACCTGGAAATCTTCGGGGTCGACGGTCCCGAGCAGTTGTTCGAGCGCGAGGCGGTCCCCCGTCAACGGCGCGATGCGCTGCGCCTCGCCGGAGAACGCAATCAAGGCCACACGGTCGCCCTTTAGGTTCTCGAGCAGCCCCGAGATCTCGCGTTTCGCGCGGCTGAGGCGATCGGGGCGCTCGTCGCGCGCCAACATGGAGCGCGACGCGTCGAGGCACACGACCAGGTCGACGCCGCGGCGCTCCACGGCTCGCTCCACGTGTCCCAGCACGGGCCCGACCAACGCGAGCGCCGCGAACGCAAGACCGAGGCTGCTGAACGCGAGCGCCGCGCGGCCGCTGCCGAGCGGCCCGACCCAGCGCAGGAAGTGCGGTTCGGGAGCCAGGGCCTGGAGCCGCCGCCGGCGGCTGCGACGGGCCCAGAGCGACGCCAACACACACACCAGCGCGAGCGCGAGGCCGAGCGACCAGTCGGGCCGCTGCCATTCCAGTTGGGTCAACGGGCCGATCATGGGTCGAGTGTCCGCGCCAGTCCCGCCGCACGCGCGAGACGACCGCCGACGAGCAGCACAAAGCCGAGCGCCGCGATCGGCGCGTAGAGGTCGTGGGTGCGCCGTTCGCGGCGCTCCTCGCGCGGGGTGCGCTCCAGTTGTTCGATCTCCGCGTAGACCGATTCGAGCGCCGACCGGTCGCGCGCGCGGAAGAACCGCCCGCCCGTCGTTCGCGCGATGTGCTCGAGGTCCGTAGCGTCGATCTCCATGGGCGTGGCCCGGCCGTAGCGGTCGAACTCGTAACGCCCCGCCAGGATCGTGTAGACCTTCACACCGCGTTCGGCGGCAAGGTCGGCGGCCTCGGCGGGCAGGATCAGTTCGACGTTGTTGGCACCGTCGGAGAGCAGCACACAGACCTTCGATTTCGCGTCGCTGGCGGACAGCAGTTCGACGGCCTTCGCGAGCGCCACACCGATGCCGGTGCCGTCCTCCTCGCGGGCCACCGGAAGGGTCACGCGCTCGGCGAACGCCTCCAACGTGTCGAAGTCCAGCGTCGGCGGGCAAACCAGTTCCGGGTAGCGCGCGAAGGTCACGAGCCCGACGCGGTCCGAGTTGAACTGCTCGTCCCCGGTGCGCCGGCGCGCGAACTCGAGCGCCACCTCGCGCACGACGTCGAGGCGCGTCTCCTGGCTGCCGGGCTCGGCCAAGTCCGTGAACCGCATCGAACCCGAGCGGTCGAGCACCAAGAGCACGTCGATGCCCTCCGCGCGCTGGGTCTCGAGCACGTCGACCGCGAGGGGTCGCGCCAGGGCGAGCACGAATCCGACGAGCGCCACCGCCTCGAGCAGCGGCGGCAGGAACAACCAGCGCTGGCGCAGGGAGCGCGGCCACGCGCCGCCGCGTCCATCGAAGCCCCCGGCCAGCCCAGGCGCGCTCACGCTTCGCCGGCGCCCGCGAACCAGGGCGAACAGGGATGCGCCGAGGGGCAGGAGCACGAGGAACCACGGATCCGCGAGCGCCAGCCCACCGCCGAGCTCCCACACCGGTTCCGCCGCGCTGGACGCGGTGAACGGCAAGGCGCGCAGCCAGTCGAGCCACGACGGGATCACGCTGCGCGCTCCCCGCGGTTCGCAGAAACGGCATCCAGCGCGGAGAGCGCCGCGCGGGCGAGTTGGACCTGTTCCTCGAGCGCGTAGACGCTGGGCTCCCTCGCGCCCCAACGCGCGGCGGCGCTGGCCGCGAGCAGCGCCGCCATGGGCTCGGCGACGGCGGTGCCGCCGGGCTCGCCCGCGAGCGCCGCCAACCACTCGTCCTCCGAGAGCGCCGCGCGCGACGCCCCGAGTCGCGCATCGACCTCGGCGCGCAGGGCCGCGGCCGTTTCGAAACAGACGGAGCGGCGCTCGTCGGCGGCGCAGCGCGGCGCCTTCGCCAACACCACCTCGACGCGCTCCCGCGGCGTCGCGGTCGGCTCGACCGGGGCCGCGGCCCGGGCGCGACGGCGTTGCCGCGCCCACAGCAACGCGAGCAAGAGCAACGCGGGCGGGGCGAACGCGACCGCCGGGGCTGCGATGGGTCCGAGGGCGTCGCGCAGCTCCTCGTGCCAGGGACGCGGGAGCGGCGGCGCCTCAAGCGCGGCAAGTCCCAGGGGCGCAGGCGGGGCGGCGACGTCGGCGGCCAGCAAGGAGGGCACCTCCACCGCAAAACCGGGGACCGTCCAGCGCTCGCGCACGTCGTCGCCGCCGCGCGCCGGCACCCACAGCACCTCGAGCTCGGGCCAAGGCAGGGACTCAACCGGCTGGAAGCGCAGTTCCTCGTCCACTTCGCCGCCGGTCGCGACGGGCGCGGCGCGCAGGCGGAAGTGGGTCGCACGTTGGCCGGGGCCCTCGGTGCGTTCGAACCCCTCCGGCACGTCGAGCAGGAGCCAACCCCGCTCGGGCGACAGGTTGGCGGCATCCAAACGCACCGCCGATTCGGGCCCGTGGCGCACGATGAGTTCCACCTCGAACGCCTGCGCGATCGCGGCGCGCGCGGGTCCGCCGAAGACGTACTCCACCCGCTCGGCGGGTGCGGGAGGCGCAACGACCCGTTCCTGCGCCGCCGACGCGGTGCCGCCAAGCGCCCACAACGCAACGGACCACAGGAATCCGCGACGCAGCATCACCGCAGCCCCCCGCGCATCGCCGCGCGCCGTTGGAAGAGCTGCAACAAAGGATCGTGCACCGGCTTCGCGGCGTCAATCTCGAGCACCTGCGCGCGCGCCCCGTTCGCCGCCTGCACCAACGCTTCGGTGCGCGCCCGGGCGCGCTCCTTCCACGCGACACGCACCGCCCGCGACGACGTGTCGAGTTCGCGCAGCTCACCGCTCTCCGGGTCCCGAAGGACCAGGATGCCGGCGTCGGGAAGCTCGACCTCGAACGGGTCGAGCACCCGCACCAGCACCAGGTCGTGGCGCGCGCCGAGGCGTTCGAGGGGTTCGCGCCAGGCGGCCGACGTGCCGTCCGCACCGGCGCCGCCAGGGTCGTGCAGGTGGTCGAAGTCCGAGATCAGGAACACGAGGGAACGCCGCCGCAGCAGCCGCACCAACTCCTCGAGGGTGCGCTGGAAACCGTCCGCGGGAGCGTCCCGCCGAGGTTCCCGTGCTTCGAGCGCCGCTTGCAGGAGCCGCAGCACGTGCGGTCCGCCCTGACCCGGCGCGACGTGCCCCAGATCCGCGCTGGTCGAGCAACGGCCGAACAGCTCGAGAGCCACCGGATCGCGCTGTTTGGCCGCGGTCGCCGCCACCAGTCCGACCAGCTCCGCCGCTGCCTCGCGTTTGGTCAGGACGCGCGTGCCAAAGTCCATGGACGCGCTCGCGTCGAGGACCAGATGCAAGTTGAGCTGGCGGTCCTCGGCGAAGCGTTTCACGTGGGGCTCGCCCGTGCGCGCCGTCACGTTCCAGTCGATGGCGCGCACGTCGTCGCCGGGGAGGTACGGGCGCACCTCGTCGAACTCGATACCGCTGCCCTTGAAGTTCGAGCGGTACGCCCCTGCCAAGGCGTCGCTCGCCAAACGGCGGGTGCGCAGCTCCATTTGCCGCACACGCGCGCGCAGGGCGGCGGCGCGCTCCACGAGCGCGGCGCTCTGCCCGTCCAGGGCCGGGGTCGATGTGGGCTGTCGCTGCACGGACGCTCGGACTCAGGGAACCGGTACGGACTCGAGCACGCGGCGAACGATCTCTTCCGACCCGCGTCCGACGGCTTCGGCTTCGTAGGTCGGCAGCACGCGGTGGCGCAGCACCTCGGGGGCGACACGTTTGATATCGCTCGGGGTCGCGAAGTCGCGGCCCTCGAGGAACGCCTCCGCGCGGGCGCAGAGCGCCAACATGATCGAGGCCCGCGGGCTGGCGCCGACGCGGATCTGGCCTTCGAGGTCGCCCAGGCCGGCCAACTTCGGCGAGCGCGTCGAATGCACGATGCGCACGATGTACTCGGCGAGCCGCGGGTCGAGCACGACGTTGTCGACCTCCTCGCGCGCCGCCATCAGGGTTTCGAGGTCGACCACCTCGCGCACCGGCGGCGCACCCTTGGTCGTGGCCATGCGCTCGAGGATCGCGAGTTCTTCCGAAGGGTCCGGGTACCCGAGCACCGCCTTCATCGCAAAACGATCGAGCTGCGCCTCCGGGAGCGCGTAGGTGCCCTCCTGGTCGATCGGGTTCTGGGTCGCCAGCACCAGGAACGGACGCGGCAGGTCGTACGTCACACCGCCGATCGAAACGTGGCGCTCCTGCATCGCTTCGAGCAGCGCCGACTGCACCTTGGCGGGCGCGCGGTTGACCTCGTCCGCCAAGACGAAGTTCGCAAAGATCGGACCGCGCCGCGGTGTGAACTGCCCCGTGCGCCCGTCGTAGATCTCGGTGCCGACGAGGTCCGAGGGCAGGAGGTCCGGCGTGAACTGCACCCGCGCGAAGCTGCCTGCAACGGCCTTCGAGAGGCTGGACACGGCCAAGGACTTCGCGAGCCCCGGCACACCCTCGAGCAACACGTGGCCACCGCTCAAGAGGCCGACGAGCAGCGTGCGCACCAGCCGCTTCTGGCCCACCACCACCTCGGCCAGGGCTTGCTCCAGGTCCCGCACCCAGATCCGTTCCCGGGCGCGTTCGCGCAGTTCCTTCGAAACTTCGATTCCTTGGGTGCTCATGGGTGCTGGGCCGGCCGGACGGGGTCGCGGTGACTTCGGAGGGTCAGCTTACGTCCCAGGGGGGCACCCGTTGGCGTGCGAACAGCCGCGGTGTTCGCCGCAGCGACCGCGGACGAGCGCGCGACAGGCTCGCGGCGCCCGGCCCCGCGCGGGCCGGGCGCTGGCCCGACTTCACCGATCCTTGGGATCGATGCCCATTCCGGAGCGGTTCGGGCTCGCCGGGCGGGCCGGGCGGCTCGGCGGTTTGGCTTCGAGTTCCGCGAGGAGGTGGGCGACGGCGGCCTCGAGCTGCGGATCGCCCCCGTTGGCCAGTGCCGTCGGATCGTCCATCACCTCGACGTCGGGCTCGACGCCCCAGCCCTCGATGCCCCACGTGCCGTCGGTCTCGTAGAAGCCGAAGGTCGGGATCGCGTGGCCCGTGCCGTCCACCAGTTGCGGATTGCCCGAGATACCAACGAGTCCACCCCACGTGCGGCGGCCGAAGAGCAACCCGAGGCCCGCCTGGCGGAAGTAGAAGGGGAACGCGTCCCCGCCGGAGCCGGACCAGCCGTTGATCAGCATCGCCTTCGGACCGAAGTGCCCCATCTCGGGCCACGTCCAGTCCTCTCCGTGCCGCACGGCCCAGTAGTTCGTCACCGGGCGGTTCAACATCTCGATGAAGCGCGTGGGAATCTGCCCGCCGCCGTTCCAGCGCTCGTCGACCAGGAGGGCCGGGCGGTGGCGTTCGCCGTAGAACTGGCGAACGAGCTCGGTCTGGCCGTTGACACCCGTGTCGGGTACGTGCACGTACCCCACGCGGCCGCCGCTCAGCCGGTGCACCGCCGCACGGCGGTCGGCCACCCAGGCGCGGTAGCGCAGACCCGCCTCGCTGGAGAGCGGGGTGACCAGCACTTCGCGCTCGCCGCCGTCGCGGGTGGGCGCATCGTTGACGACGAGGCGTGTGACTTGGCCCGCGAGACCCTCCAAACTCGCTTCGAGCGGACGATCGGTGGCCGGCGCGCGGCCGTTGACGGCGAGGATCCAGTCCCCGACCGCCACCGCCACACCCGGCTCGGCGAGCGGCGAACGCCCGTCGGTCTCACCCACCTCGCCGCCGACGATGCGCTGCACGCGCCACGTGCCCTGCTCCACCGCGAAGTCGGCGCCGAGCAGCCCCACCGGCGTAGCCGGTTTGCCGTCGACGAGCCCACCGGGCGGCGTGCGGTTGTAGGCGTGCCCCACGTTGAGCTCCGCCATCATCTCGCCCGTCAGGAAGTGCAGGTCCTCGCGGCTGGTGGCGTCCACGAGGGCCGCCGTGTAGCGCTCGAGCACCGCCGGCCAATCGAGGCCGTGCAGGGTCGGTTCGTAGAAGAAGTCGCGGAAGAGCCGCCAGGTTTCGACCAACATCTGGCGCCATTCGGCGCGCGGATCGATGTCGACGGCCAGGCCGTCGAGCAGCAGCTTGTCCTCGAGCTTCTGCCCCGGTTTCGGGGCCACGAAGCCCCAGGACTGGCCGCTTCGAACGAGCACACGGTCGCCCTTCGCCGCCACCTCGTAGATGCTGACCGGGCTGAGCACCTGCTTCACTTCGCGCTCCTCGAGGTCGTAGCGCTCGAGGGCGGTGTCGGGACCGGAGCGGCCCGCGCCCGTGTTCGCCCGGCGCAGGAAGAGCACCCCGCCCTTGACGCCGGTGGCGCCGAACAGATTGCCCGGGGGCACCGGCAGCTCGACGATGCGGCCCTCGAAACCCGCGAGGTCGATGGCGAGCGACTTGGACTTGTCCGCTTCTTTCGCGCTGTCCTTCGCGCCGTCGGTCTCCTCGGCCGCCTCGCCGCCATCGGCTTCGCCATCCAGGGCTTCGCCATCCTGCTGCTCGCCGTCGCCCGCCCCGTCCCCTTCCGGTTCCGATTCGTCCAGAGCGTCCGCCGGAGCGTCGTCCTTCTTGTCCTCCTCCTCGGCGATCGTCTCCTCGGGGTCCTTCGGCGCCGTCGGGTGGGCCACGTCGGCGCGCAGCGTCGCGGCCATCAACTGGCGTGTGTTCGCGTAGATCCAGGTGCGCTCGAGATCGCCGTAGATGGGCTCGAACGTGCGCGAGGACGTGAAGTAGAGGTACTTGCCCTCGGGGTCGAAGCTGGGTCCGGAGTCGTCGAATCGGCCGCTCGTGATCTCGTGGGTTTCCCCCGCGGCGACATCCCGAAGGTAGAGGGCGTCGAGCCGCGAACTGCTGTGGCGCTGGCTCCACGCGACCCAGTCGCTCGTGGCCGACCAACTGTGCGCGAGCGGCCGTCCGTCCGGGTTCGTGCCGATCGATTCGAGGCGCCCGCCCGAGGGATCGGCGAGGTCCAGGTGGTAGATCCACAGCCCACCATCGTGGCCGGAGAACGAGATCTTGGTGGAGTCCGGCGACCACTGGGTGCCGTAGCGGAAACCCGGGCCGAGCTCCGTCAGGCGCCGCTCACCCGAAGAGTCGGAACCCTCGAACTCCGCGCCGTCCACCCGCCGCAGCGTCAGCTCGTACTCTCCGCTCGCGTCGCTGAAGTAGGCGACGTAGCGGCCGTCGGGGCTCCACGCGGGCGAGCGTTCGGCGATGCCGGAGGTACCGGTCAGTAGGCGCCGCGCGCCCTCCTTGGCGGGCACGTCGAACAGCTCGCCGCGCGCCTCGACTACGGCGCGTTTGCCCGTGGGACCACTCGCCACCGACTGCACCAGCGAGCTGACGTCGCGGCGCTCGGAGCGCAGGTTCGGCCGATCCCCAGGGATGGCCACATCCACGGTCGAAAGTGCCTTTTGGGCCACGTCGTAGAGGTACAGCTTGCCGCCGTTCTCGAAGACGACCTCCGACGTCCCGCCGGACGCGAAGCGAACGCCAAAGTCCGTGAAGAAGGTCAACTGCTCCGCGGCGCCGCTCTCGGTGTCCACAGACCAGAGGTTCAAGATGCCGTCCGCGCCGCGGTCGGAGACGAACAGCACCTTCGCGCCGAACCACATCGGCTGCGCGTCCGTGCCGATCCAATCGGTCAGGCGCCGGGACTCCTTCGTGCGCAGGTGGAACAGCCAAAGGTCCTGGGCCATGCCGCCCTGGTAGCGTTTCCAGGTGCGGAACTCGCGCAGGGTCGGTGTGTAGACGACCCAGTCGCCGCTCGCGTCGAGGTCCCCGAAGCTGCCGTAGGGCACGGGCAGTTCGCGCACCGGGCCGCCGTCCGCCGGCACGGTGAAGAACTTGGGCGCGCGCGAGAGGCCCGAGGCCTGGTCCGAGGAGAACAGGATGTGCTGGCCGTCCGGCGTCCAACCGCAGAGGATCTCCTGGGCCGGGTGCCACGTGAGGCGCTTCGGCACACCCCCTTGGCTCGGCATGACGTAGATCTCCGATCCGCCGTCGTAGCCCGCAAGGAACGCGATCCGCTGCCCGTCGGGGCTGAACCGCGGGAAACTCTCGCCGCCCGGCGCCGAGGTGACCCGCTGGGCCGACCCGCCGGCCTTCGGGACGAGCCAGAGGTCCGCGGCGTAGCGGAAGACGATGTGCTCCGGGCCCACGTCGGGGTACCGCAGCATCACCGCCGAGGGCTCCACCTCCTTCGATGGGGAGGCCCAGAGGGTCGGGGCGAGGGCGAGCGCGAGGAGAAGGAAGCCGGTGGTTCGCAGCATCTAGGGGGGGGTCGGGGTGGATGGCGGGTCTGCGGGGGGTACTAGGGTGCCGGGGACGGACCTGCCCTGCGCTGGGAAAGAAACGGAATTTCGGAAGTCGCCCAACGCAGACACTACTACGGTCGTACTACCGCGGTCGTTGACCAGGACCCGACGCCAACCGCCCCCCCCCAACTCCCTGAGCCCACCTCTCCCCGGGCCCACCGCACCCCGAGCCCCCCATGGACCGCACCCACCAACTTGGCGCCCTGCAGCACGCGATCATGCGCGTCCTGTGGGCCGCCGGCGAAGCCAGCGTCGCGGACGTGCACCGCTCCCTGCCGCCCCCCCACCAACGGGCCCTGACCACCGTGGCCACCATGTTGGTCAAGTTGGAGAAGAAGGGTGTCGTCGAGCACCGGACGGAGGGGCGACTCTTCGTCTACCGGCCCCTCGTCAGCGAAATCGAGGTGCGCCGCTCCATGGTCGCCGAGTTGACCGCGCGGCTGTTCGGGGGCGATCCGGCGCAGTTGGTGCACCACCTGGTGGACGAGCGCGCGCTCGAGGCGCAGGAACTCGACGACCTGGCCGAGCGTGTGCGCAAGGCCGAAACCGAGCGCCCGAACGCGCGCGGCGCGGGCTCACAACGCACTGGCTCGCAACCTAACGGCTCCCAACCCAACCGGTCCCACCGTGACGAGTGACAGCGTGGCAAGTGACGTCTTCGACGCCGCGGCGACGCTTCTGGGCTACTTGGGCACGTTCTGGGCCCATTCCACGATCCTGCTCGTCGCCACGTGGTTGGTGTTGCGGGTCGCGCGCGGCGCCGGACCGCGCCTTCGCGAGCGCGCCTGGCGCGTGGCCCTCGTGGGCGCCGTGCTCACCGCGGCGGTTCCGACCTGGACCGGGATCGAACCCCTCGGCGGTCGACTCGGGCTGTGGTCGCCGACGGAGCTGATCGCGGGCGGACTCGCACCCGTCGCGCCCGCGTCGGATTGGCTCGGTGCGGAGCTGCCCTCCGCCGCATCGATGTCGGGCACTCCGGCGCCCGCGTTGACGGTGCCTGCTGCCGACGGCGCGGAGGCGGGCGGCGGAACGACGGGCCGCCCGCTATGGGTGCCTGCCCTCGTCGCGATCTGGGCGCTCGGCGCGGCCCTCGGCATCGGCCGGCTCTTGCTCGCGCGGCGCCGCTTGCAGCGCGACCTCGCCGGGAGGCGTTCGATCCACTTGGGGCCGGCCGCGCGCAGCTTGGCGCAGCTCCAACGCGGTCGCACGCCCGTGCGCCTCAGCGCGTCCGCGGCCATCGCCGGGCCCATCGCGTTCGGCGTGCGCCGCCCGGAGATCTGCCTGTCGGAACGCGCGCTCGGGGAGCTGTCGCCGCGCGAACTCGACGCAACCCTAGCGCACGAATTGGGGCATTTGGTGCGCCGGGACCCGCTTTGGCTCGCCGTGGCGCACACGGTGTGTGCGCTGCTCTGGTTCCAACCGCTCTTGGCGGGTGCGCGGCGCGAGCTGATGCGACTCGCCGAGTTGCAGGCGGACCGATTCGCGGCGCGCCAGACGGGAGAACCGCTCGCACTCGCATCCGCGCTCACGCGGGTCGCCGCGTGGTGGACTGCGGCGCCGGTCGCCGCCGCGCACGGGATGGCCGGCGCGCGGTTTGCGCTGGCCGAGCGTGTCGAGTGCCTACTCGACGGCCGCGCGCTCCAGCCCGCGGGCCGCGCGACCCTCGCCACGCCCGCGGCGGCGGTGTTGCTCGCGGCCTTGGTGGCGGCGGCGCCCGCCGTGTCCGCGGGACCCACCGCGCCGGGCCCAACGGTGCCCGATGCGTCCGCGATCGCGGCGGCGCACCCCGGCCGCGCGGGCGGTGTCGCTTCCGCCGCGGCTGCTGGTGCGACAGACCTCCGGCGCGAACTCGCGGCGCTCGAACTCGGACTGGCCGAGCTGGGTGTGGCCCTCGAGCGACGCCCCGAACTCCGGGCCGAACGCGCGGAGTTCGCGCAACTGGAAGCCCGCTTCGAACGGATCGAGGTCCTGCGCGAGGAGCTCGAAACCCTGCTTTTGCTCCGCGCGGCGCGGCGCCTCGAGCCCGCCGCGAACGACGTTCCCAACGCCAACCAGCCGCCGCGCGCGGCGTCCCCCATCGCACGATGAACACATTTGCCCTTCTGTTGGCCCTCGCCCCCGCGCCCCAGGTTGCATCCGTTGTGCCCGCGGCACCGGCGGCCCCGGTTTCACCCGTCGCCGCGGTTGCTCCCGTTGCCGCGGTTGCTCCCGTTGCCGCGGTTGCGCCCGTTGCACCCGCAGCGCCCGTCGCCGCTCTCGCATCCGCTGCGCCGGTGCCGACGTGGGGCCCGGCATCGCTCCATGCGGTTCCCGGATGGCGCTACGGGTCGACGACTGCACAGGAACTGCCCGGCGACGTGCAATCCGCCCAGGCTGCTCTGGCCGAAGCGGAGCGCCGCCTCGAGGCCGCGCGCCGGCGACTCGCCGAACTGCAGCGCGAGGAGTCCCGCGCCGCGAGCCCCGCCGCGGGCGGCGCGGGGCCGAACTCGACGTCGCCCATGCGGGAACTCCTGCGCGCCGAACGCGGCGCGGTGGCCCAGCGGCGCGCCATGGAACACGACATCCACACCGAGTTGCGACGCGCCCTCGAGGCGGCGCAGGGCGGGCCGGTGCCGCGCGAAGAGCTCGAGCGGTTGTTGCAAGGCTCCCGCAGCGAAGCGCGGGAGCTGGCGGTGGCAGCGAAGAGAGCAGCCGACGGCGAGGCCGCCCGCGCCGGTGGATCCGGTGCCCCCTCCACCAAGGTGTGGATCGACGGCCGCGAGCTGGAACTGAGCGACGAGAACATCGTTCGGCTGCAACAGGGCGAACCCGTGGTGCTGCGCGCGAGGGATCTGCACTTCCCGCGCACCGAGGCCCATGTCGAAACACTCCGCGGGCTGGGCTACGTCGGTGAACCGGCGAAGGCAGCCGGGGGCGGGAGCGGCGCTTCGTCCGAGGAAACTCGCGACGTCTTCCTCGGGAAGGGCTTCGAGGTCCGTCGCCGCGGCAACTCGGGCGGCAATCACGGCGCGGACACCGTGCTCCGATTCGTGCCGCGCACGGGGCCCGCGGGTCAGGGTCGCGTCGCCCCGTCGCGCCTGGAGACGGTGGACGTGGACGGGTTCGAGATCGAGGAGGTCGAAATCGAGGAGGTCCCCATGGAGACCGTCACCGTCGAAACCGAAGTCGTCGACGGGGCCAAGAAGTCCCTCGTCTTGCGCCTGCGGACCGAGGACACCGAGGAGATCGTGGAGCTGGCCGAAGGGGGCGAGCACGAGCTCGAGGTCTTCGTGAACCCGAAGGGCGCGGCGAGTCTGCGGCCGGCGGTGCCCGCGACGCCGTCCGCACCGGCGTCCGCGACACGGACCGTGGATACGAGCGATGAGACCCTCGTCCGGTTGCTCGAATCCTTGAGCAGCGAACTGGCGGCCCTCCGCCGGGACCTCGACGACCTGCGCAGCCGCGTGGAACAGCGCTGATCCACGCACCGCGCCACCCGGTCCGGAGCCCTTCGACAAAGGCCCCGAAATCCCGGGCGGCGCGTGCGTAGCAGTGCCGAAGAGCACCGGCCGCGGACCGGGGAACGTCGCGGCCGGCGCATCGCGTCGCCGCCCCCGTCTGGACGTTCGTCCAGCGGGGGCGGCACCTCCCTTGTGTGCGGCTCGCCAATCGGACGCACGCACGCTTCGGGAGCGCCGATGGCGCGTCCTATCGTAGCTGCGCGTCACAGCGTCGTCTGGACCGCCAACGGCGCGCCCAAAGGTAGCTGCGCATCGCAGCGTCTTCTGGAGCGCCAACGGCGCGACCAAAGGTAGCTGCGCATCGCAGCGTCTTCTGGAGCGCCAACGGCGCGACCAATAGTAGCCTGGGGCAACGCCCCAGGTTTGTCGGAAGGAGGATGCAAGGGCTGAAGGCCCGCTCCATCGCAACGCGCCGACGCCATGGGCCGGGCCTTCAGCCCTTGCCGGTGCTGCCACAATACCTGGGGCGTTGCCCCAGGCTACGATCGGGCGGGGCGTTGCCCCTTTCGGACGGTCGTACGTCGGTGAGAGAATGCAACGGCGCTGCGCGTTGATTTCGACGCATTGAGCCCCGGTTTCGGCGAGCTGCGCGTCGCAGCGTCGTCTGGAGCACCAGCGGCGCGACCAATCGTAGCTGCGCGTCGCAGCGTCTTCTGGAGCGCCAACGGCGCGACCGATCGTAGCTGCGCGTCACAGCTTCGTCTGGAGCCCAACGGCGCGCCCAATCGTAGCTGCGCGTCGCAGCGTCTTCTTGAGCGCCAACGGCGCGACCAACGGTAACTGCGCATCGCAGCGTCTTCTGGAGCACCAAGGGCGCGACCGATCCTAACTGCGCGTCACAGCGTCGTCTGGAGCGCCAACGGCGCGACCAATCGTAGCCTGGGGCAACGCCCCAGGTTCGACGGAAGATGGCGCCAAGGGCTGAAGGCCCGCCCCATGGCAGCAGCGCGGCGGACGGCGGTCGCTACCGTGACGACCCCTCGCGCGAATCCGCGCTGCTCGCCGAGGTGCCCAACACATCGTCGCGGCGCAGCTCCGTCGCGAGTCGCAGCACCTTCGCCGCGTAGTGGCGCACACTTCCCGGGCCCGGCGGGCCCTCTGCGTCCATCTTGGCGCGCCAGGCCTCGTAGCCCCCGGCGTCGCGCAACCAGCGCTGGAAACGCGTCGGGCCGGTGTTGTAGGCCATCAGCGCGCGCTCCCAATCGCCCTCCTGGCGCGGCAACAGCCACGCGAGGTACGCGGCGCCCAAACGCACGTTGAGTTCGGGATCGTCGAGCAATTCCTCGCGTGTGGGCGGCGGTACACGCAGGCGACGGGCCATGTCCGCGGCCGTGGGCACTTGCAACTGCAAGAGCCCGAGCGCGCCGGCCTTCGACTCGGCGCTGGGCCGCACGCTGCTCTCCACGCAGGCCATCGCGGCCAGCACATACGGATCGACACCCGACTCGGCCCCGGCGGCCACGAAGTGCGGCGCGTAGCGCTCGAGCCGCGCGCGGAAGAGCTCGTCCTCCACGAACTCGCGCAGCTCTTCGCGCTGCAACAGCCCCACCGCGAGGACCGCGCTGACGACGAGCACCAGCCCAACGATCCAGCGCCGCCGGTGCGCCGACGACGCGTTGGAAAAGGGCCGTTCCATCGCCGCCTGTTCGCTCCTCGCGCCGCCTCAGAGTGTGGGTAGGAATCGGACTTCGGCCGATGGCTTCCCACACTCTGCCGCTCCAGCGCCGTCAGGCGATGGGCCAAACAGCACCGAAAAGGCAAGTGACTTCGGCCGCGCCATTTCGTTCTAGGCCCCTCAGCGCGGCGCGTAGCGCGCTTCCACCCGCGCGGTCAGTTCGTCGAACCACGGGCGACGGTCGATCTCCGCGGCGGGCGGCGTTCCGGGGTCTTCGCCGAGCAGCCGCTCGAGTTCGCGCCGCGCGCGCCTGGCGAGGGGCGCCTCCCCGCGGCGCATGCTTTCGACCAGCGTCAACGCCCCGCGCAGGGTGCCCGAGCCGACGAGCGCGTCCTCCTCCGCCACGGGCAGCCGCTGGCGGACCTGGGCGGCGCGCAACCAGGCGCGCGAATCGTCCTTGGGCGAGCGGTCCCACCAATCCCACCAGGCCACGTCCGATTCCCCATCGCCGCCCAGCTCCACACACGTCAGCGTCGTGAGCTCGGTCCGCACCTCGGCGTCGTTCGGATCCTCGGCCAGTAGCTCGATCAACACGGGCGCCGCCATCGGCACTCCCTGGGAACTGAGCAACAGCGCCGCCGGTCGGCGCGACACGGCGCCGGGCACGGACGCGAGGCGCAACAGGTCCGTCCACGCGGCGCTTCCGAGTTTTCCAAGGGCCGCGCGCGCGGGCTCGAATCCCGGCGAACCGGGGCCCGCGTGCAGGAGCGAGAGCAACACCGCCACGGCGCGGTCGTCGCCTAGTTCCCCGAGCGCCTCGGCAACCGCGCCGTCGTAGGCGCCGAAGTCCGTGCCCACCGTCGAGACCAGCACTTCGAGCACACCGTCGCCGCCCAGCTCGCCGAGGGCCAAGATCGCCTCCGTGCGCACGTCGCCCTCGCCCAGGCGGGCGCGCGCCAACATCTCGCCGCGCAGCGCTTCGATCTTCGCGTCGCCGACGGCCCGCACGGCCGCCGCTTCGACGGCGGGCTCGCTGTCGGCCAGCAAGCGCCGCAACGCCTCGAGGTCTTCCGGTCGGCCGCTCTGGGCCAGCACCGGCGCGGCGGCGCGCCGCAACAGAGTGCGCTCGTCGAGCGCCAACGTGCGCGCCAGCCCCAGGGGCGCCAGTTCCAGCACCTCGGCCAGGGAGTCGTTCGCCGCGGACCCAAAGGCACGTGCCAACGTTTCCACCAACTGGCGCGCGGCGCCCGACGGCACCGGTTCGGGACCTGCCTCGCCACCGGGTGCCGCGCCGGCCGCGTCGAGCGCGAGACGCACGAGGGTCGAGGCGCGCTCGCTCCAGAATGGCTCCACGGCGAGCGCGTCGATCAGCGCCTCGAAGTCCGCGGTCACGAGCAGTCCCTCGCGCTGCGCCAGCTCGCTGAGTTCCGCCACCATCGGGCCGCGCTCCACCACTCCCGCGCCGGCGAGCGCCGCGAGGGCGAGGTCGGCCGTGCGTCGATCGCGCTCCGCCGGCGAACGTTCCTCCGCCCAGAAGGGCGACTCCGCCTGCACGAACTCGCGCCGCGTCGCAAACCGCCGCGGATCGAAGAACCGCTGCCAGCGGTTGTCGACCATCAGGCGGTCCACCCGCCCCAGCACGTCGAGCGCCCAATCGGGGATCTGCTGCTCGCCCAGTTGGAAGACCTTGCCCTGGCCGGCCAGGCGCAGCTCGATACGACCCACCAGGGCGCCCGAGCCCACCGGGCCCGGCGGGCAGCGGGCCTCGAAGACACCGAGGCCGGCGAGGTCGTCGACCAGACGTTCGGCCTCCGCTGCGCTGAGGAAGACGGTGGTATCGAGCGCCTTCGCCTCGTAGACCGCCGCGGGCCCGACCAGCACCAACTCCTCGAGTGCTCCGGGTCGGCGCAGCGCGAGCACGAGTCCCGCGCGTTCGTCCGGGCGGTAGCGCAACACCGCGCGCCGCGACTGGAAGCCGCGCACGTTGGCGGTCCACCAGGCCTGCCACGCGGGGCCGTCGGCGCCAAAGTCCTGCCCCGAGAGCAGCGAAAGTCGCCGGCGCGCGGGTCCTTCCAGCGCGCTGAAATCCCGGTGGAAGGTCTCGCCCATAAGGATCCGCACCAGTTCGTGCGGCACCTCCAGTTCGAGCCAACCGCTGGCTTCGCGGTCCTCGCTGCGAAAGCCGATGCCCGCCAGCGCGATCGCCGAGGCGCCGCTGACGACGGGCAGCGCGGAGTTGAGGTTGGCCAGGAGGACAGGCACGTCCAACTCGTCCATCAGCGGCGTGTTGCGGCGGTCCTCACGCTCCACCAGGGCGAGCAGTGCGTACGCCTGTTCGCGGAAGAGCAGCCGCCCGGCGAAGGCGCGCTCGCGCAGCAGACGGTCGAGTTCCGGCGATGGATGGTCCCCTAGGCGTTCGGCCGCACGCCACGCGACCTGGGCGGACGGATCGGCGAGGCGCGAGAGCAGCGCCGAAGCCGCCGCCGGGTCGTCGATGCGCCCCAGCACGTTGAGCGCCCGCGCGCGCGCGTCGGCGCGCTCCGCCTGGAGCCCCCGCGCCAGCGCGCCGATCCACTCCGGCCGCGCGCCGGCGAGCAGTTCGCGCTCCGCCGCCATGCGCATGGCCCCCTGCGGGTGGTCGAGAAGTTCGACGAGCCATTTGCCACTCGCGGCGTCGGGCGCGGTTTCGACGAGGGCGCGCAGCAGTTGCGCACCGATCTGCCCGCGGAAACGGCCCTCCACACGCAGTTTCACGCGGTCGAGATCGCCGGCGGCGCCGTGGCGCAGCAGGTGGCGCCCGGCGAGCAGCAGCCCCGGACCCTTGTCGCCCTGCAGCACGACACGGGCCGCGGAAAGCCCCACGTCGCCAGCGGAAGCGAGCCCCGAGGCCAGGTCGCGCGCGTTGCGGTCGCCGGTGCTGGCGGCGGCCTCCAGACGACCCACCCACTCGAGGACCGCGGGCGCGGACGGATCCAGGGCATCGGCCGCCGCGGGCGCTTCCGCGGCGCCCCCGGGCAGCTCCGAACCGGCGGTGTCGGGAGCGGGAGCCTCCGCGGGTCCCGTGACCGGCGCCGCGCGGCGCGGATCGACCGGCGGCAGGTCCAACTGCGAACCGGACGCGGCGCGCCGCGGGCGGGGTGCGTTGGCCGCGGCGCTCTCGTGCAGACTCCGGCTCTCCGCGCTCAACCACTCGGGCAAGTTGGAGCGCGGCGGCGGCGTCTCGGGCAGGTCCAGTTGTGCAAGGGCCCCGGGAGCGAGCGCCGTGAGCGCAAGCGGTGCCCACAGCGCAAGCGGAGCCCACAGCACGGCCGTGGTCCGGGTGAGGATCGATCGGAGGGAGCGAGGGCGCGGGGCGGCCCGTCCGGCGTTCAGCGGGGGCGTCATGGTCACCGCGGAGCGTACGGGGGCGGGGCGCCCGGCGCGAGGCCCCCGCTGGATCCCCATCGCGGGGAGGAACCGCGGCGAAGCGTAGCCGTGGGCCGCGGGCGCCCTATGCTCGGCCTATGCCCAGTCCCGCGTTGCCCGGCTCCGACCTTCTCGCCCCGACGCGCTCCCGCGAGGAGCCCGGGTCGTCCGCGGCGCCGCCCATCCAGGAGCCCGGCGCGGAGCCCACCTCGGCCGCTCCGCTCGATCCTCCGGGGCCGGCCGCGCCGGCGCCGGTCGCTGCGCCCACATCGCTGGGTGCGTCCGCGGAGCCGCGCCACGAGGCCCAGGGCCAGCCGCGCCCCGAAGCCATCGCCCCCCCGGCGCACCTACCCGCGGCGGCCGTGCTCATCGACTTCGAGAACGTGCTCTACGGCCTCTCGAATCGCTTCGGCGCCCAGCGCGCCGCCGAACTGGTCTGCATCGGCGAACTGCTGAACCTGGTGCGCGAACGACTCTGGCCCAGCGTCCGGCGCGCCTACGGGGACTTCCGTTCCCGCGAACTGGGCGCCTGGCAAGGCGAGCTGTACCGCCAGGGGTTCGAGGTCGTGCCCGTGCTGTCGCGGCACGGCAACGGCTTGCGCAAGAACGCCTCCGACATCCGACTCGCCGTCGACGCGATCGAGCTGGCCCTGACAAGTCCGCACATCGAGACATTCGTCATCGTCTCGGGCGACCGCGACATGGTCGAGATCGTGCGCTGTTTGCAGCGACACGGCAAACGCGTGTGGTGCGTGGCACCCGAGGCCAGCGCGAGCTCCGACCTGACCGGCGTTTGCGACGTGTTCTTGCCCTACGCGCGAGTGCACGAACTCGCGCGTGGCCTGGTCGCAGCGAGCGACCGCGCGGCGGCGCCGGAGCGCACCGCATACCCGGGCGCTGGCCCCATGGCAGCGGGCGCGACGGGCCCCACCGCGAGCAACGGAAGCGCGGCAATACACGGCACTTCCCCGCACCATCCGGCGACACTCGCATCCCACACGCCATCGGGAACGCCGTTCCCGGGCGCCGCGTCCGCCGTTTCGCAGGCGGCGCCGCACGCCGGCAATGGTCACAGCAGCGGCAACGGGCACGGCCCGCGCGCCGCGCACCGCGAGTTGCCGATGCCGCCGAGCGCGCAATCGGCACCCGCCGCGCCGCTGGCGCCGCACCTGGTCGCCCAGGCCGAGCTCCTGCACGAAACCGAGGTGGTGCGCACCGGCTTCGAACCCGACTGCGAGCGCCGCCGGGAGCGCCTCCTGCGCTGGTTCGAGTTCGCCCGCACCCGCGAGCGATTCACCCTCGCCGAGGTCTTCGACGCCCTCGCGGAGGGCCTCGCGTCGAACCGCAGCGCGCTGGCGAAGCTCTTCACGATGCTCTACCAGGGGCGGGCGTTCGAACTCGACAACTACGACCCCGCCGTGCCCTTCCGCGAACGCGCCCTGCGTTTCAGCCCCGAGGTGCGCAGCGCCGAGGATCTGGTGCGCCTGCACGAGCGCAGCGCGCTGCAGCGCCTGTTGCAGGCGGACCCGGCGATGGCAAACGCCACCAACGCGCGCGTGCTGCTCGGACTCGACGAGTCGGAGGCCGCCTACGCCGAGGCGCTGCTCGAGGAGCTGCGCGCCCGCGCCGAGGGCGAGCGCCCCGGCGCCGCGGCGGCCCCGCGCTCCTACTCCGGCATCGAACCCGGCCAGCGCCGCCGCGGCATCGTCAAGAAGGTCGCCGACTACGGCGCCGTCGTTTCCCTGGACGGCATCGACGGTCTGCTGCACGTGTCGGACATCTCCTGGGGTCGCATCGAACACACCAGCCAAGCTCTGGCGCCGAACCAGGAGATCGAGGTGCTCGTGCTCGACGTCGACTCGGCGCGGGGCCGCGTCAACCTCGGCCTCAAGCAGCTCACGCCGTCGCCCTGGGCGGACGCGGAGCAGCGTTACCCGATCGGCTCCGAACACGAGGGCGCGATCATCGCGCTCAAGCACTACGGCGCGTTCGTCGACCTCGAAACCGGCATCACGGGGCTCGTGCACAACTCGGAGATCTCGTGGGCGCGGCACGTGCACCACCCGAGCGAGTTGCTCGAACAGGGCCAGCGTGTGCGCGTCATGGTGCAGGAGCTCGACAAGGAGAAGCGCCGGATCGCGCTCAGCATCCGCGCCACGCAACCGAACCCGTGGGAGTTCGCCGAGCTGGGTTACCCGGTCGGCAGCGTAGTCGAGGGCCGCGTGACCTACCTGGCCGGGTACGGCGCGTTCGTCGAGCTCGAGCGCGGCCTGCAGGGCCTCCTGCACGTCTCGGAGCTGTCGTGGACCCGCCAACCTGCGCACCCGGGCGAGGTGCTTACGGTCGGCGAGCCTGTGCGTTGCCGCGTGCTCTCCGTGGACGCGCGCGCGGGGCGCATGGCGCTCGGGCTCAAGCAGTTGCACCCGGATCCGTTCGAACACGGATTGGAGACCCGCTACGCCGTGGGCAGCGAGCACGAGGGTGTGGTGCTGCGCCGCGGTCCCGAGGAGACCTCGGCGCTGCTCGACGGCGAGGTGGAAGTGCACGGACCCGCGACGACCCCGGGGATCGACCTCGAGGAGGGCGATCGTGTGCGCCTGCGTCTGGTGCAGTTCGACGGCGAAACGCGCCGCATCGGCGCCGAGTTCCTGCACGCGGACTTCCCCGAGAATCGCGCGCGCCGCGCCGCGGCCAGCGACAACCTCGACGCGCTGCGTGCGGAACTGGCGG
Organism: Planctomycetaceae bacterium; assembly: GCA_016125265.1. GTDB lineage: Bacteria > Planctomycetota > UBA1135 > UBA1135 > RI-242. The sequence continues at coordinate 95,425 of WGMC01000024.1, forward strand.
CGCTGCTCGAAGAACGGGCGGGCGAACCGTGGCTGGGGTCCAAGCTCAAGGAGGAGCTCGCCCGCCGCCACGGCACACGCTTCGACGAACAGAGTTTTGGCGCTCCTACGTTCGCGCGCCTGCTCGAGATGGTGCCCGAGGTGGCGCGCGTCGAGCGCCGCGCCGGCGCCGACATCCTCGTGCACCGGGTCTGACCGGGACTACCGCTCCGGCAAGGGCAGCCGCAGCGGTTCGTCGGGAACTGGCCACGCACCCGCGCTCCAGGCGCGGCGGGCCGCTTCGATCGCATCCTTCGAACTCGCGACGAAGTTCCAGTGCACCGTGCGGCGACCGTCGAGCGGCGCACCGCCGACGAGCACCGCGCGGCAGTCGTCTGCGGCGGCGAACACGGGCTCCGCGCCCGTGCGCAGCACCGCCAGTTGGCCCACGGCCAGTTCCACCCGTTCGTCGCCGTGAACGATGGCACCGCGTCCCTCGGCCAAGTAGAGCGCGCGCTCCTCCTGGTGGGCTTCGAGCGGGACCTCCGCCCCACGCGGCGCGAGCAGCGCGAGTTCGGCGAGCTCGCCCCACACACGCGCGGGCGAACGCCGCGCGCCCCAACGACCCGCCGCGAGCACCCAGCATGCGCCGCCCGCGTCCCAGGTGGGCAGTCGTTCGGCGGCGAGGTGCTCGAAGCTGGGTTCGCGCGCCTCCTCGCCGATCGGCAGGGCGACCCACGTCTGGATGCCAAAGAGCGCCGAACCCGAGGCCAGAAGGTGGGGCGGCGTGCGCTCCGAATGGGCGACCCCGCGGCCGGCCGTCATCCAGTTCACTTCGCCGGGCCGGATCGACTGCACGACGCCGAGCGAATCGCGGTGCAACAACTCGCCCTCGAAGAGGAACGTCAGTGTGCTGAGCCCAATGTGCGGGTGCGCGCCAACAGCGATGCCCTCCCCGGGCGCGAATCGCACCGGCCCCATCTGGTCCAGGAATACGAACGGCCCCACGGCGCGGCGTCGCACGGTGGGCAGGGCCCGGCGAACGGACACACCGCCCACGACGTGTTCCGGGGCGTCCAGCAGGAGTTCGACTGCGTCCATGACCAAAGCGTAGCGCCGCCCCTGGCGGAACTCCTCGCTTCCATCTGGACCCGCGCCGGGGTATCCCTACGGCATGCCCACCGACACCCCGATGCCCGGCCGCACCCAACGTGTGGCGAGCCTGCTGCCCTCGGCCACCGAGATGGTCGCGGCCGTCGGCGCGCTCGACCGCCTGGTGGGCCGCAGCCACGAGTGCGATTTCCCCCCGTCGGTGGTCGGCGCGACGGTGCTGACCAAACCGCGTCTGAAACTCGAGGGTCCGAGCGGCGACATCGATCGGCGTGTGCGCGAGGTCCTGGAGCGCGCCATGACGGTGTACGAGGTCGAAGTCGACGCGCTGCGCGCCGCGCGCCCCGACGTGATCGTCACCCAGGACCTGTGCGACGTGTGTGCGGTCAGCACGGACGACGTGCGGCGCGCGCTGGCGAGCCTCGGCGGCGCGGGACTGGCTCCCACGCTGGTCACCTTGCACCCAAAAAGGCTCGCCGATGTGTTCGACGATTTGGTGCGAGTGGGTGTGGCCCTGGGCTTGGAACCCGAGGCGCGGCTCGCGCGCCGCGACCTGGAAGAGCGAGTCGCGACCATCGCCGAACGCGCTGCGCCGCTCCCGCGCCCGAAGGTGCTGACCCTCGAGTGGATCGACCCGCCGATGGTCGCCGGCACGTGGATGCCGGAGCTGATCACCCTGGCGGGGGGCGAGGTCCTCGTCACCAAGCCCGGCGACCACGCACCGACCCTCAAGCCGTCGGAACTCGCCGCCCTGGATCCCAAACCCGACGTGGTGCTGGTCAAACCCTGCGGTTTCGACCTCGAGCGCAGCCACCTGGAACTCGACGCGCTCCGCGACCTGCTCGCGCCGATGCCGTGGCCGGCGGTGCGCTCCGGACGGGTGTTCCTCAGCGATGGCAACGCGTTCTTCAATCGGCCCGGTCCGCGGCTCGTCGAGAGCCTCGAAATCCTCGCCGCCTGCCTGCACCCCGACGAGTTCGCGGACTTTGCCGAGCTGCATGCCGCGGATTTCCACATCGTCTCCCTCGACTCCTAGACACACACCATGTCCGTAGCCGCAATCCCCCCCGGGTACCACTCCGTCACGCCCTACCTCGTGGTCAAGGGCGCGCGTGCCGCGCTCGATTTTTATGCCAAGGCCTTTGGGGCCAAGACGACGCTCGTGCTCGACATGCCCGACGGCTCGATCGGCCACGCGGAGATCCAGATTGGCAATTCGATGGTGATGTTGGGCGAAGAGAATCCGGCCTACGGCGCCGTCTCCCCCACCACGTTGGGCGGGAACGGGACCAGCCTCATGGTGTACCTGAGCGACGTGGACAAGGCCTTCGCGCGGGCGCTCGCAGCGGGAGCCGTCGAGGTGCGCCCGTTGGCGGATCAGTTCTACGGGGACCGCACGGGCACCTGCGTCGATCCGTTCGGCCACCAATGGACCCTGGCCACGCACGTGGAAGATGTGCCCCCGGAAGAGATAGCGCGACGCGTGGCCAAACTCTACGGCGCCTGAGACCGCGCCCCCGGACTGAAGCCGCGTCCGCACCACTGGAGCGCAGCCCCGAAATCGCGCGTCGGCACGGAATCGCAGGTTGCGACCGCAGCACGCGATGGGGCGGGCTTTCAGCCCTTGTCCCGCTCCCTACCCGAACCTGGGGCGTTGCCCCAGGCTACTATCGGGCGGGGCGTTGCCCCTTGCGGACAAACGCGACGCCCCTACCACATGCACGCGCATCCGAATGCACGTGCATTCGCATGCACTCGTACTTGCATGCACGCGCCGTCGCATGTACGCACCGTCGCATGCACGCACCATCGCACGCACGCGCCGTCGCATGTCGGCACGGTCGCATGTCCGCACACTCGAATGTCCGCACACTCGCATGCCCGCACGGTCGCATGCCCGCACGGTCGCATTTCCGCACGGTCGCATGTCCGCGCCGTCGCATGTACGCACCGTCGCATGTACGCACCGTCGCATGTACGCCCCGTCGCATGCACGCACCGTCGCATGCACGCACCATCGCACGCACGCGCCGTCGCATGTCGGCACGGTCGCATGTCCGCACGGTTGCATGTCCGCACGGTTGCATGTCCGCACCGTCGCATGCACGCACGGTCGCATGCACGCACCCTCGCACCCTCGCACCCTCGCACCCTCGCACCTGCGCCACTCGCACCTGCGCCACTCGCACCTGCGCGCACTCGCGCGTGTGCACATTCGCGCCTGCGCGCACTCGCATGTATGCACCTGCCCATGTACGCACCGTCGCGTGCACGTGCATTCGCGTGGACGGAAGGCACTCCGAAGCGCCAACGGCGCGCTCGATAGTAGCCTGGGGCAACGCCCCAGGTTGGCTACATGGTCGTTCCAAGGGCTGAAGGCCCGCCCCAAGCTCGGCGCGCGACACCGGCGCGGCTGCGTTGGGCCTAGGACGCGGCGTCGGGGCGCGGCGAGCGCAGAAGAATGCGCTCGCGGAGGCCGCTGTCCTCGGAGACGAGTTCGCACGCCGCGCTCCACAGCTCGAAGTCGTCCTCGAAGCCACTCAAGCCCTCGGCATTGGCGCCCGATTGGCGCAAGCCCAGAAGGTCGCCCATGCCGCGCTGGCGCAGGTCCTCTTCGGCGATCGCAAATCCGTCGTCGGTGCGCACCAACACTTCGAGCCGCGCCGCGCGCGGGCCTTCGGCGATCAAAAAACACATGGACGGGCGGCTCGAGCGCCCCACCCGGCCGCGCAACTGGTGCAACTGGGCCAAACCGAACCGCTCGGCGCCCTCGACGACCATCACCGTCGCTTCGGGCACGTCCACACCGACCTCGAGCACGGTCGTGCCGACCAGGAGCCGCGCTTCGCCGCTGCGCAGTCGCTCGAGCGCCGCCCGCCGCACGGCCGCATCCTGGCGGCCGTGCACCAACTCGACGCCGTGGACGCCGAGGGGCGACCCGGCAAACTCCGCGAAGAGGTCCTCGGCCCCCTGACCCTCGGACGTGGATTCGATGCGCGGGGCGACCCAGAACGCGCGCCCGCCCTCCTCGAGGTGGCGCTCGAGCCACAGCAGGAGCTCCGCGCGTTTTGCCGGTGGCACCAGGTGGGTGCGCACCTTCTGGCGGCCCGGCGGCTTCTCGCGCAGCGCGCTGACCTCGAGGTCGCCGTAGAAGCTGAGCGCCAACGTGCGCGGGATCGGCGTCGCGGTCATCAGCAACGCGTGCACACCCGGATGGCGCTCGAGCAGCCGCCGCCGCTGGGCCACGCCGAAACGGTGCTGCTCGTCGATCACGAGCAAGCCGAGGCGTACGAACGGCAGGTCGCCGAAGATCAGCGCGTGGGTCCCGACGAGCACGTGCACCTCGCCGCGGCCGAGGCGCTCCTGGCAGCGCCTGCGCTCGCCGACGCTGAGGCGGCCCACGTAGAGCTCCGCCGCGAGCCCCGCGCGCGCGAAGAGCTCGCGCGACGCTTCCATGTGCTGCTCGGCGAGCAACTGCGTCGGCGCGAGCAGCGCGATCTGCCCGCCGAAGCGGTGCACGGCGAGGGCCGCCACCAGCGCGATTGCGGTTTTGCCGGCGCCCACGTCCCCTTGCAGGAGCCGGCGCATCGGCGCCGGCCGCGACAGGTCCGCCAACACCTCGCCGACCACGCGCCGCTGGCCGTCGGTGGGCACGAAGGGCAGGTGCTCGAGGAGTTCGGGCGCAAGCGCCTCGACGTCCGCGCCGGCGCCCAGCGACACGCTGGACCCCTCACCCTCCCGTTGCCCCCGGGCTAGGCGCTGCGCCAACCGGGCCTGGAAGCCGAGCAACGCGCCGAGGGCCAACCGCCGGCGCGCCCGCTCGAACTTCGCCCGGGACGTGGGCTGCACCAGCTCGGCCAACGCCTCGACCTCCCGCGGCAGATCGAGGCGCTCGAGCACGGCGTCGGGCACGTCCTCCTCCCAGCCCCCGCGCAGGGCCTCGAACGCGCGGCCGACCAGCCCGCGCAACATGCCCTCCGAGATGCCCTCGATCGCGGGGTAGATCGGAAGGAGCTCGCCGACATCGCCCGCGGCCGGAGCCAGTTTCGGCGCCACGAGAACGGCGACGCGCGAGCCGCCGACGCGGCCCTCCAGCTCCACCTCGGCGCCGATCGGGAGGCGCTTCTTGAGCCAGGGTTGCCCCACGAACAGCGCGTCGAGGCGCGTGTCCCCGTCGGCCAGGGTCGCGCGCAGCGCACTCTGGCGCCTTGGGCCCAGCCGGGTCCACGCCAGCGAGACCAGCCGCGCGCGCACCCGCACGGTCGCGCCGTGGGCGCGGGCGGCGTCGGCCAGGGAGCGCACGGCCTGGGTTTCGGCGAGGGCCGCGGGCGGCAGGCTGGCCAGGGCGCGCAGGGTGCCGAGGCCCGCGCGCGCGAGCAGCGCCGCCTTCGCCGGCCCGACGCCCTTCAGCGCCGAAGGCGGGTCGTCGGGGAGGATTTGCCGCTCGGTGGAGGGACTCACGGACGCTCGAAGAGCTCGGGGAGGTGCCGCTGGGCGGGCCTTCCGTCGACCGCGAAATCGCGCGCGCTGGTGGCGCGTCGGTCCGCGCGCCAGGTCCAGGCGACCGCGCCGGCGAGTCCGGGCCAGAGTCCCCGCGCCTCCCGCCACGACTGGGAGAACGCGCGGTAGAACTGCTCTTGCGCGAGCGCGTCCGTGGGGCCCGAACGCATCCACGGCGTGGCCCACGAACCGGCCGTCGCGGGGAAGCCGATGCCCAGCACGAGGGCCGGCTTGCCCACGCGGTCCGAGAGCTCCCCCAAGTGCGCGAACTGCGCCATCAAGGCGCCGTAGAGTTCGCCATGTGTGGGCGCACGACCGCGCGCGAACTCCGGTACCAGGGGCGAAAACGCCATCAGTCCCACGTAGTCGAGCTCGTCCCAGAACTCGACCCAATCGGGTTCGTCGCCGCTGCTTGCGCCGTAGGTCAAGGACGCGGCGGTGGCACCTCGGGTGCGCGCGATCCGCTCGCGCCAGGCCGAGCGGCGGAAGTCCGCCAGTTCGGGCGCCAGGCGCTCGTCGGCGGCGTTGCGCGTCGCCTTGGGCAGCTCCATGCCGAGCACGAAGTGCTCCGCGCCGGCAAGTTCGCCGAGCAGGGCGTAGTGCAAGGTCGCGCGCCCGAGGCGTGCGAACACCGCCTCCCAACCCGGAAGGGTCGTCTGGATCGTGTCGGCGATCAGGTGGCCGTGCTCGCTGGACAGCACTTCGGGCGCGAGGGCCGCCGCCAAACCCGCCCGCCGCGCCGCGCCCACGGCGGCGAAGAGCTCCAGGTCGCCGCGCAGCGCCGTGGGCCCCACGGCGGCGCCCGGCGGCACCTCCGCCTCCCAGGGCGCCCAACAGGCGAACGAGAACAGCGCCAACTGCGCACCTTCGCGGGCCAAGTCCTCGAGCCCCTCTTCGGCGACCGGATCGAACCACCTCGCATCGTCGGCCACGTCGCACCGCGCCCCCGAAAGGTGCGCCCGCGCTTCGCTGGACGCCCGGCGCCGCGCGCGCACTTCGTCGAAGTCGTCGCCGTGGTCCGCCACCAGACGGTTGAGCGTCTCGGCCCACGCCAGTTCCAGCTCCTCGTCCACTTCGATCTTCGCCGTGCCGTTCCAGAGGTCGAGGAACCGGTCGGTGCCACCGCGCTCGAGCAACAGGCCCACCAGCCGCGCCTGCAGTGGATGCACGCGCAGCGGCGACTCGAGCGGGTCGGCCGCGCCGCCCGACAACTCGTGCGCCGTGCTCGACAGTCCGCCGCGGTGCAACCACGCGCACCAGACGTCGAGCGGTTTGCCCCAGAACGTGCCCGCGCAGAGGTGCCCGACGGCCCGCGCGAACCACGGTTCGGCGGCGGGTCCGAGCAGATGTTCGAGTTCCGCGGTCACCAATGCGGCGCCGCCGTCGTCGGGCAATGCGGGGTCCACCAGCACGTGCACGAAGGTGCCCTGGCTGTTGGGGAAGGCCAGCTCCGCGCGGCCCGTCAGGGCGAACATGCGCCCCGCACTGGTGTGCAGGTACGCCACGAGCGACGTGCGCGGTTCGCCCGTGGGAAGCGGCGCCGTCGCCTCGCCGCCCAGGGCGCGGCCTCGGCCCAACGCCACGGCGGCACGGTTCACGTACCCCTCGGCGAGCTCGACGGAAAAGCGCGCCGGCGCGCTGAACGCAATCCCGCGGCGCACGAAGACGGTGCGCCCCGCGGCCTCCTGCGCCCAAGCTTCGAAGAGATCCCGCTCCACCTCGGCTCTGGGACCGTTGCCGCCGCCGTCGGTGGCGGAGTTTTTCCCGCGCGGGACGAGTCGCCCCTCGCGCTCGAGCTCGCCGGCGCGGTAGCAGGCGAACGAGGGCCGCCAGCCGAGGTCGAACACCGTGGAGTCGCGCGCCATGCGCCGGGCGTCGTTGCCCAGGCTCAGCACGAGCGGCAGTGCGGGCCGCGTGGGATCGGGCAGCACAAACCGCAGCCAGTCCTCGGGCCGCCCGTAGTCGCGGTCCAGGAAACGGAATCCGAGGGCACCGTCGGCGCGCCGCTCCACACCCAACAGGTCGAGCCACTCCGCGGCGTCGGGGTCGCCGACCTCGAGGGCCAGGATGCGCGCCGCATCGCCGTCCACGGTTGCCCCGGGCGCGCGCACCACGACGTCCAGACCGAGCGACGACAACCGCAGGGCCGCGCGCTCGGCGGCGTCCCCGAGTGCGCCCGGCTCGGCCACGAGGACCACCTTGCCGCCGTCCATGAGCGCGCGGTAGAGCTCGTGCGGCCCCGAGAACTCCGAAGACGCGCGGGGCCCACAGGCCGCGACGAGGGCCACCGCGAGCAGCGGGATCGCGCGGACATGGAGCAGGCCCATCGGAGGGAGAGTGTAGTGGCGCGGCCGCGCGGAACGGCGCCGGCGGGCACGGGGACCCGCTCCCAGGCCCATCCGCGGTCGGTGGCGGCGCGGGGCAAGGCACGGTGTTTGCGGCGACACCCCTACCGGGTCCGGGGCGCCCCCCGTGTAAGGGATGTCCTGGTTCCGGCGGCCGCGGGTGCCATCCCTCCCGCCGCGTACGATAAGGAGGAGGGCAGCCCGCGCGATCCCGTCGTGCCACCGCCTTTGCACCATGTTCTTCAGTTTGCTCGCACTCGCCGCCCTCGCCCTCGTGGTCCTCGCTCCTTCCTGGGGCCCGGGCACCCACCTCGAGTACAGCGACCGCCTCTGGCGCCGGCGACGCGAGGTGCTGCCCCACGACAAGGCCCTGTTGCTCGGGGAAGAGCGCGCGGCCTTCGCGTACGGCAGCCTCGCCGCGGACCTCATCCACTTCAAGACCTTCGGCGGCCACTACAACCACTGCCACCGCTGGACGATCGTCGACGAGATGCTCGAGCTGGCCACCGCGCCCGCCGAGGAGGCCTTCGCGTTCGGCTACTTGAGCCACCTGGCCGCCGACACCATCGCCCACAACCACTTCGTGCCCTACCACCTCGCCCGCTACGGGCGCAGCGCGAAGGGCCTGGGGCACCTGTACTGGGAGGTCACCGCCGACCGGTTCGTCGACCAAGCCCGTTGGCAGGAGATGGGCGCGCTCAAATCCGACCGCAGCCTGGGGCGGCTGGACGAGCTTGTGCACCGCACCGTCGAACGCACGATCCTGCCGCGCGGCGCGAACAAGGTGCTGTTCCAGCACGTACTGCTTTCCGGCGAGCGCGATACCTGGCGCACGCGGATCGACCGCCTGCAACCCCTGCAGAGCGTGCGTCTGACGGAGAGTTTCCTCGAGGAGTTCCGCACGGCCGCGACCGAGCGCGCGGTGCTCGCACTCACACCCGGCGGCCTCGATCGGCTGGCGCACGTAGACACCAACGGCATCGCCGCACAGGGCGCGGCGATGGACGTGGTGCGCCAATCCGGCAGGTCGTTGCTCGGCCTGCGCGGTCCCACCATGGGGCACGACGACGTGGAGCGCTCCGCCGCCGGCTTCCTGCTGGGGATGGAAACACCGCCGGAAGCCACCGGCCAGCCGCTGTGGCTGCCCGCCAGCCAACGCGCGTCCTAGAACCGCCAGGTGCGCGGAACGCCAGGTGCGCGCAACGCCGGGTGCGCTGATCGCCGGGTGCGCTGATCGCCGGGTGCGGGGAACGCCGGGTGCGCTGATCGCCGGGTGCGCGGAACGCCGGGTGCGCGGGAACGCCGGGTGCGCGGAACGCCGGGTGCGCGGGCCTCCTGGCCCGCCTTGTTCCGGACCCTACGGTGCGATCTGTAGGGGCGCGGCCCTGTCCGCGCCCAAGGGGCGTAGCACCGCCGGGAACGGCCCCGCGCTCCGAGGCGGGCCTGGAGGCCCGCGCACCCGGCCCGCGCACCCGGCCCGCGCACCCGGCACGCGCACCCGGCACGCGCACCCGGCCTACGCACCCGCTTGCGTCAGTGCCCGCGCGGGCGGAAGTCCGCGGGGACCCGGTGCACGATGCGCAGCCGTCGGTAGCCGTCCTCGAGCCAGCGTGCGGGATCCAGCTCGAGCCACTGCTCCAGGTCGCAGCGCACGATCTCGCGACGGGTCTCGAGCCCCGGGCCGTCCCACACGAGTTCCAACTCGAAACGCGTTGCCCAAGGGTCCTGCGCCAGGCGCGATACCCAACTCGGCCCTAGGCCGATGCGTTCCGTCCGCAGGACCACCTCGTTGCCCTCGACGTCGCTCTGCCCCAGATACTCAGGCATGGGGTAGAGCGCGGGCTGCCCCGTGAGCTCCATGCCCAGTGCGCCGTGCAGACGCAGTTGCTCGCGCTCGACGGCGGCCCCGCGGCTGTCCATGTAGAACCGATCGGGCGCGCGCAGCACCTCGTAGCGATCCCCCGCGACCTCGACCAGCCCGGCCTCGAGGTCCGGATACTGCACGAGCCGCCCCCACGGCGCGATCGTCCGTTTGCGCCCCGCTCGCACCTCCGCGTCGAACGAGTTCGGCGTCAGGTTGGCCCACACGATGGATCCGTCCGACGCCTCCACCCGCACCTGGGTTTCGCCGCGCCGAAAGCTCATCCCCTGGGCCAGAGCTCCGGCCAAATCGACCCAGCGCCCCATGGGATCCCGGTAGCGAATCGAAGTCGGCCGCCGGTCGGGATGCGCGAGCCGCTGGGCGGGCGCGGCCGTCGCCCACCAGTCGCGCGCGGCATCGCCCACACGCGTGCGTTCGTACCACCAGGTGTACCCGGCGGCGCCGTAGAGGGCCGCCAGGGTGTGCAGTTCGTCGCGCCAGGCGGGCTCGTAGACGGGCCCCTTCCAGTCCCACGCGGGATAGACGAACCGCGGCGGATCGCCGAGGCCCGCACGCACATCCTTGCCGTGAAGTGTGCCGAGCACGTAGTCCGGCACGATGGTCATGTTGCGGCCAATGACCGCGATGTCGCGGTTCGCGGTTGTGTACCCCGGATACCCGTGGGTCACGTCGAACTCGCCGGTCCAGTAGAGCCGCGCCAGACCGAGGGACCCCTCGCTGGCGACCGGACCGCCGTGCACACGACGCAGGGTGTCGAGCACCGCATGCCAATCGGAGAGCACCGCGCGCACGAAGCCCCAGCCGGGTTCGTCGGCATCCAGATCGACCGGCGGATGGATCGCGCCGATCGAGTCCGAGTAGCTGCCTTCGGTGTCGAAGAGCCGATGGAACTCGGCTTCGATCTTGGGCGCCAACTCCGCCGCCACTCGGCTCTTCAAGAAACGCCCGCCATCGGGCACGGTGCGTGGTTCGCCCGTGTTGCCGAGAACGTCCCAGCCCTCGCGCCCCTCGCTGTTGAACGCCCAGTTGTGGTGCAGCGCGAAGCCGAATCCCGCGGCGCGCGCGGCCTCGCGCACGGCCAGGAGCCCCGCCTCGCCGCCCCACATCTCGCGCGGCGGCAGCACGTCGGTGGGATACCCGGTGTCGTAGCCGTCCTTTTGCCAGTGGCGCATCCAGACGAAGAGGTCCCGCACGCCGCTGGCCGCCAGTTCCTCGAGGCCGCGCTTCGCGAGGTCGAACGGCGTCGCGTTGTAGTCGAGGTAGTAGCGCTCGCCCGCGCGCGCGCGGTCGGGGCTGGCCGGGCGGTCCTGGGACGGCAACACGTCGAGCAGATCGTCCGACCAGGTCAACCAGATGCGCTCGGCGAGTGGCCGCACATCGCCCGCGGTGTTGGGCACGTAGATCGCGCGCTGCCAGGCCTCGCGGCCGCCGTCGGCGGTGCGGCGGTCCGGATCGAGCACGTCGATGCGCGTCGCGTTCGAGTGCACGGGATCGAACCACGCGGTCAAGTACCGCACGGCGCCGTCGCGGCCCACGAAAACACACACCGCGCCCTGGTCCGCATACGGCACGGGGAGGACACGCACGAGCGCCACGTCGGGCGATGGCACGAGGGCTCCGAGGTTCACCTCGCGCCCCACACCGGCCGGACCGCTGAGGTCGATGCGAAGGCTCCGGCCCTGGGCCTCGAAGCGGGCCTGCGTGCCGTCCTGCAGGGTCGCGAGCAGCGCTCCGCCGTCGCGTTCGACCCGCGCCATCGCCGAGGCGCCGGCCGCCGACACGACTTGCGCCCCCGGCAGGGCCGGCTGCACCCAACCCAGGTCCAGGACCTCGACGAGGTCGAGCAGCTCGGTCGCGCCGGGCCGCAGGCGCCAGCGGAAGGGGGCGCGCTCGCCGCCCACCTCGATGTCCATGTCGCGGGCGCTGCCGCGCACGGTGATCGGTACGGACTCGAGCGCCCCGCGGGGCACACTTCCCGCCTGGACGCGGCGCAGGAACTCGGCCGCGGCCCCGTGCGAGGCCTCCGCCCCCTCCGCCGTGCCCGCCGGCGGCTCCTGCCACGCCGCGGGGGAAACGGGCGCCCACAGGCACAGGAACGCGGCGGCCGCCAACGGCCAACGCGCCCCCCTGTGGGCTCCGTTGCCGTTCTCAGAAGCGGAAGTAACGCAGGACAAAGTCCGACTGGTCCCCATCGTCGTTCAGATCCAGGTCCGCTTGGGCCTCGTCGCAGAGGAACACAGCGCCGGTGGCGCCGTTCGCGGTGACGATCGACGGCACGGCTACCGAGTTGAGCACACTCATGGCGACCGGCTCGCAGGCCCCTTGGGGAATGCGCATCAGGATCGCCACGTCGAGCTGCCCGTCGTTGTTGTAGTCCTCGTTGTCGGCAGCCTCACTGACGCGGAAGTAGACGCGACCGCCGAACACCACGATCCCCGTGTTGCCGGATTCCAGGGCGAACCCGGTGCCGTTCACGATCAGTTGGTTCGAGCTGTTGAATCTCACCCACACCGGCAGGATGTCGGTGGTGTCGTTGTCCTTGAGCACACCGGTGCAGCCCCGGTTGAGGTTCTCGCCATCGGTGCCCTCCTGGAAACCCACACCGAGGGCACTGTTGGCCTGCTCGCGGGCGAGGAACGTCGTGCCGACGAACCGCGCCGGGCCCGAGGGATCGAAGTGCTGGACGGTCCACGCGCTGCTCGAACTGGGGCGGGCCCACCCGAGGATGTTGTCGGTCTGGTCCGCGTCGCCGTTGAGGTCGAGGCCGTTGCCACTCTCGCTGAGGACCGCCACGAAGCGGCCCTCGAGTTCGCTGGCCCCGAAGGCGCCGCCGGCCACGGACACGACGGCCCGGTTCAGCGGGACGTCGTTCTCGGGCAACACGGGGCTACCGGTGCCCACCCAGCGCAGCACCAGGTCGTTCGTGTCGCCGTCGCTGTTGTAGTCGCAGCCGGCGCCCTGGTCCGACTCGCGGCCCAAGGTCGCGACGAAGTCGTTGACGAGGAGCACCCGACTCTCGCCGGCGAGGCCCGTGTTCACCGGCGGGTTGGCGACCGGGTCCGCATCCCACAGGCTGAAGCGCAGTTGGTGCAGCACCTCGTCGTCCGTGTCGATGTCCGTGTTGCCCGCACACTGGGAGGCCAGCCAACCGACGCCGAACAGCGTCGGATCGTTGAAGCTGGTGGCGTGGCTCGCTTCGTCGACGAGGAACGCGACGAGCCGCTCGCTGGAGCTGATGGAACGCGCGCGCACCGGCGACGTGCTCGACGCCAGCGCCAGCCCCGTGTTGCGCACCTGGGGGGCGAGGTCGGAGGCGAGCGTCAACGCGAGCACGGTCGCATCGGCCTGGTCCGCATCGCCGTTGAGGTCGACCGTGTCGGTGGTCTCGTCGAGGGCGACGAAGAGCACGCCGGCCTCTTCGCCGATGGGCCGCGCCGTGACCTGCACCTCGGTGGATGCGGCCGGCACGGGGATCGGCGCGATCGGGTCCGCTGCGTCGATGCGCTGCAACGTCGTGTCGCCGATCGCCGGGGTGGCCGTGTTGGCGTACCAGAGGCGCGAGCCCGACACGACGAACTCCGGCGACGCGATCGGATCCACGTCGTCGATGTACACCAGGTTCACGGTGGTCGCCGGACTGCGAAGAAGCACGCGCGCGTCGAGCACCGTGTCGCCGTTCCAATCGACGCCGTCGGTGAGCTCGTCCACCGCCAGGTAGATCGAGTTGCCGATCACCGCCGTGCGGCGCGCGGCCGCCCCCAGGTTCTTGACCCCACCCGAGAGCAGGTCGACCACGTGGGCCACCGAGTCCGCGGTGTCCGCGTCGCCGTTGAGATCGGTGCCGCCGGCGCCGGTGGTGGCCTCATCGACGAGGTAGACGGCCCAACGTCCGGCCACGGTGATGGGCGACGCGGGTTGCACGGACCCCGTCGCCGTGTTCACGAGGAACGAGTCCAGGTCGTCGTCGTCGCCGCTGCAGGCGGCGAGCAGCGCCAGGCCGGCGCCGACGAGGGCGTGGCGCGAATACCGGCGGAGCGTGGAGGACGTTCGGGGGCAAAGAGAAATCTTCATCGCTGGGTTCGGGGCGCGGGACGTGGGGACCCGTGGGCCCACCGTCCGTGGTGAGGGTGTGTTCTGGAGTGGCTACGGCGCAGCCCCAAGTGGGTCGCGGCCCGTGCGCGGGCCCATGATGCCGGGGGCGGTGCCGCCGGTTCCACGGTTCCCGGGGACCGGGACTCCGCGGGTGCCGCGTTTGTGCCTGCTTCTTGCCGGGTTGGGAACGCTCATCGGACCAAAACGGACGGGCCATGACCCCATCGAGGGCCCTCCGGGAGCCCGAAGGCCCACGAGGGGCGGGCCCTAGCCCCCTTCCCGACAACGGTCACAGCCCTGGTCCCCCGAGCCCGCGCGGGCCATGCTGTCCCACGTGCAGCGGCACACCCAACCCGGACCGATCGTGATCGCTTCCTCCCCCCACGGGGACACCTTCGGTTACGCCATGCCGCCGCCCGGCCTGCTGCGACTCGGCGCGTGGCTCGCGCGCGACGGGTGGAGCGTCGCCCTCGACGATCTGGCCCATCGCTTGGCGCGCGGCGACCTGCCCGCGGGCGACGGGCTCGTCGACGCGGCCGCGGAGCGCCTGCTCGCGGGCGCGGTGCCGTGGGTGCTCGGGCTCTCCGTGATGGGTGCGACGTTGCCCGCCGCGCTCGGAATCTTGGAGCGCGTCCGCGCGCTGGCGCCGTCCGTCGTCACGCTGCTGGGAGGTCCGGGCACGACCGGCATCGACGGAGCCCTGCTCGAGCGGTTCCCCTTCCTCGACGGTGTGGTGCGCGGCGAGGGCGAGGAGACCACCAGCGAACTCCTGGCGCTGCTGGCGCGCGGCAAGAGTCCAGCGGGCCTCCCGGGGCTCACCTGGCGCGACGGTGCCCACGTCGCGCGCGGCGCGGACCGTGCGCCGCTCGCGGACCTCGGTGCGTTGCCCCCGCCCGCATGGCACCTCCTGCCGCCGTTGTCGGACTACAAGCGCATCACCGGTGAGGAGGAGGGCCTCGTCCCCATCGACTCCGGCCGCGGCTGTGTGTACGACTGCTCGTTCTGCACGATCGGACGCTTCTGGGGACGCCGGTCGCGGCCACTTCCCGCGGCGAAACTCGTCGACGAGATGGACGACGCCCTGGCGCTGCCCGGGGCCAAGCGCGCCTACCTCTGCCACGATCTGTTCGGCGCCGACCGCAAACACGCGATGGCGTTCGCCGCGCTGCGCCGCGAGCGCGGCCCCGCGCCCTTCGAGATCCGCGCGCGCATCGACCACCTGGACCCCGAGTTGGCCGCGGCGCTCGGCGCAGCCGGCTGTTACCGCGTGTTGCTCGGCATCGAGAGCGCCGACGGGGAGCTGCGCAACCGGCACGGCAAACACATGGGTGTGGAGCTCGACGTCTTCGCGCGGCTCCGCGCCCTCTCCGCGGCCGGCATCACCCCGATCCTGTCGCTCATCCTCGGATTGCCAGGCGAAGGGAAACGCGAGCTGCGCAGCACCTTGGATCTGGCCCTCCGCGCCAGTTTGAGCGGCGGTGTCCACCTCTCCTTCCACCTCGTCAATCCGCAGCCGGGCTGTGGACTCGGCGAGTCCCACGGCGCGGCGTCGCGCCCCGTCGCCGACCTGCCGCCGGACATGGCCCTGGGTGCGGGCACCACCGCGCCCGAGTTGGCGCGGATCGCGGCGCACCCCGATCTCTTCTCGACGTTCGCCGTGCTCACGGGAGAACCCGGCGGCGTCGACCACCTGCGGCGGCTGGCGCGCATTGCGCTCGAACTGCCGCGGCGCCTCGAGCGCACGCCGCGCACCTTCGCGGCCCTGGCGGCGCTCGAGGGCCTCGACACACTCGATCTCTTCGACCGCATCGCAGCCAGCGGCGCCACGTTCGAGACCCGCGTGCGCGCGCGGCGCCACCCGGCCCTCGACGCGCTGCTCGCTTGGGAACTGGGCCTTTTGCGCACGGCCGCGCGCGGCGGCCCCGGAAGCCGCGGACTGGGACGGAGTCCGAAGGATGCGGGTGGCGGCTCGATCCCCGCCCAGCCGGGCCCGCGCCGGAGCGCCGAGGTGCTGCACCTCTCCGTCGACGCACCGGCGCTCGCCGACGCGCTCACGCGCTGGCAGCCCGGCGAGCCGCTCCCCGAAGTCGCGCCGAAGGACGTTTGGCTCGCCCTCCACAACGGACCGCGCGGCGTGCGCACCCTCGCGGTCAACGCGGCGGTCGCGGCGTTGCTCGCGCGGGCCGATGGCGCCGCGAAGGCACTCGAGGGCGACGACTCCGCCGCGCTGCGCGCCGCGTACCTGCGACTTCGCGACGCGGGGCTGGTGGTGTGGGACGAGGACCCCGCGGATCAACCCGCGCGGTCGTCGCGGTAGAGCCGCAGCACGAACTCACCCGCGGGCCGCCGTCGCGTGGATTCCACCAGGGTGCGCAGCGGCGCGGGCACTTCCTCCAACTGGTCCATGGCGCCAGGATGGTTCGGCGGCAAGACGAGCGGCGCGGCGAGGGACGCAAACCCGACGTCGGCGGCGCTCAACTGCTTGCCGAACAGGTAACGGCGTCCATCGGCAAGCAGTTGCTCGACGTCGGCGAACAGCGCCTCGATGGATCGGTGGGCCTCGGCCACCGAGGCGGTGTCGAGCTTCATCCGTTCCGCCAGCACACGCCGCGCGCGCGACGCGTTGAGCCGGAAGACGAACCCCTCGAGCCACGGTACGGCCCGCGTGAGCAGGCGCGTGAGCGCCTTCGGCTCCGCCACGTACGCGCTGAACACCACACGCCGCACGGGGGCACCGAGGTCGCGATCCACACGGTCCGCGAAGGCCTCCACGTCGGCCAGCAGGGCCGGCTGGGAGGGAAAGAGCCGTTGGGTCTCGAGTTGGCGCTCGTCGACCCACTTCAGGATCGACTTCGAGTCGGTGCGTGTGGCCGTGTCGAAAAACAGAACGGGCACGGTGCCCTCGCCGCCCGCCTCCCGCGCGCGGCGCACGCTGACCGGCGGCAGGTGGCGCTCCTCGCGGTATTCGATGCCCGCCCGGTCGAGGGCCCAGCGCGCCTTCTCGCAAAAGTGGCTGAACGGGATCGTGACCAGGGTGGTCCCGGCGTCGGTCTTGCGTGCTCCCATGGTGGTGTGCTGGTTGGTTCCCGCCGAGGCGGCGCGGTGTGCGCCAGGGCGTGGAGGCGCGCCAGTTTGGTGCCCCGTCCAGCTTCGGGCAACCGCGCACCGGCCCCGGTGCGGTCGATTCGGGCGACGTGTGCAAAGATGTGGGTCCGAGGTCCCAACGGCGGCCCTAGTTCGTAACCTGGAGCCAGACCATGCGCACCGAATCCACCCAAGTGGCCGTGCTAGCGGCCCTAGCACTGGCGCTCGCCAGCGCCTGCACACCGCCGTCGGGCCGGGACCAGGCACCGGCTTTGTCCCTCGCGGCCCAGGACTCGCGGGAGGCCGCGGCGCACGACGACGCCCCGGCGCCGTCCGCGTTCCCAACTCCCACCTCTCCCGCCGCACAGGCAACCCAGATGGCCGACAGTTACAACCCGCTCAACCCCACCGAGGCCCGCGTGTTGGTCCACAAGGGAACCGAACGCGCCTTCACCGGCGAGTACACCGACAACAAGCAGCCGGGCACGTACATCTGCCGCCAGTGCAACCTGGCCCTCTACCGCTCGGCCGACAAGTTCGAGTCGAACTGCGGGTGGCCCTCGTTCGACGACGAACTGCCCGGTGCCGTGCGCCGCGCTCCGGACGCGGACGGAAGGCGGGTGGAGATCCTTTGCTCGAACTGCGACGGCCACCTGGGCCACGTCTTCGTCGGCGAGCGTTTCACGGAGAAGAACACACGCCACTGCGTGAACTCGATCTCAATGCGATTCGTGCCCGAAGGCGAGCCGCTGCCCAACGCGATCCTCCTGCGCCGCTGATCGTTCCCCCCCGCATCGCAGGCCGCGGACAACCGCTGCGCCCCAAACCACCTAGGCGCGTGGCGATGGAGCGGGCTTTCAGCCCTTGCATCGATGTTTCACCAAACCTGGG
This sequence comes from Planctomycetaceae bacterium, assembly GCA_016125265.1. Taxonomy (GTDB): domain Bacteria; phylum Planctomycetota; class UBA1135; order UBA1135; genus RI-242. The sequence goes on from WGMC01000024.1 coordinate 113,307, forward strand.
GCGTTGCCCCAGGTTCCCGGAGTTTCGGTGCAAGGGCTGAAAGCCCGCTCCATGCCAACGACTCGACACCCGCGCTCGCGCGGCGCCGCTAACAGCTCGGTGGCGCCATCGCCGCCAGGCTGTGCAGGAACTCGTCGCGCGCCGTGCCCGGCGGCAGACGGCGCAGCGCGGCGAGCACCTCGAGCCGCGTGCGGATCGCTTCGCGGGCGCGGCGGAAGTGGTCGAGGTGTTCCTCGTCGCCGACGGGCCGGTCCTTCCGATCCGGATCCGGGATGGGCCAATGCAGACGCGCGGCGCGCCCGAAGAACACCGGGCACACTTCCTCGGCGCAAAGCGTGACGACTAGATCTACACTGCCCGGGTCGATGTCGTTGACGGATTTCGACGAGGGCGCCGTGGGCTCGAGACCTATCTCCGCCAGCGCCTGCAACGCCAAGGGATGCGGCCGGGTCGGTTTCGACCCCGCCGATTGAACCCGCACGTCGGGCCCGAAGACCGACCGCGCGAGGGCCTCGGCCATCTGCGAGCGCGCCGCGTTGGCCACGCACAAGAAGAGCACACTCCGAAAGTCCAATGCCGACATCGAGAAGCCGTCAGGGGGTGGCGGGGAACCAGTGGCGGGTGCGATTCGCGAAGGCCACCAACGTCAACATGACCGGGACCTCGATCAACACTCCCACCACGGTGGCGAGGGCCGCGCCCGATCCCAAACCGAAGAGGCTGATCGCGACCGCCACGGCCAGTTCGAAGAAGTTCGAGGTACCGATCATCGCCGCCGGGGCCGCGACGTCGTGGGGCAAGCGCAACCACTTGGCCACCAGGTACGCGATCGCGAAGATGCCGTAGCTCTGCACGACAAGCGGCGCGGCGATGAGGGCCACGGTCCCTGGGCGCCCGACGAGTGTCTCCGCCTGGAACCCAAAGAGCAGCACCACGGTCAGAAGCAAGCCGAGAATGGAGATCGGCTTGAGCTTCGCCGCCAGTCGTTCGACTCCATCGCTGCCGATTCGGCGCCGCGTCAGCATGCCCGCGACGAGCGGCACCACCACGAACGCCACGACCGAGAGCACGAGCGTATCCCAAGGCACCGCGATCCCCGTCGCGCCCATCAACCAGGCGGCGATCGGCGCGAACGCGAACACCAGGATGATGTCGTTCACCGAAACCTGCACCAGGGTGTAGTTGGCGTTGCCACGCGTGAGCTGGCTCCACACGAACACCATGGCCGTGCAGGGCGCGACACCGAGTAGGATGAGGCCGGCGAGGTACTGCTTCGCGTCCGCCTCCGGAATCCAACGCGCGAAGAGGTGCTCGAAGAAGAGCACACCGAGCGCCGCCATCGTGAAGGGCTTGACCAACCAGTTCACGACGAGTGTGAGGACAAGGCCCTTGGGGCGGCGGCCCACATCAGCCAGACAACCCGGCTCGACCTTCAACATCATGGGGAAGACCATCCACCAGATCAGGACGGCCACCACCAGGTTGACCTTGGCGTACTCGAGGCCCGCGACGGCCTGGAAGACGCGGGGCTCCGCGAGACCCAACAGCACGCCCGCCGCGATGGCTAGGGCGACCCAGACGGACAGGTAGCGCTCGAAGATGCCCATGGTTCGGTCTCGGTCGGGGGCGGGATCCTAACGGGCCGGCCCCACCGCCCGCGCGCCCTTGTGCAAGGCTTCACGGACGGCACGGAGCACGGACGCCTCCCACCCCCGCAGCAGCGCCAGTGGGCGACGGGGCTAGACTGCGGCTTCGTCACGCCCCACCCCGCGCCCGCCCATGCAAGAGCCCTTTCCGGTCAGCCTGATCTTCCCGCCCCAGGGTCACTTCACGCAGCCCTACCTGGCCCTCCCGTGCCTGAAGGCCTGGTTGATCGAAAACGGCGTGCCGGACACGGAGATCATCGACGCCAACATCGAGGCGTACGAGCACTTCCTCTCGGCGCCGTACCTCGCACGCGCCCAGAATCTTGTGCACGAGCGTTTGCCGCTCGCGCGCTGGTCCGAGGCGGAGGCGATCCCCTTCGAGGACCTGGGAGCCTGGCGCGCCGCCGCCGAATCCGCCGCGTCCGCCGAGGCCCTGATCGAACGTGTCGATGGGGCGAAGGCCGTGCTCCGCGGCGAGGCCTTCTACGACGAAACGCGGTACATCCCGGCCGTGCGCACCCTCTACGGCGCGCTGCGACTCGTCTCCGCGGCGCACTACCCGGCGGAGCTCACACCCCACAACTTCACGACGGGTTACGGCAACGACAGAGCGAAGGACGTCCTGGCCGCCACCACGGACGCGCTGCGCAACCCGTTCGTCGAGTTCTTCGCGGAGCGCATCCTGCCGCGCCTCCTGATCCGCAAACCGCGAGTCGTGGGCCTGAGTGTCATCTACGGGAGCCAACTGGTGCCCGCGCTGACCCTCGGGCGGCTCGTGAAGCAGCACCTCCCCGAATGCCACGTGACGATGGGCGGCGGATTCTTGTCGTACATCGGCCCGAAGTTGATGGCCGCACCCGGCGTGGACGTGTGCTTCGATTCGATCGTGATGTACGAAGGAGAGGCTCCGCTTCTGGCGCTGTGCAACGCGCTGCGCGAAGGCCTCCACCTCGGCGAAGTGGGTTCTCTCCTTTGGTTCGACCGCAGCGCGGGAAGCGCGACCGCGGTCACCAACAGCCCAGGCCACCCGATCCGCCTCGAGGACGCGCCCCTCCCCAACTTCGACGATCTGCCGCTCGGGCTCTACTTCGCGCCCGAAGTGGTGCTGCCGTACGACGTGAACCGCGGCTGTTACTACGGCGCGTGCACGTTCTGCACGCTGCCCACGGTCATCGGTCCCGGTTACCGCACACGCAGCGCCAAGCGCATCGTCGACCATGTGCTCGCCCTCAAACAGCGCCACGGCACCAACAACGTCAACTTCATCACCGACTGCATGCCTCCGGGCATGCTCAACGACCTGCCCGCCGAGTTGATCGCGCGCGACGCCGACATCCGCTGGTGGGCGGACGCGCGGGTCGAGCCGAAGGCCTACGACGAGGAGGGTGCCAAGCGCCTCTACGACTCCGGCTGCCGCAAGCTCCTCTTCGGCTTCGAAACGGCCACGCCGCGCCTCCTGAAGATGATGCAAAAGGGCCAGAGCCCGCGTGCGACGCTCGAAGTGGCGCGCAACTGCGCGCGCGCCGGCATCAGCGTCACCTTCTACGCGATGGTGGGGTTCCCCACCGAAACGCGCGAGGAGGCCCGCGGCACCCTCGCGTTCCTGGCCGCCGCCGCCGACGAGGGCACCCTGCGCGAGGTATCGCTGCAGACGTTCCACATCGACGAAGTCGCGAAGACCTACCACGAGCCGGAGCGTTTCGGCATCCAGATCCTCTCCGACCCCACGGCGGATCTGCAGCTCTACCACAACTACGAAGCCAGCTCGGGCATGACGCAGGCCGAAGCGGCGGAGATGTTCGAAGAGCTGATGGCGGGCCTGCGCGAGCACTTGCCGCTCTTCAGCGGCGACAACATCTTCTTCTTCATGCAGAAGAGTCACTACTTCCTGCACTTGGCGAAGGGCACCAGCCCCGACGAGTTCGCCGAACGCGCCGCCGAGCGCACCCGTGGCCGCACCGCCCCCACGTTCGCTCGCGACATGGTGCCCACGGAAGGTGTGCACGTCCTCGAGCTCTCCCACCCCTACGCCGAGGCCGTGCGCACGCTCGCGCATCCACTCGCCAAAGCCATCCGCCCCGACTTCACCGTGGGCCGCTTCGTGCCGGAAGCCGCCGCGGCCGCGCGCGCCGCACTGCCGGCTCTTTCGCCGCGCCGACGACTCCTGGCCTGGAACCCGGAGACCGCCGAGTTCGCGGACCTCAGTCCGGACACGCAGAAGCTGTGGACGGTACTGCTCGAACACGGCAGCGCGGCGCCGCTCGCCGACGCCATCGACGCAGCGTCGGGCCCGGCGCGCGAGCGCCTGGAAGCGTTTGCACGGCAACTGGCGCAGATCGGCCTGCTGCGACAGCGCTCCGAGGCCGGCGACCCAGCCGCGCTCCAGGCGGTCAGCGCCAAATGATGAGAGCGCGACGACCCCGCCGTCCACTTTCTCCACGCCTGCCCGCGCCGTTTGTCCACGGCCCGACCCGAAACCCGGCACGCGCGCGGAGCTTGACCTTCCCCACCCGGACGAACGACCACCAACTGCCCTAGGTCGGCAGGAGCTTCCCATGAGTCTCTTCGATTTTTTCTTCCCCGAGCAGGCCCAGGCCTCGTACCTGCGGACCTTGGCGAACTCCGAGCAGCAGCGGGCGCGCGGCGCGGCGCGCAAGGAACCGGCGCTCGACCGGCGGATCGCCGCCCTGGAAGGCGACGTGGGGTACCTGGCCCTAGTGCTGGGAGCGCTGCTGCAAAAGGTCGACGAAAAGGGCGTGATCACGCGCGACGAGGTGCGCGACACCGTGATGGAGCTCGACGGCATCGACGGTGTGAAAGACGGTCGGCTGGACGTCGACATCCTCCGCGGAATGGCGCACTGAGCGCGCCTTTAGCCGCGGTTCTCCCATCCGAAGAGGATGCGGCGCTTTCCTGCGGCCCCTCGGGCGGCGTGGTCGTCCGACGGTTTTCGCAGGTTTTTTTGGGCGACTCTTCGCCACCACCCCGGTCGGTCGACGTCCTTGGTGGAGGTCCCGCGCCCACACCACCGCACCCCACCGACAACAAGGATGCCGCCATGCCCCGTGTCCACTTGCAAGCCGTCTCCGAACGACTGTTCGGCGAAAAGCGAGTCCGCCGGCGGATCTGTCGCGATTATGGGCTCGACACCACGCTGGCGCCCGCACACGCGGCTGCGGCCCTGGTTGCGGCCATCGGACAGACCCCCGGTGCGCATGGTTCGGACCGCACGGCCCACGACGACCGCGCGGTGTTCCGTGCGGCATTGCGGGCGCTCGCTAGCAACTGCCGCAGTTGGGCGACGTTCCTGCGGTACGAACACAGCCTGGCGGAACTGACCGGTGACTACGACCCCCTGAGGACCGCGGCGGATGTCCGCGCGGGCCGTTTGCAGGTGGACGACCTCGCGGTCTGTCTGCCGGGACAGACGTCGAGGAGCGACGCGCGTGCGATGCTCCTGTGGGCCGAGACGATCGAAGCGCGGCCCGGGCTCGGCGCGGAACTGTGCCGGCTGGAAGGCATCCTGCGCGATGCGGGTTGCGATGCTGGGGCCACCGTGCCCGCAATGGCCGTTGTGCTGGGCGCTCCGGGCCGCGAGATGCTTCGGCGCTTCCCGCCGCCGAACGGGGCCAGCACCTGGAAGCTCGCCGGCATGGGACCGGTGCTCGCCGCGGAGTTCCTGCGCAACCTGCGCTGGTCGGGGTTCAAACCCGACCGCCACATCATCCGCCTGTTCGGGCACTGGTTCCCCGACGTGATCGAGCAGATGGCTGCCCCCGCTCTCGATCTTGCGAAGAAGCTCGGCACCCGGCGCAAGGACGTGGCCGAGTTCCTCACCTTCTCCCTGGTCGGCGCCGCCGTGACTCCGCCCGGCCGCAGCTACACCGAAGTCGACAACCTCGTCTGGGCCCTCGGCGCGTACGTCGAGAAAAAAGGCAGCGAATCGAATACCTGCTACCGCGAGGACGACGCGCCGGAGGGGGTCCGTTCGCGACGAACCGCATCCGCTACGTGAGGCCGAGGATCCACCCTTCGCAGGCGGCGGCGCTGCGCTCGGCCGGCTCCAGTTGCGGTGCGAACCACGTCCCGAGGGCGCCGGATCGATCGGCCGCGCGCAGGGCCTCGGCCACGCACCAGGCATCGTGTTCGTCGGGCGTGCGGCCCTCCGCGGGTGGCGTCCGGTTCCAGAGGCGCGGGTAGACCTCGGCCACGCAGTGCACGCCCTCGGGCACGGTCCAACCGTCGAAGGGCCAAACGTGCACCGCGGCGCCGAATCGGCGGCGAAGGTTGCAGAGCCACGGCAGGCCCGCGTGTGTCGACTTGGCGACCGAGCCCTGCACATCGAAGTGGAAGACACTCTTCGCGGATCCGGAACGGCGCTCGCAGGCCCGCCGCCAGCGACTGTCGCCCGCGGGCGGTGGGCCCTTGCCGCACCGATTCCGGCGCACGTCCTCCACGGAAACCCCGTCCCGGTCCGTGGGCCAGTGCCGGTGCACGAAGTCGAGCAGCTCGTCCCAGTTGCGCGTGATCCCGTGCCGCTCGAAGTACGCTTCGGGAAACGAGAATCCGTGATCGATTCCGACCAGCGTCGGCACGTCGCCTGCGAGGCCCTCCGTCAGCCACTCGTGCAGGCTGCGCCGGGACCAACGCCGCACAGGCCCTGCCGATGGACGCACGATTCGGGCCGGGGCCGGCGGATGGATCTCCACGGCAGCTAGCCCGGAAAGGGGCTCGTCCGCTGCGGCGGCGCCCGAGTAGTCGATGCCCACGTAGCGGCCGAAGCGCGGCGGCGGGTCAACCACGGCGGCGGGCCTGGGCGGCGACGCTGGCGAACGGGGAGGCGGTCACGGGGACGCCAGGGTACCGGGAATGCTGCTTCCCGGTGCCCATCGGAACCGGCGCGGGGGCGGCGACGGTTGCGAAGGGTCGCCCTCCCCGCGGGTGCCGCGATTTTCGTGCAACCTCCGCGGGCCACGCCCGTCTCTGTTCGGTGCCAACGCGGCGACGTGCAACGGAGGAGACAAGCAGTGATCGAGTGGATCGGGATGGGCTTTGCTGGTGTGGCGGTCGCCGGGCTGGCGTTGCGGGACCGGGTGCCGGATTCCGGACTGGGGGACGCGCTGGCGCGGGCGCCCGCCGAGGGTCACGTGCCCTGGCCGGTCGCGATCCGCGTGCGCGGCGCGGCACAGCCGTTCCTCTGTGGCGCGCACGGAGCCAGGTCCGTGGACGGCATGGAGCTCCTCTTGGGGCCCTTCCCGACGCGCATCTCGGCGGACGAAGCCGCGCTCGACAGTCCGTTCCTGGTGGACGCCACGGCGGCGGCCCTCTGGCCGGGCGAGCGCGGCACGACGCCCTGTCCGCTCGAACGCAAACTCCTCGGCGAGCAGCGCATCCACATCGACGACTTCGCCGCGTCGGCCCGTGTGGAAGCCGACGAGGACGAGTGGTACGTGCACGTGCGTGTGCGCGCGGGGCAAGCGACCATGAGCTGCGCTGCCTGCCACAAACGCGCGGCCAGGGCCGCGGGTTAGGAGCGCAACCAGAAGAGCCCGTAGAGCCCCAGCGGACGAAACCCCAGGGATTCGTAGAGGCCCATGGCAGGACGGTTCCGATGTTCCGTGAACAAGACGACGGATGCGACGCCGCGCCGACGCGCCGCGGAGAGGGCGGACACGACCGCCGCGCGACCCAGACCGCGTCGGCGGTGCGCCCTGCGCGTGTACACACCGCCCAGTTGCGCGTAGGGGCCCACGAGCACCGACAGCACCGCCGTGGCCTGCCACCCCGTATCGCCCTTGGCGCCGTGGACCCTGTCCTCGGCGACCCAGGCCTCGAAGCGCGCACGACGTTGTTCGACCGTGTCCGACGGCACGAGCCCGTCCTCGGCCAAAAACTCGAGGCGCAGGGGCTCGTACGCACCGAAGTCCGCGGCCGCCATGGCTGCGCCCGCCCGTCGGTCACTGTCCTGGGCGCTCCCCGCCCTTGGAAGTTCGTCGCTCCGCGCGAAATCGAGGCGCATGAGGCGCTCCTTCGATACGAAGGCCGCGCTTCGTCCCGCTCGCAGCTCCAACGTCGAGAACAACGCCTCGGAGGCCTCCCACTCCCCCATCACTTCGGTCAGCCGCCCTCCCCTTGGAACGAGGACGTCGACCCCAGCGCGCTCCGCCCGCCCGCGGTCCGCCGCGGTCTGGATGGCGACGACACCGCCCCCGCTGACTCCGAGCACTCCCCCCACGGCCGCCCGCGAGCCTTCGGACCACACCCACAGCTCCGCACCGCCCTGTTCCAGCCACGCCCAGAGCTGCAGCGAGGACTCGGGCCTCCCCCGCAAGAACTCCCGCGCGGGTTCGCGCAGACGGTCACACATGGGAACCCACATGGGCCGCCAGCCTACCGTCGCAACCGTTCGATTGCCGCGGACTCGCCCGCGACAAGGCGCGCCGCGGGTGCCTGGAAACACCCGCGGCGCCAGTGTCCAACACCCGTCTGGGGCGGCCAGGGCCGAGGCTACGGCAGCAACCGGCCCACCAGACCGTTGCTCCACTCGACAGGTACACCCGGTGCGCTGAGCACCACGTGCGCGGCCTGCAAGCCCACTTCGAATCCCGCCAACGCCGGGTTGGCCGGAACGGAGAAGTTCAGGACTGCGGCTCCATTGCTCGTGGGGGCCACCGCGACCTGGAACGGTCCGAAGGCGGTGCTCAGGAGCACTTCCCCGAGACCGGGGACCTGCGTGCCGCAACCACTGCTGTCGATCCCGGGTGCACCGCCGAGCAACAGGGCCACACCATCGCCCGCGCTCGAGTGCAGCTCGAATCCAGCGATCTTACCGAGCAGTAGGGCCGCCGACGTCGAGCTGAGTTGGGTGGCGGCCGGCGAGCAGCCGAACAGCGCCATCGGCGCCCCGAAACCACAGGACTTCCAGCGCGCCAGGAAGCTGTCGGAGCCCGGGGACTTGGCGAACGCGCCGCCGACATAGAGCGCAGGTCCGCCCAGCTCGTCGACTTGTTCGAGCGCGAGGACTTGGTCGGGCGCGCCGCCGGGGATCGCCGACCAAGCCGTCCCGTCCCAACGCGCCAGGCCGGTCGCGGCGATTCCGCCGACGACGTCGAAAGCACCGGCCACATGGAGCGCGGCGCCGAAACCGTCGTCGATGACCTCGAGGGTGCGCACCGCGAGGTTCGCGCCCCCACCCACGGAGACCCACGAGGTCCCGGTCCAGCGAGCGAGGTTTGCGAGGGACACCCCCCCTGATGACGAGATGAGGCCGCCGGCGTACAGGGCCGTTCCGCTGCCGTCGTCGAACAGCGCGAGGTCGAGTACCCCGAGCAACGACTCGAACAGCCCGGGCGCTTGCAGTCCCGCCCCCACCGTGCTCCAACTCGCGCCGTCCCAGGCGAGAACACCCAGATTGTTGCCACTCGCCAAGAACGAACCGCTGGCGACGAGCACGGGGCCTTGCCCGAGGTCGGCGACGATCAGACTCCTCACAGTGTTGACCGAAGTCGGGAAACCGCTGCCAACCGCGCTCCACGCGGCCCCATTCCAACGGGCGATCGATCCCGCGGAAAGACCACCAGCAGCGGCGAAGTATCCCCCAGCGTAGAGCGACGGCCCGCTGCCGTCATCGAACTGTGCCAGCCCATACACCTCCGCCGGGATGGGAAGCATCGTGATGGGGTTCAGGGATCCAAGCAGACCGGATCCGAACGCACCCCACGACGATCCATCCCAGCGCCCAAGTCCGTTCAGCGCGAAACTCCCGGCCTTCGTGAACGATCCTCCCGCGTAGAGGGCTGGGCCCGCGCCGTCATCGATCACCTCGAGCACGAACACGGGTCCGTCGAGGGCATCGCCCACCGCACTCCAGTTGGTGCCGTCGAAGCGAGCCAAGTACGCCAAGGGCTGCCCCCCGATCGATGTGAACTCGCCGCCCACGTATACCGCCGCTCCCGCGCCATCGTCGAACTGGCGAATGGCATGGACCGCGCCGTTCAGTCCGCCCGCGCCGAGCGGGCCCCATTGGGTTCCGTTCCAACGGGCCACGCGCGGCGCATCGGTTCCGCCCGCGCTGAGGAAAGAGCCCACCGCGAACAGCTCGGAACCCCCGGAACTCGACAGAGGCGCAAGAGCGCGCACCATGCCCGCGGGCGAACCCGACATGGTGCTCCACGCCGAACCGTCCCAGCGCGCGATGGCGCCAGAGGCCATGCCGCCCGCGACGTTCATGCTTCCGCCGACGTACAGCGCGGCGCCCGTGCCGTCGTCCCACACTTCCAGCGCACGCACCTGGGCGTTGACACCGGAGCCGAGCGCGCTCCAGCCGGCGCCGTCCCACGCAGCCACGTTGGCAATGGGCTGCCCGCCGGCACTCCAAAACGTCCCACCCACGATCAGTGCGTTGCTCCCCCCGTGGGTGAACGACGCAAGCGAGTACACCGTGGGCGCGAGACCTTGCCCCACCGCGTTCCACGCGGCGCCATCCCATCGGGCCAGGCGCGGCGACGGTTGGCCGCCCGCAGTGTTGAAGAGGCCCCCGGCGAAGAGGGCCGGTCCCGTTCCGTCATCGTGCACCGCCAGGGCGTACGCGGACGCGTCGAAGCCGGCACCTAGCGCGGACCACCCCTGGCCGTCCCACTTGGCGATGCGGTTGGCCGCGGCACCGCCGGCGAACGTGAACTCTCCCGCGGCGAAGAGCGCGGGACCGGACCCGTCGTCGAACACCTCCAGCGCGTTCACCGAGTTGCTGACACCCGAACCGACGGGCCTCCACACACTCCCGTTCCAACGCGCGACGCGCGATGCGAACTGGCCGCCCGCGAGAGTGAAGCTCCCGCCCGCGTACAACGCGGCGCCGGAGCCGTCGTCGAAAACCGCCAAGGCGTTGACGGTGCCGTTCAGGCCATCCGCCACGTCGTGCCAGCTCGCGCCGTCCCAACGCGCGATGCGCGACGCGGACACGCCGCCCGCGACGGTGAACTCGCCGCCGACGTAGAGGGCCACCCCGGTGCCATCGTCGAACGCCGTCGCGGCGAGTGCGGGTGCGTTGAAGCCCGGTTCGGCACCGAACGTCGGCAGCCAAGCGGGATCACAGGTGGAGGATTGGCTTCGGGCGAGCGCCATGGTCGGCAGACTCAGGGCGAGCATTAGAACGACTTTCGATGTCATCGGGCGAGAACCTCGGTGGCAGGACGATGTGCGGCGGAATGCGCGTGGACGCACGTGCGAGCGCTAGGACATCTCGGACGCTAAAGCATGTTCCGCGATCTCGCAAGTGCGTCCGAAACGACTCCTCGAACGCGCCGATCCGCGCGGTTTCGCGCCGCAGATTCTTTCGAATTCGTGTCGACTCCGCATGCCGTCGAACGACACCCACATACCGGCCGTTCCTCCGCGCGCGGTTCCAGGCCACCGCACAGCGACCCAAGTCCCTCAGGTATCCACCCCTGCGCGAGCCCACCATCGCGCTGTGGATCCATCGCGCTGTGGATCCGTCGCGCTGTGGATCCGTCGCGCGATAGATCCGTCGCGCGGTAGATCCTTCGCACGACATCTCCGTCGGACGGCCTTCAGCACACCCTACGTCGCCATCCCACACGTGCGGCCTCGGCGCCCTCCGCGTCCGAGCCCCGTACACCCGGCGGGCGATGGGCTCCGACGGCCGCGGCCGTGTTCATCACCGAATGCCCGCCCGCCACGGAAGGTGGGGGCCCACGGGTCCCCCCGCGCGGGCGGGCACCGAAGTCGTACGCCTTGGGCGGCCATCCGTTCCCACCGTTCGAATCCGTTCGAATCCGTCCGAAATCGGGCCGGGAACGCAACGGGGGCGGGGCGACGTCCCCGTGGATGGGCGGTCACCCGGTAGGATCCTGGCGGCGCTCCGGCGCTCGGTTCTGCCCTTCGCCCCCACGACCCCGCCCCGAGCGCCCCGTCGCCCCCCCGCCCCATGCAGTTCGGATTCGCGATCGACCAACGCAAGTGCATCGGCTGCCACGCCTGCACCGTGGCCTGCAAGGCCGAGAACGACGTGCCCGTCGGCAGCTTCCGCACGTGGGTGCAGTACACGGAGAAGGGACAGTTCCCCGCCGTCAAGCGCCACTTCACGGTGCTGCGCTGCAACCACTGCGATGCGGCGCCCTGCGTGACGATCTGCCCGGTCAACGCGCTGAACAAACGCCCTGACGCGATCGTCGATCTGGACCGCGACCTTTGCATCGGTTGCCGCGCGTGCATGCAGGCCTGCCCCTACGACGCGCTCTACTTCGCCGAGGACAAGGGTGTGGCCGAGAAGTGCCACTACTGCGCGCACCGAGTAGAAGTCGGACTGGAGCCCGCCTGCGTGGTGGTGTGCCCCGAGGAGGCGATCGTCTCCGGCGATGTCTCCGACCCGATGTCGAAGATCGCGCGCCTGATCGCCGAACAACCGACGGAACAGCGCCGGGTGGAGAAGGGCACGGCCCCCCGCGTCTGGTACGTGGACCCGCTGGTGGAAGCGCTCGATCCCGCCCGTGTGAACGAGCCCGAGAGTTACCTCTTCTCCGACCGCGCCGACTTCGATGCGCCGCCGCCGGTGGTGCCTGGTTTCGAGCCCGACGAACAGGTGGTGCGCACCTTGGACGCGCCGCACAAACCGGCCTGGGGCTGGCACGTGTGGACGTACCTCGTCACCAAGAACATCGCCGCGGGCGCGATGGTCGCGGCACCGTTCCTGGCGCTGCTCGGTGTGGCCGCGGGCCCGTGGCGCGACTTTGCCCCCGAGGTCGTCGCGCTTCTTTTCCTGGCGGCGACGGGCGCGCTCTTGACGCACGACCTGGGTCGACCCGAGCGCGTCTGGCGCCTCCTGTTCGCCCCCAACACCAAGAGCTGGCTGGTGCGCGGCGCGTGGGTGATCAGCGCGTTTGGCGCCACCATCGCCGCGGCGCTGCTCGCGCGGGCCCTCGACGCCGATGTCCTGGCCGACGGCCTGCGTTGGTTGAGCCTCCCACTCGCGGTGTTGACCTCCGGCTACACCGCGTGGCTCCTGGCGCAATGCCGCGGCCGCGACTTGTGGCTCGAGCGCGGCCTCTTCACCGCGTTGGTGCTGCGCGCCGGACTGTTCGGCGGCGCGCTCGCGCTGCTGCTCGGCGGGCCGGGAGCCTGGTCGTCGGGCGCCGTGTTCCTCGCGCTCTCCCTGGCCAACGCGTGGCACATGAACCGGGAGCGCCTCGCCAAACAGTCGAACACCCTCGCGTCCCGGGCCCACGCCATCCTTTGGTCGAGCGCGGCCCGGCGCACTCCGGCCTGGATCGCCATCGCAGGCCTGATGGGCCTCGGTGCCTCCCTGGCACCCTCGCTGCCGATCGTGGCCTACGTCGTGGCCCTCGGGGCCGTCGCCATCTCGACCTTCGCCCAGTTCCTGTTCGAGCGCGAGTTCGTGCGCGCCGGCCAAGCGGTACCGATCAGTTGAAGTCCACCGACGAAACCCGCGCGCCGTCCGGCGAACCCTGGCGCACCACCTCCCTCAACTCCTTTCCGCCAAGGGAGAAGTGGGACGATTGGGTCGAGTACGACGCGAAGGCCTGGCCGCGCAAGGTGAAGAAACGCTACGCGCTCGTGCCCACAATCTGCTTCAACTGCGAGGCCGCGTGCGGACTCGTCGCGTGGGTAGACAAGGCCACGAGCCGCATCCAGAAGCTCGAGGGCAATCCCTACCACCCGGGCTCCCGGGGCCGCAACTGCGCGAAGGGCCCCGCCACGCTCAACCAGATCCACGATCCCCAGCGGGTGCTCTACCCGATGAAGCGCTCCGGTCCGCGGGGCAGCGGCCAGTTCGAGCGCACCACCTGGGACGAAGTGCTCCAGACCTTCGGCGCGCGCATCCGCAAGGCGCTCCAAGAGAGCCGCCGCACGGAGGTCATGTACCACGTGGGCCGACCCGGCCACGACGGCGCGATGGAACGTGTGCTGCAGGCCTGGGGTGTCGACGGCCACAACAGCCACACGAACGTGTGCTCGGGCGCGGCGCGGCTCGGCTACGCGCTTTGGAGCGGCGGCGACCGGCCCTCGCCGGACCACGCCAACGCGAAGTTCATCCTGCTGCTTTCGTCGCACCTCGAAACCGGCCACTACTTCAACCCCCACGCCCAGCGCATCATCGAGGGCAAGATGAAGGGCGCGAAGATCGCGACGGTGGACGTGCGCCTCTCCAACACGGCCAGCATGTCCGACTGGTGGATCGCGCCCTACCCGGGCACGGAGGCAGCGCTGCTGCTGGGCTTCGCGCACGTGATCCTGGAAGCGGGCCTCGAGGACCGCGAGTTCCTCGAGACCTGGGTCAACTGGCGCGAGTTCTTGGCCGCGCGCGGCGAAAGCGCGGAGTTCGCGCGTTTCCTCGAACTGCTGCGCGCGGAATATGCGCGCTACACCCCCGCCTTCGTCGCAGCAGAGTGCGGCATCGAGGAGCGCACCGTGCGCGAGGTCGGCCTCGCCATCGGCCAGGCCCGCGGGGCGTTCGCCTCGCACGTGTGGCGCAACGCGGCCTCGGGCAACTTGGGCGGCTGGCAAGTGGCGCGCTGCCTGCAGCTCTTGAACGTGCTGACCGCGTCGGTGGGTACCCAGGGCGGCACCGCCCTCGCGGGCACCAACAAGTTCGTCGCCAAACGCTGGAACGCGCCGCCGCCCCAGGACGTGTGGAGCGCCCTCCTGTACCCCCCGGAATGGCCGCTTTCCCACCACGAGCTGAGTTTCCTCCTGCCGCACCTCGTCGCCGACGGCCGCGGCACGATCGACACCTACTTCACGCGTGTCTACAACCCCGTGTGGACCAACCCCGACGGGTTCTCGTGGGTCGAGATGCTCAGCGACGAGTCGAAGGTCGGCCTGCACGCTTGCCTCACACCTACCTGGAGCGAGACGGCGCTCTGGGCGGACTACGTGCTGCCCATGGGGCACGCGACGGAACGCCACGACGTGATGAGCCAGGAGACCCACGCGGGTCGCTGGATCGGGTTCCGCCAGCCCATCGGCAAGGTGATCGCGGAGCGCGCCGGCAAGACGGTGAACGCCAGCCACGAGGTGAATCCGGGCGAGGTGTGGGAAGAAGACGAGTTCTGGATCCGGCTCTCCTGGGCCATCGATCCCGACGGCGCGCTCGGCATCCGGCGCTACTTCGAATCCCCGACCCGGACCGGCCAACCGCTCTCGGTGGACGAGCAGTACGCGTGGATGTTCGAGAACTCCGTGCCGGGTCTGCCCGACGAGGCCAAGAAACACGGGCTCACGCCGCTCGAATACATGCGCCGGTTCGGCGCCTTCGCCGTGCCCGGGGACACGCACACACCCCACGCCCACGGGGCGTCCACGGAGGGCGCGGAGCTCGACGAGGCCGCGGGCCTTTGGAAGAAGGACGGGCACACGGTCGCCGTGCACACGAAGAGCGGCCCGGCGGTTGGCTTCGCGACGCCCAGCAAACGCCTCGAGTTCTTCTCGCCCACCCTGGTCGCCTGGGGCTACGCGGGCGACGCGCTGCCGGGCTACATCGAAAGCCACTTGCACCGCTCGCGGCTCGATACGAAGCGCGGCGAGATCGCGCTCGTGCCCACCTTCCGACTGCCCACGCAGATCCACACACGCAGCGCCAACTCGAAGTGGCTGGCGGAGCTTTCCAACACGAACCCCGTCTGGATCCACCCGAGCGACGCGGCGAAACGCGGCGTGAAGAGCGGCGAGTTGGTCCGTGTCACCACCCGCATCGGCCACTTCGTCGCACGGGCCTGGGTCACCGAGGGCATCCGGCCCGACGTGGTCGCGTGCAGCCACCACCTGGGACGCTGGCGCCTCGATACGGGAGCCGCCACCGGCGCCGAGGCCGGCACGGTGAGCGAGGGCACCGACCGTTGGAGCGCCGCCCCTGTCGCGATCGAGCGCCCCGGCCCCGGCCAGTGGAAACTGCGCCGCACCGGCAACGTGGGGCCCTTCGGCTCCTCCGACCCGGACTCGCAAAGAGTGTTCTGGTCGAGCGGCGGTGTGCACCAGAACCTGACCTTCCCCGTGCAGCCCGACCCGATCTCCGGCATGCACTGCTGGCACCAGGTGGTCACCGTCGAGGCCGCCCACGCGGGCGATCGCTACGGCGACGTGGAAGTCGACACGCAGAAGGCCCGGGCCGTGTACCTCGAGTGGCTCGAGCTTGCCAAGGCATTGCGCGAGCAGGCCCCCACCATGGCCGTGCACCGGCCGGAGTGGTTCGCCCGCGCCGTGCGCCCCAGCGCGGCCGCCTACCGCGTGGCGGGGCGCTGAACGGGGATGCCCCCGCCCGCCACACGTTCCGGCGCGGCACTGCGCCGGATTCAGTCCCTGGCGTTCTTCTTCGCGCTCGTTTTCGCCGCCGGGGCCTTCGGCGCGAGCTTTTCGCCCGGCCCCTGGTACGACGGCCTCGAGAAGCCCCCGTGGAACCCGCCTGCTTGGGTCTTCGGCCCGGTGTGGACGTGCCTCTACGTCGCGATGGCGATCGCAGCGCACCGGATCTGGTGGCGCCGTGGCGACGGCGAGCGGCGCCGCGCGACCCTCCGCGCGCTCGCCCCGTGGGGCGCGCAACTCCTCCTCAACGCCCTCTGGTCCTGGCTGTTCTTCGGCCTGCACCAGCCCACCGTCGCGCTGGCCGAGATGGCGCTGCTGCTCGCCGCCATCGCGGCCACCACACGCGCCTTCTGGCGCCTGGACCGCACGAGCGCCTGGCTACTCGTGCCGTACCTCGTCTGGGTGAGCTACGCCCTCACCTTGAACGCCGCCATCGCGTGGCTGAACCGCTGAAAGCTGCCGTCGGGCGCATCGCCTGATGGCGCTGGAGCAGCGATGAGCTACAACCACGGCATGCAGGTAGCCCAAGCGGTGGACTGGGTCGCCCTGTCGCTGGGCGTCGTCGGTGGGCTGGCGCTGTTCCTCTTCGGGTTGCAGGAGCTGACCCGCGCCCTCGAGGCGAGTGGGCGCAGCGGGCTGCGGCGAGTGGTCCAGCGCGTCACGCGGTCGCGGTTGCGCGCCGCGCTGGCGGGTGCGGTCAGCACCGTGGTGCTGCAGTCCTCGTCACTCTCGACCGTGTTGGTCGTGGGCTTCGTGTCCGCGGGCCTCGTGCCGCTGGTTCAGGCGCTGGCGTTCATCCTGGGCGCCAACGTCGGCACCACGCTGACGGCGCAGTTGGTCGCGTTCCACGTACTGGACTATGGCCTCTTGGCGGCGGCCCTCGGCTTCCTGCTGCGCACCCTCGGCCGGCGTCGGCCCGGTCGGCACGAGGCCTTGGGACTCGTCGGATCCGCGCTCTTCGGACTCGGGGTGCTCTTCCACGGCCTGGACCTGATGAGCGCCGCCACGTCCCCCCTGCGCGGCTCGCCCGACTTCGCCGCGTTGCTGCAATCGGTCTCGTCCCCGTGGGCCGGACTGTTGGCCGGCGCCATCTTCACGGCCGTCGTGCAGAGTTCCTCGGCCACGACCGGGCTCGTGATCGTGCTGGCGAGCCAAGGACTGGTGTCGCTGGAGCTCGGCATCGCGCTGATCCTCGGCGCCAACGTCGGCACGTGCGCGACCGCGCTGTTCGCTTCCCTGGGGGCCCGCGCGGACGGACGCCGCGCCGCCTTCGCCCACGTGCTGTTCAACGCCGCCGGTGCGTTGCTCGCCACCGGCTTCACGCCGCAGATCGCCCACTGGCTGCGCGAGGCCGCGGTGCTGCTGGGCGCATCGTCGCCGGAAACGCTCGACACGGCGCGCTGGATCGCGCACGCCCACACACTCTTCAACTTGGGCAACCTGGTGCTCTTCCTGCCACTGCTCGGTCCGATCAGCGCGCTGCTGAACCGTGTGGTCCAAGAGCGTCCCACACCCGCGCGGGCCGCGCGCACGCCGCTCTACCTGGATGCGAGTTTGGTGCGTTCGCCCGAGTTGGCCCTGGCCGCCGTCTCGCGCGAATTGCCGCGCCTCGGTGAACTGGCAGCCCTGGCGACCGAGCGCGGTTTGCTCGCCGTGACCGCGGGCAGCCGGAGCGAACTCGACGGTGTGCTCGAACTCGAAGCCGATCTCAACGCCCTGCACACCGACGTGGTGGCGTACCTGGGCCGCGTCGCCGCCACGAGCTCCGGGGTGAAGGACGCGCGGCGCGTCGCGGAGTTGCTCGAAATCGCCAACGCCATCGAGAGTGTGGGCGACACCCTCGCTCGCCACGTGGTGCCGCTGGGTTACGAGCGCATCCGGGAGGGTGTGACGATCAGCCCGCACACACTCGAACTCGTGCAGCCGCTCGCGACGGACGTCGCGGTCGCGTTCCGCGGGGCGTTGGGAGCGCTCGAGTCGGGCGACGCCGCCCGCGCGCGCTCCGTGCGCGCGATGAAGAGCGGTTTCCGCGAGCGCAGCGCCGCGGTGCGCCAACACCTCGCGCAGCGCCTCGCCGCGGACGCCCCGCAGCGGGTGACGACGTTCCGCGTCGAATCGGAACTCCTCGAGCAGATGCGCCGCATCTTCGACCTCTCCCGCCGCTTGGCCCGTTTGGTGCTGGCACGGCTCGAGCCCGAGGGCGCAAGCGGCGATCCCGGCTCCCCCGCGGGTCGCTGAACGCCTCGGCGTGCCCGCCGGGCGCCGCAGCCTGTCGCGGCAATCGCGCAGCAACCGAAGCGCGAGACGCGCCCGGTAAGCAGAAGTCCCCGCGCGGTTGGGCCGCGCGGGGACTCTTGGATGGAGCCAGAGATGGGATTTGAACCCACAACCCCCGCTTTACGAAAGCGGTGCTCTACCGTTGAGCTACTCCGGCGAAATGTGCCCTTGGGCCGAACAGGCTAGGGGCTGGCACGCGCGACGTCGAGGGTCCTGCCGCGGAAACGGCATTTCCCCCGGCGTCCCGGTCGTCGTCGGGTCGCTTACTGGGCGCCGAGCGAAAAACGCACGTCGCGCACGAGGGCCGCGCGCAAACCGGCGTTCAGGTCGAGCTGCCCCATGGCGTTGGCCACGGCCCGACGCAGGTTGAGGCTTTCGTCCGAGCGCAGCAGTTCCGAGAGCGACGCGAGCGTGTCCGCATCCGGAGCCGCGCGGTGGCGCGCGAAGAGTCCGGCCAGAGCGTCCGCGGCGGCCACACGCAGCTCTTCGCTGCGGTCGCCGAGCAGGACCTCGACGAGCGCGTCCACATCGTCCGGCGTCGCGACGGAACCGAGCACTGCGAGCGCCGGCAGCACGATCTCGTCCGAGCGGTTCCCGAGGGCCCGCAGCAGGTTCTCCCGCGCCGCGGACACGTCGACGCCGGAGCGCGCCAGCGCGACAAGGGCGTCCGCCGAACGCGCGGCCAGGTCGTCCGCCATTTCGCGGTCGCGGCCGAGACCTTCGGCCAGCGCCTCGTCGAGCACGTCGAGTTCGAGCCCCGCGCCGATCACCCCGGCGACACGCTCGCCCCAGATCTCGGCGGCGGCCTCGGCGTCGGCGGCGAGGATCAACCGCGCCGCGCTGGCCTGGGCCGGGTTGCGCTCCACTTCCTGGAGCACCTGCGCGGCGGTGAGGTCAGGCAGTTGCTCGGCGATCACGACGAGGTCGAGGGTCGGCGCGCGCAGTTGCGCGGCCACACCGGCGGCGCCGCTCGCAGCCTGGTGGACGAGCATGCCGCGGCCGCGCAGGGCGGCTACGAGCGTCTCGCTGCGTTGGGCGTTGGCGTCGATCACCAGGGCGCCTTGCAGCACGACCCGTCCGGCCGCGCGGGCCAGGCGTTCGACCACACCGTCGCCGACGGGCTCGCCGCGGGCCAGGGAGATGTGCGCGACGGCCAGGGCGGCTTCCTCGGACACGGCGGCGTCTTCCGACTGCACCGCGTTGCGCAGGGCCGGGGTCAGGTTCACACCCGAGCGGCCGAGCAGTTGGATCACCGCGCGCGCGCCAGCGGCGTCGCCATCGGCGAGGCAACTGGCCAGGGCCGCGTCGAGCGCGCCGTGGCCGGCCGCGAGGGCCGCCAGGGAACCCGAAGCCATTTGGTCGGCCATTTCGCCGACATCCGCACCGGCGGCGGCGGCGTCTGCCACCCGTGCCTCGGCGGCGAGCGACGCACGCGCGATTCCCGCCAGCGCGGGGCCGTGCCCGGCATCGGCGGCGAGCGCGCGGTAGAAGCTCTGCTTCGCCATCTCCTCGGCGAACACGAGGCGCGGCACGTCGCGGGCGTTCAAGCGGCCGCCGTCCATGTGCCACACCACGTCGCTCCACAGCACGGGCGACAGCACGTTGTCGCGGCGCGCCAGGTAGTCGTGCCCCTCGGCGACCAGCACCTCGGCGGCCGACGTGTTCCGCGCGGCGCCCATCTGCGCGAGCGCCTTGTCGGCCGCGGCGCGCACGGCCTCGTCGCCGTCGTTCTGCAGCGCGTGAAGGAGCACACCGACGGCGCGTTGGTCGGCGATGTAACCGAGTGTCGCCGCGACATTGCGGCGCAGGAAGGCGTCCGGGCTGGACATCGCCTCGACGAGCGGCGGCACCACGTCGGGACCGAAGCGCGTGAGCGCCTGCACGGTCACCACACGGCGGTCGTCGTCCGTGCGGTCCGCGAGCGCCGGCAGCATGTACGGCACCGCGTATTCGCCGTGCTGGCTGGCGAGTTGTTGCACGAGGCGCGCGCGCTCGAGTGCATCGGCCCCACCCAGGGACGAAACGAGGTCGCGGATCGCGTCCCCGTCGTTGCGCCGTTCGACGCGTTCGGCGCGCACTTGGCCCATCAAGTGGCGGGCGACAAGTTCGAACTGGCCCTCCTTCGTCAGCAGTTCGAGCCACGCGCGCTCGTCGCTGCTCTTCCACAGTTCGTACGCCTGTTCGTTGCTGGGATCCTGCGCCAGGATCTCCTGGAACTTCGCCAGCGCCTCTTCGTTCTTGCCTTCCTTGAGCAGCGCCATGCCCTCCTGGAACAACTGCGTCAGGTCCTGGGCCGCGGCGGCGCGCAGGGAGACGACGGACGCTCCGGCCGGAACGACCGACAGGCCGAGGAAGGTGGGCGTCCCGTGGAGTGCGGGCGCGGGAACGGCGAGGGCGGCCAGAAGGGCGGCCAGGCCCAGGGACGGACGGAGTCCGGTCATTGCGATGCCTCTGCGCGGGGGGGAGGGAGTGACGTTCGGAGGGTGGGCGTGCGGCCGGCCAGGACCTCGGAAGAGGTCGGCCGCCGAACGCGCCCGACCCTTCCCGCTGTGCCGTCGGCCCCACGGTCCGGCCGGGCCCAGGACACCTGGGTCCTGGCGCCCGGGAGGGCGGTCGTGGGTCCGCGCGGCGCGCGCGTGAAGGGGGCGGTCGGTTGCGGGGGAACCCCGGCCCGGGGGGCGGGAACAGGGTGGGGCCGGATCATAACGAGGCCAGGGGGCGGGTCAAGCCGCGCCGCTCCAGCCGGTCCCTCTCCTATGCTCGCCGCGCGGGGCGGACTACGCCGCTTCGCGGACCCGAACGCGGGATCGAACCGCACCCGAGCCTTCCAGCGAACCATGGCACCCTCTGCCTCCGCGCCCCAGGGCACCCCGCGCCCCACCGTCCTCGTGGTCGACGACGACGCGGACATCCGACTGGCCCTCGAACTCCTGCTCGACGTGGAGGGTTTCGCCGTGTGGACGGCCAAGGGCGGCCGCGAGGCCCTCGCGCGCCTCGACCAGGAGGCCCAAGGTGGCCGGCGCCCCGACGTCCTGATGACCGACGTGAAGATGCCGGGCATGGACGGCATCGAACTGCTCGACGCCGTCGTGCAGCGGCCCGACGCGCCGGCCGTGGTGATGATCTCGGGGCACGGGGACGTGGCCATGGCGGTGGACGCGGTGAAGCGCGGCGCCGTGGACTTCCTCGAAAAACCCCTGGATCAGAATCGGGTCCTCGTCAGCGTGCGCGGCGCCCTCCGTCAAGGGCAGTTGACGCGGGAGAACCGCGCCCTGAAGCGCCGGCTGGCCACCCCGTGGGCGTGGGTCGGCGAGGGCCAGGCCTGGGCGCGCATCGACGGCGAGGTCGAACGACTGGCACAAGTCGACGCGCCGGTCCTGATCACCGGCGAGAACGGGACGGGCAAGGAAGTGGTCGCGCGCCGACTGCACGCACTCGGCCCGCGCGCGGCCGGGCCGTTCGTCGCCGTTAACTGCGCCGCGATCCCCGAGGAGCTGATCGAATCCGAGTTGTTCGGCCACGAGCGCGGCAGCTTCACCGGCGCCGCCGAGCGCCGCGTGGGCCACTTCGAAGCGGCGAGCACGGGGACTCTCTTCCTGGACGAGATCGGCGACATGCCGCTCGCGGCCCAGGCGAAGGTGCTGCGGGCCCTCGAATCCCACGAGGTCACGCGGGTGGGCGGTTCCTCCCCCATCGCCGTGGACCTGCGTGTCGTCGCCGCCACCAACGCGGACCTCGTGGAAGCGACCGAGCAAAAACGCTTCCGCCTCGACCTCTTCTACCGGCTGTCGGTGGTGCCGCTGCACATCCCGCCGCTGCGCGAGCGGCGCGAGGACGTGCCGAGCCTGGCCCGGCACTTCCTCGAGCGGCTCGCGGAGCGCGCTGGGCGCGCCGTTCCGGCCCTCGAACCGGCCGCCCTGGAGTTGTTGATGGGCCTCGAGTACCCGGGCAACGTGCGCCAACTGCGCAACCTGTTGGAGGGCGCGTGGGTTTTCGCCGACGGCCCCGCCATCGCGCGGGCGGACCTGGAGCGCCTGCTCGAGAATGGTCCCGCCCTGCGTTGGCGCGCGCCGGACGGCGCGCCGGCGGGACCGACGTCCTTGGCGGCGACGGGCGATGTGTTCGCCGCGCCGACCTTCGAGGAGTTCAAGGACCTCAGCGAGGCCGAGTTCCTGCGGCGCAAGATCGCCGAGAACGAGGGCAACGTGAAACGCACCGCCGAACGGCTCGGCATGCAGCGCAGCCACCTCTACAAGAAGATCGACCGCTACGGCCTGCGGGGGTGAGTTCTTCGCCGGCCTCCGGCCCGCAGCAGAAGAAGCACGAAGCAAGGGGAGGCACGGAGCCACGGACGGAAGCAGGGAGGACGAAGACAGAATGGCGATGCGCAGATCTGTCGCGACGAGAGCGTCGGCGGCGGTTGCGCACTCCATCGCGAATGGAGCGGGCCTTCAGCCCTTGCAGCGATCTTCCTCAGAACCTGGGGCGTTGCCCCAGGCTACTATGGGATCGCGCCGTTGGCGCTCGCGGGCGGCGGTTGCGAGCGCGCGTGCTGCCGAACTCGCTCGCGCGCCGCATGCGCGGCCCGATGGCGCGACCCGATGGCGCGGCCCGATGGCGCGGCCCGATGGCGCGGCCCGATGGCGCGGCCCGATGGCGCGGCCCGATGGCGCGGCCCGATGGCGCGGCCCGATGGCGCGACCCGATGGCGCGACCCGATGGCGCGACCCGATGGCGCGACCCGATGGCG
>WGMC01000008.1 GCA_016125265.1 Planctomycetaceae bacterium
ACGTGCGCGCGACCGAACGTGCGCGCGACCGAACGTGCGCGCGACCGAACGTGCGCGCGACCGAACGTGCGCGCGACCGAACGTGCGCGCGCGACCGAACGTGCGCGCGCGACCGAACGTGCGCGCGCGACCGAACGTGCGCGCGCGACCGAACGTGCGCGCGCACAAGCGCAGACGCGAAGGCGCATGAATGCGGGCGACGCGACGTTTGTTTCGCTCGGCGTCGCACGTCCGCGTGTCCGGAAGGGGCAACGCCCCGCCCGATAGTAGCCTGGGGCAACGCCCCAGGTTCGTGGGTAGAGGGCGGCAAGGGCTGAAGGCCCGTCCCATATGCCGTTCTCCCGCCGCGATTGCTTCGACGACCCTCCGTGCGCATGCGTCGGCCGATGCGCCGATGCGTTCCGGCTCGAAGGGTTACTTGCGCCGGCGTCGCTGACGCACCGCCTCGCGCAGGAGATACTCGATGTGCCCGTTGAGGGACCGCAACTCCTCGTCCGCCCAGGTGCGCACTTCGTCGTGCAACTCCTTGGGCAGCCGAAGCAAGAACGGCTTGCGACTGCGGCCGTCCGGCTCGTCGTCGGGCGGCGTGGCGTCGGCTTTGCTGTGGGGCCGTTGGGCCACGGGATCAGTGGTAGAGCGTGCCAGTGTTCAGCACGGGCGTAGGCGATTCGTGGGCGCACAGCACCACCAGTAGGTTCCCGACGAGGGCCGCCCGGCGCTCGGAATCCAGCTCCACGGCGCCACCCTTCTCGAGCTGTGCGATCGCCATCTCCACCATGCCCACGGCGCCCTCGACGATGCGCGAGCGCGCGCTGATGATCGCGCTGGCCTGCTGGCGTTGCAGCATCGCCGACGCAATCTCCTGGGCATAGGCCAGGTGGGAGAGACGCGCCTCCAGCACACGCACGCCGGCTCGGTCCAAGCGCTCCTGCAACATGACTTCGAGTTCGTCGGCCACCAACTCGGAGCTGCCGCGCAGGGTCGTCTCGACCCCATCCGCCTGCCCGTCGTCGTAGGGGTGGCGGCTCGCGAGTTGCCGCACGGCGGCCTCGCTCTGCACGGAAACGAATTGCGTGTGGTCCTCCACGTCGAAGAGCGCGCGCGCGGTGTCCTCGACCTGCCAGACCACGACCACCGCGATCTCGATCGGATTGCCGAGCAGGTCGTTCACTTTGAGTCGCTCGCCATTCAAGTTGTGGGCCTTGAGGCTGACCTTCTTCTTGGCGGTGAAGGGGTTGGTCCAATAGAAGCCGTCCGTGCGCACCGTTCCGCGGTAGCGACCGAAGAGCACCAGCACGCGCGAGTCGTTCGGCGAGACGATGAAGAAACCGAACAACATCACGAACGCCGGCAGGAACACGAAGAGCAGGATCACCGGCAGCTTCGTCACTGCGGTGAGGATCACCGAAACGGGCAGCACCACCAGCAGCGCGATGAGGATGGGCCAGGCCGAAATGGCGCGGAACGCGCGTTCGCTGTGGGCTTCGCGGAGGGGCATGAGTTCACTCATGGTGGAGCTCGTGGTGGGGGCCAGGGGGGGAGGGTCGGAGCTCGCTGCGATGATATCACAAAGATATTTTTGCGCAATCTGCTTCCCCACGTGCCGCGGCGCGCCCCAGGGGGTGCCCTCGGGGCGCCATTTGGCTCCAAAAGCGCCTTCCGGGCCGGTTTCGAGCCCGATCCACGCGCCCTCACGACCGGACTGGCCGTCCCGAAACGCGCGTTCTCGACCATCTAGGGCCCTTTCTGTGCTTGTCGCGCGGGCCGCGGCGCCCTAGAACGGGCGGGCTCGTGTGTGCGAGTTCGGGCCAAACCAGCCGATCCGAGGTCCAACTCGGCCGTCTGGGTCCGATGGAAAGAGGACGCTAGAACCCAAACCCCAGCCGCTTCACGCGGTTGGGGTTTGGTCTTTTCCGCGGGGCCACGCACGCGCCTTCAGCCGGGCAGCCCCTGCAACCGCGCCAATAGGCCGCTTTCCCGATGGGCCTGGTCGCCGTTCGCCACTGCGATCTCGAGGGCTTTGGGGCTGCCGACGAGCACCACGAGGCGCCGCGCCCGCGTGATCGCCGTGTAGAGCAGGTGCCGCTGCAACATCAGCCAATGTTGCATGGCGAGCGGGATGACCACCGCCGGGAACTCGCCCCCCTGGCTGCGGTGCACGGTGATCGCGAACGCGGGCGCGAGATCCCCGAGCTGTTCGACGGTGTAGACCAACGAACGCTCCGGAAAACGCACCGTCAGGCACGACAGGTCGCTCGAGATCGACTCGATGCGACCCATGTCGCCGTTGAAGACTTCGCGCTCGTAGTCGTTGCGCGTGTGGATCACTCGCTCCCCGAGGCGCCATTCCCGGCCGCGTAGGCGCACAGGACCACCCGAGCTCTTCAGCGCATCCCGCAAACGCTCGTTGAGCGCATCCACGCCGGCCGCGCCGCGGTACATCGGCGCGAGCACCTGCACGTCGCGTTCCCACACCAGCCCGAAGGTCTCGGGGATGCGCCGTGTGACCACTTCGACGAGCCGCTCGGCCGTGGCTTCGTCGCTTTCCGTGGGGAACAGATAGAAGTCCGAGAGCGGACCGCCCGCCGGCGGAAACACCGGCGCGCGCCCGACCAGGATGCGGTGCGCGTTCTCGACGATCAGGCTGGTCGCGTCCTGGCGGTAGATCTCCGTCAGGCGGAACGTGGGGATGCGCTTCGACGCCAACAGATCGGCGAGCACGTTCCCCGGCGACACGGAAGGCAGTTGGTCCGGGTCGCCGACGAACACGACGCGTGTGGGCGCACGCACCGCCTTCAGCAGGTGGTGCGCCAGCACGAGGTCGAGCATCGAGATCTCATCCACCACGATCAGGTCCGCCTCGAGGGGTTTCGTGGCATCGTGGGCAAAGCGACTGCCCTGGGGCTCGAATCCCAGCATCCGGTGCACCGTGCTCGCTTCCATGCCGGTGGCTTCGCCCAGTCGTTTGGCGGCCCGGCCCGTGGGCGACGCCAAGAGCACCCGGGCCCCCGCCGCCCGCGCCAGATCGACGACGAGGCGCACGATCGTGGTCTTGCCCACACCCGGGCCCCCGGTCAGCAGTGCGACCGGATGGCTCAAGAGGCCCAACACCGCCTCGGCTTGGCTCGTGTGCAGCGTGAGCCCCGAACGCCGCGCCGCGTCGGCAACACGGGCCGTGTCGGCCCACGGCCGCGTCTCGCCGGGGGCGAGGAGGCGCGCGAGGGATTGGGCGAGCCCCACTTCGCTCGCGAAGAAGCTCGGCAGGAAGGCGCGCTCGACACCCGCGTCGTCGGTTTCGACGCGCAGCTCGCCCATCGCGGCCAATCCGTCCATGGCCTCGCGCAAGCGCGCCTCCGGCACCGTTTCGCCGAGCAGTTCCGCCGTCGCCTCGAACAGCGCCGGCACACGCCGCGCGGTGTGGCCCTCGCCGGCGGCCTGTTCCAGGCAGTGGAGCAGCGCGGCGCGACGGCGCTCGATGCCGTCGCTCGGCAAGCCCAATCGTTTGGCCACGCGGTCCGCCGTCAAGAAACCGATGCCCGCGATCCCGCTGGCCAGGAGGTACGGATCGCGCCGCAGCCTCTCCGCCGCGTCGACGCCGTACTTCTTCACCACCGCCTCGGCCTGCCAAGGCGCCAGTCCCAGGCCCAGCAGGAACGCGACCAACTCGTGGGTGCCGAGCGCCAGCCGCACGGTTGCCGCCAGGTTCTCGCGCACATCGGCGCGCAGTCCGGGCACGCCGGCCAGGCTCTCGGGTTCGTCGCGGATGCGGCGCAGGGCGTCGGGCCCCAGGTGTTCGACGATGCGTTGGGCCAGCACCTCGCCGATGCCCTCGAAGGTCTTCGACGACAGGTAGCGCACCAGGCCCTGGGTGTCCTTGGGGGGCAGGAGCTCGAGGCTCTCGAACTCGAACTGCAGCCCGTGGGCGCGGTGTTCGGTCCACCGGCCGCTCAGCCGGACGCGCAGGCCCTCGCTGGGGCGCGCGGTCGAGCCGACGGCCGTGAAGCGGGCGTCGAACAGGGCCGAGGTCGGTGCGGCGCCGGGCAGGTCCTGGTCCGTGCGCACCCGCAGCACGGTGTAGAGGGTGCCCTCGTTGTGGAACGTGACACGGTCGATCTCCCCCTCAACCTGGGTCGGCACCTGGTCGGAGGCCTGTGCGCGGCCGGGGCCCTGGGAGTGGGACTGTGAATCGACGGGGCGCACGGGTGTTCCGCGGTGTTCCGCGGGGGGGGGAGGGCAACAGGGGCTTGGCCGAGAGGGTCGGGAGGCCCCCCGGAGGGAGTCCAGGGGCCGCCCGAGGGCTTCCCGGTCCTCCCCGGCAGATAAAGCTTGCCCGATCGCCCCCGGGACCCATACTGGTCGCCCCGCGGCCCCGACCGGGACGGTCCGGGTCCCCTAACGATTCCTTCCAGTATGGCGATCAAAGTCCAAGTCCGTGCCAACGAGTCGCTCGAAGCTGCCCTGCGCCGCTTCAAGCGCCAGTGCAATTTCGGCGGCATCTTCCGCCTCGCAAAGGCCTACACCTGGCACGAGAAGCGCTCCGACGCGCGCCGCCGGGAGCGCCGCGAGCGCCTGCGCACCATCCTCAAGGCCACGCGCAAGAGCCAGCGCCGGGCCGGCGGCCGCGTCCGCTGACTCTTCGCCGCGCTCGGGCGCGGCACGCAGAGGGCGAATCCGATGCGCCTCTTTCCGCGGGACCGCGATCTGTCGCAGCCGGTGGAACGCGCCGAACTGGTGGTGCGCGCCAGTGACTTGAACCTCCCCGTGGAGGACGTGCACATCCGCCTCGACGCGTTTTTGCAGCGCGCCCTGCCCTGGCGTTCGCGCACCTCGATCCAGGCCCTGATCCGCGAGGGCTACGTGCTGATCGAAGCGGCCGCGCCGGACCGGCCCGCGGGTGCGGGCGAGTTGGTGGAGGAGCACCGCCCGGGTCGCAGGCTCCTGCACAACAGCCGCGTGGTGGTGGTGATCCCCGAACCGCTGCGCATCCAGCGTTCGACCAGCTCGGCCGCGGATCTGTCGGTGCTGTACGAGGACGACGTGCTGATCGCCGTCGACAAGCCTCCGGGGCTGCCGGTGCATCCGAGCGGTCGGCACCTGTCGGACACACTGATCCAGCGTGTCTACGTGCACTGGAACCTGGGCGAGGCGCGGCGCGAGGATCGCATCAAACTCTGCCACCGCCTGGACAAGGAGACGAGCGGCGTGGTGCTCCTCGCCAAGGATCCCACCAGCCACGCGGCGGTGATGCGGCAGTTCGAGGACCGCCTCGTCGAGAAGGAGTATCTCGCGATCGTGCGCGGGCATCCGGAGGCCGACGCGGGCACGGTCGACACGGACCTCGGACCCGCGCCGGGCTCCGAGGTGCGCCTCAAGATGGCGACGGTCGCGCACGGTCTGCCGTCGCGCACGGATTGGCGCGTGCTCGAGCGCTACGAGGACTGTGCGCTCGTCCTGTGCCGCCTGCACACGGGCCGCCAGCACCAGATCCGCGTGCACATGGCTTCGATCGGGCTGCCGCTCGTCGGCGACAAACTCTACGGCGTCGACGAGCAGGTGTTCCTGCGGGCGTCCGCGGGCGAACTGTCGCGCCGCGACCAACTGGAACTGGGCCTGCCGCGCCACGCCCTGCACGCACACCGCCTCGCGCTGACTTCGCCGAAGGACGGCAGCCCGCTCGAGATCAAAAGCCCGCTGCCCGAGGACCTAGTGCAGTACCTGGCGCAGCGAGAGCGCCGCCCTTGACCGGCCCGCCCTACCCCCGGCCGCGGCGGCCGCGGCGGCTCCGGTCCGCGCGCCGACGCTCTTCTTGATCGGGGTGGTTGGCGCGTGCGTCCGAGTCCGGGTCGTCGCGCTGGTCTGCTGGCTGGTCTGCGGCCTGTCCCTCGAGCTCGCGCGCCGTCAGGAGGAGTCGCAGGTCGAACTCGTACTGGTGGTAGTTCGGCTCCATCGCCTCGCACAGGCGGTAGAAGGCCTTGTTGTGGTCGCGTTCGCGCAGGTGGGCGAGTTCGTGCACGACGATCATGCGCAGGAACTGCGGTGCGGCGTCGCGGAACAGGCCGGCGATGCGCATCTCGCTGCGCGCGCGCAGCCGCGACCCGTGCACGCGTGACTCGAACGTGTGCAGGCCGAGGGCGTCTCTGACCGCGACCACGTGGTCGTCGTAGGTGACGCGTGCGACGGCCGGCGCCGTCTTCATGTGCCGCTGCCGGAGCTCGCTGACGTACCCCTGCAATAGCTTGTTCGTCGTGTAGGGATGGCGTCCGGGGTACCGCTTTGCCACGTGCGCCCCGAGCTGCCCTCGCGCGACGAGCGCCCGCACCTCGTCGAGCGTCTCCTCCGGATACCCGGCGAGGTACGGCAGATCGGCCACGCGCCAAATCCTAGCAGTCCGGTCGCGTCTGCGATTGGCCAAGCCGGCGCCGCGGTCGAACACCGTTCAAGGATTCGCTTGGGGTGCTGCGGCAGGTGCGCGGCGCCACGCGCGGCCCAGCAGAAGTTCGTGGGCGATGAGCGGCGCGAGCGCGGCGAGTGCGAGGGGCCAGGTCGTCAGCAGTTTGGCGGCGAGCACGGCGAACAGCGTCGCAAGCATCGCGGCGCCGAACAGCGGTCCCGAGAGATTGAGGCCCTCGGCGGCGCGCTCGGGTGGCAGGGACAGCGGCAAGTCCTTGGCGCTCGCGAACCAGGAGCGGCGCAGTGTTGCCAGGGCGAAGAGGGCCGCGAGCGGCGCGATGCGCGCGGCGAACGACCAGTCCGCCAGGGCGCCGGCGAAGAGGAATAGCACGAGGTAGAGCGGCACCAGGGCGCGCAACACGAGGGCTTTGAACGCGCCGCCCTGCAGCGCGCCGAGCGGCAGCGGTGCTCCGTCCAGGATCCAGCGCGCCCGGTGGCTCGCCGACGCCGGCACGTGGGCGGCCAGCACGGGAAGGTAGATGCCGGCCGCGAAGAGCAGCAGCGCGAGCAGACCGTCTCGTTCGGGTCCCGGCTCGCGATCGAAGGCGGCCAAAAGGAAGAGCAGCGGCAGCGCGACCAGGGGGCGCGTGCGCAGGTTGGTTTCGCGCTCGTGGGGCAGGGCGTCGAACACCAGTTCGAAGCTGGCGCGCTCCTCCCGGCGGACCCACGTGCGCACGACGAGGCGCCGCAGCGGCTCGAGCAGGGTGCCGAGCGCGTCGCGTCCTCGCAGGGGCGCCGACCGTGGCAGGGGCAAAAGCCCAAGCAGGCCAGCCCCGAGCACCACCGCCCCGATGGGAACGAACGGCGCCCAGAACGGCCCGCCAGCGGCAAACGGCGCGGCGAACCAGACCGGCGGCGCGAGCCACACGAGCGGCGCGCCGAGGTCCGATAGCTCCGCGACCCCTGCCAGGAGCCGGACCTTTGGCAGCCCCACCACGGCGAGCAGCAGCAGCCCCGCGAAGAGCGCCGTGTGCGCGAGCGAGAGCAACGCCGGCCGCCGGGCGAGCACCTGCTGCACGGCCAGCAGAATCCCGCCGAGCGCCAGCGCCGCCCCCAGGCCCGCGGGCACGATGGCCATCCGACCCAGTGCCGTGAACCCCTCCGGCGCCAGCAGGGCCGCAGGCACCAGGCTGCCGAGCGCCAACGCCCAGAGGATCACCACCACCGCGAGGGCCCGTGCGGCCCGCTGCTCGCGGCCGGTGGCGGGCAGCGCTCGGCTCCACTCCGACGCCGGGTCGTCGCGCAGCAGGAAGCCCAGCTCGCCCAGGAACGGCAGCACGAGCAGGGCCCCGGACACCGTGAACGCGAACAGCGCGTAGCCGAGTGGCTCGAGGAAGCCGCGCGTCAAACCGCACAGAACCGCGCTGATCAGCGCGTGCACGGCCAGCACGGTTAGCGGCGGATCGGCCGCTCGCCAGGCGGCGAGGTGGGCGAGGACGAGGGCGCGGATGCGTCGCAACAAGGGTGGGCACCGGTGGCGAAGGGCCGCGGCGCTGCCCTATAGACTAGGGCTCATGTCTCCGACTCCGTCCCACCCCGGCAGCGGGTTCCTGATCCCCGGCCCCGCGGGCGCCCTGGAGGCGCTTTACCACGCGGCTGGCGGTGTGGAGCGCCCCCGGGCCGTCGCCGTCGTCTGCCATCCCCACCCCGAGCACGGGGGCAACATGAACAGCACCGTCGCGTTCCGCACGGCGCGGGGCCTCGAATCGGCGGGGATCGCTGTGCTCCGCATCAACTTCCGCGGCGTGGGGGCCAGCGAGGGCAGCTACGACGGCGAGGGCGGCGAAGAGGGCGACGCGCTGGCGGCCCTCGAATGGCTCGCCGAACAGCATCCCGGGGTGCCCTGGTGGGCGGGCGGTTTTTCGTTCGGCTCGCGCACCGTGTTCGGCCTCGCCAAACGCGAGACGCGCATCGAGCGACTGGTGCTCGTGGGATTCCCCATGCGAATGTTCGAACTCGGCGGTGTCGACGAGTTGCGCCAGCCCACGTTCTTCATCTGGGGCGATCAGGACGAGTACGGCACCCGCAAGGACCTGCTCGAGCGTTACCCGGTGCTCCCGACCCAGGTCACGACCCACGAGATCCCCGGCGGCGACCACTTCTTCAAGGGTCACAGCAAGGAACTCGAACAGCGAGTCCACGCTTGGGCCGAAGCCCAGTTAGGTCAAGGCCGTCCATGAACTCACCGATCCAAAGCCACACCTCCCGCAGCGACGAGGAGGACTTCTCCGCCGAGTACCCGCGGCACAAACACCCGGCCATCCGCGTCGTGATGATGCCCCGGGACACGAACGCCCTCGGAACCATCTTCGGCGGTGTGATCCTGTCCGAGATCGACTTGGCGGCCGCGATCGAAGCGCACCGCTACCACTCGGGCCGCATTGCGACCGTGGCCATGGACACGATTGAGTTCAAACGCCCGGTTTTTGTGGGCGATTTGGTGTCGTTCTTCACCGAGACGACCCGCGTCGGTACCACGTCCGTCACGGTCAAGGTGTCCGTCTGGGCGCAACGACGCTTTGGCAGCCACGTGCGTGTGCCCGTGACGGAAGCGAGTGTCACGATGGTCGCGGTGGGCGAGGACGGCCAGAAGATGCCGCTCGAACGCCGCGAGCCCGTGGACATCGACTGAAGGGGGTGAGCGCGCGGGTGCGTTGCGCGGCCCGATTGCGCGGCCCGATTGCGCGGCCGTATTCGCGGGCCGGGTGCGCGGGCCGGGTGCGCGGGCCGGGTGCGCGGGCCTCCAGGCCCGCCTTGGAGCGCACCCCATCCCGCGATCTGTAGGGGCGCGGCCCTGTCCGCGCCCAAGGGGCGTCGCGCCGCGACAACCGCCCACCGCCCCAAGGCGGGCCTGGAGGCCCGCGCACCCGGCTCTCCTGCGCCAACCTCCCGCGCACCCGGCTCTCCTGCGCCAACCTCCCGCGCACCCGGCTCCCGTGCACCCGCCTCTCGCGCGCATGTCGCCCGCACCGCGCGCGCGGTGGTAGTCCGCGCATTAGAGCGAAATCGGCAACCCCTCGCGGCGAATCAGGGCGCGCGCTTCGGCGAGGCGCTCCTCGGCCCGATCGTGCGCGCCCAGGTGGTAGTGCCATGCGGCTTCGCTCGACAAGAGCCGCACCAAGGCGGCCGAATCCGACTCCTTCGCCAGCGTGACCTTCGCGCGCTCCAACTGCGAAGCGCCCTCCTCGGTGCGGCCCCGCGCGAGCAGCACGAGCGCCAAATCGGCCCGCGCGCGGCCGGCACCTGGCCATGCCGCGGGCTCTTCGAGGGAGCGGCGCAGCATGCTCTCCGCAAGCTCCAGTTCGCCGCCCTGCGCGTGCACGGCCCCGCTCAGCGCCAGGGCTTTGCGCCGCGGAACTTCGCTTCCTGAGTTCTCCAGTTCCGCCGCGCGCGCGAGCGCCGCCGCGCGCGAACCCAGCGCAAGCAACGCCTGGGCCTCCAAGAGCACCGCCGTGTTGCGCGTGAGCCCGCTCTCCGCGGCCGCCTGCGCGCGGCGCGCGGCGACCAAGGCCTCGGCGGACTCCGAGCGGAGCAGGTGCAGTTCGGCGACACGGACCAGCACGGCGGCTTCGTCGGCGGGCGTGGCGCCGGCCGGCCACGGGCTTCCCGCCGGCCGCAGCTCGAGCGCCTCGGTCAGGCCGAAGGGATCGCCGCTCGTGCAACCGAGTTCGACGGCGCGCCACCACGTTCCGTTCGCGCCGGCACCCGCGCGCGCGCGCCGCAGCGCCTCCTGGAAGAGGATCCAGCCGCGCCCCGCCTCGCTCGCGAAGAACGCGCCAAGATCCGAGCCAAGGGGACCTTCGCTCGAGGCGTTGCGCAACGCGAGCGCCCGCTCGGGATGGAGCGCCGCCAACCGCTCGACAGCGCGCGGGCCGCTCCTCTCCCGCCAGCGCAGCCATTCGGCGAGCAGGGCACCGTCGCTCGGTGCATCCGGCGCGGAAACCACCGCGCCATCCACACGGACTTCGGGCGCTTCGGGGCGCGGTTTCGGTGCGACGGCGGTGCACGACGAAACCACCGCGACGAGCACAAGGGCGAGTGCGGCCTTCATCCGCCGTCCGGGAGGCCGCTCTGGTAGAGGAACATCTCCCACAGGGGCTGGGTGCCGAGTCCGCCGCGCGGCGCTTCTTCGGGACCGAACGTGCCGAGAGGGACGTCGCCGAGCGCCGCACCCGACGGATGGAGCAACCCCTCGCCCAGAGCGCGGCTTGCGGCCTCGCCCTCGCCCGGCGTGAACAGCACCCAAGGACGCACGATCACGACGAGTTCGCGGCGGCTGCGCACCTTGCGCTCCGCGCGGAACAAGAACCCCAGCACCGGAATGTCCATCAGGAACGGCACACCGGTCCGCACATCGGCGACACGCTCGTCGATCAGCCCGCCGAGCGCCAACGCCAATCCGTCCTTGGCGACCACCGTTCCGACGACAGAACGCGCCGAGACCACGTCGATCGGTTGGTTCGTAACCGTACCCAGGGGACCGACGATGGGGATCGTCGCGCCGCCGACCTGCACTTGGCTCGTTTCCTGCAACACACGCAACGTCACTGTGCGATCGGCGTTGATGCTGGGCGTGAGCAACAGCGTCGTGCCGACGGAGCGAATCTCGAACTGCGTGTCCGGCGTGTTGGTGACGCTGTTCTCATTCACCGTGGTCTGGCTCGTGATGCTGCGCACGATGGGACGCTCTTCGCCGACGAACAGGCGCGAGGCCTCGTTGTTGGCGACCAGAAGCATCGGCCGCGCCAGTGTGGTCACACGGCCCGCGCGTTGCAGCAATTCGAGGCGCGCGATCAACTCGGAATCCACGAACTGGTAGAGCAGCGTGCCAGCTCCCCGCGTGTTGGCGAGCGGGCCCGGCCCGTCCCCGAAGAGCAGGGTGCTTTCGCCGCCGCGGTTCAGGTCGAACTCGAAGGCGGACGAAAAACCGTCCTCGAGGTCGAGCTCCAGAACCTTCACCTCCAGCAGTACCTGCGGCGAGGGCACGTCCAGCGAGCGCACGATTTCGGCGATCTCGTCCAACGCCGCGCGGTCGCGACTGCGCAGGGCGAGTTGGTTGTTGCGACGCAGCACGGAGAGGTAGATCGGCGCCTCCGGCGGCGCCACCGGGTGGGGTTCGCCCAGGCGTTGGTCCCGTGCCGCCTGGGCGGTGAGCGCCGTGTCGCCACCCGTCGAGGCGAACGAGGCCGCGCGCCGCGCGGATCCCGAAAGTGTGTCGCTCAAGAGCTCGAGCCTCTCGAAGCGTTTGCCGATTTCCGCGAGGTCCTCTTCGGCACCCGCCGTATCCGTGTGCAGTTGCACCCTGGGCCCAAACAGGTTGGCGATCGCGCGCGCCACTTCGAGTGCGTTGGGATAGAGCACCGTCAGCACACGCATCTGTGCGCCCTCGGGCTCGGCATCCACGCGCACCGGTTGGGTTTCGTCGCCCGCGCCAATGCGCAGGAGGCCCAGTTCGACGTCCTCCGCGACCCAAAGTCCCGCCGACTGCGCCAACGCTTCGACGGCCTGGCGCACGGAAACGCCGCTCAAGTGGCACGAAACGGGCCGTGCGGCGGATTCGGCCGAAGCGATGATGCTGGCGCTCGACTCCGCCGCGAGCAATGCCAGCGCATCGCCGAGTGGCACGGCGCGCAGTTCGAGCCGCGCGATGGTCGCGCCCAACTCGCCCTCGGACCCGGGCGTGAGTCCAGCGGCGAGCGCCAACCAGAGCGGGGCAAAAAGACCGCGGTACATGGGTTCAGCGCAGCGGGACGGGCGCCCCTCCATCGATCACGACCCAAAGCCCGCGGTCCTCTACGAGTTGCAGCCGGCGCTCGGCGCCGTTGTCGTTGAGCACCAGAGTTTCGCCGACGGCGAGCCGCTGCAAACCGCGCTGACCCTCGACCTCGAGCAGCACCACCAGGGGCCCTGCTTCCATCTGCAATCGACCGCGCAACACAAGATGCAGGGGGGCGGGCGCAGCGGGCTCGGGTTCCAGCGCGACGGCGGTGGGCAGGTCCACGGCGGGGCTGCTTTCCTTGGGCGCGAGGAGTCTCTGCATGCGCGCGCTGGCGCGGAACGGATCGCCGTCGCCCGGTTGTGCGCCGCTGGCGCCGCGGCTGAAGGCAATGGCGAGGAGGAGTATCGGCGCCAGGCACAGAGCAAGTGCGAGGGCCCGGTTCCCGCGCGACGAGCTCTGCCAAAGGGAGCGACTGCGTGCGAGCGCCGCGCGGGGCACCTTCGACAAGGCTCGCAGTTGGTCCCTTCGTTTCAGATCCAAAGCCACAGTTTCACCTCGATTTCGCCCTGTTCGCCGCTTTGGTCGAGTTCCAACGCGGCGGGCAACAGGAAGTCCGGTTCCTCGGCGAGGGCCTGCAGACGCCGCGTCAGGACCGGGAAGGACGTGCGCATGTCGATGCGCCAGCCGACGGGCTTCTCGCCGAGGCTGACCAGCATCTGCGCGAGCGCGACCAGCTCCTCCGACGAGCGCGCGATGGCGCCCTCATCCGGGCTGGACGCCGTGATCGTTGCGCCTTCCGAAGCCAAGGCTTCGTTCAACCGCTCGACGATGCTGCTGCGACTGGAGATGTTGGGCAGGGTCGCGGCGCCGCCGAGCGGCAATGCGTCCCGCGGTACGGCGACGGGCGTGAGCTCGATCACGAAGTCGTACCCATCGCGCCCGGTCGGGAACGCGCGCCGCCGCTGGTCGGCGGGTGCGACCGACCAACCGGCGCGCGAGAGTTCGCCGGCGAGTGCGTCGGCGAGCTGGTTCGCCGCGTGGGCGTTGTCACTCACTCCCTCGATGGCGATGGCTCCCCCGAACTTGGCGGCCACACGTCGCACCACGAAGTCCTCGTGGGCGTGGCGGCCGAGGGCCGCGAGCAGTGCGGGTAAACGCCGGCGCTGCACGTGGTTCTCGTGGGTGAGCGAACGCGCGGGATCGTCTCCCTGCATCCCGGCGACGAACCCATCGTCGTTCCGTGCTGCTCGCGCGCGGTCCGCAGCCGCGGCGCTGGATCCCGCGTCGATGGCGGCGTCCGGCAAGGATCCCTCCGGCATGGTCCCCGCGCGCTGGCCGTCGGACGCCGCAACTTCAGCGACCTTCGCGGCAGCGAGGCTCGACGTCGCGCGGTGTTGGTGCCAGAAGATGCCGCCGACCACGGCCGCCGCCATGGCGGCCGGTACGAGCCACGGTGCACCCGAAACGCGCTTCGGCAGCTCCGGGTACGGTGCGGGCTTCGCGGTCGACGGATCGCGTCGCGGTGTGCCGTGGGGGCTGTCGACCTGCTCCGCGACCTTCGTGGGCTGCGAGCCCAAAGCGGCCCCGGCGCCTGCGGCGGAAGCTGGTTCGGCGGTGCGCACTGCCGCCGCGACGGGCGCTGGCGCCGGGGGCGCAGATTCGCGGGGAGCCGGCGGTGTCTTGGCGGCCGGTGCTGCGGTGTTGGGCGACGGAGGCGTTTGCGCCGCGCTCGTCGTTGGCGCCTCCACCTGGTTGCCGAGCGGCGCAGCGGGCGCGTCGCCCATGACGATCGCAGCGGCCACGACGGGTTCCGCGGCGGGGGGCATGGATTCGGGCTCCGCGCGCGCGCGGAAGTTGTAGTTCTCCTGCGCGTGCACGGTCGCGTTTGCCGGTGCGCGCGGTTCCCGCGCACGCACCTGGCTTTCCGCGTCGACCGGCACCGCGTGGCCAGGCGGACACGCGGCGAGGCGCGCGGCGACACCGTGCAGCAGTTCCAGGGCGCGGCGCTGGGGCAACAGCGAACGCCGCGGCAAGAGCCCCGACTTGCTCAACAGGTCGCGGTGGCTTTGTTCGCCGACGAAGAGCGGCGCCGAACCGCGCAACTTCTCGATCCAATCGCCGACGGCGAGCGCCCAGTGACCTTCGCCCGGCGGACCGTCCACGATGTGCACAGGCGCGCCGTCGCCGCCGCACCACGTCAGATCGGACCATGCTTCCACACGCAGGCCGCTGCTCTCGCGCAAGACACCCGCCGGATGGGCGATCCAAAGCAGTTCGGAACCCTCCGCGCGCAGCACTCTTCCTGCACCTTCCAACAGGCGCCGATCGGCGATCGTGGCCCAATACCGGACCCGGCGGTCGGGCGAGACCAGCTCGTCGAAGCCCACGGCGGCAGCGTCGGGGGTGAGGCCGGTGTGGTCCTCCGCGGCCAACGCAAGCGAGCGCCGCAAGCCGCGGATCCCGAGGGCCTGCGGGTCCTCGAGCGGCAAACGCAGCACCCCGGTCCACAATCGGTCGGTCAGCAGGGCGGAGCGACTGCCCACGGGCGGGGAGCCCTCGAGCAACATGGCCAGAGCCGCACCAAGACCCCCGGCGGGGCCCTCCAGCACACGTCCGTGTGCACGGCGACCTTCGCGGCCGACGACGTCCACGCGCGCACAGAGCCCGTCCACGAGGAGGAACAGGCTGAAATCCCCTTGCCCAGAGTCCATCTGGGAGATCGTACCCCGCTCCCGGGGCCGCGGTCGGCGGGGTCCATCTGCCATGATGCCCCCGTTCCCCCGAACCCCCGGAGTCCGTGCCATGAAGCAGCGCCAGCGTCCCCCCGCCGCCCGTCCGAACGCCATCCAGTTGGGCCGCGTCGGAGTGGGTCCGTTGGCCGTGTCCGCGCTGCTCGCGGTGGCTGCGCTCGGGGCAGTTTGGATGTGGCTGCGCATCGACACCCAAGGCGCCGCGGAGCCACACGTCGCGGCCGCGCCGCCGGCCGCGGTGGGCACGCCCCAGACCGCGGTCGACGCCCCGCTCGACGGCGCCGCGCCGACCCCCGAACCGCGCCGCGAGACCAACGCTCCCAGCGCGCCCGCCGACAGGTTGTTGCGCGTGCACGGCGCGCTGGTGAGCTGGGCCGAGGCCAACGGCGGCAACTATCCCCAGACGCTGGCCGCCCTAGCCGCGGCGGATGGGGCTGGCCGCCGCTACCTGAACGAGGCCGATCTCGTGGACGGGTTCGGACGCCCGTGGATCTACGTGGCCCCGAGCAACCGGGCGCCCTACCAACTGCACAGCTTCGGCCGGGACGGACAGCCCGGCGGCGAAGGCGAGGACCAGGACCTTTTCCTGGCCGACGTGCTGCCCCGCTGACCGCGAGTCCGCGACATCGAGCGCTCCCCCAAAAGAGCAGGGCCCCCGCACACGGGATCCGCCGGAAAGCGGAGCCGAGTGCGGGGGCCCATGCGATGGGCCCGAGCCTCAGGTGGGGCTCAACTGATGTCCTGGCTCGCGAAGTTCATCTCGTCGATGCCCTTCTCGATCAGCTTGCGCCGAGTATCCCAGTCCATCGGCGCCATGGCCCAGAAGAAGAAACACTTCGCTTCTTTCAGGTGCTCGCGGGCGACGGGGTTCAGGTCGACTTCGCTGAGCACCCGCAGGGTGTCGTCGATGTCGCGCAGCGCCAATCGCAGGAACAGGTTGACCGCGGCGTGGTGCTGGGCGTCGAAGATCGACGTCGGCGCGAACGCACAGGAATCGTGGGCGCGTTTTGCGAACAGGATGCCCGTGTTGATGTTGTCGATCGCGTTGATCGAACGCAGGAACTTGCCCACTTGCTCGCGGCCCGCTCCGGGGAAGGAGACGGTGAACCCCTGGGCCTGGAAGAACTCGTTGGAGCGGTAGAAGTCGATGGCCTCTTCGATGCCGCCCCAGACGATGTTGTTGTGGAAGAAGGGGCCCGTGTCGGCCGATTCCACGATGCTGGGTGTGTTGAACTCGCCGTTGCCGAAGCTGCCGGCGGGGCGGTTGGGATCCGAGCCGTTGTTCGGCACGGGCACGGCCGGGAACAGGCCGTTGGGATCCGTTCCGAAGCCGCCGTCCGCCGGACGCGGTTGGCCGGTCGGGTCGGGGTTGTTGATCAGGAACTGCTCGACCCCGGTGTTGAAGTTGAAGTTGGGCTGACCGGCACCGGCGTCCGGGTGGCACTTGTTGCAAGAGCTCTGCTGGAACAGGATCTTGCCCGTTTCCGTGTCGGGGTCGTTGAACGTCAGGACGTTCAAGTCGAAGTCGTTCTGGCGGCCCAAGCTGAGCTGGAACGCTTCCATCGCGACCAACTCCGCGTTGGTCGGCATGATGAAGTCGATGCCGTTCACGCGGCCGGTGGTGCGCGGGAAGTGTTGGATGACCGCGCCGACGGCGAAGTCGAAGAGGCGGCCCGCGGTGGGGATGCCGTTCACGATGCCGTGGGGTGCGCCGTCGCCGCTCCAGCCGGTGCGTTCATCCGGCGGTTGGATGCCGTTGCCCGCCTGGATCGACACACCCTGCGCGAACGTGTGCGGCACGCTGCGCATCACGAACATCTTTTTCAGGTTCGAGAACCCGTCGAGGTTCTCCGTGATCAGACCCAGCTTGCGCATCAACACGGGGTTCTCGAAGCGCCGGCTGCCGTTCAGCTCGAACGTCAGCGCGGGCTCGAACTCCGCAACGAACAGCGGGTCCGTGTTGGCGAGCTTCGAAATGAAGTCCGGGTCGATGGTCAGGTTGTTGTCGGCGGGGTGGCACGTACCGCACGTGCGCTGGTTGCCCATGAAGGTCCCGTTGAAGAACAGGTCCTCGCCTTGGGCCACGAGCGCGCCGATCGGGCCCGTTCCGAGGGGCCCACCCAGTTGCACGGGCATGGCCAAACCGAGGAGCAGGGCCTGGTCCTTGGCTGCGCGCTCGTCGGAGACTTCCTTCGCCAGCAGGCGCTGGAACAGCGTGGGACCGCCGAAGAGCACCGCCCCCGTGTCGAGCGGCTCGTCCGAGGCGGCCAGGAAGATCTGGTCGAGTTCGAAACCCGCGGGCAGCTTGGCGGGCAAGCGGCCCACGAGACGCGTGCCGTCGTCGACGATCTCCATGTCGCGGATCGTCAGCACGATGTCGGCGGGCTCGAGAAGACTCGTGCCACCGCCTTCGCCGCGGTCGTCCACGAGGCACAGTTGCAGGACCTGGGGACCCGTATCGCGGCTGATGGCCACCGACACCTCGCCCGTGGCCAAGTCCACGGACGCACTGCCGGAGAGGTCGGCGAGCGGTTCGCCCTCGCCGCGCAGGCTGTTCATCGGGAACACGAAGCGTGTGCCCGTGTCGGACGCGAACACCTGGCTCTTCCAGGTTTGGTAGCGGGCCCACAGGCGCTCCGCGTTGCCGTGCAGGGGTTGTCCGAGGGGCAGTTCGACCTTGGGCCGGGGTGTTGCCCGGCCGACGGTGTCACCGGCCGATGCGACGGTCGCATGGGTCGGCTCGGGCGGTGGTGTGCCCAATGTGGTCGCGGCGTAGATCGCACTGCTGGCGCCGAAAGCGCCCAGCAGGAGGGTGACGTGCTTCATCGCAGGCTGCTCTTTGGGGGGTTGTGGTCCGATCGACCGGGGAGAGCGATTCCTGTCCGCCATGGGCCCTGTCTGCGAAAGGCAGAGTGTTCGCGGGGCAGCGCGACCGGGCGGCGAGGTCTGGTCTGTAGCGTGCCCGCAAAAATCCGCAGCGCCACACCTGGCCCAGAAACAGTGCTCGCGTTTCCCAAACTCAGGGATGTCTTCCCTGCGACATTCCCCTGGTGAAGGGTTTACCCGTGGTGTTGCCGCTGGCTTCCCCTCCACAGCCCCGCCGCGAGCCAGATTCCGAAAATTGCGAGCGCCGCAGGTGTCCCTCCGGCCGTCCGCACGAAGCCGTCCAGTTCGTCGGCGAGCAGCAGACCGCCGTTGTGGGCCGCGTGCAGAGCGATGGGCGCGAGCAACCCGCCGCCCACACGGCGGGCGATCCCCAAGGCGCACCCGAGCAGCAGCGCCCAGATGAGGCCCTCGCCGCCTCCGTGCGCCGCGGCGAACAACAGTGCCGCGCCCACGACGCGTGCGGGCCAGGGCAGTGTCCGAAGCGCCGACCAAAGGGAGCCGCGGAAGAAAAGCTCTTCCATGATCGCCGCCAGCCCCGCGATCAACAGCAGCCGCGCGCCCAAGCTCAGCCCCGCAAGGTCGAACCCCGCACCCGTGGGCAGACCGATCGCGGAGAGGTCCATCCAGCCCCGTTGCCAATGCAGCCAGTGGGGCGCCAGCGCCGCGAGTGTCAGTCCGCCGAGCGCCGCCCAGGGCACGGCCCACGGCGCCCGGGCCACGCCGAGTTCGCGCCAAGCCGGACCGACCGACGACACACGCGCCAACACCAACGCCGCGAGCCCCCACACGCCGATCGCCAGGGCCGCCCAAACGACCACCGGCTCCCCACCGACGCGCGCCAGTTGCCGCGCGGCCCACGCAGCGGCAACGGCGAGGACCACTCCGACGACGAACGGACCGCCCCCCCGGCCCGTTCCTCGCCTCCGGTCCCCACCCATACCGCCAGTGTGCCGCACGGGCGTGTCGCGGTCTGTAGGGGCGCGGCCCCGTCCGCGCCCAAGGGGAAACCCAAGACGCGCGGTCGCCGGTCGCGCATCGCCAGGTACGCGGGCCGGGTGCGCGGGCCGGGTGCGCGGGCCTCCAGGCCCGCCTTGGAGCATGGGGCGGTTCCCCGCAGTGCGCCGCCCCTTGGGCGCGGACAGGGCCGCGGCCCTACAGATCGGAATCGGCGGGGCCCAGGAGGCGGGTGGCGGCGGCCCTGGGGTCGTCGGCTTGGGTCAGGGCCGCGAAGACCTGTTCGAGGGTGCCCTCGCGGCCGGCCCGTTGGCGCAGGTCGTCGAGGGCGCCCTCGGCCACGAGTTTGCCCTTGTCGAGCACCGCCATGCGGTCGCACACCCGCTCGACCACGTCGAGGAGGTGCGAGGTATAGAGCACCGCGCCTCCGCGGTCCGCCCAGGTCCGCAGCACCTCCTTCAGGAGGGCCGTGCTGGTGGCGTCGAGACCGGTGAGCGGTTCGTCGAGCACCAACAACTTGGGCCGCGGCAACAGCGCGCACGCAATCGCCGTTTTCTGCCGCATACCGCGGCTGAAGGTGCCAACGGGATCGTCGGCCCGCTCCAACAGGTCGAATCCGCCCAAGAGGCGCGCCGCATCGGCCGCGATCGCCCCCTCGCCCAGCCCAAACAGCCGACCGACCAACTGGAGGTGCTGGCGCGGCGAGAGCTGCGCGTAGAGCGGCGCGCCGTCTGGCACGTGGCCGATCGCGCGTTTGGCCGCGAGCGGATCCTTCGCCACGTCGTGGCCCGCCACGAGCGCCCGTCCGGCGCTGGGCTCAAGCAAGCCGCACACCATGCGCAGGGTAGTGGTTTTTCCCGCGCCGTTGGAGCCGAGCAGGCCGAAGACCTCGCCTGAGCGTACCTCGAGATCGAGCGGCGCCACGGCTTCGCGATCGCCGAACCGTTTGGTCAGGCCCTCGAGGGCGAGCACCACTTGCCCGCCGCGCGCCATCAAACCGGTTGGCGCAGCGAGAGCCGATCCACGAGGTGCGCCACGATGGCGTCGATCACCTCGACGGGTGTGGATGCGCCCGCGTGGATGCCGACGTGGCCCTTGCCTTCGAACCACTCGAGCTGCACGTCCGCGACCGTTTCCACGCGGTGCGTGGGCACACCGCCGGCGCCGCAGACCTCGGCCAGCTTGATCGTGTTCGAGCTGTGGGGCGAACCCACCACCAAGATCACGTCGGCCGCGCCGGCCAGGTGGTTGGCCTCGGCCTGGCGCTCCGTCGTCACGTGGCAGATCGTGTTCACGATCTTCACTTCCCGGGCCTTCGGTACGAGCGCCGCGGCGATCTTGCCGGCCTTCTCGGCGATCAACGTCGACTGGATGACGATGCCGGCCTTCTTGAGGAGAGGCAGGGCCTGGGCTTGTTCCAACGTCTCGAGCACCGTCGCCTTGCCGCCGTGCTCTTCCACCGACGCGACCACGCCGATG
This sequence comes from Planctomycetaceae bacterium, assembly GCA_016125265.1. Taxonomy (GTDB): domain Bacteria; phylum Planctomycetota; class UBA1135; order UBA1135; genus RI-242. The sequence goes on from WGMC01000008.1 coordinate 20,239, forward strand.
ATCTCAGGATGCTGGGCCTGGCCGACCACGAACACCTCGTAACCCTCGTCCACCAGGGCCCTGGCCTTGCGGTGGATGATGTCGACCAGGGGGCAGGTGCCGTCGAAGACTTCGAGGCCCGCCGCCTTCGCCTCGCGTTTGACGGCCGGGGGCACACCGTGGGCCCGGATCACGAGGGCCGAGCCGACCGGCGCGGCCAGGTGGTCGTCGACGTGGGTGACACCGTGCTCCCGACGCAGCTTCTCGACGGTGTGGGAGTTGTGGATCAGTTCCCCGTGCGTGAACACGGGGCGCTCTTTGTTCTCCGCGGCCTTGACGGCGAAGTCGATGGCGCGCTCCACACCCCAGCAGTAGCCGGCGCTGTCGGCAACCTCGATCAGGACCGAGTCGTCCTTGGACTTGGTGATGCGGGACATGGTGGGGGAGAGCGTCGCTGGAAGAGGTTCTAGTCTTCGAGAACTTCGACCGAGAAGCCGGTCTTTTCCGCCACCTGGGCGGCGATTTCCTCGAGCCGGGCCTTCGGTGCGGGCTTGCGCTTCGCGTCCTTCGGATGGCCCCCGATCAGCACTTGCGCGGGTTTCAGGTTCTTGAGGTTCCCGATCCACGCCTTGACCTCGGCGTCCGAACTGTTGTCCGCGGGCGCCTTGCCGAAGCGGGCCAGCAGGATCCAGCGCTCGAGTTCGATCTTCTCGAGGTTCTCGATGGCCTGTTTCATGCTGCCCGCGCCGCGCTCGCCCGTGAGGGAGCTGAACACCTTCTGGGTGCCCGCTTCGAAACGCACGATCGGCCGGTGGAAGATGGTCAAGAGGTGGCGGTACTCGGCCGTTGTCAGGCGCAGGGCCTCGGCCTCCAGGGTCAACTGGACCTTGGGGTACCACTTGTGGCAGAGCTCCTTGACGTTCTCGCACACCTGACGGATGTCGGGGTGCAGCATCGGGTCCTTCTCGCCGGCCACCAGCACGTTCTGCAACTTCTCGCCGGCCTTGGACAGCTCGATCAGGCGCCGGGCGGCGGTGGTGACGATGACCGCCTGGGTGGGGAAGTGGCCGGGCCGACCGGAATCGCAGGTCGGATCGACGCGCAGCGTGCGTCCGTAACGACCGGAGTCCTCCGGACCCTGGACAACGCGCTCGAGCATGGCAGCGAACATGAAGGGACCTCGTGCGGGCTGGGTGAGGGTCCGGGGTCGGGGGAGGTGCGTTCTGCCCCTCATCGCGCGCCGGACCACGGGGGTCTACGTGTCCCGGGATTCCCCCGGGAACCGCCCAGGACCCCCCGCGGGGCCGAGTGCGGACCAACCCTCGCGGCCCCATTGTAGTCGCCCGGGGCCCCGATCCCAATTCCGAACCCGCCGCACTGGCGTACCGCTCGGTGCGGGAGTCCTCACGGCGGTCGAAGGTGGACCCAGGCCGCGGTCGCCAGGCCCACGGCGAGGGCCGTGCGCGGCCCGTGGTCCAGGGCTTGGCGGGCAAACCGCAGGACAAGCGGTTCGTCCAACTGCGCTGGCCGTTCGGCCACGGCGATCCACAGAAGGGTCCACACGAGGCCGCCCGCGGCGACCCCCCAGCCGAGGGCGCGGCCCCACGGCGGCGGGGGAAAGTGGGGCTCGTCGGTACGCATGGGGAGCGAAGACCGCGGCTCGGACCGGCGGTTGCGCCTCTTCCCCACGAAAAGTTGGTCGCCGAATCTCTGGGCTTCGGGGCCGCCGTCAGTCCGCCAGCAGGCCGTCCACGATCACGTCGAGGCTCTCGAGCACCCGCTCCCAGTCGTAGTGGGCCTCGACGAATGCCCGGCCGGCCCGGCCCAACTCGGCCGCCCGCGCGCGGTTGACGAGGAGGGAGTCGATGGCGCGGAACTGGGCGTCGGGGTCGTCGGCAACGAGGTAGTGCTTGCCCGGGACGCCTTCGACTCCCTGTGTGGCCGACGTGGTGCCGACCACCGGAAGCCCCATGGCCATGGCCTCCAGCACCTTGTTCTGGATGCCGCGGGCGATGCGGAGGGGTGCGACGGAGACCGCGCCCCGCGCCAGCCAGTCGGCGGTGTCGGGGACTCGACCGGTGACCTCGATGCCCGGTCGTTCGGCGAGCTTCTGGATGGCCGGCGTCGGGTTGGAGCCGACGATCGAAAAACGCGCGATCGGGTGGTGCTCGCGCAGCTTCGGGAAGACCTCGTCGGCGAACCAGACACACCCATCGACGTTGGGCAGGTAGTCCATCACCCCGGTGAACACCAAGTGGCCGGGTTCGCTCAAGCCGAGCCTGGGCTGGAACTGCCTCAAGTCCACGCCGTTGCGCAGGACCGCGCTCTGGGCGCCGGGGATGCGCTCCTTGAACAGCCGTTCCTCGAGCGGCGTGCAGAACACGTTCTGCTCCGAGCCGCGCGCCAGTTGCATCTCGTACTCCAAGAGCGTGCGGGCTTCGCGGCGGTAGATCCACGCCATCGGGCCCTTCGCGCGTCGCGAGTACTGCAGCCACTTGTCGGAGTCGAGCTCGGCCATGTGCATCACGCGCGGCAGGGCGTGTGGCTCGAGGAACGCGCCCATCGACGACGAGTACGCGTAGGCGCACTCGGCCCACGTGGCCAACTCGTCCACGGCGCGTTGCATCGCGGCCGAACCGTAGTGCACGAGGGTCAGCGGACGGTCGTCGAACAGGGCCAGGACGGACAATCCGTGGCGCACGAGTTTGTGGCGCAGGGGCACCGCCTGGGTATCGATGCCGCGCCGGGTCAGCTCGGCCGCCGCGTCCACGTCCGCCGCATCCTGGGCGAAGGCCAGCACGCGCACCTCGTGCCGCCGCGCCAGCCGCTCGACGAGCCGAAAGGTCGTGATCTTGTCGCCGCGGTCCGGGGGAAACGGCACCCGCTGGGAAAGGAACAGAATGCGCACGCCCGAGCAGGGTACTAAAGGCCCTCGGGAATCCGGGTGGGTGCGCCGCGTACTCTTTCGCCGCCGAGTTCCCGATTCCAAACCCACGGATCCAGATTCACCCACGCCCGAACAGGAAGCCCCCGACGATGAAGCCCCCGAAGATGAAGCACAAGTCCAACAGTTTCCTGCGTGTGCTCCTGCTGCTCTTCGCCGTTCTTGGGCTTTCGCTCGTGGCGTTGGTCGTGGTGGTGCTTCTCCTGGGTGGCAGCCGGGTGCCCGAGGGTGCCGTTCTCGTGGTGGACTTCGATCTGCCGCTCAGCGAGGGCGGCGGTGCGCCGTCGCCGATGGCCGCGATCCTGGGGCAGGTCGCGCAACCTCTCGCCGCGCACGAAGCGGCCAGGGCCGTGCGCCATGCCGGTACGGACGAGCGCATATGCGCGATCTTGATCCGCGGGGGCGCGTCGGGTTCGCTGGGTGCGCTCGACCAAGTCCGGTCGGCCCTTCGCGACGCACGGGCGGCGGGCAAGCCGGTGTACGCGGCGCCCGGTTCGGCCGACGAAGCGACCCTTTGGCTGGGCTCGGTCGCCGACGAGGTCTGGCTCGAACCCCTCGGCGGTGTCGAGTTCGACGGTTGGGCGGCGGAGGTGCCCTACTTCGCCGAGGCCCTCGAGCGCTACGGGATCGACGTGCAGGTGACCCGTGTGGGCAAGTACAAGTCCGCGGTCGAGCCCTTCCTCCTGGACAGCATGAGCGCCGAGAACCGCGAACAACTGGACGCGGTGCTTGCGGCGATCGAGCGCAAGCTCTTGGGCGATTTGGCCGATGCCCGGGGCAAGGACTTCGAGACCCTGGCCGCATGGACGCGGGAGCGCGGTTACTTCGGCGCCGACGAAGCCCTGGAGCTGGGCCTCGTCGACAAGGTGGCTCCTCACCACGAGCTCTTGGACGTGCTGCGCGGCCTCGGGGGCGTGGACGCCGGCGAGCCGCTGGCCCAGGTGTCGCTCCTGGACTACGCGCGCTCCACCTTCGAGGAGCCCGACGGCGGTCCGGGCATCGCCGTGGTCGTCGCCGATGGGGAGATCGTGGACGGTTCGTCGCTCGAGGGCATCGGCGGCGACGATCTGGCGCGGGAACTGCGCGCGGCTCGCGAGGACGAGGACGTGCGCTCCGTGGTGCTGCGCGTGGACTCGCCCGGCGGCAGCGCAACGGCCAGCGACGTGATCCGGTCGGAGATTCTCGCCCTGCGCGCCGCCGGCAAACCGGTGGTGGTGTCGATGGGGTCGCTCGCGGCATCGGGCGGCTACTGGATCAGCGCCGACGCCGACCACGTCGTCGCGCAACCCGAGACGCTGACGGGCTCCATCGGCGTCTTCGGACTGCTGCCCAGTTTCCAGACCCTCGCCGAGCGCCACGGTCTGCGCACGCAGACGGTGCGCACCAGCCCGCTCGCTGGCATCCAATCCACCTGGCAGCGCAAGGACCCGGCCCAGTTGGCCCTGGTGCAGGCCATCGTCGACGACATCTACACGCGTTTCGTCGATCTGGTCGCCGAGGGCCGCGACATGCCGCGCGAGCAGGTCGAAGAGGTGGCGCAGGGCCGCGTCTGGACGGGCGCCCAGGCGCTCGAGTTGGGTCTGGTGGACGAGCTGGGTGGCCTCGAGCGGGCGATCGAGCGGGCGCGCGAGCGGGCCGGTCTGGGAGCCGATGCGCCGGTGCGCTTTGCGCGGGAGGAGCCCCACTGGATCGAACTCTTGGTGGAGGAGGCCTTGCGGGGCGAGCCGGGTGAACTGGCCCGCGGTCTGGGTGAGCCGCTGGAGGCGCTGGCGCCGCTCGTGCAAGCCGCGGAGCACATGTCGCGGCTCGAACGCCTGGCGGGCCCCCGCCGCGTGATCGCGCGCCTGCCGTTCGAGTTCCAGTTGCGCTGATCACCGCGGGTTGCGCCGGGCGCGCGGGCCTGTTGCATACGACGCCGGGTGTGCGGCCCGGGTGGTTGGGCCGGGCGGTTGGGCCGGGTGCGCCCCGGCGTCGCAAACGGCCCGCGCACCCGGCGGCGGGCGCGCCCCGGCGTCGCAAACGGCCCGCGCACCCCGGCGTCGCGCGTGCACCCGCCTCCGTCCCGCCCCCGGGCCTCCGCGTGCCGCGGCTCCCAAGCGCTCTGGCCGCCCCAGCCGATGCCCGAGCATGGAGTCCCACCCCACCCTGCCCGCGAACCTCCCCCCCCGATTCGATGCGCGCCGCCTCGCGGCAAACCTGGATGCCCTCGGACGGGTGAACCGGGCCCTGGCGCGGCGCCTGGCGTGGCCCTGCGGCAGCGATCACGTGGGTTTCGGGCCGGACGGAGCGCTGGTGCTGCACTGGCGCCGCACGCCCCTCCGCATCGACCTTGAAGGCCCGCGCGAACTGCCCGCCCCCCGCCGGCCCGCGGGCGACGCCACTTCTCCGGGCTGGCTCTTCGGCCTGGGCCAGGGCGAGCCGATCGAAGCCGCGCTCGCGTCCGATCCCACTCGCACCTGGATCGCGTGGGAGCGCGACCCCTGGCTGCTGCGCCTGACCCTCGCGCGCCTCGACCTGACGGACGCGATCCGCTCCGGGCGACTCCAGTTCGCGCTGGGCACGGACCTGTTCCAAGGGCGCGCCACGGACGGTCCGATCCACGTGCACCCCACGCTGGGGCAGGTCTACGGGCGCGAACTCCGCCTGCTCGAAGCCGGTGCCGGATCGGCCGACGTGCTGCTCGCCGAGGGAGGTCTCTTCGTCGACCAGTTGGGCGCGGCGCTCGCGCGGCGCGGCCACTCGGTGTTCACGGTGGACCTGGAGCGCCTGTCCCTCGAGGAGCTCAGCCACGGCGTCCGCGAATCCGGCGCGCGCAAGCTGTTCGCCATCAACTACACCCACGGCCTCGCCGAGTTCGCCGCCGAGGCGGGGCTCGAACTGTTCGTCTGGGAGATCGATCCGTCGCTCGACGAACTGCGCCCCCTCGCCGGATCCAGCGAGCGCACGCGCATCTTCACCTACCGCGCCGCGCACGTGGCCGAGTTCCGCGCCAGCGGCTTCGAACACGTGCAGCACCTGCCCCTGGCGGCGGACACGGAACTGCGCCAACCGGTCGCCCTCGATGGTGCGGACAAACAGCGCTACGGCGTGCCGCTCGCCTTCGTGGGCTCGTCCATGGTGGCTGAAGCGGGCCAATACCGCGCCGCGTTCTTGGACCTCTGTGCTGCCGTGCGCGGGGAGTCCAGCCGCGCCGCCGAGGCCACGCGCCTTGACGCGTTGTTGGAGCGCCAGCGGGCGAGGCCCACGAGCTACCAGTTGGTGGAGTGGATCGAGCGGATCTACGGCGATGTGCTCGAAGCGGCCCGCGCCGCGGCACCGGGCAGCAATCCGATTCGGTTGCTCGCCGACGTGGCGGCCGCCGACAAGCGGCTGGTGCTGGTCGGGGCCCTCGGGTCGCGCGGCATCCACGTCTGGGGCGACAGCGGTTGGGACCTTCTCGGTGAGTTCGGCGTGCACTACCGCGGTCCGGCGGGGCACCAGCGCGAGCTCAATCGCATCTACTCCGGCGGCGGTGTGCAGCTCGACGTCAACCGCATCTACCAGCCGGACATCGTGACCATGCGCGTCTTCGACGTGCTGGCGTGCGGCGGGTTCTGCTTGACAGAACACGGCCGCGAGCTGGACGCGCTGTTCGATGTGGGCGCCGAGCTGGACAGCTACCGCGGTCCGGAGGAGCTGATCGCCAAGGTGGACCACTACCTCGCCCATCCCGACGAGGCGCGCGCCATCGCGGCCCGTGGGCTCGCGGCCGTGCGCGAGCGCCACTCCATCGACCTGCGCCTCGACGCGATGCTCCGCGCGCAGGCCTCGGCGCTCAGCGCGGCCTAGTCCGCGGCACCGATGCGCAGCTCCAGCCCCGCGAAGTCCGCGGGCGGATCCGTCTCCAGGGCGTCGAAGAGCGCCTTGGAGTCCACCCCCAGGTCGTGGCCGCGCCAATAGTGCCTCGACCGCGGCGCGGCGCCGGGGGTCGCCCGTTCCACCCACTCGCCGTGGCGCAGGCCGCGCACGTACGTTCCAGCTTCGCGCGGCTCCCCACCGGGATGGCTCCGCGCGAACGCGCCGTGCAGCTCATCCGACTCGAACGCGGCGGACAGCAACTCGGCCTGCGTGCCCTCCCCGTCGGTCCCGCGGTACGGGCGACCGAACTGGTGCCACTCGCCCACACGCCGTCCGCCCTCGAAGTACGACTCGCTGGCCTTCCAGCGGTCCTCGTACCAGGTGACCCAGGCCCGCGCCGGCCGCCCCTTTTCGAAGGGACGCACCGCCAGGTTCGTCCCGCCCGGGTGGTGGCTCGAAACGACGTCGCGCTGGGGTTTCGCGGCCCACACGGCCATGGCTGCCGCGAGGCCGCCGAACAGGGCGAGGAAACCCAGGAACTTGCCGTTCACCTTGCCGGACCGTTCTCCCATGGGGCGGGCGAGCCTACCCGACGGCGGCCCGGGCTTGCCCTGGCGAAGCCGATTCAGCCCCCGTTTGCCTCGCTCGCTTCCGCTGCGGCTGGGGCCGGCTCCGCCAGCAGATCGCGGCCTTCGAGTTCGGCGAAGGGCGGCGTGGCGTCGAGCGGCGGGTGCGCGCCGAGCCGCGCCAACAGCGTCGGCAGAAGGTGCACGGGGTCGTTCACTTCCGTGTCGAGACGGGCCGTCTGACCCGGCACACGCAGCCAGAACGGCGCGACGTACGAGAAGCTGTCTTGCGCCGGCAGGAACCAGGCGGCCAGGACGTGGCGTGGGTCCGCCTCGAGCGCGGCCGAGAGGCGCGCAAACGCCGCGTCCAGGAAGGGTCCCTGCTCGGCCGCGGGCAACTGCGCGAGGTCGAGGTGCACCCAGAGCAGCGCGCCGTGCTCGACCGCCCGCGCCATGCGCGCGTCGAGGAACTCGACCGATGCGTTCAAGGCCGCGGTGAGGGGGAGAGCTCCGTCCTGGCGCGTTTCGAGCCGTTCGCGATCCCAGAGGTGCACGGCACCCTGCGGCAGGCCCGATTCGAGGCCCAAACCCGCGCGGCTCAACACCGCGGCCGTTTCGAAGCCCCGTGGCGCGGCGCGCTCGAACAACGTGTCGACCGAACCTGGGAGCGGCGCGCCGGGGCCGAGCGGCGGCTGCAGCGCGGCCGTCGTGCCCTCGGGGAGCGGAGCGTCGCGGAGCCCGCTGAAGAGCAGCGCCAGGGCGCGCGGCACGGAGGGGCTGACGAGATCGATCCCTTCGAACCGCACGCACTGCCCGGCCAGTTGGCGCAGGTTGTTGGCTTCGCTGAGGTCCGCCTGGCCGAGCCCTTCCACGGTGATCAGCACCAGGTGGGGGCGGGCGGGCGTGGGCCGTGTGCAGGCCGGAGCCGCGGCGACCAGGGCCAGTGCCGCGGCGAGCGCGGTACCAGAGCTTCGACCAAAGAACCCGTTGCTTCTCATGCGTGCGCGGCGTGGGATCGGTCGGCGCCACCAATCCCGCGCCGCCTTGGCGTCGGGCCAAGGGCCCTCGGCGGCTACTTCGGTTCGGCGGTCGCGACTTCCTTCGAAGCCGCCAGGCTACCCGCTTCGTGCAGGGCCTGCGAGAGCGGACCGGGCGCCGGGCTGGCGCCGGTGCCCAGGCGCTCGAAACTGTCGACGTGCACCACTTCCGTGCGCAGTTCGCGGGCCCGGTCGAGCACCGCCTCCTCTTCGGAGCTGATCACGCCGGCCTGCGCCGCGCGTGCGGCCAGCGTGTCCGCCGGGGCCTTCGCCACGCGTTTGCTCTTGATCGCCTCGCGCAGCTTCTTCTGCACCGGAGCGGCCGCGATCACCGCGGCGTACGCCTCCTCGAGGCGCCCCAAACCGATTTCGGTCTCCGAGGGCACGTACACGTCCTGCGTGTGGGCCTCGCGCGCTTCGGCTCCTTCGATCATGGCCCGGGCCACGGTCGCGTTGATGCGGTCACTCGGCCCGCGGAACGTGCGTCCCAGCGGGAACACGAGGGGCCGTAGCATCGCGCCGAGGCCCGGTGTCGGCAAGTTGGTGAGCAGCCCGTCGAGCGCGTCCTGGATCTGCTTCAAGGAGTGCTCCATGGACCAACGCACGAACGGCAGGTCCCGCGCCGGCTGGCCCGCGTCGACGAAGCGTTTGATCGTGGCGCTGGCGAGGTACTGCCACGCCAACGCGTCGGCGAGGCGCCCGGTCAACATCTCCTTGAACTTGAGGCTGCCGCCGAGGGTTCCCATGGCGACGTCGGCGAGGAACGCGAAGGCCGCGGAGAACCGCGACAGGTGCTGCAAGTACCGCCCGGCGGGGCCGCCGAAGGGAGCCTCGGCGAGTAGGCCGTGCGAAAGGCCGAGGATCGCCGTGCGCGCCGCATTCTGGAACACGAAGCCGACGTGTCCGAAGAACGCCGCGTCGAATGCGGCGACGTCGCGGGCCTCGACGGAGCGGATCTCCTCCTTGGCAAACGGGTGGCAGCGCAGTGCACCCTGGCCGAAGATGATCATCGAGCGCGTCAGGATGTTGGCGCCCTCGACGGTGATGCCGATCGGCACGGCCTGGTAGGCCGTGGCGAGCAGGTTGCGCGGACCGCGGCAGATGCCCGCGCCGCCGACCACGTCCATCGCGTCGTTGACCACCGTGCGCATGCCCTCGGTGGCGTAACACTTCACGATGGCCGAAACCACCGACGGCTGTTCGCCCGAGTCGATCGCACCCGCCGTCAACTTGCGCGCGGCGTTCATCAGGTAGTTGAACCCGCCGATGCGCGCGAGGCGCTCTTCGACGCCCTCGAACCGCCCGATCGACATGCCGAACTGCTCGCGCACCGTGGCGTACGCACCGACCGTGCGGGCGGCCAACTGGGAGGCGCCCGCGGACATGGACGGCAGCGAAATGCCGCGTCCCGCCGCAAGGCTCTGCATCAGCATGCGCCAGCCCTTTCCGGCCATGGCTTGCCCGCCGATGATGTAGTCGAGGGGCACGAACATGTCCTTGCCCCAGAGCGGCCCGTTCATGAACGGCACACCGAGCGGATCGTGCCGTTCGCCGGCCACCATGCCCGGAGTGTCGCGCGGGATCAATGCACAGGTGATGCCGAGGTGCTCTTCGCCGCCGAGCAATCTGTCGGGGTCGAGCAGTTGGAACGCAAGGCCCACCACCGTCGCGATCGGCGCCAGCGTGATGTAGCGCTTCTCGAACGTGAGGCGCATGCCGAGCACCTCCTCGCCGTTCCATTGGCCGCGGCAAACCACGCCGAAGCTGGTCAGCGATGCGGCGTCGGAGCCTGCCCCCGGTTCGGTGAGCGCAAAGCAGGGCACCTCTTCACCGCGCGCCAAACGCGGCAGGTAGTGCTGCTTTTGTTGTTCGGTGCCGTAGTGCAAGAGCAGCTCGGCCGGGCCCAGGGAGTTGGGCACCATCACGGTCACGGCGGCCGTCACGCAGCGGCTCGAGAGTTCGGTGACCACCGCCGAGTGTGCGAGCGCGGAGAAACCTAGGCCCCCGTGTTTCTCGGGGATGATCATCCCGAGAAAACCCTTCTCCTTGATGAATCGCCACACGGCCGGCGGCAGGTCGCCCTCGCGCTGCACGCGGTGGTCGTCCAGCATGGCGCACAGGTCTTCCACCGGGCCGGCGAGGAAGGCGCGCTCGCGTTCGGAGAGCTCCTGTGTGTGGAAGTCGAGCAGTTTGCTCCACTTCGGGTTCCCCGAGAACAGGTCGGCGTCCCACCACACCGTGCCCGCATCCAGCGCGGCCTTTTCGGTCTCGCTCATGCGCGGCAGGATCGGCGCGATGATCTTCATCACGAGCGGCGAGAGCGCCGTGCGGCGCAGCGGTTCCACCCCTGTCAGGATCGCGACGGCGAAGAACGCCGCCGCGCAGATCCAGAAGAACACCGAGCCAGCGCCCGATTGCGCGGCCCACAGGACCAGGAGGGCGGCGCCGGGCAGAACCCAGGCCAGCCATGTGCGGCCCGTGTAGAGCAGGACACTGGCCACGATCACGACGGTGAGGAGGACTAGGAACCACATAAGCGGAGCTTCGGGGGTGCGGGCCAGCGAGTGTCGGGGGTGAGGGCGCCCGTCGACCGATCGTACGCAATCCCTGTAGCCCCCTCTGCGTCCCGGATCGACACTGAGCCCACGCAAACCGTACGCGGCCAGGCCTCAGCGACGTGTCCCGATTGTGGGCGTCGCGACGAAATCCATCTAAACTTCACGGCTAGGTGGGTGGACGCGGGGTTCGCCCCCGATCGTTCGCCATGGACGTCGCCGCGCACACCCTCACGACAGGTGGGCCCCCTCGGGTGGGGGATTTCGAGTTGGAGCTGCGGGACCTGGGCTTGCTGCTCGGTTTCGCCGCGGCGACGCTGCTGGCCGATCGGGTGCTGTTGACCATGGAGGGGCGCGAGGTCCACGGTCAGGGCGGCGCGCTCGAAGAGGCCGGCGAAACACGGCGCATCGCGCGCGACAATCCCCTGCACCCGGCTGGGGGCCAGTGGCAGCTCGACCCCGAATGCGGTTATGTGCCCACCCCTGGCAATCCCGACTACGGGGCCCACGGGGCGCTCGCCAACGACTATCCGCTCGATCGCACACCCGGCGTGGGCCGTGTGTTGTTCGTGGGGGACAGCGCCACACGGCGTGGGCGTGTGCTGGAGGGCCTGGGGCCGGCTGCCGCGGCGCGGCGTGTGGAGCTCTGGAACGCCGGTGTGGACGCATTCGGCACGGCCCAGACGGCGGCGTACCTGGACCGTGTGTTGCCCAAGGTGCGCCCCGACGCCGTGGTCCTGACGTTCCACCTCAACGACTTCGAAACCACGCCGATCGTGTTCCTCGACGACAAAGGCGATCTGGTGCAGTTCTTCCCGGGCAATCCCAGGTACCTGTCGCCGTTCCTGCTGGCGAACAGCGGCCTCTACCGCCACTGGGTGCGGCGCACCGCGGAGGCGCCCGATCCCGCGTACCTCGACCAGGAGATCGAAGCGGCGCTGCAGCGGATGAAGCGAGCCTGCGAAGCGCTCGGGGCGCGGTTCGTGGTCGCGATCTTGCCGCTGATGGCGAGCCCCGGCCAGTACGACGAGGGCATCGAACGCCACGCCGAGGCGCTCCACCTGCGCGCGCAAATGCGCATTCGAGCGGCGGGCATCGACCCCTGCGACTGGCGTCCGGCCGTCGCCCAAGCCGTCGCGCTTGGCGAAAACGTGCAAGCGGTGCCGGGGGACGTGATGCATCCGCACCCCGAGGTGGCGGCTCGCCTGGCCCAGGCCCTGCTCGACTGCGGACTCTTCGACGGGCTGTAGACTGGGCTCCAACCCCGCGAGGGCCCCGAACGTGAGCGAGATCCCCTGGAGCTTCGGACCTAGGGCCCTTGGGGCCGAACCCGCACTTTGGACCCGTTCGGCGGAGGATCCGCCGCCCGCCGAAACCGAGCACGGGAACTTTGTGAGCGACGCGCGCCGTTTTGTGCTCGCGTTCGCCGCGGCACACCGGGAGCCAGTGGCGGAGCTCGTCCCAGGCGACCTCGACGTGCGCGGCGACTTCTTCGGTGACCGCACGGAGGAGTTGGTCGTCAACACCGAGCGTTTTGCCGAGCACCCGGAAGTGGTGGCGGACCTGGTGCGCCAGGCCCAGGAGTTCCTCAGCCAGAAGCGCTGGCAATCCTGGCGGTTCCTGATGCCGCTGCGCGACTTGAGCGAAGGAGGCATCCTCGCCATCTACCGCGACGGTGTGTTCGCGCGCGCGGAACTGGCGCCGGAGGAGCTCGAAAACCACGTGCGCCGGCTCGTGCTGCGCGACGCCGCCGAACGCGAGGGCGAACACGCGGTGCGGCGAGAGAGACTGACGCGCCTCGGCCCTCTTGTGCGCGACGCGATCCTCCCGTTCCTGGCCGCCGGCGAGTGGGCACGTGTACTCGCGAGCGAACCCGGCGACGACGGCTTCGCCCTGGTCTGGACCCTGCACCGCTTCGCCCCGGGCGAAAGCCTCGACGACCTCGAGCTCGAACCGGAAAGTGGCTACCAAGAGGTCTTCCCGGTAGGCGACGACGGAACGTTCGTCGACCACTACGCGAACCGCGACCGCGAGTGCCTGCGCCTCGTGTGCTGGGAAGTTCCCTCCCAATCGACCCGCTGGCTGCGCCTGCGCCTGGCGGAACGGAGCGTGGAGCTCTTCTTCTGAGCCCAGCGGGCGCGATTGAATCTCGCAGCAGCCCACGCACGCACGGCAATCCCGTTCATGGCGAAACACAAGACCTTGGTCAGCGTCGTCCACAATACGGTGCACTCCTTCGCGAGCCTGATGAACTACGTCGGCGACGACTACGTCCTGGGCCACATCGTGCAAGCCGCGTGGGCTACCGGCGCGACCGAACTTCGTGTCGATCTTATGACCGGAGCCACCAACGCCTCGCCGCTGCTGGTGCCCGAAGTGCGCTATTCCGTGGCGCGGGCGGTGGAGTGGTTTCCAGACCACGTCGCCCGATCGAAATCCTCCCTCGACTTCATCGCCGAAGCGGAGCTGCTCGTCCGCGTTGATCCCAACACCCGCCGACCGTCCCCCCACCCGGGATTGCTCGAGTCGCCCTTCATCTGTAGCGCGCGCATCACGGACGACCGAGGCAAGGTCTACCTCCACGAGATCCGCGACTGGTGGTACCCGGAGAAGGTCCCGCCGACGCCCGCGATACGGTGGAACTCACCGGGCAAAAAGCTGCTCCTGTCGGTCGGCGTGATGATCGCCGCGCTGCCGTATGTCCACCTCAGCCACTGGGCTGCGGGCGGGAGTCTCGTGGCGTTTCTCCTATCGATCCTCTTCTGCATGGACTTGGCCACCGAGCTGCGCGCCGCAGAGAACCCCAGCACCCTGCAGAGGGTCCTCGGCATCCTCCTTTCGACGCCAAAGGTGCTTTTCGGTCTCTGCGCGGTCGGGTTTGGCATCGCGCTCGCGGCGTGGATCCTCTACAACGTCTTTGGCGAACGCCAAGTCGAGTTCGAAATGCAAGATTGGACCTCCGTCGCCATCGTCCCCGTGATGATCGGCGTCGGCATCCACTGGATCGTCGGGCCCTTTCGTCGCCAACCAGGATGACCACTTCGACGGCGGACTCGCCTCTCGAGTCGTTGGTCTATCCGCCAGCGGCGTACGGGTTCAGCCGCGTCTCGACCGCCGCGGTAGCTTAGGTGTTGAGTTAGGGCCTAGGCTGGGAGTGCAGCCACTCGATCAGGCGGGCCACGGCGCCGCGGAGGCGGGGGATCAGGGAGGCCAGCTCGGTGGGGGGGAGGATCGGGGCGAGCTCGTCGGCGAGGAGGGTGTCGGTGAGCTCGCTGGCGGCGGATTCGAGCGCTCCGCACAACTCCTCGACGGTCATCGACTGGCGACGTCGCAGGGCGGGCAGCCGGGATTCGATGTGCTGCAGGCGGGTTTGCAGCACGTCCGTGGCTGGGCGCACTTCGAGGCGCGCGACCAGGAAGTAGATGTCGAAGAGGTCGCGCAGGAGGCGTCGCTCGTTCCAGGCGGCGATCTTGTGCGCCAACGAGTGGTCGAGGCGCATCGCGCGCACCAATCGCGAAGGTTGACCTTGGGCTAGCGCTAGAGCGGAGGTGGGTACAGCCACGGAGGGGCAGACGAGATCGACGTTCGCTTCGATCTGGATCGCGGCCTTGTCCACCCGCAGATCCGCGCGGATCATCTTGGAGTGCACTTCGACCTTTACCCGCGCGTCCTCGATCTCTGCGAGTATGGCACGCAGTTGTTTCACGACGTCCTTCTTCGATTCGTAAGGCACGAACACGTAGTCGATATCCGTTGTCATGCGCGGGCAGTCGTACAACGCAAGCGCGATGCCGCCCTTCAGCACCGCATGCTCCTCGAAGACCTCCGCGAAGCGGTGCAGCACCCACACGAACAGACCCTCCTGGGTGGCCGGGCGGGACAGGATCGGTTTCATGGAAGGCCCAATACCCCGCGCGCAAAGGCGACAAACCGCGGATTGCGGTACTGCGCGAGGTACTTTTCCAGTCGAGCGGGATCGAGCCGGGCGACGTCGACGTCCGAGTAGATGTCGAACGGGTAGCGCCGTCCGCGCAGGTGGAAGTACAGCGTGTCCAGGGTCGCCTTTTCCGCGTCGGCCCAGCGCACACCGTCTTCGACCTGGTAGCCGAAATCCAGATGCGGGGCGACGTGGACGTGCACGATCTCGTAGCCCAGTCCGCGGTACTGGTGGGCTCGTCCCGCTTTGGCGGCGAGCAACTGCCGCTCGGGCCGCGTTCCGATCATTAGCCGCTTGGCGAGGGCGTTGCCGAAGCTGACGTACGAGTCGGGCGCCAGACGCTGGCTGAGCGTCGCGAGGTCAAAGCCGTCGCGCACGTACATGCCGCGCGAAAAACGCCGAAGCACGCCCGTCTCTTCCAGCTTCCGCACCCGGCGCCCAAACGCGGCGGGGTGACGCTCGGCCAGCAGAACCTGGAGGTCCGCCTTGCTGAACACGCCCTTTTGAGCATTGGCCAGCGCCCGCACCTGCTCTGCGTCTTCCACGGCGTTCATATCGCAGGAAAAACTACGAATCTGTAGTCGTTCCTGCCATATGAAAGTCGGACGGCGAGGCGATGGGACCCGATTCGCGCCGTTTCGGGCGGGGTCGACGCGGGCTGATGATGCCCCGGCGCCCTGTCGGGCCAGCCCACACCATGTGTCTGACAAGGGTGAGGGCGCCCCGGGCGGAAGCTCGGAAGGGAAAACTCGAGCGAGGGCTCCTACGCCACTGGTGCGTCGGGGCCGGTGGCCTCGGCGCGAGTGACTCCGCTCGCCAGGAAGTACGGCAGGGCAGCTAAGGAATTTCATGGTTGGCGCGATCGTCGATTCGGTCTGATGTTTGCCGCCACGACGCCAACCACACGGAGCGGTTGTCACACCCATGCCCTACGTCAACGTGCAGATCCTGAAGGGCGCGAGCCGCGAGCAGAAAGCGCAGCTCGTGCAAGACATCACGGCGTCGCTGGTGCGGGTGCTCGGCAAGAAGCCCGAGCACACCCACATCGTCATCCAAGAGATCGCCGACGAGAACTGGGGTTACGCCGGGATGCTCACCGACGACTGGAAGAAGGCGCAGGGGCAGCGATCCGGCCCTCTCGACCCCAAGTAGCTTCGCCCCGGTGGACGACGTTACGCGCCGCCCACTCGCCATGCTCCACCACGTCGAACTCTACGTGTCCGATCTCGAGCGCTCGATCGCGTTCTGGACGCCGTTCCTCGCGCTGCTCGGTTACGAAGCCGACCGCTGGTCGGGCGGCATGAACTACGTCCGCGGGCGCGAGGACACCTACTTGTGTCTGTTGCCGGCGGACCCGGCGCACGTGGGTGCGGGTTACCACCGCAAACGCGTGGGCCTCAACCACCTGGCGTTCCGCGCGACGAGCCGCGAACAGGTCGACCAGATCGCGCGCTGGCTGCAGGCCAATGGTCACCGCCTCTTGTACGAGGACCGCCATCCCCACGCCGGCGGCCCCAACTACTACGCCGTGTTCTGCGAGGACCCGGACCGCTTCAAGTTGGAGGTCGTGGCGCCCGACCAGGCCTGAGCACCCCACGCGCCTGTTCAGCCGGGGCGGCGGCCGTGGAAGCCGTGCCAGCGTCCGCGGACCAGTTCGCGGGTGAGCTCGAGCTGCGCGTTGGCGAGCGCGGCGCGTGTCCCGGCGGCGCCGGGTTGCGAGCAGCCGGCGAGGGCGTACCAGCCGCCGGGGCCGAGGAGGCGCGCGATGTCGGGCGCGTGCTGTTGCAGAAGGTCGGCGTAGATGTTGGCGAAGAGCGCGCCGTAGGGGGCCTGGGCCAGGGGCGCTCCCGCGGCGACGAGTTCGAAGCCGCCGGTTTCGAAGTGGCAGCGGTCCGCGACGCCGTTGCGTTCGGCCAGTTCGCGCGCGGCGCGCACGCAGTGGGGGTCGATGTCGAAGCCGTGCACTTCGCTCGCGCCGAGTTTGGCGGCCGCGACGGCGAGCAGGCCGCTGCCCGTGCCGGCGTCGAGCACACGTTCGCCGCGCACCGGCAGGTCGGTGAGCGCGGCGAGGCACTGGCGGGTCGATGGATGGCGGCCCGTGCCGAAGGCGATCCCCGGTTCCAGTTCGATGCGGATGTCGCCCGGCTGCAGCGCGCCACGATGTCCGGGCAGCACCAGCGCGAATCGACCGACACGCATCGGTTTCCAGTTCTTCTTCCAACTGGTGGCCCAGTCCTCGGGGGGCAGCGCGCGGAACGTCAACGAGAGGCCGGCGAGTTCCTCCTCCTGGGTGATCTCGGCGAGGCGCTCGAGGCGCGCCTTGACCTCCGCGCGGCGCTCGGGACTGTCCTCCTCGGTGGGGTAGGACGCGCGCACGTACTCGAAACCGGCCGGCGGCTCCGGGCTAGCGAGCGAGGGCCGCCCGAACGCGATCGCGTCCCGCGGGCCAAACACCAGTGCATCGGCGACCAGTTCGAGCCAAGACTCGGGCGCGAGCACCCGCACTTCGATCCACGCGAGGGGAGCGCCGGTGGTTCCGCTGTTCATGATGTCGATTCCGATCGAAGGTCACTGGACCCGGGGCCGTCCTCGGCGACGAGTCCCATGTGTTCGAACGCGGCGGCGAGGCACTGCTCCGTGGCGCCCAACTCCAAACGCGCTCCGCCCTCGCCCACGGGCAGTTCGGCGAGGAACACCCGGTGCCGCGATTCGCGCGCGCGTCCGTCGAGCACGAACACACAGCCGCGGTCCGTGCCGCGGCGCATGAGCCGACCAAAACCCTGGCGGAAGCGCGCCAACGCGCGCGGCAGGTAGATACGCCGGCGCTGCTCCGACGGGCCGAGGGCCGCTCCCTGCGCGTGGTGGTAGCGGTCGGGCACGCCGTAGGGGAGTTTGGCGATGACGAGGTATTCGAGCGCCTCGCCCGGGAAGTCCGCGCCAAACCAAAAGGTGTCGAGGCCGAGGAGCACCGCCTCGGGACCGGCGCGGAAGCGCTCGGCCAGGCGCTCCTTGCTCTCGCCCGGCATGCCCTGCCACAAAAGATCCACCCCGCTCGACGCCAGCGCCGGCACGAGCATTCGACCGACCGCCGCGCAGTCCTCCGCCGCCGTGAACAGCACCAACGTGCGGCCGCGTGTGCGCCGCACGAGCCGCGCGACGAACTGCGCGACGTGTTCGAGCCAAAGGACTTTGCCCGCTGCGTACGCCGGTGTGTCCGCGGGGATCGCGACCAGCACACGGCCGTAGTCGAAGGACTCGGGAGCCCGCGCGCAACGCACGGTGCGGGGTTCGCGGTTCTCGTCCTCGGCGGGTTCCGCGGCGCGATCAAGACCCAGGTACGCACGCGCGGCGTCGAAACTGCCGCGCAGCACCGTGGTCGCGGAGATCAAAACGGCGCCCGCGAGGTCCGGGAAGAAGTACCGTCCGAGCACTTCGGGAGGCAGGAGTACACGCGCGACCAGCGCGAATCCGCGCGGAAGTTCCTCGACGTCGTAGAACGTCTCGCGCCGATGCACGGGTGCGCCGTCGGCGGACGGCAACCAAGCGGTCAGCGCGTTCGCCAGCTCCTCCAAGTCCGCGCGCGAGCGCTCCAGCCTGCGCAACTGGCGCCGCGCCTGTGCCGCGGCCGGACCGACGAGTTCGCTGGGCAGTTGCAACAGCGCCACGACGACCTGGCGCAGAGCCCGCGCGGCGCGCCCGTGCGCGGCGACCAGGTCCGGGCCCTCGCCCGAGCGGATGTACTCCACGCAGAGGCCGTGTGCGAGGCGCTCTCCCACACGCTCCAGCTCTTTGGCGCGCCAGCGCTGGAAGCGGCGCAGCGACACGTCGAGCGCGTCGATGGCGGACAGGGCTTCCCCCGCGCCGACGAGTGCCGTATCGACGAGGCCCCGCGCAGGTGCATCGATGGGCAACTGCCCGAGCAATCGCTCGAGCGGCGCTCTTCCCGAACCGCTTCCGCAAAGCCGCGCCAGCTCCTGCCGCGCACCCGCTAACGGGAAGCGGTGGCTGAACGCCGCGTGCGCCTGGTCGTGCAGGTGTTCGCACTCGTCGAAGACGACGTGGGCGAGGAAGTCGCTGCGCGCCAGGACAAGCGCCTGATTGGTCAACACCAGGTGCGAGCGCTCGGCCCGCTTGCGCGCCGTCTCCGCCGCGCAGGTCGCGCGGTCCGCGCCCGAGGTGCAACAGCCCGTGTCGCCGTGCACGTCGCCGAGCAGGCGGTCCAGTTCCGCTTCCGTGTCGAGATCCTCGGCGCCGAAACTCGGCCGCGCCAGCTCGTCGAGGTCGCCGCTCGGCGACCCCAACGCAAAGGAGAGAACATGCGCCGCGGCGAGCCAACGCGCGGCGCCGTCGGTCGCACCGGGCAACGCGGCCAGGAACGCGCGCCAACACAGGTACGCACTGCGGCCCTTCAGCACGGCCGTGCGCGGCGCGTCGGCGGATCCGGGTGGGAAGACACCTGCGCGCACGAGCAGTTCGAGTGCGAGCGGCACGTCGCGCCGCATCGCTTGGGTCTGCAGCGCACGTGTGTACGTCGCCACACCCACACGCAGGCGGTGGCGCAGTCCGAACAGGATCGCCGGCACGAGGTACGCGAGTGTCTTGCCGGTCCCCGTGGGCGCGTGCAACAAAAGCAGCTCGCGCTGGCCCAGACTGCGCGCCACGTCGCGCGCCACCTGCGCCTGCGCGGGGCGCTCCGAAAGGCCCGTGAGCGCGGGCACGAGCGCGCCGAAGATGTGGTCGACGAGCGCGAGGTCCTCTTCGCCAAGGGGCTTCACCCAAGGCGCGTCCGGCGGCAGGGACGGGCCGTCGAACAGCTCGCCCGCTCCCAAGGACGACCGCGGCGCGAGCACGTCGAACCCCGTCTCGAGCGAGTGCACCGCCCGCGCCGCCGCGGTCAGCCAGCCGTCCTCGGGCAGTTCGCCCGGCGGCGAGGTCATGGCGCGCGCCAGCAGGCTCGGCCGGTCGAGCACTTCCAGGGCCGCACCGAGCCGAGCGCCGACCTCCGGCGCCTCCTCGTGCAGCGCGATCAGCGCCCGCTGCCACAGCAGCGCCAGCGTCCCGGCGCCCACCCGCCCGAAACGCTCCAGCGCGCGGACCAACTCCAAAGTCGCGGCGGGTAGGTCCGCTGCACCGAGGGCCGACAAACGCGGTGCACGGGCGGCGGCGGCGAGCCACTCGGCGCCCCCGAGGCCGGGCGCGACCAATGCGACCAACTCGTCGAGCCCGAGTGCCCGCGGCGGCGTCCGATCCGGCGCGAGCCGCGCGGCCCAAGCCACGAACGGCAGCCGCTCCGGCACCAGCGTCCACCGACCGCCGAGGGCCGGGGCGAGTTCGTTCCAGAGCTCCCCCCCGTCCGCCGCCTCGGCCAACCGCCCGGGAGCGAGACCCTGTTCCGCTTCGATGCGTCCCGACAGGACTCCCGCCCGCACCGGATCGGCGACGTCGGGCCCCACGAAGTGGTCCTCGCGCCGCCAACCGGCTCCCTCCGGCACGACCAACCCCACGCGGTACACGCCGTCGCGCAGGGGGTCCAGCCCAGTCGCGACGAGGGCCGCGTAGGCGAGGCCAGCCCCGAGGCCGTTGCCGAGGCCTGCGCCCGGCGCCCAGCCCTCGGCCGCGGGCATGCGGCCCCCGTTCGGAGGCTGGGGAGGGTGCCCCAGGGCGCCGGCGGGGTCGGAGGGCAGGATCACGGAGCACGAGGGTAGGGCCGCCCGGGCCCGGTTCCAGCTCCTCGGACCGCTCCCGGTGTCGCCCGGTGGCGCCCCGTCCCTGGGTCGGACGCGAAGAGGCGTGCATAAATCCATGCCAGAGCGAGACTTATGGCGGGGGAGCGCCCCCGTGTGGTGCCCGGCGCCGCGGACCCGACGCGTCGATCCTAAGTGCTTGTCGGAAAAGCCGTTAGGACGGAAGCCGCGGTCGGCCTGGCCCGCGGACGCGCGCGCCGCCTCTCCCTTGACTCGCTTGGCTCCGGCGCTAGACCTGGCCCCCCAAGATCGGTCGACCGACGCCTGCTTCGGCGCTCCGGCGGCCCCCCCGATACAGCCCCATGGTCCAGAAACAAGGCAAAGCCCTGGTGATTGTCGAGTCGCCCACGAAGGCCAAGACGATCTCCGGTTTCCTGCCGAAAAACTTCGTCGTCGAGGCCAGCGTCGGCCACGTGCGCGACCTGCCCGGCTCCGCGGCCGAGATCCCGGCCTCCGCGCGCGGCGAGGCCTGGGCGCGCACGGGCATCGACATCGACAACGACTTCAAGCCGCTCTACGTGGTGCCAGCCGCGAAGAAGGCCCAGGTCAAGAAGCTGAAGGACCTCCTCAAGGACGTCGACGAGCTCTACCTGGCGACTGACGAAGATCGCGAGGGGGAGTCGATTTCCTGGCACCTCATGGAGGTGCTTTCGCCCAAGGTGAAGCCCAAGCGCCTGGTGTTCCACGAGATCACCCGCGACGCGATCCAAAAGGCCCTGGCGAACCCCCGCGAGCTCGACGAGGGCCTCGTGCAGGCACAGGAGACGCGACGCATCCTCGATCGCCTCTACGGCTACGAGCTGTCGCCGATCCTGTGGCGCAAGATCGGCCCGGGCCTCTCCGCGGGCCGTGTGCAGTCCGTCGCGGTGCGCCTGATCGTCGAGCGCGAACGCGAGCGCCAGCGGTTCGTGCGCAGCAGCTACTGGGACCTCTCGGCGCTCTTCGCGAAGTCGGAGATCCAGTTCCCCGCGACGCTGCTCTCGGTCGGCGGTCGGCGCGTCGCCAGCGGCCGCGACTTCGATACCACCACGGGCAAACTCGACTCGAAGGACGCGCTGCTGCTCGACGAAGCCGCGGCGCGGGCGCTCGTCCAGCGTTTGACCGGTGCCCAATGGTCCGTCACCAAGGTCGAGCGCAAGGAATACACCGAGCGCCCCCAGCCGCCGTTCACGACGTCGACCCTGCAGCAGGAAGCCAACCGCAAGCTGCGGCTCTCCGCACGCGCCACCATGCAGGCGGCGCAGCGGCTCTACGAAAACGGCTTCATCACGTACATGCGGACCGACTCCACCAGTCTGTCGGACGAGGCCATCGGCGCCACCCGGCGCCTGGTGGGCGAGCTCTACGGCAAGGAGTACCTGCCCGATAGCCCGCGCCTCTACCGCACGAAGGTCAAAAATGCGCAGGAAGCCCACGAGGCGATCCGGCCGTCGGGCGAGTTCAAACGCCCCGAAGAGCTGCGCGCGCAACTGGGACTCGACGAACTGCGTGTGTACGAGCTGATCTGGAAGCGCACGATGGCGTGCCAGATGGCCGATGCTCGCGGGCACCGCATCTCCGTGCACGTGACCGGCGCGGACGCCGTGTTCCAAGCGAGCGGAAAGACGATCGCGTTCCCCGGATTCCTCCGCGCCTACGTCGAGGGCGCCGACGATCCGGACGCGGAACTTGCCGACAAGGAAGTGCTGCTTCCGGACGTGAAGACCGGCGAGGCGCTGACCTGCGGGAACCTCGAAGCCCGCGGCCACACGACCCAACCGCCGCCGCGCTACACGGAGGCGAGCCTGGTCAAGAAGCTCGAGGACTCGGGTGTCGGCCGCCCCAGCACCTACGCGATGATCATCGATACGATCACGCGCCGCGAGTACGTGGTCAAACAGCGCAACGCGCTCCAGCCGACGTTCATGGCGTTCGCGGTCGTCGGCCTCCTGGAACGCTACTTCGCGCACCTCGTCGACGTGAACTTCACGGCCGACATGGAAGGGGACCTCGACGCGATCTCGCGCGGCGAGAAGGAGTGGTTGCCGTACATGCGCCACTTCTACTTCGGCGACGGCCAGGAAACGGGCGCGGCGGCCGGCCTCAAGAAGCTGCTCTCCAGCGAAATCGACCCGCGGGAATCCTGCACACTGCCGTTGGGCGTGGACGCCGAGGGGCGCCCCGTCGCCGTGCGCATTGGCCGCTACGGGCCCTACCTGGAGCGCGGCGAAGAGCGCGCGACGATCCCCGAAGGCCTCGCGCCCGACGAACTGACGCTCGACAAGGCAGCCGAGTTGTTGGCAGCCGGATCCGGTGCGCGGGAACTCGGTGCGGACGAGGAGTCCGGGAAAACCGTCTACCTGAAGAGCGGCCGGTTCGGTCCCTACGTGCAGCTCGGCGAGAACGGCGAAGAGCCGAAGATGAAGTCGCTCCTGCCCGGCATGCTGCCCGAGGAAGTGACGTTCGACCAGGCCATGCGGCTGCTCAGTCTGCCGCGCGAGGTCGGCGTCGATCCGGCGAGTGGCGAGCCCGTGCTCGCCGATTTCGGACGCTACGGTCCGTACATCCGGCGCGGCACGGACACACGCTCTCTGGACAGCGCCGAGTTGGTCTTCGACGTGGACCTCGACCGCGCCCTCGAGATCCTGGCCACCGAGAAGAAGAGCGGCTTCCGCGGCTCCAAACCGAAGGTGCTGCGCGAGCTGGGCGAGAACCCGAGCGGCGCGAAACTGCAGATCCTCTCCGGTCGTTACGGTCCGTACGTGACCGACGGCGACACCAACGCGTCCCTGCCCAAGGGAGTGGACCCGGAACAGCTCGCGCTCGACCAGGCCCTCGAACTCCTGGCCGCTCGGGCCGCGTCGGGTAAGGGCAAGAAGAAGGCAAGCAAGAAGGCCTCCAAGAAAGTCGCCAAGAAGGCCGGCAAGAAGGCGACCAAGAAGGCGGGCAAGAAGGCGGGCAAGAAGGCGGGCAAGAAGGCGGGCAAGAAGGCGAGCTGAGATCGGGCGGGGCCTGAAAAAAGTGGCTCCGCGCGCCCGCCACGGGCCCTGGGCGGCCCACCGCTCGACGGGGCGCGTTTCCGCCCCTATCCTGGCTGCCCCCTGGGGAGAGCGCGGGCCCGAGCCCTCGTCCCTGCCCCCGTGGGATTCCAACATCCGAGGCCGCCTCGGACCGCAGCACTCGAGGCGCCCCGCGCGTCTCCCGGAGCCTTCATCCTTCTCCCCATGCAGATCACCCCGATCCCGACTCCTGGCTACGAGCAGGTCATGCGCTGCCGCGACGAGGCCACGGGCCTCCACGCGCTCATCGCCGTGCATGACACCACGCTCGGCCCCGCCCTCGGCGGCATGCGCATGCTGCCGTACACCTCGGAAGAGGAAGCGCTGTTCGACGTGCTGCGCCTCGCCAAGGGCATGACGTACAAGTCGGCGGTTGCGGAGACGGGACTCGGCGGCGGCAAGTCGGTGGTGATCGGCGATCCGGCTCGGCACAAGAACCCGGCGTTGATGCGCGCCATGGGGCGCTTCGTCGACAGCTTCGGCGGCAAGTACATCACCGCCGAGGACATGAACATCGGCATCTCCGACCTCGAGGAGTGCCAGAAGGAGACCAAGTACGTCACGGGATTGCGGCGCGAAGCGGGCAGCTCCGGCAACCCCAGCCCGTACACCGCCTATGGCGTCGTGGTGGGCATGCGGGCCGTTCTGGAGGAGGCCTTCGGTTCTGCGTCGTTCCAGGGGCGCTCCATCCTGATCCAAGGTGTGGGTGCGGTCGGCGGCGACATGGCCCGCCAACTGAAGGAACTCGGCGCCAAGGTGGTGGTGTGCGACTTGAACGAGGCGCGCGCCAAGGCCCTTGCCGCCGAGCACGGCTACGAGTTCGTGCCTGACGCTGGCCACCACAAGATCCAGGTCGACGTGTACGCCCCCTCCGCTCGCGGCGCCGGCGTGAACGACCAGACGCTGCCCGAACTGCGCTGCAAGGCCATCGCAGGCTGTGCGAACAACGTGCTGCTCGATCCTCGCCACGGGGACGAGTTGAAGGCCCGCGGCATCGTGTACGCCCCGGACTACGTGATCAACGCGGGCGGCATCATCAACGTGTCGATCGAGGTCCAACCCGGCGGCTACGACGAGAAGAAGTCCCTGGCGAAGATCGAGGGCATCTACGGCAACTTGAAGCGAGTGTTCGAGATCAGCCGCACCGAG
The DNA here is from genome assembly GCA_016125265.1 of Planctomycetaceae bacterium. Taxonomy (GTDB): domain Bacteria; phylum Planctomycetota; class UBA1135; order UBA1135; genus RI-242. The sequence continues at coordinate 45,025 of WGMC01000008.1, forward strand.
AACATCTCGACGCAGGCCGCGGCCGACCGCCTCGGGGACATTCGCCTCGAACAGGGGCGCAAGCAGCGCGCCGCCGCGAAGGCCTGAACGCTGCGTCGCGGTCGGTCCCCGCGCCGCCCCGCTGGAGCAAGGTCTCCCGCGGGGCGGTTTTGTTCCCGCAACGCCTCTTGCCCATGCAACTCCCCGACAGCCTCGCGCTCGCGCGCCTGATCGCGGCCCTCGACCACCTCGAGCAGAAGACCCTGCTCGGGTTCGTGCTGTTGCTCGCCGACAATCCGACCCGCGCGCGCGACCGGGAGTGGTGCGCCGAACACCTCCTGCAAGCGGCGACCGTCGCCCACGGCATCGATGATGCCCCGAGCCTTGCGGCGCTGCAGTCCCTGGGCGAATGGCTGCGCGCGCGGGCCGATCTGTTGTTGCCCACGGCCCTCTCCGTGTTCGTGCGCGCCGCCGCCGATCTGCAAGAGAGCGGCGCCCCGATCACGCAGGAGTCGAAACAGGCCGCGCTGCTCGCCTACTTCGCGACGACACCGTAGGCCTCGCGCGCATCCGCGCACGCCGCGTCAACATGCGCTGCGTGCGCTTCGAGGCGCCAACGCGATGGGGCGGGCTTTCAGCCCTTGCAGCTATGCCCGCAGAACCTGGGGCGTTGCTCCAGGCTACTATCGGGCGGGGCGTTGCCCCTTCGCGGCGAGCGCACGTCGCCGCGACACCGATGTCGCCGCGACGCGCATGTCGCCGATATCGCTGTGACGAGGATGCTACTGCGACGAGGATGTCGCTGTGACGAGGATGTCGCTGTAACGGTGTGTTGCTGTAACGGTGTGTTGCCCGGCGCCGAAGGCGCTCCGAAGCGCCGAAGGCGCGCCCGATAGTAGCCTGGGGCAACGCCCCAGGTTCTTGGGGTCGCGGAGCCAAGGGCTGAAAGCCCGCTCCATGGCGCGCGCCGACTCTGGCGCCCGCGAAGGCAGGCCGCCGCCTACAACTTGTCTTCGGGGGGCTGTGCTTCCGCCGCGGCGTCGGCCGCGGCCTGCACCGCGTCGGCCCGGTCCTGGACCAGTTGTTGGTTCGCCGCGGCCCGTTGGGCCTGACGCGTTTGCTGGAGCTTGTGCGCGTACTCGCGCATGTTCTCGACCGTGTCGCTCTCGTCCACGATCTCGACACCCAACAACGTCTCGAGGATGTCCTCGAGGGTGATCACCCCGTCCGTGCCGCCATACTCGTCGACGACGAGCAACAGGTGCTCGCGCTTCGAGAGCAACATCTCGAGCGCCTTCGAGGCCCTGGCACTGGGCGGAATCGCCTGGATCGGACGCGCCAGATCGCGGAACCGAACCGTGCGTTGGCCGCTGCGAAACCCCTGCAGGATCACCATGCGGTGCACCAGGCCGATCACTTGATCGATATCGCCGTTGTTCGTCACCGGCAGGCGCGCAAAAGGTGTCTCGCGCTCGCGGTGGGCGAACTCGAGCAACGTCATGTCCGCGTCCACACACTGCACCGCGGGGCGCGGCGTCATGATGTCCGACACGCGGATGTCGCGCAGGGCGAGCAAGTTCCGGATGGTGCGCGCCTCGGCACTGGAGAGCTGCCCGCCGAGCTTGCCCATGTCCGCCATCGCGGCGACCTCCTCCCGGCCCACCTTCACGTGGGCTCCGCCGCCTCCCAGAAGTCGCGACAGCCTCTCGGCCAACCACACCAAGGGAAACAGACCGAAGATCAGGGCCTGGATGGTGCGCGCGCTGAACCCCATCAGGTTCTGCGCCTTGAGGCTGCCCAGCGTCTTCGGGATGATCTCGGTGAAGAACAGGATCGTCAGCGTCAGAACGCCGCTCGCCACGCCCAACCACTTGTCGCCCCAGATCGCCGCCACCTGCGCGCCCACGCCGGCCGCGCCAACGGTGTGCGCGACCGTGTTCAAGGTCAGGATCGCCGCCAGCGCCCTATCCGGCGCCGACTTGTAGCGGTGCATGATGGCCGCGGCCCGCGAACCCTTCTCGAGCTGCGCGGAGACGTAGGCCGGCGATACCGAGAGCAGCGAGGCCTCCAGCAAACTGCACAGGAACGAGACCGTGTGCGAGAGGGCCAAGTAGGCGAAGAGCAGTTCCATGGGGCCCACGGAGGTTGGCCGAGCGGCACCCCCCGCGTCAATCCCCGGCCAAACGGCGCAGGCGGACGAAGTTGGTGATCAGTCGGAACACCGAGAGGTCAGGCACGGCGTTGGCGGCCTTCGGCGTGGTCTCCCAGAACTCCTCGTCGCGGGTCTTGCGCAGGTCCGCGTAGGTGTACCCCATGTGATCGACTGCGTAGGCCTGGCGCTCCTCGGGTTTCTTGAGGCCCAGGGCCAGCTCCAGCCCCTGCACGTCGAAATGGTTGACGGAGTCCAGCACCATGCCGTGTCCGACCCGGAACCAGGCGGCCAGCTCGCCGCCGCCCCAGCGTTCGGCGGCCTCGGGGCTGTCGACCAACACCTCCACCCGTTCCGGGGCGAGCACGTCGATCAGATAGGCCCCTTGCAGTTCGTAGATGGGCACCGCACCTTCGACGAACACACCTTCGAGGTAGGGGCTGCCCGGCGCCGCGGCGAACGCGCGCACGCTGTCGACCACCTCGTCCTTCGTCACGAGTCGGCGCACGTCGCCCGGCGCGATGCGCGCGATCGTCTCCTCGACGGCCCAACAGGATCCGAAGAGGTACCCACCCGCGTGCAGGAAGAACGCGAGGATCTCCGCGTCCGCCGGTTGGATCTCGCCGGTGCAGTTCGCCACGAAGACACCGCGCGGATCGGGGCCGTCGGTGCGCACACGTCCGGCCTGGCTGAGGCGGTGTTGCAGGTTCAACTGTTCGAGCAGGTCCTGCACGTGGTCGCCGCGACTTTCGAGCACGAGCACGTCGAGACCGCGGTACACCGCCTCGGGCGGCGCGCTGGCGTAGCCGTAGCGCTTCTCGCGCTCTTCGCGTTCGGCCATGTCGACGAGCGCCACGCGACTGCCGTTGGCGGCCCACCACGTGCGCCAGGGTTCCACCTCGGCAGGCAGCGTCTGGTTCGTCGCGGCGATCAACCAAACGTGGGCGAGGCGCCGGATCAAGGCCTCGGGATCGACCAGGGAGTCGATCACCTGCGGCACTGCATCGGCGCGGTAGAGCTGCGCCAATCCGACGACCGCCGCCGCACGCGCGCGCCAGTCCTCGGTGGCTTCGCGGCGCTGCTTTTCGAGCGGAACCTGCGCCGAGGCGAGTCGTGTCTTGCCCAGGGACACCGCGGCGGCGACACGCACGCGCCAATCGGGATGGCCGAGTTCCTTGATCAGCGGCTCGACGGCGCCTTCGAGCCCGCGGCGTCCGAGTTGCACCACGAGGTCTTCGCGCGCGAGCGCGTCCTTCTCGGCCCCGAGTCGCGCCAGCGTGAACTCGAGCGAGTCGACGCCGTCTTCCCCCGAGAGCGCAAACGCGGCGGCGGTGGCCGCCCGGCGCACACGCACGTCGCCGTCCGCGAGCGCGAGCGCACGGGCTTGGTCGCGGGCCGCCTCGCCCGGCAGGGACGGCAACACGGCGGCAGCCTGGGCACGAACGGCGGAACTCTGGTGTTGCAGAGCGGGCGAAAGGGACGCCAGCAAGTCCTTCGAGTCGCTCCAACCCTGCCCCGCCAACTCCCTCAAGAGCCGCGCGCCCCGTGCCGCAATGGATTCCTTCGCCCCGTGCAACCTCCGCAGCAGTGCGCCCGAATCACCGTGGCGCTTCTCGGTCGGTTCCAACTTCGATAGGCACGCGGTGATCGCGCGCCGCAGGCGCCGCTCGACCACCGGATCGAGGGTGTCGCGTTCGAACTGCGCGATGAGCGGCGCGAGCAAGCTCTCCTCCGCCGTCGTCGCCGCCGCTTCGGCCGCCGCGGCGCGCACCATCAGGTAATCCGACTCGAGCAACTCCTTCAGGACTTCGGCGCGTTCGGCTCCTGCGACCGCGAGAAGCGCGGCCGCACCGGCGGCGCGCAGGCGGCCGTCCTTCTCCTTCAGCATGGACTCAAGCGCGCGCGGGTTGAGCTTCGCTTCCGCGCTGGCCGACGGTGCCACGATGGCGAGCGCCTCGGCCGCGACGAGCGCCGTCTTGCCGCGCGCCTTGCCGAGCAAACTCTCCGCGGCCTTGTCCGCGTCCAACTTCGCCGCGCTGTGCGCCGCGGCCGCACGCACGCGCCGCACGGGTCCCTCGAGGGCCAGATCGACCGCATCGTCGACTTGGTCCGCGGTCCCGATCTCGCCGAGCCGCTTGGCCGCGCGCTCGACGACCTCCCAATCGTCGTCCTTGAACAACTTGACCAGAAGCTTCCCACCCGCTCCGCGCTCACCCGCCTCGACCTGGTCCACGGCCGCGAGCCGCTCCAGGGGATCCTTGGATTTGAGGCCGTCCTGGGGCAGAAACGCCGCCATCGATACGAGCAGAAGGAGCGCGGCGAGGGAGATCTTCATCGCAGGGGCTGGCGTCGGGGTTCGGGGGCAGCCTGTGCCGCCCCGCGGAGGACCAAGACGCCACTTTAGGCCAACAGCCGCCCAACGCAGCCCGGGTTCGCGCGGGATGCCCCACCGATCCCCCCGCGATGCCCGCGGGGGTCCCACGACCCCGGCGGTGCCGATGCTTCTTGGCCCCGATTCGGCCGGCCCGCGACGCGGCGGGCCCTCGACCGACCTACTGCTTGCGCAGGAAGGCCACGAGGTCGCGCTCAAGCTCGGCCAAGCCGTACTCCGGCACCGTGAGGCACCGGTAGACGATCTGCGCGAGGGCCTCGGGCGTGTTGGGGTTCAACTCGCGCGGGGGCGCGTAGGAAAGGAAGTAGGAAAGCGACAGGCGCTCGACCTCGCCGCCCTGTTCGCGGCCCGCGTACTGCCAGGGCACGTCGTCGAAGGGCAGGGTGCCCGTCAAGATCTCATAGAGCATCACGCCGATGCCCATCACGTCGGCCTTCGGCGACTGCAGGAGCAGCGGGTTGTAGTGCGGCGTGGTGGTGATCAAACCGCGTTCGGGGTCGCGCAGGGCCGGGTCGATCATCACGACCGATCCCGACGGCTTGACCAGGATGTTTTCGGGCTTCAGATCGCCGTGGTAGTTCATCGGGCCGGTGCGGCCCAGGCGCTCCAGGGCGCGCACGATCGACAGGAACCAGTTCAGACGGATCCCTTCGAGCGCGCGGATCTTCTCGCGCAGCGTTTTGCCGCGCACGTGGTCCAGGGCGAGCACCGGGCGGCCCTCGTGTTCGAAGACCTCGCGCAGGCGCACCAGGTTCTGGCTCTTGGCGCGGGCGAGAAGGCGCGCCTCCTGGCGCATCAGCTCGTCGATTTCGTGCAGGTCCAGGAAGTCGATGCGCACGCCGTCGCCGCGGAAGAACACCGCCTCACCGGGGGTCTCGTCGGGGCTGATCCAGTCGGGCGAGCGTCGGCTCGTGACCTCGAGGCAGCGCGTGATGTAGCGCCCGCCGCCAGCCAAGTCTCCGACTTTGAGGGCCACCTTGTGGCCCTTTTGGTCTTCTGCGGCGTACACGCAGGCGAAACCGCCTCGACCGAGGAATTCCGTGACGCGGTAGGTGCCGAGGTGCTCGCCGGCTTCGAGGCGGATCATGGTGGGGCAGGATCGGGGTCGTGGGAACGGTTCAGGTCCGCCCCGTGGGGAGGAGCGCACCCAACCCCCCCTCTTTCGTGCCCGACCCCGGCGAAAGTGAAGTGCCGTTCCGCCGTCCCGCCGAAGCCCACCGGGTTCGTCCCGCCTGGGACCCGCGGCCGGGTCCGTGGGGGCGCGGGGCCGCTCCCCCCGGTTTTGCCAGGTGCGGTAAGCTTCGGCTCGGTGTTCCCTTCCGCCTTTCCGGCGGGCGGATCCTGCGTTCGGGAGTGCTTTCAGTTCCCCGGGCCCGTGGGTCCAAGCCGCGGGGCGGGCTCCGTGACCCCCAATATCGCTGCCCATGCTCGCCAACCGCCCCTGCCTGCGGTCCTTTTCCCTCCTCGCAACCCTCGCGCTGCTTCTGCTCTTGAGCGGCCTCGGCCGCGCGGGCACACCTCCCGCGAGTGTGCTCTACGTCGACGCCGCGCTCGGTGCGGACGTCTCCGGCGGGGGAGCGCCGGGCGCCCCCCTGCGCACGATCGGCTTCGCGCTCTCCCAATCCACCGGCTTGGCCAAGCCCGTGGAGGTGCGCGTGGCCGCGGGCGTGCACGACGCCGCCCTCGGCGAGGTGTTCCCGCTCTTCGTGCCGGCGCGCGTGCGGATCGTCGGAGCCGGCGTCGGCAAGACGGTGGTCGCGGCCGCGTCCGCAACCGGTGCCTTCCAGTTCGACGCGTCGGGGACGGGCGGGCTGCCCTACACCGCCGATGCGGGTCTCGCGCGCCTCACGTTGACCGGTCTGGGAACGGGTGTGGAGGTGCAAACATTGTCCTCGCCCGCAGCGCGCCCCGAACTGCGCGAGCTCGAGTTGATCGGCTTCGAGACCGGCATCTACGTCCTCGGCTGGAGCTCGCCGGCCGAACCCAGCCTGTCCGACCTTTTCTTCGATGCGTGCGGGACCGGCATCGACCTTCGCAATCTCAACACTCCCCAGAGCTGGAATCTGTCGGACGCGCGCTTCCAAAACTGCGGCATCGGACTCCGCGCGAGTGCTTCCGGCACGCCCTTCGCGAACACCGACACGGTGGCGAACCGCTGCCAGTTCGAGGGGTGTGACCTGGCGGTGTATGCCACGGGCAGTCGCCCCGCCACGATCGAGCTGTTGGACTCGGCGATCCTCGGGGGCGGCGATGGCTGCTCCGCCTTCGGATCCTTTCCCGCGTCGGCCACCATCCGATTGACCCGTTGCACCGTGGCCGGAAACCAACGCGGCCTCCTGGGCAGCACCGTGGGCCTGGGCCGGTTCTCCCTCGACCACACGATCGTCTGGGACAACGCCGTGGGCTACGCGTTCACCGGCCCGTTCCCGGAGCAGGAAATGCAGGCCGTGTGGTCGAACCTGCAGCCCAACTGGCCCGGCGCGTTCGACGCCAGCAACTTCGAACTCGCGCCCCTCTTCGTCGATCCCCAGGGACTCGACTACCGCCTCTCCGCGCTGTCGCCGCTGGTGGACCTGGGGAGCCCCACGGCCCCGCAAGTAGGCATCGACCTCGACATCCAGCCGCGCCTTGTGGACGGCGACGGCGATCTCATCGTCCGGCTGGACATCGGAGCCTACGAGTACAACCCGGTGGGCCTGGCGGTCTCCGGCAACGCCGTGCTCGGCGGAGTTCTCGACGTCGACGTGACTAGCCCCGTCGGTTGGCTCGAGTTGGTCTTCGCCGGCTTCGCACCCGCCGACATCCCGCTCGGCGGTCTGGGCTCGCTACTGTTGGATCCGGTCGGACTGACGATGCTGCCGCAGGGCGCTTTGCTAGTGCCCAACCAGCCCGCGCTCCTCGGCCTCGAGCTCTATCTGCAAGCGGCCGGAATCGAAACCGCCACCACCGCGGGCGCGACGAGCCGCCGCGTGCGGTTCGAACTGCGCTGACCGGCGGTTCTCACTCGGTTCCGGATCGGTTCGCGATCCACGGCGGACCGGAACGGGCGGCGGGCCGGACCGGCAGAATGTCAGGATGGGTGAGGACGCCGAATCTCTCGCGGCTGCGGTCGAGCATGTGCTGACCCGCATTCCGGGACCACTGCGCGTGGGGGCACCGCTCGGCCTCGGCAAGCCCCATCGGTTGCTCAACGCGCTCTACCGGCGCATTGCCAGGGAGCCAGCGCGGGAACTCGTGATCTGCACGGCGCTTTCGCTCGATGTCCCGGAGGCGTCCGGGGCTCTCGAGCGTCGTTTTCTCGAACCCTTCGTCCGCCGCCACTTCGGCGCCGACTTCGAGCGCCTCGACTACGTCGTCGACCAAGGCCGCGACCGGTTGCCCGCGAACGTGCGGGTCGAGGAGTTCTACCTGCGTTCGGGATCGATGCTGGGCTCGCGTCAGGCCCAGCGCACCTACACGAGCCTCAACTACACCCACGTCGCGCGCGCGCTCGTGGACCGCGGTGTGAACTGCATCGTGCACCGCGTCGCGCTCAGCCCGGACGGCGCGCGGATCTCCCTTTCGTCCAACCCCGACGTCACACTCGACGCAGTCGATGCGTTCGCGCGCGCGAAACGACCGCGCCCATTGCTCGTTGCCGAGGTCGATCCGGAGCTGCCCTTCCTGGGCGGCGTCGCGGCGGTGGAGCGCGAGTGGTTCGACCTCGTCGTTGCGCCGCCGGCTCCCCACGGAAAACTCTTCGGTGTGCCGCGGCAAGCGGTGGGGGATGCGGACTACGCAACGGGTTTCCTTGCGAGTGCGTTGGTGCGCGACGGCGGCACGTTGCAAGTCGGCATCGGCGCGCTGTCGGACGCGCTCTGCCACGCCTTGGTTCTTCGGCGCACCGACAACGCGACATGGCGACGTGTGTTGCGCGCGCTCGATCCGGACATCGAACACCACTCGGCGGTGCTTGCATCGGGTGGGTTCGACGACCTCCCCCAGGGCCTCTACGGCTGCAGCGAGATGATCAGCGAGGGTTTTCGGGTGCTGGTCGAACGCGGTGTGCTGCGCCGCCGGGTGGTCGACGACGAGGCTTTGATGCAACGCGCCGCCGACGGCACGGCGAGTCCAGCGGATCTCGATCGGATCGAGCGCGACGGCGAGTTCCTGCACGGCGCCTTCTACTTGGGCTCCCACGAGCTCTACCGCTGGCTGCGCGAGTTCGGGGCTTCGGGAAGGACCGGCATCGGCATGCGCCGCATCAGCGAGGTCAACGAACTCTACGGCAACAATGAGACGTTGGAGCGTCTGCAGCGCCGCGACAGCCGGTTCTTCAACACCTGCATGCTGGCGACCGCGTTGGGGGCCGCCACCTCCGATGGGCTGGAGGACGGGCGCGTCGTTTCCGGTGTCGGTGGGCAGTACAACTTCGTTGCGATGGCCCACGCCCTGCACGACGGTCGCTCCGTGCTGATGCTGCGAGCCACACGGGACGCGGGGGGCAAAACGGCTTCGAATGTGCGTTGGAGCTACGGACACACCACGATCCCGCGGCATCTGCGCGACGTGTACGTCAGCGAGTACGGCATCGCCGACGTGCGCGGCGCCTCGGACGAAGAGTGTGTGCACGCCATGGTTTCGATCGCGGATGCGCTATTCGCGTCTGGCGTGCTCGAGGAGGCGCGGGCGGCTGGCAAGGTCGCGCGAAACGCGCGACTGGCGCAGCCAGTGCGCCAGAACACGCCCGACGAGCTGCGCCGACGCCTCGCGCCATTCCGCTCGGATGGAACTCTGCCCGACTACCCGTTGGGTAGCGACTTCGACCCGGTCGAACAGCGCATCGTGCGCGCCCTGACGCGACTTAAGCGCGCCACGCCTACGCGGTCCGGCCAGTTGCGCACGTTGGCGGCGGCGTGGCTCGGCGGCGCACGCGCCGATGCCGCCGTGCTGGCGCGCATGCAACTCGACCGTCCACGGGGCCTCCGAGAGCAGACGCAAGCGCGTTTGCTAAGCCACGCCTTGTCGTTCGAAACGGGGCTCCCCCGACACGAGTAGCACCAGGGGGTACGGAGCGGTACCGGTACCGAGTACGGACAAGATCTGCCGGTCGTCGACCGCCCCGCACCCGGTTGGCTCCCAAGGTGTGGCGCCGTCCGACGGACCAGTGGTTGCTTTGTAGCCGCGGCAGCCGCCGCTGGAGACCGAGTGACCGGCGGCTTTTATCCTGACTCGGTTCCTCGGCTCCCCGTGTCCGTTCGCCCGGCGCTGGTGGGCTTGGAGGTGGGCTTCCAATCAGCCCATGTCGCGACGTCGTCGCCGGGGCAACCGGTGACGCTGAGCAATGGCCTCGTGGGGCGCATCCTGCCCTAGTTTCCCGGGGTTTGCAGCGGCCTCGTGGACGCGCATGGGCATGCGGTATTGGATCGGTCTAGCGGGGGCTGACGGATCGGGAGGGGCGGTGTAGGCTCGCTCCGAGCCCCCGCCGCGGACACCACCTGCAACCTCGCCCCATGCAATCGCTCCACCACCGACCGTTCCGGTTCGCATCGCCGCGCGACGCAGCCGTGGTCGCGCTGACCCTCACTGCCTTGGCACCTCTCCTGCAGGCCCAGGTAACCGCCTATGGCTCTGGCGTCAACCCACCGGGCAGTTTGGTGGTGACGTCGGGTCTCGCGATGGTGGGTGAGAGTTTCACCGTCGGTGTGGCCAACACGGCCAGGGCCGATGCGCCGCCGTCGCTCGCGTTCTTGAGCCTCGCGACGGCGCCGGATCCCACGTTCCCCGCGGGCACGGTGTTGCCCGGTTTCGGCCTCGCCTTCCCCGGCGCTCACGGCGAGTTGCTCCTGAGCCTGGCTGGCGTCGACCCGTTTGCGACCCTGGGCCCGGTGCCGTGGGCCGGTGGCGCGTCCGCGCCGGCGAGCTTCGCACTGTCGGTGCCCTTGGTGCCTTCCCTCTTCGGTCGCACGATCTATCTGCAAGGCACGTTGTTGGACGTCCACTCGGGGCCGAGCCTCGGCGTGACCAATGGCCTTGCGGTGACCCTCTCCGCACCGAGCATTCCGGGCCTCGTGCTGATCCAACCGGGCACGTTCGCGATGGGCTCGGACGCACCGGCGGCCCCGCCGTATTGGAACAGCAGCGTGCAGAAACCGGTCCACCAGGTCACGATCAGCAAACCCTTCTGGATGGGCCGGTATGAGGTGACCCAGGCCGAGTACGAAGCGGTCACCGGGGCTAACCCCTCCGCCCACGTCGAGACCGACCTGCCTGTCCATCGCACGACGTGGTTCGACGCGATTGCCTACTGCGACGCGTTGACGAACGAACTCGCCGCATTGGGCAAGCTCCCCGCCGGATACGAGTACCGTCTGCCCACGGAAGCAGAGTGGGAGTACGCCTGCCGGGCGGGCACCACATCGGAGTACCACTACGGTCCTGGCCTCCTCTGCGACCAGGCGAGCTTCTCCTACAGCTACTTCTCGACACCCCCTGCCTCTTGCGTCAACCAGCCGGCGGGTCCCTCGCCCGTTGGCAGTTTCTCTCCCAACGCGTGGGGCCTCTACGACATGCACGGGAACGTCTCGGAGTGGTGCATGGACAGTCTTGCTCCCTACACGGCGTCGGCGAAGGTAGATCCCTTCGTCACCGGCCTCGCAAACCGGGTGTTCCGCGGCGGCGGTAGGGCGGATTTGTCGGACGACTGCCGCACCGCGGTCCGGAACCTCACGTCTCCCTCCAATGTCCTCGCCTTCAGCGGGTTCCGGGTCGTGCTCGCGCCCGTTCTCGTTCCCTGAGCGGCGCGTCGAGTCCCGTCAGGGCACTTCGATCCGCGGTGGGGGCGAGACCAGGTCCACCTTCACGGGCGCGCGGCCGGAGACGGTCAGCTCGGCCTCGAGTGCGAGGGTCGGGACGGCAACGAACAACCGCCCGTTCGCGTCCGTGGGTGCCTGTCCGCGCGCTTCGCTCGCCGCGGGTTCGACGTCCTTGACGGCGATCCAAACGACTTCGTTCGCGATGGCCGCGCCCGTGCGGTCGACCAGCACGAGATCGAGGGGTTTGGCACGCGCGCGCAAGTCGATCGTGCCGAGCTCCCCGTCCGTTTCCGGCGGCAGCGCGAATACCTCCTTGAATAGCACGAGCCCGAGGGCCGGTTGCGTCACCTTCACCTCGATGGAGCGGGTGGAACCAACCGCGCTGAAGTTGCCGTCCGCGCCGGGCGAGATGCCGATGCCCATGCCCTCTTCGCTGAGCCACACGCCGTAGCTCGGGACTGGCGGCCCCTGCTCTGGGACCAGGATTCGTCCACGCAGGCGAATCCGGCGGGCTAGGGCCACTTCCAGGCCGTGCGTCGGCACTTCGATGTCGTACAAGTCCTCCTCTTGGTACCCCTCTGCGGCGAACAGCAAGTTCAGGGTTCTCGAGGTGGGTGGCCCGTAGGCCGCGAAGGATCCGTTGGGTTGGATCACAACCTCGCCTTCCCAAAGTTCGACCGGACCTTCGGGCTCGTCACCGCCGACGAAGACGTTCCGGGCGGACACGAACCCGACGATTCCTGGAATGGGAGCCATGCGGCTGTCACCCACCCGTCCCGTTGCCAGGGGGACGGGGTAGGGCTCGCGCGGCAGCGTCAGCACGAGGGTCCCAAGGTCCCGGTCGACACCCTCCGACACGCTCACCGCTTCGGCCCAAGCCCAGTCCCCGCGTTGGGTGTCCTTCACCCGGAACGAGATCGGCGAATCCGCCAACGCTTCCGCGTCGATTCCGAACTCCACGGCGCCGTCTTCCCCGGCGCGCGCGACGGCGATCGGTTGCGGCGTCTCGATCGTCTGCTCTTGCGGGCGCCAGGCGAGTTCGAGTTCGCGCCCCGCGAGCGCACGTCCGCCGAAGTCGACCGCTCTTGCGCGGATGACCGTTGCCGTCACCGTGCGTTCGCTCACGATGACCAGCTCTTCCTCTTCCGCGACGGATGGGACGTGCTTCTCCTCGACGTGCTCCTCCGCTACGGGTTGCGGCGATGGCGGCGGCGCCGCTTGTTCGTTCCGCGGCCCGATCCCATCGACTTCCGCGAGGAACACTTCACCCGTGTCTTGGTCCGCCGCACGCTCCGCCCTTCGTTCCGGCGCGTGCGCGCGATCGGGGCCCTCCCCGTGGACGGCAAACCACACCACCAACCCCACGGAGACGAGCAGCGCCGAAAGTGTGAGGATTCGTCCCATGCTGCAAAGGGTACCGCGCGGGGAGAATCTCCGCTGCCCATCGATCGCAACGCCATCTCCCGACCATGACGGCCGCGATCTCAGCGCAATTCGACGCGCTCGGGCGGCGTAACCAAGTCCACCACGACCGGCGCGCGACCTAGCACCGTCAATTGGGCTTCGAGGGCATGCGCGGGCACGCACACGAAGAGGCGGCCAGTGTAGTCGGTTCTCAAGCTCGCGCGGGCATGGCCAGTCGCGTTCGCGGCGCCCTTCACTTCCATCTGAACGGTCACCTTCGCGAGCGCCGAGCCGGTGCCATCGACCAGTTGGACGTCGAGCGGTTTTGCGACGGGACGCAGATCGATCGTTCCGAGATCGCCACCGGTTTCGGGGGTCACCGCAAAGACCTCGTGGAACAACACGAGCCCCAATGCTGGTTGAGTGACTCTCAGTTCGACGGAACCGGAGGGACCTCTCGCATGAAACTCCCCGTCGCGCGTCGGCGTGACACCTCCGCCGTTGCCTGCGTCGCTGAAGAGCCACACACAGTAGCTCGTGACCGATGGCCCATGCTCGGGCACGATCAGTCGGCCGCGCAAGCGAAGTTCGCGCGACAGGAACACCTCGAGGCCATGGGTTCGGGGCTGGACTTCCGACAGATGCGCGTTGCTGTACCCGGACGAGGAGAATCCGAGTGACAGGTACTCCGTGGTCGGCGGTCCATACACGGCGAAGTGGCCTGTGGTTGCGATTACCACTTCACTCTGTGAAGGCTCGTTCCGCCGGTCTCCGCCCGTCGCGTCGTCAAGAGACCGGTGCGCGAACGCACGCCCCTTCACTCCCGGCACAGGCGCGAAATCGTGGTCCGTGACACGGCCGCTCACGAGCACCTCCGGATAGAGCTCACGCGGCAGCGCCAGCACGAGCGTTCCGAGATCCAGTTCTCCTTCCGAAGGCAATACCGCCTCAGCAATCCAGGTCCTAGCTCCGGTTTCGCTGTCGCGAACGTACAGCGAGACGTTTGCGTTCGCGAGCGAGCCTGGCGTGACCCCGAAACGCACGGCGCCGCTCGCATCTGCGCGCGCACGGGCGACGGGTTCTGGCACGGCGTGTGTTTCTTCCGCCCGGTGCCAGGCGAGTTGGAGCTCCCGGTCGGCCATCGGACGGCCCCGATGGTCGACCGCGAGAGCGACGACGTGCGTCGCAAAGCTGGGCTCGTCGTCCATCTCGGCCAAACCATCCGCAGCCCGCGTAGCCGAATCGTCGACCGCAGCTCCCGATACTGCCGCCATCGTGCGTGTGGGCTCGTCACTTCGCGGCTCGACCGCGCCAACTCCTGCGAGGGAGACCGCGCCCGTGAACTCGTCGGCGGCGCGGGTCGGGCTGCGCTCCACCACGTCGTCACGCTCGGGGGCCTCCGCAGTCGCCACCCACCAGACCGCGACGAGGAGCGACCCGAGCAAAGCCAAGAGGAGGACTTGTTTCATGTCGCGCTGGGCCGCTCCACGCGGGGAGTGGGTGTGGCCCACATTCGACCCGCGCGACATCGGCGCGGCCCGGCGCGGGGGGCTCCAGGATCGAGCATAGACTCCCCTGAAGCCCCACCGGGGTCAAGTCGCCCGGCACGCACGGCGGGAGGCCCCCCACTCGCGCGGAGAAGCGGTACGATCGCCCCCGCCGTTCTGACGTCTCCGCGCTTCCACCCCGGAGCGACGCCCCATGGCCCAACGACTTCCCACCCTTGGCCGCTCGGCGGCCCTTGGATTCGCGCTTTCTGCGTTGGCGGCGACGGACGCGACCGCCGTCCAAGTCACGCCCTACGGCTCCGGCGTGAATCCGCCGGGCAGTTTGATCGTGACGTCTGGCATCCCCATGGTGGGGGGGAGCTTCACGGTGGGCGTGTCGAACACGAGCTCGGCAAGCGCGCCCACGGCCTTGGCGTTCTTGAGCTTCGCCACGGCACCGGATCCCGCATTCCCCGCAGGCACAGTGCTGCCGGGCTTCGGACTTGCAGATGGGAGCACACCCGGCGAGTTGCTCCTCAGCGTGGCAGCGCCGAATCCGCTCGCGACCTTGGGACCAGTGCCTTGGGCGGGCGGCAGCGCGGCACCGGCGAGCTTTAGCCTTTCGGTGCCGCCCGTGCCATCCCTCTCGGGCCTCTCGATCTACATGCAGGGCGCATTGCTCGAGCTCGTTTCGGGCCCGGGCCTCGGCGTGACCAACGGACTCCAAGTGACGCTGTCGGAGCCGAGCTTCCAAGGCCTCGTGCCGATCCAACCGGGCACGTTCCAGATGGGGTCGAACGCCGCGACCGGGACGCCGTACTTCGGCAGCGACAATCACAAACCCGTTCACCAGGTGACGATCAGCCAGCCGTTCTGGATCGGCCAACACGAGGTGACGCAAGCGGAGTACCTAGCCTTGATGGGCACGAACCCCTCGCAGCACGTGAGCGCGGATCGACCGGTGGAGCGAGTGACGTGGTTCAAGGCCATGGCGTACTGCGAGGCCCTGAATGTCCAGCAGACGGCGTTGGGGAAGGTGCCCACGGGTTACCAGTACCGATTGCCCACCGAGGCGGAGTGGGAATACGCCTGCCGCGCGGACACGACGACGGAGTTCCACTACGGCGACGCGCTGCTCTGCGACCAGGCGAGATTCGCACACTCCAACCACTCCGACTCCTCCTGCGTGAAGCACTGGGGTCCTTTCCCCGTGGGTAGCTACACGCCCAACGCCCGCGGTCTTTATGACATGCACGGGAACGTGTGGGAGTGGTGCTTGGACGGGTTCAGCAACTACACCCCTTCCGCGAAGACGGATCCCTACGTCTCGAGCAGCCCGATCCGGATCATCCGCGGCGGCAGTTGGCGCAGCGACTCGCACAACTGCCGCGCTGCGGTGCGGCACTACATCATTCCCCTCTATTCGGACGACGACTACGGATTCCGTGTGGTGCTCGCCCCAGTTCTCGTGCCGTAGCCGGGCACAACGGACGTCCGCCCGTTGGCGCACTCCCTTACGCCTCTAGTTCGCGGGGTCGAAGGCGGCGGAGCCCATGGTCCGCCCAGCGTCAGGGTAGTTGCCGCAGCGACGGGCAATGGAAGGGAAATCTCCGCGGACTTCGGGCGCAGGCCCATGCTCACCCAACGGACGCCGGCATGGATTCGAACTACGACCGACTCGTCGAACAACTCGCGCGGTTCGACGGCAAGCACACCGATACCCTCGAAGAGCTGGCGCGGGGCACGGAAAACGTCCCGGGTGCGCTCGAACGATGGCTCCGCGCTGCCGACGACGAAGGCGAGGAGCGCATTCGTGTGGCCGCTACCTGGCTGCTCTTGCACCGATGCAGGACCGACCCGCGAGCGGTGGCGATCCACGCGCCCACGCTGGCAAGACTGCTGGCGAGCGAACCCTGCGCGGACGTGCGTCTGCACCTCCTGCAAATGCTGGATCGTGTGGATCTGGGCGGGGACCTCGATGGTTCGGCCCAAACCGCTCTCCTCCATGCGGTGCGCAGCTTGGCAGAGCGAGAGCCCAAGGCCTTCGCGCGCGCCTGGGCGTTGAGCGTGCTCGCACGTCTCGGCCACTTCGTGCCCCGCGCCCGCCGGACCATTCGCCCCATCCTCGCGGACGCGCAAGCCAATGGGGCCGCATCGACGAAGGCCCGTTTGCGCCAGCTGCGAACCAGCGGCCAATTGGATTGGATGGGGTCCTGATCGGGGCCGCTGCCCGCTCGCCCGGGCCCTCTGCCTTGCTACCGCCAACGGTCATGCCCGCGAGGCTCGGCGCGCTGGGCACCAGCGGGTACCGAGGTACCAAGTACGGTGCCGATGACGGACGGAATCCGCATGTCATTCTTCCGATGACCGGCAGATTTTGTCTGTACTCGGAGGACGGTAGACCGTCGCCCCCGTGATTCGAGGACGGAGGTACGATGAGCTGCTTCGGCTTGATCTCCCCCTCCCCTTCCCCGGAGTGACTTCCCCATGATTCGATCCTTCCGTGCGGTCGGCTGCGCCGCTGCCCTGGTCCTTTCCGCCGTGGCCGCGAACGACGCGGCCGCATTCCAAGTGACGCCCTACGGCTCCGGCATCAACCCGCCGGGCAGTTTGGTGGTGACGTCGGGCATCCCCATGGTGGGGGAGAGCTTCATCGTGGGCGTGTCGAACACGGCCTCGGCGAGCGCGCCGGCTGCCCTCGCGTTCTTGAGCCTCGCCACGGCGCCCGACCCCGCGTTCCCCGCGGGCACCGTGCTGCCGGGCTTTGGCTTGGCGTTCCCCGGCGCGCCGGGCGAGCTGCTGCTCAGCTTGGCGAGCCCCAACCCTTTGGCGACCTTGGGCCCCGTGCCCTGGGCAGGCGGCACCGCGACACCGGCCAACTTCGCCTTGTCGGTGCCGCTCTTGCCTTCCTTGTCGGGCCTTTCGATCTACCTGCAAGGCACACTCGTGGACCTCGCCGCGGGCCCGAGCCTGGGCTTGACCAACGGCCTGCAAGTGACCCTGTCCGAGCCGAGTTTCCCCGGGCTTGTGCTGATCCAACCTGGCACGTTCCAAATGGGGTCGGATGCGGCGTTTGGGGCGCCCTACTACGGGCCGGTCGGCCCCGTCCACCAAGTCACGATCAGCAAGTCCTTCTGGATGGGCCAGTACGAAGTGACGCAAGCGGAGTACCAGGCGTTGATGGGCAACAACCCGTCGCATTTCTTGGGCGCGGACCGGCCTGTCGACACTGCCACTTGGTTCAACGCCGTGGCGTACTGCAATGCCTTGAACGCTCAGGCAACGGCCCTTGGCAAGGTGCCTCCTGGTTACCAGTACCGCCTACCCACGGAGGCGGAGTGGGAGTACGCCTGCCGCGCGGGGACCACGACGGAGTTCCACTATGGGCCGAGCTTGTTGTGCAACCAAGCGAGGTTCTTGTTCTCCCACCACTCGTCTCCGGCGGCGAACTGCCAAGATCCGAATGGTGCGGTGCCCGTGGGCAGCTACGCGCCGAACGCCTGGGGTCTTTACGACATGCACGGCAACGTTTGGGAGTGGTGCATGGACAGCTTCAGCAGCTACACGGCATCGTCCAAGACGGACCCGTACGTTTCTGGCGGCCCGTTCCCGGTCATCCGCGGCGGCAGTTGGCTCAGCGATTCGGGCGGCTGCCGCTCCGCGGTCCGGGGCAGCTTCGACCCCGGCAGCGCCGACTTCCTCGGGTTCCGGGTTGTGCTCGCCCCAGTTCTCGCACGCTAATACCGAGACCTACCGAGTACGGGCAAAATCTGCCGGTCATCCACCAATGACCGGCGGAATCTGCCCGTACTCGCAGGCCGGAAGCCCGTAGCCCCCCGTGATTCGAGGAGGGGGTTACGATGAACAGCGTTGGCTTGCTCTCCCCTTCCCCTTCCCCGGAGTGACTTCCCTATGACTCGATCCCTACTTGCCGTCGGCTGCGCCGCTGCCCTGGTCCTGTCCGCCGTGGCCGCGAACGACGCGGCCGCGTTCCAAGTGACGCCCTACGGCTCCGGCGTGAACCCGCCGGGCAGTTTGGTGTTGACCTCCGGCATCCCCATGGTGGGGGAGACCTTCACCGTGGGTGTGTCGAACACAGCCGTCGCTTCGGCGCCCGCGTCGCTTGCGTTCTTGAGCTTGGCGACGGCGGCTGACCCCGCGTTCCCTGCGGGCACGGTGTTGCCGGGTTTTGGCCTTTCCGCGCCGGGCGCGCAGGGCGAACTGCTGCTCAGTTTGGTCGCGCCCAATCCGCTCGTCACGTTGGGCCCCGTGCCCTGGGCCGGCGGCGCCACACCGCCTGCAAGCTTCGGTCTATCTGTGCCGCAGGTGCCGAATTTGTCTGGCCTGACGCTGTACCTGCAAGGCACGCTGGTCGACGTCGCGGCAGGACCCAGCTTGGGGTTGACCAACGGTCTGGCGGTGACCTTGACGGCGCCTAACTTCCCCGGCCTCGTGCCCATCCAACCGGGCACGTTCCTGATGGGCTCGAACGCGGCGAGCGCGGCGCCCTACTTCAGCCAAAGCAGTGAGAAGCCCGTCCACCAAGTCACGATCAGCCAGCCCTTCTGGATGGGCCGGTACGAGGTGACGCAGGCGGAGTACGAGGCGCTGATGGGCACCAACCCGGCGCAGCTCTTGGGCGCTGACCGGCCGGTGGAGCGCGTCAATTGGTTCAACGCGGTGGCCTACTGCCACGCCCTGAATGCCCAACAAACGGCGCTCGGCCAGGTACCCGCCGGCTACCAATATCGCCTGCCCACGGAGGCGGAATGGGAGTACACCTGCCGCGCAGGGACGACAACGGAGTTCCACTATGGGACTGCTCTTTTCTGCAACCAGGCGCGGTTCTGGAACTCCGACCATGCGGGCTCGACGTGCGGCCTGACGGCCGCGAGCGGCACCTCGCCCGTGGGCAGCTACGCTCCGAACGCCTTTGGCCTCTATGACATGCATGGCAACGTGTGGGAGTGGTGCATGGACAGCTTCAGCAGCTACACGGCTTCGGCCGAGACGGATCCTTACGTCTCTGGCGGCTCGTTCCGGGTCTTCCGCGGCGGCAGTTGGGACTTCGCCTCGAACTTCTGCCGCTCCGCGCGCCGGGGCAACGTCAGTCCCAGCCTCTACACCAACTTCATCGGGTTCCGGGTTGTGCTCGCCCCAGTTCTCGTCCCCTAGCCCGGCGTAAGGGACGCCCACTCGCTGGCGCAAGCCCGCAGGCCCGTGGGTCACCGACTACCGAGTACGGGCAAGATCTGCCGGTCATCCACCCGACGACCGGCGTATTTTGCCCGTACTCGGCAGGTCGAGGTCGTACTCGGAGGTCGTAGCCGCCGTGATTTGAAAAGGGAGCTACGATGAGCCGCCTTGACTTGCTCTCCCCCTTCCGGAGTGACTTCCCCATGACTCGATCCCTCCTCGCCGTCGGTGGCGCCGCGACAGTTCTGATTTCCGCCATGGCCGCGAACGACGCGGCCGCGTTCCAAGTGACACCCTACGGCTCCGGCGTGAACCCGCCGGGCAGTTTGGTGGTGACCGCTGGGATCCCCATGGTGGGGGCGACCTTCACCGTCGGCGTGTCGAACACCGCGACCGCAAGCGCGCCGGCTGCCCTCGCGTTCTTGAGCGTCGCTACGGCGCCTGACCCCGCGTTCCCCGCGGGCACCGTACTGCCGGGCTTTGGCCTGGTGTCCCCGGGCGCGCCGGGCGAACTGCTGCTCTCTTTGACGCCGCCCAACCCATTCGCGACCTCGGGTCCCGTGTCATGGGCTGGCGGCGCGGCGGCGCCCGCGAGTTTCGATGTCTCTGTGCCTTTGGTGCTCTCGCTCTCTGGACTCTCGATCTACTTGCAAGGCACACTTGTCGATCTCGCCGCTGGCCCTAGCCTGGGCGTGACCAACGGCCTGCAGGTGCCGCTCTCTGTGCCGAGTTTCCCGGGCCTCGTGCCTATCCCACCGGGCACGTTCCAGATGGGCTCGGACGCCGCGAACGCGCCTCCGTATTTCTCGCCAATCAACGAGAAGCCCGCTCACCAAGTCACGATCACCAGGCCCTACTGGATGGGCCGGTATGAGGTGACACAAGCCGAATTCGAGGCGATCCTCGGTTTCAACCCGTCGTTTCACGTGGGTCCCGATCGACCGGTGGAGTACGTGCAGCGGTTCCAAGCCGTCGCCTACTGCAACGTGTTGAATGCTCAGCAGACGGCTCTCGGCAAGGTGCCCGCTGGTTACCAGTACCGGCTGCCCACGGAGGCGGAATGGGAGTACGCGTGCCGCGCGGGTACGACAACGGAGTTCGCCTTCGGGCCCGACATTTTCTGCGACCAGGCCGGGTTCAACTACAGCTTTCACTCGAACAGCGAGTGCGGCGGCTGGCAATCGGGCACCAAGAGCGTCGGTAGCTACGCTCCCAACGCCTGGGGCTTGTACGACATGCATGGCAACGTGTGGGAGTGGTGCTTGGACACACCTCAACCCTATTCGACTACGCCGAAGACGGATCCTTTCGGCGGCTATGGCGCTTCGTTGGGGGTCTTCCGGGGCGGCTGTTGGGATTTCGGGTCGCAGCTCACTCGCTCCGCGTACCGTCTCAAGATTGCCGGCAGCTACTCCGGCGGCAGCCTCGGCTTCCGGGTGGTGCTGGGCCCAATACTCTTGCCCTAGCCCGAGGGAAATCGCGCTCGCCCGCTGATGCGCCAGCGGCCGAGCCCTTTCCGCCGTCCAGTTCGGAAGCGGGGGGGGACAGATCGGGGCGCGTGTTCTCCATTCGGGCGTTCGATCGGCTGGCGGCGTGTCCCAACGGGCTGCCCGGGATCCCGCCCACTTCACGACATGCACGGCAACTTGTGGGAGTGGTGCATGGACGGCTTCATCAGCTACACGGCTTCGGCCAAGACGGACCCTTGCGTTTCTGGCGGCCCGCTCCGGGTCGTCCGCGGCGGTAGTTGGAACCCTTGGAACAGCAACTCGGCCAAGTGCCGCTCCGCGTTCCGGGACTACGACGTTTCCTGGTACTCCGACAGCAACTTCGGGTTCCGGGTCGTGCTTGGCCCCGTTCTCGTGCCCTAGTTCGGCGCAGGCGACGCCCGCCCGCTGGCGCAACCCCTAAAGGCCCGTGGGTCGCCGGGCCCAAGGTGCTGGAGCGGCAAGCGCTGCATGTCGAGCCGGGGGCGAACTCGCCGACTTCGGGGTCTGCGCGTTGGCTGTTTACGCTGATGGCATCGCCCCGCGCCTCTTGGTCGGCGGCACTTTCGGCGTGGGCACCGCCGGCCACAGCTTCGTCTGGCTCTGGGGCGAGCCGATCGAGGCCCAGCAGATCGACTCGAGAAACTCCGCCGCTCCGTCCTTGCCTCCGATGGGCCTGGGGCGTCGTCGAGCCGTCAACCAGCAACTCACCCTGGGCCGCAGTGACGGCACGTGGCCTGCGTCGCGCGGCGGCACCGCCCGACGTCACCTGTTCTGCAGGACCGCGAAGGCGAGGAAGTACCGCCGCAGGCCCTCTGCGGAGGCGGGGTCGTGTGGTGCCTCGAAGAACAGGCGCACGAACTCCTCGCGAGCCCGCAGGACCTCTCGCAGGCGGTGGCCGCGCCAGCGCTTGTCGCTCGCGGTGAGATCGAACAGCTCGAGGGCACGGTCTAGCGCCTTCTCGAAGCGATCGTGACGCCCGCTCCTAAAGGCAGCGATCGTACGCTCCACCTCGCTCCCCACGTTGGCGAGTTGCTCGACGAGGCCGAGGGTCTGCCAGCGCCCGGCGCTCAACTGCCTATGGAGCGTCATGAACTCGACTCCGGAGCAACCAGATCGTCGACGATCTGGCGGATGGAGGCCTGCAAGCGCGCGTCCTCGACACCGCGCGAGCGATTCCCCTGCGCCGGTCGGACATTGATCATCGAGTCGAACTCGAACCAGTCATCGCCATCCTCCGCCGGGTAGAGGTTGATGCCCCACCGATCCTCTTGTCGAGAGCCATCGCCTAGCAGTGCGGATTCCTCGTCCGAGTGCAACTCTGCGCCGACGACCATGATCTTCCGCCGGACATCGACGACGGCCTTGATCATGTCGCCGAACTGCTCCGCGGCCGCAGCGGCCAGGTACGAGCGGGCGATCTTCGTGCGTACGAACTCGAGCGGCATGGGACACCGAGTGTACCGTGTACCAATACCGGTATCGAGTGCGGACAGAATCTGCCGGTCATCCATCCGATGGCCGGCAGATTTTGTCCGCACTCGGTGGACGCACTCGGTAGACGAGATCGTTGTCGCAGTGCGCACGCTCCGGTCTGTGTGTCGCAGTCAGCCGCCCAGTTCGGAGAGCGGTGCGGGCGTGAGATCGGGGGTGGTTTCGAGCGCGAGGATCGCTGCTACGCCTTCGGCTGTTGCGCCGGCGCCGATTAGTTGGGGGTCGCGTTCGTGGGGGAGGAAGCGCCACCAGCGGCTCTCGGCGTCGATTAGGCCCAGTTCTTGGTGCCAGGCGTTGCGCACGCTCAGGAAGGCGTCTTTGGGGTCGTTGGTTGGGGTGTAGCGGACGAGCCAGCCCACCGCGTTGTTGTCTTGCAGCACGCGCCACACTTCGGTCGGTTGGCTGACGACGACTTCGGGCACGGTGGCGGGCGCGGGGCCCTCGTGCACGGTTGTGATGCAGCCCACGAGCATCGCGACGGTCGGCAGCGCGGCGGCGAGTAGCGCGACGGTCAGCAGCGC
Organism: Planctomycetaceae bacterium; assembly: GCA_016125265.1. Taxonomy (GTDB): domain Bacteria; phylum Planctomycetota; class UBA1135; order UBA1135; genus RI-242. The sequence continues at coordinate 67,928 of WGMC01000008.1, forward strand.
GGCGGCGGGTGTGGAGTGGGTCAGTTTCACGGGGCGATCTTTTTGGGGCGGGGGCGCCTTGGCAGAGCCAAGAAGAAGAGGAGCGGCAGGGCGAGCGCGCACAGGGCCGCGCCGAGTGCGAACGAGCGTGGGCGGTAGCGCAGTTCTACCTGGTGGTCGCCGGCGGGCAGCCATAGGCCTTCGAGGGCGTGGGCCACACGCTCGATGGGATGGGGTGTGCCGTTCACCACGGCCTGCCAGCCGGGGTCCCACGCGTGGGCGAGCACGACGAGCGCGGGTGCGTCGAGTTGGGCGCGGAAGGTGCGGGTGAGGGGCGTGCGCTCGATCCACGCCACCTGGCCGCGCGGTGTCATGCCGGGGGCGTCGTTGTAGGGCTCTACACCCTCGGGCACATGCTCGACGGGAATCACGTCGGGATCGAACGACTCGGCGCCCATTCGAGCGAGGCGGATGTCGCGGTCGGGGAGCAACTCCACGCCGCGCGCCACGCGCAGGAAGGGGCGGAAGAAGGGGTTCTCGTAGGTCAGGAACTCGCCCTCGTGCGCGGGTGTGAGCGGCGCCGGCAGTGGGTCGCGGCTGATGACCCAGCGCACGCCCAAGAGACCGCCCAGGGGCACGGCTCGGTCGAACCAGCGGATCTCGTTCGTGAACCAAGCGGCGCGCTCGTCGGTGGTCAATAGAGCCACCAGCTCGACCACCCGCACGGTTTCGATGGAGTCGTAACCGGTGATCAGCGGCACACCGAGGAACAGGTTGCTGTTCGGCGGCAGCAGGGTGTTGCTGGTGGCGAGGGTGCGGCCCAGATCGCCCTGCGCGGCCAGGAATGCGCCGCTTTGTGTCGCGGGCAGGATCTCGGCCCGCGGCACCACGGGGTTGTAGCCACGGCCAAAGGGGACGAGTTGGGCGAGGACCACAACGCACGCGAGCGCCCCAAGCGCTCCGCGCACCCGTGCGTTGCGCACACGCGCGAGCACAGCCTCCAAACCCAGGGCGCCGAGCACACACAGCGCAAAGGCCACGACCAAGAGCAACCGCAGCGGCTTGGTGGAGGAGAGCCCCGGCACCCACTCGACGAGCAGACCGCCGGGCCCCAGGTTCCACGCCATCAACGCGGCGAGCAGCGCCGCGCCGCCCAGGAACCACGTGCCGGGCTCTCGCCGCCGCAAGACGAGGGCCGCGATGGCCAGCAGCGGCAGCAGCGAACCCACGTAGCCGCCGGCGAACTCCTGGAAGTTGAGGTGCGGGCCGCTCGGGCCTCGGTAGGTGCCCTCGAGCGGATCCCCGTGGAGGTGTGGCAGCAGCAAGAACGGCGCCATCTCCGCGGCCGGCGGCATGGCCTCGGCCACCTGGGCGGTGACCTGGGGGGCGAGCTCGCGCCCGCGGCTCGCCGCCGTGTACTCCGCAAACGGCAGCCACTGGGGCGCCGCCAGGGCGAGCGCCAGGAGTGCCGCCGCCGCCAGTCCGAGCAGGCCGCGCCCGCGGAGGTGCTCCTCCCCGCCAGCTCCCGGAGCGGGTCCGAACACCCGCCACAGGGCCCACAAACCCGCGAACAGCGCCACGTGGAGCGCCGTCGGCACGTGACCCGCGACGAGGGCCAGCCCGCCGAGGGCCCCCAGGGCCGCCACAGGCCGCCGCCCCCGGCCGCGGGGGGCGCAGATCAGGGCTTCGAGGGCCACCAGCACCCACGGCAACAGCAGCGCCACGTTCGTGTGCGGGTGGCCGAGCCACAGGACCAAGAAGGCGGAGAACTGGTACCCGAGCGCCCCCGCCAGGGCCGCCGCCGGCCGCGCGCCGAGCCGACCGAGCAGCACGAAGGTCCCAAGCCCCGCCAGGGCGAGCTTCGCCCAAGCCACGAACGCGAACACCGCCCAATCGCCGACCAGGAAGTACAGCCACGACAGCGGCCACAGGAACGCGCCCGTCAGGGCCCCGTGAATAGGCTGGCCGAGGAGGTTGTTCGGGTTCCAAAGGGGTAGCTCGCCGGCGGCCAAGCGCTCGCCCGCGAAGTGCAACCACGGCAGGACCACCAGGCTCTGGTCGAGCAGCAGGGGGTTCCGCGAGCGCGCGCCCTCGCCCGCCGCGCTCTTCCACGGCTCGAAATCGACCAGCCCGTCGAGTTGCACCAGCACGCCGGGCCCGAAGACCGCCTCACCCAGCAGCAGGAGCGGCGCCAGCACCAGCACCCACCGCGCGATCCACTGGCCTCGCCCGACCCCCTTCGCCCCAGCGCCCGGCCCGTCCATGGGGGGCAAGTCTAGACCTCGCGGCCCACGCCGACCCCCGCGGTCGCTTGGCCCCCGGCGGCCCTGGGACTATTCTGGCCCCGTGGACGACTACGCTCTCGACTGTTTCCGCCGCGCTGGCCGCATCGCCGCCGAATGCCGCGAGTGGGCTCGCGCCAACATCCAACCCGGCGTGCGCGTGCGCGACGTGCTCGAAACCGTCGAAGCGACGATCCGCGCCCGGGGCGCCCAACCCGGCTTCCCCGCGCAGTCGAGCCGCAACTTCGTGGCGGCCCACTACTGCTCGGCCCCCGAGGACGACCTGCGCTACGAAGAGGGCGACTGCGCCAAGGTCGACATCGGTGTGCACGTGGACGGCTACATCGCCGACACGGCGTGCACCGTCGATCTCTCGAAGGACGGCCGTTGGCAGGGTCTGATCCGCGCTTCCTCCGACGCGCTCGCCGCCGCCATCGCCACGATCGAAGACGGCCTGCCGGTCGGCGAGATCGGCGCCGCCGTCGAGCGCACCATCCTCGCCGCCGGCTTTCAACCCGTGCGCAACCTGACCGGTCACGGCCTCGCCCGCTGGAAGGTGCACACGGCGCCGCAGATCCCCAACTACGCCGAGCGCGGCGGCGGCCGCCTCCGCGCGGGCACCGTGTTCGCGATCGAGCCGTTCGCGTGCACTGGCCAGGGCTTCATCCGCGAGAAGGGCAAGGCCGAGGTCTTCATGCTCACGCGCCCGCCGACGAAGGCCAAGGGCCTCGACCGCGACATGTTGAAGGAGATCGAAGCCTGGCGCGGCCTTCCCATCGCGCGGCGCTACTTCAACCACATCGACCGCGAAGTGGTCGAGGACACCTTCGCCAAACTGGCGCGCCAGGGTTCCCTCGTGCGTTACCCGCCGCTGGTCGAAAGCGAAGACGTCATGGTCGCGCAGACCGAACACTCGATCTACCTGGGCCCCGACGGCGTCGAGATCCTGACCGCGGCCGCCTGAGCCCCAGCGGCCCCTCCCCTCCAGGCTGCAACGGTTGAAGATCGCCATCGTCACGACGCCGCCGGAGGTCCGTTCCGGAATCGGCGACTACACGCGCCACCTCCTGCCGTACCTGCGGCGCCACGCCGAGGTCGACCTCTACGTGGAGGCGGGGCGCGAACTGGAGCAGGACGGCGAGCGTTACACCAGCGTCGCGCACCTCGACGACGGGGCCTACGACCGTGCGCTCTACCAGTTGGGCAACGAGACGCACCACGCCTTCATGGCACATCGCATCCGCGCCTTCGGCGGCGTGGTGATGCAGCACGATTGGGTGCTGTTCGACATGGCGTTGGCGGCCTATCCGGCCCTGGCGCGCGGCGGCTTGAAGGGCGCGGCAGTGGCGTTGCGCGAGGGCGGGCCGGAACAACTCCGCGCCTACATCACGAACTGGATCGACCGCCGGCGCGACAAACGCAGCGCGCCCGCGCCCGTCGATGCCTCGGGACTGCCGGGCATCCTGCTGGCCGGCTGGCACGGGCGCGAACCCAACGGGCGTTGGGTCGCCGACGCGGCCTGGTGGCGGGTGCCGAGCGACCGCGTGCGGCGTGTGGCCGTGCTGATGGCCAGCGTGCCGGGACGTGTGTTGCGCGTCCTGGAGGACGGCGCGGAACTGGGCCGCTTCGAATGCCGCGTGGATCCGCGCTGGACGCACATGGTCGTGGAGCCGCGGCGCAAGGACCACCCGCTGCTCGTGCTCGAGACCGAAGGTGTGCGTGTGACCGACGAACAGCGCCGCGCCGGCGACGCGCGCCGTCTGGCGACCTTCGTCGAGCGCCTCGAATGGGAGGACGACAGCGGCTGGCACACGGTCGACTTGGACCATCCGCCGACCCGTCCGATCCTGCCGGCCACACTCTCGCGCGAACGTTTCCAGTTGGCGTTCAACGGCTCGGTCGTGCGCGGCGCCGACGGCTTCTTGGTGCACAGCGAGTACGTGCGCCAACGCATCCAGTCGCTGCGCGGCCCCGACGCGCCGGTCGCGGTCGTGGGGTTTGGCACGGAACGCCGTTGGCGCGACGATCCGCAGCCGGCCCTGCGACGCAAGTTGGGCTTGCCGGCCCCGTGGGCGGACGGGTTCTTGGTGGTCAGTTTTGGCGGTGTGCAGCCCCACAAGCGCATCGACAAGGTGCTCGAAGCCTTGGCTCTCGCGCGCCGCACGCGACCCGACATCCACCTGGCGCTCGTCGGAAGTGTCGTGGCCGACAGCTTCGACGCGCGCGAGTACGCCCGCGCGGTCGGTGTGCACGAGCACGTGCACTTCGCCGGCTTCGTGCCCGAGGACGACGCGTGGAGTTGGCTGCACGCGGGCGACATCAGCATCAACCTGCGCGGACCGACTTCGGGCGGCACCAGCGCCGGCATCTTCCAGGCCTTCTCGCTCGGACGCGCGGTGATCGCCAGCGACGCGGCGGAACAGCGCGAACTGCCCGATGCGTGTGTGCTCAAGGTGCCGCTCGGAACGGGCGAAGTGGAGGCCATCGCGCGCCACTTCGTCGCGCTCCGCGACGACCGCGCGCGGCTCGAGCGCCTGAACGCGGCCGCCCGGGACCACGTGCGCCGCGTTTGCCATTGGGAACACGTAGCGGCCCGCTACACCGAGCATCTTTCGTCCTTCCCGCGCCCAAGGGCCCTCGGGCGCGCGCGGGTCAGCTTGGCGAGCGCAACTTAGGGCCTGGAGCGGCCCTGGATTGGGCTCCTCTGGCCCGATTCGGGCCCTGCAATCCCGTCTGGGTTGCGGGCTGGGGATCCCTGGATAGGCTTCTAGATGCCCAGGCGGACGCCCCGTCCCGCGTCGGCCGGGCACGGAGGTTCCCATGTCGCTGGCCCTTTTGGCATTTGCCGTTCTGCAAGGCGCGCCCGCTCCGGACCCGGTTGTCGTGAGCAACCAACCGGCCATCCTCTTCGACAACTACTTCACGGACTTCCCGTCCGACTGCGCGGGAGTCCCGCCCGAACAGAAGTGTTGGCACACACTCGCCGGCATTTACTACCCGGACAACATGGGCCCCACGGCCCTCGGGTATTCGAATCCTCCCGCGCCGGTGTTCATCAACCTGCGCGGTGGGAACTCGAATCCGGCCGTGCCGGAACTCTACGGATGGTTCCAAGAGAACGTGCTGCCGCGCGGCTTCGTCGGCGTCGATCCGAACTTCCCGGTCGTCGACGTCGGCGAGGGTTTCCAGAAGGCCGAACTCGCCATCGGTCGCCTGATGCAGTACCTGCGCTACAACGCGGAGTGGCTGAACATCGACCCCGATCGCATCTTCGTGTTCGGGCGCTCGTTCGGCGGTTTCCTGTCGATGGCCGTGGGCCTGCGCGCCGACCAACAGGACTTAACTTCGCCCGATCCGATGCGCTGGGAGTCGACGCGGCCCAACTACCTGTTGCCCTTCTCGGCGCCGTCGGACATGAGTTGCCTGTCGGTGGACGCGGCGCTCTACGCATTCCTGTTCGCGAGCTGGTTCCCGGTCTCCATGTCGGGTAGCGGCACGGTTGAGCAGAAGTTGGCCGATTCGCCCGTGCATTGGCTGGCGAATCCGGAGCTCTACGGCCGCACGGTGACGCCGCCCATGTTCCTCGGGTACCACATGGGCGTGTACCACCCGTGCGGCGAGATCATCGATCCGCACGACGGGTACATGGGCGAATGGATGCGCCAGCGCATCGACCAGTTCGTCATCGAGCGCAACCTGCCCCAACTGGGGCTCGATTCGGTGCTGCTCGACACCCAGGACATCTGGGGATACACGGCCAAGATGGAGAAGGCGCTGGACTGGTGCGTGGCGCAGCTCCAGCCGAAGCCCGTGATGATGTACCAGCCCAAACCCTGGGATCCCGTCACACCCCAGGGTTCCGTGCAGAGTGTGCGCGCCCTCGGAGCCGTGCCCTTCGTGCCCGTGCACTTCTTCTTTGCCTTCAGTTCGGGGCCGATCGCATTGCCCTGGTGCCCATTGATCACCGAAGGCCTGCCCCAGGCCTTCTACCTGGGCTCCGCGTTTGCCGACGCCGAGGGCCGCGCGCACCTCGATGTGTTCGTGCCGTCGGTGGCCGTCGGCATCCCGTTGGTCTTCCACGTCGCGGACCTCGTGAACTGCCGCGTGACCCAAGTGCTGGCGCACACCTGGCCCAAGTAACATGCTGATGGGGCGATGAACGTCCCGGAGAGCCAAGGGGCGCCCGAAGGGGCGCTCCTCCTGTTTCTGGTCTACCTGGCCGGCATGGTTGCGATCGGCCTGGTCGCGGCCCGGCGCGGGCGCGGCGACGAGGAGGACTATTTCCTCGGTGGGCGACGCATGTCGCCCCTCGTGGTGGCGCTGAGCGCGGTCAGCTCGGGCCGTTCGGCGTGGTTGGTTCTGGGTGCGAGCGGCGCCGCTTGGACCAGCGGGTTCGGCGCGCTTTGGCTGTTCCCCGGGTACATCGCCGCGGAACTGTGGATGTTCCTCTCCATGGGGCCGCGCCTGCGCGCCGCAAGTGTCGCGGCGGGGGCGATCACGATCCCCGAGGTGATCGCGGCGGGCTGCGCGGGCGATGCGGGATCGCGGCGTGCCGTGCGCCGCACCGCGGCGCTTGTGATCCTCGCGTTCACGGTCACCTACGTCGGGGCGCAGTTGCTCGCCGGCGGCAAGACGTTGGATGCGGTGCTGGGGCTAGGCGGTGACTCGGGAGGTTGGAGCCTCATCGCGACGGCCGGGGTCGTCACGACGTACACGCTGCTCGGCGGCTACCGGGCCGTGGCGTTCACCGACGTGGCCCAAGCCCTCTTCATGGTGCTCGGCCTCGTCGTGCTGCCGATCCTCGGGGTCGTGCACTTCGGCGGTTGGGCGGAGCTGCTCGACGCGCTGCGCGCGATCGATCCCGCGCTGCTCGATCCGACGGGCCGCGGCTGGCTCTATGCCTTCGGCGGCCTTGCGATCGGTCTGGGTTCCCCGGGCCAACCGGCGATTCTGGTGCGGCACATGTCGCTCTCCGATCCCGCCCGTGCCCGCATCGCGGCCTGGACGGGGACGGGGTGGAACGCCGTGCTCGCACTCGGCGCGCTGCTCACGGGGCTCGTGGGCCGGGCTCTTTATCCCAGTCTCGACACCCTTCCGGGCGGAGATCGCGAGCAGCTCTACGCGACACTCTCGCGCGACCTCTCCGCCGAACTGCTCTTCGCTGGCTTTGCCGGCGTGCTGCTCGCGACGCTGTTCGCCGCCGTGATGAGCACCTGCGACAGCCAACTGCTGGTCGTGGGTTCGAGCCTTGCGCGCGACCTCGACAAAACGAGTGCCGATCCGAAGCGTCAGGGTTCGGGCCGCGGGGCCCGCGCAAGTGTGCTGGCCGCGGTGGTCGTGGCGCTGGTGCTCGGGACCTGGCTCGACGAGTTGGTCTTCGGCTTCGTGCTGCTCGCGTGGGCGGCCCTCGGGGCCGCGTTTGGTCCGCTGCTCGCGGTGCAGCTCTATTCGCGTCCCGTACGCCCGCCGGCGGCCCTCGCAGCGATGCTGGTGGGCGCGTGCGGAACGTGGCTCTGGTGGTACGTGGACCGCCCACCGGCCATGACGTGGCAACTCGCGCCGCTGTGCGCGGTTGTGTTTGCCATAGCCTGGGTGGGACGGGTTCCCGTTGCGCGGTGATCAGGGCTGCGTGATGCCGAGGCCGTTGCTCGCGGCAAACCCGAGCGGCGCACCGCTGTCCGCGTACCAGGCCTGCAGGAAGAACGTGGTGCCGGGCGGGACCGCGGCCGGCCACGGCACCGACAGCGACGCCGCACCGAAGCTGCTGAGCAGCACCGGCGGGAGCAGGTACTCGGGCGTCGGCACCAACGTGCCGCCGAGCAGCGGTAGGTAGGACGCGCTGGTTCCCAGCGCGAGTACGGCGAGGGCGTTCGGGGCGCCAACTTGGAGGGTGAAGGTCACTTGGGAGCCCGCGGTGAGCGGACCGGATCCCTTGAGGAGCGCAGCTCCGTTGCTCCCCGCCAGCCCGAAGCCCAGGTTCTGGAACGCCGTTTCGCGGACGAGCCACACACCGCGGTAGGCGCTGGCGCTGGCCGGGTCCGCCAAGCCCGCCACCGAGAACGAGCCGTTGTTCGGTTGGTAGGCACCGGCGACCGAAGCGACTGAGCCCAATCCGTCGGCGAACGTCGAAGTCCATCCCGACAGGGATTTGGAACCTCCGAAGGTCGTGTAGAACTCAAAGGTCGGTTGGAACACGTCGGTGAACCACAGCCCGGGAAGTGTGTAAACGGGTCCCCCGACACTCGGCTGCGACAGGATCTCCGGCACGAACTCGGCGAAGAGCTCCGTCACCTGCTCGCGTGTCGCCCACACCCATCCTTGGAGCGCAAGTCCGCCGAGGTCCGCGGTGCAAGGGGTCGTGCCGTCGGTCGGGCAGACGGCGGCAAGGGCGTTCCAGGTGACGGAGGTCGTGCCTTTCACTTGACGCCATTCGCGCCCCTGCGCGTCTTGGTAGGCGACTTGCGCCGACCCGAGGTCTACGAGCAGAAGGCCAAACGCTGCGGTGCAAAGGAGGTGGGACGTGGTGCGCATGGGGATCGTCGGTGTTGTGGGGGGTCTGTGCACGCGGTGTGATCGCGCGCGAGTACATCTCTGCGCCAGGTTCCTGTCCAGGAACGCGCCGGACCGTACCACCCACGGCGAGGACTCACAATCCACCCAGCCACCGCCTTACGTCCGTCGCCACACGGCGGCACGGGCGAACGTCCTGACACGCGTCTCGTACTCGGCGACGCCACCGTGGATAGCATCCGCGCCGCCGATGACGGCTCCCGAGCTACGGGACTTCGCCCACCGAGATGTCGCAGGGAATGCCGCCGTTGGCGAGCGGCGTGTTGGTCAGGTTGGGAAGGCCCAGCCAGTTGGCGCCGCCGCTGGGCAGCAGCAGCGCGACGCGCGATCCCGAGCAGCGCGCCGCCAGCAACTTGCCGAAGCTCTGCAGTTGGCGCTCGACGTCGCGTCCGATGCGCTCGCCGTAGGGCGGATTCGACACGATCGCCGCGTTCCAACCGGGTCGCGGATCGAACGTCAAGGCGTCGCCTTGCTCCAAGTCGATGCGTTCGGAGACCCCCGCATTCACGGCATTCTCGCGCGCGCCTCCGAGCGCCTTGGGATCCACGTCGAGACCCACGAGGCGTAGTTTGGGTGTCGGTTTGACCGCGGCGCGCGCGTCGGCGAGGAGCCGCTGCCAAAGGGCCTCGTCGTGCCCAGGAAGGCGTTGGAAGGCGAACGAGTTGCGCAAGAGGCCCGGCGCGTGGTTCGCGGCGATCCACGCGGCCTCCACCAGGATCGTGCCCGAACCGCAGAACGGATCGACGAGCGGTTGCTTGCGGTCCCACCCCGAGTGCATCACGAGCGCGGCGGCCAAGGTCTCGGCGAGGGGAGCACGGCCCTGCACCTTGCGCCAACCGCGTTTGTGCAGACTGTCCCCGGACGTGTCGAGCAAGAGTGTGCATCGATCGCGCACGAGGTGCACCACGATCGAAAGGTCCGCGTCCTCCTTGTCGACCGACGGACGTTCGCCGGTCTTCGCGCGGAACTGGTCGCAGATCGCGTCCTTGGTGCGTTGGGCCACGAACAGCGTGTGGTCGAGGCGCGACTCCTTCGCGTTGGCGTCGACGGCCAGCGTGCCCTTCGCCGACACGTACTGGGACCAATCCACGGACTGCACTCCCTGGTAGAGCGCCGTTTCGTCCTCGGCCGCGAAACGCACGACGCGCTGCAGCACACGCACGGCCGTGCGCAGCCACAGGTTGGCCATCATCGCGTCGCGGTTGGTGCCCTCGAAGTAACAGCCGCCGACCTGGCGCTCGACCTTGCTGAGGGCGAGCGCACGCAGCTCCGCGTGCAATAGCGGTTCCACGCCCGGAGCGCAGGTGACGAAGTACGAGTGGCGGGTCGACATGCGCGAATCGTACCCGTTCAGTCGATCGGGTCGCGGCCGGCTTCGAGCGCTTCGAGGCGCCGGCCGAGGTACCGCTGGGCCGCGCCGTTCCGCTCCCGTGCGAGCGCCGCCCGGTATGCAACCCTAGCCTCGTCCCGCAGGCCGAGGCCCCACAACATCCAGCCCCGCGCCGCCTCGAAGGTCCCGAGCTCCGCCAGTTTCGGATCCTCGCGCAGCGCCTCCAACTCGCGGAGCCCCCGCTCCGCCCCGTGGACTTTCGCCAGCGCCACGACCCTACCCAGGTGCGCCGTGGGCGAGGGCGCCATGGCGACTAGCGCGTCGTAGTGGACGACGAGCTCGTCCCAATCGGTTTCGCCGTAACTCGGCGCCCGGGCGTGCACGCCGGCCAGCGCCGCGCGTGCGTGCCAGGCGGTGGGGCTGCCCAGCGTCAACGACGCGGCAAAACAGGCATTGCCGCGGGCGCGGGCGGCCTGGTCCCAGAGGCTGCGATCTTGCTCGGCAAGGCCAAGCGGTTCCCCGAGGGGATCGAGGCGCGAGGGGAGCCGCACCACCGTCCATTCGAGACAGGCGAGCAAGGCGAGGCTGGCCCCCGTGCGCGTGGTGCGGTGGCGCGCCACGAGCCGCGCCAGGCGCAGGCCCTCGCGCACCAGCTCTTCTCGCACCCACGACTCGCCGCTGCTGGCGCTCCAGCCCTCGTTGAAGATCAGGTGCACGCAGGTGAGCACGGCCTCGAGCCGCGACTCCACCCACGCTTCGCGCCACGCGCCGAGCGGTTCGGCGCATTCGGCGAGTTTGCGCCGGCCGCGCACCAGACGCTGCGCCGCGGCACTTTCGTCCAGAAGGAGTCCGGCGGCGACTTCGCGCGCGGAAAATCCGCCCAGCACCCGCAGCGTCAGGGCGACTTGCTCCTCGGGTGCGAGGGCCGGGTGGGCCAGGGCGAACAGCATCACGAGTGCGTCCTCCTCGGCCTCGGCGTGTGCCGGCGCCACTCGCTCCGCGAGTGCCATGGCCAAACGGTCGCCGCTCAGCTCGCGGCGTAGGCGGTCGAGCATGGCGCGGCGCGAAACCGTCGCGATCCACGCGACCGGATCGTCCGGCACACCGCGCCGCGGCCAATGGTGTAGGGCGCGCACCATGGCCTCTTGCACGGCGTCCTCGGCATCCGCCAAGCGCGCGGAACCGAAACGACGCACGAGGGCGGACACGGCTTGGGCCGAGGACCTGCGGAAGAGGTCCTCGACCAGGGCGTTGTCGCCGCTCTCGTTCAATCGGCGTCCGGCGCGCCGAAGGTATCGATCGGGCGGATCTCGACCGTGCCGTTCTCGAGCTGCGGGTGGTCCGAGCACAGTTCCGCCGCGTGTTGCAGGCTGTCGGCGCGGATCAGGTAGTAGCCGCCGACGATCTCCTTGGTCTCGCCGAACGGGCCGTCCTGGCGGATCACGTCGCCCTTCTTGCGGGACAGCACGGTGCCCGGCAGGTCGAGCTTCTCGCCGCCGACCATGTGGCCCTTGGCGCCGAGTGCCTTGGACCAGGCGATGTACTTCTCGATGCAGGCCTGCATTTCGGCCGGGCTCATCTTCGCGAAGTCCGCGGGGTCGTCGCGCAGGATCAGTAGGTACTTGGGCATGTCTATCGGTCTCCGGAATCGGGGGGGCACCATCGCCCGCCCCACAAGGACGCGGGACGGCGGGAGGACTCGACAGGCGTTTGGCGCAAACCCGTCGTGAGCGACCTAAGTTGCCAGGGGGAGCCGACTTCGGCGCGAATGGCCGCGTCGCGCGATCAGTCGCCGACGAGGTCGCGCAGGGTTTGCTCAAGGGCCGCGACCCGGGTCTCGAGGGCAGCGAGGCGCTCCGCAACGGTGCTCGGGGCCGGGGTGGCGTCGGCGGTGCGTTCCTCCGCCCGTGCGTCGTGCCGCGCGAGCACCTCTTCCGGCGTGCGCGGGGCTGTCTGGGTATCGGCGCTGAGCGCCACGTCCGTACCCCAGGTGAGGCGCTCGCGCCACCGTTCGACGCGGCTGCCGGGGGCGGCGGGCAGGCGCCGCGCCAGGCCCTTCTTGTCGAGCTCCGTCAGCACCAGCCCCAGGTCGTACAGGGTCTCCATCGGCGCCATGCGGCTGGCGCGGCCGCGCAGTTCGCCGGGGGCCTGGGGACCGCGCAGCAGCAGCTCCGCGAGCACCGCCAGCGCCTCGCGCCCGAGGCCCAGGTGGGCGCCGGCTACGTGGCGCCAACGTTCGACGCGCGAGCCGCTCACGCGTGCGACGAGACCCTTCGAAACGAGCCTCACGGCGGCGTCCTCCACTTCGCGCTCGCTGTAGTCCACCTCTGGATCGCGGTTGGACTTCTGGTTCGCGCCGACGCGCAGTGCGTTGAGGCTCAAGGGGTAGGCGTCGGGTGTGGTGAGCTCCTTCTCGATCAGCACACCCAGGAGGCGCGCTTCCTGCTCGTCGATGCGAAGGGATGTCATGTGAGGTTCCTCGTGCGCGACATGGCCGCCAGTTCGCGCAGTTTCAGGAGCGCGTCGATCGGACTCATGCGGTCCACTTCCAGTGCGGCGAGTTCGTCTGCGACCGGGTCGGGCGCGGTGTCCGCGCCGTAGAGCGCGGCCCCGTCCGCCACCTTCTGGCCGAGCAGACGCGGCGCCAGGTGTTCCGCTTCCGATTCGAGCTCCACCAGGATGCGGCGCGCGCGGCCCAGGACCTCCGGCGGCACGCCGGCCAGGCGCGCCACGTGGATACCGTAGGAGCGGTCGGTGCCGCCTTCGACGATCTTGTGCAGGAACACGATCTCGTCTCCGAGTTCGCGCACGGCGACCGACAGGTTGTTGGCGCCCTGGTGGCGTTCGGAGAGCGCGACGAGTTGGTGGTAGTGGGTCGCGAACAGCGCGCGCGCACGCACCGTTTCGACGAGGTGTTCGGCGATCGCCCAGGCCAGGGCGAGGCCGTCGAAGGTGCTCGTGCCGCGGCCGACCTCGTCGAGGACCACGAGGGACCGCGGCGTGGCGTTGTTTAGGATGTTGGCGATCTCGACCATCTCGACCATGAACGTCGATTCGCCGCGGCTGATGTCATCGCCGGCACCCACACGCGTGAAGATGCGATCGACGGCGCCGATGTGGGCGGAGGCCGCGGGCACGAAGCTGCCGATCTGCGCCATCAGCACGATCAACGCCGTCTGGCGGATGTAGGTACTCTTGCCGGCCATGTTTGGACCCGTCAGGATCGAGAGACGGCGTTCCGTTCCGTCGAGCCGGCTGTCGTTGGGCACGAAAGAATCGCACGAGCTCGAAACCTCGATCACCGGGTGGCGGCCTTCGAGGATCTCGATCGTGTCGCCCTCGTCGACCTCGGGGCGCACGTAGCGCAGCTCGGCCGCGCGCTGCGCCAGGGCGGCCAGCACGTCGATCTGCGCCAGCGCACGCGCCGTTTGCAGGACACGTTCGGTGTGTTGGGCCAAGTCGTCGCGCAGGGCGACGAAGAGTTCGTACTCGAGGTCGACGGCGCGCTCTTCGGCGCGCAGCACCTGGCCCTCGAACTCCTTGAGTTCCGGTGTGACGTAGCGCTCGGCGTTCTTGACGGTCTGCTTGCGGATGTAGGTCGCGGGCACCTGCGCCACTTGGCCTCGCGGGATCTCGATGAAGTACCCGAAAACGCTGTTGAAGCCGACTTTCAGGTGTTGGATGCCGGTGCGCGAGATTTCGTCGCTCTGGAAGCGCGCCATCCAGTCCTTGCCGCCCTTCGCGATGTCGCGCAGCTCGTCCAGTTCGGCCGAGAAGCCGCGGCGGATCAGGCCACCTTCCTTCAGTACGAGGGGCGGCTCATCGACCAAAGTCGATGCGATGCGCGCGGAGAGATCGTCGAGCGGTTCGAGTTCCGCGCGCAGTCGGAACAATTCCGCGGAGTAGACGTCGCTGAGTTTCGCGATGACCGCGGGCAAGGCGGCGAGCGAACGGCCGAGCGCGACCAAGTCCCTTCCGTTCGCGCGCCCCGTCGAGACCTTGGCGACCAGGCGCTCCACGTCGCGCACGTCGTCGAGGAGCGCGCGCACGTCCTCGCGCAGGAAGGGTTGTTCGACGAACTCGGCCACACCGAGTTGGCGCGCGCGGATGAGCGCGACGTCGCGCAGCGGCGACAGCAGCCAATCCGCCAGTAGCCGCCCGCCCATGGGTGTCTGCGTGGCGTCCAGCACGTGCAGCAACGTGCCCTCCCTGCGGCTCTCGCGTTGGGTGGCAACCAGTTCCAGGCACGCGCGTGTCGCCCGGTCGAGCACGACGTGCCGGGCCGGCTCCACACGCTCGATGCGCGCGATGTGTTTGCAGGCGCTCTTTTGGGTCTCTTCGAGATACTCGATGAGGGCGCCCGCGGCGGGCACACAATCGGAACCCTCCTCGATGCCGTAACCCTCGAGCGTGCGCACGGCGAAATGCCGCGCGAGTGCACGCGCCGCGCCGCCGTGTTCGAAGCGCCAGGGGTCGCGCTCGGCGATCCGTGAGCCCATCTGGCGCTCGACCTGGGCGCCGAGGTCGGGGTGCCGCGCGACGAGGTCCCGCGACACCAAGAGCTCAGCGGGGTTGATACGCGCCAGCTCGTCCGCCACGGCGGACACCGCCACCTCGCAGACCTGGAATCGCCCCGTGCTGAGATCCACCCACGCCAATCCGGCGCCCTTCGGGCCGACATGGACCGCGGCCAGGTAGTTGTGGGAGCGCGCGTCGAGGGCGTCCTCTTCGGTCAGCGTCCCGGCCGTGACCACACGCACGATGCCGCGGTCGACGATGCCCTTCGACGTGCGCGGATCGCCGAGTTGTTCGCAGATTGCGACGCGGAAGCCCTTGCGGACGAGGCGCAGGAGGTACCCCTCGGCTGCGCGGATCGGCACGCCCGCCATCGGCATCGCGTGTTCGCCCTTGTCGCGTTTGGTGAGCGTGATGCCGAGCTCGCGCGACGCGGTGACCGCGTCGTCGCCGAACAGCTCGTAGAAGTCGCCCATGCGGAAGAACAGGAGGGCATCGGGTTGCTCCGACTTGGCGCGCCAGAACTGGTCCATCATGGACGTCTTGGCGCGGGGGCCGTCGGGGGCGCCGGCGCCGCGGGGAGCGGCGGAAGCGGGCTGTGCCGCGGCGGTTTTTTTTCGCGCGCTGGACCCACCACCCCCGCCCAGCCGCCCCTGGACCGCCCCCGGGGGCGCGGGGTTGCGGGGGTGCGCGGAATCGGGGCCGATTTCCGGCCCGGAGTCGTCGCTGGACTCGTCGCTCGCGGACCCGGGCTCCGCGTCCGGCTCGGGCGACTGCTCGGCGTCCTCGTCCGGCCAGAGCTGGCCGCTGGCCAAGGGGCGGCCGGCGCCCGGGTGCGGGGTGGGGTCGGAGCCACCGGGACGGGGACGGCGGGGCATGGGCAGAGGAGTCTAACGCCGCCCCCGAGACACCCAGGCCGTTGCTTCGGGGGCGGGCGTGGCCCGATCCTTGCAGGAGCCAGAAGGCAGGAGCCCGACGCAGCCGTTCCCGCGCGCGGCGGTTGTGGCGGGGCCCTCCGCGCCCCAGGATTTCCGCGCGACCCCAAACCCCCACGTGCTCACCCTGCCCACGCTCCCACGCCCGGCGGCGCTGCTCGGAGCCCTCGCCCTCCTCGGGCTGGGCTCCTGTGCGTCCTACCCAGAGCGCACCGCCGAAGCCTTCCAAGCCTTCCAGGGAGGACAGTTGGATCGCGCCGTGGAGCTCTACGCCGACGTCGACCACACGGGCGGAGAGTTTCTTGCGGGCGCGGAAGCGGGCACCGTGGCGCTGGCCGCCGGGGACTGGGAGCGGGCGATCCAGGAGTTCGACCGAGCCGCCGCGCGTGTGCGCGAGCACGAGGACCGCGCACTCGTCTCCGCGGAGGCAGCGGCCGAGCAGTTGGGCGGACTCTTGCTCAACGAGTCCCAACTGCCCTACGTCGGCGAGGGGTACGAGCGGGTGCTGCTGCACGCCTCCTTGGCCCTCGCGTACCTGGCCCAGGGCGATGTCGAGGGCCTCTGGGTCGAAACGCGGCGCTCGAACCGCCTGCTCGAAACGGAAGAGGAGCTCTACTCGAAGCAGTACGCCGCGGGGGGCCTGGGGCACTTCCTGTCGGCGCTCGCGTACGAACTCTTCAACGAACCGGACAACGCCCTGATCGACTACCAGCGCATGCTCGAGAAGGGTGTCGGCGTGGAGCTCGCGGGACGGGCCGCCCTGCGCAACGCCGCCCGCCTCGGCCGTCTCGAGGACTTTCCGGAATGGCTGGAGCGTTTCGGCGCACCGGCGGAGTTGCCCGAGGGCGCGGCCAGCGTCGTGCTCGTCGCCGGACTCGGTCGCGCGCCAGTGAAACGCGAAATCTCCATCACGGTGCCGACCCCCTGGGGCATCGCCCGGTTCGCGGTGCCGGAGTTCGTGACCACGGATGGCGACGACGCCGGTCTCGACCTCGAACTGGCGGACGCAGGCCTCAGTGTCGCCTCCACCGAGATCGAGAACGTGCGCGCGGTCATGGTCGAGAACCTCAGCGATCGCATTGCCCTCCTGTCGGTCCGCAGCGCGGCGCGAGCCGCGGCCAAACTCACTGCGCGCGAACAGCTCCGCAAGGAAATCGGCGTCGGCGGCGCGATCCTGGGCGACATCTTCACGCTCGCGACCGAGCGCGCGGACCTGCGCAGTTGGACCACCTTGCCCGCCGCGTTCCACGGCGCGCGCGCGTTCGTTCCCCCCGGTGTGCACCGACTGTCGATCCGCCGCGGGGGCGCGAACGTGGACCTCGGCGCGTTCGAGCTGGAACCCGGCGAAACGCTCATCCTGCTCGCGCGCGGCATCGGCTCGCGCCTTCACGTCCACCCCATCGGCGGCCGGCCCGTGCCCCCCGTCGAAGGGTTGCCGAACCTATCGCCCTCCGGCGAGAACCGCTCCGGCGCCGATGCGGGCGCCCCGACCCAGAACCCCGGTTGATTTGCACATGAAACGCTCTTCGCTACCCGCCGCCACCCGCGGCGTTGCCACCCTGGCCCTCGTCGGCGCACTCATCTCCGCCGGTTGCCGCACCAGTTCACCCCAGAACACCTACGTGGTGCGCGAGCACCACCACGCGGTCGAATCCGTCGTCGTGGACCGGCGGCTGGGCTCCGACCTCAAGGTCCTGACGCCGCTGTCCGAACGCCGCCAGGGCCGTTTGGAAGTCCAACTCCAGCTCTCCAACGTCATCGCCCGCGAGCTGCGCATCGAGTGGCAGATCGAGTGGTACGACGCCAGCGGGCTGCAGGTGGGGGAGCCCACCAACTGGGCCCCGGAACGCCTCGGCGGCGGGCAAATCCTCACCGTGCGGCGCACGGCGCCGACCGAAGCCGCCACCTCCCTGCGCTTCAACGTGCGCAAGTCCGACGCCATCCAGTGAGCGAACCCCAACTACGACCCATGAAGACAATCTGCCTGACCCTCTCCTTCGCGGCGGCCCTGTGCCTCGCGCCCGCTTGCAGTTCGGTGAAGTACGACGATCCGGACCGCGCCGAAACCCTGACCATCGACTTCGGCTCCACCGACCTGCAGACGTTGGCCAACGCGATGACCAACTCGTTCTTGCAGAGCCCCGCGCTCCAGTTCCTCGATCAGTCGGGCAAGGGCGACGACAAACGCATCATCATGTACGTGGGCAAGGTGGAAAACCGCACGTCCGAGCACATCGACACCCAGGGCATCACCGATTCGATCCGCGTGAAGCTGCTGCAGAGCGGCCGGTTCCGCTTCACTGCCGACGACGCCGGTCAGGACCAGATCGGCGACCAGGTGCGTTTCCAACAGGGCTCGGGCCGCGTGGATCCCGCCCAGGCCCGCGCGTTCGGCAAGCAGATCGGCGCCGACGTGATCATGTACGGCACCCTGCGCTCGATCGAGAAGGGCCGCGGCCGTTCGATCGAAACCGGCGGCACCAAGAAGGAGGACGTCTACTACCAGTTCGTCCTCAACGCCGTGAACATCGACACGGGCGAAATCATGTGGGCGGACGAAAAAGACATCCGCAAGGTCGAGCGCCGCGGGCTGTTCGGCTGATCCGGGGGGCCTCGGCCCGTCGGGTGTGAGCAGCGGGATTCCGCCCCTTTTCGGAGCGGGATCCCGCTGCCGCGCTTGACGGGACCCCGTCGGCCCGGGAGGCTCTTCGCCCTGGACTCCAGATCGGCGTGGCCGTCGCCCGATGGTCTGGGTCCGCCCCGCTTCCCATGGCCCCCTCCACTCACCTCGTCACCGGGGGAGCCGGTTTCATCGGTTCCCACCTGGTCGCGGCCCTCGCTGCCCGGGGCGAGCGTGTGCGTGTGCTCGACGATTTGTCGAGCGGGCGCCTCGAGAACCTGGCCGGCCTGGAAACAGGCCCGGTGGGGTCCGGGGCCCAGGTCGAGGTGCTCGAGGGCTCCCTGGGCGACCGGACCGCCGTCGAGCGGGCCGTCGAGGGCTGCTCCGCCGTGCTGCACCAGGCCGCGCAGGTGTCGGTGCCCCAGAGTGTGGCGCGGCCGGTCGAAAGCCTCGACGTGAACGTGCTGGGCACCGCGCGGCTGCTCGAATCCGCGCGCCGCGCCGGCGTGCGCCGGCTGGTCTTCGCCGCGTCGTCCGCGGCCTACGGCGCCAGCGAGACGTTGCCCAAGCGCGAAACGGATCCGGCCCAACCCCTCTCGCCCTACGCGGTCGGCAAGTTGGCGGGCGAGCAGTTGCTCGAGGTCTACGGGCGCATGCACGGCATCGCCACGGTGTCCCTGCGCTACTTCAACGTCTTCGGGCCGCGTCAGCGCGACGACAGCCCCTACACGGGCGTGATCGCGCTCTTCGCGCGCGCGCTTCTGTCGGGCAAACCGGTGACGATCCACGGTGACGGCGAACAGACACGCGACTTCACGTTCGTCGAGAACGCGGTGCAGGCGAACCTCCTGGCCCTCGAATCCGAGGTGCCGCCCGGTTCGGTGTTCAACGTCGGCGCGGGCGAACGCATCAGCATCAACCAGCTCTACGGCGAGTTGGCGCAGTTGGCGGGGGTGAGCGCCCCGGCGCTCCACGGACCCGACCGGCCCGGCGATGTGCGGCACAGCCTCGCGTCCCTCGAGAAGATCGAGGCGTTGCTCGGTTACCGGCCGCTGGTCGATTGGCGCACGGGCCTGGCGGCCACGTTCGCGTGGTACCGCTCGTTGGCGGCGGTACCAAAGGAACGTCTCAGCGCGGGCTGAAACTGCGCGGGGTCGGCAGGGGCCCCGACGCGGCGTCCACGTTCAGGTGGTGGGCGCAGAAGGGTTCCGGGCAGGTGAAGGCGACCACCGTGCGGCGGCCGTCCTGCAGGCGGTGCACCGGGACCAGGGCGCACCCGCAATGGGGGCACTCGGGTCGTTGCTTGGGATTCATGGCAAAGAGGGGCGCTCCGTGGGAGCGCGGACGGCCCGTGGGGCCGTCGCTGGCAGGGGGAGTCATGCGGGTTTTCTCGAAGTCTTTAGGCTCTGCATCGGCGCTTTCTTCTCCCCCGCAGCAGTCCGCTTGCGCCGAAGGGGCACCCGGGCCCGCGTGTGGGCCGAGCGCGCGGGGTGGGCCCTACCCTCTTGACGCAGGGTTAGCCCCTCCTGCGCCCGCCCGAGCCCCGCTCGCCCTTCCGCTTGCCGCCCGGGTGCCCGGCGAGTAGCCTCTTCGCCCTTGCTACCGGGTTCCGAACCCGGTGGCCCAGGCCGGGCGGCTCCGACGCGCCGCCCGCCCGTCCGACCCTGTCCGCCCGGCGCCCCCCTCGGTGCCGGGAATGGGACCTCGGGGGCCGGATGACCCACCCCATCCGCGTTGGTCGAGTGCTGCGCAGCCTCTGGTGACCTGAATGGACTTCCGCGACCAGCTCAAGAACCTCCTCGGTCTCGAGACCGTGACCTACAAGTACGGCCTCACGAAGGAGGAGCTTTTCCACGAGGCCATCAACAACGACCGGGGCCGGGTCAAGAAGGACGGCCCGAACGACGCGCAGAAGGCCTTCCCGACGAAGCTCGGTGTGAATGGCCCGCTCGTCTACTACACGGACCCCGACTGCACCGGTCGACGGGTGAAGGACACCTACGCCGTGGCCTGGCCCGAGGTCGTGGACCAGATCTGGTGGAAGGCGGACGTGCAACAGTACGACCCGGCCAAGTACGAAGGTCTCCTGAAGCGCGTGGTCGCGCACCTGAACGAGAAGAAGGCGCAGCTCTACGTCAAGGACGTCTACGCGGGCGCAGACCCGGCGTACGCGGTGCCCTACCGCTTCGTCGGTGAGTTCGCGACCCACGCGATGTTCGCGCACAACATGTTCCCGAAGGGCCTGAAGGGTGTGCCCGACGAGGACGGCCGCCGCTGGACGATGCTCAACGCGCCCAGCTTCGTGTGTGTGCCTGAGCGCGACGGTTGCCGCGCCGAAGCCGCGATCGTCATCGACATCAAGAACCGCATCGCCCTCGTGGCCGGTCGCGCCGACTACAACGGCGTCGTGAAGAAGACCATCTTCACGGTGATGAACTACCTGCTGCCGAACCAGGGCCTCCTGTCGATGCACTGCTCGGCCAACGTCGGTGAGAAGAACGACGCGGCGATCCTGTTCGGCCTCTCGGGCACGGGCAAGACGACGCTCTCCGCGGACCCCGACCGCCGCCTGGTGGGCGACGACGAAACCGTGTGGGGCCCGAACGGCATCAGCAACCTGGAGGACGGCTGCTACGCGAAGCTCGTCGACCTCAGCAAGGAGGCCGAGCCGGTGATCGCGGCGGCCCTCTCGATGCCCGGCACGATCATCGAGAACGTGCCGCCGGTGAAGGGCAAGCGCATGGAGGAGTGCGATCCCCAGGAGCTGGACCTGACGGACCGTTCGATCACCGAGAACACGCGCTTCAGCTACCCGCTTTCGGCGAACCCGAACGTGATGGACGGCGCCCGCGGCCCGCACCCCGAGACGATCGTGCTCCTCACCGCCGATGCGTTTGGCGTGTTGCCGCCCGTGTCGGTGCTCGAAGCGAAGGACGTCATGTACCACTTCGTGTCGGGCTTCACCGCGAAGCTCGCCGGCACGGAGGTCGGTGTGACCGAACCGCAGGCCGCGTTCAGCGCTTGCTTCGGCGCGCCCTTCATGGCGCACAAACCCTCGGTCTATGCCAAGCTGCTGGCCGAGAAGATGAAGACCAACAAGGCCCGCTGCATCCTCCTGAACACGGGTTGGAGCGGCGGTCCCTACGGCGTCGGCAAGCGCATCAGCATCAAGCACACACGCGCGCTGCTGAACGCCGCCCTCGCCGGCGACCTCAACAAGGCCGAGCACACGGTGCACCCGATCTTCGGCCTCAAGATGCCGACGAGTTGCCCCGGTGTGCCCGCGGAAATCCTCAACCCGAAGAACACTTGGGCCGACGGCGCCGCCTACGACGCCGCCGCGACCAAGCTGCGCGACATGTTCCGCAAGAACTTCGAGGACAAGGGTTTCGCGAAGCTGGGCATCGAGCCCGTCATGTGATCCGGGCGCCGACCACACGGGTCGGCGCCGCACCGAGAACCCAAAGCCGCGGGGGACGCGATGAGCGACTGGAAAAAGGCGTACCAAGAAGGCATGGGCCACTTCGCGGCCCAGCGCCACACGGACGCCGTCGCCGCGTTCCGCCGCGCGCTCGAGTTCGATCCGAGAAAGACGGACGTGCTGCACGCGCTCGCGATGGCGCTGATGCACACGGGCGCGCTCGACGAGGCGATCGAGATCGGCAACCGGATCGTCGAACTCGATCCCGAGGACCCGTTCGCGCACACGAGCCTCTCGATGTTCCTGCAGCGCAAGGGCCTGATCCCCGAAGCCGAAGCGGAAGCGGCCAAGGCGCGCCTCGTCTCCTGGAAACTGGAACTGCGCAAGAACCCGAACGCCCCGCCCCCCGAAGAGGGCTTCAAGGTCCTTCAGTAGCCCGCTGGGCGAGTTGGCCGGTGGCCCCCGAAACTGCGAGGTGCCTGCCCGGTCCCCTCGGGCGCACGCTCAATCCAGGCTGCCGTCGGGGTTGATGCGCACGATGCTGCCGGTGTTGACGCCGTTGTAGCTGGTGAAGTCTCCGCACACGTAGACTTCGCGGCTGTTGCCGCCCAGGGGCACGATGTTGCGCACCAGCCCGTTGAAGCCGGTGGTTCCGGCGAACGTGGGGTCCAGGCTGCCGGTCGACTTCAGGCGGATGAAGTTGGAAACCGGGGTGCCGTCGTAGCTGGTGAAGTCGCCGAAGACGTACAGGTCCTCCGTGCCATCGCGGGCGAGCGCCATGCGCAGCACCTCGCCGTCGAACCCGGTGCCCACCTCGAAGGATGGGTCGCGGCTGCCGTTGGGGCGCAGCCGCACGATCCGCGGAGCCGACTGGCCCTGGTAGGAGGCGAAGCTGCCGGCGATGTACGCGTCGGCGGTGTTGGGCCGCACGACGACGGCCCGGGGCACTCCGCCGTCGAATCCCGTCCCGGGCGCGAAGTTGCCGTCGGGGTCGAAGAAGTTGACGCTCACTGGCGTCAACAACCCAACCCGCGGGGCCGGCGTGAACTGGTTGATCCAGACGCTAAACGTGCCTACCGCCCAAAGGCGACCGCTGCCGTCCTCGGTGAAGGCATAGTCGTCCACGACGCCGTCCACGAATCCTGCATTGCTGTAGTCGTCGCCCGCGGCGTCGAGCTTGACGAGATTGCGCGCGGGGAATCCGTCCCACTGGGTGTAGTTGCCGTTCACCAGCAGGGCTCCATCCGGCGTGGGGATGGCATCGGACACGGCGCCGTTGGGTCCGATTCCAGGCAGATTGACGAACTGGAAGGTCGTATCCGGCGATCCGCTGGCCACGAACATGCGCGCCACTTGCTTGGTCTGGTGGGAGCCCACCTGAGTGAAGGCCCCTGTCACGTAGAACCGTTCGCTCGAAAGCGGATCCTCGAGCAAACGAATCCCGAGGCCCACGAGTTGGGGGTACTGGGCCCCCAAGGCGCCGTTCGGCTCCAAGCGCAGCAGATTGGGGACGGCCTGACCCGCGTAGGAGCTCGGCAGGCCGGAGAGCACCACACCGCCGTCCGAGTGCGGCAGCACGTCCCAAACCGGTCCCACGAGACCATTGCTCGCGACCGAGGTCGGATGCACGGTCCCGTCGGGTTCCAGGCGCACGAAGTGGGGGTACGCCGGCGTACCGCCGGTCGTGAACGTGCCGGCGGCGCGAATGGCCCCCGGCGTGCCGGGCACGGGCGCGAAGGCCTGCACCCGACCCAGGACTTGGTTCGCGCTCAGATCGAACGAGGGCTCCAGGGATCCGTCCGCTTGCAGGCGGGCCAGGTAGGCGACCAACTGCCCGGCGATGTTTACGAAGTCACCGCCGACGAAGACGTCCCCCGAGCCATCGCCCGTGGGCAAGATCGCGCGCACCGCGCCGGTGGGAGCGCCGCTCGCCCCGAAGGTCGGGTTCAAGATTCCGTCCGGCCCCAACCGCACCAAGTACGGAGTGCTTGCGCCCTGGAAGCTGTCGAAGTTGCCGCCGACGAACAGATCGCCGCTCCCGTCGTCGGCCCGGGCGATCGCGAACACCGTTTGGAAGCCGGGCGCGATCGACCATCCAAAGCCGACGCTCACCAGGAAGTTCGCGGCGATGGCGGCCGTGTCGCCCCGGATGCGCACGATGGACCCCAGTGGCGAGGTGTTGTAGTCCAGGAACTGCCCGCCCACGATCACGTCCCCGGAGCCGTCGTTCGTGGCGGCCAGGGCATAGACGGTGCCGCTGGCTCCGAATCCGGAGCCTTGGGTCGCAAGGGCCAGGGCTCCATCGGGTCGCACCCGGGCGAGGTGCCAGGTGGCGGCGCCGTGGAATTCGCTGAAGTTGCCGCCGACCCACACGTCGCCGGTGCCGTCGTTGGTCGCGGCGAGTGCCAAACCGGAACCCAGGAGTCCCGAGCCAGGTTGGAAACTGGGCACCAGGGCGCCGTTGCTCCCGAGCAGTGCAAGGCCCCTCGAGGGCACCCCGTTCACCTCGGTGAACGAGCCCGCGATCCATGC
Source organism: Planctomycetaceae bacterium (assembly GCA_016125265.1). GTDB lineage: Bacteria > Planctomycetota > UBA1135 > UBA1135 > RI-242. Next base: position 92,112 of record WGMC01000008.1, read on the forward strand.
GGCTCCGCTGCCGTCGGCGACCGGCAGGATCGCGTGGACCGTGCCGTTGGGCCCCGCGCCCGCGGGGAAGCCCTGTTCGGACTGACTGCCGGTGGCGCCAAATCGCGCCAGCTTCGGGATCGCCCGGTCCGTGAACGCATCCATCGGGCCCCCGACCCACAGGCGGTCGAACTCGTCCACCGCGAGTGCCAGGGGCGCTTGGTCGAAACCCGCCGCCCGGTTGAAGCTGGAGCCCGCGTCCGTGGGAGCGCCGCCGCCGCCGCCACCGCAGGAAACGAGGAACAGAACGAGGAGCGCAGGAAGCCGCATGGGAACAACGGAAGGCGCCGTGGGAGGTGGAAGTCCGCGGCGGGTTCCGAAGGAGACCCCGTGAGGCTGGCCCCCGGGGGCATGCCGTGGCCGCGGCTCCTTCACTGCGGAAACGGCCAATGCCGCGGCCCACGATTTCCCCGAATGCCGCCCAAGGGCGCGCCCCCGCACTCGGTGGATCGGGCGGACCCACGATTCAGGGCCCCGAGGACTCGCGCGCGGGCGTCGCGGGCCGCGCGCGATCGATCACCAGGCCGTGGGCTTCGGGTTGCGCTCGTCGAAGCCCATCTGGTGCCAGTAGGGGTAGACGGGGTCGCGGCGGCTGGCGGCGTCGAGCCGGGCCACCTGTTCAGGCGTCAAGGACCAGCCGGCCGCGTCCAGGTTGTCGAGGAGCTGCTTCTCGTTGCGCGCACCGACGACCACGTTGCAGACCGTGGGCCGGGTGAGCAGCCAGTTGAGCGCCACCTGCGGCACCGTTTTGCCCGTCTCGGCAGCGACCTGGTCCAGGGCGTCCACCACCTGGTAGAGGTGCTCGTCGTCGACCTTGGGCCCACCGACGTCGCCGCCCTGCTTGATGCGGCCGTCGGGCAGGGGCTGTCCGCGGCGGATCTTGCCGGTCAGGCGGCCCCAACCGAGGGGGCTCCACACCATCAGATCGACCCCCTGGTCGAGGCCCAGGGGCATCAGCTCCCACTCGTAATCGCGGCCGATCAGCGAGTAGTACCCCTGGTACACCACGAAGCGCTCCAGACCCTCGCGCTCCGACGTGGCCAGGGCCTTCATCAGGTGCCAGCCGGAGTAGTTCGAGCAGCCGATGTAGCGCACCTTGCCACTGCGCACCATGTCGTCGAGGGTGCGCAGGGTCTCCTCGACCGGGGTGAGGGCGTCGTAGCCGTGGAGGAAATAGACGTCGACGTAGTCCGTCCCGAGGCGCTTCAAGCTGGCCTCGAGTGCACGGAGCAAGTGGTGGCGCGAGGAACCCTTCTCGTTGGGGCCCTTGCCCGTCGGAAACGTGGCCTTGGTGGCGACGAGCGCCTGGTCCCGGCGACCCTTGAGAGCGGCACCGAGGATCTCCTCGGACGCTCCGTTCGAGTAGATGTCGGCGGTGTCGAAGAAGTTGGCGCCGCGCTCGATGCAGAGGTCGACTAGGCGGGTGGCTTCGGCGACATCGCTGGACCCCCAGCGCCGGAAGAACTCCGTGGTGCCGCCGAAGGTGCCGGCACCCAGGCTGAGCACGGGCACCTTCAGCCCACTACGACCCAATCGACGGTGTTCCATGTTGCGTAGGAGAGCGGTGGGTGCAGGAGCGCGGGAGGGAACATCGCGCTGCGGCGCGAGCTCCCGTCGGTCAGCCCTCTTCGCCTTCCGCGGGCAGGCCCAGAATCGAGCGGCCCTCGCCGGTGATCAGGTGGGGGCCCCAGGCCGGTTCCCAGACGACTTCCACTTGGGTTTCATCCACACCTTGGACCGAGTTCGCGCGGCGCTTGACCATGTCGGGGATGGTCTTGGCCTCGGGGCAGGACTGGCTGGTCAGGGTCATCTTGACCTTGCAGACGTTGCCCTCGACGGCCACGTCGTAGATCAGGCCCAGGTCGACGATGTTGACGGGGATCTCCGGGTCGAAGACCTGGCGCAGTTGGTCGTAGACCAGTTCGGTGGTTTCGGGGCTCATGGCGGTGCTCGGGCTGGGGCGCGTCGCGGGTCGCGGCGGCCAAGTCTCACGTGTGGGGAAGATTCTCGACTACGCGGGCGCCGTGGGCAAGGGCGCCGTGCGGGTCTCGAGGGCCTCCACCCACCGCACCAGGCAGCGGGAGAGCCACGACGGCTGCTTTTGGGGCCAAACGCGATCCACAAAACCCAGGTGGCCGCCGTGGGGCACGAGGCACACACCCAGGTCGTCGCGGCCCAGATCCCGCAGGGCGCGCGCGGGGCCCGCGTGCACGAGGGGGTCGTCCTCGGCGTGGAGCAGCAGGGTGGGCACCGCCAATGGGGTGCGGCCGAGGTCCGGGGAGGCGTCCCGGTAGTACTCCGCCGCGTCCGCGTACCCCGCGAGGGGGGCGGTGAACCCATCGTCGAGTTCCCGCACCGTACGGAGCCGCCCCAGCGCCTCGGGGGCCGCTCGGCAGCGCTCCCGCGCGCTCGGATCGAGCGCCAGCCGCGCGGCCACGAGGCCGGCCAAGTGGCGCAGGAAGAGGCGACCGGCGAGGCGCTCCAGGGGGCCGCTCTCCAGCCGCGCGGAAGCCGCGGCCAGGTCCAACGGCGGGCTCACCGCGATGGTGGACACGAGGCACTCGGGCAGCCGTTCGCGCACGACGGCGCGCAGCGCGACCGAGCCTCCGAGCGAAAAACCGACGAGGTGCACTCGGTCCAAGCCGAAGCGCTGGGCCAACTGCGTCGCCACACGCACCGGATCGGCACTGAGGGCCGCGTGGTAGGTCGAACGCGACAGCGCCAGGGTGCCTCCGGCGCCCCGGGCGTGCAGCCGCAGCACGCCAAAACCCCGCTCGGCGAAGGCTCGCGCTGCGTCCACCACGTAGCTGGAGGACCCATCGCCGCTCAGTCCATGCAGCAACACCACGGCGGTGGAGCCCCGCCCCGCTCGCCACTGGCCCCGCACCGCAACACCCGGTTCCAGCGCGAACTCGACGGCGAGCGACGGCGGCTCCGCGCCGCGCCACGGGGCCAACGCGAGCAGCGTCTGGCGCCAGCCTCCGGCCAACGGCGACGGGATGCGCAGCGCAGGCGTGGATGCGGCGATGGCTACGGGGTGCACGGCCAAAGCCTAGCCCGGGCGGGCTACCATGTCCCCATGCTGCGCTACGAGGGGACGCTCTACCGGCCGCCGTCCGAGGGGAACAGCCTGATCCTGCAAGCGACGATCGGCTGCTCGTACAACGAATGTGCGTTCTGCGCGATGTACCGGGACAAGCGTTTCCGCGTGCGTCCGATCGCCGAGCTCGAGAGCGAGATCACGTGGGCGCGCGACGAGTTCGGGCCCAGTGTGCGCAAGGTGTTCCTGGCCGACGGGGACGCGTTGATCGCCAAGAAGAGCTTTCTGTTGGCGGTGCTGCACGCGCTGCGCGCGGCCTTCCCCGACTTGCAGCGTGTCTCCTGTTACGCCTCGCCCCAGGCCCTGGCCGTGCGTTCGGTCGAGGAGATGGACGAGCTGCGCCGGGCGGGCCTGACCCAGTACTACCTGGGGATCGAGAGCGGCCACGACGCGGTGCTCGCGAAACTGACGAAGGGCGTGGACGCGGCCGAGATGGTGCGGGTGGCGCAGAAGGCCCACGCGGCCGGTGTGCGTTTGTCGGTGATGATCCTGCTGGGCGCAGGTGGTCGCGCGTTGTCGCGCGAACACGCGCTCGCTTCCGCCGATGTGGTGAACCAGATCCAACCGCGGTTCGTTTCGACCCTCGTGATGACACCCGTCGAAGGCACACCCTTGGGAGACTGGGACGCGCGCGGCGAGGTGGAGCACCTGGAACCGATCGAACTCGCGCGCGAACTGCACACCTTCCTCGGGGCCCTGGAACTCGAAGGCTCGGTCTTTCGCTCCAACCACGCCAGCAACTACCTGGCTCTCGGCGGCAGCTTGCCGAAGGACAAGGCCGCGTTGCTCGCCGCGCTCGAACGGGTGCTCGCCCGCCCCGAACGCGCGTCGTTCCGACCCGACTGGTCGCGCGGTCTATAGGCCTTCGACGTCGAGTTCGAAGTGGCCCCAGAAGACCCGTTCGACGGGTCCGCCGAGCCACACCATCCCGTCCTCGGCGATGGTCACCCGCAACTCGCCGCCGGGCATGCGCACCCGTTGCTCCACACCGAGCGGCAGGTCGAGCAGGTACGTGAGTGCGACCACGGACGCGCAGGCGCCCGACCCACAGGCCGCCGTTTCGCCCGTGCCCCGTTCGAAGGTGCGCTGTTCGATGGCCCCGTCCTCGGCGAGACGCACGAAACTGGCGTTCACACGCTCGGGGAACGCGGGATGTGCTTCGAGCGGCGGGCCGAGCGCTGCGAGGTCCAACTCGGCTGGGGAGTGCACCAACGGCAACACCAGATGCGGATTGCCCATCGACAGGGCCAGCCCCTCCCAGATCTCGCCCGCCGCGTCGAGGGCGATCTCCCAAGGCGTCGTGCCGCCTTCAGAAAACACGCGCGTCCGCGAGGGATCCATGGGGATGCGCTCCGCCTCGAAGCGGGGTCGGCCGATGGCCACCATCGCGGCTCCCTCGGCCGCAATGCGCACCGCATGCACGCCGCTGTCGCTGGCCAACTGGTAGTGCTCGCGTCCGGGCGCCGATCCGAAGTGGCCCGAATAGAGCCCCGCGCCCACGCAGCGCAGCGCGTTGCCACACAGCGCCCCACGCGAACCATCGCCGTTGAACATCAAGAGCCGCAATTCCACACCCGCGTCGACGTCGAGCAGCACCAAACCGTCGGCGCCAATTCCCGTGTGCTGCGCGGAGAGCCGGCGGGCGAGTTCGGGCGCCCGCTCCAGCAGCCGATGGGCGGTTTCCTGGGACACCCGCGACAGCTCGACGAAGACGTAGTCGTTGCCCGCCCCGTGCCACTTCGAAAAGGGAACTTGCTCGCCCATGGCGCCGCCAAGGCTAACGCAGCCGGCCCGCGGCACGCCATACGTGCCCGTGCGCGAACTTCCGCGAACCGCGCATGGCGGGGGGAGCACCCTCGGAGCCGATTCCGTTGGTAGATCCTGCGCACGTCCGCAGCGCCGAGGGCCCCAAACGAGCGCGGGGCCGCCGCGTTCCCCCGCGGCGGCCCCGTCTCCACGTAGCGTGGCCATTGGGCCGCGCCCCCCCCGGGGAGCGGCCCTGGATGTTGCGCGATCAGCGGCGCGGCTGAAGCCCGGTGTGGGGCAGTTCGTAGATCGCGTCGAACTCGTCGGTGTCGACCACTTCCCGCTCGAGCACGGCGCGTGCGCGGGTCGTGGCGTCCAGCTCGAACCGCGCTTGGTCCTCGTAGCCCAGGCGCTTCTGGTCGTTCGAAAGCACTTGCAACTCGGCCTCTTGGCGCGTGCGCACTTCGCTCAGCTTCCCGACCACGTGGTCGAGGCTCACCGCTTCGAAGCGACCGGCCTGTTCGAGGGTCTTCTTGCGGTCGTTCATCATGTCGATCAGGCGTTCGTTGCGGGCGATGGTGTCCACTTGGCGCTCGATCTGCCACAACTGGGCTTGGAACTGGGCGCGTTCGGTTTCGACTTGCAGCAGGGCCTCTTCGAGGCGCACGGCCTGGTCGTCGAGGTACTCGAGGTCGCGGGTCGCGTCGGCGGCGCGGGCGGCGTAGACGAACCGGGTTTGGCGCACCTGCTCGTGGCGGGCTTGCAGTTGGTTGAGCCCCGCATCGGCGCCGTCAAAGCGGGCGCGGCCCGTGCTGGCCATCTTGTGCTGGCGGCCAGCCATGGCGGTGGCGAGCTCCTGTTCGAGTTGCTGGATGTCCGCGTCGGCAAGCTCGACGACGCGCTCGGAGATCGCGCGCTCGCGCTCGAGCTGGCGCATCTGCTCGCGCAGTTCCCCGAGGTCGCCGCCGAGGGCCGCAACGCGCTTGGGGTATTCCTTTTCCAGTTCGCGCAACTGGGCGCGCAGGGCCGTCGGGTCGTCGATGTTGCGGTCGATGACCGAGATGATCTGGCCCTTGGCGTGTTGGGCCATGGCGGCGGTGCGCTCGCGGCCAGCCACGGCCAGGCTGGTACCAACGGTGGCGGCCGCGACGAGGCCGCCGAGGACGACGATGCGGGCAGTGCCCTTGAGGATCGAAAACATGGCGGTGGTGGTTGAGGGGTGGATCGGCAACGGGGCCGGGCACCGGGCCGGGCTCAGCAGCGTTGTTGGGAGCCCTGCGGCGGCCGTTTCACGAATCCGCGGGGAATCCGCGCGCAGGGGACGTGGCGCTCTCCCAACCCCCGCTCCCGCCGCCACCGACCGCGATCGGCGAGTGGTACGATCCCCTTCGCCATGCCCCAGGACCTCTCCACCGGCTTCATCGGCCGCCTCCGCGCCCGGGACCCCAAGGCGTGGTTCGAGCTGTGGGAGACCTTTGGACCGGTGCTTTCGGCCCAGTTGCGGCGCTGGGGCCGGGGTCGCATCGGCCCCGAGACGGTCCAGGACATGTCGCAGGAGACCCTGGCGGCGCTCGCCCAGGCCATCGACAGCCACGACCCCAGTCGGGGGGTGCGTTTTTCCACCTGGCTGCTGGCGATCGCCCGCTACACCCTTTCGGACGAGTTCGACCGCCGCAACGCCCAGAAGCGCGGCGAAGGGCGCAAACCCGTCGAGCTGGACGAGCTGTTCGCGCCCGGCGCGGACATGCCGAGTCCGGACGAGGATTACCACCGCCTGGTGCTGGGCGCCAAGGTGGACGCCGCCGTGCGCCGGGTCGAGCGCGAATCCGAGTTCCTGGACTTCGAAGTCTTCCGCATGCGGGTCCTGGAGGGCCAGAGCGGCGTCCAGGTCGCCACGTCCCTCGGCACCAGCGAGGCCACCATCAGCCGCCGCCTCGCGCGGGTGCGCGACAACCTGCGCGCCCAACTGGCCGAGGTGGTGGGGCAGTACAGCTTCGGTCCCGACGATCTCGAGGACCTGGCGCGAAACGGAATCGACCTCTCTCCCAACAAGGCGTCGGACGCCCTCTTCGACGAGGCCGTGGGCGAGGTGCACCGGCGCTACGTGGCGCAGCGCGCTTTGCTCGACTCGGCCTCCCGAGGGTGATTCCAAGGCGGACTCCCGGCGGTCGGGTGCCGCCCGGATGTCCCTCGACCCTCCCGGACGCGCGCCGGGCCCATAGCGAGCACCCCCCAACGTGGCTATCGGTCAGCTCCTCCTCATGTTCCTGCTCGGCGCCCTGGCCCTGGGCCTCGGGGTGGCGCTCGTGTGGGTCGCGTTCCGCGTCACGGTCGGGACCGCCAAGGGCATCGGCGCCCTGGTCGGAGGCCTGTTCGCGCTCGTTCGGCACATCCTGCGCCACCTGATCGGCATCGTCGTGGAGCTGGTCCGGGCGGTCGGGGCCCTGATCGCGGCCCTCCTGCTGCCGCTGGCGGTTCTGTTCCAGGTGGGCCGCGGACGGTGGAGCCAGAGCCGGCACTACGGAACGGCACTCACGGACGAGCTGGGGAACGCCGCCGCCGCGCTCTACCGTGCCACCCTGGCCCACCCGCTGAAACTCGTGGGACTCGGTGGCCTCCTGGAGGGTGTCGAGCAGCGTGTGCCCGAGGTGATGGCCGCCGCGCCGGGCCCGGACGCGCCCAAGGCCGGCCCCAAGAAGGCCTTCGACGGCTACGTGATCACCGGCTCCCTGCCCGCGGGCGGGTCCGGTGCCAAGCTTTGGATCGCCCGCCCCACGGAAGCCAAGCAGGCCGCCCTTGCAGCCCAGTTCGCCGCGGCGCCCGCGGAGGTGGTGATCAAGTCCTTCGACCTGGCCGCGGGGTCCACCCTGCCCCAGATCGTGCGTGAAAATCGCGCCCTCGAAGCCGCGCGACGCCTGGGTCTGGTGCTCGAACACCAGATGACTCAGGACCGCTTCCACTACGTGATGCCGTACGTGGCGGGCGCGGACCTGTCGGAGGTCGCGCGCCGCATGCACGGCCGCGCCGGCCCGGAGGGCCTCGACGAGGCGGGTCTGCGCACGGTCACGGGCTACGCGGCGGGTCTTCTCGACATCCTCGCGCGTTTCCACGCGGCCGGCCTTTGGCACAAGGACATCAAGCCCAGCAACATCATCGTAGGCGAGGGGCGTGTGGAGCTCGTCGACCTAGGTCTCGTCACGCCGCTCGCGTCGGCGATGACGCTGACCACCCACGGCACCGAGTACTACCGCGACCCGGAGATGGTCCGCCTCGCCATGCGGGGCGTGAAGGTGCACGAGGTCGATGGGGTCAAGTTCGACCTCTACTCGGCGGGTGCGGTGCTCTACTTCCTGATCGAGCACAGCTTCCCCGCCCACGGCAGCCTGTCGGCGGTGACGAAGCGTTGCCCCGAAGCGCTGCGCTGGATCGTGCGGCGCGCCATGGCGAGCCTCGACAGCCGCTACGGCTCTGCGGGCGAGATGCTGCACGACCTGTTGGCGGTGGTCGCGGCGAAGGACGCGTTTGCCCTGCGCCCCGCCGACCTGCCGTCGATGGGCGGCCGTGCGGTCGAAGTCGAGCGCGCTGTCGCTGCGGGCGAGCCGAACTCGTGGCGCCAGGCGTCGATGCCGCGCCCGAGCCCCGCGTACGTGCACCAGCCGGTGCATGCGGCAGCGGCCGCCCCCGCATCGGCCCGCCGTCCCGCACCCGTCGGCGCCGCGGGCGAGTCCCGTGGCAAGCGCAGCACCGGTTGGGCAGGTGTGGCGATCGCGTTGGGGCTGTTCATGGCCATGTTGGTCCTTGGCGCGTTCGCCATGCTGTGGGTTATGCCGGCGAGATTCGACGGCGGCTCGTCGCGGCACATGGTCGAAGGCTCCTGGCCCATGCCGACCCCTGCTCGGACCCAGCGTCAGTTGGAGAGCGCCCAGGCAGCGGTCGAAGCCGCGCGAGAGGAGGCGGAGGTCCTGCGGGCCCAGGCGCTCGGCCTCGCTGGGTCCACGCGCGCCGACGGCGAAATGCCGATCTTGCGCCTCGATCCCAAGCGCGAAGGGCGCAATCCCGCGGCCCTCGACGTGGCTCGCGACGCCGCGCAGCGTTTCGATGGTTTCGCACTGGGCCTCCTTCCTGGCGGTCCTAGCCCGAGCCGCAGTCCCGAGTTCGCCGCGTTCGCCGAACGGCTCGTGGAGCTGGGTCCGATCGACGTGATCGGTGTCGAGTACGGGCGCACCTCGGACAACATCGAGCTCTGGGCCCAACTGCGCGCCGCGGCCGGCCTGTCCGGCGTGCGCGACGACGCGGCGGCCGAGCGGCTTGTGGCGATGCTGCGGGAGGGCTCCGACTTGGACGGTGTGCTCTGGTACGAACCCGCCGCGGATGGCAAGTCGGTGGAAGCGCGGCTCCTTGTGACCGATCGTTCCCACCAGTCGATCTGGGGCCTGCTGCAAGCGGTGTGGATCGCGGAGTCGGCTCCTCGACCCGCGCCCACCTCGGCCGCGCCGTCCCCTGCGCCGGCCGCACCGTCCCCTGCGTCGGCCGCCTCGTCCGTGCCGAAACCGCCCGCCGCCCCGCCCTTGCCGGCCAGCACCTCGGCCAAGGCCGGATCCGGCCCGCGCCGCTGAACCGCCGTTTGCGCGACCCTTGGGGCGGGCCTTCAGCCCTTGTCTTTCCTCTCTCCAGAACCTGGGGCGTTGCCCCAGGCTACTATGGGGCGCGCCGTTGGCGCGCAGGAGCTCTGTTCGCTCCCACCCCTCGCGTGAGCTCACCGCACGAGTTCGTGCCGTGCGATCGTCGCCTGCCATCATCGCGCGAGCCCATCGCCTGCCATCGATGCGCGCGCTCGTGGCGTGCGATCGGTGCGCGGGGCGGCGCGTTAGAGCGGTGCGTGGGGGCGTCGCGCGCGTGGGGGGCGGAAGGGGCAACGCCCCGTCCGATCGTAGCCTGGGGCAACGCCCCAGGTGATGGGACGATGCTCGCCCGGGCTGAAGGCCCGGCCCATTGCGGAGCGGCGACGCTCAGCGCGCGAGCAACTCCGGCGGCAGCGGCCAGAGGGCCAGATCTGTGCGTGCGATAGTTCCGTGCGGTGGTTCCGTGCGATCAGTGCGTGCGATCGGTGCGTGCGATCAGTGCGTGCGATCGGTGCGTGCGATCGGTGCGTGCGATCGGTGCGTGGGGGCGTCGCGCGCGCGGGGGTCTGAAAGGGGCAACGCCCCGCCCGATCGTAGCCTGGGGCAACGCCCCAGGTTTCGGTGAGAGGGAAGGCAAGGGCTGAAGGCCCGACCCATCGTGGAGGGTCGGCGGTCAGTTGGTGAGGAACTCCGGCGGCAGTGGCCACAGGGCCAGCTCCTTTTCGCCTGCGCGCAGGATGCCCAAGAGCGCGCCGTCCGTGCGCGCGAGCACGAGCGCGCCGTGCCACTCGGCGCGGTCGAGGCCCATGCCGTCTTCGGTGCGCCACGCTCGCAGACTTCCGTCGTCGCGGCGCAGCGCCGTCCAGCGGCTTGCGGACACGGCGATCGGTTCCGTCGCGCCATCGGCCCACAGCAGCACGTCCTCGGGCGCGTCGGGGGCGCGGCGGCGGTCCTTCGGCCAGGACGCGTCGGCCGGCCAGGACGCCCCGGGTGTGCCCTCGAGCGCCAAGGTCGCCAAACCCTCCAGCGCGGCCGCGTCGGCGGCCTTCGGGACGGGCACCGCGCGGCCCTCGAATTCGAGTTCGCCGCCGGAATCCCGCGCGCCCTCCGGCGCGCGCAAGAGGTCCGCCGGTCCGAGCAGTTGCCCGTCGATGGCGAGCACCCAACCGCTGCGCGTGCGCTTGGAACTCCACAGCAACCCGCTCTCGAACGACAGCGCCGCGCGAGAAGGCCGCACCGGCGCACCGCCGGGCAACAGCGCCCCGGCGCCCACCGCGACCGACGGCCGCCACTCGAGCCACTTGGGATCCGCGCCGGCCGCGAGCGCAAACCGTTGGCCGGTGCGCGCCGCCGCGCCGCCCTCCGGCGGGGTCGCGAACGCGACGCCGCCCAACAGCAGCGACTCGAGGGACTCGAGGTCGAGCTGGATCCCGTCCAGCAGCCCGGCGCGCAGACTCAGACCGCTGGCCTCCCAAAAACGTGTGCGCGCGCGCACCAGCGGCGCGTACTCGGGCTCGATCCATAGGCGCAGTTCCACCGCTCCGCCGTCGCTGGTCAGGCCGACCGAAAGCACCCGTCCGACCGGCAGTTGGCGGTACTGGACCGGCGCGCCGACGGTCACGCCTCCGCGGCTCGGGGTTTCGAGCACGACCTCGAGGCCCCCGGCCGCATCGAGGGGAGCCGACGGCAAGCCCTCGAATTGGCGCCGCGCGCTGCCGCCGGGCGGGCCGGGCACGACCACCAGGTGCGGTCCCGCGAACAGCGTTTCCAAACCGCTGACGGCGCCGCTGGCGATGCGCGGGCGCTCCACCCAAAACCGCGAGCCCTCCCGCGCCAGCGGCACGGCGTCGCCATCCAGTTGCACAGCCAGTTCGACGCCGCCTAGGTCCTGCGCCAGCCCCACGGACGCCACGCGGCCCACTTCGACGCCGCGGTACCGCAGCGGCGCGCCGGGCGCGATGCCATGCCCCTCGGCCACACGCACACGCACTTCGACGGCGGGCGCGCGCCAGGCCTCGTAGGCGAGCAACGCGAGCGCGAGCAGCGTGATCGCCGGCAGGATCCACGCGAGCGACCGCCCGGGCGGTGCCTCCACGCGTGCCAAGGGCAGGGGTTCGTTCATCGTTTGCCGGTCCAGAGGGCGCGTTCGAAGAGCGCCCGGGGGTCGAAGAGCGCGGCCGCGGCGAGGCTCGCCACGACCACCAAGGTGAAAGCAACAGCGCCCGGGCCAGGTCGCACGCTCACGATGTCGCCGAGCTTGAGGCCGGCCACGAGCACGGCCACCAGCAACACGTCGAGCATGCCCCAGCGCCCGGCCCATTCGAGGCCCACGAGCAGTCGCGCGCGGGCCGCACTCGAGAGGCGCTCGGGCGGTCGGCAGAGCAGCAACAGTCCGACCAGCTTGAGCGGCGGCGCCAGCACGGAACACAGGAACACGGCCGCTCCCGCCAGCAGCGCGCCCTCCTGCAAGAGCGCCACCGACCCCGACCACACACTCGCCTCCTGGCGGGCTCCGAACCGCGAGATTTCGAGCAGCGGCAGGGTGACCGCAAACGGAAAGAGCATCAGCGCGGATACGGCGGTGGCCGCGGCCCAGTGGTTGCGCCGGCCGGGCTGACCGCCGAGGCGCACGCCGCAGCGGGCGCAGCGGGCCCGTTGCCGGGGACCCAGGGTCGGCACCCGTTGCACCAGACCGCACGTGGCGCAGCCCGCCAGGGATACCGCCGCGCCGGCGGGCTCCTGGACTCCTGGCTGCGGCACTCCTGGCAGCAACGGTGCGTTTGCCTCCATGCGGCGGTCATCCTACGCAAGGGGGCGGTGGCCTCCCCCTTCGCGGCTCCCACTCCCCTGGAACGGCGGAGCGTGGCAGGATGCGCAGCCGCCCTGGGACGGTTTCCGGGTCGGCCCCACGCACATGCACGTTTTCCATCCCCTCCTCCGTGCCCCTGGGCGCGTGTGTGCTGCCGCCCTCGGTGCGGCGCTTTGGTTTGCGCCCGCGGCCCCTGCGGCCCAGTTCGGCTCCCGCCCCCAGGCCGCCGAGCAGCGGCCCCAACCGGTGTGTGTGCGCGACGTGCAACTCGGCCTGGGCGAGGGCGCCGAGCGTGTCACGCTGCTGCTGGGCGGGGGCCGCATCCTCGGCCGCCAGGCGGCGGACGCGCCGCCGCCCCCGGGCCACATCCTCGTGGACGGCACGGGCCTGATCGCGCTGCCGGCCTTCGTCGACGCATTCACGACCCGCGGCGTCACCACACCGAGCCCGACCCCGGACCGCGATGAGGTGCAGGACCCCCGCGCGGACGTTTGGGTGGACATGCGCCCCGCCCTGCGGCGCGGACTGAACCCGGCGTTCCGGGCCGTCGACACCGCGACTTTGTCGGCCGAGCATTTGGATGCCTGGCGCGCCGCGGGTTTTGGCTACGCACTGCAGTCGCCGTCGGGCGAGTTGCTGTCCGGCCGCGCGGCCCTGGTCTCGCTGCGCGAGGGCGCGCTGCGCGAAAGGGTCGTGCGCGGCGACGTGGCCATGCACGCGTCCTTCAGTTCGACCGGCGGCGGGTATCCCGGCACGCTGATGGGGCGCATCGCGCACCTGCGCCAGTTCGCCCTCGACGCCGCGCACTTCGCCGAGCTCAGCCGGCGCCAGGAGGCGGGTCTTCCGGGTCCTCGGCCGCCCTACGACCCGGATCTCGAAGTGGCCGCCCAACTGGCCAGCGGCGAGCTGCCGCTCTTGTGTGCGGCGGAGCGTCCCGCGGACCTGAGCCGCTGGCTGCGTCTGGCGGAGGAGTTCGGCTGGCGTCCGGTGGCCTTGGGCGGGCGGGAGCTGGGCGCCGACGCGGAGCGCCTCGCCAACCGCGGCCTCGCGGCGGTGCTCACCCTCGCCTGGGGCGACGAGGTCGACGACCCGCGCGAGCCGAAGAAAAAGAAGGACGCGCCGGACGGTCGCTCGAAGGAAGAGGCGGAACCCGAGCTTGCCACCGACGAAGTGCAAGTGGACGCGGACGGTGGGGGCGACGAGCCCTCCCCCGAAACCGACGCGGCACCCGACGACGCGGAGGCAGCTTCAGCCTCGCCCAAGCCCTACGAGGAGCCCTTCGCGCTGCGTCTCGAGAAGCGGCTCGAGTGGGAGAAGCGGCGCGATACGGCGATTGCGCTCGCGCTGCGCGGTGTGCCCTTTGCCTTTGGCACGGCGGACGAGGCGCCCGGCGACCTCTTGCGCAAGGTGCGAGAGCTCGTGGAGGCTGGATTGCCCGAGGAGGCGGCCCTCGAAGCGCTTTCCGACGGCGCCCGGCGTGTCTTGGGTGCGGGCGGGCCCCGCAGCCTCGACGACGGCTCCGATGCGAGCCTGGCCCTGTGGAGCGCGAACCCGTTGACGGACAAGAAGGCGCGGGTCGAGTGGATGATCGTCGAAGGGCACCTGTGGCGCGCGCCCGCGAAGAAGGAAAGCGGCGCCGGCAACAAGGACGAGGAGAAGCGCTGATGGGTGCGATGCAGAAGTTGAGCGTTTTGCTCGTGCTGGGGACCCTCGGCGGCGCGGTCTGGCCCCAGGATTCCGCGCCCGCCGAAATCGCGCCCACAGAGGCAGAGGGTGCGTCCCAGCAGACGTCGGACGTGGGCGACACCGAGGCCCCCGGCGGCGACGACGCCGAGCCGTTCGTCCCGCCGCCGGACGTCTACCCGCATCCCATCGAGCGCGACAGTGACCGCCAGCCGCGGCTCGTCACGGGCGGCAACGTGCTGATTGTCGGCGCGACCGTGCACGATGCGCTCGCGCCGGGACGACTCGCCGATGTGCTCGTCGTCGACGGCAAGATCGCGGCCATCGGAGAGGACCTGATCCCGCCCGAGGGCACCCTGACCGTCGAGGGCGCCGGCAAGCACCTGGCCCCCGGGGTCGTCGACGCGCACTCTCACATGGCCATCAGCGGCGGTGTGAACGAGGGCAGTGTGTCGATCTCCGCCGAAGTCGACATGGAGGACGTGATCGACGCGGACGATCCGGCCCTCTACCGCGCCCTGGCGGGAGGTTGCACGACGATTCAGGTCCTGCACGGTTCGGCCAACGCCATCGGTGGGCAGGCCGCGCTCTTGAAGCTGCGCCGAGGAAGCACGGACGACGAACTCGTGTTCCGCGGCGCCCCGAAGGGCATCAAGTTCGCCCTGGGCGAGAACCCCAAACGCTCCAACTGGGGCACGCCGGGCGAGCGCTTTCCCAGCTCGCGGCTCGGCGTCGAAGCGCTGTTCCACCGCGCGTTCGAGCGCGCGCGCGAATATCGCGCGGAACTCGAGCTCTACGGGCAGGCCATCGCCCGCGGCGAAACGCCACTGGCCCCGCGCCGCGATTTGCGCCTCGAAGCCCTGGTTGCGATCCTCGAAGGCGATCTGGTCGTGCACGCGCACAGTTACCGCGCCGACGAGATCCTGATGCTGCTGCGTGTGGCCGAGCAATACGGCTTCAAGGTCGGTGTGCTGCATCACGTGCTCGAGGGCTACAAAGTGGCCCGCGAGATCGCCGAACACGGAGCTGGCACCAGCACCTTCAGCGATTGGTGGGCCTTCAAGATCGAGGCCTACGACGCAGTTCCCGGCAACGCCGAACTGTTGGACCGCGCGGGTGTGCTGTCCGGGATCAAGTCGGACAGCGACGAGCTGGTGCGCCACCTCTACCACGAGGCCGCGAAATCCGTCGGTTACAGCGGGTTGGACCGCGTGCGTGCCCTGCGGCTCGTGACGCTGCACCCGGCCCAACAGCTCGGTGTGGGCGACCGTGTGGGCTCCATCGAGGTCGGCAAGGATGCGGACCTGGTGTTGCTCGATGCGGACCCCTTGTCGGTGCACTCCAAGGTGCTGATGACCCTGGTGGACGGCGAAGTCGAGTTCGAACGGCGCGACGCCTTCGAACTCGACTACGCACGCGCGAACTTGGTGCGACCTGAGTTCTCCGAACCGCCCGCGCCGGTGTCCCCCGAGGGACCGGTTGTCGCCATCGTCGGCGCGACTCTGCACACGGTGGAGCAGGGCATCATCGAGAACGGAACGCTGTTGATCCAAGGCGGCCGTATCGCGGCGCTCGGAGGCAGTGTCGCGGTGCCGGACGGTGCCGAAACCGTGGATGCCTCCGGCAAGCACCTATTCCCCGGTTTGGTGGCACTCGACACGACGCTGGGCCTGCGCGAAATCGACTCGATCCGCGCCACGCTCGACACGTCCGAGGACGGCGGCAACCAGCCAGACGTGCGTGTGTCCGCGTCGTTGCACGCCGACTCGGCGCACATCGGTGTGACGCGCGAGCGCGGGATCACCGTCGCACAGAGCGCGCCGCGCGGCCGCGGTCCGTTGCTCGGCCAATCGGCCGTATTGGCCCTCGACGGCGATACTTGGGAGGAGCTGCTGCTCGTCGACCGCGACATGCTGCACGTGCGTGTGCCAGGAGTGCCCAACACCAGCGAACCACGCCGCGGGCGCGCGCGCGGCGGCGCGGATGCCAGCACCAGTGACAAGGAGCTGGCCAACCTCGAACTCGCCTTCGAAGCTGCGGTGCAGTACGAGCGCTTGGTGCGCGAACGAACCGCGGACGGAGATCACCAACCGCCCTTCGACTCGCGCCTCGCGGCCCTCGTGCCCTACGCCACGGGCCAAAAAACCGTGGCCCTGTACGCGCAAAACGCCGCAACGCTGCTGCGCGCCGTCGAGTTCGCCGCCAAAACGAAGGTCCGCGCCGTGATCTACGGCGCGGCCGAGGGTTGGAAGGTAGCGGACGCCATCGCGTCGGCGGGAATACCCGTGGTCGTGGGGCCCGTGGCCGCTCTGCCCACCAGTGAATACGACCCCTACGACTCGCCCTACGCGAACGCCGCCGTGCTTTCCCGCGCTGGTGTGCGGGTCGCGATCGGCGCCGGCAACGACGACAACCCGCGCAACCTGGGATTCCACGCCGGCTTTGCCGCCGCCTACGGCCTGACGCCGGCCGCGGCCCTCGAAGCGGTCACGTTGGCGCCCGCACGCATCCTCGGCATGGAGGCCCAACTCGGCAGTTTGGCGGTGGGCAAGCGCACCGATCTGGTGCTCGCTGACGGCGACATCCTCGAGCCGACCACGCGGATCCTGAACCTCTGGATCGCCGGAAAACCCGTCGATCTGGACAGCAAGCAGACTCGGCTCTACAAGCGCTACCAAGAGCGCTACGAGTCGGGCGGAGGCCGTTGATGGGCGAGGCCAAGTCGATCGACGTGGAGTGCCCCTGCTGCCGTTCGCGGCTGCACATCGACGTATTGACGCGCTCCGTCCTGCGCGCCGCGTCTCCAGCCCAGGTGGACGAAATGGGGAAACCCGTAGTGTCGCCCAAGGATTGGGACCGGGCCCTGGGCCGGGTGAAGGAGCGCCATGCCGAGGGGGAGCGCTCGTTCGATGGGGCCCTCGAACGCGAACGCCGGCGGGCCGAGGACTTGGACGAGCTGTTCCGAAAGGCCGCAGCGAAGCGCGACAAGGAGTCGCGCGACGCCGACGGCGACTCGAATACGTGATGGGAGGCCCGGCCAGTTCTGGACGATTGCTCCACAACCGGTCCGAAACGGCCGCAATTGCCCCGATAGTCGCGGAGCGGTCGGCCCAGAGGGCCGTCCCACGGGGGAGAGGACTTGATCCGGCGGCGGCGATTGGTGGAATAGGGGTCCTGAAACGGGCCTCCCTCTTGTCCACGCCCCGAGGTCCCTCGGCGAGGACCGGTCTGGGGGAGGCACGATCCCAAAACCCCCAACGAATCCCATGAAGAAGATGCAACTGCTCGCGGCCGCCGCGACCCTCGGCCTGCTCGCCTCCTGCGTGGCCGGTCCGCACCAACTCCGCCGCACCGTGGACGACTGGGACCACAAGTTCTACACCGCCAATCCCTGGATCGGCGCCGTGATGTCCGTGTTCGTGTGGCCCTTCGTCGGCTTCGGCGCGGCCATCGGCGACTTCTTCGTGGTCGACGCCTACCACTTCTGGTTCAAGGACGCCTGGGACGGCAAGGGCACGGGCTTCGAGCACCTGCGCGTCGAGTCCGACCAGCAAGTGCAAAGCCTGCTGATCGACGGCGCGAAGTTCCTGCACCCGCGCTGATTGCCATCGGCCCGCGCCCCGCGCGGGCGTCTGCCATTCCAGTGCGGACGACGGGCTCCCCGCTCACCCCCTTCGGTGGTGCGGGGAGCTCGCGTTTTTGGTCCGCCCTTCGCTGCCAGCGGCCCTATTGCGCTTCGGGGGCCGGAACGCCCGCTTCCTGCCGCAGCGCCGCGGAAAGCTCCGTCAAGAGACCGCTTTCCAGCCGGCGCGCGAACGTGCCGAACTCCGGCGCGTACCAGAGCAGCGAAACAAAGTCCGGCACACCCTCGGCGCCGGCGAGGGACAGGGTGCGCCAGACCTGGATCGCGCGCACGCGGCCCGCGGGCACGTCGATCCATTCGACGGGACCGCAGCGGTAACTGGCGAGGAGCAGTACCTCGCGGTCGCCGTCCGCGCGGCGCACGAACTCGCCCGTCCACTGTTTGCCGGACCAAAGGGGCCAGGCGAAGCTCGGGTCCACCGGGTCGAAACGCACGCGCCAATCGCCGTCCGATTCCCGCTCGCCCAACTGCCCGAGGTCGCGATCCAGCGCCAACCGGGTGCCCTTGTCCACATCCACGAGGTTCCAACCGCCGTCTTCGGCGGCTTCGACCCGATAGCGCAGCCGCACGGTGGAACCGCGCACGAACTCGAACGTGTCGCCGTCTTTCCACGCGGGGGCGGCAAAACTCTCCTCGGACCGCGGCTCCTGGGCGGCGGGGACAAGGAGTCCCCGTCCGCTGGGTAGGGAGTCGGGGGCCGTGCGGCAGGCGCCGGCGATGAAGAGCAGGGCGGCTCCCACGAGCGGGCGCCACTTGGGGGCCGCGGCGTTTTGGATTCGGACGTGCATGGGGGGAGAGTATCGCATCCGCCGAAGCGCCCGGCGCCCTCGCGGCGCGCACCCCTTGGGCCGCGACCCGCGGACGTCGCGCGGATGGGGTCGTCGGCCTCTGGGCCGGGTGCTCGCGCTGGATCCAAAACCGCCTGCGCGCTACGACTTGCGCATGGCAGAAAGTCGATTCCGCGCCGTCAAGGCCTACAAGAACGAGGCCTTCATGGGCAGCCCCCATGCGCGCATGCTGCGCATCCTGGCCGAGTATTCCGAGCCGGAGAGCCGCTTCCGCGAGCTGAAGGTGCGCGACACGATCGTGATCTTCGGGTCGGCGCGGATCCCCTCGCGGGAAACGGCGCTGGCCGAGCTCGCTGCCGCGAAGGCGGATGGCGGCGACCTGGCCCGCGCCGAGCGCCGCCTGGAGATGAGCAAGTACTACGAGGCGACCCGGCAACTGGCCGCTCGTCTCACTACGTGGTCGAAGTCGCTCGAGGGCACGGACCGCCGCTTCGTCGTTTGCTCCGGTGGGGGACCCGGCATCATGGAAGCGGCCAATCGGGGGGCCTCGGAGGCCCGCGGCGACAACATCGGGCTCAACATCTCGCTGCCGTTCGAGCAGAACGACAACCCGTACATCACGCGCAGGCTGTCGTTCGAGTTCCACTACTTCTTCATGCGCAAGTTCTGGTTCAGCTACCTCGCCAAGGCGATGATCGTCATGCCGGGCGGCTTCGGAACGCTGGACGAGATGTTCGAAGTGCTGACGCTGGTGCAGACCCTCAAGATCAAGAAGAAGCTGCCGATGGTGGTGTTCGGTCGCGAGTACTGGAGCAAGGTGCTGCACCTCGAGCCGATGGTCGAAGCGGGCACGATCAGCCGCGAGGATCTCGACCTGTTTTTCATGACCGACTCGGTGGACGAGGCTTACGACTATTTGGTTGGGTGGCTCGAGAAGAACGTGCTCTCCGTGGAGCGCAAGGTGCCGGACCCGGGTTTCCTGACCGGCTGAACAAATCGCCCGGGGAGCGCAGGGTTGGCTGTGGGGGGCGGCCGCCGCGGTTGGCGGCGGCGGGGCGCTGCGACGTGCCGGCGGCGGCGCGCGG
Source organism: Planctomycetaceae bacterium (assembly GCA_016125265.1). Lineage (GTDB taxonomy): Bacteria > Planctomycetota > UBA1135 > UBA1135 > RI-242. The sequence goes on from WGMC01000008.1 coordinate 111,627, forward strand.
CGGGCTTGCACAACACTTGCGTTGCGCCGTGCAACCGCCGAATTCGGCGTGAGTCATTCCCCTGGGCGGGTGGGGGCTAGGGATGGGGGAGCGCCGCGGCGGTTGTCGGCAACGCCGCCTCCTCCCCCCCGACCACCCCTGCTCCCGGGCCGTGCCCGGGCACGCGCACTCCCGGCGCAACACCCCTCCGACCGCCCCGAGCGCGGCTCCCCCGCGCTCCCTCGGGTGGAACCCGCGCTTCCGCTCGCACGGGGCCTGCCCAAGCCTCACACTGTTCGCCCCAATGCCGCCGCGCCGGGCTCTTTCGGGCCCTATGGCGCCTCCGCGCTGCATCCCACGCGGGTGGAGCGGCACCGACAATCGCCATGACCAGCGCCAGTTCCTCCCCCCGTCGAGTCACCCTGATCCCCGGTGACGGCATCGGTCCCGAAGTCGTCGCCGCCGCCCGTTCGGTCGTGGAGGCCGCCGGCGCGCCCATCGAATGGGAAGTCGTACGGGCGGGCCGCGAAGTCTTCGCCGAGGGCAACGCCACCGGGGTTTCGGCGGCGGCGATCGAGTCCTTGAAGCGCAACGGCGTCGCCCTCAAGGGGCCGCTCGAAACGCCCATCGGCCACGGTGGCAAGAGCGCGAACGTCACCCTGCGCAAGTTCTTCGAGACCTACGGCAACACGCGACCCGTGCGCGAGCTTCCCGGTATCCAGACGCCGTTCAGCGGCCGCGGCATCGACTTCGTGGTCGTGCGCGAGAACGTGGAGGACCTCTACGCCGGCATCGAGCACATGCAGACGGCCACGGTCGCACAGTGCCTCAAACTGGTCAGCGAGAAGGGCTGCGAGAAGATCTCCCGTTTGGCGTTCGAAGTGGCCCTCTCCGAAGGGCGCCGCAGTGTCACCTGCGTCACGAAGGCCAACATCATGAAACTCACCGAGGGCATGCTGAAGCGTGTCTTCGAGCGTGTGGCTTCGGACTACCCCGACATCGAGCCCCGCTACATGCTGGTGGACAACTGCGCCCACCAACTGGTCCGTCACCCTGAGTCGTTCGACGTGCTCGTGACGACGAACATGAACGGCGACATCCTCTCGGACCTGGCCTCGGGTCTGGTCGGCGGGCTCGGCATCGCCCCGGGGGCCAACATCGGGCGCGACCTCGCGATGTTCGAGGCCGTGCACGGCACCGCGCCGGACATCGCGGGGCGCGACATGGCAAACCCTACGGCCATGTTGCTGTCCGCAGTGCTGATGCTGCGCCACCTGCAGATGTTCGAGCTCGCCGACCGCGTGGAAGCGGCAGTGCTGCTGACGCTCGAGCGCGGGCCGCGCACGGGCGACATCGCCGGCGGAATGGAGGCCTGCGGCACCGCGGCATTCACCGACGCGATCATCGGCAACCTCGGCCGCGCGCCGGACGGGTGGAAACCGCGCACCCATCGTCCCCTGCACCTACCGGAGGTCGCCGAGGGCCCCGACCGCACGCCCGCCGAGCGCATGCGTTGTGTCGGAATCGACGTCTTCGTCGACTCCGAGCTCAGCCCGCAGGACCTGGGCGCCAGCATCTCCAACCTGATGGAGGGCTCGCCCGTGCGCCTCAAGATGATCTCGAACCGCGGCACGGTGGTGTACCCGCTGACGGGCGCACCCACGGACTGCGTCGACCACTGGCGCTGCCGCTTCGCCCTTCGGGAGCCGGGCGCAAGTTTCACCGACGATCTCGTGCTCGACGTGCTGGCCCGGATCGCCGGCCGCCACCGGTACATGCACCTCGAAAAGCTCTGCGACCTCGACGGCCAGCGCGGCTACGCCCTGGCCCAAGGCGAGGAGTGACCCGAGCCCGGCGCGCCTTGGGCGCCGTTGCCCGCCGGTCCGGCGGTTACCCTCCGGGCCGCGCGGGGCTCGGAGGGCCGCCGCCCGGGGGAAATGGTCCAAGCGGAGCGGGGGTTCTGGGAGCGCTACGGCGCCTTCGACGTCGAGCGCTCCGTGGCGGGCCTCGATCCGAGGGCTCCGGCCCTCGTGCTCGGGCAGGATTGCACCGCCGACGGGCTGCCCGGTGAAACCACCGGCCAACTGGCAGCGGCCCTCGATCGGCGCGGGTACCACGCCCTCAGCCTCTCGATCGCCGTCGGGGCGAGCGCTTCCCAAGGCCCGCCCGCGACGCTCGCCGACGTCACCCGGCTGCTCGGGTTGCGGCGGGACTGGGCGCTCGCCGTGGGAGTGGGATGGGCCGCCTCCGCCCTCCTCGCCCTCGCCCGCGATCTGCCCAGCGGCGCGGGCTTGGTGCTGGTCGCACCGCCCCTTTCCGGGGACGGGCCCGCGGGCGTCGACGGCGGCCACTTCGACGCACCTGGTTGGCCGGTCCACCGCAGTTTCGTCGACCTCGCCGGCGCGGCCCTGCCCACGCGGGGGCCCGCGGCCCAGGGTGTGCAGTTGGAGCGCCCGCTGCTCGTGGTCGCGCTGCCCGAGGAGGAGCGCGCCGGGCACAGCGCGGGCGAACTCCTCTTCGAACTGGCGCCCCGTCCCAAGACCTTGATCGTGCTGGGCGGCACGGCCCTTGAGCCGATGGACCCGCGCACCCGCTCCCTGGCCGGGCAACTGGTGGCCGAATGGGCCGAGGAGCGGCTCCTGGAGCAGCGTTCGGGCCGGGCGCCCGTGCCCCGAACCGAACGCTGGGTCACGGGTGGCTGACGCGCCCGGGGCCGCCGACTCGGCCCCGGCAAGGTGCATCCCGCGCGGCTCCTTCCGGGGTACTGTCGGCGCCATGCTCCTTTCGATCGCCCTGCTGTTGGCGCTGGCCGCGCCGGTCCCCTTGTCCGCGAGCACGGCACCCGTGCCCATCGCCAGCCAGGGTCCCGACGCCAAGGAGCAGAAGGCCCTCCTCGCCGAATGGGTGGAACTCGGCCCGCGGGCCATGGGGCCGCAGCGCGAGCGCCAACGGCAGATCCTGGCCCGTTTTGGCGAGCTCCCCCAACCGAACGATCGGGACCTCAACAAGGTGGAGAAGGAGCTGGCCGCCCTCGTCGCGGACCTGCCGGGCCTGCCCAAGGGCAGCGGCCGCCAGTTCCTCGACCCGAAGGAGAAACGCGGCCTCTACCTGGTGGGCGGGAAGTCGCGCTCACCCAAGGGCCTGTTCATCGGGCTGCACGGCGGGGGACTGGGCGCGGGCGATGCGGAGGAGGCGCGCAGCAACTGGGAGAGCGCCGCCGCCGCAGAGGGCTGGCTCGCGATCTTCCCCGAGGTGCTCGTCAAAACGGAACACGGGTGGACCGACTCGGGCACGGAGGAGTTCGTGCTCGAACTGATCGAACGCGCCCTGCGCACCCACAAGCTGCCCCCCGACCGGGTGTTCCTCGCAGGCCACTCGATGGGCGGTTACGGGGCCTGGACGGTGGGAGCGCGCCACGCGGACCGTTTCGCCGGCTTGGTCGCGTCGGCGGGCGCTCCCACGCCGCTGCTCGGCCCCGACCGGCGGCCCAAGGGCGTCGATTGGGGGGTGGTGCCCAACCTGCGCAACACACGCATGGTCGTGTTCCAGAGCAGCGATGATCCGCAGGTGACGCCGGACGCCAACCGCGTGGCGGCCAAGGAGGTGGAGGCCGCGCGCGAACGCTGGGGCGGGTACCCGTTCGAGTACTGGGAGGTCGACGGCAACGGCCACGCGCTGCCGCCCGGGGGCGCCAAGGTGCTGCTCGAAAAGGTGGCCGACGCGCGGCGGGTGGCCCGTCCCGAGCGGGTGGTCTGGCAGCCTGTCTTGAGCTGGAAACGCCAGTTCCACTGGCTGTTCTGGGAGACGCCACCGGTGGGTGCCGTGATTGACGCCAGCGTCGATCGGGAGGCGGGCCGCATCGAGATCCGCGCCGAGCCCCATGCCGGGGGCCTCGAGGTGCTGCTCGGGCCCGAACTGGTCGACGTGGAGCGCGAGCTGGTCGTGCTCGTCAACGGCGAGGAGCGCTTCCGCGGGGTGCCGCAGCCGAGCTATGCGGCCGTGCTCGAAACGGCGATCTGGGGCGACCCGGATCTGCTGTACCGGATGCGGGTCGCGCTCGATCGGAAGGGGCCCTAGCCGCCCAGGTAACCGAGACCAGCGAGTTTGCTCGAAAGCGCGCTGTCGCCGGAGCTGGCCGCCCGCTGTTTGATGTCCTCGATCAGCCCGTGCAGGCGGGCGTCGCTCTCGTAGCCAAACTCTTTGAGCCCCGCGTTCACCACGTCGAGGGAGATCGAGGGGTCCTTCGCGAAGAGTTTGTTGCCGACCGACGCGAAATCGCGGGACTCGAACGCGGTTCGGTTGGCCCGCGCGAGGGTCAAGAAGCGGTCCCTGGCGGCCTCCGCGTTCACGTGGGCTTGGGCCTCCACGAGGGCCACCTGGATCTCCTTCCAGCGCGGATCGGAGGGCGACGCGGCGAGGCCGGCGGCCGCGCGCTCGAGCAGCGGCAGGGCCTTGGCCCCGTCACCAGCGCCCAGGGCCTCGTAACCCGCCTTCAGGGATTGTTCGGGCGTGCCCTCTCCACCGCCGCAGGCGGCCAGGGACAGGGCGAGGGCGGACCCGATCAGGGTGAGCCGGCGGCGGAGGGTGTCGGTGGTGCGCATGGTGTTTGGGGGGGCGGCAGCGGTTCCGGATTCAGGATACCCAACGGCGAGCGGTCGAGGCCGGGGACCGATCCGCGACCGTTCCCCTACGGACGGATGACGGGCGCCGTTGGCCGCCGCCCGTCCGCGACAACGGCCGGGAGCCGCAAGTTGGTGGCTCCGGGGGCCGATGGGGTGCCCTGAGAGGGGTAAAGTTGTCCGCCCCAACTTTTGGCGACACCGCCCCGCCCTCCGCCGCCCCCAAGCCCCCGCCCCCGCCACCATGGGCCTCTTCGACCTCTTCGCCAAGAAAAAGCCGGCGCCCTCGCCCAAGGGGCCGCCCAGGCCGCTGATGCGCCCCGGGGGCCTCGCGCCCCATCCCGAGCCGCAGGCGGACCACGACTTCGTGATCGTGATCCTGGACTCGTGTCGTTACGACGCCCTGATGGCGGCGGCGCCGCGCACCCTGGCAAAGCTCGGGCCCATCGAGAAGCGCTACAGCTACGCGTCGTGGACCGCGCCCAGCCACTACAACCTGCTGACCGGCCTCTTCCCCCACACGTCGCCGCCCAACGTCTACGCGTCGGAGTACTACAAGGAGGACTTCTACAACTTCAACCAGCGCCTCGGCTCGCGCGGCAAGCAGATCGACTTCGGCGCGATGGTGCCGGGCCTTTGGATGCCGTCGTTCCTGCGCAACAAGCTGGGGTACGCCACCCACGCGCGTGTGTCGCTGCCCGTCTTGAACCCCAAGACCGGCATCAACCGGGACTTCGACAGCTTCCAGTTGATGGACCACCACAACGACATGGCGGCGATGCTGCCGACCATGAAGTTCTCGAGCGACCGCCCCAGCTTCTACATGCTCAACGTGGGCGAGACCCACTACCCCTACGCCAAGCCGGACGAGGACTCCTCCATGTGGCCGCGCATCAGCGGCGTGAACGGCGTCTTCAAGAAGATGAACGAGCAGGTGGACCCGAACTCGCCGTCGTTCAAAGAGGAGTTCCAGTTCTTCGACCAGGACAAACTCGACCAACTGCGCGAGCGCCAGATCGACACGGTTCGCTATTTGGACGGCGTTTTCGAGCAGCTCTTCGACCTACTGCCGAAGAACACCCACCTGATCGTGACCGCCGACCACGGCGAGTTGTTCGGCGAGGAGGGTTACTTCGGCCACGGTCCGATCATGCACGAGAAGTGCTTCGAGGTGCCCTACGTGGAGGGCAAGGTCCGTTGAGCGCGCCCGAGAAGCGGCAGGGATTCGTGCTGTGGTTCACGGGGCTCTCCGGTGCCGGCAAGAGCACACTTTCCCAGGCCATTGCGCCGCTCCTGCGCCAGCGCGGCCTTATGGTCGAGACCCTCGACGGCGACGAAGTGCGCGAGAACCTCTCGAAGGGCCTCACCTTCTCGAAGGAGGACCGCGACACCAACGTGCGCCGCATCGGTTTCGTCGCCAATCTGCTGGCGCGCAACGGCGTCTGCGCGATCACGGCGGCGATCTCCCCCTACGCCTCCGTGCGCGCCGAATGCCGCGCCATGGCCCAGGTGCCGTTCATCGAGGTGTACGTCAACGCACCGCTCGCCGTGGTAGAGGCCCGCGACGTCAAGGGACTCTACGCGCGCGCCAGGGCCGGCCAAATCCCGCAGTTCACCGGTGTCAGCGACCCCTACGAACCCCCCGCGCGCCCGGAGGTGGAGGTCGACACCTCGAAGCTCTCGATCGAGGAGGGCGTGGACCTCGTCCTTCGCTACCTGGAGCGGCGCGGCCTGATTTCGTAAAGGTTCCCGTCGGGGTGCCCGATGTGTCCGGTGCCCGCTCGCGCCCGGGGCGGCCCCTGCGTACCTCGTGGTTTCGGGGGTATCCTCATGGGGCAGTCACCCGCGTCCGTCGGGTCGGCTCGAGGCCGCGAGCCGGAACCCATCGACACCCCGACTGCCACCGAAACGACCCCTCATTGACCATGCTCGAAGCGCTGCGACCCCTCCGCATCGGCCCTCGGGGACGCCGTGTCTTCTGGGCCCTGACCCTGTTCGTCGGGCTGTGTGCCCCCGCTTCGGCCTACGTGGGGCCCGGCGCTGGCATGGCCGCGGCCGGCGGCGCGATCGTGCTGGTGGCGACCTTCGTGCTCGCGTTCGGCATCGTCGCGATCTGGCCGCTGAAGGCCGCCGTGCGGTTCGTGCAGAGCCGCGGCAAGGCCCGCCCCAAGGTCAAACGCTTCGTGATCCTCGGCCTCGATGGTTTCGACCCCGGCCTGGCGCGCCGGTTCGCGGCCGAGGGCCGCATGCCGAACTTCGAGAAGCTGGCGGCCGAGGGCTGTTTCCACGACCTCGAAACGGCCTACCCCTCCATCTCCCCCGTGGCGTGGTCGAGCTTCGCCACCGGCGTGGACGCCTCGCGCCACAACATCTACGACTTCCTGACCCGGGACCCCTGCAACTACCTTCCGTCCCTGTCGTCGACCGACGTGCGCACCCTGCCGCGCACCCTGAACCTCGGGTTTGCCAAGGTGCCCATGGGCACACGGGCGCTCACGCGCCTGCTGCAAAAGAGCCAGCCCTTCTGGAAGCTCCTGGGCCAGCGCTACGTGTGGTCCTCCATCGTGCGGGTGCCCATCACGTTCCCGGCCCAGGCGTTCCCGAACGGCACATTGCTCTCCGGCATGTGTGTGCCCGACATCCAAGGCACACAAGGGTCCTTCAGCTTCTACTCGACCAAGTCGCGCCCCGCCGGCAAGCACATCGGCGGGCAGCAGTACCAGGTCAAGAAGAAGGGCCAGGTGATCGAGTCCAACCTGACCGGCCCTCAAGGGGCCGACGGCCACCGCACGAAGTGCCCCTTCCGCGTGGATCTGGACCCGGCCACGGGCACCGCGACGTTCACGGTGGGGGAAGAGCGCGCCGTCGTGAAGGCGAAGGAGTACACCCCGTGGATGACGATCCCGTTTGGCAAGATCACGGGCATCGCGCGTTTCTACATCCAGTCGTGGCAGGGTGAAGACGTGGAGATCTACGTCACGCCGATCAACTTGGATCCGGCGAACCCGGCCATGCCAATCAGCCACCCGTTCGTCTATTCGATCTACCTGGCGAAGCTGCTCGGCCCCTACGCGACGCTGGGACTCGCAGAGGACACCTGGGCGCTCAACGAGCGCGTGATCGACGAGGACGCGTTCCTGACCCAGGCCTGGTCGATCTTCGACGAGCGCAAGAAGCAGCTCTGGGACGTGCTCGAGAAGACCAAGAAGGGTTTCGTGACGGTCGTTTTCGACACGACCGACCGCGTCAGCCACATGTTCTACCGGTTCCTCGACCCGACCCACCCGGCCAACCACGGCCAGGACGTCGCGAAGTACGCCCACGTGATTCCTGAGATGTACGGGCGCATGGACGAGTTCCTGGGCGAGGTGCGCGCCAAGATCGGGCCCGACCCGGACACCGTCTTCGTGGTGATGAGCGACCACGGCTTTTGCAACTTCCGCCGCTGCGTCAACCTGAACTCGTGGCTGCGCGACGAGGGGTACCTCGTCTTGAAGGACGGCCGCGACACCAGTGGCGATTGGTTCGAACACGTCGATTGGGACCGCACACGCGCGTTCACCCTCGGCCTCACGGGTGTCTTCCTGAACCGCAAGGGGCGCGAAGCCAAAGGCATCGTGCAGCCCGGCGCGGAATTGGACGGCCTTGCGCTCGAGATCAAACACAAGCTGGAGAGCCTGCGCGACCCGCTCACCGGCGACCGTGTGGTGAAGGAGTGTTTTGTCACCGGCGACATCCACTCCGGGCCGTATGCGGACCTCGCCCCCGAACTGCTCGTCGGTTACGAGCGCGGTTATCGCCACTCCTGGGACTGCGCGACGGGCGCGGTGTCGAAGGATGTGTTCACCGACAACACGAAGAGCTGGTCCGGCGACCACTGTGTCGATCCGCGGCTCGTGCCCGGCGTGTTCTGGTGCAACCGGCCGATCACCAAGGAACGTCCGAACATCCTCGACCTCGCGCCGACGGCCCTCGATCTTTTTGGTGTGCCGATCCCGCGGTACATGCAGGGCAAGAGCCTCTTCGGCCCGAAGTCGGACGTCGCGGTCCCTGCGGAGACCGCCGCGGAGACCACCGCGGAGGCCCCCGCGGCCCGCCGCTCGAAAGCCAAACCCCAGGGTGTGAACGCGTGAGACTGCCCCGTTGGACCGTGTACCCGGCCCTTGGCGTGCTGGCGGTCGTCTTCGTGGCGGCGTTGCCCAAGCGCAGTGACGACCCCAACGAGGGTGCGGCGCGCGAGGCGCAGCGTTTGGCCGCCACGGCGCCAGAGAACCCTGGGCCGGCCCGCCGCGGCATCGGCGAAGAGCCCATCGAGTTGGCGCCCGTCGTCGCGTCACCCAACGCCGCCGCGCGCTCCGCGGCCACCTACGAGCGTGTGATCGTGCTGGGCATCGACGGCCTCGACCCTGAGCTCCTGGCCGGTGTCATCGAGCGCCATCCCGAACGCACGAAGAACTTGACCTGGCTCGTCGAGCAAAGTGGCGGCATCCACTCGCTCGGCACCAGCACACCGCCGCAGAGCCCGGTGGCCTGGTCGAACCTGATCACCGGATTGGACCCGGGCGGCCACGGCATCTTCGACTTCATCCACCGCGACCTCGTGACGCGCGAGGGTGTGCCCTCCGCGACGCGCTCGACCAGCAGCTTCTTCGGTTTGATCGAAGGCCAGGAGCCTGCGCGCTCGGGCAAACCCTTCTGGCAACTGCTTGCGGAGAAGGGTGTGCCCGCCGACATCTGGCGCATGCCGGCCAACTTCCCGCCCGAGCGCAGCCTGGGGGTGTCCTTCAGCGGCATGCTGACACCCGCGATCGACTCGGCCTACGGCCAGGCAAGTCTGTACACGAGCGATCCGTTCCTGCGCACGGAGCTGGGTTACTCGAAGGTCGAACTCGTCACGCTGCGCGGCGGGGTCGGGCGCACCGTGGTGAATGGACCGATCCGCAGCGACGGGACCATCGCGACGGCCGCCCTCAACCTGCACGTCGATGAAGAAGCGCGGACCATTGCGATCGAGGGCGGCGAGCGCACGTTGCTCGCCCGCGTCGGCGAATGGACAGAGTTCACGCGGTTCTCGTTCGACGTGGAGCCCTGGATCCCATTCTTCGGCGACGTCAGCGGCATCGGCCGCTTCTACCTGAAGAGCCTCGAACCCGAGTTCGAGCTCTACCTCTCGCCGATCAACATCGACCCGAAAAACGCCACGCCGCCGGTTTCGGAGCCGGCCGATGCGTCGGCAAAGGTGGTAGACGCCGTGGGGCTCTACTACACCCAGGGCATGCCGGAGGACGTGAACGCGCTGAAGGATCGGCTGCTGGACGACAGCGAGTTCCTGGGGCAGAGCCAGCAGGTGTACTTGGAGAGCCTGGTGTTGCTCGAACACGCGCTCGAGCGCCACCTCGCCGAACCGCGCGGCGGACTGTGCTTCTTCTACGTCAGCACAGTCGACCTGATGTCGCACATGCTGTGGCGCCACAGCGATCGGAGCCACCCGCACCACGATGCCGCACTGGCCGAGGAGTCGACCGAGGTCTGGTCCGGTCGCGCGGGCAGTCGGTTTGGCGACGTGCTCGACGACATCTACTTGCACGCCGATCCCATCGTCGGTCTGGTGCGCAAGCGCATGCAGGACGTGCCGCACACGCTGGTCGTGATGAGCGACCACGGGTTCGCGCCGTTCGCGCGCAAGTTCTCCTTGAACACGTGGCTCGTCGAACGCGGTTATCTCGTGCTGGAAGATGGCATCGAACGGGATCCCGCGACCGGGGCTTTCCTGCGCACGAAGGGCGAAACGAAGGAGACCTTCACTCCGAAACTCGACGGCGCGGATGTGGTCGATTGGTCGAAGACACGCGCCTACGGCATGGGCTTCAACGGCCTCTACCTGAACCTCGCGGGCCGCGAAGCAGATCCCGGTGGCATCGTGCAGCCAGGACCTGAGGCCGAGGCGCTGCTCCGCGAAATCAAAGCCGCCCTGGAGGCCGAGATCGACCCCCAAACCGGCGAACGGGTGGTGTTGCGGGCCGACCTGGCCAGCGACGTCTACATCGGCCGCGAGCGCCTCGGCGACGCTCCCGACATCGTCGTGGGGTACAACTCGGGGTACTGCAACTCGGACCAGGCGTCGGTGGGGGACATCCCGTCGGCCGTGCTGGCCGACAACCTGGGCGGCACGTTCAACGGCAGCCACCTGATGGCGCCCGAGGTGGTGTCCGGTGTGTTGCTCGCGACCCGGCCCGTGCGGCCCGGCGCCCACGACCTGTGCGACCTCACCGTGGAACTCCTGGCCCGCTACGGCGTGGCACCCGGACCGGGCATGCGCGGCGAACGTGTGCTCGAGTGAAACAAACCCTACTTCGACCCCCAGCAGCAAACGACGACGGCAGGCATGTTCGGCAGCGGCAACAAAATCAAACTGGACAAGGACCTGATCGATCGGGTGAAACGCGTCGCGGAAGTGGCGGGTTACGCCTCGCACGAGGAGTTCATCGTGCACATCATCGAGCGCGAACTGGCGCAGTTCGAGGGCGCCAGCTCCGACGAGGAGATCACCGAGAAGTTGCGCGGGCTCGGTTACATCAGCTGAGCCCTATCCGGCTGGCATCCCCCTCCCGTTCCGCCAAACGCCCCGGCCCCCCCCACCGATGAGCACCCTGAACCGCGTCACCACCGCGGTGTTCGATTCCCTCTTGGCCCCGCTCGCGGGCCTGGGAGCGTTTTGGATCGTCGTGTTGATCGGCGCGGTGTTCGTCGTTCCGGCCCTCCTTCTGTTCAAGCAGATCAGTTGGCAGGGCGGTATCAAGGGCGCGAAGGAGCGGATCAAGGGCCACCTGATCGCGATCCGCATCTACCAGAACGACCTGGCAATCGTCGCGGCGTCCGTGGGCCGCATCCTGGTGCGCAACACGCAGTACCTCGGGCTCAACTTCGGTCCGCTCCTGCCGCTGCTGCCGCCGTTCACGCTGGTCGTCGCCCAACTGGCCACACGCTACGGTTTCGAGCCCCTGCCCGTGGATCCGCGCCCGACGGCCGAACTGCGTTCGGGGCAGGGCACACTTCTCGAGGTGCACTTCGCGCCCGGTCGCGAGGGCGAGGTGGCCGGCCTGTCGGTCGAATGGCCCGCGGGTCTCGAGCCGCTGACCCCGCTGGTGCGCTCGCCCGGCGGCGGCGTTGCGTTCCAGGAGTTCGTGGCCCGCTCGCCCGGCGACTGGACGATCACGCTGCGCACGGCCGCGGGTGCCCACGAGACCAAACGGGTGGTCGTCGGCTCGGCCCCCGAGGGCGCGTTCCAACCGGAGCGTGTTCGTTCGTTCTGGAGCGCCTGGCTGTGGCCCGCAGAGCCGACCCTGCCGGCCGAATCCCCGTTCGAGCGCATCGCTTTTGCCTATCCCGAACGGCCCCTGCCGCTGTCTCCAGGGGGGCCCATCGGGGTGATGGTGATCTTTTTCGTCTCCTCGCTCGTAGCCGGGGTAGTTGTTCTCAAGGTCTTCCACATCCAGATCTAAACCACAGCGCCAAAGCCTCCGCCCGTGTACTCGCCCCTCGTCGAACGCGCCCTCACGGCTTGCATGACCGCCCACGCGGGCCAGTGCCGCAAGGCCGACGAGGGCATGCCCTACGCGGTGCACCCGGTGCACGTGGCCCTCCTGCTGACGCGCTTCGGGGTGGACGACGACGTGGTGGTGGCGGCGCTCCTCCACGACGTGCCCGAGGATTGCGCGGACTGGACGGTGGAGCGGGTCCGGGTCGAGTTCGGGGCCCGGGTCGCGGGCATCGTGGGGGAGCTGACCGAGAACAAACGCCACTCGTGGGAGCAGCGCAAACAACACGCGGTCGACCACGTGCCCCACATGACGCCGGACGCGGCGACGGTGAAGGCGGCCGACCAGTTGCACAACCTGACGTCGTTGCGCCGCCAGTTGGATGAGGCCGACGACCCGGAGTGTGTGTGGTCCCGTTTCACCGGCGGACGCGATCGCACGCTGACGATGGCGCGCAAACTCAGCGAGGCGCTGTTGCTGCGCATCGATCCGCGCCTGGGCCGGGCGTTGCGCGCGGCCGTGGAGGCGCTGGAAGTGGCCAGCGCCCCGCGCACCGCGGTTTCGCGCTCGCGGCCCGTTTCCTAGCCCACGAGGTCCCCGGGGCTATCGCAGCGACGCGGTGCCCGCCAACGCCGCGAGCACCCGCTCGCGCAGCTCCGGCCGGCAGACCACGATTTCGTCGTTGCGGGGATCGGGTTGGTTGTACCGCTGCTCGGTCCCGTCGATGCGGCAGACGCTCCAGCCGGCGGCGCGCGCCACGATCTCCGGCGCGCAGGTATCCCACTCCTTGAGGCCCTTCTTGTGCACGTAGAGGTCCGCCTCGCCCAGCAACAGGCGCGAGATCTTGAAGCCGACGCTTCCCGTGGGGACCAACTCGGCGCCGCCCATCGCGCGGCCGAACTCTGCGACCCATTCGGGTGTGTGTGAGCGGCTCACCACCATGCGCAGAGCCGCACCGGCGCGCGGAGCGGCGGCGGGGAGGTGTTCCGGGCCCTCGGAGCCGCGCATTTGCACTGCTGCCCGGTCGCCGAGGCACACCCCGAACAGCACCCGCCCCACGGACGGAAGTGCGACCGCACCGAGGGCCGGTTTGCCGTCGAGGCAGAGGCCCACGTGCACGGCCCAGTCCTCGCGGCCGGTGCGGTACTCCTTGGTGCCGTCGAGCGGATCGACGATCCACACCAGGCGCTTGCCCTGGCGGGCCGCGGAGTCCTTGGTCTCCTCCGACAGGATGCCGTCGAGCGGGTACCGCCCGCGCAGGTAGCCCTGCAGGTAGCCGTCGGCCGCCTGGTCGCCGACGTCGCCGAGGATGTGTTCGTCCTTCCAGCGCCCGCTCTCGCGCAACCCGAGGGCGCGGCGGCCCGCCTCTTCGGCGATCTGTGCGGCGAAATGGAGCCGTTGCTCCACGTCCTTCGGGTCACTGAGCGGGTCCATCGGCGGCAGTCTACTCGGCCTTGGCCCGCGGACCGCGCCATCCCGAGAAGCCGCCCGCGAGGTTCAGGAGCTGCTTGCGACCTTGGGATTCGAGGAACTCGCACGCCGCCGCCGAGCGCCCGCCCGCCGCGCAGTACACCAACGTGGGGCGGTCGTCCTTCGGCAGCTCCGCAAGACGCGCCTCGAGTTGGTCCACGGGGATCAGGATCGCCCCCGGCAGGATGCCCTCTGCGGTTTCGCGCGCGGTGCGCACGTCGAGCACGTGCACCCGCCCCGACTGCAACAGCGCCTCGCCCTCCACGGCCGACACGTCCTTCCAGAGGCGGCCCTCTTCGACCTGCTCCGGGGTCAGCGTCGCGCCCGCAGCCAACTCGCCAATCAAGCGCCGCTGCAGCGCCAGTTCCTGCCGCAGCTCTTCGGCGACGTTCTCGACGCGCCGCCGACTGTCCTGACGCAGATCCTCGAGGAGTTTGGGATCTGCGGCGGCGCCGGGGCGTTTGCGCAGCGCGAGGAAAAGAGCGGCGAGGGCGACGCCGAGGGCGATGTATTCCATGGTGTTCGAATCAAGCGCCGAGTTGGCGGCGGAAGAGGGCCACGGAGGCTGTGAATCCGTGCAGGAAGTTGGTGCCGTCGACGGGCCCGAGTTCGCCGGCGGCGGCGAAGCCGGCCACGGCCGTATCCGCTCCCAGCACGTCGAGCAGCACGGACGAATCGTGATCGGCCACGCCGAACATGCGCAGGCCGCGGCCGTTGCACGGGAAGAGCAGCGCGCCCTGCGGGCCCTCGGCCGGACCCGCTTCGGTCAGCAGTTGGCGCAGGTCCTCGCCCGCGCTGGCCCCGTCGCGCACCAGGAACTGCACGGTCTGGCCGCGGCGCACGTGGTCGCCGACGGCCAGGGCGCGCTCCTGGGGTTGGATGCCGAGCAACCCGCGCACCAGGAAATCGCCGCGCGCGAAGGTGCTTTTCGTCGCGTCCAGCGCGAGGCCGACGAAGGGCCCGCGCTGCAGCAGTTGGCGCTGGTCGGGTGGCAGCTCGCCCAGCGTTTCCATCAGCACGTCCACGGCCGAGCGCCCGCCCAACTTCAGCAGCAAGTTGTCGCGCGCCGCCGTGACCACCCAGGGCCGCCCCACGGGTCGGCACCCCTGGCTGACCACCGGCCGGATCCCCATGGCGCCGCGCAGGGCCACTCCGACCGCGCCCTCGACCTCCATGCCGTCGCCGGTGAACAGCACACCCTGTCCGGCTTCGTGGGCGGCGCTCGCCAGCCCGCCCACCACGGGCACGCCGGGGTGGTCGTGGTTCATCCGCTCGAGGAAGGCCTCGGCGGGGAAGTGGAAGGGATCGACGAGCAGCAGCACGCTGGATTCCGTCGCGGGCCCAAGATCCGGCATGCCGGTGAAGAGCACCGTGTCCGAGGGTCCGGGCACCGCGCCGAGCCGCAGGGGTTCGATCGCGGTGTCGGGCAGCTTGGCGGCAAAAAGCGCGAGGCCCGGGCGATTCTCCGGTTCCCGGCCCCCGGCGAGCACCGACTGGGCCATGCAGCCCAAAACGGTCCGGGCGCGGGTCGCCTCCCGCAGCATCGGGCCGAGCTCACCCCGACTGGGTCCGTGGTGGGGGCTGGCGAAGGCCAACGCCAGGTCCGGCACCCGGTTGCCCATGCCCCGCCGCAGGGCCGCCAGGGCCTCCCCCAGGGCCTCCTGCGTGTTTTCGAGGGTCGACAGGGCGGCGGAAAAGTGGGCGGCGGTCATGGTTGGCGGTCGGTCTCGGGGGCGGCTTTCGCGGAAGGTTCCGGAACGCCGATGCAAGCCCGCCCTCCGGATGGCAAATTGGATCGCCATTTTGGTTCCGACGGGCCCCAAAACCCAAGGACCCCCACGACTCCCGGGCCCGCACCCGGCCGCTGCCCGCCCGGCGGCGCCCCCGTTCGCGCCCCCGCCCAGCCCCCGACGGCCCCGAAACTTCGGGGACTTCGGCCCCAGCGACCCGGCGCTCTCCCCGGCCGAGCCTCCCGCCACCATGACCAGCACCCCGCACCCCGCCGCCGAACTCCCGCTGCAACAACAGGAGAGCGTCGTGATCCGCTTCGCCGGCGACTCCGGCGACGGCATGCAAATCACGGGCAACCAGTTCACGGACACTTCCGCGTTCGTGGGCAACGACCTGGCGACCCTGCCCGACTTCCCGGCGGAGATCCGCGCGCCCGTCGGCACGCGACCGGGAGTTTCCGGTTTCCAGGTGCGGTTCAGCTCCGCCGACGTGCACACGCCGGGGGACCAACCGGACGTGCTGGTGGCGATGAACCCGGCGGCGCTGATCGTCAACATCAAGGACCTGAAGCCCGGCGCGATCGTGATCTTGAACCGCGGCAACTGGGGCGAGGTCGACCTGAAGAAGGCGAAGCTCGACGTCGATCCCCGCACCAGCGGTGTGCTCGACGGTTTCCGCGTCATCGAGATCGACATCAACGCGCGTGTGAAGGAGGCCCTGGCGGACTCGGGCCTCTCGTCGAAGGACGTGCAGCGCTGCAAGAACTTCTACACGCTTGGGCTGATGTACTGGCTGTACAGCCGGCCGCTCGAGCCCACCTTGGACTGGCTCGCGAAGAAGTTCGCGAAGGAGCCGTCCCTGGTCAACGCCAACCAGACGGCCCTGCGCGCGGGGTACAACGCCGGCGACATCCACGAGCACTTCCAAGCGCGCTACGAGGTCGCGCGCTGCGACACGATGTTGCCCGGTACGTACCGCAACATCATGGGCAACCAGTCCTTGGCGCTGGGCCTCGTCGCCGGCGCCAACCTGGCGAACCTGCCGATTTTCCTCGGTTCGTACCCGATCACGCCGGCCTCGGACATCCTGCACCAGCTCTCGTCCTACAAGGATCACGGTGTGATCACGATGCAGGCGGAGGACGAAATCGCGGCGATCTGTTCCGCGATCGGGGCGTCGTTCGCCGGGCACCTCGGCATCACGACGACTTCGGGGCCGGGCATGGCGCTCAAGACCGAGGCGATGGGCCTCGCGATCTCGACCGAACTGCCGCTCGTGATCGTCGACATCCAACGCGCGGGCCCGTCGACGGGTATGCCCACCAAGACCGAGCAGTCGGACCTCCTGTTCGCTGTCTTCGGCCGCAACGGCGACGCGCCGATGCCGGTCGTGTCGTGCTCGACGCCGGCGGATGCCTTTGAGTGCGCGATCGAAGCGGTGCGCATCGCCACGCAGTTCATGACACCCGTGATCCTGCTGTCGGACGGTTACATCGCCAACGGTTCCGAACCCTGGCGCCTGCCGAAGATGGAGGACCTGGTGCCCTTCCCCGTGACGTTCCGCACGGATCCCGAGGCGTTCCAGCCGTTCTCGCGGGACGCGCGCGGTGTGCGTCCCTGGGTCAAGCCGGGCACCCCCGGCCTCGAACACCGCATCGGCGGCCTCGAGAAGGACGCGGACTCCGGCAACATCAGCTACGACGCGAAGAACCACCAGCGCATGACCGACCTGCGCCACCAGAAGGTGCAGAACGTCGCCGACACGATCCCCACGCCGGCGGTGTACGGCGCCCAGGAAGGCGACCTCCTGGTGCTCGGTTGGGGGTCGACCTACGGCTCCATCCGCAGTGCGGTGGACGTGCTCTTGAAGCAGGGCAAGAAAATCGGGCAGGTGCACATCCGCCACGTGTGGCCTATGGCCAAGGGTCTGGACCAGATCTTCGCGCGCTACCGCGCGGTCCTGGTGCCGGAACTCAACATGGGGCAGATGACACGCCTCCTGCGCTCGGAGTACCCGGGCTTCTCGTTCGTCTCCTATCCCAAGGTTCAAGGCCTTCCGTTCACGACGGCGGAACTCGTCGAACGCATCGAAAAGGCCCTCGCCTGAGACCTGAGAACACGAGCCATGACGGAAACAAGCATTCTCACGAAGAAGGACCTCAAGAGCGACCAAGAGGTGCGCTGGTGCCCGGGCTGCGGGGACTACTCGATCCTCAACAGCGTGCAGGCGGTGCTCGCGGGGCTCGGCATCCAGAAGGAGCAGCTCTGCATCATCTCCGGCATCGGCTGCTCGAGTCGCTTCCCGTACTACATGAACACGTACGGGTTCCACACGATCCACGGGCGTGCACCCGGCATCGCGACGGGGGTCAAGATCGCGAACCCGAACCTGTCCGTGTGGATGGTGACCGGCGACGGCGACGGCCTGTCCATCGGCGGCAACCACATGATCCACATGCTGCGGCGCAACGTGGACGTGAAGATCCTGCTCTTCAACAACCAGATCTACGGGCTCACGAAGGGCCAGTACTCGCCCACGTCGCCGACCGGCCTCAAGACGAAGTCGAGCCCCTACGGTTCGGTCGACCGCGCGTTCAACCCGATCAAATTGGCCTTGGGTGCCGGTGCGACCTTCGTGGCGCGCACCATGGACACCCACCCGAAGCACATGGAGCAGGTGCTCCTGGAGGCCGCGAACCACAAGGGTTCGGCGTTCGTGGAGATCTTCCAGAACTGCGTGATCTTCAACGACGGCTGTTTCGAGGGTGTGGCCGGCCGCAAGGTGCGCGACGAGCGCACCGTCGACCTGCACGCCGGCGAGGCGATGGTCTACGGCGAGGCCCACGACAAGGGCCTGCGCTTCGACGGCTTCGAACTGAAGGGCACTTCGGCCGCCGAGGCCGGTGTGTGGGATCCCAGCGTGCTCAGCACCGCACCTGCGACGGTGCTGGCCGAACTGGACGGCCGCCAGGACCTGCCGACCGCGGTGGGGCTCTTCCGCCGCGTGAATGCGCCGGTGTTCGACCAGGACGTGCACGCGCAGGTCCGCGCCGTGCTCGAACGCAAGGGCCCGGGCAAACTGAAGGACCTGCTCTACACGAAGGACGCCTGGACCGTTTCCTGAGTCCCGTGCCGGTAGGGTCGGAGCGCGTGCAAACAATGGTCGGGCTCGTCACGAGCCCGACCAGCCACCTGCACGACACGGGGCCCGGGCACCCCGAGCGCCCGGCGCGGTTGCGCGCCGTGCTCGAGCGCCTCGATTCTTCGGGGCTGATGGGCGAACTGCAGCGCGAAAGCGCGTCGCCTGCGGACCGCGCGGCGATCCTCGCGGTGCACCCCAAGGTCTTCTTGGATCGCATCGAAGAGCGCATCACGCGCGGCGATTCTTGGGTGGACAGTCCCGACGCCAACGTCGGGCCGCATTCGTTCGAAGCGGCCCTCGGCGCGGCGGGCGCCGCGTTGCTCGGCCTCACGCGCATCGCCGAGGGCTCCTGGCGCCGCGCGTTCGTGGCCGTGCGCCCACCGGGACACCACGCGGAAGAGTCCCTCGCCATGGGCTTTTGCCTCGTGAACCACGCGGCCATCGCCGCGCGCGCGGCCCAGCGCCAACACGGCCTCGCGCGTGTCGCGATCGTGGACTTCGACGTGCACCACGGCAACGGCACCCAACACATCTTCGAGCGCGATCCCACAGTCTTCTACGCCAGCCTGCACCAGTTCCCGCACTACCCCGGCACCGGCGCGGCCAACGAACGCGGCCTCGGCGACGGCGAGGGCACCACCCTCAACTGCCCGATGGCCCCGGGCAGCGGCGACCGCGATTGGCTCCGCGCTTTCGACGAGATCGTCCTGCCCGCCCTCGACGCATTCCGCCCCGATCTCGTGATCGCAAGCGCTGGCTTCGACGCCCACCGCTTGGATCCCCTGTCCGACACCGTGCTGACCGAAGCCGCCTACACCCACATGAGCCGCGCCCTCGTGCAACTCGCCGAACGCCACGCGGCGGGCCGCCTGCTCTCCCTGCTCGAAGGCGGCTACAGCCTCGAAGGCCTCGCCCTCTCGGCCGAAGCCCACGTGGCAGCCCTGGTCTCCGCGGGCTATTCGGCGGCGCGCGCGGAATCCTAACGCAGATTGATGCTCCAGGCGTTGAGGGATATGCAGCCGGCCGTACGTCTGTCATCGCCGCGTCCTCGGTGGTCGACAGCGACGTCTCGCGAGGTGTGGTCGGAGAGCTGCTGCAGAATCCAGGCTAGCCGTCCAGCGCGACCAGGATCGGTGGAAGCATTGACGGGCTGGCCTCGAAGGCTTCGACCACGCCTTCGCGCGACCCGACGCCGGGGACCTCAAGGCGCCAGAGTAGGTCGTAGATGCCCGGCTCGCGGAAGGTGAGGTCGAGACCTGAGAGCGTGCCGAACGCGCCCTGGTAACCGGCTGCGGAGACGACCGCGTCCTCCACGGGACCTCCGTCGCGCACCAACTTGGCCGAGGCCAACGCGGAGAGCGGCAAGCGCGCGGCCTCTCCGCCGATCGTGAAGGTCACGCGACGCTGGCTCCGCGGTCGGCGGATGTACTCGACGACCTGTTCCGCGGCAGCGACCGTGAACCGCGCGGGGTCGACGAAACCGTTCGCGTCGGGAACGAACTCGTACTCACCGTGCACGAGCGCGAACTGGCGCTCGAAACCGTCGTGGGTGATTTCATCGGTCGCCGCGTTGACCCCGACACGGGGTTTGTACCCCGCGGGGCGGAGGCGGATGTCCGCTGAGGGTCCCTCATCGCGACCCATCTCGCGCACCACCACTGCGGCGATCGGCGGAACGTCGATCGTCGCCTGGTGTGCACCCGCGGCGATCTCCAACGTGGCGGTGAAGCCGATTGGCTCGATCTGGATGTCGTATACGCCTTCGGCGAACCGGTGCCGACGTTCGAGCTGAACGACAGATCTGTCCTCCTGGACGGTCGTGGACGCATCGATTCGAAATGCCGCGATCGGCGGTCCGCCGCGCCATTGCCCGGAGGACCGCGATGCGATCGTCAACAACAGCTCGATGTCGTGACGCTGGAAAAGAGTCTCAAGGGCCTCGGAAAAACGTACCCGCACGACGCACTCCGATGGCGCGGCGGGCGTTTCGGTCTCGATCCACAGCTGGGCTTCCGTCGCGCCATCGACTGGGACCATCGGCGGTTCGAACTGGACACCAGCGCCCTCCCCGAACCCGAGAAGAGCGGCGACGTAGTCGCCCGATGGCACGAGCCCGGCATCCCATCGAGCGACGAAGATCGAACCGGCCAGTTGCCAATGGCTCTCCTCCAGCCGTAGGGATCGGGAGACGTTACCGATAAGGTCGCCCACCCGATCCGAGCGCCGAGTGAGGGTGAACGTCGCACCTGAGATCGGTGTGAACGCCTGCAACTCAAGACTCAGCGCGTGCAGCGGCTCAAGCGCGAGTTCCGCGAAGGTCACGAACTCGCCGACGCGCCAGTCGGGCGCGGGCACGAGCGCGCGGAGACGTCCAGTCGAGCCTGAGAGATCGACCGCCCCGTCGGGAGCGCGGAAGGGCAGCGCGAGCGGCGATTGCCCACGCGCCTCGAACTCGCTGTACGGCAACCCACCCAGCCGAACCCCTGACGAGCTCGGCCCGGTCAGCTCGACAACCTCATCGACTTCTTGGGCACCGAGGAGCACGCGAGCCGGCGAAGGCTGCCCATCCCAAAGGTCGATGGGCGAGGCGGCGACGAGTGCGTCCCACGATGTCTCGAGCTCCACGTATGTGAACCAGCCACCCCCCGCCGTGCCCCCGAGCAGCAGAATGTCTTGGCCGGGATCTTCAGGATGCAAACGGCCGTCTACGCCAACCGCGGTTGCGACGACCGGCTGTCCTAGCGGCGCCCAATACAGCGTGTCTAGCTGGACGGGCCCGAGCGTCCGTGCGTGCCGAAATCGAACGACGTGTCCTTCTTCCTCCTCAGAGGATGCTGCGACACGTCGATCGGCGAATGGCGGCAGCGCGAGGTCGATGTCCGCTTCCGCGGACCGTACTTCGCCGGTGCTGGTCCTCGCCGCCGCGCGGCCACCGCCGCTGTCGGATTGGGGCCAAAAGACCCAAGTCCCGAAAAGCGCGACAGTCGCGGCGGCGAGTAGCCATCGCAGCCTGAGCGAGGATGTCGTGGCTTTACGCATGATGTCCTCTGAGAGCCGAGTGAGCAGCGCACGGTTACTGGACTCCGTGGAGCTTACAAGAACAACCGGTTCAGCAGTCGCGGCAAGTCACATCGATGCCACCCGAGTATGTTCCCACAAACGTCCACGTGTTCGTGCCTTCGTGGTAGACGGGCGGGGCAGTCTCAGTGAAGTGGCTCGGATTGGCAGGGCCGGTGCCGCCCTTTTGACAGCCCCAGACTGGGCCCTGGGGCCAATTCCCACAGATACTGCACGCCCACTTGTCGGCGATGTTGTGGGCGATGATCCCCGATGCCACGGCAACGGCATTCCCGCCGTGCTGCACGACAACCGTGAGGTTGCCTTCGTAGGGAAAGGCTGCCGTTTGTCCACATTCCACGATCAAGAGAGGAACGGACTGCGCTATCAGGGTACTGCCGAAAGTCGGCGCGGACGAAAGCACGAGGAGCAGGGCGAGGATGCGCATTTGGCTGGGGCTCTCCTGAGCCAGAGGGAAGTCGATCACGCTCGGGTGCTGGCCAAGCTACCCCCCCCCTCAACTCTCCGTCAAGTCAGCACCCATTTGGATGCCTCCCTTTCGACCGGACCGACACGGGTCGACCCTTACCTACGGTTGCCGTGAAGGGGTTCATGGACGCGCGGCGGCTGACCACGATGGGTGGGTCCTCGCTGGGACGTGGGAGCGTCGGCGGCTTGGCGGGCAGCGGAAGTGGCGCTCTGGGAGTTGGGCATTCCGCTGGGCGAGCTTCTGCACTAGGTCAGGCCCTGCACCAGTGCGGGGCCGTTTTCGCCCCAGTCCACGACCATCGCGGCGTGTACGGGTTGGTAGCGCAGGTTGAGGTTGCAGGCGTTGAGCGAGAGGCGGCCGTCGGGGGCAAGGTGTGCGCCGCGGTCCTCGTGGATGTGGCCGAAGACGTGCAGTTTGGGGGAGATGCGTTGCAGGGCCGCGCTCAGGTCTTCGCAGCCCACACGTTCGCCGCGAAACGTGCGGTCGAGCACGCCGGCGGGTGGGGAGTGGGTGATCAACAGGTCGATCCCGGTGGGCACGAGGGCCCAGCGCTCCGCCAACTTCGGCCCGCGCGGCAGGTTGAACGCCCAGTCGTGGAACCAGGGTTGCCAGGGTGAGCCCCACACCTCGAGACCGTGCACCGAGGCGCCGCTGTCGAAGAGGTAGTGCCCGTCGCCCAGGTACTCGCGCGCGCGCTCGGGCTGGCGCTCGAACAGGAAGTCGTGGTTGCCCGCGACGATGCACTTCGCCGGGTGCGGCATGCGCTTCAGGAACGCGCCGAACGACGCCACTTCGCGCTCCGTTCCGCTCTTCGTGAAATCCCCGGCGTGCACCAGGATGTCCCCGTCGGGCACGTCCAGGTCGTCGTGGCGACCGTGGGTGTCGGAGAGCAACACGAGGCGCAGGCGGTCCACGCGGCGCAGCTTAACCGGCGGAGCGTGGGCCAGTGCTCCGAACGCCGCCCGTGCCCGGGTCAGTGCCCCAACGGTTGGGGCTGGTTTGCGGGTTCCGTGCGGTGGACTTCACGGTGGACTTCACGGTGGACTTCGCGGGGCGGCGTGCCGGCGGAGTCGAGGTACAGGGCCTGGCCCACGGTTGGCGCGCCGAGCAGCCAATGCAGGCCCGCGCGCACGACACCCAGCGGCAGTTCCGCGCCAGGGCTCTCGTCGAGCGCGGCAGTCGTGCCGTCCTCGAGCTCAACGAAGAGACCGGGCGCGCCGTCGGGGCCGCGTTCCCACACCGCCGCGCCCCCTCCGCCGCGCAGCAGATAACCGCCGCGGCGCGCGTCGAATCGCAGCTCGGGCGCGAGCCGCCGCGCCAACCAGCGGGCCTCGAGCACCTTTGCCACGAGCGCGAGTGTCTCCGGGCCCGCGCCGGGAGCCTGCGCCAGGGCACCGCGTGCCAACTGGTCGGCCAGTTGCAGAAGCGCGCTCGTGTGCTCCACCGGCGGCGCGTCCCCCGCGGGACGCCACTGCAACACCAGACCCTGTTCGGTGCGCCGCAGGCAGTAGCCGCCGTCCCGCTCCAGGATGCGCGTGCGCCCGAATAGGCTGGTCCAGGTGCGCGGCGCGCGGCGCTCGAGGTCCTCACGCACGGCGCCAGGCAGGGCCACTTCGATGCTGCGCTCCGGATGGCGGTCGAAGAGCGCCACGAGTTCTGTGGGGAGCGCGACGCGGTGCCACGTCGCCATCGCGTCGGCGAGGCGCGGTGGTTCCCGCGGCGACACACGGGCCTCGCGCTCGGGGTGTTCGTTGTGCACGGCGGCGCGCAGCCACGCGCGGGCTTCGGTGGCGGGCCCGTCGCCGCGGGCCGGCGCCTCGAGGCCCCCGTGGGCAAACACGATGCGCAGCGTCACGGGTCGAGCTCCGGGTCGGGATCCGCGCCTGTGCGCAGGGCGTCGGGCGCCGCGCACAGTTCGACCAAGTAGGGCGCAAGCTCGACGATCCGCGCGAGCGTAGACTCACCCGACGCAAGTCGTTCGAACACCAGCACCGGACCCGTTGCCCCGGCGCTCGGTGGGGGAAGCGCGGCGAACCGCGCGAGTCCGAGGCGCAGCAGTTGGGTCCCGCCCGCGGCGCCGCGGTGCGCGAGGTCCAGCGCGAAGCCGCCCGCTTCGTGGGTGAGCGCGCCGTCCAGTTGTCCCGCGTCGGCCAGACTCGCCGCGGCGCTGCGGCCTTGCTCCAGCACCTCTTGGACGGCCGCGCGGGTTGCCTCGATGGCGCTCGCCAAGCTCGCGCCCTCAAGGCCCGCACCGCCGCGGTCCACCGATGCGCCCAACCAACGCGCGATCGGCCCCGCGGCCCCGTGCCACGCCTCCGCGACCAGCTCCGCCAGGTTGCGCTCGCGCTCCGTCAGTTCTCCCAGCGCCACGGCCGCGCCCAACTCCCGATCGATCCACGCGGCGGCGAGCGGCGGCCGGACGGACAGAACACGCGGCGCGTAACGGCCGCCGCCGGGCGCGTACCACGGCGCGCCGTGCAGGTCCTCGGCCGACGGGCTCGCGCCGAGGAACACCAGGTCCACGGGCCGCAGCGCGCCCGTTCCCGGCCGCGACGGCAGGTTGTCCGCGTGGGCGACGCCGTCGAAGAGCGCCGCCCAACCGCGGGGCGGCGGCGCGCCCGTGTGCCCCAGGCACGGCACACCCGGTCGCCCGACGGCGGCACCGTCCCTGGCCGGCGCCGTCAGCAGCTCGGGGTCGAGCAGCACCGCGACTCGGCCGTCCGCACGCCGGCGCAGGGCGGCCAGCACACGCGGCTCGCCCGCCGCATCGAGCGCCGCACAGACCGGCGGCGCGCTCACCGCGGCGGGCCCCCAAACGCGGCGAAGTAGAGGTAGTAGGGGCCCTCGCGCCCATTCACGAAGACCACCTGGTCGCGGCCGCGTTCCAGTTCGAGCCGCAGCGGATCCTCCACACCCTGGCGCCAGTGGATCCACCAGTGCTGTTGTTCCGGGTCGTAGCGCGGCGCGCCGAGCAGGTCCGGGTGGGGACGCTCCACCTGGGGCCTGCCGTCCACCAAGAGCAGCGCGGTGAACCGCGGCACACCGCCCGCCTCGGGACCCGTCGGGCGCGAGTCGAAGAGCAGCCCAAAGAGCCGCTGGGACGGCGCGCGCCCGTAGCGCTTGGCGAAGAGCCCGTCGTCGGCGGCGAAGTAGTCGAGCAGAGGCAGTTCCGCGGTCGAGGAGGGCACCCACTCGGGCACGCGGCTGGGCGGCGCGACGAAGGGCCGGTGCAGGAGGAAACGCAGCTCGGCCCCGGTTGGGGGGCCGAGCTCGCCCTTTTGGTACACGGCCGCGCCCTCGACCCAAAGCACCACGGGTTCGGCCGCCTCCGCGAGCGGCACGTGCAGGCCCGCACCGCGCTGGCCGAGCGCCGGCTGCGCCGCGATGCGCAGGCTGTTGGCGTTCGGCGACAGACCGAGGAAGACGAGTTTTTCGGCGAGCACCGGATCGCGGTCGACCGCCAGCACCGCGAGCCACGGGTGGGCGCTCTCCCGCGGCGCGTACGGCCGGCCCCAAACCGGATGGAAGCGCGCGAACCAAAGGCGTTGCGGAAGGTCGCGCACGCGCCACGCCGCGGCCAACTCGACCGCGAGCAGCACCGCCGAGAGCACCGCGAGCGCCGCCGCCAGCACGGGGAAGGCCCCGGTGCCGAGCACCTGCTCGAGCGCCTCGTCCGCCCGCTGCAACTCCGCGACCACACTCCCGCTCCAACCGCCAAGACCGCTGCCGTCGAGCGCGCGCCCGGTCCCGAAGGCGCGCCACGCGCTGCCCGCGAAGAGCAGCGCACTCACACCCAAGCCGATCGCGCGGGCGCGCGGCTCGACCCATGTCAGCGCGAGGCACAGGGCGAGGCCGACGCCGCCCAGGAGTCCGCCGGTCGGACCGAGCCAGTTCTCGAGCAGGAAAAGCCCCACGAGCACCTGGCCGAGGGCCAGCGCCGTCTCGCAGGCCAGGAGCCCCACCCGCTGCGAGAGGGGCCGCACCATGCGCCCGGTGAACGGGCAGTGCGGCCCGAGGCGCGGGCCGGCGCGCAGGGTGAGGGGAGCGACGTCCATCGGGACCGCCAGGCTACGGTGCTCGCCCCGAACGCGTCACGCGCGACCCGGCGGGTTCCCGCGCTTCGGCACCCTACTCGGGCTCGACCGCCGACTCGCGCGGTTGGGCCGCCGAGTGGGGGTGGGCGCCATCGCTACCGGATTCCCCGCGCCGGCGGGGCTGGGGCACCAACTCGTCGCCTTCGGCGCTTTCGAGGGCCAGACCCTCAGGTGCGAGGTCGTCCTCGTCCGGCACAGGCAGCGCAAGCGCCTCGGGCGGCGTCTCGGCGTACCGGGTGCGCAGGTTCTCGACGACGGTCGTCGCCTGGGAGAGTTGGCTGCGCAGGTTGCGCAGGTGCTGGGCCAGGCCCTGCACGCGGGCCAACTCGCGGCCCAGTTCCTGGAGCCGCGCCTCGGCTTGGCTGCGCTCGGCGCTGAGTTTTTGTTGCAGCGCGCCGACCAGGGCATCGCGGTAGTCGCCGCACGTCTTCTTGGCGATGCGGGTGGAGGCCTCGGGCCAGAACGCCGCGAGTTGGCGCTCCACGGCGCCGCGCAGGAACGCGCGCGCGGGCTCGCCGAGGCGTCGGCGCTTGTCGCCCGGGCCCACGGGTTGGCTGGGGCGCGCGTCGGGCCCGAGCAGGTTCTTGCGCACGGACGCGCGGCTCCGGAACAGGATCCAGTCGAGCAGCCCGCGCCGCACCGGCAGTTCGGAGACGTCGAGCGCAAACCGCGCGCGCTGCACGTAGGCGCTCGGCATCACGGCGATGCGACCGCTGGACGCGAGGTCCGACAGGCGCAGGCCGAGCGCATCGAGGTCGAGGGCGCTGCGTTCGGGCACCAGGGCGCCCGCGGTCGAATCGCTGACACGTTCCTTGAGGTGGCCCTCGAGCTCGCTGGCGACGGCGCGCTGCAAACCGTCGAGCAGGGGCGTCAGTTGCTCTTCGAGCAGCGATTGCAGGCTCTCTTCGGTGCCGAACCAGCCGTCCACGGCCTTGGCCGCCTTCGTCTGGGCCTCGCGTCCCGCCCGCGCCCCCGTTTCCTCGGCCCGCGTCAGGCTGCCGCTCTCCACGTGGGCGAACGCTTCGACCCAGTCCTCGGCCGCGAGCCGCACGAGGGCGGCGTGGCGCCGCTCGAGGGACTCGCGCTCGCGCGAGAGCACGTCCGCGCGGCGCTCCAGCTCGGAAACCCCCGAGTGTTGGCAAAGGTCGCGCGCCTCGGCCAACAGCGTGCGCGCGCGGCGCAGCGAGTCGCCGAGGAACGCCACCAGGTAGTCGGTGCTGTTGAGGAAGTCCGTCAGCGAGCGCAGGAAGACGGTGAACTCGTCGCGTTCGCCGGTGCCCGCCTTGGGGTCGTCGTGCGCGAGTCCCTGCTGCAGGCGCTTGCTGGCCGCGCGCAGGAGGTCGACCGGGAACAGCGCCAGGCGGCCGTCCTCCAGGGCGCTCTTCAGCCGCGCATTCATCGCGAGCGTTTCGAAGGCCTCGATCACACGCACAGGGTCCTCGCGCTCGAGGCTGGGTGCCAGGCTGCCGTCGGGCCGCAGGTCCATCTTGGTCGAGTCGAGGTTGACGACCAGGAAGATGCGGCTGAAGAGGTCGAGCAGCTCGTTGAACTCGCTGAAGACTTGTTCGAGGAACAGGTTGTCGGTTTTGACGACGAAGATGGCGCAGGCCGCGCTGTTGCGGAAGTCCCGCGTCATGCGGTCGTAGCCGAACTTCATGCGGCTGTAGAGGCCCGGCGTGTCGACGAGCACGGCGCCCGACTGCGCCAACTCCGGCGCGGGCACACGCACGTCGATGCGTCGGATCGCCTCGGGGAAGTGCAGGGCCGGATCGAAGTCGCGGCCCTCGTCCTCGGCGCGGCGGATGCGTTCGGCCAGCTCCGCGTGGTCGCGGTTGACCTGCATGCGCATGGACGCCGGACCGGTGAAGGTCTGCTCGTCGCCGTTGTAGCGCGTGACGACGAACTCGCGCCGCTCGCTGTGGGCCACGTACACCATGCACGGATAGGCCGGCAGCGCGGTCACTTCGCTGACGTACGCCGCGCTGATCGAGTTCATCAGCGTCGACTTGCCGCTCTTCAGGGGCCCGAAGATCAGCACGTACGCCTGTTGCTCGGCAACCTTGTCCGCCAGCACCCGCAACTGGTGGCTGACCTCCTGGAAGCCCGGCCGGGCGCCTGCGGCGGACTCGACACCGGTGGAACCGAGGGTGTCCGCGAACGTGGCGAGGGGGTCCAGGAGCGGACGCACGGCGGCGTCGAACTCCTCGCAGAACTGGCTGAGCAGGGTCTTCATGGCAAAGGTGGCCGGCGCGCGCGGCACCGGGGGACCCATGGTAGCCCCGGGGCTCGGCGATCCAACCGCGGATGCGAAATGCGCGTACCTTCCCCGCGGGGCCCGCCGCAGGGCTTTGCACGGACTTGTCTTGCGCGCCGCGACAGGCCGCGGCACGCGGCCCCTCGACACGGACGCGCGCCGCCCGGCTACACTGCTCGACGGCGGCGACGGGGCCCCGGTGGAGCACCGGCAAGCCCAACGCGCCGCGGCACCCGCGCGAGCCTTCGGCCGCGCCGCGACCGACCCATGGACTCCAAGCCGAAAAGCGAAAAGGACCCGATCCAAGCCCAACTGGAAGCAGCCCTCGAAGCCATGGAGGGGCTCGACCTCGACGCGGCCATGGCGCCGCGCGTCAAGGGACCCAAGGGGCCGCTCCTCGGTGGCGGCGGCGGAAGTGGTGGAGGCGCGGCCCGTCGTCCCGCGAGCGGCGGCGCGGATCTGCGCAAGGGGACCATCGTCGGTGTCGAGAAAGGCGACGTGATCGTCGAGCTCGGCCCGCGCATGCAGGGCTTGATCGATTCGTCGGAGTTCGACGAACCGCCCGTCGTCGGCGAGGTGCACGAGTTCAGCTTGCACGGCCAGAAGGACGGCCTGTGGGTGCTCAGCCGTCGGCGTGTGCGTTCGCAGGCGGCTTGGAACGGCCTCGAGCCCGGCGCGACCGTCAGCGCGAAGGTGATGGCGAAGAACTCCGGCGGTTTGGAGATGGCCGTCGGCACACTTTCGGCGTTCATGCCCGCGTCGCAGGCCTCGGACCGCCACGTGGAGGACCTCTCCACGCTGGTCGGCCAGACCTTCGACTGCGTCGTGATGGAAGTCGATGCGGACCGCCGCCGTTTGGTGCTTTCGCGGCGCCGCGCGCTGGATGTCGAGCGCAGCGCCAAGCGCGAGCAGATCTCCGGCCAGATTTCCGTCGGTGCACGCGTGAAGGGCACGGTCACACGCCTCGAGCCCTACGGCGCGTTCATCGATCTGGGCGGTGTCGAGGGCCTCGCACACGTCAGCCAGCTCTCCCACGCGCGTGTGCGCCACCCGGAAGAGCTGCTGAAGGTCGGCCAACAGGTCGAAGCCGAGGTGCTGTCCGTGGACGAGGGCGCGCGCCGCATCGGACTCGGTCTCAAACAACTGGCCGCGGATCCCTGGGCCGAAGTGGCGCGCCGTTTGGGCGAGGGCACCGTGGTGAAGGTGCGCGTGGCGCGGCTCGAACCGTTCGGTGCGTTCTGCGAAATCGAACCGGGCATCGAGGGCCTCTTGCACGTGTCGCAGATGGGCAACGGCGGCGACCGCACCCGGCGTGTGCAGGACATGGTCTCCGTCGGCCAGGAGTTCGAAGTGCGCGTGCAGTCCGTGGATCCGGTGCAACACCGCATTTCGCTCTCGCGCATGGATTCGCGCGGCGCGGTGCTCGGCTCCGAGGACGCGGTCGACCAGGTCGAAATCCAACGCATCCTGGCGCGCCCGGAAGAGGCCCCCAAGGGCACCAACCTGGGCAACCTTTTCAAGAAGGCGCTCAAGCCCAAGTGACGGGTTGCAAATGAACGGCGACGGACCGCGGATCGATACGGCGCGGCTCACCCTGCGCCTGCCGATCCAAGCCGACTTCGAAGGCTGGTGCGAGCTGATGGGCGACGAGGTCGCCGCGCGCCACCTCGGCGGAGTGCAGCCGCCGGCCGCTGTGTGGCGCGGCATGGCGACGATGGCCGGGTCGTGGGCGCTCCAGGGCCACGGCATGTTCTCCGTCGTCGAGCGCGCGAGCGGCCGCTGGATTGGCCGCGTGGGCCCGTGGCGCCCGCACGGCTGGCCGGGCGACGAAGTGGGTTGGGGGCTGGTGCGCTCCGCGTGGGGCAACGGCTACGCGACCGAAGCCGCGCGCGCGACGATGGACTGGGCGCGCGAACGCCTCGGCTGGACCGACATCATCCACTGCATCGCGCCGGACAACACCGCGTCCCAAGCCGTCGCACGCCGCTTGGGCGCAGCGCCCCGCGGCCCCGGCCAACTGCCCGCGCCGTTCGAATCCGCCGCGATCGAAATCTGGGGCTCAAGGCGCGATCTGTAGGGGCGCGGCCCCGTCCGCGCCCAAGGGGAACTCCGCGTTGGCCCGTCGGTTTGCGCCGCCACCGCCGCGACCCACCGCCCAAGTCGCGCAACCGCGACGTCCACCTGCGCAACGACGCCGCACCCCCGCGACGATGCGCGGCCGGGTGCGCGGCCCTAGAGCGGGCTGTAGCTGCGGCCCCAGCCGTCGCCGTGGCCCATCAGGTAGCCCTCGCGCTCGAGGCGGATGAACGCGCGCAGTGCACGTTGTCTGCCGACGTTGTTCGCCTTGGCGAAGTTGTCCGGTGTGGCGCGGCCGCTCGCGCTCGTGCCGCTGTCGCCCTGGCGGGCGACCCAGTCGAGGATGCGCTGTTCGAACTCGTCGACGGTGCGCGAGCCGTTGCCCTGCCGCAGGGACGCGAGCGCCGGTCCCTCCGCGCGCCGTGTGCTCGAACCGACCCGCACCGTGATGACCTTGCCGCCCCGCTCCAGCCTGGCACCGTGCGGCCGCGCGTCGCTGTGGCCCACCGCGCAAACCACCACCGGGCGGCCCTCCAGCGCCAGAATTGCCGTGTGCGCGAACAGCGGCGGCTCGACGTCTTCCGCGGCAATGCGCGCGATCTCCGCGCGTGTCTCCTCGGGCCGCGGCGCGCCCAGGATCTGCCCGCGATCGCCCACACCAACGACCAAAATGCCGCCGCGTGTGTTCGCAAACGCGGCCAGGGTGCGCGCCACCTTGTCGGGCCCGGGCAGCCCCTGTTTGAACTCCATGCGCGTGCCCTCACCCCGGGCGATGCGCCGCGCCAGCTCGTCCGCTTCGATGCCGAACTCTGGCCCCATCTTCCGAATCCTAACGCTCCGCGAGCCGCACGTGCGTGCATACCGCTCGCGGAGACGTGCGGGACCACGGCGACGATGGCCGCCTTGGGACCCGCGGAGCCCCTAGAGCTGGTCCAACGCGATCGCCGTCGCGAAGACCACCGCGGCCACACGCACCGCGTCGTGGATCGTGTCGACGGTGACCTCGTGCTTGCGCAGCACGTCCTCGTGGGCCGCGATGCACATGCCGCAGCCGTTCACGGCGGAGACGGCGAGGGCCCACAGCTCGCGGTCGACCTTGTCCCCGGCCGGCGCGCCCAGGACCTGCATGCGCAGGCGCGCGGGCAGTTTGCCGTAGTCGTCGGGCTTCTCGACGAGGTGCTTGAAGCGGTAGTAGACGTTGTTCATGCCCATCGTCGTCGCGATGGACTTGGCGAGCGCCACGTCTTCCGCGGAGAGTTTCCCCTCCGCCTCGGCTTCGATGGCGCTGAGCAGTTCGCGGTTGCGCGACGTGAAGGCAGTCGCCACTAACGTGCCGTAGAGCTGTCGCTCGCTCAGGTGCTCCGACGTCAACAGATTGCCGAGGTTGACACGCAGGTCCCTGGCGGTGTCCGGAAGGCGGTCCTTGATGGCTTCGAGGCTCATGGCGGTGTTTGGCGGCGTTGTGAGGGATGGGCGGGCCCGCTGTTTCGAGCGAGCCCGCCGATGCGAGATCAGACCTTGATGGTTTCCTTGCCCTTCTCCCAGTTGCAGGGGCAGAGCTCGTCCGTCTGCAGGGCGTCGAGCGTGCGCACCAGTTCCTTGACGTTGCGGCCGACCGACAGGTCGTAGGCCGACACGTGGCGGATGATGCCCTCGGGGTCGACGATGAACGTGACACGCAGCGCCACGCCGTCGCCCTGGCGGATCACACCCAGCTCAGCGCCCAACTTGGGGTTGAGGTGGATGAGCGCGTGCTTCAGGCCCTTCAGGTCCGCGTGGCTGTTGCGCCAGGCGAGGTGCGAGAACTCGTTGTCCGTCGAGCCGCCGACGACCACCGCGTCGCGGTCCGCGAAGTCCTTCACGGCCTTGTCGAACTCGACGATCTCCGTCGGGCACACGAAGGTGAAATCCTTGGGGTAGAAGTAAAGGACCAGCCACTTGCCGGCGTAGTCCTTGTGGGTGACTTCCTTGAACTCCTTGCCCTTGTCGAGGCCGACGCAGGCAAGGGTTTTGAACTCGGGAAGTTTGTCTCCAACGGTCAGCATGGGGGTCTCCTCTGGGGGTGGGATGCGGAAGCGGGGGCGCGACGGATGCGTCGCTCCTCAGTTCGGTGCGACAGTCTGGACTGTGGGCTGTGATTGTTCCAGCTCAAAGTTCTGTGAAGCGTGATAGTTGCTGGCTATCATGATCGCGGAGCACCCCTCCCCGAAGCCCAGGAGTCCCCATGCGCCCGCCCATGCCCCCGCGACCCTCCGTGCGCCAACTCGAGTACCTGCTGGCGGTGTCGGACACCCTCCACTTCCGTCGGGCGGCCGAGGCCGAGGGGGTCACGCAGCCGGCCCTCTCGGCCCAGATCCAGGCCCTGGAGGAGGTGCTCGGGGCCCAACTCTTCGAGCGCACCCGCCGCAAGGTCCTGCCGACGGCCGCCGGCCGCGCCGTGGCGGCGCGGGCGCGCGTGGTGCTGCAAGCACTCGACGCCCTGGTCGACGCGGCGCGTGCCGACTCGGCGCCCCTCGCCGGCCCCCTGCGCCTCGGTGTGATCCCGACGATCGCGCCCTACCTCCTGCCGCGCATCCTGCCCGGCCTGCGCGCCGAGTTCCCCGAGATGGTGCTCTTCCTGCGCGAGGAGTTCACCGATGCCCTCCTCGAACGGTTGGGCCAGGGCGAGTTGGATCTCGCGCTTCTGGCGCTGCCGGTGGATGGCGCCGAGTTCGAGTCGTTGCCCCTGTTCAACGACGACTTCCTGCTCGCCGTGCACGGGCGCCATCCGCTCGCCAAGAAGAAGCGTGTGGTCGAGCGCGATCTCGACGGCGAGGAAGTGCTGCTGCTCGAGGACGGCCACTGCCTGCGCACCCAGGCCCTGGCGGTGTGCTCGCGCGCCGGCGCGAAGGAGGCGACGCGCGTGCGCGCGACCAGTTTGGGCACTCTCGTGCAAATGGTCGCCGGCGGTCTTGGCATGACGCTGCTGCCCGAACTGGCCGTGGCCGTGGAGGCCCGCTCGGCGCGCGGTTTGGTCGTGGTCCCGTTCGAGGACCCCGCGCCGACGCGCCAAGTGGGGCTCGTTTGGCGTCGGGCCTCGCCTCGCGGTGCAGAGTTCGCGCGCCTCGGGGAACGGATGGTGGCGCTCCTCGACGACCATCCCTGACCGCAGTCAACGCCGCCGGCGCGGATCGTCGTGCCAGTGGAAGAGCGGGATGCGCAGCCGGAGCTCGATCGCGAGGATGCGCAGCACCAGCGCCGCCCCCGCTCCGATCAAAAGGCCCGCCTCGACCGGCGCGCCGATGTGACGGAGTCCGAGGAACACGATCGATCCCAAGAGCGCGCAGGTGGCGTAGACCTCGCCGCGCATGACGAGCGGCGGATCCCCGCACAGGACGTCGCGCAGGATGCCGCCGACGATGCTCGTCACGATGCCCATCAAAACGGCCACGACGTCGCTCGCGCCCGCCAGGAGTGCCCGTTGGGTCGCGAGCACGCTAAACAGCGCCAGACCCGCCGCGTCCGCGTAGACGAGCGCGGGCTCGATCCGGCTCACCCGCCGTTGCCAAACCATGGTCGCCGTCGCCGCGACCAGGGCAACCCAGATGTACGTGTTGTCCTCGACCCACAGAATCGGCCGCACGTCGAGCACGAGATCGCGCAGGGTGCCGCCCCCTAGGGCCGTGACCATCGCCACGAGCAGGACCGCGATCAGATCGAGCCGCTTGCGCCCGGCGCTGATCGCGCCCGACACGGCGAAAACACCGACACCGACATAGGAGAGCACGTCGAGCACAGCGGGCGCAGCCTAACGGGCGGCCCGTGTGCACGTCGGGGGCCCGTGCACTCTCCGCCCAAACGGTGGGACTGCCTGACCGGTGGGACCGGGGGAGCGGAGGGGGAGGCGCTCGACCCAAAATCCGACGATTCCCCCCAACAATTCGCGCCCTGCGACACTTCTACCGGTCATGGAACCCACGGAAGCCGTCCCGATCGAAGAACTGCTGCAGCACCGCCGCTGGCTCTGCGCCCTGGCGCGGGGCCTCGTCGCCGACCCGGAGGTCGCGCGCGAGGTCGAGCAGGAAACCTGGCTGGTGGCCCTGCGCCACCCGCCGAAGGACCGACGCAACCTGCGCGGTTGGCTGAGTCGCGTCGCCGCGCGCCAGGCCCGGAGTCGTTGGCGGCGGCGCACGTGGGCGGGGCCACTCGAGAGCGACGTGCCCACGGACCTGGACCCCGCCGAGATGGCCGCGCAGGTGGAGGTGGCCCGCGTACTCGCGGGGCACGTCCTGGCCCTCGACGAGCCCTACCGCACCACGGTGCTGCTGCGCTTCTGGCACGGCCTCGACTCGCCGGCGATCGCCCGCCGCGAGGGCATCGCCGCCGGCACGGTGCGGTGGCGCCTGAAGGTGGCGCTCGATCAACTGCGCGCGATCCTGGCCGAACAACGCGGCCCGAAGACGTGGGCGACCTTCCTCGCGCCGCTGGTGCGCCAGCCCGCGCCCGCAAGCTTCGGTTCCCTGGTCGCCCTGCTGTGGCTCCCGCTATTGCTTCCAACCGCCGCCGCCGTCGCGCTGGTCGCCGCCGCCGTCACGCTGCTTGCGCCCACACCCAACGAGCCAGAACCGCATCGCGTCGCAGCGCTTCCCTCGACTCCCGAGTTCATCGAAACACCGCCAGTTCATGAGGTACTTGCGGGATCGACCGAACCGATCACCGCTACCACCACCACCGAATCCACCGCCCAACGCACGGAAGTAGTCCCACCTGCAACCGACTCCGCCACGGGTCCGGTTGCTGTCGTCCGAGGCCGACTCGTCTCCAACGACGGCCACCCAGTGGTCGGCGCCCAGGTGCGAGCGACTCGCGATCGAAGCAACTCCAGGCGCGGTTGGACGAGTTGGACGGAAGTGCCGGTCGACGGCCACTTCTCCATTGACATCTCCGCGCTTAAGCCCGACACGGGGTACCCTGCTGTCGCGCAATCTGCGGGGGTGATTGGCGTCGAATTTCGGGCTCCGTCCTTTCGGACTCGGAAGATCACTTCAAACGCTTCCGTGAGCGGCGTCAACGAGATCGGTGTGGTCGAGTTGGTCCGAGGGGGCCGCGTTGAGGGTGTTGTTCTGACGTCGGAAGGTGCTCCGTTGCCAAGGGCGCAGGTCGCGGCATCTGCAGCTACGGGCCTGAACATGACGCAGCTGGAAAGGGAGATGGAGCGCAGGCCCTACTCGTCCGACCATGCAGCGTATGAAGGCCTGAGCTTCTTCACGTCTTTTCTTGCGCCATCGCCGATCGTGGGGACGACCGATGCGCAGGGTCGATTCCATCTCGATGGCGTCCCCGAAGGCGCCACGGTTGTCCTCGCCACGGGACGGTGTCGTGTCCACGCGGCCAGCACTCCCATCGAGGTCGTGCGCGGAATGGTCGCTTCAGTGCCGCCATTCGTGCTCAAGCCCGCTCCACCAAGCATGTCCGTCGCGGGCATCGTGCTTGCCTCCGACGGCACCCCCGTGGGCAACGCGTGGGTTCGAATTCGCGGCGCAAGCGAAACGACTCCGCTACACCAAATGCTCGTCACAGACGACGACGGCCGCTTCTCTCAATGCGGGCTTGTCGATGCACCATGGACGCTGCAAGCGGAGACTATGACTCGCGGCGTATCGCTTCCCGTGAGAGTGGAAGCGGGCACACAGGATGTCGAACTGCGACTGCGGGCATGGCCGTCCTTGCGGCTGCGAGTGACTTCGTACACCGGCGAAGCGCTCGACCAGGTGTCGGTTCGCCGCGTGACGCCTCACTCTTCTTCGACGCTTTTCTACAAGGTGATCGATGACAGAATCGAAGTGCACCTCCCGCCCGAGCCAGCCACACTCATCGTCGGCGCGCGTGAGCATCGAGACGCTGATCTAGGCAAGATCGACCCGCGGAAGCCACACAATGTCATCGATGTCGTTCTTGAACGGCCCGGGGCAGTGCCCAAGTGCACCGGCCGCGTGGTCGATGCTGAGGGGATGCCCGTACAGGGCGCGCTCGTCGGACTCCTGCACGCCGAGGATGTGCCAGGTCTCTCCAATGGTTTTCCTGCGCGGTCTTACCCGGCGCTCTCTCTGCTCATGGCTGTCCAGACTTCCCACCCGGATGGCCCGGATTCTATGGTTCCGTACTTGGGCAATGTGGCCTTGACCGATGAGCATGGAAGCTGGAGCTTCACGGTGGAGGATCCAGACGCGTACTACGTGCAGATCCGCGCCCCGGGCTGGAGTTTGCGGGAGTTGGGCCCCGTGGCGCTGAATCCGGCAGAACTCCACGACTTTGGAGAGATTCGCCTGACCCGTGGAGGCGGGCTGAAGGGCCGTGTTTTCAACGAGTTCGGTTCGCCGAGCGCCCATGTCGTCGTCGCGATCTCACGCGGAGACGGTTGGCCGACTTCCACGCGTACGGATGCGGAGGGCCGCTACGCGTTCGAGAATCTGACGCCTGGTAAGTGGTTCGCGCGAACACAGAAGGAAGAGATCGTCTCCATCGGTTCAGAGTTCTGGGGGGGCGGCAACCGCCCCACGGAACTCGTGTTCAACACCTCCGTTGCGGACGGCGAAACTACGGTGTTCGACCTGGGCGAAGTTCGAACCGCGGAATTGGCTCTCGAGGTAACTCTGACGATCGACGGCGACCCCGCCGCGGGATGGGAAGCGCACCTGTTGCTCGAAGACCAAGACATGCCGCTGGAAGCGCAGTTGGACAAGAAGGGCTCCGTTCGCTGGCGCTGGGCCAAGGATTCCAGCAAGACGGCCTCGGTCTCCATGCAGTCTCCGAGCGGCCTGCGCATCATGCGTGAAGTGCAGCTCGACGAGCTGTCCGGGCCGTTTGTGCTCGACATCCAAACGGGCGAGCTGGTCTTGCACGGCGTACCGCGCGAAGTAGAGGACGGGGCTGCCACGGTGGCCTACTGCAAGTTCGATGGGTGGATCGCGGTGGCCCTTGTCACCAGCGAAGACGGGACCTGGCGCGCCCGAGTGCCCGCCGGCGATTGGCGCGTCGTGCGCGGGGACGAAGACACCGACGTCGAGGATCCCGACGAGCTTCCGGCCCTGAACAGCGGCACCCTGGTCCCCGGCGGCGTCCTCGAGTTGCACCTGCCCTGAACTCCTTCGCCCGTGTCCACTGCGGCTGCGCGTTCACGATTCATGAACGGTGTACGACGCTGCCAGTCAGGCTCTTAGAACCGTTTTTCGAGTCCAACGGCCCCTGGGCGCGGGGCAGTCGTCGGCAGTTGAGTCGCCATTGTTGGGAATGTGCAAGTGGGAGGTCCTGGTCCCTCGCTCCCTTGCCTCGACTGCCGCACCTGCCAGCCGTGCGTTAGGCTACGTACGCCGTTCATGAACGGCGTATCCCCATGTTTCTCAAGGGCCAAGACATCATCGCCAGCTTGCAACTCTTTCTTGGAGTGGGGCCCCGGTGGACCTACGCCGAACTGGCCCGGAAGCTCGGCCTGAGCGTTGGTGGGGCCAACATGGCGGTCCGTCGGGCCCGGGACGCGGGGCTGTTGATGGGAGATCCCGATGGGGGGGACAAACCCGTCGCACGTCGCCAGGCCCTGCTCGCGTTCCTGGAGCACGGCGTCGCCACCGCGTTCCACACATCGCCAGGCGCGGTCGTTCGGGGCTTGCCCACAGCGCACTCGGCGCCGCCGCTCCTCGGATCCATCCACACACCCTCGTCGGAGTTGCCGCTGGTCTGGCCCGACGCCGAGGGGACCGTGCGCGGGCGGAGCGTCGAACCGCTGTACCGATCCGCGCCCGGGATCGCCCGGCGCGACCCCGAGATGTACGAGCTGCTCGCGCTCGTCGATTCCGTGCGCTGCGGGGCCGCCCGTGAGCGAACGCTCGCAGTCGAGCACCTGCGCCAACGGCTGCTCCATGCATCCGCGAAATGATCCCAACCTGGACGGGCTCGAGCAAATCACCTCGCGCTTGGGCGGTTTGGTCGACGAACTCATGCTCGTCGGAGGCACCGCGGCTGGACTGCTCGTTACCGATCCCGGTGCCGAACCGGTGCGACGGACGTCGGATGTCGACGTGGTTGTCGAAGTGTCGACCCTAGCGGGTCTCGATGCGTTCGGAGCCAAATTACGTCGATGCGGCTTTCACGAGGGGAAGCGGGAAGGAGACCCAATCTGTCGCTGGCGCCACGGAGAGCTGATTCTCGACGTGCTGCCCCTCGACGAATCGGTGCTGGGCTTCAGCAACCGCTGGTATCGCTCCGCGTTTGGCTGCACCGTCGGGATCACCCTCCCCTCCGGTAAAGAGATCCGCCACATCGATGGACCGCACTTCGTCGCGACCAAGCTGGAAGCCTACGGGAACCGAGGAGTCGGCGATCCGTCGACGAGCCATGATCTCGAGGACATCGTGCGCGTGGTCGACGGTCGGCCAACCCTTCCTGGGGAGGTCCTCACCAGCGACGTCGCCTTGCGGGCCTTCCTCGCGGAGAGACTGCGTGGGCCGCTCGAGGACCGCTTCTTTCTCGAGGCCCTTTCCACCTACTTCCGCAACGAGGGTGATGCGCGGGCCGCGATCGTCCTCTCCCGACTGCGCGGCCTTGCGGCGGGCGCGTAGGACCGGCTACCCGAAGCTCGGACCTTGCGCTTGGGCTACCGTCCCGACCGATCGAATCTGTGGCGCCGCGTAGCGCGGGCGGACAGCGACCAAGGGGTCGGGACAGCTCCCGCGCGGGTATCCTGCGGCGGGCGGCGTAGGCTCGTCCGAGCGTCATGGAACTTGCCAGTTGGATCTTGCTCGCGATGGGGGTGCTCGGCGCCCTCGACATTCTGTTGTTCCACATGTTGGGGCAGAACCTGCGCGGGCGGGTCGAGTCGCGGGCCGAGCTCGTCACGCACTTTCTGCGCGGGCCGACGTACTTCGCCCTCTTCCTGCTGGTGCCGAACAGTGCGCCCAGCGGATGGGCTGCGTGGGTCCTGTTGGGGGTATTGGCGTTCGACGTCGCGATCTCCGTGGCCGACTTCTGGCTGGAGCCCGCCAGTCGTCGCAGCGCCGGTGGGCTGCCGCGCGGTGAGTACCTGCTGCACGTGCTCTTGGCCATGTGTTTTGGAGCGCTCGTTCTGACCGTCGTGCAGGAGGTCGGCCCGCGACGAGATGGGCCGTCGGCTTGGAACTTCGGCGGCGGGGATGTGCCCGCCGCGCTGCGCCTGCTGCTCGGCGCCATGGCTCCCATTGCATTGGCTTCGGCGGTGCTCGACCTTGTGGCCGTGCGACGGTTGGGACGCGCGGAGCCCGCGGGTTCTGCGCGCACGGCGGTGGGCTGACTCCTTGGAACACGAGCGCGCCAAGGATCGCATCGCCGCGCTCTACGCGCTGCGCGATCCCAAGTGGCGCAGCATCTACCGCGCGGGCGGCTGGTGGCTGCTTGTGCCGGTGATCGGTTGGCCGGTGGTGATCGGGTACCGGCGCATGTTGGTGGACCATCTGTTCGCGCCGAAGGCGACGGCGTTGCCGCGCTTTCGCGGCCAGGTCGGACGTCTGCTCGTGGCCGGCTGGAGCGCAATGGCCGTCATCTTCGGGCACCTGCTGCCGGTCTACGCAGTCTTCGTCGGGCTCTGGCTCGCGCGCGGCTGGACACCCAACGCGTGGACCCTTTGGTGCGCCCTGGGCTTCGTGTTGTGGCCGCTCTGGTCGCCGCTGTCTCTGCCCTTGGCGATCGGAGCTGCGACGTGGTCCGGCTGGATCGGGAGCGCCGAAGCGGCTCTGTTCGCCGCGGCGTTTGGCAGTGTCGTGTTTGTCGTGCCGTCCGCCCTGCTCGAGGTATCGCGCACCGGCAACTACCGCAGTGCCCTGCGCGCGGACCGCAGCATCGCGCGCGTCGCACGCGCGCCGCGGGCGTACCTGCGCGCCTGGGCCTTCGGACTGGTCGGCCAAACTCTCGTGCCGTTCACACTCGTGTTGTGGCCCTGGGCCCTGTTCCACGCGTACGTGGCCACCGTCGTGCGTTTCAACCAACTGCTGATCGACCAGGGCGAGGCGCCCGGTCGGGGTTGGCTCGCACGCGCGGCAGAAGTGGGCACGGCACCAGGCAATCGAGTGGTCGACGGCGCGGGCCATACCGTCGCGCTGTTTTCACTCGGTCCGTTTGCACTGCCCGTGCCCCGAATCGCAAGAGTCGCCCCCTCGCAAGCGGAATCGCCGGATCGCCCCAGCGCGTAGCGGCGTTCGGAATGTCCCTTGCAACTTGCGACAGGTTGCGACTAGTGCCGATCCCTTGGCACCCACGCGTCGTCCCCTGTTGACCACCCTGTTGGCTCGCGCCCGAAGCGCTAGGGAGCGCGCCGGTCCGCGCGGTGTGGCGACGCTCGTGGGCCTCGCGCTCTTCTCCCTGTGCGCGTGGGCGTTCCTCGAACTCGCGGACGACGCGCCGGAAGGCGACTACCTCGAGATCGAGAACCGCATCCTGCTTTGGTTCCGCGTCGAGGGCGATCCGGGGCGCTCCATCGGGCCGGCATGGCTGCCGGAGGTGGGGCGCGATGTGACCGCGCTCGGGAGCGCGACCGTGCTGATCATGGTTACCGCGGCGTCCGCCGGTTGGCTTTTGATGCGCGGCCGCGGGCACACGGCCATTTTCGTGGCTGCCTCGACAACGGGGTCGTACGCCATCAACTGGATCCTCAAAGCGGCGTTCGAGCGCGGAAGGCCGACGGTCGTGCCGCACCTCGCCGAGCAGTTCAGCCTGAGCTTCCCGAGTGGCCATTCGATGGTGGGAGCGGCGACCTACTTGACACTCGGCGCATTGCTCGCCCAGACCGTGGCAAGCCGCCGCGAACAGGCGTTCTTCTTCGCCATCGCGGTGCTGCTCTCGACGGCCATCGGGGTGAGCCGCGTCTACCTCGGCGTCCACTACCCAACCGACGTGCTCGCCGGCTGGGCCGCCGGCGCCGCGTGGGCCATCCTGTGTTGGGGAGCGACGGTGTGGCTCCAACAGAGCGGCGCATTGCAGCAGCCACCCGAGGAAGCCACTTCGAAGCACGAGGGATCGCCGTAGGCGCGCCGCACCTACGACAAGCACCGCCCGTCGTCAGGGTTTGGCGGTGCGCAGGCCGTTGCTGGCGTAGAGCATGCCGGGGGCGGTCGGTTCGAAGCCGATCAGCTGGAAGTGGAGGTCGCCCGTCCCGGGGGGCGCGGGGAAGTTGAGTTCCAGCTCGCCGCTCGGCCCTAACTGGAAGGGCAGCAGGAAGTCCGGCGACGGGTACAGCACACTGCCGTAGAGCGGCAGGGGCAGGGACCACTCCGCGAGCCCGAGCACGAGCCACGCGAGGCCGAAGGGCTTGCCCCCGCGCACACTCAAGCGCGTGTTGGAGCCGGGCTGCAGGTCGCCCAAGCCGACGAGGTTCGGGATGTACGGCGCATCCTTCGACGCACTGTCGATGAGCCGCCACGGCATCACCGGCAAATCGAAAGCCGCGAGGCCGATCTCGCTGCCGCCGAAGTGGTTGGGTTGCAGCGCACCCGGCGTGACGGGCAGGTCAGAGGAAATGGTCAGCCAAGCGATGTGGGGACGGCCCAGGGAATCCATCGCAAGGTACGGAGGGTTGTCCGTCTCGCTGCCGCCCAAGAACGTGGAGTAGACGAGCGTCGATCCCGTCGCATCGAACTTGGTGACCACCAGGTCGCTCGAGGGAAAGCCGCCGACGTAGTTCGGCATCAGGGCGTCGGGGGTCGTGGGCCACCCCGGTTGGTTTTGCCAGCCGACGACCGTTACGTTCCCGGCCGCATCGACCGCGCATTCCTCCAGGAATCCTCCGCCACCGCCGTTCCCGCCGATGTACGTCGACCAGACGAGGCCGGAGCCATCGGCCAAGATCTTGGACACGAAGCCGTTCCCCGTCGGGGTTGGGAAGTTCGAAAACGCCCCGGGCGTCGTCGGGAAGTCGCTGACGTTGGGCACGGTTTGTCCGACGACGTACACCGCCCGGGTTTGGTCCAACGCCATGCCCCAAATGGTGTCGGCCTTGCTTCCGCCCACGTAGGTGCACCAGAGCAGCTCCGATCCGGTGGGATCGAGCTTGCCGACCACGCCGTCCTTGGTGTCACCAGGCACGGTCTGGAACGCCCCCGGAGTGACCGGGATGGGGCCGGTCGACGTGCTGGAGTCGCCCGCGAAGTAGACGTTGCCATCCGCGTCGGTCGCGAGCGCGTGGATGCGGGAGATCGGGAACCAAGTGGCGAATACCACCTCAGAAAGATCCGCTGAGAGGCGCACGATTAGCTTGTCCGGGGGATCCTGCACGGTGTCGAAGGCCCTGGGCGTCGCCTCGAACGAGAGAGGCGGCAGCGGCGAAGGTCTCACTGCGATGACCACGTCGCCGTTGGGCGCAACGGTTAACGCAGTAACCACATCGCTGAGGTCGCTTCCCAAAAAGGTGCCGTGAGTCAGGTGGCCGTTTGCCGAGTCGAGCCGCGCGACAAACACATCGCTGCGGTTCGGAATCGGGTTGTGCACGGGCTGCACGGTCTCAGCAGTGGTCGGGAAGTCCAACGACCACGTGTGCCCGGTTGCAACTACACCGAGACTGTCCACGGTAAGCGCAACGGGCACCTCGATATCGCTCCCGTCAAGAAATGTCGCCCACACCAACTCCCCGCCGTCTCCGGACAGCTTGCCGATCCAAGCCGTGGGGAGAGCCACTGCGGTAGATTGAAACGCACCCGGCGTGGTGGGCATCATCGACGAGACCTGAGCAAGTAGGTAGACGTTGCCTTCTTGATCGACCGCGATGTCCCGCGGATTCTCCGGATCGGCAGAACCGAGGTACGTGCAATAAACGAGCGTTGGATCGATGACGAGGGGCCGTGCCACGTTGCGGGCTGGAGCTACGAAACCAAAGGCGTGAGCGCCATTCGCGCTATCGAGGCGGTAGTGCACATCGATCGGCACGCGCGCGCCCGTATCGGGGTCCACCTGCCAGCAGGCCCCGATTGCCTGTGTAATGGGGCCGGCTGCGAG
Organism: Planctomycetaceae bacterium; assembly: GCA_016125265.1. Taxonomy (GTDB): domain Bacteria; phylum Planctomycetota; class UBA1135; order UBA1135; genus RI-242. The sequence continues at coordinate 155,066 of WGMC01000008.1, forward strand.
CAAGATTTGCATCTCCACTGCGCTGGTTAGGTGGACGGCAAGAGCTCCTTCGGCTTGGATGGTCACGTCCTCGAGACTCGCGCCAGGCGCAAGCAGGAGGTCGTATGCGAACGACGGCCCGTCCGGACGGACGAGAAGGTCGACACCGGGCGCCACCCCGCGAAAAACGACCGTTCCAAAGCACTTCACCCCGGTGACCGCGGTGGCGCCGCGGAAGTAGGAACGGGTCTGGCGGACCGCCACTTGCCCGTCCAACGACGACGCGGCGCGGGGGAGCCGAAGGGTGAGCACGCCCTCCGCGCCCCGGAACACGAGCGCGTCGTCGAGCAGGGTGACCTCAGCCGCTGCACCTCGCGCGAAGAAGCGCACCTCCTCCGGCCACTGCCCGCGGTTCTCGACGAAGCCAGCGAGCGAGGGGATGGTTACGGGGGCGGTTGCAACCGGCATAGGCGCACCCGTGGGCGCAGCGACCTCAGTGACGACAGCCAGGGCGAGTTTCAAGGCAACGGCAAGGGGATGCATGGGGGCTCCGGGTTGGGAAGCGCGGGAGAAACAATCCTACTTTGTCCTTGCCAAGTTGTGGTGGGGGGGGGGCAAGGTCCGCAAGTCTTTTGTTGGGCACCCCCGAGGCCCGCGGCGACGGTCGCGGCCGGGGGCGCCTTGCCCCGCAATCCCTTCCCGGAGCCAAACATGACTTCCCTCACCCGGCGCTCGGCCCTCTTGGTCTTCGCCACCAGCTCGGCCATTCTGCTCGCGGCCCACCAGGCCCAGGGCCAGACCGAACGCTACCGATACCGCCACGGCGGCGCCAACTACGGGGTCGCTTTCCTCGACTCGGACCAAGGCATCGTGACCCGGGACGGGGGCGGGGCCCTCTACTCCACGGACGGTGGCGATTCGTGGATCGAAGCGGACGTCCCCACCACGGTGCGTAAGCAGTTGCGCAACATCTTCGTGGTCGACGACGAGGTGGCCTGGACCGTCGGCAGCGGTGGTGTGGTGCTCGAGACCACGTCTCGCGGAGCGGCGTGGACACACGTCAACGATGGGTACCCCGTCCCGAACCGCAACAACCAGCCCGCGTCGCTCTACGACATTTGGATGTTCCCGAACGGGCTCGACGGGATCTGCGTAGGCGAGGAGGGCACGCTCGCCTCCACCGCGAACGGTGGTTTGACCTGGGCGCCCATCACCCTGCCCCTCGATTTCTACGACACGACGAGCTCGGACCCGATCGTGAATGAGCCGGGGGACATCTACCAGGTCCACTTCTTCGACACCGACGACGGCATCATCAGCGCCGACAACGGCCGCATTCTGCGCACCGACGACGGTGGGGCGACTTGGGAGACAGGTTTCTTCTCCAGCTACTGCGGCTACGATCCGGCCGGTGACCTGGAGCTTTGGTCCATGTCCTTCGACGGGGACGAGGGTTGGCTCGTGGGCGGCAACGGCTTCAACAACGCCCACGCGTTCTACAGCGATAACCGGGGCGGCGGTTGGGCCCACATCCGCTACATGGTGCCTGTGGACTCCACGGTCGCAACGGAACTGACCACGGGATCCATGAACGGCGGCGGCTGGCCCACCTTCTACGGCGTCGCGGCCCTTGGCGAAGGTGATGCGATCATATCCGGATACGCGGGGCGGATCTACGATTACAGCGCATCGGGCTCGTCGAGCATGGATGCGATCTTCCGCTGCGCTCCGCTCGACCCGATGGCGCCCACAATCCAGCCCGCCCTGATCCACACAACGCCGCTGACATACTCCGGTCCGGGCTTGGATCCCGGCAGTGTGCCGCTGTTCTCCGCGTTCGCCCTGAGCGCCACCGAACGTTGGATTGCCGGCACCTTTGGCGGCATCAAGCAGTGGAACAACAGCACATCCACGTGGGTGGAGCGCGGCTCCGGCGCGCAGGTGCGCTTCTGGGATGCCGATTTCGTGAATGCGACGACGGGAATCGTGGGTGCCCAAGGGCACCGCGTGCTCAAGACCGAAGACGGCGGGATCACCTTCGATCAGGTCTACGTCGGCACTTCCAGCTCGGAGGCGATGACCCTCGTGGGCCTCTCCAAGCAGACGTCGAGCCAGTTGGGACTCGCGTCCGGCACCAGCAACCTGATGCTGCGCACCGCGGACCAGGGCGACACCTGGTCCGCGATCAATGGGCCTGGCTTTGCCGTCACGTGCTTGGAGTTCCCCGGCGCCGGCAACGTCGCCTTTGTCGGTGGATCCGCGGGGCAGGTGTCGCGGACGGACGTGGGTGTGCTCTCTTCGGGGCAACTCACCTGGGTCGACGTGGACTTGCCCGACCAGGATTTCAACGTGACCGGACTCAGCTTCGTGGATGAGGACACGGGTTATGCCGTCACGGCGGGCATGAAGACTTGGGCTACGTCCGACTCGGGTGCCAACTGGACGGAAGTGCAGATTCTGAGCGCACCCAGCACGACCCAAGCGTTGCGCGCGGTTTCCACCTTTGGCAGCGGAGCCAAGGCCGTGGCCGTCGGTTCGGCCGGTTTGGTGCTGGTTCGCGATGGGACGCGTTTTCAGGTGGTGGATCTCTCCGCGACAATCGGCGCGGCGCAGCTCAACGCGGTGGCGGTGCTCGGCGGCGGCACCCGCATCGTGGTCGCCGGAAACGACGGCCTCATCGCCGAGTGGGAGGGCACCACCTTTGCCGATGCACTCAACCCTTCGAACTGGACGACGCCGAAGAGCTTGACCGACCTGCACATCGCGGCGATCAGTTTCGACGCCGTCGACCACGGGTTCGTTGTCGGCCAGAACGCTCTCGTGCTCGAGTACGACTGAGCCAGTCGGAACAGGGCGGAGCCAATGCGGTCCCTTCGGGCCGTCAAGCTCCGCCCTGGCCCGTGTTGGGGGCGGACACGGGTGGGCTCGGTGGCTCGAACGACCGAGCCACTTGGGCGCCGTATGGGGCGAAGTCGAGCTCGACGCGGTTGGCGCGGGTGTTCGGGTGGGTGCGCTCGAATATGCGGCGCATAGTTTCGGTGTAGCGCCACACGCGCGAGTGGAAGGCTCGCGGGCGAGGCGACCGCCGAGACGAGGGCGGCAGCAGATGCGTGGGGAAGCGCTCGGGGGCGCGGTAGCTGGGCTTGCGGAGACCACGGGCGGGGTCGCGCGCTATTGGGTGGCGGTGTCGGGGCGGCTCTACCGACATGCGGGAGATTTCGTGGGGGGATGCTGCATCCGAGCGTCCGGTGCGGGGATCAGCGAGGATGGCCGGAGGCGAATAGACTGGCGCATTCCCCCTCTCGGCTGACGTCCAGGTACTACCGATGCTTCTTCACTTCGCGCTTACGGCGCTCATCTCGCCAACGACGCCGCCGCAAGCTCCGAACTTCGTTCGGCTGGACTTCGCGATCCCTGGCGCTCCTGACGTGACCCCAGGAAATCGGTCCACGCGCTATGAGAAACTACCCCCCTGACCGGGCAAGGAGTTCTCCATGAAGAAGCGCAAACGACACGGCCCCGACGAGATCATCAAGAAGCTGCGTGAGGCCGAGCTGGCCGCC
>WGMC01000039.1 GCA_016125265.1 Planctomycetaceae bacterium
CCGGCAGACGTGCACTTTGGCCGCGCGTCGGCGGTCCGGGGGGAGCGCGCCAGGATCCTCGCCAGCGCTTACGAACGCCACCCCGAGCGCTTCGTGCGCCGGCCACCCACCCCGCCAGCCCTGCCAGCCGCCGTCTGGATCGACCCGCCCGCCAACGCCCAAGCGCTCCCGTAAACTCACCCGGGAACTGTCTCAAAGTCATTGACAACTTCCGCTGTCCGCGCCCAAGGGAACGAATCTGCGTCGAAGTGCCTTACCGCGTCGAGGTACCTTCACTCCAAGGCGGGCCAGGAGGCCCGCGCACCCGGCTCAGCGCACCCGGCCCGCGGCGGCCGCCTCAGCGGCTGTGCGCGGCTTCGGCTTGCGCGGAGTTGGTGGAGTGCGCGCGCGGCGGGCCTTTGCCCAGCATCAGGTTGCGCACTTGCACCAGCGGGCCCGGCACGAAGCCCAGGATGTAGATCAGGTCGGCCAGGTGCAGGGCGTAGGCGAGCAGCAGCACGTTGCCCACGAGCGAGAGCCACCAGAACGCGCGGGGGAACTGGCTCTCGCCGGCGCGCTCGCTGACCCACCACTGCAGGAGGAAACGGGTCGACCAGATCGCCGTGCCCACGGCGCCGATCGCGATCCACAGGGCGGAATCCTCGAAACCCGCGCGCGGCACGAAATGGCCGCTGGCCAGAAGGCCAATCGCGGCCGCGACACCCAGGGCCGCGGCCAGAAGAGGATTCACCGGTTGGCTCTTGGGCGCGTGGCAGAGCCAGAGGTTGCGCCCGTAGACCGCCGAGTTCACGGCGAAGGAGAACAGGAGGAACGGCTCGCCCTTCACGAACGTGTAGCTGCCGAGCAGCGCCGTTCCGATCAACGATAGCCACCAGAAGCTGACGGGTGCCACGGAGCGTCCTGCGCGCTCCGAAGCCCACCACTGCACGAAGAAGCGCGAGAAGAACGCGACGTTGCCCGCGAGGCCGATGACTTCCCAGACACTCACCGCGAGCCACCCTGGTTGGCGCCGCCCGCGCGGGCGACCGCTTCACCGGGCGACGGTCTGCCTCCGCGCGCGTCGCGCTCGAGCAACTCCACCTTCGGCCAACGCACGAGCCGTCCGCGCATCCAGCGCACGGCCAGCAGGTCCTTGAACGCCCGCCAGGCGCGGTTCGAGATGCCGTACTTGCTGCGCCCGGCCACACGCGGGTGGTGCGACACACCCTCCTCGACCACCGTGAAGCCGTGGTAGCGCAGCAGCGTGGGCAAGAAGCGGTGCATGCCCTCGAACAGCGGCACCGCGGCGATCGCCTCGGCGCGGAACACCTTGAGCGAGCACCCGGTGTCGCGGATCGTGTCCTGGCTGATGCCGTTGCGGATGCGGTTGGCGATCCGCGAGCTGAGCCGGCGCACGACCGTGTCGCGGCGGCGCTGGCGGAATCCAACCACCGCGTCGACACCCTCGGCGGAAAGGCGCGCGACCATACGCGGCAGGTCCTGTGGGTCGTTCTGCAGGTCCGCGTCCATGGTCGCGACGACGGGCGCGCGCGCGGCGGCCAGCCCGGCGGCGATCGCGGTGGTCTGGCCGCGGTTCGTGTCGAAGAAGAGCGCGCGCACGCGGTGGTCCTCGGCCACCAGGCGGCGCAGCACCGCGGCGGACCCGTCCCGACTGCCGTCGTCCACCAACACCAGCTCCCAGTCCGAGCCCGGCCCGAACACCTCGACGATGCGGCGGTGGAGGCTGGGCAGATTCTCTTCCTCGTCGTGCACGGGGGCCACGAGGCTCAGCTTCAGGCCCGCCGGACGCACGGCCGCCGTGGGCCCAAGGCCCGCTGGCCGAGAGGGGTACCCGCCACCGGCAGTCGCACCGCGTTCGAACGTCGGGTGCGGAGAAGGGGGCGCGTCCATGGTTGCGATCCAGTGTCCCATCGGGGGCGGCGGGCGATCAAGCGCGGGACGGGCCCGCAACCCGCCGGGGGCTACACCGGTCTAGGTGCCCATGTGGCAGCGCAACACGAACGGGCCCCCGCTCCAGGCGTCGCTGCTGGTGCTGGCACTCGTCCTGCTCCTTGCGGCCGACCTCCGCGGCGCCCGCGTGGGGGAGCGTGCGACGGGTCTGGCGCCCCGCGCCTCGGCCGCGGCGCGCGGTCCGGGGGCGACCTCGGCGCAACCCGCGCCCCCCGAGGGTCTCGGTCCGCGGGAACTGCGCCACCTGCCGGGCATCGGCGACCGCCGCGCCAAGGACATCGCCGACGAGCGCTGGCGGCGGGGCGGCCACTTCCCCGTGGACCGCTGGCACGAACTGCGCGGTATCGGACCCCTGACCCAGGCCGCCGTGCGCGAGGAGTTGCGCCGCCGCGGGGCCGAGGGGCCACCCGAGGACGAGAGCCCGGCGCTGCTACACTCACCGCGATGAGTCCGGCTCGCACGAGCGACAGCCACCGCGCCCTGCCCGCCCCCCGCGTGGGGCCCCCGGAAGCCCTCCCGGAGCGCGAGATGGACCCGCTCCTGCTCGCGGCCCTGGCCGAGGACTTAGGGGGGGAAGTGGACCCCTCGCGGGACGTGACCAGCCGCGTGACGCTGGCGGCCGGCGCGAGGGCGCGTGGCCGGCTGCTCGCGAAGTCGACGGGGGTGCTCGCGGGGCTCCCGATGTTCGCCCGTGTGTTCGAGCTGCTGGACCCGCACGTGCACAGCACCGCGCTGGCGCGCGACGGCGAGGCGATCGCGCCGGGGCAGGAGCTGCTGCGTGTGGAGGGCGACGCGCGCGCCCTTCTGGTGGGCGAGCGCACCGCCCTCAACGTGGTGCAGCGGCTCTCCGGGATCGCGACGCAGACCGCGCGGTACGTCGAACGTGTTGCGGGCCGCGCGCGTGTGCTCGACACACGGAAGACGACTCCGGGCCGGCGGCGCTTCGACCGTTATGCGGTGCGCTGCGGCGGCGGCGAGAACCACCGCTACGGCCTCTTCGACGAGGCGATGGTCAAGAACAACCATTTGGACCTGTCCGGCGAGCGTTTGGCGGTGCTGCTCGCGCGGCTGCGCGCCGAACTCGGGCCCCAGGTGCGCATCACCGCCGAGGCCAGGGACATCGCGGAGGCCGAGGAGGCCGTGCGCGGCGGCGCCGACGTCGTGTTGCTCGACAACTTCGCGCCGCCGCGACTCGCCGAGGTGCTGGTCGGACTGCGCGCGCTCGCGGCAAAGCTCGGCCACACGGTCGAGTTCGAAGCATCCGGCGGTATCGACTTCGGCACGTTGGACAGCTTCGCGGCGACCGGCGTGGACCGGCTCTCGATCGGAGCGTTGACCCATTCGGCGCCGTCGCTCGACCTGTCCTTCGCGCTCGAACGGGCCGGGATGGAGGGCGCTTGAAACTGCCGCAGCCCAGTGCCGGTCCGCCGCGTGTGCTCGAGTTGAAACTCGCCGCGGCCCACGCGGCGGCCCGGGTCGGGCGCCAGATGGCGCGCCACTTTGCGCGCCTCGACGGCCTGGACGAGGAGGAGGTGGACCACCTGTCGCTCGTGGCGTCCGAGCTGCTCTCCAACGCCGTCGACCACGGGGGCGGTGCGGCCATGGAGACCGCCGAGGCGGACGTGCGGATGGGCCTCGTCCTCGAACTCGGCCTCGACTACTGGAAGTTGGCGGTCAGCGACCAGGGCGGCGGCGAGCCCCGCGATCTCGAGAAGTTTCTCGCGCCCGACGCCCTGGAGGCGGCCCTCGAGGACGAGCGCGGCCGGGGCTTCTTCCTGATGCGCCAGATGGTGGACGAGTTGACGGTCACGCGCAGCGCGGACGGGCGCGGGTTGACCGTCAGCGTGGTGCGCCGCCATGGTCACGGGCAGTAAGGAGGTGGCGCGCGGCGCACGGAGGGCGCCACTCGTGCGCGCGTTCCGGGCACTCGGCGAGCTGTTGCTGCGGATGCCGCGCTGGGTGGCGGCGCTTTTGGCCCTGGGTTGGATGGGCTGGATCACGTGGCTCTCCAGCGCCCCACGCGGCCCCGACGGCGGGGCGCCCTTTTGGAGCTACGCCGCCAACCTGGCCCACGGGCCGCTCTACGGCGCGCTTGCGGTCCTCTGCATCGCCGCGCTGCCGCGCCGCAGGGGGCCGTTTCCTTGGGCGGATCTGGGCCCGCGTTCGGTCGCGCTGGTGCTCGCCGCGGTCGGCGCGTTCGCGCTCGTCGACGAGTGGCACCAGTCGATCCGGCCCGGCCGCCAGGCCTCCTGGACCGACGTCATGACCGACCTTGCCGCGGCTTCGGCGGTGGTGGTCGCGGCACGCGCGGCGGGGGATCCGGAGGTGCGCCCGGCGCGGCTCGTGCGCATCCTGGTGCTTGGCTCCGGGGCCGTCCTCGCGGCGGCCCTCGTGGCGACGCGCGTCGGCTGAGCGCGAGCGGTCCGGACCTCGCGTGCTCCGCCCGGCGCGCGGCGATTCTGGCCGCGGCACTGGCTACACTTCGCCGCCAAGGAGTCGCCGCGTGTCCACCCAAGAGTCGAGTTACCAAAGTCCCCTCGCCACGCGCTACGCCAGCGCGCACATGCGCCGCCTGTTCAGCGAGGCCCACCGGGTGGGACTTTGGCGCGAGTTGTGGATCGCCCTGGCGAAGGCCGAGGGCGAGCTCGGCCTCGACATCCGCCCCGAGCAGATCGCCGAGCTCGAACGCACCAAGGCCCACATCGACTTCGCGCGGGCCCGCGAACTCGAACGCGAGCTGCGCCACGACGTCATGGCCCACGTGCACGCGTGGGGCGAAGTCGCGCCGAAGGCCCGCGGCATCCTCCATCTGGGCGCAACGAGCTGCTACGTCACCGACAATGGCGATCTTTTGATCCTGCGCGAGGCGCTGCGCTCCGTGCGTGCCCAGGTGGTCGAAGTGGTGCGCGCCCTGGCGCAGTTCGCCAAACGTTGGCGCGCGCTGCCGGCCCTGGGGCTGACGCATTACCAGCCGGCCCAGGCGACGACGGTCGGCAAACGCGCGTGCCTTTGGATCCAGGACCTGGTGCACGACCTCGAGGACCTCGAACACGCGGAGCGCTCGATCCGCTTCCGCGGCGTGAAGGGCACGACGGGAACGCAGGCCTCGTTCCTCGAACTGTTCGGCGGCGACCACGGCAAGGTGCGCGAGCTGGACCGCCGCGTGACTGCGGCCTTTGGATTCGAGCGCGCCTTCGGTGTCACGGGCCAGACCTACCCGCGCCAACTCGACTTCCGCGTGTGCCAGGTGCTCTCCTCGATCGCCCAATCGGCCCACAAGTTCGCGGTGGACTTGCGGCTGTCGGCGGGGCGGCGCGAGTTGGAAGAACCTTTCGAATCCCAGCAGATCGGTTCCTCGGCGATGCCCTGGAAGCGCAACCCCATGCGCGCCGAACGCATGTGCGCGCTGGCGCGCTTCACGATGTCGAACCTCGACAACCTGGCGCAGACGGCGGCCCAGCAGTGGTTCGAGCGCACCCTCGACGATTCGGCCAACCGGCGCCTGGCGCTGGCCGAGATGTTCCTGGCCACCGATGCGACCCTGTCGCTCTACGCCAACGTGGCCCGAGGCCTGGTCGTGCACCCGGCGGTGGTCGCCGCGCGCCTGGCCGAGGAACTGCCCTTCCTGGCCTCCGAGAACCTGATGATGGAGGCCGTGAAGGCCGGGGCCGACCGCCAGGACGTGCACGAGTCGCTGCGCCTGCACGCCCGCGCGGCCAGCGAGGCCCTGCACCGCGGAGAGCCCAACCCGCTCGTGCAACGCCTCGCCGCGGATCCGGCCTTCGGGGCCGTGGCCGGGCGGCTCGGGGAGATCCTGGATCCGGTCCGTTACGTGGGGCGCGCCCCGGAGCAGGTGGACGAGTTCCTGGCCGAGGACGTGGACCCGTTGCTCGCCCGTTGGAGCCACCTGGTCGGCGGCGGCGAAGAGCCGCGGGTCTAGCCCGACCTATTCATGAGCTATCCGTCCAGACGGCCCAACCGGCGGCCTTCGGCCACCTTTCGCCGCCTGGCGGCACTTTGCGACCGCGGTGGTCCTCGATGACCCGTTCAAGGTCGCCTCCGGGCCCCCACGGCCGCAAAGCACCGCCAGACGACGACTTGGGCTCGCCTGAACGGACATCTCATGAATAGGTCGGGCTAGTCCGGACGGGACGGCTGGAGGAGGGGATCCCGGGTGGCACTTGGGCTCGCCCCACCCCCATGCCGAAGGGTAGCTTTGCGGTGCTTCCCCAGCCCGACGCCCCCTGGCGCCCCACCCCGGGCCCGCGGGCGACCCGGCGCCGAGGCCTGCCCGCCCCAGCCCGCATCCCCCCGTGACTGCGCCCGGCATCCCCAACCCCTACGCACTTTCGACCTCGTGTTTCGGCACGCGGATCTCGAACGTCCAAGACCAGGTCTTCGCGGCCGTGGGCATGGGGTTTCGCAAGCTCGAACTCGGTCTGTCCGACGGGCCCGCGAGCATGGATGGCGCGGACGAGGCCCAGCGCGAGACGGGTGTGGAGATCGTCTCCATGGTCGCCGGTTGCCGCGACAGCGCCGACCGCGAATTGGCGGTCACGCGGCTCGCCAGCCTGGACGAAGGTGTGCGCGAGCGGGCCGTGAACTCCGTGCGCCGGCACGCGCGCCTCGCCAAGCAGTGGGGTGTGCCGGTGGTCGTGTTGCGCGGCAGTTCGGTCGAGGACAGCGCCCTTCGCGCCGAAGCGCGGGCATTGGAGGCCCGGGCCTTCAAGGAGGGGGTAGGCCCCGAACTGCGCGAAGACGTCGGACAGTACGTGCAGCGTGTGCAGCGCGCTGGCCAACCGCAGCTCGTCAACCTGTGCCGCGCCCTGCACGAGTTGCTGAAGGAGTTCCCCGAGCTCTCGTTCGCGATGGAACCCGGTCGCTACATCGACGACTTGCTGGGCTTCGACGCCATGGGTTGGGTGCTCGACGATCTGGCGCGGCACGGCGTCAGCTACTGGCACGACGTGGGCCGCATCCACATGCGCGAGCGGCAGGGATTGCCGAGCCAGGCGCGTTGGCTCGAGAGTTACGGGCGGCGGATGCTCGGCATCCACCTGCAGGACGCGGCGGACGACGAGACCGCGATGCCGCTCGGACTGGGTGAGGTCGACTTCGATCTTGTCGCGGAGTACACGCCGAAGTCGGCCATCAAGGTGCTGGAGCTCGCGAGCCGCCACGGGCGCCCGGAGGTGCTCGCGAGCGTGCAGTTCCTCCTGTCCGCCGGTTTCTGAACGACACTCGGGGCCGGGCAGGGTCCGCTGCACGTTTCTTTTGCATCCCGCGGGCCTACCGCCGCCTCGCCTGTTCCGGGCCGCCGTTCCTCGACACCGGCCCCGCGGGGCCCCTGTTTCCCGCGGATCCAGGGGGAGCCAGGCCGGGTCGGCCGCGTAGGGCCCACCTCACCCCCGGGGGCAGACGGGACCCGCCACAGGGACCGGCTGGGCGCGGGGTCCGGCTGGTAGCCTGTGGGGCCCTCCAGCCAGGGGGGCAGGCGGTCGATCCTTTCCCCTGGGGAATCCCTCAGGGTTGGCGGGTCGGCTTTGCCACCGCCGCGACCTAAAGACTCACCATGGCCATCACCCGTCCCGCCCACCTGGGAGCGCCCGCCGCGGGCAGTCCCGGGGACGCGCCCGAGGACCTCTCCTCTCCGGCCGCCTTCGCCCACCTGGCCTCCGTGCTCGCGCCCCTCCGCGCGACCCCGGGGGCGCGCTGCTTGGTGCTCACCCACAAGAGCCCGGACCCCGACGCCCTGGGCGCCTGTGTGGGCGTGCGGCACCTCCTGCAAAAGGCGTTTGGCATCGACGCGCAGATCTCGACCGTGGGCCGCATCCACCGCGCCGAGAACATCGCGATGGTGCGCGAGCTGGGATTGGTCTTCGAGGACTACAACAAACTCGATCGCAGCGGATTTGCCGGCGCGCTCCTCGTCGACACGCAGCCGACCTTCGGCCACACGATCGTGCCCGACGACCTGGACATGCTGGCGGTCTTCGACCACCACATCCCGCCGAAGGACGCGGAGGGGCCGCGCATCCAACACCGCGACGTGCGGGTGGAGCTGGGTTCCACCTCCAGCCTGATCTACGAATACCTGCGCGACGGCCGCGTCGAGATCGACAAGGCGACGGCGACGGCGCTTTTCTGCGGCGTGCGCTACGACACGGGCGACCTTTCGCACAACGTGCGGCCCCTCGACGAGGAGGCGTACTTGGAGCTCTTCCGCCGCGCCGACCGCGAGTTGCTCGCGCGTGTGCAGCGCCCGCGGTTGCCGCAGGCCTACTACAAGGAGCTGCAGAGTTCCCTGCGCATGGCGCGGCGCTACGGCCCGGCCGTGCTCGCGCTGCTCGGCCGCGTGCAAAACCCCGAATCCGTGGCCGAGATGGCCGACTTCTTCCTGCGCATGGAGGGCTGCAAGTGGGCTTTCGTCGGCGGGGCGTACGAGGGCCAGTACTACGTCAGCCTGCGCACCCAAGCGGGCTGCCAGGACGCGTACACGCTGCTGTCGCGCCTGCTCGACGACGAGGGCAGTTTCGGCGGCCACGGTCGGGTTGCCGGTGGGCGTGTGGAGCTCGAGGAGGGTGAACAACTGGGCATCCGCCGCCTGGAGCGGCGCCTGCGCGCGCGGGCGCTCGCGATCGTCGATCCGGACAAGGAGCTGGACGAAGAATCCCGGCTTGGCCGTTGCCTGACCTGAACCGCCCTCGGGTGCTGGTGGTCGCGGGTCACGACCCCAGCGGCGGAGCCGGTGTCGACGCGGATTGCGAGGCGTTGGCCGCGGCCGGCGCGGCTGCGTGCGCGTTGGTCGCCACGGAGACCGAGCAGGACGAGCGACGAGTGCGGGCGTTCGCGGCGCGCCCGAAGCGGCTCGTGGCACGGGAACTGCGCCAGGCGCTGGCGTGCGGCGCGCCAGCCGCGCTGAAGACCGGCTTGCTGGTGGACGCGGGCCACGTGCGCCTGGTGGCGGCGCTCGCGCGGCGTCTTGGGGCGGAGGGTGTTCCGGTGGTGGTCGACCCGGTGCTCGTCTCGTCGTCGGGCACCCGCTTCGTCGATGGGCCCACCCGCGCGGCGCTCGTCGGAACGCTGCTCGCGGTGCCGGTGGTCGTGACCCCGAACCTGCCCGAGGCGGCGGAGCTCCTCGGGCTTGCGCCGGAGGCCCTGGCGGGGGACCTGGAGCTGCGACTCGGTGCGGCGCGTCGGCTGCTGGCCCTCGGTGCGCGGGCCGTGGTGCTCAAGGGTGGGCACGGCCAGGAGGACCCGGTGCGCGACCTGGTGCTGGAGACCGCTGCTGCGCCGGTCTGGTGCGAGCATCCCCGGGTCGCGGGGGGTGCTCTGCACGGTTCGGGCTGCCGCTTCGCGTCGTTCCTGGCCGGCCGACTGGCCGCCGGCGACAGCCTCGTCCCCGCCGTCCGCGCCGCCGGCCGCTACGTGGCCGAGCGCATCCGCGAAGCACCGCGGCAGGGGGCTTGATCCGGGACGATCCGCTGCTAGAGTGTCCACCCCTCGAAGGCGTCCTTGTGGCGCAGCGAGGGGCGGCGTTCCGCCGCGGGCCACTGGTCCGCGGAATCGGGGCGACTGCACCGGGCCTCCGGATCTGCGCGCGCCACAAGCGCCGCAAACCGGCGGAGCGGAGTCAGCGGCTGTAGCTCAGTGGTAGAGCGCAACCTTGCCAAGGTTGATGTCGAGGGTTCAAGTCCCTTCAGCCGCTCCATCTCCCGTCCCTTTGCCCGTGGTATGGCGGGCCTTTGCCCGTGGTGTGGCGGGAGCCGCGACAAGGTTCGGGAGTCCGCGCTGGCTTCGACCGCGCACCTGCGGACGCGTCGCTCCGCTCTCCTGCTTGCTTAGGGCCGGTTGTGTTCGGATTCGCTGAATCCTTGAACCGCCGCCAGCCTGCTGCGTTGGACTGCGTTCCGCGTGGCGTCGTGTCCACGCGACGACGCCGCGTCCGTCCCACGTCCCATGAGTGCATTCGACCTCGCCCCCCTGGGCGATCTCCTTCCTTCGTTCCTGCGCCCCGGTTCCTTGTTCGTGCTCGTGGCCGCCTCCGGCATGGCCCACGCGGCGGCGCAGGAATCCTCCGCGCCTGCGTCGGCCAATCAGGCCGTGGAACTCGACGAGGTGCTCGTCACGGCGCCGCGCTCCGCGCGCCCGGCCAGTGCGTCGGGCCTCGGCCACCAGGTGTTCAGCGCCGAGGAACTGGTGCGCACGGGCGAGCGCTCCCTGCCGCGACAGATCGAACGCGCCGCTGGCATCTGGGTTCAGGAGACCAACCTGGGCGGCGGCTCACCGATCCTGCGCGGCCTCGTCGGCAACCAGGTGCTGATCCTCATCGACGGCGTGCGCCTCAACGATTCGTCCACACGCACGGGTCCCAACCAGTCGCTCAACTCCATCGATCCGGCCATCGTCGATCGTGTCGAGGTGATCCGCGGCCCGGCTTCGGTGCTGTGGGGTTCCGACGCCCTGGGCGGCGCGATCCTGATCTGGACCAAACGCCGCCGCGCGGGCTCCGATGGTCCGACGGCGGGGGTGGATCTCCTCGGCATCTCGAGTGTCGAAGGGGGCCGCGCCAGTGTGTTTGGCAGCACGGCCACCGACACCTGGGGTGTGCTCGGTGTGGGTTCCTACCAGACGTTCGAGGACCTGCGCGCCGGGGACGGCGAGACGCAGGACTTCACGGGCTACGACGGGTACGGCGGCTTCGGCAGTCTGGAGCGCGACCTCGGCGAGCAGCGCACGCTCCGGCTGACGGCGCGAGTGTGGAACGACGACGACGTGCCGCGCACGGACACGCTGACCACAGGTTTTCCCACCGAAGTGGGCGGCGCGCCGACGCCGCCCAGCGACCTGCGGCGCCACTTCGACCCGCAGCTCTCGGGCCAGGTGCAACTCACGTACACCGACCGCGCGCGCGGGGACTTCGCGGATACCTTCGAGGCCCGTGTGGCCCTGCGCACCAGCGACGAACGCCGCGAGCGCATCACGGTCGGCAGCCCGAACACCCTGCGGGTCGAGCGCGATGAAGTGACGGCGCTCTCCCTCGGCCTCGATTGGCGCCGGGCGCACTCCGAGAACCAACTGCTCAGCTTCGGCCTCGACCTGCAGCAGGACTGGATTGATTCGTCCCAAGTCCGCCGCAACCTGACCACCGGGGCGCAGACGGACTTCAACGGCTCGTTCGCGCCGGATTCGCGCTACACGACGGCCGGTGTGTTCGCGCAGAACGAGTGGTTCGGTGTCGCCGGTTGGGACATCACGTTCGGCGTGCGCGGTTCCTTCGTGGACTTTGCGTTCGATGCCTTCGAACAGCCCGTCGCCGCGCTGCCCGACGACGACGGCGGCGACGGTTCGTTCGGCGCGGCCTCGGCCAGCCTGCAGGCCGCGCGCGACCTCGGCACCAACTGGCGCCTGTCGCAGACGCTGGCCAGCGGCTACCGCGCGCCGAACTTGCAGGAACTCGCCGCGGTGGGGGACTTTTTCGGCGGCATCGAACTGCCCAACCCCGATCTCGATCCCGAACAGAGCCTCTTCTACGAGATCGGTGTCGACACCGTGCAGGGGCGCTGGAAGGGCGGTGTCGCGGCCTTCGTGAACCACGTGGACGACGCCATCGGGCGGGTCTTCGACGCGGACGCCTCGGCGGCGCTTGGCGACACGACCTACCGCCGCGAGAACCAAGGACGCCTCCTGCTGTGGGGCCCCGACGCGGCGGCGTCCGTGCGCCTCGGCGGCACCGATTCCCCGTGGTACCTCGACGGCCGCATGGCGTACGTGCGCGGCCGCCAGTACGACGACACGATCGACGAGGACACGGGTGAAGCGCCCCTCGACGGTGTGGAAGCGCGCCGCATCCCGCCGCTCTTCGGCGCGTTCGGTCCGACGTTCGTGCCGAACGAGATGCTGTTCGGTTGGATCGACCGCGCCGGTGTCGAACTGGTCTTCGCCGCGCGGCAAGACCAACTGCACCCCGACGACATCTCCGACCCGCGCATCGACCCCAACGGCACACCCGGTTGGGGCCGCCTCGACCTGTTCGCCGAGGGCCCCCTGGGCGAAAGCTCCCCGCAGAACCGCTGGCGCTTCGGCGTACAGAACGCGCTCGACAAGAACTACCGCGTGCACGCCTCGGGCTTTGACGCACCCGGCATCACCGCGTACCTGGGTGTGTCCCTGGCCTTCTAAAGCTGTTGCTGGCGCGCCGCCTCTAGGCGATGGATCCGGCAGGGGCCGGGGCACTTGAGGCGCCGCCGTAACCGGGTCAGCCCACGCCGCTCACAGCGACATCACGGTTGTGTACGCACCCACGCGGTTGAGCAGGTTGTTGCTGTCGCCGAAAAAGTACGTTTCAAGGCCGAGCGGCGAGGAAACCTCCGAGAACGATCCAAAGACGGCTTGTAGGTTGGCGCGGATTCGAACCTTGGCAGCCTCTGCTTCCATTGCGCGAGCGGGGAGTGCAGCCATCCGGCGGCGCAGCTCCCGCACGTCGTAGTACGGGCCACCGATGCTCCTGGGGATGCGTGCCCAACCGACGCCCCGCGGCGCGAGCGAACCGTGTAACCCGCTGTCCTCACGCGGCGCGACGGCAACCCAAGCGCATCCGTCCAACTCCAGTTCGTCGAGGCGAGCCTCGTTCCCCAGCGCGAAAATCCAGTTGCCCCTGGTCGCTTCCAGATGCTTGCGGGCCTGCTGGGTTCCGAGTCTGTCGAGAAACTGGTCTAGTCGACTCAGTGTGTCCACATCGAGTTCTTCATACCTGAGATCCGCCAGGGAGACCTCTTTGAACTGGATTTCGGCGAGCGCTGGAACCGAACGCACGAAGAGTGCAAGCTCGGACTCGGTCGCAACGGGATCGCTCCCCACCGCAGCCGTCCGATCCTCGCCCAGTCCATCCGTCGCGCTGCGAGCCGTGGCGGCGGTGCTCTCGAGCATCCCCCCGGCTGCCGGTCGCCCGGCCACCACTCCGTCCCGCTGCGATGGCCCCGCCGCGCCCCCCGCTGAGCGCGGCGAATCGTTCAGCAGCACCCAGGCGCCGAGGAGCCCGATGCCGAGGAAGGTTCCGAGCGCCGCCGAAGAAAGTCTCACGGCACCGCCTCCTAGTTGTTGCAGGGGGAGCACAGGAGTTTCAGCACCAGGTCCTCGGTGTGGAAGGTCCACGAGTGGCCCGTGGGCGGCGAACCGCCTTCCCACTGAAAGGAGCCGCCCTTGATCTGGATGTCACCGGTCTTTACGCACCCTGACCCGCCACACGGCCCACACCGCCACGCCGCAAGGTGTCGGGTTTCGAGTTGCGCGAGGGCCGCCGTCTGCGACGGAGTGAGAGCGCTGGTGACGTTGTGAGTTTTGACCCCCTCGCCGGTCTGGTCGACGATCGTCCGTTCCGAGTCGCATTGCTGGAAGGATTGGAACGGCCCGCCGGGTTGATCGATTTGGCCCAGGCCAGCGACTGGCTTCGGCGCGAGGAGAAGCGCTGCGGAGACTCCAAGAACTGCGAGGACCTTCTTCATGGCGGAAAACCGTGGGGGTGTTGCGAGGTCCTAACAGAGGGGGAGTCCGGCTGCACTTGCGCCCCCCCCCCCCCCCCCCCCCCCCCCCCCCCCCCCCCCCAACCCGC
>WGMC01000035.1 GCA_016125265.1 Planctomycetaceae bacterium
CGCTCAGGCACCTCGGGATCCGGTTCCCCCCTGGAGGGGCTGCTGTTGGTGGTCGGGTCTTTGGTCACGGGGGTGCATCCTGCTGCCCTCTACACTAATCGCGGGGAAGGAAGCTGTCTCAGCCACATTGACACAGAGGGCTGCGCCTGGCACATGCCCTCTGCCAGGAGCGACGGCGGATGGAGACCGCCCTGAACGGGCCGCGCGCTACCCGGTGCCGGCACCAGGCCCACGTCGGGACCGAAAAAATCGGGGAACCCTCCGCGTTCGAACTCCTCTTTGAGCCGAGTCACAGCGTGGCGCAGGTACCGAGCGTCGCCGCGCTTCAGGGCATAACACACATCGCGCGACTTTGCGGAGATGTCCGAAGTGCCCTTTGGCGAGTAGACGAGCAACGCTGCAAAGGGAAAGCTAGAACGCGAACTCACTGCCGATCGTCCTCTCCGGAATCGAATCGAGGAACTCCTCGAAGTTCCGATCGGACAGTACCTGGGCCCCGTGTTGCATCAACTTCTCAACCCACTCGTAGCGCGTATCCACAAGCGACTTCACAAGGAACAGCGGCCGCCCCAAGCGCAGCGCCTCCCACCCCTGGTGCATCGTGCCGCTCTTTTCGCCCGCTTCGATGATCACGGTGACGTCGGTCAGGAGCGCCATCGTGCGATTGCGCATGGGAAAGTTCCGCGAACCGCCCTGCCGCTCGAACTGGGTGATCGCCAGGTGCTCCCGCATGATCCGTTGCTGCAGCGCGCGGTTCGACATGGGGAAACACGCATCCAACGGCGTTCCCAGCACCGCGATCGTCCGCCCACCACTCTCCATGGCGACCTCGTGGGCAACCGTATCGATCCCCTCAGCCAGCCCGCTCACCACAGTCACCTTGCGCCGCACCAACGCCGCACTCAACCGCCCCGCCCGGGCCTTCCCTTCCGGCGTGGCATCCCGAGAACCGACGATGGAAACCCGCGAGCCCCTCGCCATCAGCTCCAGATCCCCCGCGAGAAACAAGCGCTCCGGCGCGCTCTTGCGCTCCACGTCGTTCAAGGGCCCAAGAAGCTCCTCGGGCGTGCGCTCGAACCTCCTGCTCTCCTGGATTTCCATCTTGTACGTACGGCGCTCTTGCGCCTCTGCTCTCAGGCTACCACGGGGGGGGCGGCCGGTAGGCCTCGGACCCGCGGGCCGCCCCTCGCTCCCGGGAGGACCCACTGGTCCGCCTGAGGCAGCAGCGCCGTGACGTGTCGGTTGCCGTAGCGCGGGTGGCGCCGGGCCAAGCTGAGCATTTCCTTCACAAGTTGCGGTTCGTCGTCCGGCGTGATGGCCCAGTGCGCTGGGTCGTGCGGTGTTGGCTGGTCACCTTGAGGCCCGATGCTTGGAGGCGTCAAAAGTCTTTTGCAAGTGGACCACCGCGCGTCGCCTGCGCGCCGGGCTTAGAAGTTTCCCCGCGCGACCTCCTTGAGCATCGCGACGTCGAGAGCCTGATCGGCCACCAACTTCTTGAGCTGGGCATTCTCGCGTTCAAGCTCCTTCAGCCGCTTCGCGTCCGGGGCCTTCATGCCCCCGAACTGCTTCTTCCAGCGGTACAGCGTCTGCTCGCTGATCTCCAACCGCTGCAGCACCTTGCCGAGCTCCTCGCCCCGCCCGGCGGCCAGCTCGGCCTCACGCAGCTTCTTGATGATCTCGTCGGGGCCGTGTCGTTTGCGCTTCTTGATGGAGAACTCCTTGCCCAGTCAGGGGCGGTAGTTTCTCACAGCACGCGGACCGATTCCCGGGGGTCACCTCAAGCGTACTTCGACACGATCAGAGCGCCAACGGAACCCGCCGCCCCGCCGACCGCCACTCCTTCGGGCCCGGCAAGAGCACCGAGGCCGCCGCCGACTAGACCGCCCACGGCTGCTGCCGTCTGGTCGTGAATCGCTTCCTTCTTCTTGCTCATTGGAGATCAGCTTTCGTCGGCCCAACGTTCCGGTTCAGCGGTGGGCCGCGCAGCGGACCGTCCGCTGCAACCGGTTGTTAGATACGCGGCGCTCCCGAGTGCGCTCCACGCCACGCGATGAGCCATCGCACCACAGCAATGGCGAACACCGCGAATCCGACCCCGAGCACGATCCAATCTACCGTCTGGGGCGGTTCGGGTGACCGAATGTTGATATACGCGACCATACCGAAGAACAGAGACGATCCCTTCAACAGCGACATCGGTCGTCTCGGCTTCTCTTCTGCTTTCTTCATCGTTGCTTCCTATCTCGGCGACCTAACGCGTATTCGACAGATCCGCATAGTACCCGCGACGGCGGCGTGCGGGTCCGCCTAATGTGGTTCCGGGGTTTGAGCGGCGGCGGCGCAGGTGCGGCCGCCGGCCCCGAATGCAGCGCGCGGTGCCACCCGGGGACTTCAGCGTTAGGCCGGTCTGCAGAATACGTCGTGGGAGATGTGCGTCGATCGCGAGACGCCGACGAGCGCGAACCGCGCGGCAAGGGGCGGCGAAAGACCGCGGGGAAGGCATCCGTCGCAACTGCGCGGGTGACGAGACCCAGGCGACTCACAGCGCACCTCCGAACAGCCGGTCCGCGGGCGAACGCACGCCGGCGGGGCCGCGGCTCAGGACGTGCGTGTAGATCATCGTCGTCGCGACGTTCTTGTGGCCGAGCAACTCCTGAATCGTGCGGATGTCGCTGCCGTCCTCGAGCAGGTGCGTGGCGAACGAATGGCGAAAGGTGTGGCAGGTCGCGCGCTTGGCGATGCCGGACTCGAGAACAGCGCGGCGAACGGCGTGCTGGAGCACGGTCTCGTGCAGATGGTGGCGGCGCCGCTGGCCGGTCTCGCGCTCGGTGTAGAGGCGCGTCGCAGGGAACACCCACTGCCAGGGCCGCTCGCGGCCGGCGTTCGGCAACTTCACGGCAAGCGCGCCGGGCAGCTCGACCCAGCCGGCGCCAGCGGCGAGGTCGCGCGTGTGTTGCGCGCGCACGCGCTCGAGGTGAGCCGCGAGGTCCCGCTGGATCCCGTCACGTCGATGAACGACACCCGGCCGGCCAGGCTCTCGCTGCCGGCCTTGATCAGCTCCGGCGAGGCGCTGCCGAGGATCAGGAAGCGTGCAGGCGTACCCGGGCGATCCGCCAGCACCCGCAGCACCGGGAACAGATCTGGCCGTCGCTGCACCTCGTCGAGGATCACCAGACCGGTAAGCGGCCGCAGGACCAGCTCCGGGTTGGCGAGCCGGGCCAGGTCCGCGGGCGACTCCAGGTCGAACACATGCACCCTTTCGTTGGACTCCTCCGCGAACCTCCGGGCGAGCGTGGTCTTGCCCGCGTGGCGCGGCCCAACCAGGGACACGATCGGGCTTCCGCGCAGGCGCTCGCGGATGGTCTGGACGTAGGCGACGCGACGGACTGCCGTTGGCTCGCAGTTCTAAAGCGCGGCATTAGAAATTCAAGGAATGCCGGTCGCTCGACCCAAAATGCGGCTCAGTAACCACCCTGAATCGCCGTGGGTCGCGGCCGTCAGCCCTAGTTGGCCCATCCCAGGGCGGTTGAGACCAGGTAGCGCCGGACCGCATCCGCCTTCGTAAAGCACGGGAACCCGTCTCGCTGGCCATCCGGAGCGTGGCCGCCCCAAGTATCAGGGTCGGTGCGGCCTCGGCTCGACCATTCGCGGTCGCTTGGGCGGATGGATGGCGCGTGCCGCGGGTTGCAATGGTCCAGAGTGCGCGGCCGCGCTCCGCGTCATAGCGCGCCGATCGTCACTTGGGCGGCGTTGGTTGTGGCGAAGGCGACGACTCCGATGCCGGGGGCTAGGGCGATCTCGCCCAGTTGGGTGTAGAGGGTGAGGCCCACCAGCGACGGGAGGTCGGGCAGGTTGATGGTGAGGGGCACCTCGCCGGCGGTGATCGGGGCGACGGCCAGCAGGGCGTTGGTGAGGTCGACGGAGAGCAGGCTCGAGGGGTCGGCGCCGGCGAAGACCGCGGCCAGGGGCAGGGTCGAGGGCGAGAAGCCGATCAGGCTTACGGCTAGGGACGTGTTGCTGAAGCCGGAGCCCGTCAGCGCGAAGTTGCCGCCGATCCATGCGGGCTCTGCGACGGCCAGGTTCAGGGGGCCGCTGACTCCCGCGCCGCTCGTGCCAAAGAGGGTGGCCGCGCCCGGGCAGCCGGCTTGGCGCAGGCCGACGATAGCGGCCGAGATCGACGTGGGACTGGTGATTTCGTCGCTCAAGATCCCCACCGCCACCAATTGCCCGTCGGGCAATGCGGCCCCGTCCAGGGTCTGCAGCTCGTCCGGCACGTCCGGTGCGAGGCCTTGGTCGAAGACGGACCACGAGGTGCCGTTGAAGCGCGCCGCGCGCATCACGTCCGAGTTGCCGTTCAGTTGGAAGCGTCCGAGCGCCACCCAGTCGCCGTCGGGCAGGAGCACGAGGCCGGTGACGCCGTTGCCTTCGGGCTCTGTGTTGAATCCGACGCCAAGGGGCTGCCAATCCTGGCCGGTCCAGCGCGCCACCTGATCGACGACTTGCGTCGATGGGTAGGCAAACGCGCCACTCGCCACGAGTTGGCCCGACGGGCTGAACTCAAAGTCCGTCACGCCAAAACACTGCGCGCTCGCGCCGACGAAGGCCGCCGTCCAAGTCGTGCCATTCCAGGTGGCGAAGCTGCTCGTGCCCGCGGCGCCGCCCGAGGGGAACGCAACGGCGGCGAGCAATTGGCCGTTCGGAAGTCGCTCGATCCGCCGCACACCGCCCGTCAGCCCGGTGCCAAGCGCCGTCCAGTTCGAGCCGTTCCAGCGCGCGATCGACTGGGCGTTGACACCGCCGATCGACGTGAAGTTGCCGGCGACGATAAAGGTCCCGTCCGCGTCGACGAGGAAGTCGTCGACGGTCGCGACGAACGAAGTGGGAACGGTGTACGGCGGCGGAGCCAAGAAGTTTTGCCACTGGTTGCCGTCAAACCGGGAGATTGCCGGCACGGATTGGAACGTCGCGAAGTTGGTGCTGATTCCGGCGGCGTACAACCGGCCATCGGCGCCCGCCTCCACAGCGTAGACCGCAAAGGGTCGGCCGCCCCCGACCGCGGTCCAACCGCCGGCGCCGTTCTGCACGGCCAAGTTGGCGATCGCGGTCCCTCCCAGGGAAGCAAAGCTGCCGCCGACGACCAGGCGATCCGGCGTCGAGGGGTTTTGGTCGTGATCCCAGCGCGTGGCACAGATGCCGATGGGGATCGTCGTCAACGGGAACGGAATCCCCGGCACCGTCAGGACCTCGCCGACGGCTAGTTCGGTGCTCCACGGGCTGCTGCACTGTCGGGCACTGCCGGGTTGGACGGCGAGGGCGAGGAGAAGGACCGCGAGGGCCGAAGCTTTCCAGGGAGCCATGGGGAGCCAGGGTTCGAGGGACGCGGCGGGATGCGGGAACGCAGAGCGATGCGCTGCCACGGCGCGGGGAAACGGCCGAGCGCGCTGTGGTTGGCGCCGAAGGCAACGGCGGCGGGGATCAGGTTGCGAAAGCGTATGAGAGGTAGCGCAAACGGTCAATGCCGGGCGGGATACGGCCTCTGCGACGGTCGCGGGGGCGCTCTCCCACAGCGGCGTGGGTGTTCCAACGGGACGTGGCCGCGCTGTGCTGGCCCCTTGGGCGCGGACGGAGCCGCGCCCCTACAGAACGCGCCTTTGGGCGCACGGGGTGCTCGGAAGAGCGGGCCGGGAGGCACGCGTACCCGGGTGCGCGTCAGGTCAGTCGATGGGCTGGAGTTGGACCGACTGCGCCGGGGACGTGTCGACCGTGAACTTGCCGCGTCGGCCGCTCGACTGCTCGTGCGCGTCGAACAAGCCAGGCGGCAAGCCGTAGAGCAGCAGCGAGCCGTCGGATTCCGGCCGCAACAGCAACTCAGCCGCGAGTGGCGAAATGGCGCCTTCGGGACGAGTGACACTCCACACGGCTCCGGCTGCCCCTTGGACCCGTGTGGCACGCAGGTCCATCAGATCCAAGGTACCGAGGTCGAGCATCGCGCCGGCGTGCAGCTCGACGTTCGTCTGCCAGATGAGGGGAGAGCGCGCCGTTTGCCCGTGGCCCAGGACACAGAACGTGTAGTTGCCCTCGTCGATGCCGACCAACTCGACACCACCCTCCGCGTCGACAAAACCGCGCGCGATGGGTTGGGCGGCGTTGGGCGCGACCAGTGCCACCAATGTGTGCTCGAACTTCACGGGTTCGGGCAGGCGCAGTTGCGCGCGGAGATCGGCGCCACCTTGATCCGCTGCCAGGAGGACCGGCACCTCCCCCACGTTCCCCGCACGGAAGGTCACGCGTGCGAGGCGCAGGCTGGCGTAACCGGTGCCTTCCGGACCCTGCCTGCGGCCCCAGACTTCGACCGCACCCGGACTGTCCGGCTCCACCGCTGCCTCGTAGAACTGGATCGCTGGGTTCCCGGGGTAGACCTCGCGGGTCTCGGCCACCGTGGCCTGCCCGCGTTGCCGCACGAGGATTCGTTCGAGCTCGACCGTGCGTTGGAGGTGCGCACCGACGACGCGTTGGATGCGCAGGTCGACCCTGGCTGCGAGGGCGATGCGAAGGGGGCCGCTGCCGCGTTCGTGCACCTCGATGGCCGCGCCCAGCGCCGCGCTGTGCGCGGGTGCCCAGGCGACGATCTGGCCAGTGGCGCCGCAGGGCACCTCGAGCTCGAATCGCCCGTTCTCGTCCGCAAGACCCGCGAGGATCGGTGCCAGTTCGTCGTCGACGAGGGCCTCTTCTCCCTGGCCGAACGGTCCTACGGCCCGGATCGAGAGCCCGTCCACCGACGACTGGATGTGGGGCGGCTGCGAGCCCGGAACGAAGTGCACACGCGCGTGGGGCACGGCGGCACCGAGTTCCGTCACGACGACCCCGACGACGGAGCAGTCGTCGCTGCGTTGCAGGTGGATCGAAGGCACCTGCACGGTATCGCCTACGACCTGGATCCAGTCGCTACTCGCGGGCAGGTGCCCTGCCGCGCGTACGGTCACACGCTGTTCGGCCACGTTGGGCGTCTCTTCCGACACGGCGTAGGTGCCCTCCTGGTTCACGACGCGCGCGCCAGTGCTTACGACGGTGTAGGGCTGCGGCGAAGCGTGGACTCGGGCCTCCAGTTCGACGTCGAACTCTGGAATCGGAGCCCCGTCCGCTCGGCCGAGCACCGTGCCGGTCACCACGAGCCGCGGACGCATCCGGATGTCGACGCGCGTGGTCTGTCCGGGGACGACGTCCACCGTCTGTTGGAGCGGCCACCAGCCTTCGCGCTCCAGCGAGATCGCCGTTGGGCCCCCCGCCACGTGTTCGAACACCGCGAGTTCGGGTCCGGCCAGTCGCACCAGCCCGCGCCCGTCCTCGAGCCGCACGACAAACGGTCCCCATGTGTCCGCGCTGTGCGATACGGAGACTTCCACGCTGCCCACCGCGGCGGAGCTGGTGCGCTGCGCTGGCGGGGTCACCGTGTGGACATCGACGCTGGCTGAATCCATCGCGATCGGCGCCGCCGGGTCGGCGGCATTCCCCGACGGTCGCACGGACACGGGCTGCCCCCCCGCATCGTTGGACTCGCCTTCCCGGGACACGAGCCGCTGCGGCTCCCGATCCCAGAGGGACGGAAGGAACCACACAGCGCCGACGGCAAGTGCCATCAGAACAGCCCATTGCACGGGTTTGTCCATCGCGGATTCGAACGGGTTGGATCTAGGGTACGGCGGAATGGAGGGAGCGGACGACGGCCCGACGGACATCCCTCGCGGCACAGGTTCTGGGGTCCGTCACGCCCGGGAGACACGACGCCCCGCTGGTAGGGGGCGGACGTCGGACAACCCCAAAGGGTGCACGCGGCGACCGGGCTGGAACCCGGCCGCCGACGAACCACGTCCTAGTCGTCACCGTCCTCGCTATCCGGAGGGCAATCGTCTTCCCCGGCGTCACGCTCGGCCAGGCTGAAGCTCGTCACCCAACAGACCCAGTTGTTGCCAGTCTTGCGGCAGGCGAAGGCGTACTTGACGTACTTGCACTTGCCGGGGGCGATCGTTTGGCCGCCAAACGCAACGCCGGAGAGACCGGTGGATTGGCCACCGGCGTCGGTCGACTGGCCGTCACGCAGCGTGACTCCGGTGACCGGGATGTGCGGGATGTTGGCGCCGGTGATCGGATTGGCCGAGCAATTGCACACCGCAATTCCGTCGCCCGTTCCCGCCACCGTCTGGTGGATCTTGGGATCTCCGACGTCCGGGTCGGGGTCACCTCCGCGGGGGGCGGCGTTCGTGGAACCGCCGAAGGCCACCAAGCCCATGCAGCCGAGCAGCACCAGGGGGATCAGGATTCGAAAGTTGACCATGGACAAACTCCGGGTCGGAGGGTTGACGAAGGAATCCGGGGTTCCCGGGAGGTCTGCCCTGCCGCGCTCCGCGGGCGCGTTCAGGCGCGCGCGCGGAACTGAGTTGGGCCGACTGGGAGCCGGAGCGCGGCAGAACGCGTCAGGGCCGCGTTTCGCTGCGCTCACCGCACGTTAAATCCGTGCACTCCCCCCGTCTATTACGAACTGGTCGGTTTCTCGCATTGCCGCCATCTGTTCACCTAACGTCATACTCGGTCGAGGCTTACGCGTTCCCAACGCTCGCCCGCCGCCCGTTTGCGGACGAAGCCGGAGTGCCCAGGCCGCCCCCAGTGACAGCACCAGGCATCCCAGGACGGTGGTCGCCGCCATGGACCGCAGCACGAACGAAGTCGTGGTCGGGGATCTGCCGCGCGAGTGCTCGGATGGAACTCCATGGCGGCGAAGGCCATCCCACCCCCAACAGAGAGAGGACGATCTCGAACTGGTGCGCAATTCGGAGCGCCCCAGCCCGTGACGGGCAGTGAACGCGCGCACCGCTCGCCCCTGACGCGGCTCGGATAGGGGCCGGACTCCGGACGTTCCGAAGTGGCCGAGCTCTGCAGGATGTCCGGAAGTCGCGCCCGCGTACCACCCTAGATGGCGATCGGCCCGTGTGCGTACACGGCGACGAGCTGGACCAGGGCCAACGTGATCGCGGCCAGCAGCAGGCCGGTGAAGTGCGCGCGCCGCATCGCGGGCGGGCTCTTCTTGCTCGCGTAGCCGTCCACGGCGAAGGCGATCAAGAAGGCCACGTTGACGGCGGTCAGCGTCGCGAACTGCGTGGTGCTGATGAGGCGGAACGGCTCCGTGGAGCCGCTCGTCGGGAACTTGGCCGTGGCCACGATCCACACATAGCCGATGACAAAGACGCCCATGTACACGATCGCAGCCGTGACTGTCGGGCGAAGGATGCAGGTGGCGTTTCCCGGAGCACTGAGTTTCACGTGGGGCCTCCCTCGGCGCAGATGTGACGAGCTCGCCGCTACGCCTGTTGCCAGCGGCGTTGCGCCCATCCTAACAGCTCGCCGAAGATCTCGTCGGCCGCCCCACTCCGCTTATTCGTTCCGGAATGCGAGCTTCACCTCGCGGCGGGACAAATCGAGGACGACGATCCGGCGTCGGCCCCAG
Organism: Planctomycetaceae bacterium; assembly: GCA_016125265.1. Taxonomy (GTDB): domain Bacteria; phylum Planctomycetota; class UBA1135; order UBA1135; genus RI-242. The sequence goes on from WGMC01000035.1 coordinate 9,500, forward strand.
CGCGTTGCGTTCACGACCACCGAGTTGGATTTTCCGGCGACTGGGCCCAGCACTGTGCAGCCGAACTCGTTGTCGCCGTCGCGACCGGCGGGTTCGCCGCGCGGAAGGAACGCGGGGCGAGTCAGTCCGGCACCACGATCGTCGTGGTGTGCTCGATGCCGTCGTCAGTCCGGAGAGTGAGGTGTACGGTTCCAGCCGGGACTTGCAGCCAATCCACCCCCCCCGCTCCGAGTCGCACCGTAGAAGTCCAACTCCTTCCGTGACGCGAGGCGGTCGCTGTGAGCATGCCTCCGTGGACATACGGCCCGGTGCGTTTCCACGCGAAGCTACGCCCAGCGACGATCGGAACCTCCACGTGCCGCGAGGCTTGGCCATCGGGGATCACGAGGGAAACCGAAAGACCGCGACCCTGCGGAAGAAGCGGCCCGATCGTCCACTCTCCGGGCCACAGGGTGACCTTCCTGTCCTCGTCGATGGACGTGACCACTCGATCCGATTCTCCGGCGTGCTCGCCACGGGAGAGGGCAACGAGGAGCGGAGCCGCCGTGCGCTCGCCAGTCTCGAAGTTCCACGTCGTCAGCGCAACCTCGGTCTCGTCGACGACGAACACTCCGGCCTCGGACCCTGGCCGCAGCGTCCCGAGTGCCTGTAGAAGGGACCCCCGCGTCAGGTGGATAGGCACGCCCCTCATGGGGAGCCCAGCCAGTACGAATCGCCCGTCCTTGTCGGTCACTGCGGAACCGTAATCCGCACCGCCCACTCTCCACGCAACGACGGTCTCCGCAGCCAACGGTGTGCCGTCGCGGCGCTGGAGCACTCCGCCACCAGACCAGGTGGGCCCGAGAACAAGATCCACAACGACGTCGGAGTCAAGCTCGAGAGGCGCGCGGGCAGACATTCCGCGGCTCCAAGCCACGAGTTCGTACGATCCCCGCGGAGCAACGAAGGAGAAGGTATTCTCCGTGGATTGCACCGCTCCGTACGTGAATCCATCCCCACGGTTCAGGTTGACGGAAGACGGCACGTTTTGGCCGTCTGCGGTGGCAACTGAACCTTCCACACGAAAACAATTGGGGACGATGATCCTCACCCGACCGGAGAGACTGGGAGACGGGGGAAGTTCCAGGGTAGCGAGCGGTACGGCGCTCATTCGCGTGTCCAACTGAACGCGCAAGCCGATGGGTACGTCCGACGGCACACGCAAGTGCGCAACGCCGTCGCTGCCCGTTTCCGCCCTATCCGCGAGACCATCGAGCAACTGCGTCCCGATGCCGTGGGTGGCCAGGTTCATCGCGAGAACACCCACGCGCAGTGGCGCGCCGTGCTGGTCCACCACCTCCACGGCAAGCGAGGTGCTACGGCGCACTGCGATGGAGAGCCGCTCGTTCGCCGCCGCCATCGTGTGGGGCCAGAACGTCGGTAGAAGCCCCTCCCCCGAAACGCGGACATGGAACCACCGTCCGAGTGGCAGCCCCGTGATCAACGCCTCGTGACCACTGAGCGCTGTCACCCGACCCAGCTCCACCGGCAGCGATTCCGTGCCAGGCCACGCCACGGTTTCGCACACGAGACGCGCCGCCTCCACCGGAGCTCCATCCGCGGCATCGACCGTGACCAAGAGGCGAGCCTCGGGTGTGAGTAGAACCCTCTGCTCCTGGACGCCAGCACCCGCGAGGATCGTCACGATCGAGTCTGCAAGATCCGGCGATTCCACACGCACCAGGTTCTCCCCCGCGACGAGGCCCGACAATCGGTACCGGCAAACCCCCGGATCGGAGGGCAACCTCTCGGCGGCAACCAACCTGCCGCGACCCGCGGACCACGAGGTGAAGGCTGCCGACGCAATCGCCCGCCCATCTTCCGCGACCACACTCACGACGGCGGCATCCCAAGGCCGTAGGTGGACCGTGTAGTTGCCGCTCGCATCCGCGGTTCCGGCCCAACCATATCCGTGGCCTGCATGCCACGCCGCGATCTCCCCGAGGACCCCGAGCGCCTGCACTTGAGGCTGTTCCAACGCCGCCAGTCCAGCGTGGTCCGTCCGCGACCACTCGGCATCGATGACAAAGCTCCCGGTGTACCGATTGCCCCTGCCAACCACGGCTCCCTCCGACGGCGCCCCGTCGGCGGTGAGGACCCGCACGTTCCACGACGGCCGCACCCAGTTCAATCGCGCAGCCTGGCGGCGTTCGGGAGACAGCTCGGACGCATCCTCGAGCCGCTCCGCAGCAGCGGTGGAAGCGATTTCCCCTGGCCCATCTACCACGGCCGGTCCCGCCGAAGGCCTCGACGGTGAGCGATCGAACTGCCGGAGCAATGCTGTCGCGACGACAAGGACAGCGCCGCCCCACAACAACACGAACCACAACCTCGACCGCGGCTTCAGCCCCATGTACGCCTGCGCCCCCCTTCCAATCCTTCCCAAAGTCCCGAATCGCGCCACAGAAACCCCAGAAACGTCTGCGTGGCAACCGCGGCCCGAGAACCACTTTGCGAGGAACAGCCGTGCTCGCGGGACGTGAGCGCGGCGTCCGCGTTCTCAAAGGGGAGCTTACGGTCCCCCTAGCGATTCCGGGAATTGGTGCCCTACGCGATGTACCTCAGAATGGCCTCCACTGGACCGCCTCGGCGTCATCCATAACGCGCCGCTCGTTGAGGTCGATGCTGGTGCTTAGGCGCCATCCGTCGCTCCGGCACCGGGGGCGGGCGCGCGTTGGGGTGGGCGGCGCGAGTGCCACACGCGTGCCATGAGGAAGAGTCCGCCTGCGAAGCCCGCGAGGTAGCTCGCCGTGTGGGCCCACAGGGCGGTCAGGAACGCGGTGTGGCGATCGGAGGGCACGTTCGAGGCGAGCGGCTCGACCAGGTACACCCAGCCGGCATGGGCCGCGATCGCGCCGGTGCTGCCGGCGGCGAGCGCGGTCGCGCCCATGCAGGCGAGAAGGACGGCGAACGGCCTCACCAGGGAGCGGGCGGAGCGCCGCGGCTCCGGACCCCACGTCGCAGCGAACGCCAGCGGTGCCCCTAGAAGCACGCCCACCCACCAAGTCGCGAGGACGCCCCAACCGAGCGCGAGCAACGTCGGCGACCGAGTCGGGAAGACCGGCGGGTGTCCGATGGTGAAGTACTCGAGGCAGATGCGAACCGTGATCTGGTCGTGGAGGACGCCGTACACGATGGCCGCGGCGATGCAGAGGGCGACGACTTTGACTGCGTCCATGGGTCGGTTGGCAGGCCGTCAGCCCTAGCGGTCCATTGGGTCGACTCGGGCCGTTTGCTGCGAGAGTTCCTGAGCCAGTCCGATCAACAGTCCTTCGGGGCCACGGATGTAGCAGAGCCGGTACAGGTTCTCGTACTGGACCACACGACCGACGAGTTCGGCGCCGCGCTCCTGGAGCCGCGCGAGGGTGTCGTCGATGTCCATGACCGTGAACATCACCCGCAGGTAACCGAGGGCGTTGACCGGCGCCGTGCGGTGGTCCGCGGCCACGGGCGGCGCGAGGAACCGCGAGAGCTCGAGACGGCTGTGCCCGTCAGGGGTACGCAGCATCGCGATCTCGACGCGCATACCGCGCAGTCCGGTGACACCGTCCGCCCAGTCGCCCTCGATCGGCGCGCGTCCCTCGAGGGTGAGTCCAAGCTCGGTGAAAAACTCGATCGCGGCGTCGAGGTCCTCGACCACCATGCCGACGTTGTCCATGCGCTTGACGGTCATGCTGACTCCCTGGCTGCGAACGCCCCGAGGATACGCGGTGCGCCCAATTGGGTGCGAGCTTCTACCGCGAGCCCTGGATCTGCGCCGGGGCGTCGTGCGGTTGGCACCGGAACTCGTGACGGCAACCGTGCGGTCACAACGTGATGCGGTTCAAGGTGCCGGGCGCAAGCTGCACCGGCGTTCGAATCTTTTGGCCATTCCGCACCAGGACGGCGAAGCGGGCGTCCACGTTGACTCGAAGGAGAAGGTCGCCGCCGGTCAGCGGTGCGCGGTTGGTTCGACTGACGCCGCCACCGCCGTGCGTAAGCGTGACCGAGCATTCGCGCCCGTCGGCATCGATGAACGCTACCCGGTCGCCGGGCTCCGGCAAGGCGAAGGTGAGGACCACTTCGGCGGTGCGGATGACCTCGACGGTGATCCGGCCTTCGGAGAAGTGTTGGGCGGTCACATCCACATCGAGAGGATCGATGTCCGGGCCCTCGATGGACAGTTTCGCCCGGTCGCCACCGACGCTTTCGAACGCCGCCAGTCCAGCGGCATCCGTGGTGCTGGTAACGAGGGGGTACCACGCGGAATGCTCGCGGGGAAGTTCGCCGGGGCCGTTGGTGTTGATCCGGCTTGTCTCGAGCATCACGGAGACGCGCGCACCGGCCACGGGCGCTCCGCTTTGGTCGACCACTGTCACGTCGAGGGGGTGCATGCCCTCCCTTGACAGCACGACTCGGATCGACCGATCTCCTGCGGTTCCCCGTGCCTCGCCCTGCGCGAATGTTTCTCGGTCCAGAGCGGCAACTTGGTAGACGTGACCCGCCACCCCCACCAGGCTGAAACGCCCATCGATACCGGTCACAGTCTGGTCCCACCCACGATGGGTCTTGCCTTCCGCAACTGTCTCCGCAAACAGAGGCCCGCGCCCATCGAGCCCAGCGTAGACCGGGTTCTTCAACCAGACCCAGCACTGCCCGACGGGTCGCCCGTGCTCGTCGACAACGACGCCATCGAGAGTCTGAAGGGACGGCAATACGACGACGATGGGAGCCGAGACCACCGGGACGCCGCTCTCGTCCAGGTCGAACGCATGCACCGCCGGTCCCCAGCCGGACTTGACGGCCACGAGCGCGGATGTCCGGCACGCGGTCGTCGGGTGGAGCGCAAAGTGACCTTGTGAGTCCGTGGTCGCCGTAACACAGCGGTCCCAATGCACACGCACGCCCTCGATGGGTTGGCCGGCATCGTCCAGCACACGCCCGAGCAGCAGTGGAAGCTCCAGGGCATTGTCGGGGCGCGGCAGAGTGAAGACCGTCTCGGCCCCGGCGGACATGGGCATCGGCAGACTGGCGCGCAGCCGGTCGTTGACCCGCAGTTCGAGGATCGCGCCGCGGACGGCGGGGCTTGCGGGCAGAGCGAAACGACCATCTGCCTCGGTCTCGGCGACGTAGCGCAGCTCTCGCGAGTGCTCCAGCGAGGCTCCCAAACGCCCGCGGAGGTCCTCGGGTAGACGGATTTGCACCGCGGCCTGCACGGGCCGCCCGAGCCAGTCCTCGACCCGTCCGACGATGTCCACGGGCGGCGCGACGACTAGGGTAGACACCTCGTCGTGTGCCACGCGAGTCGCCGCCGACAGCACCGTCGCCCAACGGCCATCGGCGGCCACGAGGTGCCCGTGGCCCTTCGCCGCTGACCAGAGGAAGGCCCCGTTCGCGCCACTCGTCGCCACACCGGCCTCAAGGCGCCCGCGAAGCCCGACGGCAACGTCGGAAACGTGCCGCCCCTCCGCGTCCCGGACAACGATGTTGGTTGCCGCAACGGGTCGAGTGACGCTGGCCGTCGTTGGAGTGGCCGACTCCGGTTCCGCACCATCGCCCAGGGCCTCCCGCGCGGGCGAAGCGAGATCGGGCTGTGCCGCCGAGAGCGGAGCAACTTCGGAAACCGCGCCCTCCGAGCTCACCACGCTTCTTTCCGCGACCACCTCGTCCCGCGGTTCCCACGTCAGCAAAGCAAGCCCAACCAGGCAAAATCCCGCCAGCGCCGCAACGCCAACCCAGAGTCGGAGCGACCTGCCTGTGTCTCGAGCGATCACGCCTGCCTCGGTTTCATGGGGTGAGCTCTATCGATACGGTCTCGCCGGGTCTGATCTCGATGGGGTGCTCGGTGGCGATCGTCGCTGACGGGAGTGCGCGCAGTTCTAGCAGTGCGGGCCCCGCGGGGAAGATGCCTTCCACGGTGGCGGGCGCGCCCGATGTGATGGTTGCGCTCTTGGTACGGCCGAACTGTGTTTGGTGGAGGAATCGAAGCTCGCGCCACTGGCCGGTGCTGTCGCGCAGCCGGGCGGACCACTCGGTCGGCGGCGTTCCGTCGGCGGATTCGTCGCGCAACTCGAGGCGCAGGCGGCCACCGCGTTGCCAGACGAAGGGCACGTCTGTAGTCATACCGGGGTCGACGGTGACAGCGACAGTCGAGGGAACGGCGAAGGAGTAGCCCTGCTCTGCCTCCACCACGACGGAGTATTCGCCAGGAAAGAGACTGCCAAAGGTCCATTCGCCCTGTTCCGCACGGAGGATGGTGGTGGATGACGTCACTTGTTTGTGCCACACACGGAGCCGGAGTCTGTCGTCCGGGCCGAGTTCGAGCCCCGTGCGGTCCAAACGCAAGGAACCCAGCGTCGCGGGCTGCTCCTCCACACGAACGGTGAAGTCCCCCACGACGGCTTCGCTGGGGACCACCGCCCCCAACCGGCGTCCGGATTCCATGTCGACCACGACGTACAGGCCAACACCTTCTTGCACCAATCGACGCGGTTTCGAAGCCGAAGTCGCGGTAACGAAACTCTCGTTCTTGGGCTGCATCGCTGCATCCAGAGGCCGCAGCCGCACCTCGTCGACCTGGTCACCCGCAATCCCCTCGATCTCGAGGGTCATCAGCGACAGGGGGAAGACGATCGTGGCGCCCTCTCCCTCGGTGTCGAGTTGGACGGAAGTCGGCGGAATCTTCTGGAAGAGCACGTTCGCGAGGATCTCGCGCTCGCGCAGATCCTCTTCGAAGCAGCGGAGGACTCCCCGTTCGTCCGTTTGCAGCTCGCGTTCCGCGGCGCCGGAGCCGTTGCCAGAGAAGATCACGTCCAGCGACGGCGCGGGCTCGAGCGAACTGCGCAGCACCCGCACGTCGACCAGCCGTTTGGACTCGAGAAACAGCGCGCCAAAAGGAACCACTCCTTCGGGCGGCAAAGGCACTTCCAGACTTCCGTCTAGGCCCAGTTCCGAAGCCGAGATCGTCAACGTGACCGGCTCGTAGCTGTGTACGGGCACCACGAGCTGTCCCGTCGCGAGCACGGGCCATTCCGTCGTCCACTCGACCCGCTCGGGTCTCGGCACCTGCTGCCAAGTAAGAAACGCGGGCAGCGACTGGTCCGCGCGGACGTCCAGCGACACACCTCCACCGCGCAGCAGCGAGAGCTCCGCCGATTGAAAACGCTCGTTCGTGTACCAGAGCGGGTACTTCCATTGGGGCGCATGTTGGTCGCCGCCAACGAGCGCGCCCACGTTGTAGAGCGCGGTTGGCTCGAGCTGGGGCAGCTCGAACGCGCTGCCCGAATCGTCTGCGACCAGGGGCACTTCATTCCAGGCCGAAGCGTAACTCGTGTCGCGGGTCCAGAGCACCTTGGCCCATGCGCCGGGCACCGGAAGCCCAGACAGCTCATCGACGAGTTTGAGGACCGGCGCCGGGGGCGCCTCCACGAGAGCGACCGTTCCGGCCTCGGGCTCGGGCGAAACGCCGAAAGAGGAAACTTCGGCGTGCCCCGTGGCGGCCCGAACGGATGGAACGGGCGCATCCTCCGGCATCGCAAGCACGGAAGGCGTTGACGGCGACGCGGGAGTGACAACAGCGGGATCCGCGCCCTCTCGCGAGTGAACGGCGACCCAAACGAGAACGGCCACGAGGAGTACCAAGACCGAGGTTGCTGGGATCCAGTGGCTTCGCATGTCGTTCTGTCGTTTCCGTGGTTCCGCCGTCCGGCGGGGCGGCGCACTCACCTCGCCACGCGTGCCGCCACGGCGCGGGCGACGTACTCCGGGGTTACCAGTGCCCATAACTCCGGCCGGTTGGCACGGTCCTGCGAGGCCGTCAACTTGGCTCGGTGTTGGTTGGCCTCTTCGTGAAGTTGCGCGGCGCGCTGCAACTCCTGCGCCTCCAGCGCTCTCCGCTTGGCTCGCTCGAGTGCTTCGATCTTCAAGGCGAGAACGGCAGCATCGGAAGCGGCTGGCCGGCTCGCCAACTTGACCGCCGCGCTCGCGTCGTCCAGCACGTCGATGGCGATTCCAGGAAGGGGAAAACCGGGAAGCTGGGCGCTCGCCAGGTCGAGCGCCGCATCCAGGGCCTCTTCCGTCCAGCGCACTTGGTGATGGCGTTCGTAGCGCTCCTGCAACCCGCGCAAAATGGCGTGAGTCTCTGCGCGCGTGGCGGCCGGGAGGTGAACCGGCTGCAGGCGACGTGCGAGCGCCTCGTGGGGCTCGACGAGCTCTGACCAAAGCACGGGTGTCGTCACGGCGATGCACGGCGTCGGGCCGGCGAGCACGAATCGCAGCATCCGCTCGGCGTCGACCCGGTCGCCCCGACGATTGGGTCCGCTCGGGAGCAGCACGGTCAGATCGTCCAGCACGAAAACAAAATCGCCGAGACGCTTGGCCTCGTCGTTGACCGCGCGCCACCGTTCCTCGAACGAACCGACTATGGCCTGTCCCAGGTGGAGTTCGACCAGGCGCTTCTTGCCCAACTCGGGCACCCGCCCGGCGGCAATCGCGCACGCGAGTCCGTGGACGAGCGCGGTCTTGCCGGTACCCGAGCGCCCGATGACCACGGCGTTGGGATGGTCTTTGCGGCAGAGGACTTGGATCAAACGCTCCAGTTCGGCGTCGCGGCCGATCAGCGGTTCGAGCGCGCCCCGTTCCGCGAGGGCTGTGAGGTCGTTGCCAAGGTAGGAGGGCGCGGAGCTCGCTGGGTGACCTGCGCTCGGACCGCGGACCGGCGGACCGCCGGCGGGTCTGCCCTGCTCATGTTCGTTTGACCGAGCGAGGTTGCCCGCTCGCGCGTCCTCGCGCACATCCTCGAGCCTCACGTCGAATGCGGAAAGCGCCTTCGCGGCGATGCCCTCGCCCTGCTTGATCAGGCCCAACAACACGTGCTCGGTTCCGATGTAGTTGTGCCCGAGGTTGGCGGCCTCCCCCATGGAGTGCTCGAGCACCTTCTTCGCCCCCGGCGTGAACGGAAGCTGCTGGGCAGCCGGCGCGGCGGGGCCAGAGCGCACCAGCTTCTCGACCTCGAGGCGGACCCGGTCGAGATCGACACCCCTCCGTCGCAGCAGTCCGGTGGCGGCACAATCCCCCACGCGGATGACCCCGAGCAGAAGGTGCTCCGTGCCCAAGTACTCGTGGTGCAGCCGCTGCGCCTCCTGGCGCGCCAGGTTCATGCACTTCTTGGCGTTGTCTGTGAACCTGTCGAACATGGGCGCGCTCCTCCGTCGGGGTTGCCCGCCCGCAGATTGCGCGGGCGCACCACTAGGGTAACTAGCGCGGCAAAAGGGCGCTTGTCACGTTCAGGCGAGCGGCCTGGGGCGCGCCGCGCCGATCCCAGCGTTGTTCGCGAGAAGCCGGAGCGTCGCTTCGACTGCGTCGAGGAATCAAAACGCCACCTCAGGCGCGTCTTGCCCGATGTAGATGGCCGACTCCTCGACATCGCGGAGTGCACGGGGGTGGCGTGAGACCCGGCGGTTCACGATCTCCGCCTCAGTCCGCGAACTTGTCTGTCGGCAAGCGTTGCGCCACACGTCGGCGCAACGCGGTCCACTCGTCGTCCGTCCATTCGGAAGTGGGCCCGGACGCGACGCCGTCGAGAAGTAGTTTTTCGAGTCGCTCTTGGGCGGCTTGGCGGTCGCGGTCCTGGCGGATCAGCTCGCGCACGTACTCGCTGGCGGACGTGTAGGCGGACTTCGCGATCCGCTCCTCGACAAAGGACCGCAGGGCCTTCGGCAGGGAGACGTTCATCGTGGTGCTGGCGCGGTCGTCAGGGTCCATGGCCGAAAAGTAGCTCGGATGGCAAATCTTGGCAATCCCTGCCATCGAGAAAAGGGGGTCCGACACTGGAATCAAGGCCGCCCGGCGTGGCGACCGGGCCCGTCGGAGCCCAGGGACAAGGCCTAGGGGTGCCAGCGCGGCGCGAGGGCGCTGGTCAGGTCCAGGCGGGCGGCGGGGGCGCCGGGGGCGGGGCGGGAGGGCGCGGAGATGTCGCCGGCTGGGTCGGCAGCGAGGCGACGTGCGCGCGTTGCGGGGGATGCGGTGAGGTGCAGGCGCCGGTCCGCGTGCGCCAGGGCCGATTCGCCGCCCAGATCGGCGCCGTAGACACCGACAAGGCCTTGGCTTGGCTCGCGCGACAGCCAGCCGGTTAGCGCTTGGGTGCGCGCGGCGCCTGGTTCGCCCAGGCGTTCGATCGGAAGCCACACACTCGCGCGGCCGAGGGACGCGAGGACGCGGCCCAGGTCGCTCGCGAGCACCGCGGGTTCCGTGCCCGGCTCGGCGGAGATCGCGACGGTGCCGGCGTTGAGCAGATCGAGGTCGCGCGCGACGTCGGCCAGCACCTCCGCGCGGCGCCCGAGCAGCGCCGTGCACTCGCCCCAGTCGGCGAGCACGGCGTCGGCGCCGCGCTCCTCGTCCGGGTCCGCGAACCCGCCCGCGAAGTGCACGTGGTCGATGCCCGCGCTGTGTGCTGCCTCGCGGTCGCCGGCGCGGTCGCCGATGAAACAGGCCGAGCGCGTGCCGAGGGTTTCGAGGAGATCGCGCACCATTCCGCCCTTCGGCCCGCCCGCGCTGCCGGGGCCGCTGCGGCGCGCGGAGGGGCTCTCCAAACAGCGCGCCGCTTCGATCAGGGGGCCGAGTTCGAGCGCGCCGAGCACCTGCTCCAGGTACCCGCGTCCGCAGTTGCTCGCGACCGCCAGGCGCACACCGCGGCGGCGCAGTTCGAGCAGCGCATCGCGCGCGCCGGGCATCAGCGCGGCACCGCCCGCGCGCAGCAGTTGGCGCTCTTCGTCCTCGCAACGCAATTCCACGAGGCGACGCGCGGCCGCGTCGAGGCGCGGAAACAGCATCTCGATGCCGAGCCCCAGCGGCAGGCCGACGATGCGCAGCCATTCGCGCGACGTCGGCAGTTCGAGTGGCAGACCCAGCTCCAAAAGCGCGCGCCGCGAACCGCGCTGGGCAGCGGGCAGCCAGAAACGGTCCGTGGCGACGAGCGTGCCGTCGAGGTCGAGCAGGACGGCTTCGAAACCCAGGGGCAGTTGCACGGTGTGCGCTGGCGACATGGCAGAGGACGCGCCCGCGCCCAGGTGGGGCATCAAATGCCGCGTCCCCGTCCGAGGAGGGCCGCGCGCAACACCTGCACCGGCACCGGCCAACCCAGCACCCGATCCGCGCCGCCGGCGCGCAGCGGTTCGACCGCCGGGCCCTCCAGTCCGCGCCCGCTCACCACCAACCACGCATCGGGATACCCCGCGCGCAGGCGCGTCACGTCCGCGCCGTTGTGCTCGCGCGCACCGGTCACCCACAGCACCTCCGGCGGTTCGGTGGGCCGCAGGTGGAAGTCGATTTCGGGCATCTCCGCGGACAGGTGGCGCACGAGCTCGGACACGAGGGCCAAGTCGCCGCGCAGGGGTCGCACCAGGCAGGTGCGGCGCAGGAGCCTCAGTTCCGAAGGGGCGATCGACGATGCGGCGGCGGGAGCGGCGGGGGAGATCCGTCGGGAGTCGGCCAGTTGGCTGCGGCGCGGTTCGATGGACATGGGTGCGGCGGGTTCCTCCTTGGCGCGGGTGTCGGGCCGCGCTTCTCGTTCCACAGAAGGTGGATTGCGCCGTTTCTTTGCATCGAATTTGGATTTCCTCTGCCGTTGGGTGGCGCATGCGGGAATTCCCGCCCGGGGTTGGGACCCCGGGGCCCGCGCAACTCCCCTATGCCTCCGGCAGCAGCGCCAACGCGGGCGGCAGCAGCCGCGCGACGGTCAAGGTCGACGTGTCCGCGTCGCGCCGGTACGAGCAATAGTCGGGCGCGGTGCTCGAGACCTTCGCGCCGCGACCGTAGAGCTCGATCTCGGCCGCGGACGTCGGCGCGAAGAACGCGAGCACCGGCACACGCCGCGCGACGGCCACGTGCAGCGCCAAGCTGTCGCTCGTGATCAAGAGGTCGAGTCGTGCCACGAGCGCCGCAAAGTCCAGCAGGCCATTGTCGGTGCCCGCGTCCACGTGGGCGAGGTTGCGGGCGGCGAGGCGCGCGCCGATCTCGCGGTTGCGCTCGGCCTCCTCGGGACCGCCGAGCAACACGAACCCGAGCGTGCCGCCGCGGGCATCGGCGAGGGCCGCGGCCAGCTCGACCGTGCGCTCGGGCGACAGTTTCTTCGACTCCCAACGACCGCCGGAACCGGTGTTGAGTCCCACCCACGGCCGCGGCAATTGGGCGGCCTGGCCCTGGACAAAACGCCGCGCAAACGCCTCGTGTTCGGGCAGAAGGGGGAGCTCGGGCTCGCCCATCTCGATGCCGAACATCTCGGCGTAGATCGCCGCGTGGCTCTTCTCGTTGGCCACCTTGAGAGCGTCCGCGCGCTCCTTGCCATGCACACTCAAGAGGCCCATGTCGAACCACGGCGCCACGTCCTGGGTGTAGCGACGCTGCCCCTCGCGGTCGAGGTACGCACCCGACAGCACCCCGGGCGCGCCCCACGGCGCGGCCAGTTCGCTGGCCAGGGCGCAGAGGGGTTCCTCGTCGTCCAAGCTGAGCACCCGCAACCAGGGCGCGAACGCGGCCAGTTCGGCCCGGCAGCGCTCGAGGTCCCCGGGTTTCTTGGGGTCGACCGCGACGACCCTATCCACCCGCGGGTGGAGCCGCACCAGGTCGACCGCGGACGGCGCGGTCAGCCACACGATCCGCTGGTCCGGGTAGCGGGTCTGCAGCCCCGGCAGGATCGAAGTGGTGCGCAGCACGTCGCCCAGGGCGCCGGTTTTGAGGATCAGGATCGCGGGCATGGGAGGGAGGGGGGCTTGGGCCGAAGGCCGGCGGGAGAGCCTAATCGGCCTCCCCCAGCACTTGGACACAGGTTCTAGGGGAGGTGGGCCGAAGGTTCCCGTCGGCCCAGCCGTGTGGATTCCCGGGGGCGCCCCGCTACCCTCTTTGCCGCCCCCGCTCCTCCCCATGCGCTCCCTCGTCGTACTGCCCACCTACAACGAGGCGGAAAACGTGCTGCCCCTCGTGCGCGGCGTCCTGGACGCGGCGGCGGAGCTGGAGGTGCTGGTCGTCGACGACGGCAGCCCCGACGGGACCGGGGAGTTGGTCGAGGACGCGATGGCGGGCGAGCCGCGGCTCTTCCTGCTGCAGCGCGGCGCGAAGTTGGGGCTGGGGAGCGCGTACCTGGCCGGATTCCGCCACGGGATCGAGGCGGGCTACGACCGCATCCTGACCATGGATTGCGACTTCAGCCACGACCCGCGGTACCTGCCCGACCTTCTGGCGGGCATGGCGCACCACGATTTGATGATCGGATCGCGCTACGTGCCGGGCGGCGGCATCGCGAACTGGCCGTTGCACCGCCGCGCGCTTTCGGCGTTCGCGAATGTGTACACGCGGCTCCTGCTGCGCCTCTCGGTGAAGGACTGCACGAGCGGGTTCCGATGTTACCGGCGCGAGGTCCTGCTGCACGTGAACCCGTTCGACGTGCGCGGCTCGGGGTATTCGTTCCTCGAGGAGATGGTGTGGCGCGTGGCGCGAGCGGGTTTCGCGATAGGAGAGACCCCGATCCTGTTCGTGGACCGCACCCGGGGCACGAGCAAGATCAACCGCAAGGAGATTTGGCGCGCGGCGTGGCACGTATTCGAGACCGCGTTCCGACGCGCGCCGGTCACTCGCGTGGACCGGCGCTAGACCGCCGTGGATGGAGCGGGCTTTCAGCCCTTGCATCTCACTCCCGACCAACCTGGGGCGTTGCCCCAGGCTACTATCGGGCGGGGCGTTGCCCCTTTCGGACAGCCGCGAGAATCCGCGCATGAATGCACGTCGCGCATGAACGCGCGTCGCCGATGCATGCGCGTCGCGGATGCATGCACGTCGCCGATGCGTGCGCGTCGCGGATGCATGCACGTCGCCGATGCATGCGCGTCGCCGATGCATGCGCGTCGCCGATGCATGCACGTCGCGGATGGACGCACCTCGCGGATGGACGCACCTCGCGGATGGACGCACCTCGCGGATGGACGAACCTCGCGGATGGACGCACCTCGCGGATGGACGCACCTCGCGGATGGACGCACGTCGCGGATGGA
>WGMC01000033.1 GCA_016125265.1 Planctomycetaceae bacterium
CGCTCAGGCACCTCGGGATCCGGTTCCCCCCTGGAGGGGCTGCTGTTGGTGGTCGGGTCTTTGGTCACGGGGGTGCATCCTGCTGCCCTCTACACTAATCGCGGGGAAGGAAGCTGTCTCAGCCACATTGACACAGAGGGCCCCAGGCTCAACCTGCCGCGCCTCCGAGACGGGGACCGCGCAAAGCTGTCTTTCCCAGAAGGACAAGCCCGACGCCGGTTGTCATTCCAGAATGGACAACTTGGCATCCGCACTCACCCCCGCACTCCCCCGCCCGTCCCTGAGCGACCGAGGCGCTGCCTGGGCCGCCGGTAGGGGGGTCACGTTTCCTGGCCCAAGGGGGGTCACGTTTGGTGAGCAGTCAAAGCCAACTAGGCCGCGACTTCCGGGGTGAGTTCCCGGGCAACTTCCTGGGTGACTGCGTTGAGCGACAACAGGTCTGCGTCGATCCAGTCAGGGCACGACCAGGGTGAGCGTGTTCTTCTTGCTGGCCTGGACTTCGAGTTCCCCGGACGCCGAGCCGAGTGAACTCTCGACGGCGACGCGGTACCGCCCGCGCGGTAGCCCCGAGAGTTGGAGTTCCCCATCCGCACCCGTCGTCAACACACCCTGCACCCGTCCCGCTTGGATCCACACCGACACATCCGTGCCCAACTCCTGATGCACAAGCGTCGCGCTGGCGCCGGGCACCGGTTGGCCCGACGAGGTGAGCACACGCAGTTCGAGATCGGCGCGGGAGTAGGCCTCGATCTCCACCGACGCTGCGCTGGCGGCCGGGATGGCGGTCCTAGGCAGGGCGAAGTAGCGGGCGTCGGCGAGTTCGACCCAGACAGCGGCCACGCCCATGGGGCCGAAGGACGCCTGCCCAGCGGTGTCGGTGTTGCCCTGGAAGTACGGAATGCCACTTTGGGCACCGAACATACGCAGGTTCGCGTGGCGGATCGGTTGGCCCATCTCTTGCACACGAACCGCGAGTTGCAGGTCCGTGCGGATCGTCAAGTCCACCGGCTCCGCGCCCGGCTCCACCTTGGGCAGCTCCCATTCGCCAAAACGCACGCCCAGGTCGCTCACGCCGCTGACAAGCCATACACCACCACGAGCCGGCGCACGGTTCGGTACGTGGATCCGTCCGTCGCCATCGCTTCGCGAGTAGAACACCGTTGTTTCCCGAGGGAGCATCGGCGGAATCTGGGCCTCGCCGATGCTGACCTCCACAAAAGCACCCTGGAGAGGCACCGCGGCGGCGTCCACCAGTCGGACCCATGCGGCGGGGCCCATGTCGACCACCGCTTCGCCGTTGCCTTCGGCGTCGATGTCGAACATGGCGACGCCAGAGAGGTCGCCTTCCTTCGCGCGAACGAACATGTGGGCCCGCGTGGTCGCAAGTCCCGCCATGACCCATTCCCGTCCAGTGTTCTCGCCGGAGCGGAAGACCGACTGCCCCTCCGGATCCAAGTAGTGGGTGTGGTGCTCGAAGGTCGCCGCGTCCACCGCAGCACCGCCGCCTTCCAAGCGAACGCGCACCTCTCCGGGCCGCACGAAGAGGCGCACTGGTTCGCGTCGATCGCTCGGGGAGGCGATCGCCAACACGTCCTCCATCCCATCCGTGTGGCGCAGGACGATCCGCGCGCCAACGTCCACCGTCTCGAGCGAAATCACGCCTTCGGGTGGCACCGGGATCCAAGTCCGTGCCTCTCGGCTGCGGACGAAGAACGTATCCATGGGCTGTCCTGGATCGCCCACCATGTGCACCTCAACGCGCGGCTTCTGTGCCAGAAGGACGTCTCCCACGTCGATCCTCGCGACCGATTCCGCTGGCAGAGTCACCGCTCGCGCCTCGCCGCTTGGACCCGTCAAGACGATCAGCGATTGCCCCGAGGGTGCGTAGGGCAGCTCAAAGCGCCCATCGGCGCCCGTGCGCGCCCCGGCGCCCAACGCGAGCAGTCCCGTGATCCCACCGTCCGCCAACTGGAGTTGCACATCCACCCCGGCCAGCGGCGAGAGTTCAACCGCCGACAGGACGCGCCCCACCACTTGCGCCCCACCAGATGCCTCGAGGTCGACCACGGCGGTGTCCTCGAGACGGACCCCAACGAGTTCCGGCTGGGTGACCCGCGCACCCGGCAAAAGGGCCCGCACGTTGTACTTTCCAGGCGCGAGTTCGTGGATCTCGAAGCTTCCGTCCGCGCGACCGGAGAAATGCCAACCCTCGACCGGCGCGAAGTACCCGTCACGGACGACGACAACCTCGAACGCCGTGGCGGGCTTAGAGCCGTCGGTGACCGTCCCTTGCAACCGTCCGGCGGGGAAAAGATCGATCTGCTTCGATTGGCCGGCCCATCTCTCGGCGGAAACGAGCATGGGACCTACACGCTCGCGTGCGTAGCCGACCTTGTCGGCGATCATGGTGATCTCACCCTCCGGCAGGGCTTCGAAGTACGTCCAGCCAATGGCGCTGGTCCACCCCTGCGCGCGCCCCGCTGGCTCGGACCAAACGAGCGTGATGCGGGTGTCGGGAAGCGGCTCTTCCGTGTTTGCGTCCACGGCCTGCACCCAGACGTCGAATCCACTCTTCGTCTCGAACTCCACGTAGACCCGTTCGTTCGGAGCGGGCCGTGGGATGGTGGTCGAGCAGGGCACCAGACCTGAGTGCTCCAACCGCACGCGCAACTCGGGAACGTCGGCGGGGAACGGGACCAGCACAGGACCAAAGCTGCCATCGGGTGCGACGTGCGCCACACCCTGGATGGTTCGCCGACCGACCTCTGGCAACGCATCGACCGTCACAAGCCCATAGGGCCCTGGCCCCGTCGGACCATCCCAGCGCACACGCCCCACCAACTCGAAGGTGGCCTCGAGTTGCACGTCCACGGTGCCCGACGGCTCCTCGAGCAACGCCACCGCACGGCACACCGCGCCGCCGAACGTCGCATCCACGTGCACCATTTGCCGACTGGCGTACGCTTGCAGTGCGTGTTTGCCCGCCGCGTCGGTGTTGCCGCCGCGCAGGAGGACCCGCCTTGCGCGCACGTCCAGGGGCGCATCCGCGGGGTGCAGGCCGAGCGGGAAAAGCGCCCATTGTTCGACGCGTGCTCCCTCCACGGGTGCACCGTGGGGGTCGAGAACGCGGAGCGAAGCGGCGAGAGCGGGCTCGAGCACGAACTCGATCCGCCCGTCGAGTGCCGGATGTTCCCCTTCCGTGCCTGCATCGCCGCGGATCTCGACCGCGGCCACGTGGTTCGTGTGGCTCGCCCAAAGCGCCCAGGCACCCGGTGCGAGCCCGTCCGTCGCCGCGGATCGCGGCAGGGAAGCGAGGCCATCTGCGTCCGTCCGCTCGGTGCTCGTGTTCGCGGCGATGCGGTCCGAACGCTCGCGCCAGAGCCACAACTTGTCGCTGGCTTCGGCACCGTAGAAGAAGCCCAAAGCTTCCGCATCCAGGGGCGTCAGCGAGACGTGTGCACCCTCGATGGGCCCGCCCTTGGTGTCGCGGACGGAGACGACAACGGAAGAGACCGTCGTCTGCGCGGAGCTCTGTCCAACGGCAACTCGGGTCGCCTCCGGGGCGGCGGGCCGAGCCTGCTCCGCGGATTCCGCATGGGAACTCGCGGTCTCGGGCTCTGCGTCCGCGGACGGGGCGCTCTCTGCCTGTGTCGGAGCCCGCGCTGTTTCGTCGCCTTGGATCGCGGCCCTATCCGAAGGATCCGAGCGCAACCACAAAACGCCCACCGCAGCGCCCAAGGCCAGCAGCACACAGAGCGCGACGATCAGGCTACGGCGGTTGCCCATGGGAATGCGCCGATCACTCGGCGCCGCGCAAACGTCTCTTGGGAAGTACAGCGGTCTCTGGCAGTGGCATCGGGTTCTTCTGCATCGCCGGCGAGATCGGCTCGATCCGCACCTTGCTGGGCTGCGATAGGGGCGGGCCGGGATTCCCTCCCTGGGCGTCGGCTGCACCGTCAAAGGCAGTGATGCAAACAGCCAAGGCCGCACACAACGCCGTGGCTCGCAACCCGGCTCGTCGAAGTCGATCTACGAGCACCATGACTTTAGCAGTCCTCCGAACTGGCCTTCGAGTGTTGTTGCAACGTGCCGGAACGCGGCCGTCGGACGCCAACCTGACGCGGCTGTTGCCAGCCTGAAGGTCGACTCGGCGCTTGCACGCAACTCATTGGACAGGGGGCCTTGTGAGTGGAACAACTCGGAGGCTGCCCGCAGCACGTCTCGATCTCCCGATTGAGCCGCGTTCAGCGCCCACCACAACGCGTTCAACCTCAAGCCCACAGCACTCGATGCCGCGGCGCGGTAGTTCCGCGCTGCTTCGGTCCATTCGGAGCACGCGAAAGCTAGGCTGCCTCGCAGCTCCAGCATGGTTCTCTCCGAATGCGTGCGCACGTTGGTCGTTGACGAGGCAGACGACCATTCGCTCAAGAATCGCCGCACCGAAGATGTTTGACCCCGTTCCAGCGCTCGGAACGCAAACCACTGCTGCGGCACCGGGTGAGGCACCAGACGCAGAGAGAGCGCGGCGAGCGTCCACGGATCCTGTGGGCGCGAGTTCGGCCAGGCCGACGCGCGGCGCAGGATCGGTTGGGCCTCGATCGGCAGGCAGCGCGGATCGGCGGCGCGCAAAAGGTCCGTCGCTTGGGTTGCGAGCGCGGCCTGGCCGGGCAGTTCGATCAGGCGCTTCGAATCGAGCTCACGCGCCATCAGACCAGCCCTTTGCGGATCCTCGAACAGCCCCTGGAACGCCGCGAGGCGCATCCATGCGGCGACTTCGTCCCGGTGCACCTCGAGCAGGTGCCGCTCGGCCGAGCTCAAGAACGTCGCACCGGCCGAAACCGGATCGCGGCCCATCCAAAGTTCAACCCCGCGGCCGCGGGCCACGGGCACGCGCAACAGCACGGAGTCCTCCTGCCTTGCGACCTCGCGCAGCACCTCGAAGGCGGCCGCGTCCAGCGTCGGATGGGACGAGTCGCTCACGAGCGCTCCTCCTTGTTCCAGGCGCCGAGATCGGCGAGGTCGGCAAACACGAGCGGCGCCGCGCGCGACAACACGTCGAGCCCCTTGCGAAAAAGCGCCGCGGCCCCGTCCCCGAGTTGCTCCAGCGGCACACCTTCCAGCACCGCGCGCCAAAGCACCCGACGCACATCGGTGGGCAACAGGTTGAAACGCACGCCGATGCGCCGCGCCAGCGGCGGCTCCACGCCGAACAACTCGCTCAAAAAGCGGTAACTTACCTCGTCGTCCGGGTGCACGGGCCGGTTCTCCAGTTCGAACTCCAAGTCCTCGCGCACCAACTCCGTCGCACCCTGCGCAACCAATCCGCGCAGCCACACATCGAGCGGCGGCCGCCCCGCGTACAGCAGCCCCTTAAACGCCGTTAGCGCCAAACACCGGATGTGCAACCGATCCGCGTGCAGCGCCAAACTCCGAGCGCGCAAGTGCTCCACACACAGATTGCGCAGCCCAAGCGGATCCCCCTTCGCGAGCCGCCCCATCAACTCGCGCGCGTCCGCCGCGTCGAACAACTCGCTCCACCCGACCTTCGGCACACCTGCCGCAGCCACCGGCACAATCAGATCCCATACCTGCTCTGCCGGATCCTCGCGCAACGTCCCCACCGGCGGCGGCGCCAATCCCGCCGCATCCGACTGCGCCCCCTCCAAACGCGCGTCCCCCTGCCCACCCCCCGCATCCGGACGACCCTCATCCCCCGCGAACCAGACGAAGGCGGACGGGATCGCGAAGGTGCCATGCGTGCCGAACCTGTTTCACCCCCAGCTTACGCCCCGACCACCCCCCGTCAACCCCGTCGCCCCACGGTCGTCAAACTGGGACCCTACCGTCCACCTGCATCTTCTGCGCTCTGCGCCAGCCGCGACCAGCCACCTCCGTCGACCCCGGACTCCGCCAATCTGCGCCGCGCTTCCCCGACATTCGCTGGCCCGGGACTCCCCCAGAGGACGTCCCGGCGAGCCCTGGCCAGAGTTGGGCCCCGTCCGCACCCTAAACCCGTCCCCATCCGCCCAAGGTCGACCGTGATCACCCCCATAGACCACGAGATCCTGCACGGCCGGCTACGGAAGCCGTCCGACGACCGACGTCGGCTCGTCCGAGAGCGTGTCATCCAGCACCTGCCAGATGCCAACCTCGCGCGGTAGTTCTAAGGCCTTGTCCAGCTAAAGCAGCACCACCCGGAGCCCACGGTTGCCAAGCCAGCCCTACGCGAGCGCGTCGTGCGCCACGTCGCCGCCACCCGGCGCAAGGAGTACCTCGGCCACAACAGTCTGCGCAACGCCCACGGCCAACGCGAACGCCACGAGACAGGGGATTGGCTCGCGGCGACGTCGCACCTCTTTGGCGGCACGCTGCTCTCTCGCAACATGCGCTCGACCCCGGCCCACTGGACTGCCCCAGCATCCTGACCGCGCTCGTCGGCGAAAGCACCGACGAGTTCTTGGTCTTCGAGGATGACCGTGCGTGCGACCACCTTCCCCAGGATTACGCGAGCACGACGACTCGTTGAAACACGACGCGCTTCCTCGCGCGAGAGCTGACACCAACTGCGTCACCCAAGGAGCCAAGAGCAAGAGGCGGGGAACAGAGTTCTCGATGCAATGGAACGGATTCAGTTCCCGCCGCCAGCGTCTCCAGCGTTGGAATCCGCGTCTGTGCTCGGGCCCTCTGCGTCACGCAAACCGCGGAATCGCCTCACGTTCAGCGCCTTCCACGCGAGCCCTGGATGGGCGTGGATCCGCGCTTGCAGAGTTGCATCGGTTGTGAGCAGCTCCGGACGAACTTCGCCGCGCTCTTGCAGCGCGTCGAGGAATCTCCGCTCGTCGCCAGCGAAGGGCAAGAGCGGCGCGAGCATCGCGCGCGACTCGAGAACGAGCCGCTCGACCCAGGCTGGAATATCCCGGCGAGTGGTCACCAGATCCTCGCGGAGGAGCGGCAACAACCGTTGTTCGGCATCCCGTGAATCCATGTGGACAGAGTCGACGGTCAGCTCTCGTGGATCCCGCCGCCCGCAGGCTGCGTAAACCGCGAAGCACATGCGGAGCCTCGCGACATCGAGATCGCCGCGTTGGAGCAGGCGGTGCGCGTCGAAAAGGTCGCGGCTGGCGGAGCGCCCGAAAAGCGCGGCCAGCTTGCCAGCAGCGAGATCGTGCACGTCTAGAACGAGTACCTCACGTGCCTGCGACCGACCGAGTGCGATCGAGTCGCGCAGGGTGGGCTCAAACAGCGGTTGGCGGGCCAAGAAGTTGAGATCCAGCTCCAAGGTCCCCGTTCCGCCGGCGTTGCGTGAATACGCGAGGCGCCACTTCCCACCGGCGTGCTCATCTGGCGCACGCCGAACGGCAAAACCCAGGCGGCCACACACGTCCACGACGGCGCGCTCGATCGACGGACGCTCCGCTTGCATCGTGGCTCGACTCGCACCACCGATGTAGTTGAGGTCGGCGTCCACCGACAGCCGCGGCAGATCGCCAAGGAACAGATTGAGCGCCGTGCCGCCCTTGAGCGCCAGTCGATCGCGCAGAAACGGGTGCGCACGCAGACCACTCAGCAGCTCGATCAGGTGCAATACCTTTTCGAGCGGCTCCGGCTGGAACCGGTGCTCGGCGGCGAGCCGCTAGAGCTGCTCCCGATCCAGGATCACGCGCCTTCCTCCCAGCGCCGCTCCAGGACTTGTTGCGGAACGATCAGATTCCAACGGAGGGCAAGCCTGCCGCCTTCCCGCTTCGCATCCATGTAGCGCGGCTGGGCAGGGGCCAGCCTGTCGAGGGTTGCGAGTGCGCGCTCCTCGACCATCCACGGTTCGCGCCATTCTTCGAGGACAAACCCGACACGCGCCGCCGTCACGGCGGAACCCAGGAGCCGCGTGTAGCGCACCACCTCGGCAACGTCGACGTACTCGATCATCCCCAGCGAGCGCCAGATCTCTTCCCATCCACCACCGTGCTCGGGACGGTCCAGCACATCGACGAGCGCGCGTTCGAGCGTCGTGACTCGAACCTCGCCTCCCGCGTGGGCTCGGATGATGATCCCGCCCCCCAGGTCAGGCCTCTGGCGCAAGACCGCCGACGCCTGGACGGGCGTGTACTCCTGCCCCCGAAATCGGAAGGGTCGCGCGCGGTCGGCCGTCAGGAAGGTGTGGCGGCGCCAGACCGAGTACGCACGGCCGTGGAAGGCAAAAGCGGCGTGGTAAGCGACAACCGCGTCCGGGCGCAGCTTGGTGGTCAGGAGATAGGGATCGGGCGCATGCGCATTCGGATCCGCGCCGGCCGGCACGTGGGCATAGAGCCCCCGGCGAACCCTCAGCAGCCGACCAGCCGCGACGTGCTGGGCCAGCAGGGCATTGCTGGTGTGCTCGCTGCGCCCCCCCGCCGTATGCGCCGCAACAAAATCGTCGTGGGTAAAAACAGGGTGGGCGGCAAAGAAGTCTGCCGGCCGACCCAACTTGCTCTCCCGCGGAGACATAACTAGTATTCTAGTGATTCATGCGCGCCAACGCAAGTACGCCAGCGACAATGGCAGGCGGGGTCCTCCGAAGCCCAGACGGTCACCAAGCCCCGTCCGCCAGACCGGGAGGGCCGCACCACGTGGGCCTGTTTCGCCGAAGGACCCATGGGGCGAGTGCGTCGCCCAGAGAGCCCCCAACTCCAAGTCCCAACTCCCCTCCCCAACGCGCCCCTACCCGAGTTCGCCATCGCGATCCCGCCCGCGCGCGTGCTGGCTGCGGTGGATGAGCTGCGTTGAGCGGCGCGGCGCAATCGACCGCATCGACTGCGCCGAGACGATCACTGCACGACCACGTCGAGCGCGTTCTTCTTGCCGGCCTTCAGTTCGAGTTCCCCCGACATCGACCCCGCGGGACTCTCCACGGCGACGCCGTACCGCCCGCGCGGCAGCCCAGCGACGTTGATTTCGCCGTTGGCGCCAGTCGTCAACGCACCATGCACCCGTCCCGCTTGGATCCACGCCAACACGTCCGTGCCCAACTCCCGGTGCACGAGCGTCGCGCTAGCGCCTGGCACCGGCTGGCCCGACGACGTGACCACCCGCAGTTCGAGATCGGCGCGCGAGTAGGCCTCGATCACGACGTGGGCTCCGCCGCTCGAAGGCACTGCGTCGCGCCCCGCCGCAAAGAACCGCGAGTCGGTCAACTCGACGCGGACCGGACCCAAGCCCGCGGGACCAAAGACCACCCGGCCGGCGGAGTCGGTGTTGCCAGAGCCCAACAGGGTGTGACCGATGGACCCCCATAGGAGTAGTCTCGCTCCCACAACCGGAACGCCCTCTTCCCAGACGTCAACCGCGAGCACACCGTCGAGTGGAACGATGAGATCGACGGGGTCGCCACCGGCGCGCACGGACGGCAACAGGAGTTCGCCAAAGCGGACCCCATCGCCGGTGTGTCCTTCGACCAGGAACGACTCACCGCGTGCGGACTCGGGAACGGGTGCCAAGCCGTCGGCCAGCGTGCGGAATCGAAGGCGAGCGGGCCATGCCGATGCGGAGCCTGCCCCGCCCGATGCCGATCCACGGATCTGCCCCATCGCGTCCTCGAGCGGCTGCCCAGCCGCATCGACCAACCTCACTTGGCCCGACCGACTCAGGTTCAGCACCACCTCGGCGCTGCCATCGGCGGCGACTTCGAGCACCGCGCTCGCCGAAGTTCCGGACTCGCGGCCAAACACGAAAAACTCCGCGCGTCCAGCGGGTATGCCCGGGAGGACCCACTCGCGATCATCGCCGGCTCCGAGCCGCAGCACTTCCACGCCGTCCGGATCCACGAATCGCGTGGCGTGGCGGACGCGCTCATTCGGCGCGGCGCCCTCGAACTCGTTCACGCGCACCAATACGCGGCCTGGGCGGATGTGGAACCTCACGGGCGTGTGGCGATTTGCCGGGTCTTCCACGGGAACCTGGTCCCAAGTCCCATCGCCGTAGATCAGACTGAAGGTCTGCGCTTCGTCGGGCACAGATAGGGACGTGGGTTCGTTGCACCGCAAGACCGTGGTCCCATGCAGGCCCGTGCCCTGCAACTCGAACTCCTCTTCGGCGGTTGCCGGTTCGCCGACCAACTCAAAGAGGAGCGACGTACGCCCGCGGAGCACCAAGTCGCCGAGATCCTGACGCGCTTCGCCGGAGGCGTGGAGCGGAACGGCGAGGTTCGAACCGTCCGGGCCCCACAACTGCACCATGGACTGTCCTGCGGGAGCGGCGGGAATGAGGAACCTTCCGTCCGCATCCGTCAGCACAGTAGGACCTACGGGCATGACGAAAAACCTCCCGCGATCGGCGAGCCAAGCTGCGACCTGCACGCCCTCCCACGGCCTTTGGTCCTGCGCCCGAAGCACCCTGCCGGTCACCTCCACACTTGCAGCCGCATCGAGGTGCACGTCGGCCGGTTGCTCGGCGTCGATGCGCACGTTCTGGGCCTCTGTTGCGCGCACACCGCCAATCAGGGCACGCACGGCGTAGTCACCGGGTTCCAACTGGTCCACTACGAAGCGCCCATCGAGGCGGCCCGAGAAGGGCGCGCGCAACGCCACGGAGCCGCTGCCCGACAACGATGCGATGATGTCGAAGTTTTCCACGGGACCCGACCCGTCGGTGACGACACCCGTCAATCGACCCGCACGCACCATGGCAACCTGGGTCGGCCGAACCTCGTCCCCTACGCGCTCGAGTTCCAGTCGTGCGATGTCCAGTCGCGCGTAGCCTTCCTTCAGCGCAACGAGCGACAGGTCGGTGTTGGGTACGGATTCGAACTGAGCCCAACCGACAGCACTCGTCCAAACGTCCGTTCGACCCGGCGGTTCGTTCCAGTGCAAGATGACCTGCACATTCGAAAGGGGCTCGTCCGTCTCCTCCGCCACGACTTGAACCCACAACGCAAGTCCGACCTCCGTTTCGAGGTCGAGCCAGACCCGCTCTCCCGCGGAGGGCCGGGGCAATCGATGTTCCCGCGGCGCCAAACCGCCGTGGTCGAAGCTGACCCGAAAGTGAGAGGCGGACGGAAGGAGCGGCACCTGGACAGGTCCAAAACGGCCGTCGGGAGCGACGTGCGCCGCCGCCAGCAACTGACGAAGGCCCACGTCGGGAAGGGACTCGACACTGACGAAACCCCACGCCCCGACACCTTGCGTGCCGCTCCAGCGCACCTGGCCCGACAGTTCGAAGGTCGGAACCAAGTGGATGTCCAACGCGCCGGGCGGTGACTCGAGGAAGGCGATCGCCTGATGGAGTCCGCCCTCCAACTCGGCCCGCACCAGCACGGCTTGGCGTCCCGGGATGCTCGCGAGAACAAACATTCCCCCTGAGTCCGTGGTACCGCCGCGCACCAGCGCGCGGCGCGCCTTCATTTCCGTGGCGGCATCCACCGGGTGGACGTCGAGCGGCAGCAAGGCCAAGTGCTGGACCGAAGCGTCCGCGACCGCACGACCAGACGGGTCGAGAACTCGGACGGTAGACCTGCTCGTCCCTTCGAGTGTGAACTCGTGAACTCGGTCGGTTGCGATGCTGCCCGGCGAGACGCCGGACACCTGCACCGCTGCCGTGTAGTCGGGGTGGGTGACCCAAAGGGCGGTGGGGTCGGACTCGGATTCGGTTCCCTCTGCACCAAGGTGGATCTGTGCCGCTCCGCGCCAGTCCGTGGTCGCCGTCCGCGTCTTGGCCGCCAGTCGCTCCCCCCGTTCGCGCCAAAACCACAACTTGTCGCTGGCCCGCGCGCCGGGGAAGGACCCCAGCACATCCACGTCGAGCGGTGTCAGGGAAACCGTGGCACCAGGGACGGGTTCACGTGCCGAATCCCGAACCCAGACCCAATGGGGCTCGCGTGAGGTTTCGCTGCGCAGCGCTTCCCGAGCGGATGGGGCCGTGCTCGAAGCTGACGGTGACGGACTCGGACCGTTGGTGATGTCGAGCGGCGTCGACTCGGCGGGAAGGGAAACGAGCGACTTTCCACTGCCGTCCGCGTGCACCTTCGCTTCGTCGGGTCGCGCGATCTCCGGAGCACGGGACGCGCGCAGGGATGCCCATACCAACCCCACCGCCGCGACGGCTAAGGATCCAAGGGCGAGGCCAAGCCGAGTTCGCGACCTCACGGGCCCACGACGATGACGGCTGGTGCTGGGCGCACCACGGGTGCCGGTGTCGTAGGGTCCGTCCAAGCGCGGTCAACCTCCTTTACGCCCTGAGGCTTCTTCTGCCGAACGGTGCCCGGCTGCGACAGGGGCGGGCCGGGGTTCACCCCCTGCGTGTAGGCCGCTTGCCCCAGCTCGGTTGCCACAAAGACTGCGACGGAAGCGACGAGGATGCCGGACCACCGAAGTCGACGCACGGAATCTAGGAACACCATGATTGGAGCAGTCCTCCGAACTGACCCTCGGACTTCGAGACGAGTCGCTTGCACACGTCCGTCGGGCGCCAAACCGCGTTGGAGGTGGCCAGCGCGAAAGCCGCCTCCGCGCTCGAACGCAACGTGCCGGGGAGAAGACCGAACGACTCGAAGAGCTCCGACGCCGCGCGCAGCATGTCCGTGTCCCCGGCTTGCGCCGCGTTCAGCCCCCACCAAAGCGCGTTGAGCCGCAGCCCGACCACGCCAGTGGCCGCGTCGCGATAGGCGGATGCCGCCGTGGCCCAGTCTCCTTCGGCGAATGCCAAACTCCCGCGCAACTCCAGGGTCGTCCGGTCCGTGTGGTTCGTGACGGCGCCCCGCACACCCACACGACCTTGTACTTCCAGGAATCGCTTCACTGTCTGTCGTTGTGACGCCTGCAGTGCCCGGGCCGCGAACCATTGCTGCGGCACCGGGTGCGGCACCAGGCGCAGGGAGAGCGCGGCGAGGGTCCACGGATCCCGTGGGCGCGGGTTCGGCCAGGCCGACGCGCGGCGCAGGATCGGTCGGGCCTCGAACGGCAGGCAGCGCGGGTCGGCGGCGCGCAAAAGGTCCGTGGCGCTTTGCGCGAGCGCGGCCTGGCCGGGCAGTTCGATCAGGCGCTTCGAATCGAGCTCACGCGCCATCAGTCCGGCCTTTTGCGGGTCCTCGAACAGCCCTTGGAACGCCGCGAGGCGCATCCACGCGGCGACTTCGTCGCGATGCACCTCCAGCAAATGGCGCTCGGCCGAACTCAAGAACGGCGCACCGGCCGAAACCGGGTCGCGGCCCATCCAAAGTTCAACCCCGCGGCCGCGGGCCACGGGCACGCGCAACAGCACGGAGTCCTCCTGCCTTGCGACCTCGCGCAGCACCTCGAAGGCGGCCGCGTCCAGCGTCGGATGGGACGAGTCGCTCACGA
>WGMC01000012.1 GCA_016125265.1 Planctomycetaceae bacterium
CCCCACGCGACAAGGTGCGATCTGTAGGGGCGCGGCCCTGTCCGCGCCCAAGGGGAACAGTGCGTGGTACGGATCGCCCGTCGCCCCTTGGGCGCGGACAGGGCCGCGCCCCTACAGACCGCACCACGGTGTCGAACCCAACGCGGGCCAGAGTCCCGCGCACCCGGCGGGTCGCCGTTGCGGTGTCGAGGCCCAAGCAAACTCGCACCATGCTCACGAATACCGCCCCCAAAGCACTCGGCATTGCGGCACCGCCATGTTGCCCCTTGGGCCGCATGCCTAGAAGAGATCGGGGTCCACCACCAATGAAACTGTTCACCATGGGCTTCACCAAGAAGAGCGCCGAGCAGTTCTTCGCCCTCCTGCATCAGCCAAGTCTCGTACGCGTTGTCGATGTGCGGCTCAACAACGTCTCCCAACTGGCAGGCTTCACGAAGCGAGACGACCTCGCGTACTTGCTGCGCGAGGTGGCGCACCTCGAGTACGCGCATCTGCCCGTACTCGCGCCCACCCAGGAACTCCTCAACGCGTACAAGAAGGACGGCGGCGACTGGGCGACGTACCAAAGCCGATTCCTCGACCTGATCGCAGAGCGCCGCATCGAGACGGCATTGGACCGGACCCTCCTCGATGGGGCCTGCCTCCTGTGCAGCGAGCCGACGCCGCACCGGTGCCACCGGCGTCTCGTGGCCGAGTACCTCGCGGACAAGTGGGGAAACGTCGAGATCCAGCACCTCTAGAGCCTCGCCACGCACCACAGCTCCAACCGCGGCCAATTCACCTTTCGCGCGCGCCCCCTTGCGCCGAGTGCCGCTGTCGATTGAACTCTTCCCATGGGACGAGCGAACCTGCGCCTGATCGTCGCCACGCTGCTCGTGGCACTCCTGCTCGCCGTGGCCTACGTGCAGTTCGCGCCCTCCGAGCCTGTGGAGGAACTCGCCGTGGATCCGCCCGCGCCCACCGCTGCCCCCGTGGCCGTTGCCGTCGCGCGCTCTGCATCGGAACTTCGAAGCGCGGTGCAGGAGGACGCGGGCGACGCACGCACTCCCGTCGCGGAAGTCGCTGAGTCGCCAATCCCCGAGCCGCTCGCACCCGGTTATGCGCGCGGTACCGTCGTGGTCGTCGACTCGGCGGGGCGTGAGCACACCGGGCTCAACGGCGAGTTGCGGCTGCTTCCGCAGATGGACTCCTCGGGCGGCCCGCAGCTTGTTCCCATCCTAGGCGGCCGCTTCGAGGTCGAAATCAGCTCCGAGGGCGGCCGTGTGGTGGTGGGGGCGCTGCTCGCGGATCGCGCCGCCTCCGTGCTCGCAGGCACCGCTTGGCTCGAGGCGCGCGAGCAGCCCTACGAGTTGCGCATGGGCTGGCTGCAACCCCTGCTGCTCGAAGTGCGCGATGCCGACACGGGGCAACATCTATCCGGCGTGGAACTCTGGGACACCGATCCGCTCGATCTCGATCCGCCCCGCATTCCAGCCGCGGCGCTCGGAATTGGGCCGGCTCCCAGAACCCCGTTGCTCGGCCCGCTAACCTCGCCGTTCCCGCTCGAGAGTTGGCCGCCGGGCGTCTACCGCGACGGAATGGAATTGCGTGTGTGGGCCCCCGGTTACTCCTGGGGCGCCCTAAGCGCTGATCCGTTCAGCGGCGGCGTACGCCGGTTGGAGTTGAAGGCGGCTGCGAGCCTCGAAGTGCACTTCACCGGCGCCCCCCCGCCGCGCCTACCGCAAAAGGACACGATGTTCGGACGCGAGCGCGTGTTCCTGATCGTCGCGCGCGACGCCGACATGAGCGGCGGCAGACCAGCCAACTCCGTGCTCGCTGCACCGGAGTTGTTGCACAACGAGCCCCTCCTCATCGACGGCCTGCCCCGCGAGCCGATCACTGTGCTTGTGGCCGTAGGCGGAGCCTGGTTCCACCTCACCACCACGTTGGCCCGCGCGCAGGTCGACCTCGGCCTGGACCCGCCGCACCGTGTCCAGCTGCACATCGCCAGCGAAGAGTTGGTCTTGACTCCGATTGACGGACGATTGCACTTTCCACCGGGGTCCACCGAGCGCCACTGGGTGGAAGTGTTCCCGGTGGGAAGTCCGGAGCTGGGGCTGCGCGAACCTCTCGCCGTCGGTCTGGCAATCCTCAGCGGCTCAGTCGGGGAGCCCTCAACCGCGGATTTCAGCACCAACAGCCCTGGACCGGGCCCGCACGCCTTCGTGCTAGGCGATGCGGGATACACCATCGTGCTCGACGTCCCTGTCGGCGGCGCCACGAACCTCTCTCTCAGCCTGCCGCCGCCCGCCGAAGTCACCGTGCTTGCCATGGACCTCGAGTCAGGCGGCGCGCCCACGGGCTCCGCCGTGCGCTACTCCTGGGTGCCGCCGGACGACCTGCCGACGCCACGCCGCTACGCCCGCGCCTCCCTCGACCCCGAAACCGCGAGCGTCACCATCCACCCACCGCCCGGCCGCGTGGAGTTCAGCCTCGACGTCCCCGGTCGGATCGGCGAGCGCGCCGTTCTCGACCTCACCTCTGGCTACCGCACCGAACTGCAACTGCGCGCGTCGCCCCAAGCCCACCTTCTCCTGACCCTGCGCGACGGCGACACACGCATCCCGGTCCCCAGCCTCTCGTTCGCCCACTTCGAAGACGCCCAAGGAACCAGAGTCCCCGCCGCCGCGCGCCCGCACGCGGGCGGCGTGCTGTACACGCTCCCGCCCGGCGACTACCGCCTCACGATACCTGACCCACCGCCCGGCTACGTCCCGATCGAGCCGACCGCCGTGCATCTCCTCGCAGGTGAGACAGAGGAGCGAACTCTTCCACTGCGGCCCATCCGCTGACATCCTCCTCGCGACAAGCGTTGACAGGTACCTATCGCTGCGCGTGATGCCCCGAGTTCGCCCGTATCGACGCAACCCAGCGCCCGAAGGCCAAACGACATGAACCACCCGGAGCTGCTCGCGGTCCCTGCTCTCATGCTCGTCGACTACCTGCTGACCATTCTCGGCGCTAAGAAGGCCGCGATTGTCTACCGAAAGCACTTCGTGCAGGCAACCTACGAGTTGAACCCGGTGTGGCGCACGAGCGTCGATCAACTCCGATGGTTCAATCCGCGGCATCTGGCCGCCGTCACCCTCGTTGCGCTCCTGCTTGTTCTGCTCGAGCGATCGGAATCCGTGCCCTCCAGCACCATTCAGTTGATCGCGGGAGCGCTGCTTGGCGCGTTCGGTGTGGTATGCGGGCGTCACCTCACGAACCTGCTGCTCTTCGGTTTCCTCATCCGCAATCCGCGAGAAATTTCAGGAGAGGTTCAGCTTTCCATGAAGTTGAACCTAAAAATTTCTCAGTTCATGATCGTCGGTTTGGTGCCAGTCTTCGCGATTGTGCTGGTGCTACTTCCGCACCCCTACACCGTGGGCACTCTTCTCGGAGTGGTGACACTGGCTTTGAGTCACGCCGTATGGGCACGTCGCGCGAATCGTCCAATCATCGCGGAATGAGGAGGTCGCGCCAGGCGTACCACGGTCCTGGTCCGACCTCGTCAGGATGCGAATGACCGATCCGGCGCCAGATCGGCGCGGATCCGGCGGTGGGATCGAGGAACAGAGTGGGCAAGAGTGAGCCTTTGCGGCCGTCGGGGCCGACGAGTTGTGGCTCGTCGAGGACGTAGCCAGGGGCAAGTGCCTGCGCGGACCAAGTATCCGCGAAGAGAACCAGCGGCGGCTCGTCGGCGGCGCTGGTCTGAATCGCAAAGGCGGATGGTATGCGCTCGTGTGGAGCGGGGGACGATGGCGAGCCATCCGCGGCAGGAGAACCGCGGTGCACGAACTTTGCGAGGAGCGGGTCGTCGGAAAGCAGCGGGCGTATCGTGACACCCGCGGAACCGACGGCGACAGGAACCGTCCACGGGCCGTGTTGGGCAGCTTCACCGGGGACTAGCCGGGACGCGGCAAGTGCGCCGGGACCGAAACTGAACTGCCAGAACTCGCGCGGGAGTCGCGGTGCGATCGTGACGAGTTCGAGGGGGCTCGACACGGGGTTCGCTTCCGTTCGCACGGGTCCCGCGGTCCATTCTCCACCCTCCGCCAGAAGGGGGAAGCGCAACCATTCCCGCTGGTTCGGCTGGAATTCGACATCCAGGCTGATCTCTGCGCTTCCCAATCCCAGATCGAGGGCCACGACCTGGTGCACCGAGTTCCACCTTGGCGCTCGCCAAAGGGGCGTGACGATTTGTGGTTGTGCTTGCGGTTCGAGTCGCAGTCGCGCCAGCGCAGCTCCCAAACGACGCGAGTTGCCGACCACCCAGGCCTCGAGGCCGATCGACCCGTCCTGCCGCTCGTACTCGGACATCGCAACCACGGCGACGTCGGTGAACTGACCTTCGCTGCCCAGCACGCGCTCGGGGAAGTACTGGAGCGTCGTTCCGTGGGGCCCCCCGTCGAGCCACAGTTCGAGGGTCTGTGTGCCGCCCTCGTAGCGGGCAGAGCGTCCGTGCACGAGCACGGCCTCCACCGTCCCGTCCGTGCGCAAGACGGGCACTGGACCAAGCCCCCTGCTGCGCACGGCGTCGAACCCAAAGTCGAGCGCGATGTGGGGGCCGCCCGTCCACAGGAACCAGGCGACCCACCCGGCGACAAAGAGGCCATACCCGAAGACCAACACCCACGCGACGAGCACAGACTTCGAAAGCCCGGCCTGGATGCGTCCCGCGATCGCCATGGGGCGGAGTCTAGCTGTCCCGACGCCTCCGTGTAGGAGGCCGTCGGCTCCGTTGCGCTCCCGATGGAAGTCCACATCGGCTGCGGCGGGTCACGCGTCGTCCTCCTCCAACGCCGCAAGATCGGTGGGGAAGTTGTCCTCGTCCGTTCGCTGCTTCCCGTGCCGTGCGTGGATCACCCAGACTTCCCGCGCCTCGTCCACGATGGTGAAGTAGAGCACGAACTCGCCGATCGGCAAGCAGCGCACTTCGTAGCTGCACCAGGCATCCTCAGGCGCCAAGTGGTAGCGACGGGACATTTGTGCGAAGCTGTGGATTCGGTCGTAGATGCGCGCAAGGCACTTGGCCGCGATCTCGGGGGCGGCTTGGAAGGTGGCGATGTACTCGGCTTGCTTTCGAATGCGGCTCTTCGCGGCAGGTGCGAGGAACACCTCGTAGGTCATCGGTCGAGTTGGAGACCGAGCTCGTCAGCGATCTCGCGCAGGGCTTGTTTCATCGGCTGGCCGCGCCTCGTCCGCATGTCCTGCACTCCGCGATCGAGCGCCGCGAGGTCGCGGGCGAGTTCGATCGCTTCTTCGTTGCTGAGGCCCGGGTCCGTTTCCCGAAGCGCCTCGGCTTGTCGGCGCAGGATCTCGCTCCGCACAGCTTCTTCGACAAACGCCGACAGGTCGCCCTTCTTCAGGCCTGTTCGCGCGAGGAAGACACGCACCATGCGGTCGGTTTCCGGTTGGATGGTCACGTTCCATTTCGGCATGGAGGGTCTCCTTGGGAGGCTAGGCGTCTATCCGCCCATCATCATGGGTTGTCTTCGGCCGAAGCGGTAGACGCCCAAAAGCTAACACGAAGCCCTTACGTTGCGGCGGCTACGGGCACGGACACCGGCGGACCGTCTCCCGGCGCCCGAGGTTGCGCGTTCGATCGTCGGGCGTGTCGGCCGCGTTGCATTCCTGATGGACCCCGCCGGCCGTCGGCGCCTGTAGGGCTGGCGCCCGAGGAGGGGTGCTTGTCATGGAAAACCGACGCAGCTCGACCATTCCCGTTCTCACCGTGATCCTTGGCCTCTTCACCCCGGCGGCCGGGGCGCAGCTCTGCCAGACCCAGGCTCTGACCGAGCCGGTGCCCGCAGCGAACGCCCAGTTCGGGCGCGCCGTAGACATCGTGGGGCCGCGGCTGGTGGTGGGGGCCAGCGGGGCGACCGTGGGCACCCACAGCTTCTCGGGGAAGGTGCACGTCTTTGGCCTCGGCGCCGGCGGTTGGCAGCACGAGGCCGAGGTGATCCCGACGAATCCGGCAATCAACCTGTACTTCGGCCGTGCGGTGGCTTTGGCCGGGGATCAGCTCTACGTGGGTGGCAACCCGGGGCTCAATCGCGTGGACAGCTTCCGCCAGGTGGCGGGCACGTGGGTGCACCAGGGCGAACTACCGCTCAGCGGCTACACCTACGCCACGAACTTCGGGCAAGCGCTGGCAGCGGAGGGAGAGTGGCTTGCCGTGGCCAAACCCAACGCGGTCGACAGCTCCAACTGGTGGCGACCCGGAGCGGTGGTGATCTACCGGAGCACTGGCGCGCTGCCGTTCGAGACCCAGGTTCTGCAACCCGCAGGCCTGGTGCACAACGATGGGTTTGGCGCGGATGTGGCGCTGCGCGGCGGGGTGCTCGTTGTTGGTACGAGCATGGCAGCCAGTGCGGCGAAGGTGTTTGTGTACCGCCTCCAGGGGAGCGATTTCGTGGAGGAAGCGGTGCTCTTGCCCCAGGGAGCGTCCGTCGGCACGGACTCCCTTGGCGCGAGCTTTGGTCAGGACGTGGCGACCGACGGGGAACGGATTGCGGTGGCCGATCCCTACGAGCCCCTCGGTCTGGGCCACACGGGAACCGTGTGCATCTGGCGACACCAGGGCGGCGCGTGGGTGCTGGAACAACGCATCGCGGCACCGCTTGGATACACCCAGTTTGGACAGCGCATCGCGCTCGACGGCGAGCACCTGGTGGTCAGCACACATCCCGGCTTGCGGCACATGCACTTTCGGCGTCTGCAGGGTGTGTGGACCCAGCAGGCCGTGACACCCGCCCAGAACCCGGGCCAGTTCGCATTGAGTTCGTTGGCGCTTTCTGGCACCCACGTCGTCGCGGGTTCGCTGCTCAACGCCGGTTCCCCGACCAACGCCGGGCATGCCCGGGCTTTCACGCTCGGCTCGGGCCTGGTGCCCTACGGCGGAGCGCTTGCGGGCGCTGGCGGCATCGCGCCCCAACTGAACGGCAGCCAATGTCCGCTGGTGGGCCAGCCGATGTCGCTCGAGCTGACCGGGGGCCTGGGCGGCACGCCGGGAGTGCTGGCAATCGGCGCCGGCTCGACCGCCCTCAACCTGTTCGGCGGAACGGTGCACGTGAACCCGATCATTTCCACGAGTGCCGTCGTCCTGGGAGGAGCCCCCGGCGCACCCGGAGCGGGCAATCTATCCCTCCCGCTCGGCACGTTCAGCCCCGCGTTGCTGGGCCTGCGCGTCTACTTCCAAGCAGCGCTCTTCGACACGGCCGCGCCCCAGTGGCTGTCGCTGACGAACGGGCTGGAGGTGGTGGTGGGGGCGTTGTGAAGTAGCGGGGTCACGCCTTCGTAACGCGCCGGCGCCGGCCCTTGCGGGCTGGATCGGGAGCCGTCGATGCTGCCTCCATGGTCCTCGCACAGCTCTTGATGGCATCGGCTCTGTCGCTCTCGCAAGGCGATGCAGCGCCGCAAACGATCGAAACCGGGGCGACCGTTTTCGGAGTCCAGTCCTGCTGGACCGGCGACTGGAACGGCGACGGACGGCGCGACATCGCCGTCGCCGAACCCTGGCGGTCGGATACGCCTGATTTCCTCGGGCGCGTGGAAGTCTTCTGTGGAGTGACCGGGGCGGTTCTTCACACCTTCGAAGGCGCCAAGAATGCGCCGCAGCTCGGAAGGGCATTGGTCGGAGTGCCTGACGTCGACGGCGATGGGATCGACGACGTGCTGGCGGCGGCCCTCGGTACGCTGCCTGTCGAGAGGCGCGAACCGCGAGCATTGTTCGAGCCCGAGCCTCGTGCATTCGACCTGGTGTTGTTGGGCAGCCGCGGGGAGGTGGTACAGACCGTCGCGTACCCCGATCCTCAAGCCGACGAGGTCGAAATGCGGGCTGTGGCGGTACCGACCGCGCCGCCCGGTACCCCAGGTTGCGTGGGGCTGTTGGTTGCCGTAACGCGGAGAGACAAGTCTGCTGCGGCTTCCTGGGGTCTGCCCTTCGCTGGCGAGCGGTTCGAGCCCGTTTGGAGGCAGCAGCTCGCGAGCCGCGGGTCGGAGAGTGGTCGGTTGTTCGCAGTTCTGGCAGGCGGAGACCGCTGCCTATTGACGGTGCTGGGTCACGAAGGACCCCGAGTGATCGCGGTGGAGCGGGAGACTGGGAAGGAGGTCCTACGGCTCGAGCCGCCTGCGGGAAGTGGTCGGTCCTTCGGGAGTGCGATTGCCTACCTACACGTCGAAGGCGATACGGCAGGACGCATCGTGGTGGCTGCGCCCGCCCACTGCACCCGAAAGCACGGCAAGGGGCTCACGGAGGACGTCGGTGGGGAAGGAGTGCCGGAGCAAGAACCACACGGGACTGTGCTGTGGTACCGCGCCGACGACGGAACACTGGTCGCACAGATGTGCGATTCGGAGTTCGCGCGGCATGTGCAAGTGCTTGCTCCTGGCCGAGGCTTCGACCCGAGCCATCAGTTGGGCAACCAACTCGAAGCTCTTCGCCGCCCGTCGGGCGGCGAGCGCGAATCGGACCTGCTCGTGGTCACGGACGGCCTGTATGGCGACGGCGTCGCCCTGGTCTTGGATTCGAAAGCGATGAAGCCGCTCGTCGTCGCTCCAGCATCCATCGACTACGTGGGTTGGTTCGACGACTGGGGCCGTGCCTGGAGCCTCGCGGTCGAGCCCACAGACGGCACCGAGCCGCCGCGCCTACTGCTCGGAACGAAGTCGCCCTACGGCGGCACCCACTCCGGCGTGCTCGTCTGCAGTAGCACCACCGGCGAGCTGCTGCTGCGTGTCGTGCGCGCGGCCCCGATCCTCACGCCTGCGCCGAGCGGCGGTTGAGGCCACTCTCCCGTTCGTGTCCCTTGGCGGGTCATGCGTGAGGTAACTACGTCCCGTCCATCGCGGAAGACTCGGCATGTGCGCCCGCCGGCGCGTCAACGGATGCGCTTGGGTGAGACAGCCGGGGCCGAAGAGTCACGCCTCCGTAACGCTCGCGCGGCGGCCCTTGCGGGCTGGATCGGGAGCCGTCGATGCTGACCACATGAGCCTCGTCCCCCTATGGATTGCATCAACCCTGTTCCTCACCCACGGCACAGCGGACGTGCAGGTGATCCATTGGGGCGCGGCGGTCTTCGGGATCCGCTCCTGCTGGACCGGCGACTGGAATGGCGACGGGCGGCGCGACATCGCCGTTTCCGAGCCCTGGCGGAGTGACGAGCCAGACTTCTGCGGGCGCGTCGAGGTCCTCTGCAGCGTGACTGGCGCCGTACTGCACACGTTCGAAGGTTCACCCCCTGCGCTCCTACTCGGTACAGCCCTTACCGCTACACCCGACGTCGACGGCGACGGGATCGATGATGTGCTTGCGGCGGCGTTGGGATGGTCGGCGTCACAGAGGGGTGGCTCACGTGTATTGGAGCTCGTGCTTCTGGGTAGCCGAGGTACAGTCGTGCGATCGGTCACATACCCCGATTCGGAGGTGATCGCGGCGGAGATGCGCGCTATGGCTCTGCCCAATGTGCCCGCTGGTACGCCGAACAGCGTCGGTGTGCTGGTTGCCGTGGAACGGAGCGACAAGACCGCCTCGGCGTCCTGGGGAGTGCCGTTCGGCGGCGAGCGGTACGAGCCTCGATGGGTGCGCGAACTCGGCGGTCCCCCGTACCAGATGGGGCCGCTGACCGGACACCTGCCCTTGGCGCTCGCGGATGGGGATCGTTGCCTGCTCACGATCATCGAATCGGACGGGCCCCGTGTGATCGCGGTGGAGCGCGAAACGGGGCGAGAGGTGCTGCGGCTCGCACCGCAGGCGGGCGATATGGAGCACTTCGGGTGTGCGATTGCGTACCTCCACGTGGAAGGTGACACGGCGGGACGCATCGTGGTGTCCGCCCCGGGCGGTTGCAACGAGGCGCACGCAGAGGCACCCGCGCCAGTCGAAGGCGGGAGTCGAAGGCCCCAGGGGGAAGTGCACGACACCGTGGTGTGGTACCGCGCGGACGATGGAACGCCCGTCGCTCGAATGTGCGAGGCGGACTTCGCGGCCTACGTTCGCGGATTCGACCGGCCGCATGCGCACGACCAGTCGCACGACCTCGGTACCACACTCCACGCAGTTCCCCATCGCCAACGGGGCCAACGCGTCTCCGACCTGCTGGTCGTCGCCGACTCCATGTATCGTGATGGAACCGCCCTAGTGATGGATCCCGAGAATCTGGCTCCGCTCGCGATCGCCCCCGCTTCCACCGACTACCCGGGATCCGATGCCGATTGGGGCAAAGCCTGGAGTCTGGCGGTGGAGCCGGCAGACGGTCCCGAGCCGCCTCGTCTCTTGCTGGGCACGAAGACGCCCTTCGGTGGGATCGGGTCCGGCGTGCTCATCTGCAGCAGCACCGACGGCGCGATCCTGCTGCGCGTGGTGCGCGAGGCGCCGCGTCTGGATCGTTCGGCGAGCGGCGACTGACCCTGCCCGCGACGGCCGCACCACCGCGGCTCCGTGGGGTGGGTCGCGATTGGGGGAGGCGGCGAAGACCACCTCCCGCAACCCCATACCTCACGGACCCAGCAATAGCCCCACCGGATTGCTCGCCAGCACGAACTGGGTGCCCGAGAACACCAGGTACGCGTGGTGCACGACCTTGCCCACCAAGCCGGGGGGCACGGCGTTCGGCGGCAGTTGGAAGGTGGCAGCACCCGCGCCGTTCCCATCGAGCAGTCCGGCGCTGCCGCTCAGCAGCGGTGCCGGGCCGCTCAGGGTGAACTGGGTGTAGGGGTCGAGGACCAGTGGCAAGACAACGCCGTCCAACGGCAGCCCCGGCGAGGTTCCGCTCAGCGAGCCGAGCAGGACGTAGAGCGCTCCGGCGTTGTTGGCGCCGGCGTCGAGCGCCAGCGACTGCACACCACCCTCGGATGCGGAAACTGCCAGCGCATCCGCGGTCAGCGTCGCCGCGCCGCTGCACAGATCCAACGCGCCGTCCAAGTCCAGATCGAGCAACGGATTCTTGGAGATCTCACAACTGTCGTCGCGGCCGTTGCCGTCGCAGTCGGTGAAGGGGGTCCGGAACGAAGCGCTGAAGAGCGCATCGGCCTCGGTCAGGTTGAACGAGTTCGCGAACCGACCGGCCATACACACACGGCGGTCGGCGGTGATGGAAACCGTGTCGTCGTTGGCGAAGACGAGGTACGCATTTCCTGACCTGCGCCCTTGCGCACCATGTCCTGGACTTCGGGCACATCAGCACTCGCCGCTGTGTCGTCCCAGTAGAGCACGGGGTCCTCGGCATCGAACAAAAGGTCTGGCGAGGCTTGGACTGTCCGTTGCGCAACGAGCTGATGCTCGGCGTTCCACACCCATAGCTCTCCCACGTTCTGATGAAGCAATGTCATCGTCGCGGCCACCAAAGCGCCATCGGCGGAAAGGGCCACGGATCCACTCTGGAACCGCGCCGAATCCAGATCTGCGACGTCCTGGGGCTCCGCGTCGCCGTCGTCCCAGTTCGCCACCGCGACGATCAGCTTCCTCGGGAACGGGCCTCCGCTCTTGCGGAGCATCGCAAAGTCGCCATCCTTCGTGGGCCGCGAGAACGCGACCATGTCGGAGCTCACCGTGCGCGAGCTCGACTCGCCGGTCTCGAGATGCAATCGGAACAGCCGGTTGTCCCACTCGGCGATGTCGAGCCAGACGAACGACCCCGTCAGTCGATCCGCAACGCCTCCACCCTGCGAGAAATCAACCAGCGCCTTCGGCTGCGGCAGCGCGCACCCCGGCACAGCCAGCGCGAACAACAGGCACAGCAGCGAAAGCCGCGCCCTCATCGGTCCAGCGCCGAGTCGTTGCGCCCACGCCCATCCCAGCGTCCCGTGTTGTCGCATCG
Source organism: Planctomycetaceae bacterium (assembly GCA_016125265.1). Classification (GTDB taxonomy): domain Bacteria; phylum Planctomycetota; class UBA1135; order UBA1135; genus RI-242. The sequence goes on from WGMC01000012.1 coordinate 11,841, forward strand.
CGCGGCTCCCGACTACGGCAAAGAGAGCTCGAAGCTGCCCGCGAAGTGGCGGTCTGAGTTCCAGTCGAATAGAAGCTCTGGGTCCAACCATCCTCGCGCTGTCAACTGCAACGCGCTTCGTGCGCGCAGTAGCGGAAGCAAGTCGGGTGAAATCGCTCTCTCCTGGTGCGCCCGCGAGTCCGCTTCGCCATCCAGAACGCTCGAACTTGTCAGCGTCCCAAAGTCCAGCCGTTCGAGAAGCTTGCCGTCTTGGCGCACCTCCAGCTCCAACGCGACTCCGAGGCCGCGCAGAATCGGATCTTCGTCTGGGGAGTAGACAAGCCGTAGGTTGTTGTTCGCCACGGAGACGGAAACCGCGCGTCGTACTGCAGCATTGACCGCGGGGCCACTTGCGGGGGGCAGAGCCTCGGCGAGCGAGGCGACTCCACGCACGGGCAGAGTGACTCGTCCCTCCCAGTCCGTCACGGAGTCCGTCTCGGATGCGAGTGGAAAGTACATCACGTAGGGCGCGTACGCCCAATACACCCGCGCATCGAAGCCCAACTCTTGGTCACCGAGCCGAATCTCGCCCAGGACTTGATGTGCTGCGAGGCCTTCGAGGTATTGCGAACTGAAGCCACAGATCGGAAAGTCCAATGTCCCGACTTCGGCCATCTCAAAGCCCTCGGCGCGAGGGTGCAACTCGATCCTCGCGTGCCCGAGCCAATAGGGCAGCCGCATGGACACGGTCCACGGCACGTCTACTGGCCAGACTTCGCGCCAGCGGAGGGCGTCGCTGCGTTGCAGGGCGTCGAGCCACTCGATGTCGCTCGGTCGATCGCCGCGCGCGAGGCGCGTTGCGAACTCCGTGACCGCGGGGTGGTAGACCCACTCCTCGCGGGTTGGATCGTAGCGACCCTCGTCGGCGGGTTCCGGCAACTGCTGGACCAGCTCGTTCCATGTCGCGGCGGCGAGGTCGACGGGGGGGCGCTCGGCGCACCCAAAGGCGACGATCGAAGCGAGCAGGGCCAGCAACCTCATCATCGAATGTTAGTCGGCGCGCCTCGGTTTTGGGGAAGTCGGGCTGTTCTAAGGCGCCTGGAACTCGTAACTGCCCGCGAAGTAGCGGTTGGCGTTCCAGTTGGTGAGCAGCGCGGGGTGCTCGATGCCGCTCACGGTGACGGTCCAGGTCGAGCGTTCGCGGATCCGAGCGACGGTCTCCGGCGAGAGCCGGTGGCTCAACAGGATCGGCTTGGCCGACTCGGGGAAGCCGATGCTCTGGAACACCCAAGGCACCTGAAAGTGGAACTGGCAACGTTCGCGCAGCTCACCGCCGGAGTGCAGTTCCACTTCGAGGGCCAGGGCCAGCCCCCGCAGTTCGGGGACGTCCGCGGGCGCATACTCGACGTGCAGCAAACCATCCATCGGGGTCAGCTTGATCGCGCGCCGGACGGCAGCCTCGACCTCTGCCCCACGGACCGGCGGCAGTGCGTCTGCGAGCGTGGCGACCCCGCGCAGCGGCACATGGATGGGACCCGTCCAAAGGATGGAGGATCCCGGGTTGGGCAAGTGGGGGAACTGCACCGCGTACGGAGTCGGCCCCCAAACGATCTCCGCATCCAACACGAGCGGCTGTTCGCCGAGTGCCACGTCGCCCAACTCTTGACGGGCAGCGCGGCTCACGGCGAAGAGCCACTCGGAGCCGCAGTCCTCTGGCACCAGTCCGCCCGCTACGGCCGGCTCGAACCCTTCGCTGCGCGGCCGCAGTTCGATCCGCGCCTGCCCCAGCCACTTGGGCAACCGCATCGACACCGTCCACGGCTGATCGACAGGCCAGGTCTCGCGGTAGCGCACGGCGCCGCTTTGTGTCAGGAGCTCGACCCACTCGGCATCGCTCGGGCGGTCGCCGCGCGTCAGTCGGAACGCGATTTCGGCCGCGACGGGATGGGGCACCCACTGACCTGTGACGGGATCTAGCACGGTCTCGCCTGTCGGGCCGGGCACACGGGCGGCCAACTGCGCCCACGTGGCGTGGGCCAGGTCGAAGGGAGGCACGGCCGCGGTTTGTCCCTCGCCAACGTCGCACACGCTGAGCCAGGGTTCCGAACGATCCGAGGCCGCGCGTGTTCCGGCGCTCCAGACGAACGCCGCCAGTACGGCCAGCACGGTCGCGTTCCGCATCGCTGGATCGTACCCGGGCTAGCCTTTGGCCGGATTCTTTGTGCATGGCGAGCCGGGCGGAACCGGCTGACCAGAGCCTGCTAGACTACCGCCCCCTGAGTCCCTGGGGCCCGAAGTAGCGAGATGTGGCGTTCACGCAGGAAAGCCTATAGGCCGCAGTCGGGGGCGTCGTGGTCGGCGCTCCGGGAGCGCTTCCCGGGGGTGTTCTCGGTGGAGGCGTGCCAGCGCGGTCTCTTGTACTGGCAACAGGGGCGCGTCGAAGAAATCAGGCTCTCGGAGACCGGCGTGAGCGGAAGGGTGCGAGGCTCCCGGCGCTACCGGACCGAGTGCCTGCTCTACGACGGTGGTGGGCTATTGACCGTTTGCGACTGCGAGGCCCACGACACGTGGGGGCCCTGCAAACACGCGTTTGCGCTGCTGCTCGAAGCGGACGAGCGGGGCATGCTGCCCGCGGGTTCGTCGAGTCCAGCCACTTCGGCCGACCCGGTACCCGCGCCGGGCGCCGCGGCGCGGACCGCCGAGCAGGCTCGGGCCTTGCACGCGCGTTTGGAGCGACTGCAGGGCTCGGAGCCGTCGCCGCCGGCGCCGGCGCTCGAAGCACTGGTCGGTGGCCGTTTGGAGGTTGCGTTCGCCCTCGACGAAATGGCGCTGGACATCAGCGGCGAGTTGCGCTTCCGCGCCCTGCGCCGCAGGGTCAAGCGGGACGGTTCCCCGGGGCCCTGGCAGAATTTGAGCGAAGTCGAGGAGCGGCAGGTCCGGGAACCCATCGACGTCGCCATCTTGGCCCGGCTCAAGGCGGACGAACGCCGTGACGAGACGTGGAACCGCTTCTCGACGGGGGCCGAGACGCGCTGGAGGAGCCTGGATGAAGCGAACGCGGCGATGGTCCTGCCGCTGCTCGCTCGAGCGAAGTTCCTGTTCCGCTCGGTCGAGGACCAGCGGGTGCGGCCCCTGCGCCTGCGCCTCGACGGTTGGCGCTTCGAAGCACGACTCGAGCGATCGGACGGCGGCGCACGCCTCGTGGGTGAAGCCGTGTGCACGAGCGTGGGCGAGTCCGCGGAGCCCACAGGCGACGGCGATGCATCGCTTGTGGAGGAGGAGCGGCGGCCGCTCGCTTCGCCGTTGGGCGGCGAGGCGGCGCCGTGGCGCGCGGACTACGCCGTTCCTCGAAGAGCCTTGCACGCCGGATCCCCGGACGAGGACTCGCGCGGCGGTCCGCTGAGGGTCGGTCGCGCCGGTTGGCTGTTGTACGACGCGGAACTGGGGCGACTCGATTGGGGCAGCGCGCGGGAACTCGCGCTCGACCTCATCTGCTCGGGCCCCATCGAGATCCCAGCGGCGGAACTCGAGAGCGCCGTTGCCAAACTAGCTCCCATCGCGGGCGAACGCCTGGTGGGCGAGTTGGTCCCGAAGGCGACGCTGGAACGCCCCGCGGCACGCCTGCGCGTTGGGACGGCACCGCGTGTGTACTACGGCCAGAGCGAGCGACATCCCTGTGGCCTCCACTTTCTCTACGGCGACGAGGCGATCGCGGCCCATCGGTCCGGGCAGTGGATTGCCCGGGGAAATCAGTTGGTCGCTCGCGATCTCGAGTTCGAGCGCTCCGCGGGCGAACGGTTGGCGGCCCTTGGATTGAAGCCCGACGACAGCCACCGGGCGGAGCACCACGCCTGGGTTCTTGCGCGCGACGTGGCGCCTGTGCTCGAGACGCTTGTGGCCGAGGGTTGGCGCGTGGAGTTCGAGGGCCGGGCCATCAGCGCCGCGGTCGGCTCCAACGCACGGTTGACCACGGGCATCGACTGGTTCGACGTGCACGGCGAGGTGGATTATGGGGGCGAGACCGTCGCGCTGCCCCAGATCCTCGCTGCGGCCAAGCGGAAGGAGCGCTGGATCTCTCTCGCCGATGGGCGTTTGGGGCTGCTCCCCACCGACTGGCAGGAGCGCTGGGGTTGGCTCAAACTGGGGCAAGTGGGCGACGCGGGAGATGTGCGTTTCCCGCGCCAACAGGCCTGGTTGCTCGATGCCCTGCTCGCCCAGCGGTCGGACGTGGGTTTCGACGCCGCGTTCCAAAAACAGCAGAAGGCTTTGCGCTCCTTCGACACCGCCCGTTCCGTGGGTGCGCCGCGCGCCTTCGCGGGCGAGCTGCGGCCGTACCAGGCGGAGGGCCTGGGTTGGCTCGACGCGCTTTCGGGTCTCGGTTTCGGTGGTTGCCTGGCGGACGACATGGGGCTCGGCAAGACGGTGCAGGTGCTGGCCCACTTGGAGCGGCGGCGCGCGGCGCGCGTGCGCAAGAAGGCGGAGCACGTGCCATCGTTGGTCGTTGCGCCGCGTTCGGTGCTCTTCAACTGGATCGACGAGGCGCGCCGCTTCGCGCCCAAGCTGAAAGTGGCGGAACACCACGGGTCCCAGCGTTGGCAGTCGTCCGAGGGTTTCGAAAGGGCGGATCTCGTCGTGACCACTTACGCGACCATGCGCCTCGACATCGAGCGCCTGCAAACACAGCCCTTCGACGTGGTCGTGCTCGACGAGGCCCAGGCGATCAAGAACGCCGGCAGCCAGGTGGCCAAGGCCGCGCGATTGTTGCGCGCGGAGCAGCGTCTGGCGCTGACGGGCACACCGGTCGAGAACCGACTCGAGGACCTGTGGTCGCTGTTTGAGTTCTTGAACCCCGGAATGCTCGGTGGCGCGAATGGTTTTGCGCAGCTCCTCGGCGCAGGCAACCGCTCGCGCGAGGACAACCTGGTCGCCATCGCGCGCGCGATCCGACCCTTCTTCCTGCGCCGCACCAAGGCCAAGGTGCTGGCCGAGCTGCCGGAAAAAACCGAGCAGACGGTGTACGTGGAACTTCCGCCCCAGCAGCGCAAGGCGTACGACCAACTGGCCAAGTACTACAAGAAGCTCTTGCTCGGCGGCGAAGTCAAGGGCGAAGAGCTGGGCGCCAACAAACTCGAAGTGCTCACCGCGCTTCTGCGCCTGCGCCAATGTGCCTGCCACGAGGGCCTGATCGACGAAGAGCGAAACGAGGCGCCGTCCGCCAAGCTGGAAGAGCTGCTCGCTCGTTTGGAAGAGATCCAGCGCGAGGGCAACAAGGCCCTGGTGTTTTCGCAGTTCACTAGCTTCTTGGCGCTGGTTCGCGCCCGTTTGGACGCCGCTGGCATTCCGCACGAGTACTTGGACGGCCAAACCCGCGACCGCCGCGCCAGGGTCGAGCGGTTCCAGGCCGACCCCAAGCTTCCGGTGTTCCTGGTCAGCTTGAAAGCAGGTGGCACGGGCCTCAACCTGACTGCGGCCGACTACGTCTTCCTCCTCGATCCCTGGTGGAATCCGGCCGTCGAGTCCCAGGCCATCGACCGCGCCCACCGCTTGGGCCGCACGGGTGCGGTGCTCGCCTACCGCATCGTGGCCAAGGACACGATCGAAGAGCGTGTCCTCGACCTCCAAGCCCAGAAGCGCGAACTCGTCGAAGGGCTATTCGACGACCGCTCGAGCTCCATCGCCAACCTGCGCCGCGCGGACCTCGAACGCCTGCTGTCTTGATGGACCCTTGTGGTGCCCGTTGCAACGCCGTCCGAGTGGGATGCGCGAGCCTCCCGGCGCCGTGGTACGTGGGAGATTTCCACGGAGCGCCGGGCCTACTCCAAGGCGGGCCAGGAGGCCCGCGCACCCGGCTCGCGAGCGCGGCGCTACCTCACGCGCTGTAGATGCGGTGGCAGTCGTCGTGGTCGTCGATCGACTCGAGGAACGCGTCGTGTGCGGCGCGGTCTTCTTCGGAGAGGGTGGCGGGTTCCTTGGCGCGGTAACCCAGGTCCGACGCCGTCACCGACCAACCGCTCGCGCGCAGCGCTTGGGTCACGGCGTCCAGGTCCTTGGGGTCGGTGATGAAACGACCGGCGCAGCCCTCCTCCAGGCCCTCGGCGGGTTCCACGTCCTGGGCGCCGGCTTCGATCGCGACCTCTTCAAGATCGAGCGCACTGCTCGTGTGGCTCGCTTCGATCAGGCCCACGTAGTCGAAGAAGAACATCACCTTCGTGCCGAACTGGCCACCGCGGAACAGCATGCGCATGTCGGGCGCGGTGCGGTTTCGGTTGTCGGTCAGGCACTCGACGACCACCGGCACGTTCTGGGGCGACATGCCCTCGAAGGTCACGAGCTCGAGCTGCATCGCATCCGCGCCCTCGCCGCTGCCCTTCTTGATGGCGCGCGCGATCACGTCGTTGGACACCGACGCCTTGCGCGCAGCCTCGACGGCAACGGCCAAACGCGCGTTCATGGCGGGGTCCGGCGCGCCCATCTTGGCGGCGACCGAGATCTCGCGGACCAGCTTGGTGGTCATGGCGGCGCGTTTGTTCGCGTTGATCTCGCGTTTCTTCTGGAGCCACTGACGTCCCATGGGCGGGCTTTTGGGCGATAGGGGGTTGTGGGGGATGCGGCTGCCCCGAGCGCGCCGCCCGGGCGGAGCGGAGATCCTACGCCAGGGCGCGCCGGCGTTTCCGGGCGCGGAACCGGCTCCGACCGCGCCCCAAGCGCGCTTCCCAGCGGCGGCCCGGGCACCGCCGCGGGGAGGCGGCGCCGCGGCCCCTTGCGCTCCCTTCGGCGCCGTGGGACAACCGGGTCATGGGCCCGCTCGACTTCCTCGCCGCCCTTCTCGCTGGAGCCCGCCCGGAACCGGAGGGGCTCGGCTCCGCGGAACGCGGCCAAGTGGCCGCTTGGCTCGCGAAGCCGAAGGAGGAGCTCGCGAAGGCGCTCGGTGTCGCGCCGGGTGACCTCGCCCATTTGGCGACGGCCGCGGCCGAACTGGGGTTGCTGGCGCAATCCGCACCGGAACAGGGCGAGCTGCGCCCCGCTCCGCGCCGGCCCGGCCCGCCGCGGGGGACGCCGCCGCCGCAGATGCACGGGGCGGTGCTGGCGGCGCTCTTGGGGGGCGCAGGCAAGGGTCCGCGCGGGATCCGGGATGCCCTCGAGCGGCCCGAGGAAGGCGCGGAACCCCATTTGGCCGCGGATCCGGGGATGGGGCTCAGCGACGAGCTGGTCGCGGCCCTCGCCGCGCGCGGCACCGTCACCCTCGGCCAACTGGCGCGCACGGATCCACTGGACCTGATCGGCATCGGCGGCCTGCGCTACAGCGGCGCTTCGAAGCTGGTGGGGCTCGCGCGCCGGCGCCTCGGCGCCGCCTCGCCCCCGGCGGGCGCCCATTCCTAGGCACCGGCGGACCGGGGCGGTCCGGGCAGAGCTTGGGCGCGGGGCGGTGGGCCGCCGTTGCGGTATTCTGCTGCCCCCACGCGCGCGCAGCGGGCCCCTGATGGGCGCTGCGCCGCGGCCCCGATCAGGAGCCCCATTGAGCCCCGCGACGAGCCCCGCCACCCATCTGATCCCCGCCTCCGCCGCCCGGCCCGGGGACGATCCGATCTTCGCCCTGAACGCCGAGGCCACGCGCCGCGCCCAAGGGGGCGAGGACGTACTCAACGCGACCCTCGGGGCGCTGATCGAGGACGACGGGCAGCTCGCGGTGATGGCCAGTGTGTTCGAGGCCATGGGGCGCATTCCGCCGCGCCTCGCGGCGAGCTACGCGCCGATTTCCGGGCCGACCAAGTACCTGAACGCGATCCTCGACGACCTCTACGCCGGATCGCCGCTGCGCGATTCCGCCGTTGCCGTCGGCACACCGGGCGGCACTGGCGCCCTCTATTCGGCGATCGTGAACTTTTTGGAGCCCGGCCAGAAGCTTTTGACCACCAGCTTCTACTGGAGCCCCTACGCGATCCTGGCGGACCACGCGCGGCGCGATGTGGCCACGTTCCGCATGTTTGCTGGCGACGGGTCCTTCGACCTGGACAGTTTGCAGAGCGAACTCGCCGCGTTGATGCGCGCCCAAGGACGTGCGCTCGTGGTGCTCAACACACCCTGCCACAACCCGACGGGGTTCTCGCTCGACGAGGACGAGTGGAGTGCGTTGGTGGCGATTCTGCTCGAAGCCGAGAAGGCGGGCCCCGTGACGCTGCTGCTCGACCTCGCGTACGAGAAGTTCGCGCGGCCCGATTCGCCCGCCTGGCGGCCCCACGTCGAGCGTTTGGTGAACGGCGGTGTGCCCGTCCTGGTCGCATGGACCGCGAGCAAGGCGTTCACCCAATACGGCGGCCGCATCGGCGCCCTGGTGGCGGCCCACGGCGACGCGAAGGAGCGCGAGCGCTACAAGAACGCCCTTGGCTATTCGTGCCGCGGCACTTGGTCCAACTGCAACCACCTCGGCATGCAGGCCGTCGGCACGCTGTTGACCGATGGAGCCTTGCGCCAGAAGTCGTTGGCCGAACGCGAGGCGCTGCGCGACCTGCTCGACCGCCGTGTCGTGGCGTTCAACCGCGAAGCCGCGCGCGCTGGATTGGCGTACCCGCGCTACGAGGGCGGGTTCTTCGTGTGTGTCTTCTGCCGCGATTCGGCGGAGGTGGTGCGCGCTACCCAGGCGCGCGGTGTGTTCGTGGTGCCCCTTCCGGGGGCGGTGCGCGTGGCCCTCTGCTCCACACCCGAGGCCCAGGTGCCGCGCCTCGTGGACGCCCTGGCCGCGGCGGGAGCGGCCGGATGACGGACTGGCGCCGCCCGGACCCCGCGACGGGCACACCGGTGGTGGGCCAGCGCGCCCACGCCTACGGACCGCGTGTGTCGATCCTCGACAACGCATTCCTCTCGAGCGCCGTCGCGCGCATCGCAAGTCCCGAGGCCGCGCAGGGCGAGCTGGTGCCGCTGCTGCGCACCGTCTACACGGCGCTGCTCGTGGCGGTGCTCGGCTCCGAGTTCCCGCGCATCGAAGCCGAGCACCCGACGCGCATGGCGAGTGTGCACGGGGCGCTTGCCCACTGGCGCGGGCCGGTGCTCGACCCGGGTTGCCAGGTCGTCGTGTGCGACATCATCCGCGCGGGCATCGTGCCCTCGCAGGTGTGTTTCGAGCTTCTGACGCAGGTGCTGCCGAGCGGTCAAGCGCGCCTCGACCACCTCAACATGGCACGCCGCGCCGATGCGGCCGGGCGTGTGAGCGGCGTGGATCTGTCGGGCTCGAAGATCGGCGGCAGCGTCGAGGGCCGCGTGTTGCTATTGCCCGATCCGATGGGCGCGACTGGTGCAACCACGCTGCGCGCCGTCGACCACTATCTCGAACACCACGGCCGACCCGCGGCGATCTTGGCCCTGCCGATGATTGCCACGCCGGAGTACCTGCGCGCCGTTCTGGACCACAGCGCTGGTATCCGCGTGACCACGGCCCGATTGGACCGCGGCCTGTCGGCGCCGGACGTTTTGCACTCCATGCCCGGCCAGCGCTGGGATGAGGAGCGCGGATTGGACGACCACGGTTACATCGTGCCCGGTGCCGGCGGCATGGGCGAGGTGCTCAACAACTCCTGGTGCTAACCCCCGATACTTCGATGCGAGCCCAACACCTGGTCTTCCTGTTCGTGCTTTCGCTCGTCGCCTGCAGCGAGACCGCGAAGGAGCCGCAAACGCCCAACCCGACTCCCTTGGCGACACCCGCGGCGCCGACGGACCCCGCGCCGGTAGCGGACGCTTCCGCCCTCTACCGACAGGCCGTGTGCGTGGGCTGCCATGGGCCCAAGTTGGAAGGTGGGGTGCTGGGTCCGGTGCTCACCGGACTCTCGGCGCACTGGAACCGCGAGGACTTGGCGCGCTTCTTCGCCGACCCGGAGAGTTTCGTGGCGAGCGTGCCACGCATCGCCGAGCAGAAGGCCAAGTACTCGATGCCGATGCCACCCGCGGCTGGCCTCTCGGAAGCGGAGCGGCTGGCGCTCGCCGATTGGCTGTTGCAGCACTGAGATTGCCCGCGTCCCAAGACCCCGCGAGTTCGTCCACGCCCCCCGATGTTGCCGCCGCCCCCGAGTGACGAAATCCTCTCCCGCGCCCAGGAGGTGGAGGGGTACCGGGTGCTGCCGCCCTGTGTCATCTACTCGAAGTTGGGTGAGGGTGGCATGGGCGCGGTGTACCGCGGCCGGCACCTCAACCTCGACATCGATGTCGCGGTCAAGTGCCTGAAGCCCGGACTCGTCGGCGACGACGCGCAGTTCGTCGTGCGTTTCCAACGGGAGGCGCGCGCCGCGGCACAGATCAGCCACCAGAACGTGATCCGCGTGTTCGACGTGGCGGAGAGCCGCGGTCTGCACTACCTGATCATGGAGTTCGTGCAGGGCGAAACCGCGCGCGATCGGGTGAAGCGGAAGGGGCGGCTCGGTGTCGGGGAAGCCCTCGAAATCGTGTACCGCTCGGCCCTCGGCCTCGGCGAGGCGCACCGGCGCGGCTTCGTGCACCGCGACATCAAACCCGACAACATCCTGATCTCGTCGGGAGGTGTGGTGAAGGTGGCGGACCTCGGGCTCGCCAAACCCGCCACGCGCGAAGACGACGGCTCGATGATGTCCATGACGGGCGTGAACGTCGTCATGGGCACACCGCAGTACATGCCACCGGAACAATGGGAGAGCGCCAAGAACGTCACCGCCGCCGCGGACGTGTGGGCGCTCGGGGCGACGCTCTACTACCTCCTCTGCGCCGATGAGGCGATCCAGAAGGACTCCCTGCCGCGCATCATGCAGCAGGTGATCCTGAAACCCTTCCCGGATCCGCGCACCGTGCGGACCGATGTGCCCGAGGACGTCGCCGCGCTGATCGCCAAGGCAACGGCAAGCAAGCCCGCCGACCGGTTCGCCGACGGCCAGTACCTCGCCGAAGCGCTCGAAGTGCTCGCAACGCGGCGCCAATCCCTGCGCGATGCGGACGCGGGCACGTCGATCGGCGCCCAGACGTTGGTCTCGCCGCCGCCCGCACAGACGTTGGCGAAGATCCGCGTGCGGCTCGACCAGAAACCGTCGACCGATGCGCAGACGATGATGTCGGGGCCCTCCAGCCAAGCCGCGACGATTCCCGGCATGGCGTCCGGCGCGACGATGGCAGGTGGCGGGACCTTGGCCGCGGGCGGCACGTTCAACATGCCGCGGGCCGAGGGGGATTCGGCCCTGCGGAGCGCTCCGCGAAAGCCGCCGATCTTGGTGTGGATCGGTGGAGGCATCGCGCTCGTCGCCGGCCTCTGGTTCGCATTCGGACCCAAGTCCGAGCCGCCGCGCGGAGTCTTCGAACGCGCCATGGAGTACGAAGCCGCCGGCCGTTTCGCCGACGCGCGCGGCGAACTCGTTCGGGCGTACGGCGCCGATCGCAGCCTGCCGGGGCAAACCGAACGCCTGGCGGAACTCGACTACAACTGGGCGAAGGCTTCCCTCGCCAGTGGGGACTGGGCATCGGCCCTCGAGCAGGTCGATCGCAGCTTGGCGCAGCGCAGCAGTCCCGACGGAACCGCGCTGCGCCAGGAAGTGGTCCGCGCGACGAGTTCGCACCTCGAGGAAGTGCTGCAGCGCACCCATCCGTCCGACGAACCCGTGCCGAAGGGTGTGGAACTCGAGTTCCACGGCGTGCTCGCGTCGGCGCACGTGGCGGAGTTGTTGCTCGGCGGCAAGCCCGTCGAACGCGGTGAGGACGGCTCGTTCCGCGCGCCCGCCACTCCGGGCCCCGACGGCAACGTCGCCGTCGCCGTGCGCCTGGTGCGCGGGCAGGAAGTGTCGCTCCAGCCGTGGAAGGTGCGATTCCAACCGACCGACGAGGTCTCGCTGGACGTTGTGGGCGAGCTGACGCTTGTCGACGAGGAGGCCAAGGACCTGCTCGTGATCGTCGCGCCGGATGCGAGCCTGCGCATCGACGGGGTTCCGATCGAGCTGGCGCCCGGCGCGACGCAGTACCGCCACCGGGTGCGCTCCACCCTGGAGGATCCGCCGCCGATCGAGATCGCGGTGCAGAAGGAGGGCTTCAAGCCCAGCGTGCGCACGGTCGTCGTGAAGCGCGAGGTGCGCCCCATCAGCCTGGTGGGCGCACCCGTGCCCCTCGGCGGCGCCGCGCTGCTGCCGGACGGCCGCATCGGCGTGCCCGGCGAAAGCGCGGAACTGCGCCTGCGCTTCTCCGAGCGCCCCGACGAGTTGCGCCTGGACGGCGTGCCGCTGGCGAACGATGGCGCGCAAGCGAACGGCGAGTGGATGCTGAATGTGCCCATGGAGGGAGCTGCAACCCGCAGCGTGGCGCTGGAGGCGCGCCGCCGCTTCCGCACCCCGACCAGCTTGGACATCGGACTCGTCGCCGTCCCGCGGCAACCACTCTTGGGGTGGGAAACGCCGGTCGCGGAAACGGGGCAAACCGAGGCCGCCGAGCAGGATCTGGCGGTGCGCGTCGACGAATGGACCGTGTCCGCCGAGGCGCGCGTCGGCAACCGCCGTGTACCCCTGCGGCCCGCGGCCGAAGACCGCCGGCTGTTGCTCGGCAACGTGCCGTTGGCCCTTGGCACGAACCGCATCGAGCTCGAACTGACGGACGTGCTCGGACGCAAACACACGGGCCTGCGTGTCTTGGAGCGGCTGAAACCGCCGGCCGCCGCGACGTTGGCGACGGTGGTCTGGGACGGTGGCGCCGTGCAGCGCGGCGTAGCGCGTGGCGCTCGGGTCCTCGTGCACACTCCCGGTGTGTTGCGGGTGGCCGGTACGGACCACGAGGAATTGGTGCTCGTGGTCGATGGCGTGGAGAACGTGTTGCCGCCCGGCGACGTCGATCTGACGCGCTGGCTGAAGGAGGGCGAACCGGTGGCGCTGCGTCTGACAGCGCGCGGCCGCGGGGGTGCGTCCGCGCCGCTCGACGCCCAAGTGCTGCTCGATTCGACCGCACCGGAGCTCGACTTCGTCGATCCCGAGCCCGCCGTGCCCGGCATGAATGTGATGCTGCGGGGGACGTGGTCGGACCGCGGCGGTATCGCCCAGGTGACGGTCGCTGGCCGCGAGGCTCGCTTGAGTGGCCCGACGGTCGAGGGTGGCCGGGGCGGCTTCGAAGTCGAGTGGCGGGTGCCGGCGGAACCCATCGAACTGGAAGTGGTGGCCCTCGACCGGGCCGGCAACCGCGCGACGCGCAACCTCAACCTCGTGCCGCTGACGGGCGACAACCTGCCGCCGATCGTCGTGCCCGCGGGCTTCGAGCCGCTCGACCCCCTCGATCGCAACGCATCCGGCTATCCGAAACACCTGCGCCACGTAGCGACGGGGATCGAACTCGTGGCGATCGGGTTTGCGAACAGCGGCAAACCGGACTTCTACGCGGGTGTGGGCGAGGTCACGGAGGCCCAGTGGAACCAATCGCCCGGAAGTGTGAAGCCGAAGGTGTCGGTCACGGCCGACGACGTGGACCGCTGGTGCAAGGACCGGGGATTCGCCTTGCCGACCCGCGCCGAATCCGCGCACATGGCCTCGGACGCGCCCGCTAGCCTGAGTGGCCTGACGAGCTTGCCGGACGAGTGGCTCGGCGAGGCTGCTTCGGCGACACGACGCCACCTGCGCTCGGGCACTTCGACGGACGGCTCCCTCGAAGTCTACAAGCGCAATTCCCAACTGGGCCTGCGTGTCGTCTACCGCCCCTGAAAACAAGAACTGCGGCCGTTCGCGGGGGCGAACGGCCGCAGTTCCGAGCGGCGCTCGATCTGGATGATCGGTCAGCGTCGCCAGGCGACGGTGAGCGCGGCGGCGGTGTAGTCGTCGTCGATCCCGAAGAAGAAGGCCGAGTCGTCGAAGCTGTCCGTCGCGCCGTAGTTGGTCTTCGAGTACAGCAACGAGAGGCCCAAGGTCAGGCCGTTCGACATGCGGTACCGAGAACCGAACTCGACGCTCGTTTGGAAGGCGTAGCCCGTCTGGTCGCTGCCACCGCCCTTGACGTCGCTCGCACCCGTGCCGACGCCGATGTCGGCGAACAGCGTGATCTCCGACATGCGGTTGTCGGTGATGGTTTGGCGCAGGATGTACTCGGGCTCGGCCGACAGCTTGACGCCGAGGGTCGAGTACTCGGCCGAGTTCTGCGCGTCGAAGTCCACGTCCGCCTCGTGCAGGTACGGGCCGAAACGCACCGGGATGCGGAACTGGTCGTCGATCGTCGCGCGGTAGGCGACGCCGAAGTAGATGTTGGTGGAGTCGACGCCGGTGTCGTCCGAACCCGAGTCCTCCAGGGTGTCGTCCGAGGAGCCGAAGCTTGCGTTGGCGAAGAAGCCCAGTTGGGAGGGGAAGAAGTACTCGCCGCGCAGGTGGTGCACGAGCGCACTCGCCGAGCCCCCGAAGGAGCCCACGTCGGTGTTGATCACCTCGAACTTCTGGTCGCCGAAGCTGGCCGAGTAGCCGATCGAGAGGCGGGGGTGCACCAGGTCCATGCCACTCTGGGCCTGGGCCCCGGCGGCAAAGGTGGCGAGGGAAATCAGCAGGCCGGCGCCCGTGGCCAGGCGCGTGTGGAGGTGGTTCTGCATGGGGGGGTGGGTTGGAGATGGACGACTGGACCGCGGAAAGCTAAGTGGGGTTCAGGTATCTGTCAACCGGCGGACGGCGCGGGCCTTTCCCGGCCGCGATCGCGGCGGCCAGGTACCATCGGGAGCCCCCTGGGAGGAGCTGCCACGATGAGACGCGCGATCTTTTGCTGGTTCCTTGCCGCTCTGGCGGCCCACGCGGTGCCCGCTGCCGCCCAGTTCTGCGGCGCCGAGGACTTCGGCAGCCCGTTGGCGCCGAACGGGGTGGCGAGCTCTCAAGGTCGACTGTTCACCTTCGGCCAAGCGGCCTCGGGCAGGCGGGTGGCGGAGCGCGGCATCGATGGTTGGGACCTCCTGCCGGGCGTGTTCTCGGGCGCCGTCCGCGCCGTCGCCGATACGGCGGTGTTCGGGCTGGTCGCGACGGGCGACTTCCTTGCCGTCGATGACCAGCCAGCCGCTCGCGTCGCGCGCTTCGACGGCACCGCATGGTTGTCCTTGGGCGCGGGCGTCGCGGAGCCCGCTGCGTCGGTGCGCGCCTGCGTGGAGCACGGCGGCGAACTCTACGTCGGCGGTTCGTTCGCCAGCGCGGGCGGCGTGCCCGCTGCCAATGTCGCCCGTTTCGATGGCGCGAGCTGGAGCGGCTTGAACGGCGGTCTCAACGGGACGGTGCACGACCTCGTCAGTTTTGGCGGCTTGCTGGTCGCCGCGGGCAGCTTCACTTCCGCGGACGGCTTGCCGATCGCGGGCGTGGCCGCGTGGGACGGCACGACGTGGCTGCAGTTGGGCGGCCAGAACTTTCCCACCGTCTACGACCTCGAGGTGAGCGGAACGCGGCTCTACGCCGCCGGTGGACTGGTGCGTGTCTACTCGCAGGGTGCCTGGAGCATGCTTGGCGCGCAGCCCGTCGACGTCGCGGCGCGCAGCGTCGTCGCGGGTGCTGGCGGCATTTTTGTCAACGGCGTCTGGCAGACTTTCTGCCTCAGTTGGGGCGGGGACCCGTGCATCGTGCGCGCGCGCTTCGCGGACGGCGTCTGGAGCCAGCTCGACTTCGACGATCTCGCTCCAACCGTGTCGTTCCTGCGCGCGGCTGCCCACGGCGATGCGATCTACGAATCGGGCGGTTCCGCGAACCAGTTGCGGGTCTACTCGGCCCAGCCGAAGCTCGTCAATTGGTACCCCAAGAGCCTGCCCTGGTACGGCGCCGCGCAACTGACGCTGGTGATGGGGTGCCACAACCCGCAGCTGCCCGTGCTGGTTTCGATCGGCGGCGCGGCGCCCCTCTCGACCACGTTCGTCGCGCCAAACCTCTACCGCGTCGACATCCAAGGCGATGTGACGGGTACCGCGGGGGCGCAGGACCTCTTGGTGACCCAGGGACCCGCGTCGAGCAGCGCTCCCGAGGCGTTGCTCGTGCTGCCGCAGCTGCGTGTGCAGGCGGGATCCCTGTTCGCGCAGTACGTCCGCTTCTTCGTCGACAACGCCAGCCAGAACGGCACCGCGTGGTTGTTCTGGAGCGCCGCAAAGCTACCGCTGCCCTTGGAACTGCCCGGCATCTTCCACGGCTGGGCGCTCGACGCCGGCGCGTTTGGGTTGCTCGGCAGCGGCACGTTGTCGGCACCCACGTCCCTGCCGACGCTGGGATTGGCCGTGCCGCTCGGCACCTTCCCGCCGGGGCTCTCCTTCCCGGCCCAGGCGTTCGTGCTGGAGCAAACTCCGGACGGCCCGCGGCTTGCGTTCACGAACACGACGCTGGTCGTGATGGGCTGAACCGCGGGTGGGCGTCAGCCCTCGTACACCGCGTCGCCCTCGCCTTCCCAGGTCACGAGTTCGATGCGCGTGCCCGGGGTGAGGCGCGAGAGCAGCGCCGCTTCGTCGCGTTCGTCGCGCAGCAGGCCGCATTCCTTGAAGCGGCCCTCCACCAGCATGGTGTAGGCCGCGGCGCGGCCCTGGGCCAGGTCTTCGATGGCGTCGAGGGCCGCGGGCAGTTCCGTGTGGCGACCGCCCTCGGGCGGGGCGTCGTATTCGGCGCTCCAGCGGCCAAATGCGACGCGCACGCGGCCGTACTCGCCCGAATCGACGACCAGCGACAGACCGTCGCCGACGGGGCGCGGCGCGCGCAGGTGCACGTAGGATTCGGGCGATCCCGTGCGCGACTCCTGGCGCAGGTGGCGCGCGAGCCGGGGCAGGTTGCGGCGGATCTCGCGCGCGAGTTCGCGGCTGGTGGGGTCGAGCGGGTTCTGCTCCAAGGTGGGACCCAACGGGGCCAGGTCCGAAGAGACTAGGCAGCGGGGAGGCGGAGCGCCAGCCCCGCGTCGCTCGCTCGGGGGCACAATGGGCACCTGCACCGCGGCGTCCAAGGACAAGCCTGCCGGTGGCGTTGTCGTTCGAGGTCGGCCCCGCGGACCGGCACTCGGACCCGTTGGATCCGGGAAACACCTCTCTTTGAAGCCATGCAATCGATCGCCCTCGCCCTGTTGCTCGCCCTCCCCGTCCACGGCGTCCACCCACGGGTCGGCTCCCCGTCCGCCCAGAACGTCGAGGTGGCGCCGCTCCCCGTGGTCACCACCTTGGACCGGGTCACCGTGTATCCGGACGGCGCGCGGTTGATGCGGCGCGGGGAACGACCGGCGGGAGCCGCACGGATCCTCGTGCAAGGCCTTTCGCCTCGGCTCGAACGCACGTCCTTGCGCGTCCGCGCGACGGGGGCCGAGGTGCTCGGCGTGGAGATCGTCGAGCGGCTCGAGACAGAACCCACCCATCCGCGAATCGCCGAGTTGCGGGCGGAACTCGACGGCTTGATGCGTTCCATCGGAGAACTGTCGGCGGAGGACGAGCAGTGCCGGCGGCTGCAGACCACGTGGGTCAATCTGCTGGCGCGGCCCCTCGAACCGGAGGTGTTGCTCGCCGAAGAGGGGCGTTTGCAGCGCCTGCAGGAGCTGCTGCCGGTGGCTAGGACCGAGCTGGCGGAGTTGACCGCCGAGCAGCGCGCCATCCAGGCGAAACTCGCGCCCCTCACGGCCCAGCGGGATCGTTTGCACGCGGAGTTGGCGGGGCTCGGCGAGGCGCGCCAACGTCGGGTGCTGGACCTCGTCGTCGACACGCTGGCGACGGCCGAGGGCAGCGGTGCGATCGAGATCGAATACCAGGTGCCTGGCGCCCGCTGGGAGCCCTTCTACGACCTGCGCGTCGATCGGGACATGGGCGAGCTCGAACTCGTGCACCGCGCGCGCCTCTGGCAGCAAAGCGGCGAGGATTGGCAGAACGTCGAGATCCAGCTTTCGACCGCGCGGCCGTCGGAAGTGGGTGTTGGGCCGCAGGTCTTGCCGCTTTGGTTGGAGGTCGGGCGGCCCGGGACCGAATCGAAGCTGCGTCGGGACCTCGGTGCGCTCGGTTACGTCGAGTCGACCCGCGCGGCCGCTGGCCCGGCCGCCGAAACGGTGGCGTCGCCCGAGGACGCGTTTGCCGAGGTGCGCACCGAAGGCCTGCACCTTGTCTACCGCGTGCCGCGGCGCGAAACGGTGCTCGCGCGCGCGGAGCCCAGCGAAGTGCTCGTGGGGCGGGCGTCGCTCTCGATGAAGGCGGAGCGTTACGCCGTGCCCGCGCGGGACCAACGTGTGTGGGTGCTGGCGAAGGGCCAGAACAGCTCGCCTTGGACCCTGTTGCCGGGACGCGCGGCCGTGTTCGTCGACGGAAGTTACGCGGGGGCGACGGAGCTCGAGCGCACGGGTGCGGGCGCGAGTTTGGAGCTGGAACTCGGCCCCGATCCCAGTTTCACCGTGGAGCGTGTGCAACTGGCCGATTCGCACAAGGAGCCGGGATTCTTCGGCAGCCGCGCGTCGCGCACCGAGGGTTGGCGTGTGCGGATCGCCCACGAGGGTGGCGCCGGCGGCGCGCAGCGTGTCAAGGTCCTCGAAGCGTTGCCGCGGCCGCGCGACCAACGCATCGAAGTCGAGGTCCTTTCGACCAAGCCGAAACCCGACACGACGAGCGACGAAGCGAAGAAGCTGCAGCAGGAGCTGGGCGTCCTGACCTTCGAAATCGACGTGCCCCGCGGCGGCGAAGCGCTGCTCGAATGGAGCACCAAGGTGAGCTGGCCCGCGGACCTCGAAATCCGCCGCCGCAACTGAATGCGGGGCTACGCGCGGCACCGCCGAGGTAATCGCGCGGTGTTTCGCCGCGCCCGAACCGACGCGCGTGCGACAGCGCGCCTCCGGGCGAATGGGCCGGGCCTTCAGCCCGGGGGGCTCTCTTCACGGGTACCTGGGGCGTTGCCCCAGGCTACTATTGGACGGAGCGTTGCCCCGTTCGGACGGGCGCGACGCCGTCACCGAACGAAACGGTCACGGCGACATGCGCGACGCGGATTCGCGCCCAAACGCTTCGGCGACGAGACCCTAGGCGAGAGCAGGACCCTCGGTGAGATCGGCGATGCGGACCCGCCCCAATCGGCGACCCGCCATCCATCGTCTCGACACGGCCTCCGTCACCGCGACGCGGCATCTGTCACCGCGACGCGAGATCCGTCACCGCGACGCGGCATC
Source organism: Planctomycetaceae bacterium (assembly GCA_016125265.1). Lineage (GTDB taxonomy): Bacteria > Planctomycetota > UBA1135 > UBA1135 > RI-242. Next base: position 30,906 of record WGMC01000012.1, read on the forward strand.
CGCCACCGCGACGCGACATCTGTCACCGCGACGCGACATCCGCCACCGCGACGCCACATCCGCCACCGCGACGCCACATCCGCCATCGCGACGCGACATCCGCCACCGCGACACGACATCCGCCACCGCGACGCGACATCCGCCACCGCGACGCGACATCCGCCATCGGCGACGCGGCATCCGCCATCGCGACGCGGCATCCGCCATCGGCGACGCGGCATCCGCCATCGCGACGCGGCATCCGTCATCGGGGACGCGGCCTCCTGGAACGGCGACGCGGATCTGCGCCAACGGCGCTCCGAAGCGCCAACGGCGCGCCCGATAGTAGCCTGGGGCAACGCCCCAGGTTGACTGGGAGTATGATGGAAGGGCTGAAGGCCCGCCCCATACTCGACATCTGATGCGCGCGGGGCCCATCGGACGTCGCGCCGATGGGTCCCCGGCGTTCCAGGGCGTGCAGCTCAGCCGTCGGTCGCGGGAGTCGTTTCGGCTGCTTCCGCTTCGGCGGCCTCTTTGGCCGCGTCGTCCTTGGCCTTCTTGGCGGCTTCCTCACGTGCCACCGAGGGATCCTCGATGTACGGCACGGACGGCCACACGTCGTGGATCCAACCCATCCACCACGACCCGTAACCCGCAGCTCCTAGCAACACCAGCACGAGCAGCACCCGCGGCCAGAGGGCCGGCGGCGGCGCATAGGGGTCGCGCAGGCTGCGTTCGGCGCCCTCGGGGATCTCGCGCACCTGCGTCAGGGAACGGCCGAGCGGAATGTTCACGCGGGTCAGGGCGTTCACCGCCCAACCGTTGGCGTCGAGCAGCGGCCCCAGGTTGCGCTGGCGCAGTTTGAGCCACGCGATCAGCATCGACGGACCCGAAATCAAGAGCACGAGCCCCAACAGTCCGAGCGGCATCAGGTACCCGAGGCCGAAGAAGGCCTGCATGATGCCACCCAGCACGACGGACACCCCGCTGATCGCCACGCTGATGGCGGCGAGCACGCCGATGTCCATCTTCTTCGGCGCGGCGGGCGCGGTCCCCTTCTCCACGGCCGCGCCGGCGGTCGCCGCCGAGGTTTGCAGCTTGGCATTCGCCGCGTCGTCCGCGGCGGCCGCGCGTTTGGCCACCTGCTCCTCGATCCAGCGCAGGGCCTTCTTGTACGGCGACCAGAACGCCTGTCCGATGCTGATCGGATTGTCGACGATCTTGGCGATCGTCGCGTCCCAGTCGCGTCCCTTGCGGTCGTAGAACAGCCCGTTTCTGCCCACGAAGAGGTTGTCGTTGTCGCCCGCGGTGAACGCGGCGGCGATCTGGCGCTTCTCGCCCGACGGACGTGTGCAGTCCACGTAGACGAGCAGCGCCTTCGACATCGGCGCGAGGGTCGCGTGTTTCGCGGGATCGTTCACCGCCACACACAGATCCAGACTGCGGCCATCGAGGAACAGCGTGCCGACGTCGAAGATCGCCGCGCGACGGGAGTAGAAGTCGGCGAAGTTGACGAAGTTGCGCAGCAGCTGGTGCAGGTGCGTCACATAGCGGGCGAGCCGCTCCGCGTCCTCACTGGCATCGACCGCATCCGCCTCGGCGAGGTCCGCATCGATGGCGGTCTCGAGGGCCTGGCGCTCGTTCCCGGCCAGGATCGCCGCGGCGCGCTCGGCGCCTAGGGTGTGCACGCCGTGTCCGGGACGGCGACCCATCCAGGCCTCGTAGGGTGCGAGGGTCTGGCACAGACCGCGCCACTCGACTTGCGTCAGCGTCGTCTTGTCCTTGCCGAGCAGCGGAGCGACCAAGCTCTCGCGCAGTTTGGCGAGCGCGGCGCTCCACGCGGGGTTCACACCCTCCACGAGCGACAGCGGCTTCGAAGCGGCGACGGCGGCCAGGGGGAAACCCTCGATCTCCTCGGCGCTGATCGTGAGGTCCTTGGCGGCGAGCTCGAGGAACAGCGATTCCTCGCGGTTCAAGGCCGCCTGGGCGCGCGCATCGAAGGCCACCAGTTGGCATCGCGCGAAGTAGTCGTCGACCTTGGTGCGCAGCGCGGCGAGCGCCTCCGCGGCGGCCGCGGTGCCGGCGCCCAGCGGCAGCAGCGTCTTCGCATCCGCGGTCGCTTCCGCGTGCCACGCCACGAGGGCCTTCAACCCCGTGTAGAACGCCTCCAAACCGGCGCGGTCGTAGCCGACCGATCCGGAGCGATCGGTTTCGCCTCCGACGGTGGCGAGGATCTCCTCCGCAATCGCACGGGCCTTCGCATCGGTCAACGCGGAGGGCACCACGACCCCGTCGCCGTTGAGCGGCGCCTTGCTCAGCACTTCCGCCGTGCGCGTCGCATCCGCCACGGTCAGCACGCCGTTGGTGGTGCCGAGGCTGGTGAGGATGTGTTTAGCAGCGGCCAGGACGCGCGCGCCGGCCGGCGTGCTGCTGTCGATGTCGGCCAGCGCCACTCCGTCCTTCTGCTCCACGAGGCAATCGGGGCGCTTCAGCACCTCGCGCAACCAGCCCACCGCGGCCAGGATCTCGGGTACCCGCACCCGACCGTCCTTGTCGGTGTCCAAGAGCGCGAGCGTGCGCTCGTCGAACTCGAGGCCCTTCACGGGGCACGAGAGCGCAACCCATAGCTTTTGATCGAGTTCGTCCAGGTGCAGGATGTCCTGGGCGGTGTCGATGCGGACCTGATCCACGCCGCCGGCGCGGTAGAAACGCCAACGATGGGGCGACTGCTTTTGGTTGGTTGCCATAGGGGGGGCGCCCGACGCGCTTTGGGGGGTGGGGCCATTCGGGGCATGGGGAAGTTCAGAGCCGGGAGTCTTGTGGCCTGCGGGGGTCCTGTCAAACGACGCCCCACCTCCGGGCCGGCTGGGATCGGGTCCTCCCCAACGCCCGGGCACCCGACTGAGGGGATATCCTCAGGTCCACCCGCAACCGGTCGGGTTGGCTGCAGTCCCTCTGGATCCATGACCCGAAACTTCGAGACCGACGGGCACCCCGGCGAGGCCGCTTCCTCGGCGTCACCAGTGTCCAGGAACCGGGGCGCGCGTGCACCCGCGTGGATCCGCCGCGTCGCAGCGCTCGTCGCGCTCCTTTTGGGGGTCGGCGTCGCGTTGGCTGGCGACGGTCTCGCACCGCAGCGGGGCGAGCCGATCCACCTCGTCGTCCTGCACACGAACGACGTGCACGGCCAGGCCCTGCCGCGGCGCGCGACTTGGATCGCCGAACGCGAGGTCCAGGTCGGCGGCCTCGCCCGCGTGGCGGCGTACGTCGAGGCGGTGCGCCGCGAGCACAGGGGTCCGCGCCGCGGGGTGCTGCTCGTCGACGGCGGCGACTGGTTCCAGGGCACGCCCGAGGGCCAGATCCAAGGTGGCAAACCGTTCCTCGAGACCATGCTCGAGTTGGGTTACGACGCGCTCGCCGTCGGCAACCACGAATGGGACCTGGGCGAAACTGGTCTGCGCGCGCTGTTGCAGGTCGCTGGGGAGCGCGCGGTCTGCGCCAACGTGCGTCTTGGACCCGATGCAGAGCGTGTGGACTTCTTCCGCCCGTTCCGCGTCGTTTCCGTGGCGGGGTTGGACGTCGCGCTGGTGGGTTTCGTGGCGCAGGAAACGCCGTTCATCACCCACCGGGACGCGCGGCGCTACCACTTCCGCGAACCCGCCGCCGAAATGGAGAGCGTGCTGAAGGAACTGCCGAAGGGAATCGATCTCGTCCTGCCCCTCTCCCACTGCGGAGTCGAGGCGGACCGGGCCCTCGCCCAGGCCTTCCCCGAACTGCCGCTGATCGTCGGCGGCCACAGCCACACGTTCCTGCGCGAGCCCGTGCGCGTGGACGCGACCCGCATCGTGCAGGCGGGCTCCAAGGCCACCGTCGTCGGCCGTGTGGATCTTTTCATCGATCCGCGCACGAAACGTGTGCTCGAGATGACCGCGCGGTTGGTCGAGCTGGACACCGAACCGTCGCCCGAACTGCGTGTGGAGCGCGTCGAAGCACGTGTGGCCAAACTGTCCGAATTGGCCGCCGCTTCGCTCGAGGAAGTGGTCGGCGAACTCACTTCGGCGCCCCATCCGGGTGGTCCCCTGCGCTCGTCCGGACTCGGCAACTGGATTGCCGATTCCATGCGCGCCGCCTTCGACGCCGACGTGGCCCTCCACAACAAGGGTGGCATCCGGGCGGCCCTGGTCGAGGGGCCGGTCACACGCCGGAATCTGTTCGAGGTGATGCCCTTCGACAACACCGCCGTCGCGTTCTGGCTGAGCGGCGCGGAACTGGAGTCCGTGGTGAGGCGCGGCCTCGAGGGCACGGGTCGGCGCGGCTTCGAATGCAGTGGCATGACGGTCGAGTGGAGCGACGGCCCGGATGGCGTGCGGGTGCTCGCGATCCACGTGGGGGGGCGGCCCCTCGATCCCTCGTCGCGGTACCGCATGGCGACGAATTCGTTCCTGGCGAGCGGTGGCGACCGGCTGTTCGAGCTCGGCCGTTCCCTGGAGATCGCGGATTCCGGCCGGCTGCTGCGCGACCTCCTCGAGGCCGATCTGGTGGCTCAGCCCCGCTTCTCCGTGCCCAACGAGGACCGCTACCAGCGCCGCCCGGCGCCCGAGTGAACCATGCACCACCCCTGCACCCACACGCGGCCCTTCGTGCCTTGGCTGCTGGTTGTCGCCGCGACCGTCGCCCCGGCCGCCGGTCTCTCGGCGCCGCCGTCGGCGGGTCCCGATGCCAGCTTCAGCTCGGCACAGGACCTCGGCGAACTGCGGCGCGATCTGACTGACCGCTACGAGAACAAGCGCCGCTCCGCCGTGCGCAAGCTGGCGGAGATGGGCACCGAAGAGGCCTGGTTCCTCGTGCTCGGCGCGCTGGAGGATCCGGACGCGCAGGTGGCGGACGAGGCCCAGTTGCAACTCGCAAATGCGGGGGCGCCGCGTGTGCAAGCGGCGCTGCTCGGCAGGGAGGGTCTCGAGAACAAACAACCGCTCGTGCGCATGCGTGTGGCGGAGCTCCTGGGCCGCAGCCAAGGCTCGATCGCCAGTGCGGATCTTCTGCGCGCCGCCGGCGACAAGGAACCCAAGGTGCGGCGCATGGCCCTTTGGTCGCTCGAGCGCGCGCTCACAGCGTCGCGGCTGACGTTCTCGAAGGAGGACCGGGACCGCGGTGCGTTGGTGGCGATCGCCGAGAAGGACCGGGACGCCAGTGTGCGCGGCGCGGCTCTTTTTGCGCTGGCTGCGTGGAAGGACAGCGGGCGCAGCGTGCCGGAGCTGCAAGCGCTGCTCGCCGATGGGGCGCGCTCCAAGGGCGCGGAGATGCGCGCGGCGGCGGCGGCGTTGCTCGGCAAGCACGGTGGGCCGGGTGGGGAGGCGCTGGCGATCCAACTGTCGCGCGACGAGTCCGTCGCGGTGCGCTCCGCGGCCCTCGCGGCGCTCGTACCCCTCGGCACCCGAGCCGGTGCGGGGGCCCTCGTGGATTGCCTCGAATCCGAGCCGCACATCCGCCTGCGCCGACGCGCGGCGGCGGGCCTGGAGCGCCTTTCCGGCCTCCGCGGGCGCCTCGACCCGCGGCCTTTCCGCGATTGGCACTCGAAGCTGCCCGAGGACTGGAAGGCGGAGGACGTGGACCGCTCGGTGGAACTGGAACGCGGGGACACGGTCGCGTCCCTCTACGGCCTGCCCATCCTGTCGGACAACTTCGCGGTGCTGATCGACATGTCGGGCTCCATGTGGAACCCGAAGGACGGAGTGGTACCCAAGACCCTCGTGGACCTAGAGGTTGGCAAGCTGCTGCGGTCGCTCGAAGAAACCACTCGATTCAATCTGATGCCCTACGCCACCGAGCCCACACGCATCTGGGAGCGCACGGACCTTGCGACCAAACGCAACGTGTCGCGCGCGGTGGAGTGGTTCGAGCAGAATCGGCTGAGCGGCAAGGGCAACCTCTGGGATGCCCTCGAGCTCGCGCTCGAGGATCCCGGAGTCGACACCTTGGTGCTGTTCACGGACGGCGCTCCCACCGGTGGGCCCCATTGGAATCTGCATCTGATCTCGGCCCTGATCGCCGAGCGCAATCGCTACGCCGGTCTCGTGATCGACGTCGTGCTGACCGAGAACGGCGACAACAAACGCCTGTGGCGCGGCATCGCCGAATCCACGGGCGGACTCTACACGGAGGTGAAGTCATGACCGGACTCTATGCACCCGGAACCGGACCCGATCCGGGTCCTGGCCAACGCATCGCCAGCGCCAGCCAGATGCGCACCCTGGATGCCCGCGCCGTCGCTGAGTTCGGCGTCTCCGTGCAGTTGCTGATGGAGAACGCGGGCCGCGCGGCCGCGGACGCGGTCGAGATGTGGATGGCCGAGGAGGGCGGTGCGGGCTCGGTGCTGGTATTGGCAGGTCCCGGCAACAACGGCGGCGACGGTTACAGTTTTGCGCGAACCCTGCGCGCCCGCGGGCAGAGCGTCGAACTGTGGCGCATCGTGGGGCCGGGCGCCGAGAAGGAGCCGCGCCCCGAGGTGCAGTTGCACCGGGCCCTTTGGGAGCGCGCCGGCGGCAAGTCGCGCACCTTGGACGGCGGCGCGGGGGAGATGGGCCGCTTCGCGGACGAGTTCGCCGCCCTCGAGGCGGCGTTCTCCCGCTCCGCCGTCGTGGTCGATGCGCTTTTCGGCACGGGACTTTCGCGGCCCCTCGGCGAGCCCTTCGGGGCCGTGCTCCAATCCCTGGTGCAAAGCGGTCAGCCCGTCGTGGCCCTCGACGTCCCCAGCGGTTTGGATGCCGACACGGGCCAAGCGATGGGGCAGGTGGCGCCGGCGCGGATGACCGTGACGTTTGCGGCGCTGAAGCGCGGACTGTTGGTCGGGGACGGCCTGCACCTCGCGGGTCGTGTGCTCGCCGCCGAGATCGGCCTGCCGCCGGCGCTGCTCGCGGAACTGGACCGGTACCAGGATGCGGACGGACCGCGGTAGACTCGGGGCCCGGGCCAGGCCCAGACCCCAAGAACCAACATGATCCTCGTCACCGGCGGTGCCGGATTCATCGGCTCCAATTTGGTCGCTGCGCTGCAGGAGCGCACGCGCCAGGACATCGCGATCTCCGACCGCCTGCGCGACGGCGACAAGTGGCGCAACATCGCGAAGCGCGAGTTGGCAGACGTGGTGCGTCCGGAGCGCCTAGGCGACTTCCTCGAGCGGCACGCGGGTGAGATCGAGGTGATCTTCCACTTGGGCGCCATTTCCGCGACCACCGAGACCGACGCGGACCGCATCGTCGAGAACAACCTGCGCCTTTCCTTGGACCTGTGGCGCTGGTGCGCGGCCCACAACACGCGTCTGATCTACGCGTCGTCCGCGGCCACCTACGGCGACGGCGCCCAGGGATTCGACGACGACGGATCGACGGAAGCGCTGAGCGGCCTGCGGCCCCTCAATCCCTACGGCTGGAGCAAACACGCGTTCGATCGGCGGGTGGCGCGGTTGGTGCTGGAGGAGCGGCCCGCGCCGCGCCAATGGGCTGGCCTCAAGTTCTTCAACGTCTACGGCCCGAACGAGTACCACAAGGGCGAGATGAAGAGCGTGGTGGCGAAGATCCACCCGCGCGCGAAGGCTGGCGAGCCCGCGGTGCTCTTCCGTTCGCACCGCCCGGATTTCACCGATGGCGGCCAGTCCCGGGACTTCGTGTGGGTCGGCGATTGTGTCGACGTGATGATCTGGCTCTACGAGCACCCGCGAGTCGACGGACTCTTCAACCTCGGCAGCGGCAAGGCGCGCAGCTTCAAGGACTTGGCCAGCGCGGTTTTCACGGCCCTCGGCAAGGAACCGCGCATCGAGTACGTCGACACGCCGCTCGCGATCCGCGACAAGTACCAGTACTTCACCGAGGCGCGCCTCGAGCGTTTGCGCGCGGCGGGATACCAGGCCGAGATGACCAGCCTGGAAGAGGGGGTGCGCCGCTACGTGCAGGACTATCTCGAGGCGGAAGATCCGTACCGGTGAGCGCTCCCCTGGGGGCCAGCGCGAGCGCGCCCGGCAAGGGTGGCGACGGCACAGCGGACACACGGCCGCCGGCACTGCTCTTGGTGCTGTTCGCGCTGGTCGCCGGTTGGCACGCGCTCTTCCTGCCGCTGTTCGAGGGACCCGACGAGCCCGGCAACCTGCTCTACCTGCAGTTCCTGGCCCAAGAACAGCGCCTGCCCCGGCCCAGCCTCGAACCGACGGCGGAACTCGAGGTGCTCGATCGCGGCATCGTGCCGCCGCTTTGGTTCTTGGGTGTGGCGCCCGTCACATGGGCCATCGGCGCGGCCGATTGGCGCGTGGTCGCGGCGTCGAATCCGCACTTCTTGCGGCGCACGGCCGCGCCCGTGGAAGAGGCCCTCGCGGAGCCGACGGCGCGCCTGCACCACCGCCACGGGCAGGATGAGCGGCGGCTCCTGGGCTCGGCACCCGCGCGCCAACTCTTCCTGCTGCGGCTCCTCTCGATCCCGTTTGCGCTGGTCGCCCTTTGGGCCATTTGGCGCGCGGCGCTGCTCGTCGCACCGCTGGCCGCGGACGACGCCGTGGCGCGGCGACGTTTTGCTTGGGCCGCCGCAGCGCTGGCGGCGACGACACCGCAGTTCCAGCATCTTTCGGGAACGCTGACGAACGACCTTTGTTTGGCGGCGCTGGGATCGTTGACGCTGCTGCACGGCACGCGTTGGATCGCGGCCCGGAATGCCGGTGACGCATCGCGCGCAGCCGGGCGTGCGGGGTTCTTCGCGGCGCTCGCGTGCCTCGTGAAACTCAACGGCCTGGTGCTGCTCCCCGCGCTGTTCCTGATAGCGCTCGTTGCGCGGCGCCGGGGCTTGCCGTGGTTCGGGCCGCTCTTCAAGGCAGCGCTGATCGTGCTCGCCGTCGCTGGCCCCTGGTACTTGTGGGGATTCCTCGAGACCGGACATCCGCTGTGGGCGTTTGCGTACCAGCACGTGTCGCCGTACCACAACCCGCCCGGCATGGCGCCCGAGCCCCACTCGGTACAGCGTTGGTTGGGCTTTTGGTTGCAGTTGCACCTGACGTGGGTGGGCAACTTCGCGTGGACGGCGGTTTGGTTTCCGCTGCCCGTGACCATCGCCGCGGCGGGGGTCATCGCGGCGGGTGCGGGTGGGGCGCTCGCGGTGGGCCGAGGTTGGAGCGGCTGGCGCGCCCTTCTGTGTGTGCTCGTGCCCGCGGGCGTGACGTTGGTCGCGGCGCGGATGTGGATCGAACCTTGGAGCACCGCGTTCCAAAGTGGTTCCGCGGAGCGCCTCGGCTCCTACGCGGCCCTCGCCGCCGTCGCGGGCTTCGCGCTGTGGGGCGCGCGCCGGTTCGCGGCCGGCGATTCGCGGGCTCCCGCACCGGCGGCGCGGGCCGTGCTCGGGGGACTGGCCGCCGCCGCGCTGCTGATGCTGGCGGCGGAGGTCTACTTCAACCTGCGGTTCTCCCAGCCACAGGCGCGCCACCTCTATCCGTTCCTGCCGGCCCTGGTGGTGCCCGTGGCGCTGGGCCTCGCGCGGCTGCGCTTGCTGCGGCCCGCCCTGGTCCTGCAGGGACTGCTCTCCGTGTGGGGTCTCGCGATGCTGCACGGCGAACTGCGCCCCGCCGGTTGGAACCAGAGCCCCCTGTTCCACGCGACGGATGCCCTGCGGCAGGGCGAGGGGAGCCGGCCCGAACTCGCGCCCCGTTGGATTTCCCCGGAGCCGAACAGCGTCCCCGACGCCGCGCCGGTGCTTGTGTTCGAGGGCCAGACGGGGGGCTCCCACGAGTTGGTCCTCGGCATCGACAATCCCGAGCTCGACCCGCGGCCCTGGCGCGCGGGGCCGAAGTTGATCCGCTCGGCCCGGGACCTGGGGACGGACCTGGTGGGGGGCAGGGTCGAGGTGCCGGTGCCCGAGGGCCTCTGGAGTTCCCTCTCCCCGGGGACTCGCGTCGACGTGTGTGTGCTGGCCCTCGACGAGCGGGGCGCCCTGCTCGCCGCCGGTCCCGTGCTGACGATCTGGCGCGGTTCCCCGTAGCGGCGCCGCGGATCTGCTACAACCCTCGGCCATGGTGCAACTCAACGATTTGGGCCCCGAGCGCGCCCTCCCCCGCGGCCGTGTCACGGTGCGCACGGGCGGCGGCCTGGCCCTAGTGACCCTGACGAACCCGCCTGCCAACGGCTACAGCCACGAGATGCTGCGGGACCTCGACGAGGCGATCCTCGATCTGCGTTTCGACCAGGCCGTCGAGGTGATTCTGCTCTCCGGCGCGGGCGAGAAGTTCTTTTGCGCCGGCGCGGACATCGCGATGCTCCAGCGCGCGGATCCGTACTTCAAGTACAACTTCTGCCTGCACGCCAACGAGACGCTGCTGCGCCTCGAGCACACACCGAAACTGGTGATCGCGGCCATCGGGGGCCACTGCGTTGGCGGCGGGCTGGAGATCGCACTCGCCGCCGACCTGCGGCTCGCGCGGCGCGGTTCGGGGCGCTGCGGACTGCCGGAAGTCGCACTCGGTGTGCTGCCCGGCACGGGCGGGACCCAACGCCTCGTGCGTGTCGTCGGCAAGTCGCGCGCGATCGAGTTGATGGCCACCGGCCGCCTGTTCGACTTCGACGAAGCGCAGCAGTTGGGCCTGGTCGATGCGCAGCTCGACGCGGAGGGCGAAACGCCGTTCCTCGAGGCCGTTTTGGCGTATGCGTCGCAGTTCCTGGGGCCGGGCAAGTCCTCGACCGCCGTCGGGTTGATCAAACGCGCGGTGCAAAGCGGCGCGGAGGTGCCGCTCGAATCCGGCTTGGCGCTCGAACGGGAGCTGCAGCAGCGGCTCTTCAGCGGTCCCGACGCCAAGGAGGGTTTGGCGGCGTTCCTTCAGAAGCGGACCCCAAGTTTCGGGCCGGGCAAACCGTGAAAGCGCTCCGCATCCACCAACACGGCGGACCCGAGGTGCTCCAGCTCGACGAGATCCCGCGGCCCGAACCGGGTCCCGGCGAAGTGCTCGTGCGCGTGCTCGCCGCCAGCGTCAACCACCTCGACATCTGGGTGCGCCGCGGCATGCCCGGTTTCCCCGTGCCATTCCCGCGCATCCTCGGATGTGACGGCACCGGCGAAGTGGCGGCCCTCGGCGCCGGTGTGACGGCTTGGAAGGTGGGCCAGAAGGTCGTGCTCGAGCCGGGGTACACCAAGGGCGACGCGCGCTTCGAACAGGAGGGCACGGACCACTTCGAACCCGACTACGAGATCCGCGGCGAACACTGCGACGGCTTCCACGCGGAGTACGTGGTGCTGCCCGAGCGTTTCCTCCTGGCGTTGCCCGAGGGCCTCGATCCCGTGCACGCCGCGGCGGTGCCGCTCGTGTTCCTGACGGCATGGGGCATGCTCGAGCGCGCGTGCCTCGAACGCGGCGAAACGGTGCTCGTGATCGGCGGCGCCAGCGGGGTCGGATCCGCCGCGATCCAGATCGCGCGCCAGCGGGGCGCGCGTGTGCTCACGACCGCCGGCAGCGAGGCAAAACGGGCCCTCTGCCTCGAACTCGGGGCCGAGGCCGAGGTCGACCATCGCCAGAAGGATTGGCCCAAGGAGATCCGCACCCTGACCGCCGGCCGCGGAGTGGACGTGGTCGTGGAACACGTGGGGCCCGCGACATGGGTCGGTTCCATGCGCAGCCTGGCGCGCCTCGGGCGGCTCGTGACCTGCGGCGGCACGACCGGGCCCACCGTGGAGGTCACCCTGCCGCACCTTTTCATCAAGAACCAGAGCATCCTCGGCTCGACCATGGGGCCCGCCTCGGCCTTGCCGACCATCTTTGCCCACGTGGCCCGGGGCATCTGGAAGCCGGTGGTCCATGCGGTCTTGCCCCTCCGCGAAGCCAAAGAGGCCCACACCCGACTGGAAGCTGGCGACGTGGTCGGTAAGATCGTGCTCGTTCCGGGCAGTTGAAGCACATTTCCATGGACGCGAATCGAATCGAACGGGCATTGGTCATCGGCGCGGGCACCATGGGGCACGGCATTGCGCACGTGCTGGCCATGTGCGGCATCGAAGCGCGTTTGGCGGACGTGTCGCAGGGCGCGGTCGACGCCGGCCTCGCGAAGGTGCGCGCCAACCTGCAAAAGGGCGTGGAGCGCGGCAAGCTCACGCAGGAACAGCGCGACGGGACGTTGGCGCGCCTCTCGGGTTGGACCGACAACGCGGCCGCCGCGATGGGTGTGCAGGTGGTGATCGAAGCGGTGCCCGAGAAGTTGGCGCTCAAACGGCAGATCCTCGGCGATCTGGGGGGCAAGCTCGGACCGGACGTGTTGCTCGCGACCAACACCAGCTCGCTTTCCATTGCAGACATCGCCGAGGCCGTGCCGCACCCCGAGCGCGTGACCGGCATGCACTTCTTCAATCCCGTGCACCTGATGAAACTGGTCGAGGTGGTGCGCGCGCCGAAGAGCTCCGACGGCGCGGTGGCCCTGTCGGTGGCCCTCGCGGTGCGCCTCGGCAAGGAGCCGATCACGGTGCGCGACACACCCGGTTTTGCCAGCTCGCGCCTCGGCATCGCCATCGGCATGGAGGCGATCCGCATGGTGGAAGAGGAAGTTGCGTCACCCGAAGACATCGACAAGGCCATGACGCTCGGCTACGGCTTCCCGATGGGCCCACTGCGCCTGACGGACTTGGTCGGGCTCGACGTGCGCCTCTCCATCGCCGAATACCTCGCCAGTACCCTCGGCCCCCGTTTCGAGCCGCCGAAGCTGCTGCGCGACATGGTCACCCAGGGTCACTTGGGCCAGAAGAACGGTCGCGGCTTCTACCATTGGGACACCTGAGCCGCCCTCCCCGAACCCGTCCGACAATCCGACCACCGACTCCCCACGCACCATGTCCGAACGCCCCCTGCAAGACGTGCTCTCCGATGCCCCCCCGCGCCGCGGAGTTCCCGGTTGGATCTGGGGCTGCGGCGGCGGCTGCCTCCTCCTGATGGTGGTGGTGGTGGGTTTCACCGTCTTCACCTTCAACCGGATCCAAAAGGCCATGGGCCCCGAAGCCGCGTGGCCGGTGATCCAGTCGGTGATGCCCTACGACGAGCCCCACCCCGAGAGTCTGGGCGCCTACGTGATCGATCCGAGCGCCATGGCGCGCAAGGTCGGCGGCTGGTTCGGAGCGACTGAGGAGGACCTCGCGGAGGTGCCGAACGTGCAGGTGTTCGGGTTCCTTCGCAAGCCGGAGGGCACCAACTACATGTTCACCCTGTGGCGCGACTCGTCCACACCCGCGCCGAGCATCGACGGCAGCGGCAACAGCGTCGAATTCGAACTCCAGGGCAAAACCGTGCGCGCGTACATCCAACGGCCGTCGGCGAACCAGGAGGACGTCGCAGGAGCCAACGTGGGCATCCGCACCAGCAGCGACGCGCTGATGCTCGACCTCGGCCCCCGCACCGACGGTCACCTGACGCTGATGGTGCAGGGCCCGGGCGGGGCTGCCGCAGCGGCCGACGTCGTGGCGATCCTCGAGCCGTTCGACATCTGGAAGACGCTGACGGGTCCGCTCGGCTCCGAAGTCGGCGCCGCACCCGCCGCTCCGTCTGACGACGGGGAAACGGGCGGCCAGTGAGCGCGAGCCCGGCCAATGCGACTGGGCCTTCGCCGTTCTTCGTGGCGGGGTTGCTCGCGGTGCTCTTCTCCGCGGCCGCGGCCATCGCGTTCGTGGGGTTGCGGCTGCAGGGCGCGGAGGCGGGACTCTTGGTCGAGGAGATCTTCGGCGCGGAGCCCGCGCTGCCGTTCGGGCTGGAGCTCGCGGGCGCGGCCACCAACGCGAACCAGCAGCGGTCGATCCGTTTCGCGCGACCGGCGGCCGAGGACGGCGCGCCCGAGCCGGCAGATGAACCGAACGAAGTGACGATCCTGCGCTACGCCGGCCCCGGTCCCGTGCAGCGGCTCTTCGCGCCCAGTCCCTACGCGCCCGACGAGTTGGCCCGTCGTGTGGAGGAGTGGAAGAAGGAACCGAACCGCGACCTCGAGGCGGTCCTCGGCACCGGCGAGATCCGCTTCGGCCGCTGGCGCGTGGACTACGTGCACGTGCGGCTCTACTTCAAAAACGGCACGTTCCAGGACGTGGTGCGTGTGAACACGACGGTGGGGGACCTGACCCAGGTGCTGTTTGCCTTTTGGCCCAAGGGCAGCGAGGCGGCCGATCCCCAGCGCCTCGTGCCGCTGCTCGAAGCCATGCGCTTCGACGCCATGTGGGAGGACTACCAGACGCGCAAGGCGGCCGAAGAGGGGGTCGAACGGGGCGCCGACGCCGCGACCAACGTCCCGGGCTGATCTGGGTACACTTTGGGTACGGGGCGGGCGCAGTTGCGGCCCCCTGGCCCAACATGCGCAAGTTCCTGCTGATTCTCGCGTTCGTGGCGCTCGGCTTCGCCGTCGGCTGGTGGTTCCAGCGGCCCGGGTCGACCGAGGCGGCCCCGGTCCCCGTGCCGACCTCCGAGGCATCCGGGTGGGTGCGCTATCCGGATGGTTCCCCGGTGGGGGCGGGATTCGAAGTCGCCGCTTTCCTCGATGGGGTCGAAGCGCCGGTCCCCGAGGTGGTCGTCAAGACGGATGACCGCGGTGCGTTCGTGTTGCCCGCTTCACTCCGCGAGGGCCCGCCGTTTGTGTTGGACGCGGCCGGCAAGGGTTGGGGCACCGATCGGCGGGCACTGTCGGCGGCGGTTCTCGGATCGGAAGGGGCCGTGGAGTTAACAGTGCAGCCCCTGTATGCGGCGCTCCTGCGCACGCGGCCCGAGACACCGGCGGACGGGCGCACCGAGTTCCTCGGCTCCGTGGAACTCAACGTGCCGCGCGACGCCGCGCGGCGGGTCAACAACTGGATCCTGCAGCACCGCTTCGGCGAACGCGGCGTTGAAGTAAGGCTCTTTGCGCCGGCGGACGCGGTGAACGCCCCCGACGCGATCGAGGGCCAGATGATCTGCGCTGCCCTTGACCACCCTGCGCCCACGGCACAGGCCGTGCTCGTGCCGAGGTGGAGCGGCTCGAACGTCGTACGCCTCGACACGTCAGCCTGTTGGAGCAATGGGCCCTTCGAGACTCTGCGGGTTTCGCTGTCCGGAGGTGTCGGTTGGGACCTGCTGGAGCCGAGCCAAGTCTTCGCGACGCTGGAGCTGACCTCCGAGTCGCGTCAGATCCTGCGGGCTCCCATCTCGGTCGCCGACTGGCGCGCGGGAAGCGTGGAGTTCCCGGTCCCCCACGGCGCGTTCCAGTGGTCGCTGGTTGGAAATCTCCGCAGTCGCGTGGCCCTTGCAGGCGGCGAGTTCGACACGTCGCGAGGTGCCGCTGCCATCGACGCGGACTTCAGCGGACTCGGCGGACTCGTCCTCGAAGTCCAGGAGGCAGACGAGAGTACGTTCGTCGGCCCCCTTCGCGCCGAGCTGATGCACATCCAGGGGGAAACACCTGAGCCAGCGCCCGACGGCCACGAATCGTCGTTCCTTGCCGGGGTGCTGGAAGCTCAAACGTTTGCTGGCCCTCCGTATGTGGCTTTGCTCCTCGAGCCGGGGGAGTACTTGGTTCGGATCCCGGAACAAGTGGTTCACTACTACGACAAGAAGACCCACACTCCACCCGGGGTGCGGGTCGCGCTGGCGGCGGGCGAGCTGAAGGTCGTCCAGCTCCACCGAGGCCGGCCAAAGAACTGAGGACACACGCTCGATCCGTGTGATGAGCGGCTGGGAAGCAATCGCCCCGGCCCCCACGGACGTTCGTCGAAGCTCGAACCACGCGCCCTACCGCAACTCGGCGGCTTGGGAGTACAGGGGGCCAGCGACGGCCGCCTGCACCACCTCCGCCAGGTGCAGCACGGAGCGCCCCGACGGCGCCAACCCCGCTTGCCACTGCAGTTGGCAGCCGGGGTTCGCGGTGACCAGAACCTTGGCGCCGCTGCGTTCAAAATCGGCGAGGCGCGGCGCAAACACCGCGGCCGAATCGGCGGGGCGAAGGAGTGTGTAGAGGCCCGCGGCGCCGCAGCAAGCTTCGGGATCGTCCAGTTCGCGCCGTTCGAGGCCGCGCAGGCTGTCGAGCACCCGCCGCGGCGCCTCGCGCACCTTCTGGCCGTGGCACAGATGGCAGGGATCGTCGTAGGCCACGGAACCCAAGTCCGGTGCCTGGGGACGCAGTGCTTCGAGCGGCCCCACCACCACCTCGCTGTAGTCGCGCACCCGCGCGGAGAGCGCCGCTGCGCGTCGCTGCCAGGGATCGTCGGGCGCAAAAAGCGGCGCGAGCTCGCGCAGATGGGATCCACAGCCGGCGCTCGAGATCACGACCGGGGCATCGAGCGGCGCCGCGGCCTCGAAATCTGCGATCAACTGTTTCGCCAGGTTTCGCGCACCCTCGAGATCGCCGTTGTGCGCATGCAACGACCCACAACACACCACCGAAGGCGGCACATGAACCTCGAACCCGAGCTGCACGAGCGAATCGAACACCGCGCGGTTCGCGCGCCCGGTCAACACCTGCGCGACGCAGCCCTCTAGCAGCACCAACGGTCCGCGCTCTTCCACTCCCGCCGCCGGCGCGCCGCGTTCGGGCAGCGGGCGCTGCTCAGCGAGCGGCGGCACCGCCGGCGCATGCCGCAACCAGGGCCAGCGCGCGGCGAAGAGCCGCTCGCCGATGGAGCGCAGCCCGCTCCATTCGGCAAACCGCGCCAGCACACCGACGACGCGCAGCGCGGGGCGGTGGGGGAGCAGCACGGAGAAGCCAACCCAACGCAGGGCCCGCACCATCGGCGCAGGCGGCACACGCCGCAATTCCTCGTCCCGCGCCGCTTCCATCAGCGCGCCGAAGTGCACGCCGGCCGGGCACACACTCTCGCAGCGGCGGCACATCAGGCAGAAGGACAGCTCTTCGCCGTACCGCTCGCCGGGCTCGAGCCGCCCCTCCATCCGCCCGCGCACCAGGTGGATCCGTCCGCGCGGGCTGGAAGACTCCACACCCGTCAACTCGTACGTCGGGCACGTCGCGAGGCAGAGCCCACAGTGGATGCAATCCAACGTCTGTGTGTACGCGACGAGGCTTTCGGGGTCGCGCACATCGAAGGGGCGGGTCGCGCCGCTGCTGGTCGAAGTGGAGCTCACAGGTTGGGATGGACGCGGCCGCGGGCGAAACGACCCAAGGGGTCGAACTGGTCGATGAGACGCGCCATGAATTCCGCGCCCGGGGGCGGAGGCCCGGCGAACTCCGCGCGCAGGGCGACGGGCAGGCCCATCCAGCGGGCGGCGAAGCGCTCCCACTGCACGGCCTTGTGCAGGGATCGCAACGCCGCTTCCCCGGGCGGTGATTCGGTGCGCAGCGCGATGCAGCCGAGGGCCGGCTCCACGACGAATTCCGCACCGATTCCAAGACCCTGCGCCGTGCGCCGCAGCAGGTGAAAAGCGCGCGGTGTATCCGAGGGCCGCACGTGGACCTCCAGCAGCGGCCACGGGCTTGTGGCCGCGGCGTCGTCCGGTAAGCCACCGTCGCGCAGCGTGTGCGCGCGGGCGCGCGCGGCGTCGTCGCGCAGCACCCGCCCGCCGGGGATCCGCGACGTCACCTCCGCCAACGCCGCCGCCACGGCGCGCGGGCGGCCTTCCAGGTGCACGGCCGCGCTCCAGTGGTCGTGGTCGCCGAACGCAACGAGCCGCGTGGGCGCAAGCGGCGCGCCGCGGAGCTGCGCGAGGGATCGGAGCGCCCCCGCGGGGTCTTCCTCGTCGCGCTCCCACCAGGCCGCGGACGGGGGATCGGGATAGAGCCGCAGGGAGAGCTCCAACACACAGCCGAGCGCACCATGCGCGCCCCCGTGCAGGCGGAAGAGGTCGTACCCCGTGACGTTCTTGACCAGGCGGCCGCCACTGGTGGTCACCGCGCCGTCCGCGCCGAGCACGCGGGCCCCGAGGATGCTGTCGCGCCACGTGCCGCGCCGCAGGCGGTCCGCTCCGCCTTGGCCCGCGCAGAACGCGCCGCCCACGGTCGAGCGCTCAGGGAACGGGACGTCGGGCGCGATGCGCCGGTCGTCCCGCGCGAGCAGCGCGGTGATGTCCGCGACGGTCGTGCCGGCGCGCACGGTGAGCACACCCTCGGCCGGCTCGTACGCGACGGGCCCCGACATGCGCGCCGTGGACAAGAGCGCGTGCACGCGCTTCGGCACCGGGCACCAATCGAGTTTGCTTCCGTTGCCCATCGGCAACACCACCAGACCGTCGGCGCCGGCCGCGCGCAGGAACTCCTTGGCCTCGGTTTCGTCGGCGGGCGAAACGAGCGGGAGCTCCGGGCCTTGCCAACGCGCGAACCAGCCGCGCGACGCCGGATCGACGGAAGCGAGCGCCCGTTCCGTTGTTTGGATCGACGTCTTCATCCGCGATCCTCGCCGGGAAGCGTGGGAGGCGCCGTGCGCAGCTCCATGCAGGGTCGCGTCGGCAGCAGCTTGTCGGGGTTCATGCGCCGCTCGGGGTCGAATGCGTCGCGCAGTTTCCCCATGGCGTCGAGATCGGCCTGGTTGTAGAGCGCGCACATGCCGTCGCGCTTCTCGAGGCCCAATCCGTGCTCGCCGGAAAGCGCGCCGCCGGCCGCCAGGCAGAGTTCCTGGATGCGATGCCCCGCCTCCAAGACCCTCGCGACCTCGTTCGCATCGCGACCGTCGTAGCAGATGTTCGGGTGCAGGTTGCCGTCGCCCGCGTGGAATACGTTGGCGAGTTTGAGGCCCAACTCGCGGCAGATCTCCGCGGTGCCTGCGACCAGCTCCGCCAGGCGCGTGCGCGGCACCACCGCGTCCGTGACGTAGAGATCGGGCGCCACACGTCCCATGGCGCCGAACGCGCCCTTGCGCCCCGCCCACAGGCGTTTGCGTTCGAGCGCCGTGCTGGCCCGGCGCAGCTCGCGGCCGCCGTTCGCGTGGAGCACGGCTTCGAGCTCTTCCACGATTTCGTCGACCTCGGCGGTGCTGCCTTCCACGTCGAGCAGCATCACCGCGTCCGCGTCGAGCGGATAACCAGCGCGGTAGACGCTTGCCTCGACGGCTTCGATCGTGAGCCTATCCAGGATCTCGATCGCCGAGGGCTCCAGGTTGCGCGCGATCAGGTCGCTGACGGCGTCGCAGGCCTGGCCCAGCTTGCCGAACACCGCGAGCAGCGTTTCCGTGCGCTCCGGCGTCGGCAAGAGGCGCAGTGTCAGCTCCGTGGCGAGCACCAACGTGCCCTCGCTTCCCGTCAACACACCCACGAGGTCGAGGCCCAGGGGATCGAGCCGCGGTTCGCTCAAGTCGAGCACGTCGCCGCGCGCATCGACGGCCACAACCCCGAGCACGTGGCGCACCGTGCTGCCGTACTTGAAGCAGTGGGGCCCACCGGAGTTGTTGGCGAAGTTGCCACCCAGCGTGCAGGCCTGTTGGCTCGACGGATCCGGCGCGTAGAACAAACCGTGGCCCGCGCAGGCCTTCGACAGGTGCGCGTTAACCAGGCCGGCTTGCACACGCGCGAAGCGGTTCTCGACATCCAGTTCGAGGAGGTCGCGCATGCGCGCGGTCGAGAGCACGGCGCCGCCTCGCACCGCCGTCGCTCCTCCGCTCAAGCCCGTGCCCGCGCCGCGTGGCACGATGGCGAGCCCATCGGCCCACAGGCGCGCCATGGCCCGCGACGCTTGCGCCGTGTCCCGGGGCAACACCACGAGCCACGGCGCCTGACGAAAGAGCGCCAATCCATCGCTCTCGTACGTCGAAAGGCGTTCTCGGTCCGCCACCACACCGGCCGGACCGAGGAAAGCGACAAGATCGTCGACGAGCCGCGCGGCCCGCTCCACGGAAAGCGACGTCTCCAGCGGAGTGCGCGCCGAACCCGACCGGTGGTCCCGAGGCATGGGATGGGCGGTCTCGGACCGCGGTCAGAAACGAATGCGCGAGAGGCGCCAGGCCGCCGCCAGGAACACCGCGAGCGCGAAACCGAGCGATGTCGCGATCGACACGTACGCGTTGCGCGGCCACGGCCCGCCCCAGCGCAGGCGGAAGTCCCCGGGGGGCGGATTCGGCGGCGAGCGCGGCCGAAAGCCCTTGGCCACACGCTCGGCGTTCTTGGCGTCGAACTCGGCGCGTTTGCGCGCATCCGCCACATCCGGATCGCCGTCCGTCAGGAGTTCGACGATGCGCGGCGCTTCCCCGGGTTTGGGCAGGACGAAGTGCGCCACCGTCACCGCCTTCCACAGGCCGCGCATGAAGGAAAGTCCCTCGTCCGGGGGCGACTCTGGCTCGGTGTCGACTGCTTCGGCCGGAGCCTGCGCATCCTCCACGGGATCCGGCTCCGGTTGCGGCGCGACGACCACAGCCTCCGCTTCGGGTTCCGCGGCCGCATCGGCCGTCGTTTGCTCGTTCTTCTTCGTCCGACGCTCCTCGGCCCTTGTCTCGGCGGCGCGCGCGGAGGCCTCCATCTGGCTGCGCGCGTTGACGGTGAACTCGCGGAACTCCCAGGCTCCGTGCACACAGCCGTTGAAACCCAGGAAGAGAAACGAACCCAGGAGCGCGGCCACGGAGCTGCGGGTCAGCACCCCGATCAGGACGGTCGCCGAGTAGACGATCGCGTAGCGGTAGACGAGCACGGGAGCCGACCACAGGAGGTCCGTGCCTTCGAGTCCCCAACGCAGCTTGAGGCCGAGGAAGAGCCCCCCCACCAGCGCCACGGCCAGGATTCCGACGAAGAGCAAGCCGGCCGCGTACCGTGCGGTTAGAAGTGCGGTGCGCGACACAGGCTTCGAGAAGAGTGTGTCCGCCGCGCCGCGCTCGAGCATCTGCGGCACGAAGAACGACGTGGCCGCCAGGCACCCGAGCAGTCCGAAGGTGCCCACCACGTTGTCGATGAAGAGGGACTGCAACCCCTGCAGGAGTTCGCGGCGCGCTTCGCCGGGCAGCATGTTCGCTTCGAAACCCAGCTCCGCGTAGGGATAACGCAGCCACAGGATGGAGATGGAGTCGGGGCTTGCGCCCACGGCGAAGCTGAAGGCGACGGTGCCGAACACCAGCGCCACTAGGATGCGGAACACCCAGTTGTCCAGCACCTGCTGGTAGGCGTCGATGAAAAGAGCGCGCAGGACGGTGCCGTTCATCTGGGTGCACTCCCTGCTTGGGCGCCGACGAGGTCGATGAACACCTGTTCCAGGGTCAACTTGCGCGGTGTGATGGCGCGAATCGCGAGGCCCTCCGCGCGCAGTTTGTCGATGGCGGCGCCGAGGCCCTGTTCGTCGGCGATCAGGTCGACGTGGCGCGGCCCGCTGTCGGTGACTTGACCGCACTTGGCGAGTTTGCCGGCGAGGTCGGCCGTGTCTCGGCCGAGGTCGATGCGCACCGCGCCCGCGCCGCGTGTCATCTCCTCCAAGGAGCCCTCGCGCAGGATCCGGCCACGGTTCAAGATCACCACGTGGTCGCACATCTGCTCGACTTCCATGAGGAGGTGCGAGTTGAGGAACACCGTGGTGCCCTTGCGTTTGAGCTCTGCGATCACCTCGCGCACGGCCGCGCGGCCGATGGGATCCACGCCGTCGGTGGGTTCGTCGAGGAACACCACCTCGGGCTCGTGCACCAATGCCTGGGCCAGGCCCAGTCGCTGCTGCATGCCCTTCGAGTACTGCTTGACCTTGCGATGCGCGGCCTCGCGCATGCCGACCCGTTCGAGCCAACCGGGGATGCGCTGCCGCAGCCAGGCGCGCTCGCGGCCGCAGAGCATGCCGAAGAGTTCGAGCACCTGCCACGCGGTCAGGTACCCGGGCAGCCGGTGGGCCTCGGGTAGATAACCCACCCGCCGGCGCGGCAGTGCCCTGCCCACCGGTTCGCCGAGCAACTCCGCGCGGCCCTCGTACCCGCCTACCAGTCCAAGCAGCACCTTGACGAGCGTCGTTTTGCCCGCGCCGTTGGGCCCGAGGAGGCCGAACACCCTGCCCGGTTCGATCGTCAGGCTCACGCCGTCGAGGGCGCGCACGGCCGTCTTGCCCTTGCCGTAGCGCACCACCAGGTCCTGCACCGAAACGGCCGGCGTTTGTTTCATCGCTGCTCTCCATCGCCACGGGCGGGGTCCATCGCCTGCCGCGCGGCGCCGATCCAGCCGGCCTTGGGGCCGAGGCGCGCGGGCAGGAGTTCGACCGCGCCCACCCGAACGCCGTACGACGATTCGTCGAGCCCGTCGCGGATGCCGTCTTCGAGGCAATCGAAGGCGCGCCCGAAGCCGCCGCCAAATACGTAGGTGCGCAGGTCCAAGAGGTTCAGCACGGCGCCGAGACCGTACCCCAAATCGCGACCCACGGCGCGCAGGAGTGCCCGTTCGGGCCCGGCCGTGCGCCGTGCGATTTCCGCGAGCAACGCGAGGTCCCCCGGCGCGGCCGCGGGCAGGCCGGCCTCCTTCGCCCGTCGGCTGGCCGCCGTCGCCGACGCGAGGGTTTCGAGGCACCCGCGGCGCCCACATCCGCACAACTCGCCACCCGGGTCGATCTTGACGTGCCCGATCTCGCCCGCGAGACCAGCTCCCTCCCACAGCTCGCCGCCCAGCACGAGCCCACCGCCGACCCCGGTGCCCAGCGTCACGAAGAGGAGGTCGCGCCGCCCGGCACCCGCTCCGATCCAGGCCTCACCCAACGCGGCCGCGTTGGCGTCGTTCACGAGCCGCGCGCCACCCAGCGCGAGCCCAAGCCGTTCCTCCACGGCCGCGCCGAGCGGCTGACCGTCCAGGTAGGGGATGTTCGGCGACACTTCGACGACCCCTGTCGCGTGGTCCACGAGTCCGGGCACACCCAGGCCCACTCGCACGGTGGCTCCCAATTGCCCCGCCATCTCGGCGAGCAATCCGACCAGCCCGCCGAAGCCGCCGCGCCGCGGCAGGGGGCGCTCCAACTCCGCGAACACGCGCCCATCGCCGCCGATGCGGCCGGCCTTCACCGCCGTGCCGCCCACGTCGAAACCGATGGCCTGCGGCACCACCCCCGGCAGGGCGCTCTTCCACGCCCCGAGGCGCGGTGTGTCGTTGGAATCGGAGTTCTTCAACGGCCGCGGATGCGGCGTGTCACCCGTCGGTAGGCCTTCAGGTACTCGGCGGCGGCGCGCTCCCAGGAGAAGTCCTGTTCGAGGAGCCGCTGCACCACCGCGTTCCACTTCGTCGGATCCTTGTGGAACTGGATCACACGTGTCAAACCGTCGAGCAGGGCGTCGCCCGTGTACGGCGCGAAGTGGAAGCCGAGGCCCTTCTCCGGCTCGTCGACCGCGTCCAGCACCGTGTCCTCGAGCCCGCTCTGGCTGTAGATGAGCGGCGCGGCGCCGTAGCGCAACGCCACCGCGAACAGCGAGTTCGCCGGCTGGTAGTGCGACGGCATCAGCAGCACGTCCGCGCCGGCGAGCAGCTTGTGGGCCGCCGCCGGGTCGTAGCCGAAGAGCACCTTCAACCGGCCGGGGAACGTGGCCTCGACCGTGCGCAGGCGCTTTTGCACCTCGTCGCTGCCCGCCCCCATGACGACCAACTCGATGTTGTGCTCGAGCAGGGCCCCCATGATCTCGGACAGGAGATCGAACCCCGAGTCCGCGTCCCAACGCCCCACGTGGCACGCGAGGAGGGTCTTCGCAGACACATCGAGGCCGAGATCCTGTTGCAGTGCCTGTTTGCACTTCTTCTTGCCCGCCAGATCACCGTCCTTGGCGGAGAAGTTGGCCGCCAGCAGCGGGTCCTTCGAAGGATCCCAGGCGTGGTAGTCGACGCCGTTGTGGATGCCGAGCAGCTCCTTCTTGCGGCGCTGGAACACGTCCTCCAGGCCGTAACCGCGGTCCTGGTTCTGGATGACCTCGGCGTGGCTCGGGCTGTGGGTGCAGAGCACGGTCGCGAACTCCGCGCCGGCCTTCAGGAAGTTGACCTTGCCGCCCAGCTCGATGCCGTTCGTGTTGCGGAAGTACTCGTGGGGGATGCCGAGGCGCGGCAGGATCTCGCGTTCGAACGAGCCCTGCATCGCGAGGTTGTGGAACGAGAAGAACGTGCCCGCGCGCGCCAGGGCCGTGTCGGCGCTGCCGGCGGTCTCGCCGCTCAGGTGTTCGAGGCGGTGGATCAGCGGCACCAGCCCCGCCGTCCAGTCGAGGCAGTGCAGCACGTCGACGGCGAAGCCGAGTGGAGCCATCGATTCGAGCACGGCCCGCGCGAACAAACCGTAGCGGCGCCAGTTGTCGGGATACGGGCCGGACTCGTCGCCGTAGGGGAAGCGCCCGTCGAAGAGTTGCTTCTGTTCGAAGAGGTAGATCGGCAGGGGGCCGAGCTTCGCCGCCAGCACGCGGAAGTCCACCTTCTCGCCGCCCACCGAAACGCGGACGGCGGCCGCCTGTTCGACTTCGCTGAGGCCTTCCAGCGACACTTCACGCGTGCGCGGCAGGAAGACACGCACGTCGCAGCCCACGAGTTGCAAACCGCGGGCCAACTCCTGCGCCATGCCGGCGAGGTTGGTGCGCCGCACGAGGGCGTGCAGCTCAGGCGTGATCAGCGCGACTTTTACCACGGCGTGCTTCGGCTCTCCCTCGAGCCCTTGGCGCGCTCACGAAGCGCCGTCCGGGGGCGACCGGAGGGCACTTGCGGGATACGAGTGTGGTGCGAGGGGGGCGGCAGAGAGGGGGTCTCCTCCGGGTCCCGGACGGTCCGGGCGGCTCGTGGAAGCTAGAAAAAGCGGGGCCGCGCTTCACGCGCAGAGACGGCCCAGCCGCCCTAAGTGCCAGAATAGGAACGACTTGGGACGGCGACTGCCTTTTCGGCTGCCGCCGGTCCGCGGGCGCCAAATGCCGGCCGGGTGCGCGGGCCGGGTGCGCTGGCCGGGTGCGTGGGCCGGGTGCGCGGGCCTCCAGGCCCGCCTTGTTCCTGACCCCGTCGTGCGGTCTGTAGGGGCGCGGCCCCGTCCGCGCCCAAGGGAACGACCCCGCGCCGAACGACCGCGCGCCCAACGCCTCTGGGCGCGGACAGGGCCGCGCCCCTACAAGGCGGGCCAGGAGGCCCGCGCACCCGGCCCGCGCACCCGGCTCCCACGCGCAGGCCCGCGCCCCCGTCATCCCGCCTACCGCCCCCGGCTCGCTTCGTAGATCGGCAGAACCTCGGGCAGGAGCGCCTGGATCTGCTCGATGCGGTCCTCACCGCTTGGGTGCGTCGAAAGCCAACTGGGTGTGCTCGAGCCCCCCGACAGCGCCGACATGCGCTCCCACAGGCCCACCGCCTCCCGCGGGTCGTACCCGGCGCGCGCCATCAGGACCAACCCCAGGCGATCCGCCTCGAGCTCCTGCCGCCGGCCCCAGGGCAGGAACACGCCGTACTCGATCAGCGCCCCGCCGAGAGCAGTGTAGTCCGACGCACCCTCGACCGTCGTGTTGACCACCTCCGTCACCACCCCCAGGGCCTGGCTCTGCGTCAGGCGTTCGGTGCCGTGCCGGGCCAGGGCGTGGCCGATCTCGTGGCCCATGACCGCGGCCAGGGCGGCTTCGTTCTGGGCGATCGGGATCAGGCCCGAATAGACGGCCATCTTCCCGCCGGGCAGGCAGAAGGCGTTGGCGGTGGTGGGGGAGCGAATCAAACGCGTCTCCCACGCGTAACCCGGATCCTCCGGCGCCGCGGCCTCCACCAGGCGCGCGCTGATGCGCTGCACCATGTCGAACTCCGGGCCCGACGTGATGAGCGTTTCCTCGCTGAGCAGTTGTTCGTAGGCCTCGGCGCCGAGGGGCACCTCCTCCTCGACCGCGTAGAAGTTGAGCGAGCGCCGGCCCGTGATGGGGGTGGTGACGCAGGCGGCCAAGAGCACGGCGAGCGCGGCGGCGCCGAGGCTGCGCGCCAGCCGTCGAGCCCCGACGCGGCCCGGGTACACTCCGCTTCCCCTCTGTTGGTTCTGTTTCATGGCGATCGACGTGGGGGCTGGGCGCCGCTCGGACGCCGTGCCCCAGTATGGGCGTTCTGGCCCCCCCTCGGAAACCCAAGCCCCGCGGCGCATCCCCTAGTGCCCCTCCCCCCATGCGACACCGCCCGACCCTTTTGATCGTGCTCGACGGCTGGGGCCACCGGGACGCCGCGGACGACAACGCGATCCTCAGCCACGCCAAGCGATTCGCGGAGCTCCGCGCCCGCTACCCCTCGACCCTGCTCTCCGCGTCCGGCGAAGAGGTGGGCCTGCCCCTAGGTTTGATGGGGAACAGCGAGGTGGGCCACACCAACCTGGGCGCCGGCCGCATCGTCTACCAGGAGATCACCCGAATCGACAAGGCCATCCGCGAGCGCCGCTTCCACGAGAACGGCGCGCTGGTGGGGGCGATGGAGCACGCGCGGGCAAACGGTACGAAGTTGCATTTGCTCGGACTGGTCAGCGACGGCGGTGTGCACTCGAGCGACCGCCATCTGGCGGAGCTCTTGAAGATGGCGAAGGCGCGAGGGCTGCGCCCGGACCAAGTGCTGGTGCACGCAGTGACGGACGGGCGCGACACACCGCCGCGCTCCGGCATCGGCTACCTCGAAACCCTCGAGCGCGACATCGCCGCCGCAGGTGTCGGCCGCATCGCAACCGTGGTCGGGCGCTATTGGGCGATGGACCGCGACAACCGCTGGGACCGCGTGCAGCGGGCGTACCGGTTGTTCCTCGAGGGCGAGGGCCTGGTCGTGCCGACCGCCGTGGACGCGGCGCGGCGCTCCTACGAGAAGGACGTGGGCGACGAGTTCCTGGAGCCGACCGTCGTCGGCGGGCCCGCTGTGATGGCCGACGGGGACGCGCTCTTGTGTTTCAACTTCCGCGCGGATCGCATGCGCCAGATCTGCGCCGCGCTCTCGTTCGATGCGTTCGACGGATTCGCGCGCGGCCGCCGGGCGAAGTTGCACCTGGCGACGATGACCCAGTACCGCGCGGAGTACCCCTTCCCGGTGGCGTACCCGCAGCAGGAACTGCGCGGCATCTTCCCCGAGCTCATCTCCAAGGCGGGCCTGCGCCAGCAACGCATCGCCGAGACCGAGAAGTACGCGCACGTCACGTTCTTCTTCTCAGGGGGCGTCGAAGCCGAGTATCCGGGCGAGTCGCGCATCCTGATCCCGAGCCCCAAGGTCGCTACGTACGACCTGCAGCCCGAGATGAGCGCGCCCGCGGTCACCGAAGCGATCCTAGCCTCGCTCGAACGCGGCGAGACCGACGTCTACATCGTCAACTTCGCCAACGCCGACATGGTGGGCCACACGGGGATCGTGCCCGCCGTCCAACGCGCGGTCACCGCCGTCGACGAATGCCTGGCGCGCATCGTGCCCGCCGTGACCAAGAAGGGCGGCCTGGTGGCGATCACCGCCGACCACGGCAACGCCGAGATGCTGTGGGACCGCGTGCACAACCAACCGCACACGGCGCACACGACGAACCCCGTGCCGCTCCTCCTGTGCGCCGACGACCTGATCGGCGCCAAACTGCGCCCGATGGGCATCCTCGCCGACGTGGCCCCCACATTACTGGCCGCGATGGGTCTACCCCCGAGCGCGGGGATGGACGGCCGCTCGCTGCTGCCGGGCTGACCACCTGTAGCGGCTGCCGTTGTTCTTCCGCACCGCGGAACAGTGCGCATGCGTGGTACTCTGGGTCGAACGCGGCGCGGGTGGTCGCGCCCGACGTCCCACGATCCACCATGGCCGCACCTCGGTTTGCCTTCGACAATAGCTACGTGCAACTGCCGGAGCGGTTTTATTCGCTCGTCAAGCCCACGCCGGTGCGTGCGCCGGCGCTCTTGAAGGTCAACCACGGGTTGGCGCGGGAGTTGGGGCTCGATCCGGCGGCGCTCGAGTCGCCCGAGGGTGTGGCCGTGCTCGCCGGGAACCAGGTGCCGAGCGGAGCGCAGCCCCTGGCCCAGGTCTACGCGGGCCACCAGTTCGGCGGGTGGGTGCCGCAGCTCGGCGACGGGCGCGCGATTCTTTTGGGCGAAGTGATCGACGTGCATAGGATCCGGCGCGACATCCAACTCAAGGGTTCGGGGCCCACGCCGTACTCGCGGCGCGGGGACGGGCGTGCGTGGCTCGGGCCGGTGCTGCGCGAGTACCTCGTGTCCGAGGCCATGCATGCCCTGGGTGTGCCGACGACGCGGGCTCTCGCCGCGGTGAGCACCGGCGAATCGGTCTACCGCGAAGAGGAGTGGCCCGGGGCCGTCTTGACGCGTGTGGCCACCAGCCACATCCGCGTCGGGACGTTCCAGTACTTCGCCGCTCGGGACGATCGGGACGGACTGCGCGCGTTGAGCGAACACGCGCTGGGGCGGCACTATCCGGGCGCCAGCGGGCCGCTGTCGTTGCTCGAGCACGTCGTCGAGGCGCAGGCCAAACTCGTTGCCCAGTGGTTGTCGCTTGGCTTCATCCACGGCGTGATGAACACCGACAACACCTCCGTCGGCGGCGAGACGATCGACTACGGCCCCTGCGCGTTCCTCGACACGTACCACCCGGACACGGTGTTCTCGTCCATCGACGTGCAGGGTCGTTACGCCTACGCGGCTCAGCCCCAGGTGATGCTGTGGAACCTGGCACAACTGGCCAACGCGTTGCTTCCGATCCTGGCGGAGGATCGCGACGAGGCCATCCGCTTGGCCACCGCGGCGCTCGATCGCTACGCGCCGCTCTACGGCGAGCAGTGGTTGATGCGTTTCCGCGCGAAGTTGGGCCTTCTTGAGCCCCGCGAGGGCGATCGCGAGTTGGCCGAGGCTCTGCTCAAACTCATGGCCCAGAACCAAGCGGACTTCACCCGCACGTTCCGCGGCCTCGTCGACGGCAGCGCGCGCGCCGAGTTCCAGGACCCCGCCGCGTTCGACCGCTGGGCCGAGGGCTGGCGCCAACGCGCCGCATCCGAGGGCAGCGACGATGCCAGCCGCGCCGCTCGGATGGCCCGATCGAACCCCGCGTTCCACCCGCGCAACCACCGCATCGAAGAGGCGATCCAGGCCGCCGTGTCCGGAAACTTGCAGCCGTTCGAACGCCTGCTTGCCGCGTGCACCGACCCCTACACGGACCAGCCCGACTACGCCGACTTGCAACTCGCGCCGAAGCCACACGAAGTGGTCGAAGCGACGTTCTGCGGGACCTGATGGTCCAAGGGGCGACGCCCCGCGGTTGTATTGCGTTCGGCCTAGGAGCTTCGAGGCGGCGTGCGCGCCTTGATCGTTGCATCCGGCGGCGAACGTACGCGCGTCCCGATGGGGCAACGCACCGTTCGACGCAGGAGAGCATCTCCCGCCTTTGTTGCGTGCTCCCACAGACGCAGGGTCGTCCGAAAGGGGCAACGCCCCGCCCGATCGTAGCCTGGGGCAACGCCCCAGGTATTGCGGTGGAACGGGTCCGGGCTGAA
Source organism: Planctomycetaceae bacterium (assembly GCA_016125265.1). Taxonomy (GTDB): domain Bacteria; phylum Planctomycetota; class UBA1135; order UBA1135; genus RI-242. The sequence continues at coordinate 60,203 of WGMC01000012.1, forward strand.
GGCCCGGGCCATCGCGTTGGCACGGGGCGGGATGGGGCGGGCTTTCAGCCCTTGTCTCGAG